>CBIHOG010000004.1:0-210541 GCA_966211435.1 uncultured Variovorax sp. | reverse complement strand
CACGTCCTTGAACTGCACCATGCCCGAGTTGGTGAACATCAGGGTCGGGTCGTTGGCCGGCACGAGGGAACTCGACGGCACGACGGTGTGGCCCTTGGCCGCGAAGAAATCGAGGAAGGTCTTGCGGATGTCGGCAACGGTGAAGGTGGGCTGGCTCATCTTGGATTGGCTTCTGCAGAGGCGGCCGGCTCGGGCAGACCCTGCATCGAACCCACCTAACTGCTTGATTTGCTTGACTTTCGATTATAGGTTTGACCCTTGGCCTGGTTCTTTCAATCTCTTCGATGACCCACCGCGTCATGGCCGACGCCGTGCTCCTGGCGCACGGCCTCTTCATCCTCTTCGTCCTGCTGGGCGGCGCCATGGTCTGGCGCTGGCCGCGCCTGGCCTGGCTGCACCTGCCGGCGGTCGCGTGGGCGGCCTGGGTGGCGTGGGCCGGGTGGGTCTGCCCGCTCACCCCCATGGAGAACGCCCTGCGCCGGGCCGCCGGCCAGGCAGGCTACAGCGGCGGCTTCGTCGAGCACTATCTCCTGGGCCTGATCTACCCGGAGGGGCTCACGCGCGGCCTGCAGGTCGGCCTGGGCGTGTTCGTCGCCTTGCTCAACCTGGCTGCATATGCGCTGCTGATTCGTGCGCGGCGCCGCAGACGTGGCTGATGCCGCCCGCGCCGGTGCGCCCGTCGAGCCGGCGCATGGCAAGCGAGCGCATCACTGCCGCGGTGCGCGTCTCCACACCCAGCTTCACGTAGATGTGCTCCAGGTGCTTGTGCACCGTGCGCGGGCTGATCGCCAGCAGCGCGGCGATCTCGGCATCCGTCTTGCCGCAGGCGAGCCAGCGCATCACCTCGCCCTCGCGCAGCGTCAGGCCCTCGGGCAGCGGATCGGGCTGCGCCGGCACCAGCGCGCGCGGCGCCGGAAACAGGCGACCCGCGTTCGCGCACGCCTGCCGGTAGAGGAAGGCCAGGTGCGGCCGCAGCAGTTCCAGCCGCTCCCGGTCGCGCTCGCTGAAGCCCAGGCCGCGCCGGTGGACCACGAGGCTCACCAGCGTGCCCCCGTCCACCAGCAGCGGCACCGCGACCGCATGCGCGAGTCCCATGCGCCGGTTGTCGTCGGCGGAGAACGCCGCGCGGTGCCCCGTGACCAGGTCGCATGCCGAGAGCGTCGCGAACTCCGAAGCCACGAAGCCGTTGACCTCCGCCAGCGAGGCCTGCGCGAAGGCCTCCGGGTCGCCTGATGAGGCTTCCAGCCGCGCCAGCAGGCGCAAGGCGGCGGCGTAGTCGTTGCGGGTCAGGTGGTTCACGGCGCATCCCTTCCACACGTTCGCATTGCTGCGCATGGAGGCCACGCCCCAGGACGATGCGTCCGCGGGCCGCTGCAGCCCCGTTCCAGTATAGGACTGGATGTTCGAGGCACGTGCCTGAACCCTGTCACGGGGTGGCGGGAATCTCCTGAAGGATCTCCAGCGCACGCTTGAACCGCAGGCCCTGCATGGCCTCGTCGAGCGCCGCGAAGCGCTCCCTGCCCAATGCGCCGCGCAGCGGCAGGCCGAGATCGTCGAAGACGGACAGCGCATCCATGCTCTGCCGGCGCAAGGCATCGGCGAGCAGCGCAAGTTGCCCGGGATCGACCGGCACGCGTTCCGCGCTGGCGGGCAGTGCCACTGCATCCGCCGCGTCGAAGAAGGGTTGCGCCGCCGCCCGCAGGCGGCGCAGCGCGGCACCCAGGGCCGCGAGTGCCTGGCCGGCGCGGGCCGCCTCGCCCGCCTTCAGGGCCGCTTCGGCCTCCAGCGCATGCAAGCGCACGTCCACCACGCCGATCACACCCGCGCTTCCTTGCAGCTTGTGCAGCCGGGCCGCGAGCGCGCGCTCGTCCTCGACGAGGCCGTCTGGCTCCGCGAGGTCGCCGAACTCCGCCAGCAACCGCCGCAGCACGCCCAGCAGCAGCGCGGCGTCGCCGCCCAGGCGCTGGAAGGCGTCCGCCGCATCCACGCCGTCGATCATGGGCCAGCCCCCCAGCAACTGCGCGGTGGACGGCGCCCGCTCATGGACCGGCGCAACCAGCCGGCCCTGCACCCGCTCGACATTGCGCCTCACGCTGCGGATCAGCGCTTCCGCATCGAAGGGCTTGGTGATGAAGTCGTTCATCCCGGCCGCCAGCGCACGCTCGCGCTCGGCCACCAGCGCGCTCGCGGTCAACGCGACCACCGGCAGCGCAAGGCCCAGTTCGCCACGGATCACGCGCGTGGCCTCGTGCCCGTCCAGCACCGGCATATGCACGTCCATCAGCACGATGTCGACGTTCGCGCGCGCCTTGCGCAGGAGCTCGACCGCCTCGCGCCCGTCCTGCGCCGTCGCCACCTGCGCGCCCTCGCGCTCCAGGATGTGGCGGCAGACCTCCAGATTCACCGGACTGTCGTCCACCACCAGCACGCGCATGCCCGACAGCCGCCGCTCGGCGAGCGCGCCCTCTCCGACGGGCAGCAGCGCGCCGGGCACCGTGTCCGGCATCGGCGCGAAAGCCTCCTCGTTCGCGATATCCAGCGGCAGGATCACCCAGAACTCGCTGCCCTCGCCCGGCTGGCTCTCCACCCCGAACTCGCCGCCCATCAGCTCCGCGAGCTGCTTCACGATCGACAAGCCCAGCCCCGTTCCGCCGAAGCGCCGCGTGGTGGAGGTGTCGGCCTGCGTGAAAGGCGTGAAAAGCCGCCCCAGCACTTCCGGGGCGATGCCGATGCCGGTGTCGACCACGGCCAGCCGCAGCCGCAGGCGGCTGCCCGCACGCTCAAGCGCTCGCGCTTCCAGCCGCACCGAGCCCTCGGCGGTGAACTTGATGGCGTTGCTCAGCAGGTTGACCAGGATCTGGCGGATGCGCGTCACGTCGCCGACGAGCCGCGGCGGCAGGTCTTCGTCCGCCTCCAGGAGCAACGGGATGTCCTTGAGCCCGGCGTTGACCGCCATGAGGGCGATGACTTCCTCCAGCAGCTCGGGCAGCTCGAACGGCGCCTCGTCCAGCACCATGCCGCCGGCCTCGATCTTGGAGATGTCCAGGATGTCGTTGATGACGCCCAGCAGCGCGTTCCCGGCACTGTCGATCTTCTCCACGAAGGCGCGCTGCCCGGCATCCAGCGGCGTCTGGCGCAGCAGGTAGGCCAGCCCCATGATGGCGTTGAGCGGCGAGCGGATCTCGTGGCTCATGTTGGCGAGAAACTCGCTCTTGGCCTTGCTCGCGGACTCCGCCTGCGCGCTGCGCTCATTGAGCGTGAGGTTGAGCGTCTCCAGCTGGTCCTGCGCCTGCTTCATGTCGGTGACGTCCACCGCCACCGAGATGAAGCCCTTCACCACGCCCTGCTCGTCCCGGTCGGGAATGTAGTGCAGCCAGTAGTGCACGACCCTGCCGTCGACGATGGTCCTGCTGCGCGCGATGCGCTGCTCGTGCCCGGCCAGCGCCGCGCGGATGTAGGGCTCGTTGGCCAGGAACTGCATCGGCCCGAGCACCTCCTTCTGGGTGATGCCGATCATCTGCTCCGGCGTACGGCCGATCCAGCGCTCATAGGCGCTGTTGGCGAAGGTGCAGCGCATGTCCGGCGTCCAATAGGCCACGACGCCGGGAATGTTGTCGGTCACGATGCGCATGAAGCGCTCGTTGTTTCGCATCCGCTCCTCGGCCTGCTTGCGCTCCGTCAGGTCGGTCGCGATGGCGATGAAGCCGAGCACCGTGCCGTCGGCCGCACGCAGCGGGCTCACGTTCAGGTGCACCGCGACCCGGCTGCCGTCCTTGCGCACGTAGGTCCACTCGCGTGGCCGGGCGCGGCCGGTGCCGGGCGCGGGCGTGAAGATCTCGCCCACCTCCAGCGGCCGTCCCAGCTCGGTCGTGAGCGCCAACGCGCGGCTGTGGACCTCGAACACGTCGTGGAAGCGGTTCATCTCCAGCCGATCCACCACCTCCTCGGCCTTGTAGCCCAGCAGGGCTTCTGCGGCCGGGTTGAACAGCGTCACGACGCCCTGCACGTCCGTCGCGATGATCGCGCTGGCCGCGCCTTCGAGGATGGCCCGCTCGCGCGTCGTCAGCGCCAGCAGCTGCTCGCCGCGCTCGTTCACCTGCCGCTCCAGCGTGGCATTGAGCTCGAGGATGCGCGCCTTCGCCGCGCGCTCGTGCGTGACGTCGCGCATGGTCTGCGCCGCGCCGGTCACGCGGCCGTCCGCCCCACGGATCGGCGCCGCCGCGATCGACACCGGCACCAGCGTGCCGTCGCGGTGCCGCCTGAAGGTCTCGAAGGCCGGCACCGCGTTGCCCAGCGCGATCTGGCGGATCAGTTCCTCCTCCTCGCGCAGCTGCGGCGGCGCCACCAGCAGCGACTGCAGTGGCTGCCCGACGGCCTCGGCCGCCGTGAAGCCGAAGATCTTGGCGGCAGCGTCGTTCCAGTCGGTGATGGTCCCGTCCACCAGGCGTCCGACCACGGCATCGTTGGAACTGGTGACGATGGCCGCCAGGCGGGAGCGCTCCTCGTCCGCCTGCGCGTTGCGGCGGCGCGTGGTGTCCTGCACGTACGACAGCAGCGCGAGCAGCAGCGCCAGCGTCGCGCCCGGCACCAGCACGCTCCACGGGCTGCGCAGGTTGAGCTGCCGGGTGAAGAGCGGCTGCGCCGTGACCTCCACCCGCCAGCTGCGGCCGTAGAGCTGCAGCGGCAAGGTGGCCTGGTGCGCACCCTCGCCCGCCGCGACGCCGCCCGGCGAGACGAAGAAGCGATCGGGCTTGCCGGCGACGCTGGCATCGGTCAGCGCCAGGGAGAATTGGCCGCCCTCCAGGTCCAGGCCCTTCAGCACCTCGTCGATGACGAGCGGCGAATAGATCCAGCCCATCGTCTCTTCGCGCGCGAGACGCGGCGGCGTGGGAGTCCGCGGCCGTTGCCGCGGCCGGTTGAGTTGCGCGTCGGCCTGGTAGACCGGCAGCAGCAGCAGGAAGGAGCGCCGTCCGATGCCGGCCTGCACCAGCGTGATCGGTGCCGTCAGCGTGGCTTCGCCGGTCAGCATCGCGCGCTCGGCGGCGGCGCGGCGGCTGGGCTCGGAGGCGATGTCGAGGCCGATCGCGGGATTGCCGGGCTCCGAGGGCTCCAGGTACTGGATCACGTAGCGCTCGCCCAGGTTCTCGCCGAGCTGGCGGATGCGGAAGTCCGGCCACCCGTCCAGCCGAGCGGCCGCGATGAAGGCTGCCTCCTGGTCCAGCGGCACGCGGCGGATGAAGCCGAAGCCGCGCGCGCCCGGATACTCGTGCTCGATGTCGCGCGAGGCGCTGTACTGCGCGAAATCCCGCCGCGTCAGCCCGATCTCGCCACCCGCCGCGAGCACCGCGCCGCGTGCGCCGCGCATGCCCGATTCGTAGGAGCGCATGCGCTGCGCCACCTGCTCGACTGCGCGCCGGGCGACGGCATTGAAGCGCTCCGTCGCGAGATCCTCGTTCGCCCGAGCCTGCCAGAGCGAGGCGGCGACCGCGGCACACAGCCCCGCCCCGAGCCAGGCCAGCGCGCGCAGGGACTGCAGGTGCCCGCCCGAGGCCACCTTCAGGCCGGGTCCGCGCCCGCCGCGCCGGCCGCGCCGGCAGGCTCCACGGGCAGCAACTGCGTCTGCGCCCGGCCGCCCTGCCGTGCCTTGTCCAGCGCCGCCAGCGCGGCGCGCTCCAGCGCCTCGTAGCGCCCCTCGGTCATTCCGGCGCCGTCTTCCAGGCAGGCCACGCCCACGCTGCAAGTCAGGTGGCGCGAGACCGGCGAGCCCTGGTGGCCGATGTCGAGCGCCTCGACCGCGCCCAGCAGGCGGTTGGCCGCGGCCAGGCCGCCATCCGGCGGCGTGCCGGGCAGGATCAAGGCGAAGCGGTCGCGCTCCAGCCGCGCGGCGAAGTCGCCCGGGCGGCGCAGCGTGCGGCGCAGCGCCTCCGCCACGGAGGCCAGGCACGCATCCGTCGCCTTCCGGTCGTAGAGCGCCGCAAAGGAATCGAAGTAGTCGATCTCCATGATGACCAGCGAGATGTCGGTGTCGACCTCGGCCGCCCGCAGCGCCTCGCGGCGCAAGGTCTCGGCAAAGGCGCGGTCGTTCGCGAGGCCGGTCGGGCCGTCGACGCGCGACAGCAGGCGCAGGTCGTCAGACAACTTCTTCAGCTTGAGCTGCGTGTTCACACGGGCCGTCACTTGCGACGCATTGAAGGGCTTGCGGATGAAATCCACCGCGCCCATCTCGAGCACCGCGACCTCCAGTTCCGACTCCTGGTGGCTGCTCACGAAGATCACCGGGATGTCGGCCAGCGCCGGGTCGGCCTTCAACGCCTCGCAGACCTGCAGGCCGCTCATGTCGCCCATCTGCGCGTCGAGCAGGATCAGGTCGGGCCTCGCCTCGCGGCTGAGCGCCAGCGCGTCGGCGCCGGTGGTGGCGAAGCGAACCGTCGAGTAGTCCGAAAGTATCCGGGCCAGCACCTGGATGATGGCTGGGTCGTCGTCGACGAGGAGCAGGCTTGCTTCGATCGTGGATTTCTTCATCCGGTCATTCTGCCGCAGCCACCTTGCAAAGCCGCCCGAAAACACCGTGTCACCGCTTCTTCATCCGGCTCAAGCAGCATCGGTGCCGTCCTATAACAACACCCCCGAGGAGTAAGAGAGATGGCCAAGGATTTCGAAAGCATGGAGCACTCCAACCGAAGTGCGAACTTGAGCATTCATGACGTGTCCGATCCGGCACGGCGGATCTTCGTGCGCGGCGGACTCGCCGCCGGCGTCAGCGCCCTGTTCGCGCCGCTCGCGGCCGGCTCGCTGGCCGCAGGCGCGCTCGCCGGCTGCGCCACCACCGGCGGCGGCAACGTGGCCTCGATGGGCCGCGGCATCGGCTTCAAGAGCGTGCCGATGGCCGCCATCGACACCGTCGCCGTGCCCGAGGGCTACAGCGCGCAGGTGCTCTATCGCTGGGGCGATCCGGTGGGCGTCGCCGGCCGGATGCCGGCCTTCCGCACCGACGGCTCCAACAGCGCCGACGACCAGGCCTTGCAAGCGGGCATGCACCACGACGGCATGGCCTTCTTCCCGCTCGAAGGCTCGTCGACGCGCGGCGTGCTCGTCATGAACCACGAGTACGTGGACGACGGCCTGCTGCACGCCGACGGCATGAAGACCTGGACGCCGGAGAAAGTCCGCAAGTCCATGAACGCGCACGGCGTCTCGGTCATCGAGATCCAGCGCGAAGGCAACACCTGGAAGCAGGTGCTGCCCTCGACCTACGCGCGCCGTGTCACCGCGCTCACGCCCATGACGATCACCGGCCCCGCCGCCGGCCACGCCATGCTGAAGACCGCGGCCGACCCGAGCGGCACGCGCATCCTCGGCACCTTCAACAACTGCTCCAACGGCCACACGCCCTGGGGCACGTACCTCACCTGCGAGGAGAACTTCGCGGACTACTTCGAGGGCGTCGAGAAGCCCGACGCGCACCATGCGCGCTGGGGCATCCGCAAGGGCAACGGCGCCAAGTACCGCTGGCACGAGCACGAGGAGCGCTTCAACGCCGCGAAACACCCGAACGAATCCAACCGCTACGGCTGGGTGGTCGAGATCGACCCCATGGACCCCACCGCCACGCCCCTCAAGCGCAGCGCCCTTGGCCGCGCCGCGCACGAAGGCGCGGCCACCGCGCTCACCGCCGATGGCCGCGCCGTGGTCTACATGGGCGAGGACTCGCGCTTCGAATACATCTACAAGTTCGTGAGCCGCGACAAGGTGCGCCCCGGCGGCTTCGCCGCCAACCGCGAGCTGCTGGACCACGGCACGCTCTACGTCGGGCGCTTCGACGTCGACGGCACCGGCGAATGGATGCCGCTGACGCAAGGCACCGGCCCGCTCACCGCGGACAAGGGCTTCGCGAGCCAGGGTGACGTGCTGATCAAGGCGCGCCAGGCCAGCGACGCGCTGGGCGCCACCAAGATGGACCGCCCCGAATGGACCACCGTGGACCCGATCACCAAGGAGGTCTATTGCACGCTCACCAACAACAGCAACCGCGGCGCCGCGGGCCAGCCTTTCATGGACGCGGCCAACCCGCGCGCGAACAACACGATGGGACAGATCATCCGCTGGAAGGAAAGCGGTGATCTCGACGCCACCAGGTTCGCGTGGAACCACCTCGTGCTCGCGGGCGACCCGAAGCAGGGCCGCTGGGAAGCGCAAGGCAACATCAAGGGCGACACCTTCGGCAGCCCTGACGGGCTGATGGTGGATGCGCGCGGCGTGCTGTGGATCGAGACCGACGTGTCGACCTCCACGCTCGGAAAGGGCGACTACAGCAACCTGCCGAACAACCAGATGCTGGCCTGCGACCCCACGAAAGGCGAGATCCGCCGCTTCCTCGTCGGGCCGGCTGGCTGCGAGATCACGGGCCTCACGGCCACGCCGGACCTGAAGACGCTGTTCATCAACGTGCAGCATCCGGGCGAGCCGGCGAACGAGCGCAGCGATCCGGACCGGCCGCTGGCCGTGTCGAAGTGGCCGGACGGCGCGGGGCGGCCGCGCTCGGCGACGGTGGTGATCACGAAGAACGACGGCGGGGTGGTCGGGACCTGAGAACCCCAACCAGTGCGACGGGGCGGACCGAGGCCGCGGCGCGCTCAAGCAGAATCGCGGCTCCATGCCGCAGTTGAAACGCTACGAGGCGCTCGCCGCCGACATCGAGGACTCCATCCGCCAGGGCGTGCTGCGCCCGGGCGACCGCCTGCCCTCGGTGCGGCACACGGGCGAGAGCCGCGGCGTGAGCGCGTCGACCGTGTTCCAGGCCTACTATCTGCTCGAAGCGCGCGGCCTCATCCGCGCGCGCGAACGCTCGGGCTACTACGTTTCGGCGGCCGGGCGCCATGCGCCGCCGGAATCCGACCGGACCTCGCAGCCCGAGGGCGAATCGATCGCGCTGGACGTGAGCGAACACGTGTTCGAGATCCTCGAATCCAGCCGCACGCGCGCCGTCGTGCCCTTCGGTTCCGCGTTCCCGAGCCCCCTGCTCTTCCCCCTTGCGCGGCTTGGCCAGGCCATGGCCGCCAGCGCGCAGTCGCTCGACCCATGGAGCACGGTGGACGACCTCACGCCCGGCAACGCCGACCTGCGACGCCAGATCGCGCTGCGCTACCTGGCCGACGGCATGAACATCCACACCGACGAGATCGTCATCACCAACGGCGCGCTCGAAGCGCTCACGCTCTGCCTCGCGGCGGTCACGCGCGCGGGCGATTCGGTCATCGTCGAGTCGCCGACCTTCTACGCGGCCTTGCAGGCGCTCGAACGCATCGGCGTGCAGGCCATCGAGGTGCCGACGCATGCGCGCGAAGGCATCGACCTCGGCGCGCTCGAACAGGCCATCGCGCGCCACCGGCCCAAGGCCTGCTGGCTGATGACCAGCTTCCAGAATCCGCTCGGCAGCCTCATGCCCGAGGCCAAGAAGAAGGCGCTGGTCGAACTGCTCGCGCGCCACGAGTTGCCGCTGATCGAGGACGACGTCTACGCCGAGCTGTACTTCGGCGACAAGCGCCCCGCACCCGCCAAGGCCTTCGACACGCAAGGGCTGGTGCTGCATTGCTCATCCTTCTCGAAGTGCCTCGCGCCCGGCTACCGCATCGGCTGGGCGGCGCCGGGGCGCTTCGCGCGGGCGGTGGCGCGGCAGAAGCTCACGACCACGCTGAGCACTTCGGCACCCTCGCAGCTCGCGCTCGCGACCTACCTGGAGCGCGGCGGCTTCGACAAGCACTTGCGCAAGCTGCGGCGCACGCTGGCGGACCAGCAGGCCGTCTTCGCGCAGGCTGTCGGCCACCACTTCCCGGCCGGCACGCGGGCGACGCGGCCGGAGGGCGGGTACTTCCTGTGGGTGGAGCTGCCGGAGGGAACGGACGCGCTGGCCATTCATCGCCAGGCGCTGGCGCAGGGCATCAGCGTGGCGCCGGGGCCGATCTTCTCGGCGACGCGAGCGTTCACGAATTGCCTTCGACTCAACTACGGGCACGCGTGGGACGAGCGGGCCGAACAGGCGCTTGCCACGCTCGGGCGCCTTGCCGGCGGCTCGCGCGCCTTTCCCGAGGGCTGACACGATTTATCGGCCGCCAGGCGAAGCCAGGCGCGGCCACGGCTGACACGGGATTTCCGAAGGTGGTGCAAGCATCCAGCTTGCTCAATACATTCCGGAGTACCCGATGAAGAAGATCCTGTTCGCGCTCGCCGCCTCCCTCACCGTCCTGACCGCCGGCGCCCAGGTGGGCAAGGCCGCGTCGGAGGCCACCGACGCGGCGAAGCACAAGATCGACGAGAAGCGCGCGGACAACGAGGCCCGCAAGAGCGGGCCGGTCGGCAAGGCGGTCAACAACGTCAAGTCGGGCTACCACAAGAACAGGTCCAAGAGCTCGGCCGACAAGGCCAAGAAGGCGTTGAAGGACGCAGGCTAGCAAGCGCCGAAGCGCCTTTCAGAGCCGGTCCGCGTCGATCACCGCCTGCGCGAAGGCCTCGGGCGCCTCCTGCGGCAGGTTGTGGCCGATGCCGCCCGTGAGTGTGCGATGCGCATACTTGCCCGAGAACTTGTCGCGGTACTTCGAGGGATCGAGGAAGGGTGCGCCATTGGCATCGCCTTCGAGCGTGATGGTCGGCACGTCGATCACAGGCGCCACGGCCAGGCGCTTCTCCAGTTCGTCGTACCGCGGCTCGCCCGCCGCCAGCGCCAGGCGCCAGCGGTAGTTGTGGATCACGATGGCGATGTAGTCCGGGTTGTCGAAGGACGCGGCGCTGCGCTCGAAAGT
The DNA here is from genome assembly GCA_966211435.1 of uncultured Variovorax sp. Taxonomy (GTDB): domain Bacteria; phylum Pseudomonadota; class Gammaproteobacteria; order Burkholderiales; family Burkholderiaceae_C; genus Variovorax. The sequence goes on along the minus strand of CBIHOG010000004.1, from coordinate 199,745 downwards.
CGCGGCATCGAACTTCCACTTCGGCGAGGCGCTCTCCCAGATGAGCTTCGCGAAATCGCGCCGGTACTCGGTATAGCCCGCTTCGCCGCGCTCGGTCGCGAAGTAGTACTGGTACCACCAGTCGTGCTCGGCCTTCGGCGGCAGCGGCCGCTTGCCGGCCTCGACATTGGTCATCAGGTAGCCGCTGACGGACACCAGCGACTTGCAACGCTGCGGCCACAGCGCCGCCATGATGCAGGCCGTGCGCGCACCCCAGTCAAAGCCGGCGATGCTGGCCTGCCGGATCTTGAGCGCATCCATGAGCGCGATGATGTCGAGCGCCACGGCCGATTGCTGCGCATTGCGGAAGGTGCTGCCCGACAGGAAGCGCGTGCTGCCATGGCCGCGCAGGTGCGGCACGATCACCCGGTACCCCGCCGCCGCCAGCAGCGGTGCGACGTCGACGAAGCTGTGGATGTCGTAGGGCCAGCCATGCAGCAGGATGGCCACCGGGCCATCGGCCGGGCCGGCCTCGGCATAGCCGATGTCGAGCAGGCCGGCGTCGACCTGCTTCAGCGAGGGGAAAGAGATGTTGCCTCCCGCCTTGCCCGCCGGCCTGGCATTGGCTGTCTGCACTTCCGCCGCGCCCGCGACGCCGAACTGCGCGGCGGTGAGGGTTGCCGCGGCGGCGCCGAAGAAGCGGCGGCGTTGGCGATTGATCTCTTCGGACATTGATTTCTCCATTGCTTTTGCGATGGAGAAATTAGGCCCCGGCGGTGTATCTCCGGTGTGTCCTCCGCGGCCCGAATTGAATATGCACGTAAGTTCCAGGCCGCCAGATACAGTGCGCTACAAGGCGGGCGCCGGCACGCACAGCACCGGCAGTGGCTCCGAGCGCCCGCGCACGGCCAGCAACTCCACCGCGCCCAGGCTTTCGGCGACGCCGGCCTGCGTCGCCGCGAAGAGCGAGACGACCAGCCGTGACGCGGCCGCCTTCGAATGATCCTGCAGCCTGCTGGCCGTGTTCACCACTTCGCCGACGGCCGTGAAGGTGGTGGTCTCCAGGTAGCCCACCTCGCCGATCGCCGTGCGGCCCGCGTGCAGCCCCATGCCGAAATCCAGGCGATGGCCGAACTGCATCTCGAAGCCGGTGCTCCATTCGTCCATCCGCCGCCCGATCAGTTCGGCCGCCCGCAAGGCCTGGCGGCAGGCTGTGGGTAGATCGGTCTTCAGGCCGAAGATCGCCATCACGCTGTCGCCGATGAACTGGTTGGGCATCCCGCCGCTCTCGCGCACGGCTTCGCCGACAGTGGCGAAATACCGGTCCAGCACATAGACCAGGTCGGCCGGCCATTGCTGCTCCGACAGCCCCGACCAGCGCCGCAGGTCGACGAAGAGGATCGCGACATCCCGCTCGCGGCCGAAACGCCCGACCGGCAACGCATCGTGCTGGCGCGGCAGGGGCGCGAAGAGTGGCGCGATGCCCAGGTCGCCGCGCGGGCGCAACTGGCAGGCCAGGCGCACATCGGCGGGGGCATGCACCCGCGCCAAGGTGCGAAGCTCGTCGCGGCCGGGCTCCCCCGCATGCGCTGCTGGCCCGGTCACACGCACCCGGCAGGTCGAGCAACGCGCGCGCCCGCCGCACACCGACAGATGCGGCAGCCCGTTCGCGCGGCTGGCCTCGAGCACCGTCCAACCCGGCGGCACCCGCAGCTCCCGCTCCGGATAGCGAAGCGTGATCCAGGCCTTGCCCGGGCGCCGCGACCACCAACTGCGGACCTGCAACGCCACCAGCAGGAGCAGCAGCGCGCAAGCATAGAAACGCATGAAGCCCGAGCCCGCCGCATCGATCGCCGCGGCTTGTGCGGGCGTCGGCAACTGGCTGGCGCGCATGCCGGTCCACTGCAGTTCGCGCCCCATCGAGACGAAGCCGGCCGCGGCGAGCACCGGCAACAGCACCGCCAGCGCGAAGCAGAGATGGAAGAAGCGCCTGTACCCGGCCCGCGCGCGCAGCGCCAGATGCAGCCCGAGGCAGCCGTGCGTCCAGGCCGCGACCATCATCGCCAGCTGAAAGCCCGCGCCCTGCACGCTCCACAGCGCGCTCACCGTGCGGGCATACGAGCCTTCGACCCCGAATGCCTCGTAGCCCCAGCGCATCGCCGTGAGGTGCGCGGCCAGCAGCAAGGGCAGCGAGAACCCCAGCAGCAAACGCAAGGCCTCGATGAAGGGCATGCGCAGGCTGCGCCGCTCTCACAGCGCGCCAAGGGCCAGCGTGACGTGGATGGTGGCGGCGCCATAGAGCAGCACCGTGCCCGGCAGGCTGTGCCAGAAGCCGCGCAGCACGGTGAGCACCGCTTCAGCGGCCGAGATCGAGACCAGGCCCAGCGCATGGTTGGACAGGTGCATGGCCGCGTAGATCCACAAGGCCACGCCGCTGACCCAGCGCAGGTTTCGGCGTGAAGGCAGGCTGGGTCGGGAACGCGGGTCCATGCAGTGGGCTCGAAGGGGCACCCGAGCATAATGCGCGCGCCGTGCGCTTTCCCGAATGAACGAACCCCTACCGCGATCCAGCCTCGCCCTGCGCAGGTTCCCCCTGCTCGAAGGGCTCTCCACCCATCGCCTGGAGCAGCTTGCGCACCAATGTCTCTGGCTGACCCTGCAGGCCGGCCAGCAGGTGATGGCGCGCGCCGACGACCGGGGCGAGGTCTGCTTGCTGCTCTCCGGCCGGGTGCGGGTGACGACGTATGCGGCAAGCGGGCGGCAGGTGACCTTCCGGGACTGCGGCGCGAACGAGTATTTCGGCGACATCGCCGCCATCGACGGCCTGCCGCGCTCGGCCGACGTGGTGACGCTGGAACCCAGCGTGGTCGCCAGCCTGGAACGCGAAGCCTTCCGCGCCCTGCTGCGCGCCGAGCCGGAGGTGGCCGAGCGCGTGATGCGGCGGCTCGCCTCGCTGGTGCGGCTGCTGTCGGAGCGCGTCATCGACCTCAGCACCCTCGGCGTGCAGCATCGGCTGCATGTCGAACTGCTGGATCTGGCGCATGCCGCCGGCGTGGCCGGCAACCAGGCGCGGCTGGTGCCGGCGCCCCTGCATGCGGCGCTGGCCGGACGCATCAGCACCAACCGCGAGCAAGTCACGCGCGAGCTCAATCAATTGGTGCGCGACGGCCTGCTCGTGAAGGAGGGCAAGGCCCTCGTCATCGCCGACGTGCGACGGCTCGCCGACAAGGTCGCGCGGGCGCGCGACGGCGCCTGAGCCGGTCCGCTCAGTTGAAGCGGCCGCGCTTGCCGCCGATGCTCAGGCGGCCGGCGCCCAGCAGTGCCACCGCGAGCGCGCCGAACAGGTACAGGCCCTGCAGCTCCAGCGCCCAGCCGCCCTGCTTCGTCAGCGCGAAGAGGCTGCCCATGTGAACCAGGGCGAAGGCCACCAGCATGTTGAAGGCGGCCACCGCCGCGGCGGCACGCGCCCACACGCCGGCGATCATGAGCAGCGGCGCGAGCACTTCGCCGATGTAGACGAGGTAGGCGATGCCCCCTGGCAGGCCGGCCTTCGACAGCATGCCCACGATGAAGCCGGGGCCGGTGGAGAGCTTGTCGATGCCGTGCAGCAGCATCAGGACACCGACCACGACGCGCAGCATCAGCTTGCCGGCGTCTTCCAGGCGGGCCGCCGTGTCATCGGACACCAGGCCGAGCCTCGAACCCGTGGCGACGGAGGCGGATGGGGCGGAAATCGTGCGGGCGTTCATGCGGTTCCTTGGGGCAGCGGTTGCGAAGCCTCCAAGGCTAGCGCCGCGCCGCGCGGCTGGAAGTGCGTTTACGCACATCTTCAGGCAAGTCGCTCAGGCGGCCTGTGCCGACTCCGCCTGCAACCATTCGCGCGCATGGCGGCGCAAGCCGTCGATCTGCAGCCAGATGAGGGACAGCTCGGTGCGAAACAGCCGCGCCGCCGGCTCGCCCTCGCCGCCCGGTCCCTGCACCGCCGCGAGCGCCGCGCGCGCGGCAAGCTCCGCCGCCGACTCGTGCTGGGCGTCCACGGCGCCGGCGGCGAGCCCGGCGGCCAGCGCATCGAGGGCGGCCGCCGCACTTTCGGCCGCGTCGCGCAACTCCCCGGCGCGCGCCGCGTCGGCCAGCACGACGCGATGCGCCCCCAGCGCTGAAAGGTAGCTCAGCAGTGTGTGCGAACGGATCAGCAGTCGCAGCGCGACGCCCGCGCGCGGCCGCACGAAACCCGGCTCGCGGAACATGTCGGCCACGGCCGTGGAGAACGCCGCATCCGCGTTGTGGTCGTTGCGCCGCGCCAGCCGGTAGTCGAGGTCGTCGCGCGGGCCGTGGACATATTGTCCGGCGATGTGCCGCAGGTAGCCCGCATGCATGCGCATGGCGGTCGCCGCGAGTTCGTTGATGCGTCGCGCCTGCCAATGCGGCAGCACCAGCAGCACCGCCAGCCCGGCGATGACGCTGCCGATGGCGGTGTCGACCAGCCGCGGCAGCAGCAACAAGCCGCCGTCGCCCACCTGGTTGAAGCACATGAACACCAGCACCGTCATCAAGGCCGTCGCCAACAGGTAGCGGGTGGCGCGCGTGGCAAAGAAGAGCATGCCCGCCGCGACGGCGAGCACCGCCTGCACCAGCGGTTGCGGAAACAACGCCAGCAGCGCCCAGGCCGCCACCACGCCCAGCGCGGTGCCGGCCACCCGCTGGCCCATGCGCGAGATGGTCTCGCCATAGGTCTGCTGGCACACGAACAAGGTGGTCAGCAGGATCCAGTAGCCCTGCACCGGATGGATGAGCCGCATCACGCCATAGCCCACGCCCAGCGCGACCGCGAGCCGAAGCGCATGGCGGAACAAGGCCGAGCGCGGCGAGAGTTGCCGCCGCACGCGTTCCCACGCATCGCCCCAAGAGCGCGGCGAACGGTCGAACAGGCCCATCTCCGTGCGCCCCGCCTGGGCCGAGGCCTGGCTCGCGCCCGTGAGCTGGCTGTCGAGCTGGGCCAGGTTGCGCGCCAGCGCCTCGACCGAGGCGAGCATGGCCACACGCTCGGGCGCGGCCGCGTGCTCGCGCTCGTGCTCGATGGCGCTGCGCAGCTCGGCCAACGCGTGCACCGTCTCGACGCCCATCTCGAAGGGCTCGCGCCGTGCGATCGAACTCGCAAGCCGCTGGCAGGCGAGCCCCTGCAACCGCAGCACGCGCTGGCAGCGATAGAGCAGGTCGCTATGGAAGAAGGCTTCGGCCAGCGCGTTGTAGTCGTCGTGCGAGGAGCTCGCGCGCTCGTGCACGTCCTGCGCGATCAGGTAGAGCCCGCGGTAGCGTGCGATGCGTCCCGTCGGCTCGCGCGGGCCGATGCGGCGGAAGATGCTTTCCTTCGACGCATTCAACTCCGCCACCACCTCCGCATTGAGCTGCGCGAGCGAAAGCCGCTTGCGCTCGATGTCGATGCCGCGCACCGGCTCGAAGAGCGAAGCCTTGAAGCGAACGAAGGCGCCCAGCACGCTGAACAGCCGCTCCAGTTGCGTCCGCACCGCTTGCGCCGGGAAGACCGCGCACCACAGCACGGAGAACACGCCGTACCAGGCGGCGCCCGCCACCAGCAGCACGGGCTCGCGCCTGCCGTCCAGCCCCTGCGCGGTCTCATGGTCGATACCCAGCGTGGTGTACATCGCCAGGATCAGCGTTGCATAGGCGACGGCCTTGAAGCGCGCCTCCGCCGCGCCCAGCATGGTGAGCCAGAAGGCGGCCAGCGCCAACCCGGCGATGAAGAGCGGAGGCCGGCCGAAAAGAGCCAGGACCGAGAAGGACACGGCGGCGAAGCAAGCCAGCGTGACCAGCTGCGCGCGCAGCCGGCCGCTCCAGCTGTCGTCGGTCTCGGCCAGCGCGCTCGCGATGGCGCCGAGGAAGAGCGGGATCGTCGCATCCTGCCGGCCGGCGAAGGCGCAGGCGGCCATGAGGCTGCCGAGGGTGAGCAGGACCCGAAGCGGCTGGGCCAGGCCGGCCAGCGCGCCGAGGCGCTGGCGCAGGAAAGCGAAGGGAAGAACTGCCATGCCCCCCGATCCAGCCGCTACGCGGCAGCCGCGAGCAGGCCGTCCGCCCGGAACATCGCCCTCACGCCTCGAACCGCCTGCCGGATGCGTGCCTCGTTCTCGATCAGGGCGAAGCGCACGTGCGTGTCGCCATAGTCGCCGAAGCCGATGCCCGGCGACACGCACACCTTGGCCTTGGCCATCAGCTGCTTGGAGAACTCCAGCGAGCCCAGCGCGCGGTAGGCCTCGGGAATCCGCGCCCACACGTACATCGAGGCCCTGGGCTTCTCCACCGCCCAGCCGGCCTCGTTCAGGCCTTTCACGAGCACGTCGCGCCGCTTTTGGTACTGCATCGCGATGTCGCGCGTGCACTGCTGGTCGCCCTCCAGCGCGGCGATGGCCGCCACCTGGAGCGGCGTGAAGGTGCCGTAGTCATGGTAGCTCTTGATGCGCGCCAGCGCCGCCACGAGATCGGGGTTGCCCACCATGAAGCCGATGCGCCAGCCGGCCATGTTGTAGCTCTTGGAGAGCGTGAAGAACTCCACCGCGATGTCCTTCGCGCCCGGCACCTGCATGATCGACGGCGCCTTCCAGCCGTCGAACACGATGTCCGCGTAGGCCAGGTCATGTACCACGAAGATGTCGTGCTTGCGCGCCAGCGCGATCACGCGCTCGAAGAATTCCAGCTCCACGCACTGCGCCGTCGGATTGCTGGGGAAGCCCAGCACGATCATCTTCGGCTTCGGGTAGCTGCCGCGGATCGCGCGCTCCATCTCGGCGAAGAAGTCCACCTCCGGCGTGAGCGGGACCGAGCGGATGTCCGCCCCCGCGATCACCGCGCCGTAGATGTGGATGGGGTAGCTCGGGTCCGGCACCAGCACCGTGTCGCCGCGGTCGAGCGTCGCGAGCATCAGGTGGGCCAGGCCTTCCTTCGATCCGATGGTCGCGATGGCCTCCGTCTCGGGATCGATCTCCACGCCGTAGCGGTCGCGGTACCAATGCGAGATGGCGCGGCGCAGGCGCGGGATGCCCTTGGACGCCGAGTAGCCATGGGTGTCGGGCCGCTGCGCGACCTCCACCAGCTTGGCCACGATGTGCGGCGGGGTCGCGCCGTCGGGGTTGCCCATGCTCATGTCGATGATGTCCTCGCCTCGCCGGCGCGCGGCCATGCGCAGCTCGGCGGTGATGTTGAAGACATAGGGGGGAAGGCGATCGATGCGCGCGAAGCGGCGCTTGCCAGGAGAGGCAGACATTGGATTTTCTCTTTCACGTAAGCGCCCGGAACCGTCCGAGCGACGTCGGCTGCAAGCGCATCAGGAATGCGTGCGGCCGGTGAGATGTTATCCGTCTTTCGCGTGCGCCCGGCCCGCCGGGCTCGTCAGGTCATGGATCGCCGCCATCAGCATGTGCGGCTGCAAGGGCTTGCCGATGTGCACGTCGAAGCCGGCTTCCAGGGCGCGGTCCTTGTCCTGCGGCCGGGAGAAGGCCGTCAGCGCGATCGTGTAAAGCCTCGGGCGCAGCTGCGCTTCCGCGATGCGGCGCAGCTCCCGCACCAGGTCATAGCCGTCGCGCCCGGGCAGCCCGATGTCGCTGACGAGCACATCGGGCCACTGCAGGCCTGCCGCGCGCAACGCGTCCTCGTAGTCCGAGGCCATGCGCACCGTTGCGCCGCCATCGGCCAGCACGACGGTGAGCATCTCGCTCGCGTCGGCGTTGTCCTCCACGATCAGCACGTCGAGCCCGTTGAGCGGCCGGCCGGAGAAGACCGTGAAGGTCTCTTCCTCGCCGGCCACGCAGGTCGAGGGGCCTTCGGCCTCGCCCTGAGCCACGTCCAGCCGGACCTCCAGCGTGGCGCCCCTGTTCTCGCCTTCGCTGCGCGCCACGACGCCGCCGCCATGCAGTTCGGCCAGGTGTTTCACGATGGACAGGCCCAGCCCCAGCCCGCCATGGAAGCGGTTGTCCGGTGAATCGCTCTGCGTGAAGCGATCGAAGAGATGCGCGATGAAGTCGGCGCCGATGCCGCGCCCGTAGTCCTGCACGGACAGCGTGAGCACGTCGCCCTCGCGCAGCAGCGCGACGCGGACGAGACCGCCATCCTTCGAGAACTTGATGGCGTTGGTCATCAGGTTCCACACGATCTGCTGAAAACGCGTCGGGTCCAGCCAGGCCTGCCTCCTGGCGGCCTCGTCCTGCACCACCTCGATCACCAGCCGGCGCGCGTCGATGGCAGCGCGCAGCGCATCGACAGAGGCATTGACAAGCTCCAGCGGCTCGGCCCATTGCCGGTCCAGGCGCAGCTTGCCCGAGTTGATGCGCGAGACATCGAGGATGTCCGAGATGATGCGCGCCTGCGCCTTGACGTTGCGGTCGATCGCCTCCAGCCCTTTCAGCGTCTCGGGCGGGGCGCCGCGCCTGGTGAGGATGTGCACCCAACCCGCGATGGAGTTCAGCGGAGTGCGCAATTCATGAGAGAGCACCGCGACGAAGTCGTCCTTCGTGCGGCTGTGGCGCTCCGCCGTCGCGCGCGCGGCCTGCTCGCGCTCCAACACTTCCTGGCGGCGGCGGTCCAGCTCCTGGCGCTCCGAGATGTCGACCGCGATGCCGATGCGCAGCCCCGGCTCCACGTGGGCCGAGATGTTCCATTGGAGGTAGACCCATCTTCCGTCCGGCCTCGCGAGCGGGAACTCGCCCTGCCAGGGTGCGCCCTCCTCCAGCGCCGTGATGGTCCGGCCGTTGACGAACTCCGTCCAGTCCGCCGGCGCGAGCTCGCTGATGAGCTGGCCCAGCAGTTCCTCGCGCGGGCGGCCGAGCATGTCGGCCATCGCCTGGTTCACGTCGGCGAAGTGCCCGCTCGCGCGGATCAGCGCCATGCCGGTCAGCGCCTGGCTGAAGACCGCGCGAAAGCGCGTGTCGCTGCGGCGCAGGTTGTCTTCCGCCATGCGGGCGCGGATCAGCGCCTGCAAGGTGGCGATCAGCACCGCGGGCTCGGCCGGGTGCACGAGGTAGGCGTCGGCGCCGGCGTTCAGGCCCGTCACCCGGTCCTCGTTCTGCACGTAGGCGCCCGAGAGATGGATGATCGGCAGCAGCGAGGTGTTCTCCTGCGCGCGCAGGGTGCGGCAGACCTCGAAGCCGTCGATGTCGGGCAGGTGCACGTCCAGCACCATCGCGGACACATGCTGTTGCCCCGCCATTCGCAGTGCGTCGCCGCCCGTGCCGGCCTCCTGCGTCTGGAAGCCGGCCGCGCGGATGACGCGCGCGGTCGCGTACCGGCTGGCCGGGTTGTCATCCACCACGAGCACGGTGTGCCGGCCGCGGTCGATGGTGGTGTGGATGACGCTGGAATCCGTCAAGCTGCTACCTCTGCGAAGAACTCGCGGGCTGGGGCAACTGCACGGGCACGATCACCGAGAACACCGAGCCCTTGCCGAGCTCGCTTTCCACTTCCACGCGGCCACCCAGCAGGACAGCCAGTTGCCTGCTCAGCGACAGGCCCAGGCCGGTGCCGCGCAGGCGCTTCTGCACCGGTGAATCCACCTGCGAGAAGTCGTCGAACACCGCCGCGTGCAACTCCGGCGCGATGCCGATGCCCGTGTCCGAGACGGCGAACTTCACCTGCCCGTCGCCCAGAGGCATGGCCGACACGCGGACCTCGCCGTGGGGCGTGAACTTCAGCGCGTTCGAGATGAAGTTGCGCAGGATCTGCGAGAGCCTGCGGTCGTCCGTGAAAAGCTTCGGCAGGCCCTCGGGCGGTTCGAAGACCAGCGTCAGATCGTGGTTCGTCAGCACCGGCTTGAACATGCCGCGCAACGCCGAGAACAGGTCCACCATCTCGAACCACGCGGGAGAGATGTCGACCCGGCCCGCCTCGATCTTCGCGAGGTCCAGCAGGTCGTCCACCATCTCCGCGAACTCGGTGACGGTGCCCTGGATGAAGGTGACCTGCCTGTCCTGCTCGGCCGTGAGCGGGCCGTCCACCCGGTCGCTCAGCAGCCGCGCGATGCTGCGGATGGCATTGATGGGCGTGCGGAACTCGTGGCTCATGTAGGCGAGGAAGCGACTCTTGAGTTCCGTCGCCTTCTTCAACTGCTCGGCCTGCGCATCCAGCTCGGCATAGAGCGCCACCACGCCGCGGTTGGTTTCCTCCAGCTCCGCGCGCAACTCGTCCAGCTCGCGGCGGCTTGCGGCCAGCTCGGAGGCCAAGGCGCCGGTGTCGGCGTTGCCGGCGGATTCCGTGTTCGCGGGGCCACTCATGCATGTTCCTTTCGCCGCAGCACCACGACAGTCGCGTCGTCGCGCTTGCGCGAATGATGCCGCAGCAGCAGCGCCGCCGCCAGCGCGGGATCCCTGCCCAGCACGGGCAGCAGGGTCTGCGCGCTCCAGCGTGTTTCGATACCGTCGGTGTGGACCAGCACCACGCCGTGCAGCGGAAGCTGCATGCTCGTCTCTTCCGGCCGGCGGATCTGCAGGCCGGCCGTGCCATGCTGCGTCGCCATCGAGCGGTCGAAGACCCCCGAGACCACGCGCACGGCCACGTTGCCCGCGCCCGTGCAACGCACCGTTTCGTCCGCGCCGTCCACTCGCAACACGCAGACGGCCGCGCCCCGGGTCGTCTGGAGCGCCACGTGCGCCTCTTCCACGAGGCCGCGCAGATCCCGGCGCGGATCGGCCGCGAAGGCCTCGATCGCCGCGTTCGAGGCCTTGGCCGCCTGGGGCCCGTGCCCCAGGCCGTCGGCCGCGATCAAGGTCGCCCGCGGGCCGTCGATGAACACGCCCCAGGCATCCCCGCATTCGGTCTCGCCGCGCACCGGTACGCAGATCGCGCCGACTTCGAAGGCGCCGGCGTTCCGCGGCGCGTCTTTCGCGCGCACCCGCGCCACGCACACCGTGCCCTCGGGCACGGAAGAATGCATGTCGAAATCGTTCGCCAGGCGCTTCACCGCGCCGAGCCCCGTGCCGGGCGACCCGCCGGACGAATGACCGTCCTGCATCGCGAGCCCCAGGTTCCCGATGCCAGGCCCCTCGTCGATGGAGATCACCTCCACATCCGAAGTCGCCGGGCGCGCCGCGATCAGCAGTTGACCGTGCAGCGCATGCTTGTGCAGATTGGTCCCGAGCTCGGTCACCACGAGCGCGAGCCGCCCGGCCTCCACCTCGGTCCACCCCAGCCCGCTGGAAACCATTGCCGCATGGCGGCGGGCTTCACCGACCCGGCTGGCGTCGTCGATGGGGAACGCCGCATGCGTCCAGCCGCGCATCACTTCCACTTGGTGATGCTCACGCGGGTGCCCTGCCCCGGCGTCGATTGCACGTCGAAATCGTTCACCAGCCGCTTGCTGCCAGGCAGCCCGAGGCCCATGCCCGAGCCGCTGGTCCAGCCGTCGGTCAGCGCCAGCTTGATGTCAGCGATGCCCGGCCCGTCGTCCTCGAAATCCAGCCGCAGCCCGCGCCTGCCCTCTCGCTCGACCAGTTCCCAGCGCATCCGCCCGCCGCCGCCGTGGATCAGCGTGTTGCGCGACAACTCGCTGGCCGCCGTGATCATCTTCGTCTGGTCGACAAGCGAGAACTTCAGCTGCTGGCACAGCACGCGAACGAGCTGCCGGCTGGCGACGATGTCCTGCTCGGAGCCGACGGGCGCCGTCCCGCTCGTTTCATTCGCCACCGAGGCTCTCCTGGCGGGCTCGCAGGAGAAGGTCCATGCCGCGCTCGATGTTGAGTGCGGTGCGAACGCCTTCGAGCGAGAGCCCCAACTCGACCAGCGTGATGGCGACGGCCGGCTGCATGCCGACGACCACCGTGGTGGCGGAGAGGATGCGGGCGATGCCCGAGATGCTGGAGAGCATGCGTCCCACGAAGGAGTCGACGATCTCCAGCGCCGTGATGTCGATCAGCACGCCGCTCGCGCCGGTCTTGGCGATCTTGTCGGCCAGGTCGTCCTGCAGCGCCAACGCGGTCTGGTCCTGCATGTCCACCTGGATGGTGACCAGCAGGGTCTCGCCCATGCGAAGGATCGGGATGCGGTCCATCAGGCCGCCTGGGCCACGCGCGAGATGCGCCAGCCGGTCTTCTGCAGCGCAAGCGAAAGCGCGTCGGCCAGCGTGGCCTTGGTGCTGATGCCTTGCAAGTCGATGCCCAGGTGCACGATGGTCTGCGCGATCTGCGGACGGATGCCGCTGATGATGCAATCCGCCCCCATGAGGCGGATGGCGCTCACCGTCTTCAGCAGATGCTGCGCGACCAGCGTGTCCACGGTGGGCACGCCGGTGATGTCGATGATCGCGAGGCCGGATTCGGTCTCGACGATCTTCTGCAGCAGCGTCTCCATCACGATCTGCGTGCGGTTGCTGTCGAGCACGCCGATCATCGGCACGGCGAGCACGCCCTCCCACAGCTTGATCACCGGGGTGGAGAGTTCGAGCAAGTCCTCCTGCTGGCGGCGGATGATGTCCTCGCGGGCCTGCTGGAAGGTGGAGACGGTGCGCTGGGCCAGGCGGTCCACCAGCGAGGTGGCGGCCCAGATGGCGGCGAGCAAGGCGCCCTGGTCCGCCGAGAGCTTGCGCTGCAGCGCCGCGAAGAGCGGCTTCTTCAGTGCCAGGACGAAGAAACTCGTGTCCCCCGCCGAGCGGCCCTTGGCCGCGCGCGAGCGCGAAAGGGATTCCAGCGCGGCGATGGTGCCGCCCCAGGGCGCGCCTTCCATGGCCTCCGGGTCGGCCCCATTGGCCAGCGCGTCGCGCACGGTCTGCACCAATTCCGCGGCCTCGGGCTCAATGGCGCGGCGGGCGCCGGGGTCGGCGGCACCGGCCTCGGCCAGCCATCCATCGAGTATTTGTCTTTCGTCATCCTTCAGGGCGGAAAGGATGGTCTGGTGTTCACTCTTCATGGATTCCTGCCGGCAATCTTTGGGTTTCGAGGGGAAAAAAGCGCAAGTGATTCTAGGTGGCGCGCAACACGATCCTTGCAGGACAGCACCGGGACATGCGCACGGTCCAAGGGCGCCCGGCCCGCGATCGCGTCGATGTTCCTGCGAGACAAACTTCTTGCAATGAGATTTTTGTCTCATTATCATTGCTCCATCCCAACACGGACGGGAGTGCACCATGCCCATGACCCGCAGCGAAATGGACCGCAAGCTCGATGCGCATTTCGGTTTCGAGGCCCGTGACGACGTAGCCGGCGTGCTGGCCACGCTCACCGACGACGTGGAGCACGACGTCGTCGGCTGGCCCGCCGGCCCCAGCCGGGGCCGCGCCGCCGCCCGCCCCTTCTACGAAGCGCTGTTTTCCGATCTGTCCGACGGCAAGGTCCAGACCTTGCGCCGCCTCTACGGCGACGGCTTCATGGTCGACGACTCCCTCTGGCGCGGCAAGGCGCCGGGCCGGCCCTTCGGTCTGGAGGGCGGCGGGCGGCCGCTGGCCTTCCGGCTGCTGCACGTCGTGGAGTTCGCCGACAGCGGCGCCATCCGCCGGGAGAATGTGTGGGTCGACATGGGCGCCATCTTGCAGCAGTTGGCTCCCGCTTCCCGATGATGTCGGAGCACGCGGGCCGCCAGCGGCAGAAGCAGCGCACGCGCAAGGCCCTGCTGGAGGCCGCGGCGCAACTGATCACGCCGGGCCGCCGCCCCACGCTGGAGGAGATAGCGGAGCGCGCGATGGTATCGCGCGCCACCGCATACCGGTACTTCCCGAACGTGGACGCGCTCTACCTCGAAGCCTCGATCGACATCGAGACTCCGCGTGTGGAAGACGCCCTGCGCGGAGCCCCGGCAACCGACGTGGTCGCGCGCCTGGAGCGAGTGGACGACACGCTGCACGCCATGATCTCGGCCAACGAGGCGCCGCTGCGCATGATGCTCGCCCAATCGCTGGAGCGCAGCGCGCGCGGCGAGGCCGATGCGCAGTTCCCGGCGCGGCAGAATCGCCGCACGCCGCTGCTCGAAGCCGCGCTCGAACCCGGCAAGGCCCGCTTCAAGCCGGCCGCGCTGAGGAAGCTCACGCACGCGCTGGCCCTGGTGGTGGGGCCCGAGGCGATGCTGGTCTTCAAGGACGTGCTGCGGATTGACGACGCCGAGGCGCGTCAGGTCCGGCGATGGGCCATCCGCGCCCTGGTCGACGCGGCCGCGACCTCCGTGCCCGCCGCGGCGAGGAAATGATCACAACACAGTGGAGCCCGCCATGAAAATTCACCGTACCCTCGCCGCCGCCTCCGCCCTGCTCGCCTGCGCCGCCGCCGTGGCCGGCCCGCCGCCTGCCAGTTCCAAGACGCAGTTGCAGCGCGGCCGCTACCTGATCCAGACCTCGGGATGCAACGACTGCCACACGCCCGGCTACGGCATGAAGAACGGCCAGGTCGATGAGAAGCTGTGGCTCACCGGCGACGTCGTCGGATGGTCGGGCCCCTGGGGCACCACCTACGCGACCAACCTGCGCCTGCTGCTCGCGGGCATGAACCAGAAACAATGGATCCAGTATGCCCGCAACATGGAGCCGCGCCCCCCGATGCCGTGGTTCAACGTGCGTGCGATGAACGAGGCGGACCTGAAGGCCATCTACGCCTACGCGCGCTCGCTCGGGCCCGCCGGCGCGCCCGCGCCAGCCTACGTGCCGCCGGGCAACAAGGTCGCGGGGCCGGTGGTGCGCTTCCCGGAATGAGCGCCGGACGCGCTCACATCCCGAGGTAGCGCCCTGGCCGGTGGTTGATGGCCAGCACCACGTTGAGCGCGACGGCGCCGAGCACCGAGTAGAAGACACGCATCGGCTCGATCGAGAACAGCGCCAGCAACACGATGGCGCAGTCCACACCCATCTGCAGCTTGCCCGCCCGCCAGCCGAAGCGGTCCTGCAGCCACAGCGCGAGCACGCCCACGCCGCCCAGGCTGCATTTGTGGCGGAACAGGATGAGGAAGCCGGTGCCCGTGATCAGCCCGCCGACCAAGGCGGCGTACAGCGGGTGCAGCGAGGAGAACTGAATGAACCGCGCCTGCAGCATGGTCAGCACCGACAACAGGGCCACCGCCACGAAGGTCTTCACCGTGAAGGCCACGCCGAACTTGCGCCACGCGAGCCAGTAGAACGGCAGGTTGAGCACGAAGAACAAGGGGCCGAAGCCCATGCCCGTCGCATAGTGCAGCAGGAAGGCCAGGCCCGCCGTGCCGCCGGTCAACAGGCCGGCCGTGGTGAAGAAGGCCACGCCCACCGAGATCAGCAGCGTGCCGCTGGCGACGGCCAGCGCGTCCTCGGTGCGCGTGTGCCGGCGGGCGGGGTTGTCGGCGGGGTCGATGGGGTCGCGGTTCGTGGCGCTCATCCCGCCAGTGTCATTCAGCCTGCCACCTTGCACGCTGCGCCAGCGCAAGGCAGCGCGCGATTGCCGGCGGTGATCGCGCCGCTGCGCCAGGGCGCGTTGGCGCTGTCGCCGAGGTCCCAATACAGCCCGGCCATCACCTGCAGGCCCTCGCGTACCACCGGCGCGAGCAGGTGCTCGTTGGGCGCATGCTGCGCGCAGGCCGGATATGAATGCGGCACCCACAGCGTGGGCAGATCCAGCAGCCCGGCGAAAACATCGTTGGGCAGCGAGCCCGCCAGGTTCGGCAGCACGTCGGGCCGCTGGCCGCTGCTGTGCTCGATGGATTCGCGGGCCCAGCGCACCCAGGCGTTGTCCGGGTCGAGGCGGGTGGCGGCGCCGGCCAGCGTGACCTGCACCTCGACATCCTCGAAGCCATGGGCATCGAGATGCGCGCGCACGATGGATGCGAGCTGCTCCCATGGCGTACCCACCACGAAGCGAAGCTGGCAGTGCGCCACCGCCTCGCCCGGGATGGCATTGACCGGCCGCTGCGGCGAGCCGGCGCCGAGGGCCAGCACCTCCAGCGTGTTCCACGCCATCAGCCGCTCGGCCGCGCTCAAGCCGGGCTCGCCCCAGTTCTCGCTGAGCGCCGGGTCGTCCGTGCCGCCGCCGATGGCGATGGAAGCGAGCGCGGCGCGCACGGATGCGGGCACGGGCGGCGGGCGCAGCGCCTCCACCAGGACGCGCCCGCGCGCATCCGCCAGCGTGGCCACCGCATGCGCGATACGCGTCGCCGGGTTGACCAGCACGCCACCCCAGTTGCCCGAGTGATAGGCCTTGGGCCGTGCACGCAACCGCAAGCTGAAATTGACCGCGCCGCGCGAGCCCAGGAACAGCGTGGGCCGTTTCGCGCTCACGCGCGGCCCGTCGCAGGCAATGAAGAGATCCGCGCGCAAGGCCTCGCGCTGCTGCACGGCCACCGCGTGCAGGCCGGGTGAGCCGGCCTCCTCGCCCATCTCGACGAGCAGCGTCACGTTGTAGCCCAAGCGCCCGCCGCGAGCTTGCAGCACGGCGGCCAGCGCGCCGAAATTGACGGTGTGCTGGCCCTTGTTGTCCGCGCTGCCGCGCCCAAACCAGCGCTCGCCTTCGATGGTCAGCGTCCACGGGCTGAGGCCTTCGCGCCAGTTCGCGTCTTGCCCGCTGGTCACGTCGCCGTGGCCGTAGCTCAGCACGGTGGGCAAGGCCGCATCCTCGATACGCCGCGCAATCAGGAAGGGCCCGCCGCCCTCGACCGGATTGGCGATGATCTCGCAGGCGAAGCCCATCGCGACCAGGGGTGGCACGAGTTCGTCGCGCAGGTAGGCGCCAAGCGCGGGCGGAGCGGCGCCGCTGTCGCTCTCCGTCCGGCAGGCGACGCGACGGTGCAGGTCGGCGAAGAAACGGCCGTCGTCGAAATAGGCGCTGGCGAGCGCGAGGGCATCGTGTCGGTGCATGGGCTTTCCTTGTCGTCGAGTTGCATGCAAGTGGAAGGCCAGGAAGGCGTCGCCAATACTATCGAATGCGCTACTTCATGGAAGTGGCGCAGGCCGGCCGCGCCGCGCCGCGCCTGTCTCATGAGCACCGGGCCAGGGCCAGCAAAAAGCCGGGACAAGCCCGGCTTTTTCATTGACGCAAGCTGACCGCTTGCGGATCCCTTGCGTACGGACCGGCTGCTCAGAGCGGCAGTTGATCGCCGCGAGCAGCGGCGCGCGCTTCGGCTCGGATGCTCGAGCGATCCACGCTGCCGTTCACGCGCGTCGCGCCTTGGCCGTAGCCTTCGGCATACGGATTCGCGCTGCGAGCTGCGGTGAAGGCTTCAGAGCGGACGCCGGCACGGTCGATCGAGTTGGCCACCGAAACGACGCCTTGGCCAGCGACTTCGCCGAACTGGTTGCCGCTGCGCGCGGCGACGCTGCCTTCGCTGCGCACCGAGGCGCGGCTGTTGGCCGAGACCGAGGTGTGCACCCCGTCATAAGACTCTGCATGCACGCCGGCGGCGGCAATGATGGCGAGGGCGAAGCCGGAGAGGAGCTTGGATGCGGTGTTCATTTGGATGTCCTTCAAGTGTTGGTTGGCGTGGGATGAAGTTTGCGCCGATCAACGCCCTTGAACACACCGTGATTGGCATCGCGGTGTTCCCCGCCTGGAAACAATCGCGGGGGCGAGCGCCTCAGACGCCCACCACCCGCCGATACCCCTCGCGCGTCTGCGGCGACACCGAAGCCAGCAACTGCGCATACGAAGTCTTGTGTCGCGCCATCATCCGCGCCGAGGCGATGGCGCGGGAGCGGCAGTACCAATGGCAGGTGTGCTGCATCAGGAAGAGCTCGGCCGTCATCGTGTAGGCCTTGTCCTTGGCAGCCAGCGCGCGCTGGTTCGCGGCCACGGCGGAGATGCCCTGCGCATGGACCTTGAAAGCCTCTCGCACGTCGAAACTCGCGCCCGGCAGCAGCCTGTCGGCATAGGGAATGGACAGCGGCAGCTTGCTCGCGCGTGCCTGCGCCGTGTCGACCTTCGAGAAATCGGCCGCGAAACGCTGGAACTGCTCCGCCAGCGTGAGCTCGTTGGCGTCGAGCACGCGCCAGATCTGCTCGCGGCGCTCGGCATCTTTTTCATCGAGGCAGCGCAGGTAGCCTTCGGTGAGGTTCTCCATCAGCTTCTCGATCTGGTAGGGACGGAAGTGCTCGGCCAGCAGTGCGATGCGCTGTCGCTGGAGCTGGGTGTTGATCAAGTGCGCGGCCAGCGCGATCAGGGCGATCGTGACGAGGATTTCCATGAAGGCTTCGAGAGGGTCGGACCGGGGATGGTACCGATCGGCCGGCGGCCATCCGCTTCAACGCTGCGCCTTGTCCTTCTGGTTCTGGGCCTCGATGCGCTCGCGCGCCTCGAGCCAGTCCTTGTCGCTCCACTGCCGCAGCTCGTAGAAGTTGCCGCCCGTCGCCAGCGCGTTGCCGCCATCCATCATGATGCTCTGGCCCGTCAGCCAGTCGCATTGCCCGCGCGCCATCAGGAAGGCCGCGAGGTTCTGCAGCTCGCTCATCTGCCCGGTGCGCGCCATGGGGTTGTACTGCTTGCTGCGCGCCCCCGGCTCCTCGCCCGGGTTCAGGCGCTTGCTCATGCCTTCGGTCGGGATCTCGCCCGGGCCCACGGCGTTGAGCCGGACGCCAAAACGCGCCCACTCGATGGCCAGCGACTTGGTCATCACTTCCACGCCCGCCTTGCTCATCGCGGACGGCACGACATAGGGGCTGCCGTTGTCGACCCAGGTGACGATGATGCTCATCACGCTGCGATACGGGTCGCCGGCTTTCCATTTGCCCTCTTTCGCTTCCGCGACCCAGCGCTTGCCCACCGCCTGCGTGACGTAGAAGCTGCCATGGAACACGATGTTGGCCACCGCGTCGAAGGCGCGCGGCGAGAGGCTCTCGGTCGGCGCGACGAAGTTGCCGGCCGCGTTGTTGACGAGGCCGTGCAGGCCGCCGCTCTGCCACAGGCTCTCGACCATGTCGTCCACGCTTTGCGCGTTGCGAATGTCGACGCCGAAGGCGTCGATGCGGCGGCCGGGAAACTGCCGGCGCCATTCGGCCGCCGTTTCCTCGCACACCGCCTGGCGGCGGCCGCAGATGGCGACCTCCGCGCCCAGGCCAAGGAAACGTTCGGCCATCGCGCGGCCGAGGCCGGTGCCGCCGCCGGTCACGAGGATGCGCTGGCCGGCCATGAGATCGGTCTGGAACATGAGGTGTCTCCTTGTCGAAATGAATCGAAGTGGATGGGGGCTGAGCCATGCACATCGTAGAACCGGCGGCGCATCCCGGTAAGCTGCACAGGTGACACCGCGGAGGATTGCACCCATGCCGAACCCGATCGCCTCGCTCGCCTCGTCTTCTTCCCCGTTCGCGCCGCTGGCCGGCATCCGCCTGCTGAGCCTCGCGCTCAACCTGCCCGGCCCCGCCGCGCTGATGCGCTGCCGCGCGATGGGCGCCGCCTGCACGAAGCTGGAGCCGCCCGCGGGCGACCCGATGCGGCAGTACAACCCCAGCGCCTACGCCGCGCTGCATGAGGGCGTGAAGGTGACGGTGGCGGATCTCAAGACCGAAGCCGGCCGGCAGGAACTGCATCGCCTGCTGGGCGAAACCGATGTGCTGCTGACCTCCTTCAGGCCCTCGGCGCTGGGCAAGCTGGGCCTGGACCGGGACACGCTGCATGCCCGCCATCCGCGCCTGTCGCAGGTCGCGATCATCGGCGCGCCGGGCGAGCGCGCGGAGGAGCCCGGCCACGACCTCACCTACCTGGCTGAAAGCGGCCTGGTCACCGGCACGGAACTGCCGCCGACGCTCTACGCCGACATGGGCGGCGCGCTGCTGGCGAGCGAGGCCGTCCTGACGGCGGCCCTGCACCTGCGTGCGCTGCACCCGCACGGCATCTATCTCGAGGTCGCGCTCAACGCCTCGGCCGACTGGCTCGCGCTGCCGCGCGCCTGGGGACTGACGCAGCCAGAGGGGGCGGTGGGCGGCGCCCATGCGGGCTACCGCGTCTACACCTGCGCCGACGGGCGCGTGGCGGTCGCGGCGCTGGAGCCGCATTTCGCCCGCCGCCTGTGCGAGGCGGCGGGCATCGCGTCGCGCGACATGCTGGCGCCAGCCACGCGCGAGGCCTTGGCGGCGTGGTTCGCCGCACGCACGCGCGCCGAACTGGAAGCGATGGCGCGCGCAGGCGACCTGCCGCTTCTCACGCTGCCCGCTTGAGAGGCGTGCGCCGCGTTGGCCTTGCGGACCCCATTGCTTCGCTCCAGACCGTGTCGAAGGCGTCGCAGAAGGACTGCTGGACAACCGACATCGGCCGATAGCGGTTGCGGATGATGCGCACCTCCAGCCGCTCGTCGCTGGCGAAGGGCCGCACCGCCAGCCCGCTGAAGCCGTGCCCCGCCACCGCCGCTTCATCCACCACCGCCACGCCCGCGCCGGCCTGCGCGAACCAGCAGGCGGTGGTGGAGGAGCGCACCTCGATGTCCAGGCTGAGCTTCTCGCCGGTCTTGCCGTAAGAGCGGTTCAGGCTCTGCCCGTAGGGCGTGCTGGCGGGCGAGGTGATGATGCGGTGGCCCAGCAGGTCCGTGGCCTTCAGGCGCGGCCTGCCGGCCAGCGGGTGGTCCTCGCGCATCACGCAGGCAAGCGCGCATTGGTAGCTGCGGACGGCCACGAGGTTGGGATGGTCATTGGCGAGCAGCCCCACGGCAAGATCGGTAGACCGATCGAGCAGGGCGTCGACCATGATCGGCGACACCAGCACCTCGATGCGGCTCTTGAGTTGCGGATAGCGCGCATGCAGCAGCGTGACCGCGCGCGGCGCCAGGTAGGGCGCGAGGCTGGCGGATACAGCGATGCGCAGCGTACCGGTCTCGGGGTTGGCGAGGCCGCGCGTCACGTCGCGCACGCGGTCCACGCCGCGCCACAGGCTTTCGATCTCCTGATAGAGATGCTGCGCCTCGGGCGTCGGTACCAGCCGGCCCTTCACGCGTTCGAAGAGCGTGAGCCCGGTGTGTCGCGCGGCCTGCGCCAGCAGCTTGCTGATGGCCGGCTGCGAGACGTGCAGCAGTTGCGCGGCGCCGTTCACGCCGCCGGTCAGCATCACGGCGCGGAAGACTTCCATGTGGCGCAGGTTCAAGGCGGACTCCTCGGGGACATAACCAAAGGTTAATTCATCCCGAACTCTTTTCATTTGTCCCGGGAAGGCGCAGCCCGAACAATGGACCGCAGAGACGTTGAGACCGTCCAACGAGACAGGAGACAAGATGACCGATTCCACCGGCGCGCGCCCCGGCCGCCGCCAGATACTCCAGGCCGCGGCGTTCGCCGCCCTGGCCGCGCGCTGGCCTGCCGCGCACGCACAGGACTTTCCGTCGAAGCCGGTGCGCCTCTTCGTGCCGCAGCCGCCGGGCGGTGCGGCCGACCGCCTGGCCCGCGTGCTGGGCCAGCGTCTGGAGACGGCCTGGAAGCAATCCGTCATCGTCGAGAACAAGCCCGGCGGCGGGGTCGTGATCGGCACGCTCGCCACGGCGCGCGCGGCACCGGATGGCTACACGCTGGGCCTGCTCGGCAGCTCGCTCAGCATCAACGCCGTGCAGCGCAAGGATCTGCCCTACGACGCGGTGAAGGACCTCCAGCCCATCGCCCGCATCGGCTACTACACCGTGGCGCTGGTGGCCTCGGCCGACTTCCCGGCCAACGACGTGCGCGAGCTCATCGCCATCGCGAAGAAGAAGCCGGGCACCCTCTCCTTCGCCTCCAACGGCATCGGCACCTCGGCGCAGCTCGCGGGGGAGATGCTCAATCACATGGCCGGCATCCAGTTGCAGCATGTGCCCTACAACGGCGCGGCCAAGATGTACACGGACATGGTCGGCAAGCTGGTACCGATGGGCTTCTCGGTCGCGAGTTCGGCGGAGCCCTTCGTGAAGTCGGGCCAGCTCAAGGTGCTCGGCGTGACGAGCACCACGCGCAGCCCGCTCTACCCGCAATGGCCCGCCATCGCCGAGACGCTGCCCGGCTACGAAGCCGTCAACTGGGCTGGCTTCGCGGCGCCCGCCGGCGTGCCGGCGGACATCGCGCGCCGGCTGGCCGACAGCGTGCGCACCGCGCTGGCGGACCCCGAGGTGGCGAAGGTGATGGCCGAAATGGGCATCGAGGTCGCGCCGCAGGGGCCTGAGGAGTTCAAGGCCTTCATCCAGAGCGAGATCCGGCGCTTCGCCGCCGTCACCAAGCCTCTCGGCGCCACCGCCAACTGACAAACCACTTCTGATCCTCCTGATCCATGACGAATTCCGACGCCTCCGCGTATTCCTTCGCCCGCCGCATCCCCATGGACGACGCCTACGACCTTGTCGTCGCGGGCGGCGGCCCCGCGGGCACCGCCGCCGCCGTGTGCGCCGCGCGCCTGGGCCTGAAGACCCTGCTCGTCGAGGCCACGGGCTGCCTGGGCGGCATGGGGACCTCCGGCCTGGTGGCGTCTTTCGGCCCGGTGGCGGATGGCGAGCGCATGCTGGTCGGCGGCTTCATGAAGGAGCTGGTCGAGACGATGTGGACGCGGAAGGCCTTCGGCCCGCACGTCGTGCGCGAGTTCCTGGAGTCGCAGCTCAACCGCTGGGTGCCCTTCCAGCCGGAGCACCTCAAGCGCATCCTGGACGACTTCGCCGTCGCGGCGGGCGTGGAGTTGCGCTTCTTCACCCGCGTGATCGATGCGGACGTGCGCGAGGGCCGCATCGACGGCGTGGTGCTGAGCAATGTCGAGGGCCTGCGCTACGTGCGCGCGAAGACCTTCGTCGACGCCACCGGCGACGCCGCCCTCGCCGCGCTCGCGGGCGCCGAGTGCAAGGTGGTGCTGCGCGACACCGACACCGTCGCTCCCAGCACGCTGTGCTCGCTCTATGGCGGCATGCACTGGGACGACCCGGCTTACGGCGAAGACTGGCGCGGCATCGACGCGGTGAAGGCCCGCACCAAGACCGAGTTGCTGGCGCGGGCCATCGCCGACGGACATTTCACGCAGGAAGACCGCTTCATGCCAGGCATGAACAAGATCGGCGAGCGCACGGCCAGCCTCAACGCGGGGCATGTCTTCAACCTCGACCCGCTGTCGAACCGCAGCCTCTCCGACGGCATGGTGTTCGGGCGCAAGCTGGCGGTGGAGTACCTGGATTTCTTCCGGAAATACGTGCCCGGCTGCGCGGATCTGGAACTGCTGGCGACCGCGCCGGTGATGGGCGTGCGCGATTCGCGGCGCATCGTGGGCGAGTTCGAACTCGGCATCGAGGATTTCCGCGCGCGGCGCCAGTTCGCGGACCAGATCGCCGTCTACAACCGGCCGACCGACGTTCACCCGACCGACACCAGCAAGGCGGAGTACGAGCGCTTCCTGCGCGATTTCGACGGCAAGGACAACCTCGGGCGCGGCGGCTGTGTCGGCATCCCATACAGCATCCTCGTACCCAGGGGCTCCACCAACCTCTGGGTGGCCGGGCGCTGCCATTCGAGCGACACCAAGGTGCACGGCTCCATCCGCGCGCAGTCGGCGGCGTACATGATGGGCCAGGCGGCGGGCACGGCCGCCGCCCAATCGGTGGCGAGCGGCGAACCCGCCTGCGAGCTGGACACGCAGGTGCTGGTGGAGCGGCTGCGGGAGGACGGTGCCTACCTGCCGCAGCGCACGCTGTCGCGCAAGATGACGCGCTGACGCGCCGACCGCGCGCTCCGCTTCAGAGCTTGATGCCCGCCGCCTTCACCGTCGGGCCGAGCACATCCACCTGCGCCTTCACGAAGCTCTCGAACTGCGCGGTGGTCTCGGGCTTGCCGACGATGCCCAGCTCGACCATCTTCTTCTGCACCTCGGGCATCGCCAGCACCTCGTTGCAGGCTGTGTTGAGCTTCACGACCACATCGGCCGGCAGCCGGGCCGGGCCGCTCAGGCCGAAGAAGTTCTCCAGCACGAGCTGCGGCTGTCCGAGTTCGACGACGGTCGGCACTTCCGGCATCAGCGGCGAGCGAGCGCGGCCGGTGACGGCGAGCGGCACGAGCTGGCCGCTCTTGAAGAAGGGGACGTAGGCCGTGATGACGTCGATGCCGACCGGGATCACGTTGGCGATGAGGTCGGTGGTCATGGGTGCGCCGCCCCGGTACGGCACGTGCACCAGGTTGGCACCCGTGATACGGCGGATCAGCTCGCCATGGACGTGGCCGACCGAGCCCGGGCCGCCGGAGCCGAAGTCCAGCCGGCCCTCCTTGCGCGCCCTGGCGTCCAGATCGGCATAGCTCTGCAGGCCCGAGGGCTTGCTCGCCATGATCACCAGCGGCGCCGAGCCCAGGTAGGCGATGTGGCTGAAGGCCGTCACCGGGTCGTAGGGTTGCTTGTCCAGCGTGAAGGGGCCGAGGGCGATGGGCGTGGTGTTCGACAGCATCAGCGTGTAGCCGTCGGCCGCCGAGGCGATCACCTGCGCGCCGCCGATCGTGCCGCCCGCGCCGGGCTTGTTGTCCACCACCACCGCCTGGCCGAGCTTCTTGCCGAGTTGCTCGGCGATGACGCGCGCCAGCACGTCGCTGGCGCCGCCGGCCGGGAAGGTCACGACGATCTTGACCGGCCGGTCGGGCCATTGCGCGAAGGCTGGCAGCGCGAGCGAAGCGGCGGCGGCGGCGAGGGACTGGAGGGCGCCGCGGCGCGTGATGGAGGAGATGGTGGTCATGGCGTTGCACAGCAAGAGCGATGCCCGCACTCTAGGAAACCCGATGTGGCACGCCAATCGCTAGACCAGAATGAGCGGCATAGCAAACGGCGCAATCCCGGCACCAAAGCTGTGCGGCGGCCCGGACATGTCACGCCCCAACGACCCCTTCGACACCTACCTGCTGCGCGTCTTCGCGGTACTGATGAGCGAGCGCAGCGTATCGCGCGCGGCCACCCGGCTGAACCAGTCGCAGCCGGCGGTGAGCAATGCGCTCAAGCGGCTGCGCGAGATCTTCGCGGACCCGCTGCTGCTGAAGGACCGCCACCGCATGGTGCCCACCGAGCGCGCGCTGCAGCTGGAGGTGTCGGTGCGCGTGGTGCTGGGCGAGATCGACACGCTGCTCGCGCCCGGCGAGCGCTTCGAGCCCGCGACCACGCGCCAGACCTTCCGCGTCGGAACGCCCGACTATCTGGCACCGCCGCTGATGGCGGCGGTGGTCCACTACATGCGCACGGCCGCGCCCGGCGCGCGGATGCTGCTGGTCCCGCTCGGCCCCAGCTATGACTTCGACACGGCGCTGGCCGATGGGGACATCGACGTGGTGATCGGCAACTGGCCACAGCCGCCCGAGCACCTGCGCACCACCCTGCTGCTGGAGGACGAGATCGTCTGCCTGGTCGACCGCGACCACCCGGGCGCCAACGGGCTCACGACCTCGGCCTACCTGCAGGGCTCGCACGTGGTGCCGCTGCTCTACAGCACGACGCAGCGCGGCGTGGTGGAGACTCATCTCGCGGCCCAGCGCATGCTGCGCACGCCGACGGTGACGGTGCCCTACTTCGCGATGGCGCCGCATCTGCTGCCGGGCACGGACCTGATCTTCACGACGAGCCGGCACTTCGCGCAGCATTTCGCGTCGGTGCTGCCGCTGGCCGTGGTGCGTTCGCCTGTGCTGTTCCCGCCGATGCGCTTCTACCAGCTATGGCACGGGCGTACACAGCATTCGCCCGGGCAGGTGTGGTTCCGCTCGCTGCTCTCGGCCGTGGTGCGCACGGCCGCGGCCACGCGGCACCTGCGGGTCTCGCCGCCCGCACCCTCGCGCTTCGCCGGACACTTCGCCTGAGCGGTACCGGCCGTCAGGCCTATGCACGCTGGCATAGGGCGCTGCGCGGTGGTTTTGATCACAATGCGCCTTTTCCAGTCCCAGCGTTTCCTGCCATGCCCGCCGCACTGCCCCGCACGCTGCTGAGCCCCGAGCACATCGCGATGATCGGCAGGGGCGTGTCGACCACCGTGGCCTCTCGCAGCGCGGCGAACCAGCCCAGCGTGATGCGCGCGGTTGGCGCAGGCATCTCGCCGGAAGGCACGGAAGTGACGGTGTTCGTGGCGCGCGGCCAGTCGCGCCAGTTGCTGCGGGACATCGCGGACACGGGCGAAGTCGCCGTCGTCTTCAGCGAGCCAGGCGGTCGGCGAACCCTCGAGCTGAGGGCGGGCCAGGCCGCGTTGCGCCCCGTCGAGGACGAGGACCTGCCGCAGTTGCGTCCCTACCTGGCCTCCATGGAGGATGAAGTGACCGCGGTCGGCCTCGGACCAGCCTTTGAGCGCGCGATGCTGGCCTGGACACCGGGGGATGTGGTGGCGATCTGCTTCACGCCCGACCAGGCGCTGGCCCAGATGCCCGGCACGCGTTAGGAGGCTCCGCCTAGAGCGCGGGCGGCGCCTTGCCTCGTGGGCGCCAGCGCACTAATCTGAAGCCGGGGGCGGGCGTCTCCCGCTCCAGGAGAGTCGCCATGTACCAACGCATCCTCGTCGCCACCGACGGTTCCGCGCTGTCGGAACAGGCCGTGACCAGCGCGATCGATCTCGCCGCGCTGGCCCATGCGGAACTCTATGCCGTCAAGGTGGTCCGCTCGCCACCCACCGGCTACTTCGAAGGCGCGATGCTGCTGAACCAGCCCGAGATCACGCGTCTGCGCGAGCAGGCCGAGGCCGAGGCCCAGCGCGTCGTGGACACCGTTCGCGAAAAGGCCATCGCCCGGGGCGTGGAAAGCACGCGCGGAATCGTCGTCCAGTCCGAACTGGTGTCGGAAGCGATCATCGAAGCCGCGCGCGCGCACCACTGCGACCTGATCGTGATGGCCTCGCACGGCCGCCGCGGCATCCGAAGGCTGCTGATGGGCAGCGAGACGCTGCACGTGCTGACGCACACGCACACGCCGGTGCTGGTGCTGCGTTGAGCGGTCTCAGCGAAGGGCCGCGGCCTCGCGCTCGCGGTCCTCGCGCTTGACGGCCAGGTAGGCCGGCAGCTCGATCTCGTGCAACTGCCGCGGATACTCCTCGACCAGTTCGAACCAGCGACTCAGGCGCTTGTCGCGCTGCTGCGGCGGGGGCGCGTCCATGCCGGCGAGGTAGGCGTCGAGGGTGAAGAAGTAGCGCATCGCGTTGCGCTCCATCAGCCCGCGCAAGCCGCGGATGTACTCGGTTTCGCCGCTGGCGGACTTGCCGGTCGCGGTGAAGCCCATCTTGTGGCTGCCGAAGGTCGCGAGGTAGGCCATGGTGGCGTACTTCGCCATCACGTTGTGCTTGTAGGCGTAGCCGAAGTGCAGGAAGGTCTGGCGCTCGCCGGAGGGCACGGCCTCGAGCGTGACCTGGTAGTGACTGGTGCCCATGGGCCCGGTCGCGGCCGAGAGATCCACCGCGAGATAGTCCGGCGTGGCGCTGCCGACATGGTGGACGAAAGGCAGTTCGAAGGCCTGTTCCACCGGTTTGTCGTAACGGCGCACGACGCTGAGCGTGATCGTGGCCGCCTGCGGCGTGCCGGCCACGCGGCAGCGACGGTTGTTGATGTGCAGAAGCAGCATGTCGCACCATTGCGCCGGGTTTTGCAGCGCGCCGCGCACGTCGTCGATCGGGTAGTCGACCAGCGCGTAGACGTCGCCCTGCAGGCCGTCCGGCGTCTCGGCGGAGACGAGGTGGATGGGGCGGCGCAGCGGGCTGTTCGCGAGCGGCTCGGCCAGCCTGCGCTGGGTTTCGCGCAAGGCCTGGGCCTGGGCCTGGGCCTGGGCCGGCGCCGGGCCCAGGTCGGGGGCGGATGCCTGCGCGTCGAGGCAGACGATGCCGAGGACAAGCCAGAGCGCGATGCGGCATCCGTGGAGTGAAGCGACCCGAGGGCTTTTCATGTCCCACACGATACAACGGCTCGACCGTGCCCGCCCCCCAGGTCCGTTCAGGCCGAGCTTGCCGAAGTCCGTCCCGCGCCCCCGCGCCGGAACTCCGTCGCGTAGAAGCCGAGCGCCACCACCGCGAGCCCGCCCCCCAGCAGGCTGGGCCCGCTCCAGCCATAGAAGGCATAGAGGGCAGCCGCGAGCCCCGAAGCCATGGCCGCGCAAAGAAAGATGCAGGTCAGGAACAACCCGTTGAGCCGCCCGCGCAGTTCCGGCGCCAGAACGTACAGACTGCGCAGGCTCAGCACATTGCACAGCTGCACGGCGGCATCCAGCAGCAGACCGGCCACCACGAGCCCGGCCAGCGAATGGAAACGCACCGACACCGCCCCGAGCGCGAAGGACAGCAGCGCAGCCGCCATGGCGGCACCCGTCGCCGGCCGTGTGAGTCCGCGGTCCGCCAGGCTACCGGCCCAGGGCGCCACCAGCGCGCCACCGGCACCGGCCAGCGCGAAGAGCGCGATACCGCCCTGCCCCAGCCCGAACTGGTGCGCCAGCACCAGTGGCACCGCCGTCCAGAACACCTGGAAGCCGCCGAACATCATTCCTTGGTAGAGCCCGCGCCGGCGAAGCAGCGGCGTGCGCCAGACAATGCCCGGCAGCGAGGCCATGGTGCGCGCATAGCTCATCGCGCCATGCGGCGTGCGGCGGGGCAACGCGCGCCACAGCACGAGGCCGAGCGTCGCCATCAGCACGGCCGAGATCACGAACACGGCACGCCATCCCAGCGCCGATGCGACCACGCTGGAGAACGGCCGCGCCAGCATGATCCCTGCGAGCAACCCGGCCATGATGTTGCCGACCACCTTGCCGCGCGTGGACTCCGGCACGAGGTGCGAGGCCAGCGGCATCAGCACCTGCGCCGCCACCGCGCACAGCCCGACCACGAAGGAGGCCGCGAGAAAGGTGATGGCCGAGTTGGAAAGCGCGATGCCCAGCAGCCCCAGCACGGCGCCTGTCATGGCGGTGAGGATCAGCCTCCGGTTCTCCATCACGTCCGCCAACGGCACGACCAGCAGCAGGCCGGCGCAGTAGCCGAGCTGCGTCAGCGTCATGATCAGCCCGGCCAGGCCGGCATGCAGATGCAGCGTCTCGGCGATGGGCCCGATCAGCGGCTGGGCGAAGTAGATGTTGGCGACGCAGAGCCCGCAGGCCACCGCGAAGAGCAGCGTGAGGCTGGAGGAGATGCCTGCCGGGCCAGAAGGCGCGGCGATGACGGAGGATGTCTGCCCGGTGGGCACCGGGGCTTGCGGGAGAGGCACGTGGAAGGTCTCGCGGTGAAGCGCAGGGTGTCCCCTGGCGGCAGAGACCTTAGCATGCGGGGCGAAGCCCTGCTCCTCTGTGGCTGATCATCTGATGCAAGACTCGCTTTTCGACGACGCGAACCCGCCACCCGGCGCCACGCCGCCCCAGGCGCGGCGCGCCGTGCCCGGCGCCGCGAAGAAGGTCCGGCCGGCGGCACCCGACCCGCTGCAGCAGGCGCTGGCCGCCGGGCTTCCGGCCACGCTGCGCCTCGGCACCTCGTCCTGGTACTTCCCCGGCTGGAAGGACCTTGTCTGGGACGGCGAGTACGAGCAATCCGTTCTCTCGAAGCACGGCCTGGCCGCATATGCACGGCATCCGCTGCTGCGCACGGTGAGTCTGGACCGCGGCTTCTACAGGCCGCTCTCGCCCAGCCAGTTCGCGGCCTACGCGGCGCAGGTGCCGGAGGACTTCCGCTTCGTCGTCAAGGCGCCGGCCCTCGTCGCCGACGCGATGGTGCGCGGCGAGGACGGCCGCGGCATGGCGCCGAACCCGGGCTTCCTGGACCCGCTCCTCGCGGCCGCCGAATTCGTGCAGCCTGCGCTCGATGGATTGGGCGGAAGGCTGGGGGCGCTGGTCTTCCAGCTGAGCCCCGTGCCCGGCCCGATGCTGGCCCGCATGCCCGAGCTGCTGGCGCGGCTGGCGGCGATGCTGCGCGCCCTGCCCGCGCTGCGGCCAGCGGCGCCGGACGGCGTGATCGCCGTGGAAGTGCGCGACCCCGAATGGCTCACGCCGGCCTTTGTCGACGTGCTGCGCGAGGCGGGCGCGACCTACTGCCTGGGCCTGCATCCGAAGATGCCGACCATCGCCGAGCAGTTGCCACTGCTGCGTGCGCTGTGGCCCGGGCCGCTGGTCTGCCGCTGGAACCTGAACCCGCGGCATGGCGCGTACGGCTACGAAGAGGCGAAGTCGCTTTACGAGCCCTTCGACAAACTGGTCGACCCGGACCCTGAAACGCGCGCCGTGCTGGCCCGCGTCATCGCCGGGACCACGAAGGCGGGACTGAACGCATACGTGACGGTCAACAACAAGGCCGAAGGCTCGGCGCCGCTCACCGTGCGGGCGATCGCGGAGAAGGTGCGGTGCCAGCTGGGCTGACAGGCCATCCGGCGGATGGACCGGCGGGGCCAAAGATCTTTCAATGGTGCTTATGCAGACGCCACAAGCCGCGGCCACGACGCATAAGGAGCCAAGCCATGCGCATATGCCGGTGCACTATCCTCCTCGCCCTGGCCCTGTTCGCCGGGATGGCGGCACAAGCCGCCGACACGCAGTCGCTGCCCGCCGCTGTCCGCTACGCAGTCGTCAAGGCCAGAATCGCGGACAAGAACTGGGCCGCCGCCATCGCCGAACTGCGGCGCATGAACGAGACGACCGATCCCGACTGGCACAACTTGATGGGCTACAGCTTGCGAAAATCGAAGACGCCCGACTACGCTGGCGCCGAAGAACACTATGACGCAGCGCTTCGCATCGACCCGATGCACCGCGGGGCGCTGGAATATTCTGGCGAGCTCTACCTGATGACGGGTGACCTGCCCAAGGCCGAGGCACGCCTTGCCACGCTGGCCCGGGCGTGCACGCAGGCATGCGAGGAGCATGCGGAACTGGCCCGGGCCGTCGCGAAGTACAAGGCGAACGGCAACAAGTACCTGCCGGAAGATTGAGGCTTGGCTGCGCGCCGCTCGCCGGGCGTCGTAGGTTGTGGCAACCGACGCCCAATGCAACGCGCGATCATCCGCCGCCGACGGACCCGACTCACTCCACCTTCGCGCCCGTCGCCTTCACGATCGGCGCATACGTCGCCATCTCATGCGCGAGCACCTTCGTGAACTGCGCCGGCGTGGTGGTCACCACATCCGCGCCCAGGTTCTGATACGCCGTCTTCAGTTCCGGCGACCCCAGCACCTTCCCGATCGCCGCGTTGAGCTTATCGACGATCGGTGCCGGCAATCCAGCCGGCCCCATGATCCCGTTATAGAGCACCACTTCGAACTTCGGCACCCCGGCCTCCATCATCGTCGGCACGTCAGGCGCCGAAGCCACCCGCTTCGGCGTGGTCACCGCCAACGCGCGCAACTTGCCCGCCTTCACCTGCGCCAAGGCCGGCGGCAGACTACTGAAGAAGTAGTCGATCTCGCCGCCCAGCAGCGCCGTCGTCGCCGGCGCGCTGCCCTTGTACGGAATGTGCACGGGCGCGATGCCACCAGCGCTCGCGAACATCGCACCGGACAGATGGATGATCGTCCCGTTGCCCGACGACCCGTAGTTCCCCGGTTTCTTGCGCTGCTCCGCGAACAGGTCCTGCACGGTCTTCACCGGCGAGTTGCTGTTGACCACCAGCATCAGCGGCGTGGAAGCCACCATGCCGACCGGCGAGAAATCCTTGACCGTGTCGTACGGCAGCTTGGGGTACAGGCTGGCATTGATCGCATGCGTGGTCACATCCTGCAGCAGCAGGGTATAGCCATCCGGCGCGGACTTCGCGACGAAGTCCGCGGCGATGGTGGTGCCCGCGCCAGGCTTGTTGTCGACGTACACCGACTGGCCCAGTTCGATGCTGAGCTGCGCCGCCACGGCGCGCGCGATCACGTCGGTGATGCCTCCGCCGGGAAAGCCCACGACCATGCGGATGGGCTTGGAAGGATAGGCGGCCTGCGGTCCCTGCGCGGCGGCCAGGGTGGCGGCGCCGAACAAGGCGGAAGAAAGCACGGCGGCAACGAGACGGCGACGCGTGGTCATGAAGATTCTCCTCTGGACAATGATGAAACGGATTCAGTGAATTCAGTGGGTTCGGTGGCAGGCGCGAGTGCGTTCAGCACTTGCCAGAGCGCCTGCACGTCGGCACGTGCGATGCGGCGCGCAATGACAACCAGCGTCGAGCGATCGGGGGCGGAGGCTCCACGCGGCAGCGCCACCTCGCGATCGAAGACATGGCCCACGCCCTGCATCACGACCGGCGCGGGCGCATCGTCGAAACGCAGGATGCCTTTCACGCGCAACAGGTCGGGGCCGCGCAGGCGCACGAGCAGGTCGACGAACTCCCGGAACAAGGCGCGAGGCAAGGGATCATCGAAGGTCAGCGCGAAGCTCGCCACCTCCGCCGGGTGCGGCGCGACGTGGCGACCGAGATAGGCCCCCTCCTCCGGCGCGCGCCAGGCGAAGGGTGTCGCATCGGCCAGCGCGGCGGCGTCGATCTCGCCGTGGGCGGCGTCCTCGCACACAGCATAGGCATTGATCGAGCGCATCCATGCATGCGCTTCGGCGCGCTGCTCGGGCGTGGCGCGATCGCTTTTCGAGAACACGATCCGGTCGGCCGCGGCCACCTGCCGCGCGGCGATGGCCGGCGCTGCTTCGCGCCCGACGACGTTGGTCGGGTCGACCAGCGTCACGACATGGCCGAGGCGGTACTCCCGAAGCAGCGGCGCATCGCTGTAGAGCGTGCGAGCCACCGGCCCCGGATCGGCCAGGCCGCTGGTCTCGATGATCACGCGGTCGAAGCCGGGCAGCTCACCGCGTTTGCGGCGCATGCCCACGTCCACCAGCAGCTCCTGCAGGTCGCCGCGCAACTGGCAGCACATGCAGCCGTTGTCCAGCAGCAGCGTCCGGTCGTCGGAACGCTCCAGCAGGTGGTGGTCGATGCCGATCTCGCCGATCTCGTTCACGACCAGCAGCGAATGCGCCAGCTCGGGTGTCTGCAGCACGCGCTTGAGCAGCGTCGTCTTGCCGGCACCAAGGAAGCCGGAGACCACGATGACGGGCGTGCGCGCATCGCGCACCGCGCCCATCGACGGAGAAAGCGCGTCGCTCGCCATGCTAGATCGACATCTCGATCGCGTAGAGGCCGCCCGTGTGACGGTCCGCCGCGAACACGATGCCGCGGTCATCGACGAACACGTCGTTGATCTGCACCGCGCCTGCCGGCGAGCCGTTGGGCGCGGGCGGCACGAAGTACGCGATCTCCTGCGGCGCATAGGGGTCCGCGAGGTCGTAGGCGCGCACGCCGCCGTTGAACAGCGTGGCGATGACGATCCTCTCGGACTGGAACGCGCCCGCCACCGGCGGGTTCTCATGCAGGTTGTGGCCGCCGAAGCGCCCGCCGCGTCGCTTGAAGACGTCGACCGGCGGCATGGGCAGCGTGGAGATGCTGACGAGGTTGCTCTCCTCGCTCATGTCAACCATCCACATCAGCTTGGGCCAGTCGGCCGCGTCGTCCTGCACCGTCTCGTCGCTCACGAGCAGCAGCTCGCGCTCGAAGAGCGGCAAGGCGGTGTGCGTGAAGCCCTTGAAGGGCGGCGAATTGAAGAAGCGCGAGACGGGCGTGGGCCGGCTCTTGTCCGAGATATCCATGATGAACGCGCCAGCGTCCAGGAAGCCGAGGTAGCAGCGGTCGGGCCGCTGTGGATACACGTTGCTGTTGTGCGCGCGGAAGCCGGAGTCGAACGCCGGCGCCAGGCGCTTCGGTGGCGCCTCGGCGTCGCCTTCCATCGTGCCGGGCAGGTGCCAGCGACCGAGCGGCGTGGGTTTCGACGGATTGCGCACGTCGATGATGCGATAGACCTGGTCGTCCTTGGGATTGCGCGGCACCAGTTCCGGGTCGCTGCAGGCCATGTGCACCGTCTCGCCGTCCACGAACCACAGCGTGTGGCAGCCGCGCGAGTGCGGGCCCGAGGCGTCGAAGTGCGAGATGAGGCGCGGCGACTCCGGCACCGAGATGTCGAACAGGTCGAAGCCCGCGGGCGCGAGGCCCGGGCGGCTGACCTGGTAGGCCACGGCCATCAGGTGGCCCGAGATCTCCAGCGAGTTCGAACGCACCGAGGCATGCGGCAACTCGGTCTGCGCGATCAGCTTCGGCGTGCGCGGGTCGCTCACGTCGACGCCGCTGAAGTTCTTCGGCGCTCCCTCGTGCGCGAGCCAGAGGATGCGACGGCCGTCGGCCGTGATCTGCATGGCCATGCCCTCGCCCACGCCGCCATAGCCGCCCAGGTCGTTCTGGGACAGCAGCTTCATGTTGAGTTGCTGCGGCGCGCGTGCGTTCATGCCGCGGCTCCGGGCTTCCGCGCCGAATACCACTCGAGGATCTCCGCGCCGGTCATGAAGCGCACGCCCTCATGGCCGTGCATGTACGCCAGCGCCTGCTCGAAGTACTTGATGCGATGCGGCACGCCGCTCAGGAAAGGATGGACCGCGAGGCCCAGCACGCGGACGCTGTCGGTGCTCTCGACGTAGAGGCGGTCGAAGCTGTCCTTCACCCGCTGCAGCAGCTCCTCCGCGCGGTGGTGCTGCACGGCCATCATGGGGATGTCGTTGAGCTCGACGGGGTAAGGCATCGCGACCATCTCGCCGGTGTTCGTGCGCAACGGCACGGGCTGGTCGTCGAGCACCCAATCGCCGATGTAGCGGATGCCGTTGGCATGCAGCAGGTCGACCGTGTCCAGCGTCTGCGTCAGCCCGGGGCCGAGCCAGCCGAGCGGCGCGCGGCCAGTGAAGTCGGTGATGGCCTTCACCGTGTCGCGGATCATCGCGGCCTGGTCGAGCACCTGGTGCGTGGGCATCTGCACGAAGCCGTGGCCCATGAACTCCCAGCCCGCGTCGCGTGCCGCTTCGGCAATGCGCGGGTAGCTCGTGCAGACGCGGCCGTTGATCGACAGCGTGGGCACGATGCCCAGATTGTCCAGCGCGGCCTTCAGGCGCCAGAAGCCGACGCGCATGCCGTACTCGTGCCAGGCCCAGTTCGGCACGTCGGGCAGGGTCGTCACGCCAGTGGGCGGCGGCAGCACCTGGCGCGGCATGGAGCGGGAGATGTCCCAGTCCTCCACGTTCACGATGGGCCAGACGATGAGACGCGTGCCCGCCGGCGCCTTGAGCGGCGGGCGGTCGATGATGGCCGAGTAGTCGATTCTGTCTCTTGGGATCATTACAATATCCAATCAGTGGAACTATGTTGCGAGTTGCCAATAGCTGATGCAAACTCAGTGCCAGAGTAGAAAAACCAGATTGCATGCGCCATCCGGCTCTTCCATAATTCCAATAAATGGATATCGAAACCACTCCTGGTGCCGGCCGCGACACGATCGTTTCCGGCACCCAAGGCATCCGCCGCGTCGCCGCTCTCCTGCGGCTGCTGGCGGATCACCGCGATCGTGGCCTTCGGTTCACGGAGATCGCCGACCTCTGCGGACTGGAGCGCCCGACCGCGCATCGCGTGCTCAAGGCGCTCGAAGCAGAAGAACTGGTCGCGCGCGATCCCGTGACGCGCCGCTACCAACTTGGTGCGCTGATCTTCGAATTGGGGCTCGCGGCCGCGCCGCAGTTCAGCCTGCACGATCTCTGTGCACCTTCGCTGCAACGGCTGGCGGACGAGACGGGCGACACCTCCTTCCTCTTCATTCGCCGTGGTTTCGATGCCTTCTGCGTCAGCCGCACGCAAGGGCACTTCCCGATCCAGACACCGGTCGTACCCGTCGGCAGTCGGCAGCCGCTGGGGGTGAATGCGGGTGGGCTTGCGCTGCTCGCCGCGCTGCCGGAAGCCGAACGCGAGGAGGTCTTCGCGGCCGTGGCCCCCCGGCTCGCCGGCTACGGCAACCTGGATGAGGCGGGCTTGCGCGATTCAGTGGCGTCCGCGCGCGCGTGCGGCTTTGCCTCGATCGGAGAGAAGGCCGTGCCCGGCGTCACGGCCGTGGGCCTGCCGGTGCTGAATCGCTTCGGCGCCCCAGTGGCCGCGTTGACCATCGCGGCCATCACGAGCCGCATGACGGCCGAGCGCCAGCAGGAAGTGGTTCCGATACTCCAGCGCGAGGTCGACGAGATCGCGAGGCTGCTGGACCGGTGAATGGGAACGCGGCTTCGCTCAGTTCATCAGCGGAAACCGCGCCACCGTCCGGTGCCGGCCTTGCCCGATGAGGCTGTGCACGAGAACGAACTCACGGGCCTCCCACTTGATCGGCTCGATGGGCTGCACCGGCACGTGGTGGTCGTCGTACAGCAAGGTCAGGTGCGGCGTATAGCCCGCACTTGCCGGTTTCCCCACCACCGCCCTGGCCAGCGCAACCCCCAGCACCTGCTGGAATGCACTCAGCGCGATGAGACCATCGCCCCCCAGCATGACGAGCGGCATGTTGCGCGGCCTGCGCGCGAAGCTCCCCACGCGGTCGAGTCCCACCTGGAACGGTGATGCGATCACGCTCGCCGCCGCGTCGCAGGCGCGGTCCACGGTCTCCTGCCGAGGGTCCGGGTAGTCGCCGACGTGATGCAAGGTGATGTGGAAGCGCCCCACGCCCAGCGCCTTGCCCTTCAATCCGTGGGCGCCGCGCAGTTGCTCGGCCAGCCGTGCGATGCGCGCGGCGGCCTCGGCGTCGGGGAGGATCGCGAAGAAGTACCGGTCGGTGTCGGGCAAGGGAGGATCGAAGCCCTCCAGAGGAGATTGTTCAGTCAAGCGCGTCATCAGCGCTGGAATGTATTCGATGATCCCGCCAGCCGGTGGCGAGATGCCCAGCAGCGATACCAACGCCGCGCTGAGCGCCGCGCCTTGGGCGAGACCTTGCACTGCCGTCACTTCCGAGCCTTCGCATGGCACCGCAAGGCGCCTCCTGGCGCATTGTTGGCGAATGGGAAACGCACAGCTTCCCGATGGCGTGTTCCGGGCCGGCCCGGGCACTCCACACTCCCTTCTTCCGCCGCGCGCCGCGCGCCCGAATCGATTCCCTTGCTCCTCGCCCATGAACGCACCCTGCACCACCTGCACCGAAGCGCTGACGCCCCCGCACGCCCAGACACCCCGCTCCGCCTGGCTCGCTGTCGCCTCCATCGCGGTTGGCACCTTCGCGATGGTCACCACCGAGTTCCTCCCCATCGGCCTGCTGACCGACATCGCCAGCGGCCTGAAGGTCTCCGACGGCACGGCCGGACTCATGGTCACGATGCCGGGCGTGCTCGCCGCCTTCGCGGGACCGGCGCTGATCGTGGCCGCGGGCCGCCTGGACCGGCGCACCGTGATGATCGCGCTCACCGTCTTGTTGCTGGCCTCCAACCTGCTCGCCGCTTTCGCGCCCAATTTCGCCACCATGCTGGTCGCGCGCCTGCTGCTCGGCCTGTGCGTGGGCGGCTTCTGGACCTTCGCGCCGAGCGCGGCAACGCAGCTCGTGCCTGCGGTCTCGCAAGCCCGTGCCATGTCGCTGGTGCTGGCGGGGATCTCGCTCGCCACCGTCCTCGGCGTGCCCGCCGGTGCCTTCCTTGGCAATGCCGCCGGCTGGCGTGCCGCATTCGCGGTGACGGGCCTGCTCGCGGCCGTCGTTCTGTCGGTGCAGATGTGGCTGCTGCCGGCCATGCCGCCGGCGCGTGCCATCCGCCCGCGCGATCTGCTCATCCCGCTGACACGGCGCATGGCGCAGGTGGGCCTGCTGGCGGTGCTCTTCCTCATCGCCGGACACTTCGCGGCCTATACCTATCTGAAGCCGCTGCTGCAGCAGGTCTTCGCACTGGACTCGGGGGCGGTGACCGCCCTGCTGCTGGCCTACGGCGCAGCGGGCTTCGTCGGCACCTTCGCTGGCGGCAACCTGGTGGCGCGCAGCGTGCGCGGCACCACGCTGCTGGCTGCCGTGCTGCTCGCGGCGGCGCTGTTGCTTTCGACGATGGTGGGCGACGGCGCGCTGGCCGGTGCGGCCGTGGTCATCGTCTGGGGTATCGCCTTCGGCCTGATCCCCGTTGCGCTCACCGGCTGGATGCTGAAGGCCGAGCCCGATGCGCCGGAGGCGGGACAGGCCTTGCTCGTCACCGGGTTCCAGGTCGCGATCGCCTCAGGCGCCCTGCTGGGCGGCGTGGTGGTCGACGGCTACGGCATCTCCAGCACCATGCTGGCGAGCGCGGTGCTGGTGCTGGTCGCGACGGCGATCATCGGCGCACTGGGGCGCATGCCGCGTGGGGCCGCGCTGGGAGCCTCGGCCGAAGGGTGATTCAGGCGCGCGCCGCGCGGGACGCCATCCAGAAGCCCGACTGCCCCACGATTCCGGCGCCGACCAGCACCAGCGCCGCGGACAGCGCCGGGTCCGAGCCGAGTCCCACCAGCGCGGTGCACAGCGCCCCCACCGCCATCTGCGTGAAGCCGTAGAGCCCAGACGCCGAGCCGGTCGCCAGCGGGTTCACGCTGATCGCCTCCGTCAGCGCCGCGGGCGATGCCACGCCGGAGCCGATCATGAAGATGAACATCGTGACCATGACCCAGGGCACGCTCAGCCGATCCATCAAGGCGCCGGCCAGGAAGACGATGGCGGCCAGCACGCTCGCCGCGTTGGCTGCGACCAGCAGGCGCCGCATGCGCACCTTGCGGATCAGGCGCGTCGCGATGACGCTGCCCAAGCCGATGCCCGACATCAGCAACGCCAGGTAGAAGCCGACTTCGTGCGCCGGCCGGCGGAGCTGATGCACGAAGATGAAGGGTGCCGCCGCGATGAAGGCATACATCGCCGTGGTCGCGCAGCCGCCGCCCACGGCATAGCCCAGGAAGCGGGGCGAGCGGACCAACCGCGCGTAGTTGCGGCCCACCGCGCCCATGCTCGCATGAGCGCCCGCGGGCGCGGCGCCGGTCTCCGGCAGCAGGCGCCAACTGAAGATCAGGTTGACCGCGCCGAGCGTCGCGAGTGCGAAGAAGATCGAACGCCAGCCCAGCGTCGAGGCCAGCGCGACACCCACGATCGGCGCCACGCCCGGGCCGACGATGACCATGAGGTTCATCAGCGCGAGTCTGCGCGCGGAATCCTCGAAGCTGCTGGTGTCACGAACGATGGTGCGCCCCAGCACCAGCCCCGCGCAACCGCCCAGGGCCTGGAACAGGCGCGAGACGATGAGCGACGATGCGCTCGGCGCCATGGCCGCCGCGAGGCCCGCCAGGGTGTAGAGCGAGAGCCCGGCCATCAGCGTGGGCCGCCTTCCGAAGCGGTCGGCCAGCGGCCCGTAGATCAGTTGCCCGACGGCGAGGCCGGCAATGTAGAGGCTGATGGTGAGTTGCATCGCGCCGGGACTGGCCCCCAGACCCTCGGCCGCGAAGGGCAGCGCGGGCACGAAGATATGCATCGCGAGCGTGCCGCTGAAGGTGAACAGCGCAAGAAGCCACAAGGGCACGTTCAACAGGCGGCCTGCTGCTTCAGGCACGTAGACCGGGTTCTCGACTCTCATCCATCTTGTTTTGTTGGGCGGCTGAAGCCCCATTCGACCAGAGTCGGCGCGAGGGCGCAGGTCGAGGGCTATTCGGCGGCCGGCGCCGGCTGCACCGAGATGCGCTTCTCGACCAGCGTGGCGTCGAAGACCAAGGTGGCGGGCCAGCGCGGCCAAGCGGTGCCGAGCGACGTGTGGTTCGGGTCTCCGGTCCTGGCGAAGGCACCCAGGCTTTTCATCATCGCCTCCGACAGCGCGAGCCGGCCCGGCCGGTTGACCGCGCTGTTCGCGATGCCGGCGAAGAGCGAGGGGCCGAAGTTGCCGAAAAGAAAGGGAAGATCGAAGACATGGGCGGCGCCGTAGATGTCGTTCCAGGGCGCCGGCTCCTCGTCCCAATCGAACCGGTAGTACCACACACCGTCCTGGCGGCACCTGAGTGCATCGAGGATGTCGTTGCGGCTCGCGATGAAGAAGATCTGGTTGAGCAGGTCCGTCTTCGCGTTGAAGCCCGTGCCGGGCGCCTCCACCGGCAGGTATTGGGCGGGAATCCAATGCTCGATGGCGACTGCGGGCGGCGCGTCGGGGTCGTAGGCAAGCTGCGTCGAGAAGAGCACCGCATCGCTGACCAGCCGTCCGCTCGCGCCCCCCAGGGCAGGCGACAGGGCGAGAAAGGTGGGGAACAGCTTCGCCTCGTCGCGCGTGTTGCCGGCGAGCACCGGCACCCGAAGGTAGCGGCCCGCCCGGATGGCCGCAATGGGGTCGGCGGGCAGCACGTTTCCATCCGGAATGGGTCCGGAGCCGGCCAGCCCCAGCGGCGCGAGCCGGGTCACCACTGTCATGAGCAGCTCCTTGGCGCTTTTCGACCGGAGGTAGTCAGCGACCTGCGCACTCGTCCACGTTGACAGGCAGGCCTGCGCAGTTGGCGCATCCGTGGCAAGGCCATCGGCGATCAACTGGCTGGCCAGCAGCGCCTGGCCTTGCGCTGACGCCACCGGCGCCGGGTTGAGCGTCGGGATCGAACCCGCCGGCAGGTTGGCCGGCAGCGACAGGCCGCCACTCAGCGGCACGGCACGATGGAACAGCCTCGGCTGGGCGTCAGCCAGCAGCGACGAGACCATCAGCGCATAAACGTTGATGGCACCGGCCGACTGGCCCATCAACGTGACCTGACCCGGATCACCACCGAAACGCGCGATGTTGCGCTGCACGAATTGCAGCGCCTTGAAGATGTCCAGCAACGCGAAATTGCCTGAATCCGTCCACGCATCGCCACTGCCCTTGAGCTGCGGCAGGTCGAGGAAGCCGAAGATGCCGAGGCGATAGTTCACCGTCACCACGACCGCGTTGGCAGCCTTCGCGAGCGCGGCGCCGTCGTAGACCGGGTCCGCCGTGAAGCCCGACACATTGCTGCCGCCATGCACGAAGACGATGACAGGCAGCGTGGCCTCGCCGTTCGACGGCTGCCAGATGTTCAGGTAGAGGCAGTCCTCACTGCCCACCGCCTGGTTCAGCGTGGTGCCGATGGTCGCGTCGTAGGTGTTGTTCGCGCCGGGGCCATAGATGCGGCCGTACTGCGCGCAGGCCTCGGCGAACTTCGTGGTCTCTCTTGGGACGAGCCAGGGCTCGGCGTCGACGGGCGCCTTCCATCGCAACGCGCCGAGGGGCGGCCTGGCGAAAGGCACGCCCTTCCAGGCGTAGGTGCCGTTCGATGCGGCATCGTCGCTGCCGACGACGACGCCGAGATGCGTTGTCCGGGCCACTGGCATGGCTTTCTCCTCCGTATCGCCTGGAGAACCTTCCCCTGCGTCCGATGAATTCTGCCTGCCTTTCCCGCGCCTGCCGCGATGCCTGGGCGCTGCCACTCACGGGTGCGAAGCGCCGGAAGCGAGGGCGTGCTGCGACGCGGCTTGCGTTTAATTTAACGATCTTGTTAAATGCGAAGCATGAATGGATTGCCGGACCTCCTCAGCCCCACCTTCGCGGCACTCGCCGACCCGACCCGCCGTGCGATCCTCGCCCGGCTCGCGCACGGCCAGACCCATGTCGGCGCGCTGGTCGAGCCGTTCGCGATCTCCGGGCCCGCGATCTCACGGCACCTGAAGGTGCTCGAACAGGCCGGGCTGATCGAGCGCGAGGTGGATGCGCAGTGGCGCATCTGCCGCCTGCACGGCCCCGGCTTGCGCGCCGCGCACGACTGGCTCACCCAGTACCGCCAGTTCTGGGAAGACAGCCTCGACCGCCTTGCCGAACTGCTCGAAGGTGGTGACGGCGGATCGCCGCCCGCCCCCCTGCCCCGTCGCGCTCCGCGCACGGCCCGCCGCACTTCTCCCAGAAAGACGCTCCGATGAACTCCGACCACACCCTCCTGCTGACCCGTTTCATCCGTGCCCCGCGCGAACAGGTGTTCGACGCCTTCATCGATCCCGCGATCCTCCGCCGCTGGCATTGCCCACGCGGGATGACGGTGACCTCCGCCGAGGTCGACGCGCGCATCGACGGCCACTGGCGGCTCGCGATCCACGACCGCGAGCGCGACGGTCACGCGGTCGGCGGCGAATACCGCGAAATCCGGCGGCCGGCACGCCTTGCCTACACCTGGGCCTGGGAAGGCGGCGGGCCGATGGCTGGCACGAAGACGCTGGTGGAGATCGACTTCGTCCCGAAGGACGGCGGCACCGAGCTGCAGATGCGGCACAGCGGCTTCCCGGCCGAAGCGGCGCGCAACGGCCATGGCCAGGGCTGGAACTCGGTCTTCAACCGGCTCAACGACTTGCTCGACGCACGCGGCAGTGCCGCGACGCTGACGCTGTACGGCGAGCCGCGCAGCAGCTACACGTGGGCCGCGCGGCTCGCGCTCGCGGAAAAGGGCGTGCCGTACACGATGCACGTCTGCCTGCCCGACGGGCCGGAGCTGAGCGCCATCCATCCGTTCCAGCGCATGCCGGCGCTGTGCGACGGCCCGACCGAGATCTGGGAGACCAGTGCGATCCTGCGCTACGTCGACGAGAGCTTCGACGGCCCGTCGCTGAACCCCGGGATGGTGATCGACCGCGCACGCACCGAACAATGGGTCAGCGCGGTCAACGGCTACCTCTACGACACGATCGCGCGGCGCTACGTGCTTCAGTACCTCTTCCCGCGCGGCGCGGACGGCCGGCCCGATCGCACCGTGATCGACCAGGCGGTGCGGGAGCTGTCGCGCCCGCTCGCAGCACTCGAACGCGGCTATGCGGGCCGCGACTTCATCGGCGGCGCATCACCCTCGTACGCCGATCTGTTGCTGACTCCCCTGCTCACCTACATCTCGATGTTCCCTGAGGGCACCCAGTTGCTGTCGGACCGGCCCAACATCCGTCACGCCCTGGCTGCGATGCAGGCGCGACCCAGCTTCGCCGAGACGCGGCCGCCGCGGGGCTGAATCCTCTCGCCAGCGAAGACCGCCGTCGCCGCTTCCTCGGGTCAGATGGCGTCGAAGGCGTCGTGCCGACCGCGCGCCTGCGCTTGCCTGGCCCCCGACAGTCCGAAGAAGTCGCT
This sequence comes from uncultured Variovorax sp., assembly GCA_966211435.1. Taxonomy (GTDB): domain Bacteria; phylum Pseudomonadota; class Gammaproteobacteria; order Burkholderiales; family Burkholderiaceae_C; genus Variovorax. The sequence goes on along the minus strand of CBIHOG010000004.1, from coordinate 157,008 downwards.
GGCATTGCCGGCGAGCATTCTGGACTTGGCCAAAGGCGACAAGAAGTCCGAGCTTTCGATCAATGCGCCGATCCTGGGCTCGCCTAGCGGGAAGGGATAGTCCGACCCCAGCATCACATGGTCGGTTGTCATGACCTCGCTCAGCAATCTGAGTGCGCGCGGCTCGAACACCGCGCTGTCGACATGGAACCGATCGACATAGCTGGACGGCGGATGCGGGCAGTCCTGCCGGACGATGTCGCGATGAGCCCAGGCGTTGTCCACTCGCCCCAGCAGATATGCAAATGCACCGCCGCCGTGCGCAAAGCAGATCTTGAGCGACTTCGGGATTCGCTCGAAGGCACCGGACAGGATGAGCGACAGGATGCCCAGCTGGGTTTCCGCGGGCATGGCGACCAGCCACGGCATCATCCACTTCTTCATCCTGCCCGCGCCGCCCATCATGTCCCATGGATGGACAAGGACAGGAATGTCATCGTTCGCGCAGTGGATGAGGAAGTCGACCAGATGATCGTCATCCATGTCGCGATCACCGAGGTGGTTGCCGATCTGCACGCCCACATGGCCGTCCGCCCTGGCCCGGGACGCTTCAGCGCATGCCAGGTCGAGATCCTGCAAAGGCACCTGTGCAAGTACCTTGAGCCGGCTCGTGTCGGCGCTGGCAAACTCGAGCGCGTGGTCATTCATCCGCCGAGCCCAGTCGGCCGCCGCGCGCGCCGGCGCGCTGTAGCCGAACATGATGGGCGTGGCGCAACTGATCTGGACGTCCACTCCTTGGGCATCCATTTCATTCAGCCTCGCCTCCGCGTCCCAGAGGACGCGATCAATGGGGCGGAAAGGCCGATCGTTCTGCATGATCTGCCCGTGCTCGCCATCCGCGTCGATGCGCAACCAGGGACCAGCTTCCGGACTGAACGCCACCGCCTCCGCACGAGTCACCAGCGGGAAATGATGCGAATGAATGTCGATTTTTCTTGGTGTGTTCATGACAGGCTGCCGTTGATGCTGGAAACACAGGGCGAAGGGATCAAAGCCGATGCGCCGAATGAAGCGCGTTGTGCCAAGACGTCGCGTCCCGCCCCGGATGCACCTCCCCGCACTGGAGGCAGGTGCGTTCCTGCTCGCTCGTGGCGTAGAAGCGCTCATAGATCGGAGGCAGATCGGCGACGATGCTCTCGAGATGTTTCTCGTAGCGCTGCAGCACGGCCCCGCAGCGCGCGCAAGACCACTGGAATGCGTCGACTTCACCCTTGGGACGCTGTCTCTCGATCACCAGGCACAGGCTGCCCGGCTCGGGCCGCTGCGGCGAGTGCAGGATGTGCGGCGCCATCAGGAACATGTCTCCCTCCTTGAGTTCGACACGGTCGTATTGACCGCGGTCCCACATCAGGAGAAACGCATTTCCCTTGAACTGGTAGAAGAACTCTTCGATCGGGTCATCGTGAAAGTCGCTGCGCTTGTTCGGGCCGCCAACGACAGTGACCATCATGTCGCCGTCTTTCCAGATCTGCTGGTTGCCCACCGGCGGCTTGAGAAGATGCGCGTTCTCGTCCAGCCAGCGCTGGAAGTTCAATGGTCGGCCGTACTTGTACATGAGGTGCCCTTCAGAAAGTCGAATGCCAGGTCAGCTGTCAGAGCCGAGCGGCTTCCAGGCGATCGCCTTGATCTCGATCAACAGATGCGGATGCGGCAGTTGATGAACGGCCACTGTCGTGCGAGTCGGACCGCTCTCGTCGAAGAACTGCCCGTAGACCTCGTTGTAGCCACCGAAGTCATTCATGTTGACCAGGTAAGCACTGATCTCCACGAGGTCCGAGAGAGAGGCGCCAGCGCTGGAGAGGATCTCCGAGATGTTCGTGATGACGGCCCGGGTCTGCGCGCGGATGTCCAGCGAGGTCGTCCCCATCTCATCCGAGCTGACACCTTCGAAGCTGTTGTCCGGCCGGCGCGAACTCGTGCCGGAGACGAAGATGAAATCGCCGGCCCGCCTGTAGTGGGGGAAGCGCCCCCTCGGCTTGGCCTTGCCCGGGACGACCCGGCTGATTGCTGCGTTCATGGAAACCCCTCAGAGCTGGATGCAGATGTTGCTGATCTCGGAATAGAAGTCCAGCGAATGCCGCCCTCCTTCCCGGCCCAGGCCCGACAGCTTCGTCCCGCCGAACGGCGTGCGCAGGTCCCGCGTGAACCAGGTGTTGACCCAGGCAATGCCGACATGCAAGCGTCGCGAGATGTTGTGGGCCTTTTTCAGGTTGGTGGTCCAGACGCTTGCAGCCAGCCCATAGCGGCTGTCGTTGACCCGGCGCACGACCTCGTCTTCGGTGTCGAACGGCGCGATGTGGCAGACGGGGCCGAAGACTTCCTCGACCACGCACCGGGCCGTGTCCGGGAGCCCGGTCCAGATCGTGGGCTGGACGAACGCACCGCTGTCACGCTCATCGCCGAACGTGGGGACGCCACCGCCCGTCACCACCGTCGCCCCCTCCTCCACAGCCAGTCTGAAGTACGACAGCACCTTCTCGCGATGGGCGTGCGAGATGAGCGATCCCATGTTCACGCCGGGCTCGTCCGGCGAGCCGATCCGCAGCGCTTCGGCCGAGGCCTTCAATGCAGCCACGAAGCGATCGAAGATGGGCCGTTCGACATAGACCCGCTCCGAGCAGAGACAGACTTGCCCCGAGTTGGTGAATGTCGAGCGCAGCACGCCTTTGACGGCCTCGTCGAAATCGGCATCGGCAAAGACGACCGCGGCATTCTTTCCTCCGAGCTCGAAGGAGACTTCCCTCACCCCTTGCGCAGCGACTTTCATGATCGCCTCGCCGGTGCGTGATTCGCCCGTGAACGTGATGGCATCGATCCCCGGGTGCCGGGTCAGGAACTCTCCCGCCGAGTCCGGCCCGAACCCGTGCACCAGATTGAATACGCCTGCGGGAACGCCAGCATCGCGGATGACCTCGGCCAGGAGGGTTGCCGACGACGGTGTTTCTTCCGAGGGCTTCACCACGACGGTGTTGCCGCACGCCAATGCTGGAGCGACCTTCCACGTCAGGAGCAGAAGCGGCAAGTTCCAGGGCGAGATGATCCCGATGACGCCATGCGGTTTGCGCACCGTGTAGTTGAGCAGGTTGCTGCCGTCGGCGGCCCGCATCTCGAATGCCTCGCTGCCGGCGACCTTGACCAGATCGGCAAATGTGCGGAAGTTCGCGACGCCGCGGTAGACATCGAGCGTGCGTGCCTGCTCCACGAGCCGGCCGGTATCTGCAACTTCCGCTGCCACGAAATCATCGAGGCGGCGCTCGATCCCATTCGCAACCCCGTGCAGCATCGCGGCGCGCTCAACGGGTGACATGGCGCCCCATGGGCCGTGGAGCGCAGCCTGAGCCGCGCGGACGGCGTCGTCGACCAAGTCCGCGCCGGCTTCATGCACATCGGCAATTTTCCTTCCATTGATCGGCGAGATGTTCGGGAACAACTTGTTCCCGGTCACGAATTCGCCGTCGATGAAATTGCGCGTGAAGCGCAGCGAAGCGGGAAGAGAGATGGACGGGTTCATTGTTTCTCCGGTCTGCCACTGCCGACCAACATGGCGCGGCGAATTGGAAAGGACTTTAGTCGCGGGATTCACCGTTGAACAATCAAACTATTAACAACGTCTATAACTTTCATTCATACCGCCACGAGTGCAAAGGACGGACCGCGCGTCTGGTCAAGCCCGCACCTTCGACGCTCCTTTCGCACCGATTTGGAGCGCCCGATCACTATCACTTTCTGGAATAACAGGGCGCCGAACATTAATTACCCTGACCTGGTTCGGCCTCCTATGATCGCAATGACACCGAAACTTTCATCCACGAAGAAAGCCAAGAAATGACCAAGATCGAAGTCCCTCGCGAGGCAGCTGACGCACTGCCCACCGGCCCGAGCAAGGCGGCATTGATCAAAGCAGTTCATGAACTATTGGACTTCGTGGGCGGCAAGCCGCTGAATGCGGAGCTTGAAACACAATTGAACGACCGCTACGGTGCATCGACCGAGCGTTTCAACACGCTGCTGACCCTGCTGCGCGCAGGCATCGACGAGGGCTGGGCGTGCTACGCGGAAATCGACGGCCCAGACTATCGGCGCGGACGGATCGCCCAAGCTTCGGATGCCACGCACGGATTTACCGTGGAAAGCGGCAAGCTTCGCAATGTAAAGGGGAATTTCCACCGCCATCCTCGGGGCGAAATCAACATGATCGCCCCTGTCGATCCAACCGGACAATTTTGCGGGACCGGCGCAGGCTGGCGCGTTTTCGAGCCCGACTCGAGCCACTATCCCACCGTCACTGGCGGGACCGTGACATTTCTTTTTTTCCTTCCGGGCGGCTCGATCGAATACAAGGCCGGCCCTGTTTGAATTTTGCACCGAAGTTCACGATTCAACTTTGGGATTCAATTCCCTTCCTGGAGATTTCTCATGAATATCAAATGGCTGCTTCTGCCCTTCGCGCTTTCATTGGCGCTCTCAAGCCACGCCGCGGACAAAGTCAAGATCGGCTACATCAGCACGCTCTCCGGGCCACTGTCCAGCCTGGGCATCGAGATCCGCGACGGCTTCAACCTGGCCCTGAAGGAGACAGGCAACAAGATCGGTGGACTGCCCGCTGAAGTCGTGGAAGGTGACGACCAAGCCAGCGCGGATGTCGGCAAGCAGTTGGCTGACAAGTTCCTGAAGCGCGACAAGGTCGACTTCATGACGGGCGTGGTCTATTCCAATGTGCTGCTTGCCATCGCCCCGCCCACCTTCGCGGCAAAGACGTTCTACATCAGCACCGCGGCGGGCCCGGCCAGCCTGGCCGGGGCACAGTGCAACCCTTACTTCTTCGGCCTGTCATGGCAGAACGACGGCCAGGCTGAAGCCATGGGCAAGTACATGAGCGACAAGGGCTACAAGAAGGCCTACATCCTCGCTCCCAACTACGCCGGCGGCCGTGAGAACCTGGCTGGCTTCAAGCGCACCTTCAAGGGCGAGATTTCCGAAGAAACCTACGTGAAGATGGGCGAGCTCGACTTTGCATCGGAAATCTCCCAGATCCGCGCCAACAAGCCGGACGCCCTGTTCTTCTTCCTGCCGGGCGCGATGGGGGTCAACTTCATCAAGCAGCTGATTGCTTCCGGGCTGGACAAACAAGTCCCGTACTTCGTGCCCGGCTATTCGGCAGACGAAGACACCATCCGGGCACTTGGCGACTCCATGGTCGGCCTCTACAACTCTTCCCACTGGGCCTCGGACCTCGACAATCCCGCCAACAAGAAATTCGTCGCCGATTTCAAGGCCGCGTACAACCGCGTGCCGTCGATGTATGCGTTTCAAGGCTATGACGCCGTGAGGCTGCTGGACCGCGCCGTGGCGGATGTCAAGGGAAACATCGAGGACAAGGCCGCCTTGCGCGACGCGATTGCCGCGGCCCGCTTTCAGTCCGCTCGTGGCGAATTCAGGTTCAACACCAACCAGTTCCCCATCAACAGCTTCTACCTCCGCCAGGTCCAGAAGAACGCGTCTGGCGTCGTCACCAACAAGACCATCGCCAAGATCACCGATGCGCATAGCGACACCTACGTCGGCGCATGCAGGATGAAGGCGATCTGAATCGGCGATAGGGGAACGACACCATGTCCAAGCCAAGGATTCTGGCCCTCGCGGGCAGCGCCCGGTCCGCTTCGCTCAACAGACAACTGATCTCGCTCGCCGCGAACGAAGCTCGCGCGGCAGGCGCGGAGGTGTCGCTGATCGACCTGCGTGATTTCCCGATGGCCATCTACGACGGCGACGAAGAAGCCCGCACCGGAGTGCCATCTTCCGCGCTCATGCTTCGGTCTCATTTCGCGAGCCACGACGGCATGCTGGTGGCCACACCCGAACACAACGGCTCCGTCTCCGCGCTGCTGAAGAACGCGCTCGACTGGTGCTCGCGCCCTGCGCAGGGTCAGGCCGGCCTCGCCCCGTTTCGTGGCAAGGCGGTTGCGCTCTTCGCTGCATCTCCGGGTCCCTTCGGTGGCATTCGCTCTGCAAGCCACCTGCGTGCAATCCTCAGCAAGATGGGCGCGAATGTCCTGGCCGATGAAGTCCTGGTGCCCGCGGCCGGCTCGGCGTTCGACGCTGATGGCAAGCTGCTCGACGAAACGATCGGGAAACTGACGGCACAACTCGCGGCGAGCCTGGTCGCCCAAACCCGCCGGCTCGCCGCATCATGAGCACGCTGATCGAGTCCGGCCTCAACGGCCTGCAGTTTGGCTTGATGCTCTTCCTGCTCGCCGCTGGATTGACCCTCGTCCTCGGGATCATGGACATGGTGAACCTCGCTCATGGTTCGCTCTACATGTTCGGCGCATACCTGACGGCGTCGCTTACGCAAGCGACCGGTTCGTTCCTGGCGGCGATCCCGCTGGCACTGCTCGCGACGGCCGCCATCGGGATGCTGCTGGAGATGTCCGTGCTGCGCGCCCTGTACAGGCGCGACCATCTGTCGCAGGTCCTCGCCACCTTCGCGCTGATCCTGATCAGCAATGAGGTGGTTCGACTGATCTGGGGAACCCAGCCGGTCAAGCTCAACGTGCCCGAGGTGTTCTCCGGCCCCATCGACCTCGGCGCAGGCTTTTCCTATCCCGCCTACCGGCTCCTGATCATCGGCGTGGGCCTTGTCGTGGCATGGATCCTGTACCTGCTGGTCTCTCGCACCCGCGCAGGCATGTGGGTACGTGCCGGGGCATCCAACCGTGAGATGGCCACGGCCATGGGCGTGAACATCACCGGGCTGTTCACGATCGTCTTCGGGTTCGGCGCCTTGCTGTGCGCCGTCGCCGGCGCACTTCTGGGCCCCCTTCTCTCGGTCCAGGTCGGCATGGGAGAAAGCATCCTGATCCTCGCCTTCGTGGTCGTCGTCATTGGAGGAATAGGCTCGATCCGCGGCGCATTGGTCGGCGCCCTGCTGGTCGGGATCGTCGATACCGTGGGCCGGACCGCGCTCCCGGCGGCGTTCCGCGCCTTCTTTTCTCCGGCAGTCGCCTCCGGCATGGGCCCGACCGTCGCGTCCATGCTGATCTATGTGTTGATGGCCGCCGTGCTTTTCTGGAAACCGCAGGGTCTCTTCCCTGCCAGGGGATAGCGCCATGACCACACTGCATCAAGCGGCCTCCAAGCCAGTCGCCCTGGCAGCGCTGGCGGCGGCCATTGCGTTTCCGTTCATCGCCACCTCCTTCGGCCACGATTTCTATGTGGGCGTGCTGACGCGCATCATGATTTTCGCGATCGTCGCAACGAGCCTCAACCTGCTGATCGGCTTCGGGGGACTGGTATGTTTCGGCCACGCCGCGTTCTTCGGCCTGGGCGCCTACACCGTGGGAATCCTGGCCCAGTCCGGCATCGACTCGGCATGGCTCGCATGGCCTGCGGCCATGGTGATCGCCGCCGCGGCCGCGGCCGTCATCGGCGCCATCAGCCTGCGAACGCGCGGCCTTTACTTCATCATGATCACGCTGGCCTTCGCGCAGATGCTGTACTACATGTTCATCTCGCTGGCCGACTACGGCGGCGAAGACGGGCTCGCCCTGGCGCAGCGCTCCGCGATGCCGTTCGGGCTGGACCTGGCCCAGGACCTCAGCTTCTACTTCATGGTCCTGTTCCTGCTCGTCGGCATCCTGGTGCTGATGCAATGCCTGGTCAATGCGCGGTTCGGCCGCATCCTGCAGGGCATCCGCGAGAACGAAGTACGGACCGAAGCCATTGGCTTCCCCGTCTTTCGCTACAAGCTCGTGGCGTTCGTGATCGCGGGAGCCATCGCCGGTCTTGGCGGCGCGCTCATCGCGAATCAGAACGGCATGGTGAGCCCGAGCCTGCTGTTCTGGACGCAATCGGGCTCGCTCATGGTGATGGTCATTCTTGGCGGCGTCGGCTACGTCTACGGCGGATTGATGGGCGCATTCATCCTGCTCGCGCTGGAGGAAGTACTGTCCAGCTACACCATCTACTGGCAGTTGCCGCTCGGCGTCATTCTGCTCGTCATTGTCCTGTGGACACGCGGGGGCGTCGCTGGATTGCTGGCCCGCAATCGTCACGGATAGCACCATGAGCGAACCACTTCTCAAGATCACGGACCTGGTCAAACGTTTCGGCGGACTCGTCGCGACCGATCACGCAAGCCTGACAGTGCGCGCTGGCGAAATCCACGCGCTCATCGGTCCGAATGGCGCAGGGAAGACCACCCTGATCCACCAGATATCGGGAACTCTGCAACCCAGCTCCGGCCGCCTGGCCTTCGACGGCGAAGACATCACCAGGTTGCCGATGCATTCACGCGTGCGGCGCGGACTCGCCCGGTCTTACCAGATCACGAACGTCTACAAGAAATTCAGTGTTCTGGACAACATCGCCTTCGCCGTTCAGGCGCGTACGGGTACCAGCATGTCATTTCTTCGGCCGTTCCGCCGAGAGCGTGAAACACTGGATCAGGCGCGCGACGTGATCGACCGAATTGGCCTGTCGCATCGCACGGACGAACCGGCGCTGAACCTCGCGCACGGGGAGCAACGCCAACTGGAACTGGGCCTCGCCTTGGCCACCAGGCCCAAGCTTCTCCTTCTCGATGAGCCAATGGCCGGCATGGGCCCTGAAGAGTCCGAATCGATGGTCGTGCTCATGGAAAAGCTGCGCGCCGATGTGACGCTGCTTCTGGTCGAGCACGACATGGATGCGGTGTTCCGGCTCGCTGATCGCATCTCGGTGCTGGTCTATGGCCGGATCGTCGCCTCGGGCACGCCGCGGGAGATCCGGCAAGACCCGGAGGTACGCAAGGCCTATCTGGGCGAAGAGGTGACTGCATGAGCTGCGCAATTCTCGAGGTCGAAGGCCTTCAGACCGCCTATGGCCCAAGCCAGGTGCTGTTCGATGTCTTCCTGACGATCGAGCCCGGAAGGATGCGCACATTGCTGGGCCGCAATGGCATGGGAAAGACCACGACCGTCAGAAGCATCTTCGGGATGACCCCGTGCCGCACCGGAGCCATCCGGTTTCTCGGCCACCGGATCGACAGGATGTCGCCCCACAAGATCGGGCAGCTCGGGCTCGCCATCGTCCCTGAAGGACGGCAGATCTTTCCCAATCTGACCGTGAGAGAAAATCTCGTCGCGTTCGCACGCAAGGGAAGCAGGCTCGGCGCGTCCTCAAGTCATGATCCCTGGACGCTGGAGCGCATCTATGACTTCTTTCCGCGCCTTCAGGAGCGAGAGAAGAACATGGGCAATCAGCTCTCCGGGGGCGAGCAGCAGATGCTCGCCATCGGACGCGCACTCATGACCAATCCGCATCTGCTCATCCTGGACGAAGCGACCGAAGGGCTGGCCCCGCTCATACGCGAAGAGATCTGGCGATGTTTGCAGGCGCTGCGCCAGGCAGGCCAGACCGTGCTGGTCATCGACAAGTATGTCGAACGTCTCGTCCAGATCGCCGACGACCACACGATCCTCGAGCGTGGCAGGGTCGCCTGGGAGGGGGGCTCCACGGAGCTTGCCGCGGATCCCGAGATCTGGCAGCGCTTGGTCGGTGTTTGACATGACGCACGTCTCGATGGAGCACCTGACCAATATGCAAAAGTATTGGTTGATCACCGGCAGCGTAGGCCCGCGGCCCATCGCGCTGGTGACGAGCATGGACAGCCAGGAGCGCTGCAACGCGGCTCCGTACAGCGCGTTCAACTACATGGGTGAAGATCCACCGCTGTTCGCGATCGCCGTCGACCACTATGGGGAAGAGAGCCATCGACCTGGTGAGATAAAGGACACGCTCCGGAACATCATCGAGCGCCACGAGTTCGTAGTGAACATGGTCGACGAGCCGATTCTGGAACGCGCGGTGCTGTGCGGAACCGATTTCCCGTCACACGTCTGCGAAGCGGAGGCAGTGGGTCTTGCATTGGCCCCTTCCCGTGAAGTCGGCGTCCCGCGTATCGCTGACGCGCCGATCGCCTGGGAATGCAGGCTCTACAAGGTCCTGGAGTTTTCAAGGCAGCGTTCGATCGTCTTCGGCGAGATCGCCGCCATGTACTTTCGCGAAGACCTCATCGACGAGGAGCGCTTGCGTGTTCGCGTCGAGAAATTCGCTCCGGTGGGGCGCCTTGGCGGCCCCAACTACGCACGCAGCACGGATCGACTTCGGCTGCCCGTACCGACGTTCATGGCATCCGCCGGCAGGCCCCGGGAGTAGTTGCACCGCCAACGATCGGGCCCGAGGCCTGAGCGAGCCACCCCATGCCCGGATTCAGCGAAGCTGGTCCGAAATCTCGAGCGCCGTCGTCCGCAGACATTCAATGAATCGCTTGCAGGATGGGGCAACCTCCTTGTCCGCTCGCACCGAGAAACCCACCTTCGCAGTGTTGTGGGTCGCCGGCGTGTCCAGGATCACCAGGCTGCCGACCTTGCTCAAATGCAGAGCGGCAGCCTTGGGCATGAACGCCAGCATGCTGCTCTGAAGCAAGAGCGCGATGTTGGCCAGGATCGACAGTGACTCCACCAGAGGAACGGGAACGGGCAGCCCGGCGTCTCGAAACATCCTCTCGGCGGCAAAGCGCGCCGGGGACTCCGTGAGTGGGAAGATCCAGGGGAACGGCGTCAAATCCGAGATTTGAACGTCGAGCCTGCCCGCCATGGGGTGTCCGCTGCCTGCAACCACGCAGAAAGCTTCCTCGAAGAGCACTTCGTGGCTGATCGGGAAGGCCGTGGAAAGCAAGGAGTCCGATTCCGGCAATCGACCGACCACGATATCGAGTTCGCCAGTGGCGAGTGCGGGGAACAGATGAGGTGCCGTGCCTTCCTTGATGGTGACAAGCACGCCGGCCGCCTCGCTCTGCAGCTTGCCGATGGCCTTGGGCAGCAACTGCGCCGAGGCAGAGATCAGGGTGCCGACGATGACATGGCCCGCCTCACCCGTCCGATACGCATGCACCTCGTCCGTCATGTACCTGAGTTCGGCGATCAGTGACTGGACACGCCTTCCCAGCATGACACCGAAGTCCGTCGGCACGACGCCTCGATTGGACCTCGTAAAGATTTCCTCTTCGAAGAAGGACTCCAATTCGAAGATGGCCTTCGATATGGCCGGCTGCGTCAGTCCGAGCTCGTTGGCGGCACGCAGAAACGAGCCTGATTCGAGTACCCGCGCGAACACCATCAGCTGACTGAGCTTCAGCTTGCGGCTCACGGTGATCGTTGAAAGCGTTCGGGTGGCTATGGTGTGCTCACGGGTTGCTGCCTCGTGCCGGATTATGCCGCCCCGCCTCCTCAGGCCATTCGGCGTCCCAGGGGTTGATGCCCTTCGAGAATGCGCCAGCAGAACGACGACAGATCCCGTCGCATCCGGACTATCGCAAACTAGAAGCGGACTGTTAGTTGTAGATTGTCCTCCAGTCTCTGGCTATCGTTGCATCACCGAAGCCAACCAACTGGAAACCACCATGAAGACTGTACTGATCACCGGCTGCTCCTCCGGCTACGGCCTGGAGACAGCGCGCCACTTCCTTGCCCAAGGCTGGAACGTGATCGCCACGATGCGCGTGCCGCGCGAAGACATCCTGCCTCCGTCGGAACGCCTCCGCGTGCTGGCGCTGGACGTGACGAAGCCTGAAAGCGTTGCCGCCGCGATCGAGGCAAGCGGCCCCATCGACGTGCTCGTCAATAACGCGGGCATTGGTGTCGTCGGTGCATTCGAGGCCACGCCAATGGCCACGACTCGCGAAGTGTTCGAAACCAACACCTTCGGCGTCATGGCAATGATGCAGGCGGTCGTGCCCCAGTTCAGGGAACGCAGGTCCGGCGTGATCGTGAACGTGACCTCGAGCGTCACACTTGCGGCGATGCCATTGGCAGGGGTGTACACGGCCAGCAAGACGGCCATCGAAGGACTCACCGGGTCCGTGGCTTTCGAACTCGCGGCTTTCAACGTTCGCGTCAAGCTGGTCGAGCCCGGCTACGCACCCACCACGCGCTTCGCCGAGAACGGCGGGGCGCGCATTCAAGGCTTGATTCCCGATGCCTACATGCCATTTGCGCAACCCATCTTTGCCGCGTTTGCCAAGCCGGCTGCCGTGACGACCGAAGCTGACGTGGCCGAGGTGGTCTGGCGCGCTGCGAACGACTTGTCTGAGCAGCTCCGCTTCCCGGCGGGTCCGGACGCCGTGGCGCTGGCCCAGGCCAAGTAGCCACGGCCGGCTCGTGCTCAGGTAATGCAAGCCATCAGGACACCATGAAGCTGTTCAACGCCATCCTGTACTTCTGTACGCTTGTCGCCACCCTCGCGGCGTCGACAGCGATTGTCGGATGCGCCAGCCCTCGTGCAGGCGCGTCATTTCAGCCGACACCCCGGTCGCTCGCCGAAGTTCAACAGTCGCGGCCAACCGGGGCCACCAGTGCACACCCACCAACCGTGGCGCTGGTGCTGGGCGGCGGGGGCCTTCGCGGCTTCGCGCATCTGGGCGTGCTGCGCGCCGTGGAGGAGGCCGGCATCAACCCCGCTATCGTGGTTGGCACCTCGGCCGGCGCCGTTGTCGGCGCCGCCTACGCGAGCGGCCTGTCCACGCGGGAAATCGAGTCAGCTGCACGCGACGTCAAACTATCTTCCCTCATCGACCTGACCTTCAGTTCAAGTGGCATCATGCGCGGCAACAATCTCGCGGACTGGATCGACGAAATTACCGCCGGCCTACCCATCGAAGCGTTTCCCCGGCGCTTCGCCGCGGTGGCAACCGACCTGCGGACCGAGAAGGCGGTTCTTGTGGCCACGGGCTCGCCGGGTAGTGCAATCCAGGCATCAGCGGCCGTGCCCGGCGTCAACGTGCCCGTGCCTTACAAGGAGGGTCACCTGATCGATGGCGGAGTCACGAGCCTGGTGCCCGTGAGGTTCGCACGCGCGATGGGGGCGGACTTCGTGATCGCAGTGGACATCTACTGCCATGGCCCTGGCGGCAGCGGCATGGCGGCACCGGCCATCCTTTTTCGGGTCATGCGTGCACAGAGCTGCCTGATTGCGGCGTCCGAAATGGCCGAAGCCGACATTCTGATTGCGCCAGCAGTCAGCGCGTCAGGAACGTCGTCAAAGGATGAGCATGAACGCGCGATCCAGTCCGGGTACGAGACAGCGGTCGCGGCGCTGTCTCGCGGCGTGCCCGAGGTGCGTTCGAGGCTTGCGGAGGCGACTGCACTCAAGCCTTCAGTCGCGGACGCCCCGAAGTGAACTGTCGGACGGAATTCGATGGCACTGTCGGTGCGACCGCGAAAGCGCCGAAGATGCCGACTGCCCTAATACAGGACTTACTAGAATCCAGCGCTTCACATCTAGTTTGCAGGAGTCCAGACATGGTCGATCCGCTATCGCAGGTGATCACCTTGCTCCAGCCCCGAACCGTGTTCAGCAAGCTCATCAGCGGAGCGGGCCAATGGGGCGTTCGCTATTCTGCCTTTGACCAACCAAGCTTCTGCGCCGTCCTCGAAGGCAGTTGTCTCCTGAAGGTCGAGGGGCAAGAGGCCATCACGCTCGAGGCGGGTGACTTCGTGCTCATGCCTGCAACGCCCGGTTTCACCATGTCCGGTTTCGAGCCTGTGACGCCGCAGCGAATCGACCCGAAGATGACGCCCTCCCCAACAGGTGAGATCCGCCACGGAAGACGAGGCGGTCGACCGGACGTACGCATGCTCGGCGGGCACTTTCTCTTCGATTCGCCTGATGCGTCGCTCCTGGTATCGCTATTGCCTGTGCTGTTGCATGTGCGCGGAGTGGAGAGGCTTACGGTGCTGGTTCGACTCGTTCGAGATGAATCCATGTCGCAACGCCAGGGTCGTGAACATGTTCTCGCCAGGCTTGTGGAAGTGCTCCTTGTCGAAGCTCTGAGGTCTACGACGGAGGCGAACGCACCCGTAGGGCTGCTTCGCGGGTTGTCCGACACCAAGCTCGCGGCCGCGATGCGACTCATGCACGGCGATCCGGCCCGTTCCTGGACAGTCGAGGAACTCGCGACGAAGGCAGCCCTCTCGCGCTCCGCATTCTTCGAGCGATTCACTCGCGCCGTGGGGCTGCCGCCCATGGAGTACCTTTTGGCGTGGCGCATGGCGCTCGCCAAAGATCTGCTCCGAAGAAGCGACATTGCCATCGCGACCGTCGCGGAACGGGTCGGCTATGGGTCTGCAAGCACCTTCAGCACCGCATTCAGCCGTCACGTCGGTCAACCGCCGGGACGCTACGCCCGCATGCATTGAAGGCCTGTCAGCAGCCGATCATTTTCATGCGCGGCCGTTGCTCGGGCGAAGTCGCGAGCCCAGCGCGTACCGGCAGCTCAAACGATTGGAAGACAACCGATTCATCCGGCCGAGCGAGACGGATGTGCCGACGTTGACGGTGGATTGACAGCGAATACATTGATCAACAACACGACACCAAGTCTTCGGGAGGCGGATTCAAGTAATCACTCTCTTTCCTTTGTGCGGTGAACCGCTTCCAGGCGAGGCGCTCACGGCATTTGGTTATGAGGTCAGTTTTTTACCGACGTGTTCGGCAAAGGCCCTGACCTTCGCGGAGTGACCGCGCTCACGGGGACTCACCAACTGAATCGGGATGGGCAGCGTCTCCCAGTCGGGCAACAGTCGCTGGATTTCTCCGCTGGCCAGCTCCTCGTCGAAAAGCCAAGTCGGCGAATAGGCGACGCCCATGCCCGCGAGGACCGAGGCTCTGATGACTTCGCTGCTGTTGGTCTGCAGATTTCCTTCGACCCGAACGGTGCGCTGCGTTCCCACCGGCTCCGGTGCGCCAGGGCCTGCCGTGAAGCTCCACGCACCGCGCATCGCCAGCTCGGTGTAGACGATGCAATTGTGCTGCGACAAGTCCTCAGGGATGACGGGCGCTTTCGTGCCCTTCGGCAGGGACCGCAGATAGCGGCGATGCGCCATCAGCATCCGGTGGGCGGTTCCCACGCGCCGTGCGAGCAGACCGCTGTCCGGCAGATCGCCTAGACGCACGGCCACGTCGATCCCCTGTTCGACGAGGTCGGTGAAGCCGTCGTGCAGGCGCAAGTCGACCTTCACGCCACGGTGCTGCGTCAGAAACGACTGGATCACGGGCATCAGCTTGAGGCGTCCGAAACCCACCGACGCGGCAATCCGCAGCCAGCCTGTCAGTTGCTGTTCGCCGCGCTGGAGCGTGCCTTCCGCCTCCGCGATTTCCGAGACCAGGCGCCGCGTCTGCTCGAAGTAGCGCGCACCCTCCTCCGTCAGCGCTAGCGAGCGCGTGGTGCGCGTCAGCAGCCTGGCGCCGAGTGCGCGTTCCAGAGCCGCGACCTGCTTGCTGACCGCGCTCTGCGTCGTATTGGACTCGTGCGCCACTGCTGAAAAACTGCCCGCTTCCACCACGCGCACGAAGGTCTTCATCGCCTGCAGCTTGTCCATGGGTGTCGCTCATTCATGCCTGGTTGGAATTAGTCATAGGAGCATACACCTCCTATATCAATCGTCTGGCATCAGTCAAAGTTCAGCCATCGCAACACACCACCCCGAAGGAAACTTGATATGAACCAACCCGTCGTCCTCGTCACTGGCGCCTTGACCGGCATCGGCCGCGCTACCGCCACCGCCTTTGCCCGCGACGGCGCCCGCGTCGTCGTCAGCGGTCGCCGCGAAGAAGCAGGGCAGGCGCTCGCCGCCGAACTGCGCGCCCTGGGCACCGAGGTCGAATTCCTGCGCGCCGACGTGCGCTTCGAAGCCGAGATCCGCGGCGTCGTCGAGCAGACAGTCAAGCGCTTCGGGCGCATCGACGTGGCCGTCAACAACGCCGGCACCGAAGGCGAGCTGGGCCCGATCACCGAGCAGTCTGAGGCGAACTACGAGGCCACCTTTTCTGCCAACGTGCTGGGCACGTTGCTGTCGCTCAAGCACGAGATGCGCGCGATGCTGGCGCAAGGCTCGGGTTCCATCATCAACCTGTCCTCGATTGCGGGCCAGGTCGGCATGGCGGGCGGTTCGGTCTATGTGGCGAGCAAGCATGCGGTCGAAGGCCTCACCAAGAGCGCGGCGCTCGAAGGTGCCGCGGCCGGCGTGCGTGTGAATGCGGTGGCACCCGGCCCTGTGGCCACGGAGATGCTGGACCGCTTCGTCGGCGGCAGCGAAGAAGCCAAGGCGGGCTTCCTGGCCCAGATCCCGGCGCGCCGTGCCGCGAGCCCGGAAGAGATCGCCCAGACCATCGTTTTTCTCGCCAGCGACAAAGCGCGCTATCTCACCGGCCAATCCATAACCGTCGATGGCGGCTACACGGCGCAGTGATTCGTTTTTTTCCCCAACCTGCTCTTTTTTGAACCGGAGAACCACCATGGCCACCATCAACGTCCCCAGCCGCGAAGAAGTTTCCCCAGCCAATCAAGTCCTCTTCGACCAACTGAAGAAGGGCTTGGGCACCGTGCCCAACCTCTACGCGACCTTCGCCCATTCCGAAACAGCGCTGGGCAGCTACCTCGCCTTTCAGAACGCCAAGAGCAGCATCACCGGCAAGGCCCGCGAGGTGATCAACCTGGTGGTCAGCCAAGTCAACGAATGCGAATACTGCCTCGCAGCCCACACCGTCATCGGCAAGATGCACGGCTTCACCGACACGCAGATCGTCGAGATCCGCGGCGGCACGGCGAGCTTCGACGCCAAGCTCGATGCGCTGGCCCGCCTGGCACGGAACATCGTGCTGCAGCGCGGGCACGGTGACCCGGCCCTGGTCGACGCCTTTTTCGCCGCCGGCTGGAGCAAGGCGAACCTGGTCGACGCGATCGTCGTCATCGGCGACAAGACCGTGACCAACTTCTTGCACGGGACCACGCGTGTGTCGGTGGACTTCCCTGCGGCACCGAAGCTGCCGGCCTGATCGTTGCTACGGACAGGTCCACTGAACTTCACCTGAATTGGAAGCGGTTTACCTTGGAGCGACCTCAGCGGCAAACGATTGCGCCCATGGCTGGGAGTGGACGAGGCAGCGTTCTACGAGGTGGGCAAGTTCGCCCTCGTTCCAATGGGCCTGTGCTACCCGGGACGCAGCGGTGGCGACCTGGCGCCGAGACTTGAATGCGCTTTGCGGTGGCACGACCAAATCTTCTCGTTGATGCCCCACATCGGACGCCACGTCCAACACCGATAGCCGGCCCCACTGCATGCACGGCCCGTCTCGACGATCACGCCCGACGACACCCAAAACGCAGAGGCATCGGGTGTTGGCCCCACAGCCGCGTCAACGCGCCTGCGGGCCTGCGGCGGTTTGGCCGAAGAGAAGCTTCTTGCCCTCCTCTGTCACGGTCGGACGCGATGCAAAAGGCTCGCCACGCGCATAGGCGCTGATCGTGGCGGGGCGGTTGCGAATCGCATCGAACCAGCGCAGAAGGTGGGGGAATTCGTCGAGGCTCTGCTGCTGGCGCTTCCATGGCACGACCCAAGGGTAGGTCGCCATGTCGGCGATCGAGTAGGCGTCACCGGCCAGGTATTCATGCCCGGCCAGCCGCCGGTCCAGCACGCCGTACAAGCGGTTGGTCTCGTTGACGTAGCGCGCGATGGCATAGGGGATCTTCTCGGGCGCATAGATCCCGAAATGGTGGTTCTGACCCGCCATGGGGCCGAGCCCGCCGACCTGCCAGAAGAGCCATTCCAGTACGGTCTTGCGCCCGCGCAGGTCCGCCGGCATGAAGCGACCCGTCTTCTCCGCCAAGTAGAGCAGGATCGCGCCCGATTCGAAGATGGTCACAGGCGCTCCAGCGTCGGCCGGCCGCGTGTCGATGATCGCCGGCATCCGGTTGTTCGGCGAGAACGCGAGGAACTCCGGCTTGAACTGGTCGCCCGCACTGATGTCCACGGCATGAATGCCATAGTCAAGACCAGCCTCTTCCAGAAACATCGTGACCTTGTGGCCGTTGGGCGTGGGCCAATAGTAGAGGTCGATCATTTGCGACTCCGTTGCGGAGGTGTGGCGGCGCTATCGAGCAGCGCCAATGCGGGGCGGACGAGCCCGCGCAGCAGTTTCGGCTCCGGGCGCGAGCGCGCGAGGACGCGCAATCCCATCAGCAAGCCGAGCAACATGCGGGCAAGATCATCGGCAGGCAGCGCGGCGTTGATCGCGCCGGCATCCTGGCCGGCCTTGACGCAGCGGTGGAAGAAGGACTCCATGTCGCGCAGGACCTGGGCCAGCGCAACCCGGAACTCCGTATCGTGGGGCGCCAGCTCCAGCGCGGAGTTCACGATCATGCAGCCCCTGCGCTGGTCGTCGGCCAGTGACAACTCGATGATCTCATCGAAGAACGCGCCGATGGCCGCACGAGGCGCCAGCTCGGACTCGAAGCGTCGGACCCGATCGCAAAATCCCCGTTCGATGTAGTGGTCCAGCGCTCGCAGGTACAGCGTGCGCTTGTCGCCAAAGGTGTTGTACAGACTGGGGCCGGCGATGCCCATCGCATCGGCCAGATCGCGCACCGAGGTGGCTTCATAGCCTCGCGACCAGAAGCATTGGATGGCGGCATCGAGGGCCGCTGCTTCATCAAACGCTTTAGGGCGCGCCATGATCGTTCCTGGTCCGAGTTCGTGGTGGGATGAGGTCTTGCTGCCGCGCCATCACAGCGCGCTGTGGTCCTTGACCGCCTCTTCCAGCGCGCTCTTGAGTGTCAGAAATCGCGTATCGACGGCCGTGGGGTCGTTGCGGTTGAGTGCAATCATCTGGGCGCGCGCCTCGCCACCACGAATGACTTCGAATGCGTTTGCCTCGACCCCTCCGACGATCGCATCGGCCACGGCTGAAGCAGGCTCGCGCGAAAAGCCCAGCTCGGGACCCGCGCGGTTGGACTTCATCATCGGCGTGTCCGTACCTCCAGGATAGGCCGTCAACACATGGATGCCTTCACCTTTGAGTTCGCGCCTGAGGGCCTCACCGAAGTGCGCCAAGCCCGCCTTCACCGCCGCGTAGGTCGTATAGAACGGTGCCCCGACCAGCGCAATGCCGGAGGTGACATTCACGACCATGGCATCGCCGCTGCTCCGCAACGCGGATATCGCCGCGCGGGTCAGCAGGATTGGTGCGAGCAAGTCGACGTTCACCATCTGCTCGATGTCGGCTTCCGTCGTGTTTTCCAGCCGGCCAGCCCGCACGCCGCCGGCGTTGTTGACGAGGATGTCGAGTCCGCCCAGGATCTGCACGGCCTTGTCCAGCGTCGCCAAGCGTCCATCGGTGGTTCCCACGTCGGCACAAACACCGGTCGCGGAGCCCAGGCTGCGCAGCGCATCGTCGAGGGCGCTCTGCCGGCGCCCTGAAATGACCACCCTGGCGCCGCGCGCGATCAGCGCTTGGGCCAGCGCCAGGCCGATGCCGCTCGACCCGCCTGTGATGAGGACCCGCTTGTTCTTCAGTTCCATCTCAAGCTCCTTGCGTCGGCGCTGGTGGATAGTTCGATGGGAAGAGAGCCCGCTTGGTCTCCTCGTCGTTGACCGCCTTGAAGGCGTGACTCTTGGCGAGCGCCCTGGCGCGAGCGACCGCCGGACGCGCATCCACGCCGGCGAACCACCGCTTGAGTTCGGGAAACGGCCCCAGCGGATCCTCGGCGCCCTTTCGCACGCGTGAGGCGCGGTCGAGCCAACCCCAGGCGGAGATGTCGGCGATCGTGAACTCCTCGCCCACGATGAAGTCGCGGCCTGCGAGGTGATCGTTGAGGACCTGGTAGTGCCGCTCCGCCTCGCGGCGGTAGCGATTGACGGCGTAGTCCAAGCCCTCGGGCGCGGCAAACTGGAAGTGCACCGCCTGCCCGGAAAACGGCCCCAGCCCCGACGCGATGAAGAGCAACCAGGACAGGAGTTCCGGCCGATCCTCGGGCGCGCCTACGAGCTGGCCTGTCTTGTCGGCCAGATAGATCAGGATGGCCGTCGAGTCGAAGACCCTCGCCTCCTTGCCGCCTGGCCCGTCGGTATCGACGATGGCCGGCACCTTGCCGTTCGGGTTGATCGCGCGGAAGGCCGGCGCGTGTTGCTCGCCTTTGCTCGTGTCGACCGGCACGGCCTCGTAGCCTAGTCCGATCTCCTCCAGGAAGAGTGCGATCTTCGCGGGGTTGGGGGTCGGATGAAAGTAGAACCGGATCATGCTGGGTGCCTCGTGGTCGTGGAAACCGATGGTGTTGCTGCCTGACGTGCAGGCCGTGCCGCTAATAGCACGCCGCCAACGACGACGGCCAGTGCAACGCATTCCCCAGGAGACGGCAGCTCTCCAAGCACGGGAATGGCGGCCAGCGAAGCCACGACCGGGATCAGGGCGATGATGGCTGTGGCTGCAGATGGGCCCAGAAGCGCGACGGAGCGGTTGAAGGAAACGATCGCAACGCCGCTCATCAGTCCGCCCTGGTAGACGGCCTGCAAGCCGAGTTCGCCGGGCGAGGCCAAAGCGAGGCGACTGAGCCCGCCAAGGATGTAGACCGGCAGAAACAGGACGGCCGACCAAAAGCAAATCAGGGCTGCAGCCTGCACGGGCGTCAGGGCGCTGCGCCGAAACAGCAGTGTGTAGACGGCCCACATCGCTGCGGCCGTCATCAGGGCTGTGAGGCCAATCGGGTTCATGCTGCCATGGACGGATGCTCCGCCCGCAACCATGCACAGCAGTCCGATGACGATGGCGAGATACCCGCACCAGCGCGCCCTGCCCTGCTTTTCCTTCAGGAAGATCCAGGCGAAGACACCAGCAAACACGGGCATCAGGGTCGGTGCAATCGCTGCCGCGCGTCCAGCGGACGTGAGCTGCAAACCGAGCGCTACCGCCAGGACGAAGGGCAGTCCCCACAGGCAGGCGTATAGCAGTCCCTCGCGCCATTCGCGGGCTGACAGGCGCCTCTTTCCTCTTAGCAGCACCGGAAAAAGAATCACGGCGCCGATGCCGAATCGCAGCGCGGTCACGTCCCACAGGCGAAGTTCACGCGTGACGCTGAAGCGTGTGACAACGAACCAGCCCGCAAAGATCATGACGCTGAGTCCGGCCCAGCAGAACCCACGCAAGGCACTGCGGGACGGCTTCCCTGGCTGCAGCGCGCAAGCGGCGCCGACGATCGTTTGCGGTGCCAGGTCGGCAGCTTGCGTCATGCTCGCTGTTGCTCGCGCAGCGCATCCAGCAATTGCTGCGGGGCCAGTCGTCGGCGGTAGTCGATCTCGATGAACGCCAACGAGATTCTTTGGTTCTGCGCGATCACGTAGGTGGCGGGAACAGGCAGCTCCCAACTGTCGTCCCCATTGATGTCCGGCAGCGCCTTGTTGTTGGAGCGCAAGGCATTGCGCAGCTCCTGCGGCAGCGGATAGACCAACCCGAATTGACGAGCCACGCCGTTGCCCACATCGCTCAGCACATCGAACGTCAGCGATTCGCGCTCGGCGGTCGACAGCGAACCGTCCGGGAGTTGGGGCGAGATGGCCAGCATGCTGCCGCCAAGGGAGGCCAACTCCGGCAGCAACGCCTGGTACGACCGCAACTGGAGGTTGCAGTAGGGGCACCAACCACCTCGGTAGAAGGTCACCACCGCCGGGCCGCGCGCTAGCGCAGACGACAGAGATACCACGCCGCCTTTGGCGTCCGGCAATGCAAAGTCCGGCGCTCTATCCCCCTCCCTCAGGGCGGTATTCCCTGCGAAGGTCGACCGCAGCTCCTCGATCTTGGCTTCATACAGCGCCACCCGGCCGGCTGGGGCCGTAAGGGCGAACTTCTCGCGCTGCTCTTGCAGTTGCAGATCGAGATCGATGATGGCCATGGATGGAACTTTCCACTGCGTGAAGAGATGAGCTGCAAAAGGCACTCGCGCTGGACGTGCCGCAAACGGAGAGATTCTATATCGACTGATCAAAAACCAGCCGGCCGACCTTTTCGAGGCAGTTCACGCACGCCTTGCGCCAGCTATCTAGATGTAGGGCCGGTCGACGATGACGGCTTCTCGCGCAACGGCTCAGGGGAGCTGGTCACCGCAGCCACCATGTGGTGCGCCAGCGCTTCATACAGCGGGCGGCTGATCATGCGAGACACCAGGCTCGCGAGCATCGCGCTGGCCATCAGGCTCAACACCATCGAGTGACCGTCCACCATCTCCATCACGATGATGAAGGCCGTGAGCGGCGCCTGCGTCACGGCAGCCAGAAAGCCGGCCATGCCCATCGCGATCAGGGCTGGGCCAAGCGCCGGGCCGGTGAATTGCGCGATGCCGTCCCCGATACCCGCACCGATCGACAGCGACGGCGCGAAGATGCCGCCGGGGACGCCGCACCATGCAGTGAGCCATGTCGCGATGAACTTGAGCAGCGTGTAGAGCGGTGCCAGCTCGGAATGTCCCTGCAACATCTGCTTGACAGCCTCCGAACCGGCACCAAAGGTGGCACCGCCCGTGACGAGGCCAATCACCGCCAACGCCAGCCCGCCGGCTGCCGCGAACCGCACCGGAAAGCGCGCGCGCAAGCGGTTGAAGCGCCCAGGCACGTTCGTCAGCGAGGCAATCAGCAGCCGCGCGAACAGCCCGCCGGCGGCGCCGCTCAACAGCGTGACCAACAGGCTTGGCCCGAGCGCATCCCAGCCCAGCTGGGGCACGCGGAGTACGCCGAAGTAGCTGTGGTTGCCAAAGGCCGAAACACCCATCAGGCCGGCCAGCACGATTGCCGTGATGATCAAGCCGCTGGAGCGCGCCTCGAAGCCCGACAGCTCTTCGATGGCAAACACCACGCCCGCCAGTGGAGCGTTGAACGCCGCCGCGATACCGGCCGCGCCACCCGCGACGAGCAGCGAGCGAATATCGATCGTGCTGCCTGGCGACAGCCAGCGCCGCGCATGTTGCATGATCCCTGCCGAGACCTGAACCGAGGGCCCCTCGCGACCAATGGACAGCCCGGCAGCGAAGCCGGCGACGCCGAGGCCGATCTTGGCAGCGGTCAGCTTGAGCGACGCGAACAGGCCGCGTCGCTCCGGCGGTACTGCAGGATCGAGCGCTGCCTTGATCTGCGGAATACCGGAGCCGCTTGCGCCAGCAAACCAGCGCCGTGTAATCCAGACGATGCCGGCAGTCATGGCTGGCGTCCACAGAAGGAGCGCCCAGGGCGCAGCGTGGTGCAGCCGCTCGAATAGACTGAAGGCCCAGTCGGCCGCGATCGTGAAGCCGACCACGAAGAGGCCGGCCAGTACCGCGTACCCCAGCACGATCGCGCGGTCCAGCCACAGACGCCAACTGGAAAGTTCGGCGCGCAGGTTCTCAAGGAAATTGGGTTCGTGGTTCATTGCCGATCATTCTGGCAGTTGCCCCACCCGCTCTGCCTGCCTCGGCTCGCTCCGCCGGGTTGCTACGAAGGCCCGGGCATGCCGCGACACGATAGACTTGGCGCCTCAGGGTGTCGGCTTCGCAAGGTGCAGGTCAGACAGGTTCAGCGATGGTCGGGCCGCCACGCGGACCGACCACGACCATGACCCACACTCCTGAGCTCCTTCAAGTCATTGCGTCCGCTGTTTTCGCGGTAGCTTTGGCCCACACCTTCGCCGCCAAGCTGTTCGAGCGGCTGTCCCATCGCTATCCGCGCCACGCCGGTCTGTTTCACCTGCTGGGCGAGGTGGAGGTCGTGTTCGGCTTCTGGGCCATCGTCCTGGTGCTTGTGATGGCGCTGGTCGCCGGCGGCGACTCCGCACTGGAATATGCCGAATCCCGCAACTACACCGAGCCGCTGTTCGTCTTCGTGGTCATGGTGATTGCAGCCTCGCGACCGGTTCTGCGCACCGTGATGTCGGTGGTCAATACGATCGCCCATGTTGTGCCAGTACGCACGCCGCTGGCCACCGCCTGGCTTGGCTTGGCAGCGGTGCCGCTGCTCGGCTCGCTCATCACCGAACCGGCCGCGATGACCATCGCCGCCCTGATGCTCGCGCCGCAGATCTTTCGGCCGCAGGTGCCCGAGGGCGTGAAATACCTGGCGCTGGGCGTGCTGTTCGTGAACATCTCGATCGGCGGCACGCTCACCTCATATGCTGCTCCGCCGGTGTTGATGGTGGCGACCACGTGGCAGTGGGACAGTGCTTTCATGTTCAACACTTTCGGATGGAAAGCCGCGCTGGCCGTCCTGGTGAATGCCACTGTCGCCACCTTCGTGTTGCGCCGGCACCTGCGTCCCGCGCCACCCGGCAATGAGGACGTGCCGGTCGAGACACGCGTTCCGTTGTCGGTGGTCGCGGTGCACTTGGGCCTATTGGCGGGCGTAGTGGTTTTTGCCCACCATCCAGTGGTTTTTCTTGGCCTGTTTCTGATGTTCCTCGGCTTTGCCCAGGCCTACGAACGCCACCAAAGCCCCCTGATCCTCAAGGAGGCGTTGCTGGTCGGCTTCTTCCTGGCGGGCCTGGTCGTGCTGGGGGGCCTGCAGCAATGGTGGCTTCAGCCTATCGTCTCCAGCTTGGCGCCGGTCGCGCTGTTCCTCGGCGCGCTCGGCCTCACGGCCATCACCGACAACGCAGCGTTGACCTATCTTGGCTCGGTGATTGTCGGCATCTCCGATGAATCGAAATACATGCTGGTTGCAGGCGCCGTCGCCGGAGGTGGGCTCACAGTGATCGCCAACGCGCCCAATCCGGCCGGGGTGGCCCTGCTCAAGCGAGGTTTCGCTGACGAGACCATCGGCGCGGGAGGTCTGCTGCTCGGCGCTGTGGGGCCGACGATTGTCGCGGCGGCTGCGTTCATGTTCCTGTGATCTCTGAAGGAGCAAGCGCTGTGCGCGTCGATCAAATGTGGAGCTGCTTGCCGACTTCGCGCGACCTTTGCAGGCAGGCACTCAGCTGCGATGAAGCGCCAGCACACGCAGGCCCACGCGGACAACCTCGCTCTGGGACGGCAGCAGGCCGGGTCGATCCGCTCCTGCAGCGAAGAAGACTGCGGCCAAGGGCTCTCCATATCACCTGCGCATTTCGCGGCTCACTGTCGACAAGCTTGGCGTCAAGCTGTGCGACAAGGCCAGCGCGGTAGTTGCGGAACTCATCGCCAACGCCTACGACGCCGATGCTGAAACCGTCACCGTCCGACTGCCCCTCAACCTCCACCTGGTGTCGCAGGCCGGCGGCAAGCTGAAAGACCTAGGCTACGTGATCGACGTCGAGGCCGATGGTCACGGCATGACTCCCGACGAGGCCATCGGCTTTTACTTGCGAGTCGGCGCCCACCGCCGGACGCGTAAGGGCGAGGACGGCACCAAGTCGCGAAAGAAGAAGCGGCCCGTCATGGGTCGCAAGGGCATCGGAAAACTGGCGCCCTTCGGGATCTGTCGCCGCATCGAGGTGAGGTCCGCAGGCGGATCCAAAACAGAGGATGGCTACGCGCCATCACGCACTTCTTCATGGACTTCCGGCTTCACTCCCACTCCATCATCAACAGGCCGCCTAAACCCGCGTGGTTAAAGGGATTGGCAGTGATCGACATGGGCCTTTACCGTCGCTTTTACCGTCAAGAGCGCCGATCTTTTGCTGGCGCAGGAGATGGAGCGATTTGCGAGGGAGCGACGTTTTCGACACCATCGTCAATCAGCTCACAGGATACCGGAGAAACCCAAAACCGTCAGCCGCCGCAAACGAGCTCCATCCCGTAGCGGACACTTGGAGCAAGTCTAGGGATGTTCCCCCGATTGCTCTGCGTCCCAAAAGTGCTGCATCGCCTCGAATGCTTTTCGCTCAACGTCCTGCATTCGTGTCAAAGCATGAGGCTCGGGCACGGGCCGGAAGCTCGACGACAACTGTTCAACGTCTCGTCGAGCAGCCAGCCATGCTTGAAGCAAAGGCTGCCACTGTCGATCCCAGTGACCGAAGGGTCGGGAGTCCGGCGACGACACCTTGCGTAGCGCCTGATGCATGACAGCTCCGGCGGTCCGCGTCGGGTCATCCCATTTGACCGGAACGCTCCAGCCGGCGTCGCGAACGCCACCGGGGCTTCCAAGGTCTGGGCCTACCATGGCGACAGGTGCGCCCGCGACGGTTCCGAATCCGAAGAGCTTGTGATCAATGCGGTCACCCTCCTCCAGTGGACAGTTCGAACTACTCATTAGATTCTCCTCCCTTTATGCAATTTCATTGATTCGTGTGGCCGGTGCTCAAACCATAAACGCGGGTTGAGCAATAACGACCGGACTGACCACGTCGCGAATCTCACTGAGTCCCGCAATGAGCAGGTCGTATTGTTCGGTGCGTCGCCCTTGGTCCCAAATGATCGGAAGCACTTTGCGATAGGGGCTACCTCGCTTCAGGTAAAGACTGACGTCTTCACCGATCTGCGAAATCAGATCCTGCGGCGTGTTCTTGTTCCGCCAATACTTGACCTCGATCACCAGGTGCAAGGACGGGACTACCAAGTCTGCCCGCGGCTTCTTTTGTCCCACCGACGCAAGCCACTCTTCATCGCGCAAGTCGGGCAACACCGGCGCGAGCACCGCGCACAGAAGATTTTGAAAGTGGTATTCGTTTTCGACCGCCCACTTCTGGGCGGTCGAGTTCGGTGTCTTCTTCTGATCCTCCCAGGTCCACCGGCGCAGCCCGGATGGGAGCCGGCGGAGCAGGAGCCCGACATCGTCGAGGCTCGGCGCGCGCAGATCGATCTGCGCCGCACCCTGGGCGAGATAGTGATACGCCGCCAAGTCCAGGGCCGCCTGCTCGGGATCGTCGTAGACCACCGACTTGATGCGACTAAGCAACCGCGACGCAAAGTCGTTATCGACCGTCGGCGAAGCGTCCGCCAAGTTACGTGCCACGTAGATCGCTGCGCACGCGCTGACGGGCACCACTTGCAGCTCGCCGTCCAATCCCACCTCGGAGCGCGCCTTGATCATGGATAGCAGCTCATGGCGCCAGCCGACTTCCGCAGGCAGCGACTGCCGCGCCTCCCGCCCGATGATGGTGGTACTGACGCGCCTGTTGATGACGAAGGCAAAGCGACCCTCCCCAGGTCATTCGAGCTGTGCCAGACGGCGATAGCCGCCGCGCATCAGCAATCGGCCGCGCTGCACCAAGCGGCGCACGCGCGAACGAAGGCCACCGTCGGCGTACCAGCCGCCGGCCACGGCTTCGGTGCCGAACAGCCCAGCGGCTGTTTCGCGCAAGGAGGCACCCGCCAGGGTTGCGTCGAGTGCCTGGAGCGTGTGCAACTCCAGCAGCGCCGCAGGCGTGGGCCGGGAGCGGGCCACTGCCGCAGGCGCGGTCTCGGCGACAACGGTCAGCTTGTCTAGTTCGGCCGCTATCGTGTGGTAGCGCCCGCAGGGCGCAGCACACGCGCGGACGGCATAGAGATAGGCCATGCCATCGGCCAGGCCCGGTGCCAGTGTGAGCCGCACGCAGCAGCCGGGCCATCGTGCCACCAGCACCAAGCGCTTGCCATCGTGGATCAGATGATTGTGGCCCGGGATGCGCCAGAACTCGAAGGCGTCGGCATCGGGTGGCGGGTCGGCGTCCGGGTAGAGCTGGAACACGGCCTCATGGTCAGGGAACCAAGCTGGATGCGCGTCGCGCGCATCCAGCGCCGGGTCTTCCAGCAGGCGAAGCCCCCAGGCATGCGCCGCATCCGGCCTGTTGCGACGGCGTAGCCAGTCGCGCCGGTAGTCGGGATGGCGGCGCAGGTACTCCCAAGCCAGCGCGAGGCCGTCGAGGTGCAGCACGTAGAGATACGCGGCGGTTGGATACCAGGGCTCGGTGCTTCGATCAGCCATAACACAACCTCCTGTTGGACAGGAACGTCGCTATGGGCGTCGAAGACAGGAGCTACTGCGTTATCCGAAAACCGTCATCAAGGAGGGCTAAGCTGGCAGTAGTCAAGATCGATTGGCTCCGAAATCTTGCGGGGTTCGTCCGAGTGCGACGACCGCGCATCCCGGAAATGGGGCGCGGCACTGACACCGTGCCGCAGCCCGCGCCGCACATCATGTCTTTCTGGGTCATGTTGCACCCTCTTGGTGCAAGAGTGCCGATTCAGACCCCAGCTGTCTTGAGCCAGACTGAGAAAGACACAGTACGCCGCAACGGCCTGTGTCTGGATGGCCTGCAGCCGGGAGCAGATGGTTCGTCAGTCGGGGATCGAACCATCGCGCCGCGCCAGTCGGGCGTACTCCAATAACGGCCGCGAGGCGCGGAAATACAGGTCACGCAGGATGGGCCGCTGCTGCGGCCCGACGATGCTGGCCAGGTCGGATAACTTGACCGTCCCCAGTGCCGGCAAGCCAATGCCGAGGTCGATCAGCCCCCACGCGGTATCGCCATCGGCTGAGTCGAGCGCGGCCAGCAACCAAGTCGCATGCGCATCCGGCGTGAACAGTCGCACCACTGGCAGCGGGTCGATGCTCTGGCCGGCGGCGCGCGCCGCGCCGTTGGCGAGCAGGCGTGCGCGTTCGTCGGCGGTGGTTAGCGGCTGAACCATAGGTGGAAATCCCTAAAGTTTGTATATGCACAAACACGCTTTTCCGGCGAAGCACAGAACTGACAAACCGGAGCTGCGACTTTGCGCCGAAGCACGGATGCGCAAGCTCTTGGATCGGTACATGCACAGAAACGCAGACGCGGAGTTGTGGATGTCAGGAAAGACACAAATACGGAAAACAATGACAATCAAATGAACACTATAGATTGTAGCCCTATAGGGCGCAATAGGTTGTCATCATGGTTTTATAAGGAAAACCATTGGTGGCGGCTAAAAATTTGTTGGCTACGGCGATACGGACGGTCAGAAAAGCGCGTGGCTTGAGCCAGGAAGCGTTTTCTGATGTGTCAAGCCGCACCTATATGAGTTCCCTGGAACGCGACCTGAAAAGTCCGACGATCCATAAACTGGCCGAACTATGTGAGGTCATGGAAGTACATCCGCTCACGCTGCTGATGCTGGCGTACGCCGGTACCGACCAGTACAAAATCAGCCAACTATTAGATCAAGTCCAACATGAGTTGAACTCCATCCTGGCGAATAAGGAGAACAAAAAGGATGAGTGAGCCCAAACCATCGTCATCGCTCAATGCTGAGTACACCAGCGATAACGTATGCCGCGTCCTCGCACTTGATGGCGGTGGTGCAAAGGGTTTTTACACGTTGGGGGTTCTCAAAGAAATTGAGGCCATGCTTGGATGCCCTCTATACAAGAGGTTCGATCTTGTATTCGGCACAAGCACCGGAGCGATCATTGCCGCGCTTGTTGCTCTAGGATATGAAATAGATCAAATACACGCCCTCTACACTGCACACGTACCACGAGTTATGTCCAGCCGATCAGCTGCGGCAAGAACAGCAGCACTCCAAGAGTTGGCGAAGGAAGTCTTCCAAGACAAGACTTTTGAAGATGTTATGACCGGTATCGGTATCGTCGCGACCCGTTGGATGACTGAGCGTCCCATGATCTTCAAGGGTAGCGTTGCGCAGGCCCACGGCCGCAAAGGAACCTTCAGTCCCGGATTCGGGGTCAGCATCGCAGACGCGGTACAAGCGTCTTGCTCGGCCTATCCGTTCTTCGAAAGGAAGGTGGTGGTCACCTCAGCTGGCGACAAGATTGAGCTGATCGATGGGGGCTACTGCGCAAACAATCCCACTCTGTTTGCAATCGCAGACGCGACTGTCGCTCTGAAAAAAGATCACAGGGATATCCGGGTCATCAACGTCGGCGTGGGCATTTACCCAGAACCCAAACCAGGACTACTGATGCGGATTGCCAAGAAATGGCTCGCTGTCCAGTTACTTCAGAAGACCCTTGAGATCAACACTCAATCGATGGATCAGCTACGCGACATTCTGTTCAAGCACATTCCGACGATTCGGATCAGCGACACATTCGAACGGCCTGAAATGGCTACAGATTTGCTAGAGCACAACCTTGACAAGCTGAATATTCTTCGACAGCGTGGCAGCGAGTCGTTTGCATCTCGCGAGGCACAACTAAGGGAATTTCTGACATGAGAGGCAGGCAATATGGGAATACCTGAATCGCAGCTCGAAACATGGTCTCACCAAGGATCTATCACGCAGTCCGCCTCCACTTACGGCACTATAAAGGGCGCGCTTGAGGGGGCAGGTGCTGCGTATCAAGGAAAGAATTTCAAGGTGTTTCTTCAGGGCTCCTATGGAAACGACACCAACATCTATGCAGAAAGTGATGTTGATGTGGTCATACGGCTTGACGATGTCTACTACAGCGATCTTACGCAGCTATCACCAGAAGACAAGGAAGCGTACGATCGCGCATTCGTCCCGGCAACCTATTCATATGATCAATACAAACGGGATGTTCTGAAGGCTCTCACTGACCGTTTCGGGTCTGACGTAAAGGCTGGAGATAAGGCCATAGCTGTGGCGGCAAACGGGAGTAGGCGCAAGGCGGACGTTATCGCATCAATGCAGTTTCGTCGTTACTGGAAATTTAAAGGCACTTACGACTCACACTACGACGAGGGTATCTGCTTCTTCAACGGGGCTGGCGAACGTATCGCCAACTATCCCAAGCAGCATTCGGAAAACCTTACAAAGAAACACCAGGGCAGTAACAAATGGCTAAAGCCCATGGTTCGTGGGCTGAAGAACCTTCGAAGCAAGCTCGTTGCCGACGGCATATTGAAGGCTGGAGTCGCGCCGTCATACTACCTGGAAGGACTACTCTACAACGTGCCAAATGAAAAGTTTGGGACTAGCTATGCCGACTGCTTCGTCAACGCCATGAATTGGATTCAAACGGAGGCGGATAAAGATAAGCTGCTATGTGCCAACGAGCAGTATTACTTGCTTTGGGACGGAACGCCCACTTCGTGGGAGAAAGCGAATGCAGATGCGTTTATAGAGGCCGCCATTAGGATGTGGAATGACTGGTGAAGCGCACCACAGTATCGATCGTGGGACACAACAATCAGCAGACAGGAGGAATTGAAGTGGCAGGCAACGTCATTTATCTTTTCATGTGGGGGTATCAGGCAAGCTACAGAATACACATCCAGATTTTGGTACGAGACGTACTTAAAAGACTGGGGGCACCGGCCGATGCAGAAGTGCTACTTGTAGGCGCGCGCCGCCCCGGCAGCACGAATCCTAATCCGATATGCGTAGAGCCAGAAGACGGAAAGTGGAAGCTATCATTGTTCGAAGGCTTGCTAGATTCGGTAGAATCAAATTACCAAAATCACCGACTACAGAACATGTTTTTTGGTGATGAACCAAGCATGCGCGACAAGCCGGAATGGATGCGTCGGGACTCCGTACGAACCACGGTGAGCAAAGCGCTCGAAACCTTTGACACAGAGCACGATGTAACATCCTTCTGCGGCGAGGTTAGACGCATAGATGAATACTATGTCACCCCAGTCATACAGATTCCAAATACAACTTTTAAGCAATTCCCACCGTTGCCTCCCAAGTCCCTTAATAAGGACCAGCAAGGAAGTGGATATCGCAGCTTGATACACGCAGCGATGTATGCAGTTCTTCATGAAGCTACTGAAGAGCTGCACAACCCCGACCCCGGACGTTTTACCCATGGCAGCATGAGAAATGCAGAGGAAATCGTACGCATTGCGGCGAAGGATTTTCTGCACACACCAGGGTTATCGATTGAGCGGCGGTACACCCATACTAATCTTTTCGATACCTTGAATATTGTCTCCTCTCTCATGTATGAGGGCGCAAAGGGCATTGGCCAGCTCATCCTTGTCGATCCAGAAAACGAGGCAGTCGAGTTTCTAGCAAAATTTGCTGATCCGGTCCCTTTTTGTGAGCCCCGATGGGTTCGGAAAGTCTTACAGATGGCGACCACAGGGGTTGGCATCATCGCAAATAGTCAATACATATACGGACTTGGACAGTTGAAGGCGTCGCAGGAGTCCAGTGCACAAGATGCGTTCACGGTTGCCTTCATCGACCACTACCATTGGGAGTTGCGCTGCGGTGAACAGGTACTGCTACGCAGTCACTATGCGGTCCCCAAACTTCCGCAGGAACCCTTCGAAAAAATAGCCTTCCTTGCGAACTACGCTCGGCTGTTTCCGCTGTCTTTACCTGAAGACGGAGTGAGCTTATGGAACCTGCTACTGGTCCAAGCCCGGCAAGGACATGGCAGTATGATTGTCGTCGCGGAAGACGCGGCCAATGAGGCACGCAGGCTCAGTAAGCAAGGCACCAACATCGAGCCAACCCGTTTGACTGAATCGTTACTACGTAGCGTCAGCGGCATCGACGGAACAATACTACTTGACCCGGCTGGATTCTGCCATGCCATCGGGATCATTCTTGACGGTGAAGCAACCGATCAATGC
Organism: uncultured Variovorax sp.; assembly: GCA_966211435.1. Classification (GTDB taxonomy): domain Bacteria; phylum Pseudomonadota; class Gammaproteobacteria; order Burkholderiales; family Burkholderiaceae_C; genus Variovorax. The sequence goes on along the minus strand of CBIHOG010000004.1, from coordinate 124,698 downwards.
ACACCCTCAAGGGGATCTCGATACAACTCTGGGGTCCGCTATGTACAAGCGAGCGGCCCTCGAAGGCTTGCAATCGTCGTGTCCGACGATCGAACGATTGATATCGTTCCTCGAATCATAAGTTTGGCAAGTCGCTCCAAAATTGAGCGATATGTCGCGGTTTTTGCGGCAGCGACGCTCGACAACTATCATGACTCTCGAAATTGGCTAGACAACCATCGCTTCTATATCAATGCCGAGCAATGCGCGCGAATTAATAGAGCGATCGACAGGCTGGACGCTCTTCCAAAGGAAGTTGGTCTTATCTATCTTGGGACCGAAAAGTTTGAGATTCACCCAGAGATGGACGAAAGCTATCTTCTTGACTAGCCGACTACTGCCACGCAACGACATCGTGAGCGCCCCGCCGCAATGGACGGAGCGCGATGCGCGGTGTCAGGCCACCTGCGGCTTGCTACGCGACCAGATCAGGTCGTGCGTGCCGCCCTCGCCTTCGATCAGGCGGGCATATACCGTTGCAGGGAACGAAGGGTCGTCGAGGGTCACGGACAGATATTCCCGCCCGGCTTCACTGGTCTTCTTCCACGCCGCACCGATGTCGTGGCTTGCCGCCTGCAGGCGGAAGTCGGGGGCGTTCTCGTTGTTGCCCTTGTCGTTGGGAACCAGCTTGACCTTGACGTTGAGCGTCAGGGTGCGGAGCGTGCCGGTGAAACCGTCTTTGTCTGCGGTGAAGGTGCCGATGTTAGCCATGATGATTTTCCTTTCGGGTTGAACAAGATCGCGCCAGTGCGTCCTTGTTGTGATCCGGTCGGCGGGGGATGGGCGGGCCGCACCGCGCAGCGGTCGCAACACCGTGGAGAACCTGGAAGCGCAAACAATTTGTCCCGCGAGGAAGCCGCGCAGCGGCGGGGAAATTGTTTACGCTGGAAGGTTGCGGCCATGAAGCCCAAGGCGCAGCCGTGCCCTCGCCAGGATTCACAACAGACCAAGGACGTACAGGCCGACCGCTCCCGAAAGGAGATATGGCCGACTCGACATCCCTGCGTGATGGTTTCACCGGCTTGTGCCCTGATGTGGCAAGGCCAACACCCCAATGACAAGGCGGGAGCGCCCCCGCCGCAGCTTGCAGCCCCATGCTTGAGGCGTGGCGTGGAAGTTCCATTAGCAAGGCCGTGCGCGCGTGTCGGTGAACCGTCCTTCGTGATGTACAGGCGACGAACCGCCAGCGTCGTGGACGACACGCTTTTGCACAACCTGCCGCAGCAAGCCGGGGCGTAGCCCTATATGCCCCGCTCATTGTGGCGGGGGCGTCATCGAAGCCTTTCCCGCGTCAGCGGGCACCGATCGCCGTACCGCGCGCAAGGCACTTGTGCGCTCGCCACGTCGCCGCCTGGTCGAAGGCGGCGACGTGGCGGTTTTGCTGTGGACATTGACACCGGGCGCAGCAGACTTGCCGCGCCCGGTTTGATGCGAAGCCCCGGCGCTGTGCGCCGGGGCTATGCTGCTACCTCACGCGGCCAGCGCGTGCGCTTCCACCTCGTCGTCGGCATCTTCCGGCGCATCCACGTCCGGCGCGCCTTCCTGCGGCTCCGTGTCGTGTCCGCTCTTGAACACGGCAGGCATCCAGCCCGTACCATCGGCCAGCCGTTCGGCCTCGCTGGCAATGTCGACCTTCTTCAACTTTGCCAGCCGGGTAGCGTGCGACGGCGCGAACTCGTTCACGGCTTCCAGAATCACCGCCTTGGAAACGTGCTTGAAGTAGCCTTCGGCAGTCGGCTTCCACCATGCGGCCATGTCCAGCCCCACGGCCTGCGCCAGTTCCGCGCCCGGTTGCTGCACCGTGGCGCGGGGCGTCACCACGTCCACGGTCGCCGCCACGCATACCGCCAGCAACCGCACCAGTTCGCCTTGCTCCATCGCCAGCAGCGCGGCGAACAGCTCGGCGCTGTCCTGCGGCAACGCTTCGCCCGCGACTTGCTGCAACTCGCGCAGGGCCACGGCGGCGGGCGAATCGGGCCAGTCCGGGGCCATGCCTTGCAGCCGGTCTTGCACTTTCAAGCTCACGCCTAGCGACAGGTCATGGCCGTATTGGCTGTCCTGCAAGACGGTCTGCACAAGTCCATGCACCAGCGCGGCCAGGGCGACTTGCGGATGCCGGGCGACTTCGATTTGCAGTGCCGCCGTGCGATGGGCGCTCAACCGCTGCGCCAGCCGGTCGGACAGGCTCGCGGCCGTGGGCTGCTCGGCGTCCTCGCGGTCGTCGTCGCTCCCGGCTTCGCCTTCCGCGCTGCCGAAACCCTGCCGCAGCTTTTCAAGCGTGCGCAGCGCCTTGGCCTCGGCTTCGCGCAGCAGGCCACGGTGAATCACGGCTCCTCCCTCGCGGTCGAGCGTGACGATGGCACCGGCCACGGCGCGCACGTCCGGGGCGTAGCCTTGCAAGGCATCCTCCACGGCTTGCAGTTCCCCGGCCACCTGTTCGCGGCGCGGTTCCAGCGCCTCGGTCTTGTCCTCGTCCTCGGCGTCGTAGGCTTCCTCCAGTTCGGCGTCGATCTTGTCGAGGCGGGTTTGCAGCGAGGCGATGCGGCGAGCTTCGCGGGCGCTCGGTTCGCGGCGCTGGCGCGGTGCGTTCTGGAACGCTTGCCGCTCGGCGTAGCTCATGTGCGGCACGGCTTCCACCCACGCCCAACCCTCGGCGCGCACGTCCCAGGCCAACGCATCCAGCCTGCCGCGCACCAGCGTTTCCAGCAGCGCGGCGTCGGTCAGGTAGGTTCCGGCATCGCCTTCCGCGAACAGGTCGCGGCGGATGCCACCGCCTGCCGTGGTGTAGGCGTCCATCCCGATGAAATGCACCAGCGGATGCGTGGCGTCGATTTCGCGCTCGGTCAGGCGTTCGCGCAGCGCTGACGCGCCACGCTGCCATTCGGGCGCACCGTAGAACGCGGCTTCCTGCGCGGCGTGGTCGTCGGTGATGGTCAGGGCCATCAACTGTTCCAGCGTCACCGCGCCCTGATTGCCGCTGCGGTAGTCGGCCAGCAGACGCGGCGAGACGTTCGCCAGCCTCAAGCGGCGCAGCACCACCAGCGGAGATACGCCGAAGTCAGCGGCAACGTCCTCGATGGGACGGCCTTCCTTGACCAGCGCGGCGAACGCCTCGAACTGGTCGGCGGGGTGCATCTGCTCGCGCAGCAGGTTTTCGGCAAGGCTCACGGTGCGCGCCGATGCATCGGGCACCAGCAGGCACGGCACTTCGTAGTCGGCGGCGATGCGCTTCTTCTTCGCCAGCAGCTTCAAGGAGGTAAGACGGCGATCACCGGCCACCACTTCGTATTGCTCGCCATCGGCGGCGAGGATAACGACGAGGTTTTGCAGCAGGCCGATGCGGGAAATGCTCGCGGCCAGTTCGGGGATGGACAGGCGCAGGGTCGTGCGCGCGTTGCGCTTGGAGCGGCGCGACAGCAACTGCGAGAGCGGAACCAAGATCAGGTTCTTGGTGGGATCGGCCACTTCCAGTGCGGCGGCGGATTCGATGGCGCGGACTTCGGCTTTGGTAACGGTGTTCATGATGAAGACTCCTATCGATTGAGGGATGCAGCAACGAAAGAAGCGGCAAGGGCTGCTGCCTGCCCCTGCCGCGTAGGGATTCAGGCTTTCAACTGGCGCATGCCATCGGCCAGCAGCCAAAGCGCACGATTCAGGCGGATGTTTTGGTCGATGCCCTGCACCGGACGGGTCTGCTGGCGGCGTCCGTTGGCGCTGCGCCCGCGCAGTCCGCCTTGGGTCAGGTTTTCTTGCGTGCGGTTGAACACGCTCCACAAGTCCGGGCGACGGTCGTCGAAGCGGCGCGGCATCAGGATTTGCGATTCCGTGATGGGCGCGGGCTTGTCGGGGTCGTCGTACTTGAGGGCCAGCGCGGCACGGGCGAACACTTCGGATTCGCCATCGTTCAAGGTGATGACGTGCATGGCATCGCGGGATTCCTTCACCCGGTCGAAGCCGCTCAACACTTCGTAAGCGCCTTCGATGACGTGTCCGGCCACGTCGCCTTTATGCGGCACGCGCACGTCCGCCACCGTGTCGCCGCAGACAAGGCCATTGCTGCAAACGAACCGGAACATCCCGGCCAACATCTGATAGCTGCTCGTGCCGTCGTGGGAGTTCAACAGCACGATTTCGTTGGCTTCCGCGCCGTTGATCTGGCTGGCATGGCGCAGGCGCAGCATGTGTTTGGTGTAGTCGCGGCGGTCGTCGTGCCGCACGCGGGTTTGTGCTGCCATGAAAGGTTCAAACCCTTCCTTGCGCAGTTCCGCCAGCACGGCGGCGGTGGGGATGTAGGCGTACCGTTCGGAGCGGCTTTCGTGCGGGGCGTCCGCGAAGATGGATGGGGCCACGCGGCGGATCTGGTCGTCGGATAGCGGGGAATCGCTGCGCAGCGTTGGGGAATGGGAAGCGAAACGGGATGCGAGTTGCATGGTCTTTCTCCTGACAAAAAAGGGTTGGCTGTTCAAACCGCACACCGGATTCCTAGATTCGGAGCCCAGCCTTTCGGCTGTTCGGTGCGGTCGGCACGAAGAACCCGGTTGGCCTCGTTGCCACCGTCTTTCCTGAGTTCATCGCCCGCGACGGTCAGGAGCGCGCGGACGGGGGCCGTCAAGGAGACAAGCGCCGGGTTGGTGCGGCCCGCAGGCGAAGCCGAGGACACGGCCCTGCGCGCCTTGACGGCACACGGCCGCGGGCTACAGTCGCGAGCAAGGTGATGAGTTCAGGGGAGACGGCTGGACAGGCAACGGCCATCCCTTTGTGCCGACCGCACGCAAGCGAAGCGCGCAGGCCCGAAGCTGGAAGCCGGGCCGTAGGCGTCAGCGATGGAAGCCCGAAGGGGGCGAGACTCGCGCAGCGAGGCTCGATGCGAAGCACGACAGCGCGACCGGCCACGCTCTAGTGGCCGGAGACGCCAATCACGAACTAACTCACCTTCAAGGTAAAATGCAATGACATTCTTATTCTTCTACTTAGCGGCACAAGCTTTGATGGACGCTCTGAACTAAAACAACAATCGAGACTGGAGAACCCCTCTTTGAAGCTTCGCCTCCTAATAGACACGTGCGTCTGGCTGGACTTGGCCAAGGACTATCGGCAGCTACCGATTCTTGATGCATTACTCGCCATGAAAAATGCCGGCGAACTCGAAGTTATCGTCCCAAGCATCGTGGTGGACGAGTTCAATAGAAATAAGGACCGTGTAGTCGCTGATAGCAAACGCAGCTTATCCGGCCACTTTAAGCTTGTCCGCGAGGCCGTGCAGAAATTCGCACCGGCGCAAGTACGCGATGCCACATTGCATCAACTAAACGATGTCGATCACCGAATTTCAACTGGTGGCGAAGCTATAAGTGACGCAATACAAATCATCGAAGACATATTCTCCACAGCCACCCAGGTAGCACTCACTGATGCGCTAAAGGCCCGAGCGGCAGATCGCGCGCTCATGAAAGTTGCGCCGTTCCACAGACAACGCAATGGCATTGACGACGCGATCATCATCGAGACTTACATCGATGCTCTCGCTGATCGGGACGATTCTGAAGACGTGTATGCCTTCGTGACGCACAACATTCACGATTTCAGTGACCGCGGCAGTGATACGCGCTTGCCCCATCCAGACCTGGCAAAGGTATTCAACGATGCCAAGTCGCGATATTCGACAAACCTTGGGCCACTGTTAGGCGAGTTCGCCGAAGACCTGTTAGAAGAAGTGAAGTTTGACAGGGAGTTCAACCAAGAACCGCGAAGACTTTCCGAACTACTCGAGGCCGAGCATCGGCTTTTCAAACAGGTTTGGTACAACCGGCATTGGAATTTACGTACTTCCATTGAACGCGGCAAACACAAGCTAGTGAGTCACGAAGTGTGGGAAAAACTCCCACCTAAGAAGAGAAACAACACCACTATCGATACCGTCTGGGAAGGCGCTCTTGCTTCGGCCAAACGAACGGAGGATGAACTCGGTCCTGATGGTATCGGCCCATGGAATGATTTTGATTGGGGAATGATTAACGGAAAATTGTCTGCTATCCGTTGGGTGATGGGCGACGATTGGGACATGCTCGATACCTAGACGATAAATGCTTTGGCGAGTTGGCATCTTCGCTGGCCGCCAACACCACTGATAGTCGGCTGGCGGATCGCGTGACTTTGTTACTACAAGGTTGAGGCTAACTATGGACGAAAAAAAACGAAAAGAGGCTGCCGTTTCTTTGTTAAAGGACATGGAAGCCACTGCCGCCCACATGCGCGAGCTGATTGTCGCAATGCCTCCGCACGATCTGCTCGGCTACATCTACGCCCAGCACATGATGAAGGCAATAGCAGACCAAAGTGCCTCTCAGGAGCAATCCGAATCGCATGGCACGGATGATCTGATCAACGAAAACCAGTTCCTGTTGGAGTACGTGCACGCGGTTCTCGCGTCAGATGTCGCCTCAGCGGACGTCGCATTCGACGAAGCCCTGTGCGCCGAGCTGTATGAACTGGGCAGCAAACTGCGAGAGCAGGCCTTGTTTTTTGCTATGGCCACGTCAGCTGATATCAAAGACGGCGCCTTTGGTCCCGATACGGCCGATATTGAATTCCACGCGAAATCCACTTGGGTCATGCTACGCGGGAACCGCTACCAAGTCTTGGAAGGTGAGTTCTACCGCTACGTTCTGGCGCCTCACGATGATGTTTTGAAAGAAGTGTATAGCGTCGGTGCCATCGATATCGCCGAAGGCTTCCAGTCCATGGCAGACGCCACGCGCTCTGGGCATGCCGACGCTATCTCGGTGATGATGAAGCAATTTGAGGCGGCACAAGCCTTCGCGGCGGTAGAGGACAAGCCTCTGGAAGATGTCATGCAGGCGTGGGTTGCTGCCAATACGGAGCAATCGAAAACCGCCGGGCAGGCAATGGAGGACATGTTTCGGGGCGGTATTGCCAACGTGAGCCGTCACACGAAGCTACCGCCGACGCTGTTGGCGGACTTGGCGTATCAGCGTGGAGAAGAAACCGAGTTCTTCGCAGCGGGCGATTTTGCGGGGACACCCTACCGGACATTGCCTGCCCGGAAAAAACCGCTAATCCAGCTCGGATCTGACTACTACGCCGTCGACCCGTGCTTCACCCGCGATGCGGGTTATCGTGCACTTCTCTACAACCTCCTTAAGCGAAAGCCGGACTACAAGAAGACCTTTGAAAATAGGCAGAAGACGATGAGCGAGGCTGCGTTCGCCGACATTCTGGCCGCCCAGCTTCCAGGTGCCACGATTTTCCAGGAGGTCTACTACAAGGACCCTGCCAGCAGGCAGTGGGCCGAAAACGACACCCTCATCTTGGTCGATGACGTGCTGTTCCTAGTTGAAGCCAAGGCCGGCGCGGCGGCCACCATCGCGTCGCCAGCACTTGATTTCGGCCGCCACGCCCAGTCTGTACAGGACTTGGTACTCAAGGCCTACAAACAATGTGAGCGATTCTTCAGTTATCTGAATTCGGCGGACGAAGTGCCCCTCTATTACTTGGCGGACGGCAAATACGAAGAGTGTGGCCGTGTCCGCCGCGCCGACTACCGCGTGATGGTGCCGATCGGGCTAACGGTCGAATCGTTCTCGCCCTTTTCGACGTATTGCAAGGAACTACCGCAGATTGAGCCGCTACTTGGAAGGCATGCCTTCGTCTCTCTGTCCATCGACGACCTGTTTGTGCTCAAGCGTCTCCTGCCCACACCAGGTGAGTTCGCTCACTACATGGAGGTTCGGCAGGCCGTGGCGGGGATGCGCGGCGCTCATTTATTCGACGAGTTCGACCACCTGGGCGCATATCTGAAGAAGAATCGCTTCGATCAGGACATTGCCGACCAATTGAAGGGCGGCAAGACGAGCATGGTTATCTGGAACGGCATGAGCGACGTCGTCGATAAAAGTTTCGAAGGCGAAGACTGGGAAAGCCGGCCATTTCCAGCTCAGGACTTCCCTGAAGAGGTGCTGAAGCTACTTGGAGCGCTCGATGCCACCCGAGCGCGTGGATGGCTTTCAGCGGAAAGCCATCTACGAGACCTGGGAGAGGAAGGCCGGCGTAATTTGGCGAAGATGCTGGGCGACCTTCGCCAAACCCTGAACCAGCATCCCGCTCGGTACTTTCTTCTGTCTGGGGACGGTGGGCCGCTCTTCGTTTGGCTTCAACAACACGACCATCAAATTGACTGGACTAAGGTGAATGACAAGGCCAGCGCGGCTGGATTGGCCGTCAAGGCTTCTAATGTCATCGGCGTCGTGGCGGAGGTTGACGACCATGGAACATACTATCGGGCGCAGTTTTTCACGGTCAACATACCGACCGCGCAAACGGAAGAAAACGCCCACATTTACGAAGACGCCACGCGAATGGCTCAACCCACGCGGGCGGTGAATCTCAACCAACCGAAAAATGTCATCCTTCCTGCGAAGAACAAAAAACCAGGGCGGAATGATCTTTGTTCGTGCGGCAGCGGCGTAAAGTACAAGCGGTGTCATGGTCGTTAGTCCAAGTGAAATAGAGAGACCGTCAACCTTCTCTCGCTCAAAGACTCTCCATAGCGGATACGAGATTGTGTGAGTACCTGAGGACCTGCTGAGTAGCAACGGCTGGGGTACCGACATGCCCGCCTTGACCAAATATGCTGTGAAGCATCTTCAACATCACGGACAGACCATGAGCTCACACCAATTGACGACCCCGCTGCAAATCTGCGAGAACCTCCTTATCGATGGAAAACGCTACAACATCGAGCACCACATTCTGCCCAGCGAAAATGCGGTGGCAGATCGATTGCTTTTGCGTGGCCTCGAACTGAAAGACGCTTATGAGGAATTACACGAAAAGCTGCATAAGCAGCCCCCCGCTCTTAAGGTTTTCCTGGACGTTCTTCTGAGTACGGCCGCGTTCTGGAGTCCCGAGAAAATCATAAAAGCACGCACTGCACGCGATGAACTCGCCGACGTCAATCAACAGATTGCGGGCAAAGCGGCGGAGCTGGTTGATCTCTTGGAACGTCGTTCGGATTTGCACAACACATCAGGTTTTAGCAGCAGTACGCACTATCACGTCTGCGACGTGATCGAGGCTGCATCTGAAGACAATTACCTGTTCAAGTCCTATATCAAAGAGCGCCTAGATGCCCTTACCGGGCAGTTCGACCTCAAATATTGGCCGTCGTTGAGCCAATTTCTCCAGGTGGTTGCTTCCGATGCTCAACATGCTGACATGGAAGCCACCGATCCCTTGACCGCCGCCGCCACGGCAGCCACGCGCCCATCACGAGCCGATTTCTTCAAGGCGTTGCTTGCAGCCATCGAGGAAAACAGTGCGGACAACTATGGCCTGCTCCCCAAGGGCTTCAAATTGACAGATAACACGCTCGCCTCGTTAGCCAACTGCGCCTTGGACTTCGGCCCGGACGATCTTGCCGACAGTGCATACGTGAAGCGGCTCCGCCAGCGTGAACGCAGTGGGGGAAAGTAATATGCGTAGATCCAATCGACATCCTGCGAAAATCGCTCCGGAAGAAACCTATGAGTCTGATTGGTTCAGCGTTTCGAGCGGGACGAATATCAACCCATTACGACCCGGGTAACTAACTATTGCGTATTCCTCCCAAACAAGAACTGCCCTCGGACCATTCGGCGCGTCACCAAGGAATATGCTTTTTTTGAGTTGAAGCGACGCACGATCCAGTATCGCAAGTTCACGGTTATTTCGATTGACCGACAGTAGTAAATCTGCGGTTAGCGCCTGGGACAAAGGATCTACCCATCGGAATGGTTTGCTCCAGGGGTTTGTCTCAAATCGAATATCCTGAACTGGCGTGCCAAATTCCGCATCAAGCACACATATACCCCGATTGGACTGGAACATGCCGACATAGATGCGATTGTGAAGATCGTCATATGTGAGGCACGCAGGGGTAGCGTCATCTGCTCGACCGTTATTGGTCTCGGCGAGTTGAGCGTCAGCGATATAAGTCTGACGACTTACATCGTAGATGGCCAAATAACAGTTGGCATGCGGGTAACTTTGCCCCTCGATGCGGCCGCCACGTTGAATACCAATGTAAAGAAGCGGCAGCGCCGGATGTCGCAGCAATGACATGCAGCCTCGACCCCCTTCGGGATATGCCACTGTCGTAACAGCATAGGTGGCGCTGTCGATGATGTAGAACTGGCTGACTCGATTGCTCGCAAAATAGATTTCTTTTTCGTCCTGCGACACTGCGAGCTGTCCATCACCCCCGCCTGGTAAAGTTATCCTTTTGACGATAGCGTGCGTAGCCAAATCGATAACGAGCACAACTTCCGAAAAAACTTGGCCGACAAACAAACGACCGTCTGCGACGACCAAGCTGCCAGGAGGGTGGCTCCGAATCTCTCTCGCACCATCTTGCGAAGAGATCGCCTCGTATTTGTCTAGGTCGATGGTGCGTACGATTGCTTTGGATATTGGGTTGATGATGGAGATGCTGCATCCGGCCCAATTTGCAGTGATGATGAAGTTGTCATGCAAGAGCACATCATGTGGCTCAGCGCGATTTGGAAACTGGTAAATTGGCTCTCCGTTACCACCGCTGTTCAGCGTAAGCGGGACTTCTGATGTTGCTGCCAACGCCGTTTTGGCGAAATCATCCAAAGACGTCACCAGAGTGATGTTCGTCCCTCGTGCTGCATCCTGTGCGCCTGGCTGAAAACCGGCCTCGCTGACTATGATTCCGCGATCGGCACCCAGGTCATCAATGAGGCTCTTGAGAGCAAGTACCTTCTCCTTGGGAACGCGTGTTTTCCACAGTTTGCATTCGATCACCCAAGTGCAGAGGATGCCCGATCGAAGGAAGGTCGCGTAGACATCAATGTCATGTGTTGCACGAGCGCCGGTGACGCGAAAGTCCACCTGGGCATTACATCCAAGACGTCGAAATACTTCTGCGGTGGCCTCCTGATAGACGTGCCAGTCCGTATAGCTCATGCAGCTCCCCTATGGTGCGGTGATCGTGGTTTTTTGCGTACCGTCGAGCTTGCGATGAATCAGCGAAACCAGCGTAAGGATGTCCAGTGCGTCCTGTTCGGACATTGGCCAATTCGTCTTAGGCGCATGGGCTAGCGGATTGCGCACGGCGCCGAATAGACCAATCAGTAGGTTCGCAAAACCTTTCTGTTCGCTCTTTTCTGAATCGGTGGTGAGCGGTCCCAAGGCCAGAGCGGGCTGTTGTCCAGCAAATGCTTTGTTCACTAGGTCAGCGCCATCACCGCTCAATCCTGATAACTGGCGAATCCGCTCCGCAACGCCCTTCGTCGCCTCGAAGACGGCATGAAAATAGTTCTCGTCCAGTAGTTCGGCACGGCAATAGTTCAAAACTTCCGCATGCACTGCGCGGCTTTCCAGTGCCGCCTTAAGCCGCCCGGCGCGGGCGCGTGCCGCATCGAGTGTCGTTGCCTTGTCGGCGTTCGCGACCTTGCCATCCTCACGGACATAGAAGCCGGAAAAGGCCAGGACAACATTGAGTTCGTCACGCCGCCAAGCGAACACCTCCGGCTCGCGGGCGTAATTCACCGGGTTCATCGCACGGTTGATGAACATGATGAGATGGTTGCCGACCTGATGCTGGTTCTGCGCACCTGCGAGCGCATTGAACAGCCGCTTCCACTTGGTCATGCCAGGCGATGTGTCGGCAACTTCAATTTCTTGCAGCAGTCGCTCGATCTGCGTCCCACTCAAGCCACGTTCAGTATCGGCAAGAACGCGGCAGGCGGCCTCAAGGTGCTGAGAGCTGAATGATGGAATACGTGTCATGGAATTATCTTTCTATCGTCTCTCAGGCCCATTCAAGCGCAGTGATAATCGATTGTCCCTCGGTGCCAACCTCTACAAACAGAGCGTGCTCGTAGCCAAGCTGCTGCTTATAACCCCGAAGTTTCCGAAGATCGATCTGTCTATCGACGCGACTCGTTGATTTCTTGAATTCCAAGACCAGATGATTCTGTCGTGTCCCCCTCCGATGCACGATCACATCTGGAAATACTGTCTTCGCCTCATCGTCTTCGCTGTCTGGGTAAAGCTCTAAATGTCCGAGCCGTTTAGGTTCTGTGCCATCCCGGTTGTATTCGAAATCTACAGTCAATCCAGGGAAACGTAGCTGGAGATACATCGCAAAGCGAAAGGTGATGGACCGTTCGTTAGCATCGATGCCGAGTAGATCATGGTCATTGACCAACAGCTCGGACAATGCGTGTGCCACAGCTTCGCCTGGCGCGTATTGGTTGAGGTAGTGAATTTGATCGGGGGTCAGTGCCATCATCACGCCCGCATACCTGACGAATTTTCTTGAGCTTCCGGGTGCAGCCTGCTCGTTGTGGATTCCATTGTTTTCATCGCCTAACCGAGGCTTACACTGAAGGACGCATACACTGATCGAAACGTCGTGAGGATTTTCCGCCTAGCCTCGTCCAGTTCGTCGGCGACGTGATGCGTGAGCATGTACGTGGGGCAATCCCGCTGACCGCATTCGCAGTGACTGATCGTCCCTTCCTTGAGGCGGGTTACGAAGATGCGCCGCAGTTGGTCGACCTGGCGAACCACCGTTGCCAGCGCTGCTTGGGTACGTTGATCTTGAAGATGATGGATCGAAGGTATGCGCCTGATCTCGTCGCCCTCGCGCGTTCGCCAGACGCCGGTGTTGAGTGCGCCAATGGTGTCTTCGATTGCCTGCTGAAAAGCAGGTAGCGAGCTTTCCTGCTGAAATGGCGTGCGAAATGCCGGGCGATCGAAAACGGCCGCCATCAATTGCAGCGCATCGGCATCCGAAAGGTCGGGAAAGTCATCCGCGAATTTCCGGATGTCAGCTTCAGCGTCAGGAAACTCGACACCTTGGACGAAGCGGTGCAGCAGATACTCAGCGCGAAGCCGCAAGTTTTCTTCGAACTCCACACCCGACCATATCGTCACATGCGCGACGCCGAGGGAAGCTGCGGCTTGTTCGATACGCGTTCGGGCTGCGTCCGAGACGGCGCCACGAGAAACGAACTTAAAGACATCTGGAGTCCCGCCCGCCGCCTTGACCGCCTTGCTCATGTCGTCCTTGGCTTTTGCCAGAGTCAACGTGTTCCGGTTCGCGCATTGGATGATGGTCTTGCGTGCCGGCTGGCCATCAAATGGTTCGAGACCGGAGATATCCCGGCCTCTGTCACCTCCTGATTGTCCGTGCCAAATCAGGTCACGCCAGCCAGCACGGACGTGGTACGCGAAGACAAGGCGCTCGAACTGGATGCCACTGTAATCCTCGAAATGGATCGGAGAAACCGTTATCGTCGCCATACCCTCCCCCTTTTTTGTTGCTGTTTGTCTTCAGTACGCCTCGCTACGCTCCTGCGAGTTTCCTCGATAGCCAATGAAAGCCACCATAACTCTGTGGCGAACCGTGCATCGCCAAATGGTCACGGAGTCAGCCATGCAGAATAATCCGTTAGAGAAAATCGGTCAGGACATCAGCGCCGAAATTCCGGCGCAGCCTTTGTCCCTCCCCCTGCCCGGCTCGAACGCCTATGCCGACCTACCCCAATTTACAAAACATGGTGTTCTGCCGTTTCGTCGCACCATCCGCCGCCAAGAGTTGCGGCAGATAGTGCCTTTAGCCGAAACGACGATCTACGAGATGGAGCGCCGCGGTGAGTTTCCGCGTCGCTTCAACCTGACCCCGCGCTGCGTCGTGTGGGACTTGGCCGAAGTGGAAGCGTGGATCGAGGCACGCAAACAAGCTCCTCGCGGCGGCGTCTCGAAGCCGGACGTCCGCCTACGAAAAACCCGCCCCGTTCGGACGGACTCAGGCCAGGAATGAGACTGGCCACGAGTTCATCCAACTAGGGCTTTCAGTTCCTCGGAACCCGAACGCGCTAACCGTCTCCCTTCCTTCGCCACGTTGACCTGCAACGCCACGCTCGCCACCTCCAACATATCCTCGGTCAGCGAGTAGCTGCCCTTGGCCTGCAGCCAAGCCAACACGTCCGCCAAGTGCCAGATCGACGCACTGCCCTCGTGCACCGGCGCCGGAAAGCTGCCTGGATGGGTCAGCATCAGTTTGCGCATGTTTTGCCGCGACACACCGATTAATTCCGCCACGTCGGTCAAGCCAACCAGATCCGGGGCAACCTCGATCAAGGTGGCCGAGGGGACGGCTCTGCGCACATCGACCAGTGCGCTACGCACGGCCGCGTCGGCGTTATCCGCCTCTCGGGTGAATTCAAGCGCCAGCCGCCCAGGCTGACCGATCCCAACCAAGGCATCATCGCAACCGGCCTCGCCCAGACGCTCGACCAACGCATCTGGTTCACAGTCATCGTCGGCGAGCTGGTATTTCAAAGTGAAGATGTATTCCATCGTGCTACTCCTCGACATGGTCGGCCGCATCCTGTTCCTTGCGGTGCGTAGTGCAGTTGTTCACGACGCGTCGCAAGGCGCGTGCGTGGTTGCCGGGATTCTTCGGCGTGCTCCATACCGACGTGATACAGAACTCGCCGCAGCGGCACTCCTCGTCGTTGTACGGACAATAAATTCGCCCCCAAGCGTGGCTACCGCCGACTTCGACGCGCCAGCCTTGTTCTTCGGCGTGCTTGAGAGCTTCCTCGACCTCTTTCTTCGGATGAGGGGAACGGGCCATCAGTTATCTCCAGTATGGGGATGATTGGCTTGGTTGTCAAGTGACAACCAAGCACCCGTTTAGGCCATCGCACTCAATGCCGGCACCACCACGTTCTCCGGCATCAGCTTGGGCACGTAGGTCTGCCCGTCGATCCAGGCGTCAGCCATGTTGGCCCACTCTTGCAGCATGTGACGCCGCTGCTCGGCGTACTCAGCCTTGTTGTAGATCGACCGCGATGAGCGTCCGTCCTCGTGCGCGAGGCACTTCTCGATCCAGTCGCGGTTGAAGCCGATTTCGTTCAATAGCGTCGAACCAGTACGGCGTAGGTCGTGGACGGTGAAAGGCTCCAGCGGCAGACCGGCAGCCTTTGCCCGCTCCGCCACGATCTGCGTCACTCGGTTCAAGGTCGCGTTCGACATGCAGCGGTCGGAGTCGTAGCGCGACGGCAGCACGAACTTGGAACCAGCGGCGCAGGTGTGCAGCGCCACGAAGATGTCGAGTGCCTGGCGCGAAAGGTAGACCACGTGAGGGTTGCGCCCTTTCATTCGCTGCTTTGGGATCGTCCAGGTCGCAGTCTCGAAATCGACCTCGTCCCAAGTAGCTTGGATCAGCTCGCTCTTGCGCACCAGCGTCAGCAGAATCATGCGCAATGCAAGCCGGATGGTCGGATAGGTTGCCACCGATTCCATCTGCCGCGCCATCAGTCGAATCTCCAACGGTGACAAGGCTCGATCCTTCGGCACGAAGGTCGCAATGGAGGCGGCGCCCACACCCTCCGCCGGGTTGTCGACCTTCTCCCCGTGCAGGATGGCAAAGGCATAAACTTGCTTCACGATGTCGCGGACATGTACCGCAGTGGCCGGGGCACCGCGCGCCTTCACCTTATTGCACAAGGCACGCAAGTCATCTGCGGTGATTTCGTTGAGTTGCCGGTTCTCGAAGGTCGGCAGAATGTCCCGATCGACGATGCTCTTACGCATCGCCTTCGTGCTGTCAGCCATGCGCGCACCCGCGAGCCATTTTTCGGTCATTTCCCCGAAGGTCTTGGCGGCGGTCAGCCGGCGCTTCTCGCGTTGCTTTTCCAGCGCGGGGGACTTGCCCTGGGCGACGGCTTTCTTGGCGTCGATGAGCTTTTCGCGGGCGAGTGCCAGCGAAATGCCGGCGGCTCCGTAGCGGCCGATGGTCAGCGTTTCCCGGCGGCCATTGAGACGGTAATCGTAGCGGAAGGTGACGGTACCGACGGGCGATACCGTCACGTACATCCCATCTCGGTCAAAAGCCTTATAAATCTTGGACTTAGGCTTGAAATTGCGCAGTGCAGTGTCGGTAAGCATCGAGGTTTTCCTCCTGTTTGTGACGGCGTTTTACCGTCAGGGGTCAGGAGACCTGCTGATGCCGGGAAAGCCGCGTAGAACAAGCTTTCCCGAGGAGACATTTACCGTCAAAGACCGGTTTGGTCTGGATAGTAAACGGGAGGGTCTTAATCGAGCCTCCGGTTCCTACCGTCACTTCTACCGCCAACCTGTTCCGCTGGCCGACGATAGCCACCGATAGCTTCCGCGACGTATTTACTTATAAATCAATACGTTACGTCTGTTTTTCGATAGCGGACGATAGTCCCCGAAAGACCTTAAATCACTCCCACTCGATCGTCGCCGGCGGCTTGCTGCTGACGTCGTAAGTCACGCGGTTGATCCCGCGCACCTCGTTGATGATCCGCCCGGACACCTTCTTGAGCAGCGCGTAGGGCAACTCCGCCCAGTCGGCCGTCATGAAGTCGCTGGTCTGCACGGCGCGCAGCGCGACGACGTAGTCGTAGGTGCGGCCATCGCCCATCACGCCGACGCTTTTCACCGGCAGGAAGACGGTGAAGGCCTGGCTGGTGAGGTCGTACCAGCTCTTGCCGCTCGCCTGGTCCTTGAAGTTGCGCAACTCCTCGATGAAGATCGCATCGGCGCGGCGCAGCAGCTCGGCGTATTCCTTCTTCACCTCGCCGAGGATGCGCACACCCAGGCCCGGGCCGGGGAAGGGATGCCGGTAGACCATCTCGGGCGGCAGGCCGAGGGCGACGCCGAGTTCGCGGACTTCGTCCTTGAAGAGGTCGCGCAGCGGCTCCAGCAACTTCAGGCCCAGTTGCTCCGGCAGGCCACCGACGTTGTGGTGGCTCTTGATGGTGACGGCCTTCTTGCTCTTGGCGCCGCCGGACTCGATCACGTCCGGATAGATGGTGCCTTGGGCCAGCCACTTCGCGCCCTTGGCGCCGGCGCTCGTGAGCTTGGCCGCCTCCTGCTTGAAGACGGTGACGAACTCGCCGCCGATGATCTTGCGCTTCGCTTCGGGATCGCTCACGCCTGCGAGCTTGCCGAGGAAAAGTTCGCTGGCGTCGACGCGGATCACCTTCGCGTGCAGCTTGCCCACGAACATGTCCATCACCATGTCGCCTTCGTTCAGGCGCAGCAGGCCGTGGTCGACGAAGACGCAGGTGAGCTGGTCGCCGATCGCGCGGTGGATCAGCGCCGCGGCCACTGAGGAATCGACGCCGCCGGAGAGGCCGAGGATGACCTCCTCGTCGCCCACCTGCTGGCGGATGGCTTCGACGGCCTCGGCGACGTGGTCGCGCATCACCCAGTCGGGTTTCACGCCGCAGATGCCGAGCACGAAGCGCTCGAGGATAGCCTTGCCCTGCTGCGTGTGCGTGACCTCGGGATGGAACTGCACGGCATAGAAACGTCGGTCCTCGTCGGCCAT
This sequence comes from uncultured Variovorax sp., assembly GCA_966211435.1. Taxonomy (GTDB): domain Bacteria; phylum Pseudomonadota; class Gammaproteobacteria; order Burkholderiales; family Burkholderiaceae_C; genus Variovorax. The sequence goes on along the minus strand of CBIHOG010000004.1, from coordinate 107,258 downwards.
CCCGGCAATGGGGCAGCTCTCGGTCGAGGCCATCAACTTGAAACCGGGAGGCAGCTCGGTGACCTTGTCGCCGTGGCTCATCCAGACGTTGAGCATGCCGTGGCCTTCATCGGTCGTGAAGTCGGCGATGTCCTTCAGCAGCGCGGTGTGGCCCCGCGCGCGCACGGCCGCGAAGCCGAACTCGCGCTTGTGGCCACCCTCGACCTTGCCTCCCAGCTGATGCGCCATGGTCTGCATGCCGTAGCAGATGCCGAGCACGGGCACGCCGAGCTCGAACACGGCCTGCGGGGCCTTGTCGGTCGTCTCTTCGTAGACGCTCGCGTGGCTGCCGGAGAGGATCACGCCCTTGAGCGTGCCGTCCTTCGCGTACTCGCGCACCCACTCGTCGGTGACGTCGCAGGGATGCACTTCGGAGAACACATGCGCTTCGCGCACGCGCCGTGCGATCAACTGGGTGACTTGCGAGCCGAAATCGAGGATCAGTATCTTCTGGTGTTGCATGGGATGCCGATCACTCGGCCCGGTAGTTCGGGGCTTCCTTGGTGATCTGCACGTCGTGCACGTGGCTCTCGCGGATGCCGGCCGTGGTGATCTCGACGAACTCGGCCTTCATCTTCATGTCCTCGATCGTGGCGCAGCCGCAGTAGCCCATGCTCGCGCGAAGGCCGCCGGCCATCTGGTAGATGATCGAGACCATCGAGCCCTTGTACGGCACGCGCCCTTCGATGCCTTCAGGCACCAGCTTGTCGGCGTTCGGGTTGCCGGTGGAGGACTCCTGGAAATAGCGGTCCGCGCTGCCCTGCTGCATCGCGCCGATGGAGCCCATGCCGCGGTAGCTCTTGTAGCTGCGGCCCTGGAATAGCACGATCTCGCCCGGCGCCTCTTCAGTGCCGGCGAACATGCCGCCCATCATCACGGTGCTCGCGCCGGCCGCGATGGCCTTGGCGATGTCGCCCGAGTAGCGGATGCCGCCGTCGGCGATGAGCGGAATGCCCGTGCCCTGCAGCGCGGTGGCGACGTTGTCGACCGCCATGATCTGCGGCACGCCCACGCCGGCCACGATGCGCGTGGTGCAGATGGAGCCGGGGCCGATGCCGACCTTGACCGCATCCGCGCCCGCATCGGCCAGTGCCCGCGCGGCATCGCCGGTGGCGATGTTGCCGCCGATCACGTCGACCTGCGGATAGTTCTTCTTGACCCAGCGCACGCGCTCGATCACGCCGGCGCTGTGGCCGTGCGCGGTGTCGACCACGATGGCATCGACGCCGGCCTTGACCAGCGCCTCGACGCGCTCCTCGGTGCCCTCGCCCACGCCCACCGCCGCGCCCACGCGCAGGCGGCCGCTGGCGTCGCGCGCGGCGTTGGGGAAGCTGGTCTGCTTGGTGATGTCCTTGACGGTGATGAGGCCCTTGAGCTCCCACGCGTTGTTGATGACCAGCAGGCGCTCGAGCTTGTGCTTGTTGAGCAGCGCCTTGGCGTCGGCGAGCGTGGTGCCGTCCGGCACGGTGATGAGCTTGTCGCGCGGCGTCATGATTTCACTGACGGGCACGTCATAGCGGCTTTCGAAACGGAGATCGCGGCCGGTGACGATGCCGACCACCTTGCCCGCGTCGCACACCGGGAAGCCGGAGATCCCGAGCTGCTCGGAAAGCGCCAACACCTGCCGCACCGTATGCGAGGGGGTGATCACCACCGGGTCGCGCAGCACGCCGGATTCGTAGCGCTTCACCTTCGCGACCTGGGCGGCCTGCTCGGCGGGCGTGAGGTTCTTGTGCACGATACCGATGCCGCCTTCCTGCGCGATGGCGATCGCGAGGCGCGCTTCCGTCACCGTGTCCATCGCGGCCGAGACCAGCGGCAGATTCAACGTGATGTTGCGGGAGAGTCGGGTGGCGAGGGAGGTGTCCTTGGGCAGGACCTGGGAGAACGCTGGCACCAGCAACACGTCGTCGAAGGTGAGCGCTTTGCCTAGAAGGCGCATGGGTGAAGCTCCAAAAGACGGATTGTAACGATGCCTCCGGCGCCTCGCAGCGCGCAGGGAAATCGGGTTTTGAAGCCGTATGCCTGCGTAAACACGCCAGAAAGCGGCCGAAGCGTTGCAAAAACGCCAGTCGTTACGTTGCAAAACGTAAGGAGCGCTAAACTGCCGCCCATGAAACTCGCGCATCTGCTCGTCCTCGGATCGGTCTTCCTGTTGCCGATGGGTGCGCATGCCCAGTGGCAATGGCTCGACAAGAACAACAAGAAGGTGTTCAGCGACCAGGGTCCGCCGCCGGACATCCCGGAGAAGAACATCCTGCGCCGCCCGGGTAGCCAGCAACGTCCGGCCACGCCCGCGTCGCCGGTTCAGGGCGCGGAGCCGGACGCCTCCGCGCCCGAGCAGGCCGCCGCGGCGCCGGCTGCGGCCGGCGGCGCGAAGCCTTCCGGCGTCGACAAGGAACTGGAAGAAAAGACGCGCAAGACCGAGGAAGCCGAGAAGGCCAAGAAGGCCGCCGAGGACAAGAAGATCGCGCAAGCCAAGGCCGACAATTGCAAGCGCGCACGCGAGAGCAAGAGCACTTTCGAGAGTGGCGTGCGCATCGTGCGCCAGAACGCGCAGGGCGAGCGCGAGTTCCTCGATGACAAGCAGCGCGCGGACGAACAGCGCCGCCTGCAGTCGATCATCGAGGCCGACTGCAAGTAGCAATCGCCCCACCACCGGCTAGTAGCCGTCCTTTCCGTCTTTCCTGCGCCTGGCGAACAGCCCGGTGCCACGCGCTCCTTGCTGCTTGAAGCGCTCGCGCCGCGCCACCTTGGGGTCGACGGTGAGCGGCCGGCAGAGTTCGACGCGGTCGAGGTCCTTCAGCGGCTGGTCCCACGGCACCGCCCTCCCCCAGATCCCGGGCGTCAGCGCCTGCCAGTCGAGGCGAGGAAAGGTGGCGGCCAGCGCCGTCGCCAGCACCGCGTCCCTCGCCGTGGCCCCCTGTGCAAGCTCGACAGCCTCTTCGAACACCTCGCGCGGCGCCGGCGAGCAGCTCACCGTCACTCGCAGCATCAGGCCTTGCCGAAGACGTGCTCGGCCCGCTTGACGAAAGCCTCCACGAGGCTCGACGCGATCTTGTCGAATACGGGCCCGACGAGGGCCTGCAACGCGAAGTTGCTGAAGCCGTAGCTCAGGTTGAGTTCCACCCGGCAGGCACGCTCGCCCTCCTCGCCCACGGGCGTGAACTTCCAGACGCCGTCGAGGTTCGAGAAGGGGCCGTCGACCAGCTTCAGGTGGACCTCGCGGCCCGGCACGTGGGTGTTGCGCGTCGTGAAGCTCTGGTGGAACCCGCTGAAAGCCAGGCCCACTTCAGCCGTCATGCCAGCCTCGTCCCGCTCGACCACCTTGGACCGATCGCACCAGGGCAGGAACTCCGGATACTTCGCCACATCGGTGACGAGGCTGTACATCTCTTCGGCGCTGTACCAGATGAGGATGGACTTGTGGACTGTTTTCATAGAATCGGCACAGCGTGCGCGACGGATTGTATTGAAGCCATGCAGCCCTCACCTCACACATCATGGCCACAAAAAAACAAGATACCTCTTCCCGGATCGCGGACAACAAGAAAGCCGCCTACAACTATTTCTTCGAGGAACGCTTCGAGGCCGGCATGGTGCTGGAAGGATGGGAGGTCAAGTCCCTGCGCGAGGGCAAGGTCCAGCTGACCGACGGCTACGTGGTGATCCGCGAGGGCGAACTGTTCGTCATCGGTTGCCAGATCAATCCGCTCAAGTCCGCGTCGACGCACGTGAACCCCGACTCGGTCCGCACCAAGAAGCTCCTGCTGCACAAGGAGCAGATCCGTCGCCTCATCGGAAAGATCGAGCAGAAGGGCTACACGCTGGTGCCGCTCAACCTGCACTGGAAGGCCGGCAAGGTCAAGTGCGAGATCGCCCTGGCCAAGGGCAAGGCCGAGCACGACAAGCGCGACACCATCAAGGACCGCGAAGGCAAGCGCGAAGTCGAGCGGGCCATGAAGAGCCGCAGCCGCTGAAGGGAAAACCATGGCGCTCCAACCCCTCGACGCCGAACGCGTCAACCCGCTGGAAGGCGGCCCGAGCTTCTCGCTCTCCAACCGCCTCCAGCGGGCGGCGTGGAACCTCGCCTGGGGCCTGCTTGCGTCGTGGACGCCGCCGCAGATGCGCTTCTGGCGCCGCTTCCTGCTGAAGCTCTTCGGCGCGACGCTCGGTGAGTCGAGCGACGTCCGGGGCAGCGCGCGCGTCTGGTATCCGCCGCACCTTCACCTGGCCGACCGGGCGCTGCTGGCCGAGCGCGTCACCTGCTACAACATGGCGCCGATCACGCTCGGCAAGGCCGCGCTGGTGTCGCAGGGCGCGCATCTGTGCGCCGGCAGCCACGACATCAGCTCCGCGACTTTCCAGCTCACCGCGCAGCCGATCACCATCGGCGCGGGTGCCTGGATCGCGGCCGAGGCCTTCGTCGGGCCCGGCGTCGAGGTCGGCGAAGGGGCCGTGCTGGGCGCTCGCGGCGTCGCCTTCCGCTCGCTGGACGCGTGGACGGTGTACGGCGGCAACCCGGCCAAGCCGCTGCGAAAGCGCGTGCTGCGCGAGGGCCGTTGAAACTTTTTTCCAGCGGCAGGGAATAAACCCGGCTCCGCCGGCGTTCATGCCTCCATGGACACCCGCCCGCTGGTCGACCACATCCCGAGCCTTCGGCGCTACGCACGCGCACTGACGGGCGACGCCTGGGCGGCGGACGACCTGGTTCAGGACACGCTGGAGCGCGCCTGCGGCAAGTGGCGCCTGTGGATCGCCGGCACCGACCTGCGCGCCTGGCTCTTCACCCTCATGCACAACGTGTTCGCGAGCCAGATGCGGCGCGCGGCACCGCGCGTGATGGTCGACATCGACGAAGTCGTGCACGAGTTGCGCGGCACCGATTCACCGCGCGACCAGGGCATCGACCTCCAGCGCTGCCTGATGCTGTTGCCCGAGGACCAACGCGCCGTGCTACTCCTGGTGGCACTGGAGGACCTCTCGTATGCGCAGGTCGCCAAGGTGCTGCAGGTGCCGGTCGGCACGGTGATGTCGCGCCTTTCGCGCGCCCGCGCCCGCCTGCGCGACTTGATGGAGGGTGCGCCGCCGCCGCAGGTGCACCGGCCCGAACTTCGGCGGCTCAAGTAATCCATTGCCTGCCATGAACGCCCCTACGCCACCACCCGACACCGATTCGCAGGACGACTGGGATACCCAGCGCGAGGCCCTTCGCCAATTGCACCGCGAGGTACTCGACGAGCCCGTCCCGGCCACCCTGCTCGCGGCCGCAGGCCTGGCCGAGGCGCGTCACGCGCGGCAGGTGCGCTGGGCACGCTGGGGCGGCGTGGCAGCGGGCATCGTCGCCGCCTTCGGCGCCGGCTGGCTGGCCAATGGCCAATGGGCGTCCGAGCGGGGCGACATGGTGCTGGCACGTGCGCCGGCGACGCGCGAATTCGTGCATGCAGCTTCAGTTGCCCACGCCGTCTATGCACCCGAGAAGCGCCATCCCGTCGAAGTGGCCGCGGTCGAGGAGCAGCATCTCACGCAATGGCTATCGAAGCGGCTCGACAAGCCGCTGAAGGTGCCCGATCTGTCGGCGCAGGGCTACGCGCTTGTGGGCGGTCGCCTGCTGCCGGGCGACGAGGGTGCCAGGGCACAGTTCATGTTTGAACGGGCGGGAGGCGAGCGCGTGACGCTCTACATCGGCAGCGTGGGGCCCGGCGCGTCTTCCTCGACACGGCGCGACGAGACGGCCTTCCGCTTTTCGGAAGACGGCCCGGTGCCAAGCTTTTACTGGATCGACCGCGGCTTCGGCTATGCGATCGCGGGCTCGCTGCCACGCGACGTGCTGTTGAGCCTTGCCAGCGCGGTTTACCGCCAGCTCCAGGTTCCTTGACGATCGTTTTTTTTCAACCGAAGGAGAAATCCATGAAACTGTTCAGCGCCTCGATCCTCGCCGCCGCACTGCTTGCCGGCTGCGGCAGCATGTCCAACATGGCGTCCGCGCCGGACACCCCCACGCGCACCGCCGATGGCGTGCTGATCGGCCCAACGGGCATGACGCTCTACACCTTCGACCGCGACGCGAAAGGCAGCGGAAAGTCCGTCTGCAACGGCCCATGCGCCACGAACTGGCCGCCCCTGATGGCGGCCGACGCCGCCAAGCCGATGGGCGACTACAGCATCGTCGTGCGTGACGATGGCCGCCGCCAGTGGGCCTACAAGGGCTCGCCGCTCTACTACTGGATCAAGGACACGAAGGCCGGCGACAAGACCGGCGACGGCGTGCAGAACGTCTGGAAGGTCGCCAAGCCCTGAAAGTGCGCGTCCGCGCAGCATGAAAGCCGGCCTCGCGCCGGCTTTTTTTTGCCTAGTGGCCGAGCGGCAGCGGCGTGTCGGCCTCGCGCCGCTCGCGCAGGCCCAGCAGTTCGTTGAACACCAGCGCGCCGATCACCAGCGCGCCGCCGGTCAGCACGCTGGGCTCGGGCTCCTCGCCGGCGCCGAGCCAGGCCATCGCGATGCCGAAGATGATCTCCAGCAAGGCGAGCAGCGCGACTTCCGGCGCCTTCAGCACACGCGCGCAAATCACCGACAGCGCACACGGAATGGCGAGCTGGAACAGCCCGAGGAAGCCCAACAGGCCCAGGTCGTGCGAATTGGCCTGGAGCGGCCAGGCCAGCGGCAGCGTGACGAGCGAAGACAAGGCCGCGCCGACCAGCACGGCCGGAACCAGGTCGACGTCATGCCCTTTCGCGTGCGCGTGCTGCGTCACCGTCCAGTTGCAGGCTCCCGCCAGCGGCACGCACAGCGCGACCAGCGTTCCGGCGAGTTGGCCCTCCTCGATCTGCGTGCCGTACATCCAGCCGATGCCCAGGCCCGCGACCACGATGGCGGCCCAGGTGCGCGCCGGCAGCTTGTGGCCGATGAAAACCCGCGCGGCAAGCGCCGTCAGCAGCGGCCCCAGCGCCATCGTCACCAGAACGTTGGCTACGCTGGTGAGCGTGAGCGCCACCATGAAGGCCGTGAACATCACGGCCCAGCAGACGCCGGAGATCCAGAGTTCGCGGCCGCCTCGCCGGATCTTCGAAAACACCGCCCGCCCCTGCCAGAGCGGCAGGATCACGAGCAGCGAGCACAGCGTGAAGAAGCTGCGCCAGAAGGTGATCTCGAAGCTGCGCGCATGCTCAAGATGCCGCGTGACCACGCCCGCCGTCGCCCACATGAGCGTGACCGCGACCATCAGCCCGACGGCACGGCCGTGCGTGAGCCTCCCGCCAGTCATCACTCACGCGAGGCGCGCTTGCGCTCGTGCTCCTTCAGGTAGCGCTTGCGCAGGCGAACGCTCTTGGGCGTGATCTCGACCAGTTCATCGTCCTCGATGAATTCCACGCCGTACTCGAGCGTGAGGTCGATCGGGGGCGTGATCTTGATCGCGTCTTCCTTGCCCGAGACGCGGAAGTTGGTCAGCTGCTTCGTGCGCGTGGCGTTGACCACCAGGTCGTTGTCGCGGCTGTGGATGCCGACGATCATGCCCTCGTACACCGGATCGTTGGCGCGCACGAACATGCGCCCGCGGTCGTCCAGCTTGCCCAGCGCGTAGGTGAAGATCTCGCCATCGTCCATCGAGATCAGCACGCCATTCTTGCGGCTGCCGATGTCGCCCTTGTGCGGCTCGTAGCTGTCGAAGATGTTGGAGATCAGGCCCGAGCCGCGCGTCAGGTTCAGGAATTCGTTCGTGAAACCGATCAGGCCGCGCGCCGGGATGCGGTATTCCAGGCGCACACGGCCGCGGCCGTCCGGCTCCATGTTGACCAGCTCGCCCTTGCGTTCGCCCAGCGCCTGCATCACGCCGCCCTGGTGCTGGTCCTCGATGTCGGCGGTCACCATCTCGATCGGCTCGTGCTTGACGCCGTCGACGTCGCGGAACACCACGCGCGGCTTCGACACGGCCAGCTCATAGCCTTCGCGGCGCATGTTCTCGAGCAGGATGGTCAGGTGCAGTTCGCCGCGGCCCATGACCTCGAAGATGCCTTCCTCGTCGGTTTCCTTGACGCGCAGCGCCACGTTGTGCTGCAGTTCCTTCTGCAGGCGGTCCCAGATCTGGCGGCTGGTGACGAACTTGCCTTCGCGGCCGGCCAGCGGGCTGGTGTTGACGCAGAAGTTCATCGTCAGCGTCGGCTCGTCGACCCTGAGCATGGGCAGCGGCGACGGGTTGACAGGGTCGGTCACGGTCACGCCGATGCCGATATCGGCAATGCCGTTGATCAGCACGATCTCGCCCGGGCCGGCTTCCGTGGCCTGCACGCGCTCCAGGCCCTGGAAGGTCAGCACCTGGTTGACGCGGCCCTTCACGGCCTTGCCGTCCGGACCTTCCATCACGATCACGTCGGTCATCGGCTTCAGCGTGCCCTGGTTGATGCGGCCCACGCCGATGCGGCCGACGAAGGTCGAGAAGTCGAGCGCGGAAATCTGCAGTTGCAGCGGTGCGGCCGGGTCACCCTGGTGCGCCGGCACGTGCTTGAGCACGGTATCGAACAGGGCCGACATGTCGGGGCCCCATTGCTCGCCCGGCGCTCCCTCGTCCATCGAGGACCAGCCGTTGATGCCGGAAGCGTAGACCACCGGGAAATCCAGTTGCTCGTCGGTGGCGCCCAGCTTGTCGAACAGGTCGAAGGCGGCATTGACGACGTGGTCCGGGCGCGCGCCCGGCTTGTCGACCTTGTTCACCACCAGGATGGGCTTGAGGCCGAGGGCCAGCGCCTTCTTGGTCACGAAGCGCGTCTGCGGCATCGGGCCCTCCTGGGCGTCGATCAGCAGCACGACGCCGTCCACCATGCTCAGCGCGCGCTCCACCTCGCCGCCGAAGTCCGCGTGGCCGGGGGTGTCGACGATGTTGATGTGGGTGCCCTTCCAGGTCACGGCGCAGTTCTTCGCCAGGATGGTGATGCCACGCTCTTTTTCGATGGCATTGTTGTCCATCACGGTGTCGACCACCTTCTCGTGCTCGGCGAAGGTGCCGGACTGGCGCAGCAGTTGGTCGACCATCGTGGTCTTGCCATGGTCGACGTGGGCGATGATGGCGATGTTGCGGATCTGTTTGGTACTCATGGTGTCGCTTCGATCAAAAGTGTCTGCTGGATTTCGATGGGGTTCAGCAAGCGCCCCGGAATCAGTTCGCCGGCCGTGACGTGCGCCGTGCCAAGGAAGGCGCGCGGCTCGCTTCCGAACACCGCAACCTCCGGCGCGTCGGACCAGCCGCCGCGGCGGCGCAGGCCCGAGAGGAAACGTGCGGAATCTTCGGCCCCGAGCGTGACGCAAGTGTGGCCGGCCACGAGGGCCTTCGTCGGCAGGAGTTGCGCGAGCCGCTCGTCCTCGTCCATGGCTTCCAGCGCCTCCAGCGTCACGCACTGCGCGATGCCGAAGCCGCCCGTCGCCGTCCGGCGCAGCGCGGTGAGATGTGCGCCGCAGCCAAGTGCTTCGCCAATGTCCTCGCCGAGGGTGCGGATGTAGGTACCCTTGCTCACGGTCGCGCGGATCAGGATCTCGCCGTCCGGCAGCGCGGCCAGCGTCAGCGCATGGATCATCACGTCGCGCGCGGCACGCTCGACCTCGACGCCTTCGCGCGCATATTCGTACAGGGCCTTCCCGTCCTTCTTGAGCGCGCTGTGCATCGGCGGCACCTGCCGGATGGGGCCCGTGAACCGCGCCTCCACCCGCGCCAGGTCAGCGTCGGTCACGGCAACCGGACGTTCGGCGATCACCTCGCCCTCGGCATCCCCGGTGGAGGTCTTCACGCCGAGTCGCGCCTTGGCCTCGTAGGTCTTGTCGGCATCGAGATGCAGTTGACTGAACTTGGTGGCAGCGCCGAAGCACAGCGGCAGCACGCCGCTCGCGAGCGGGTCGAGCGTGCCGGTGTGGCCCGCCTTCTCCGCGCGCAGCAGCCATTTGGCCTTCTGCAAGGCCTGGTTGCTGGAGAGACCCAGCGGCTTGTCGAGCAACAACACCCCATGCACAGGGCGCCGCTGCACCCGTGTGCGTGGCGCGTTCATGGTCAGTCGTCTTTGGAACGCGAAGCGACGGCCTGCGCGATGAGCGCATTCATGTCGGCCGCACGCTCGGTCGTGCGGTCGAACTGGAAGTGCAGCGTGGGCACCGTGTGGATGTGCAGGCGCTTGAAGAGGCCATTGCGCAGGAAGCCCGCCGCCTGGTTCAGGGCTTCGGTGGTCTCCACAGGATCGCCCACGAGCAGGCTGAAGAAGACCTTCGCGTGCGCGTAGTCCGGCGTGACCTCCACCGCCTGGATCGTGACCATGCCCACCCGCGGATCCTTCAACTCGCGCGCGATCAGCTCCGTCAGATCCCTCTGGATCTGATCGGCGACCTTGAACGCGCGGTTGGGCGCTGCGGCTTTTCTCTTTGGCATGGCAAGCTCGAAGGGATCGCTCTGGACGCCTTACAGCGTCCGCGCAATCTCCTTGATCTCGAAGAACTCCAGCTGATCACCTTCCTTGATGTCGTTGTAGTTCTTCAGCTTGATACCGCACTCGAAGCCTTCGCGCACTTCGCGGACGTCGTCCTTCATGCGCTTGAGCGAGTCGATCTCGCCGGTGTAGATCACCACGTTGTCGCGCAGCAGGCGGAAATGCGCGCTGCGGTTGACCGAGCCGGCGGTGACCATGCAACCCGCGACCGTGCCGATCTTGGAGGCCACGAACACAGTGCGGATCTCGGCCGAGCCGATGATCTCTTCGCGCCGCTCGGGCGCCAGCATGCCGGACATCGCGACCTTGATCTCGTCCACGGCGTCGTAAATGATGCTGTAGTAGTTCAGCTGGACACCATTGCCCTCGGCCAGCTTGCGCGCGCCGGCATCGGCACGCACGTTGAAGCCGATCACGATCGCCTTGGAGGCGATGGCGAGGTTGATGTCGCTTTCGCTGATGCCGCCCACGCCGGCGTACACCACCTGGACCTTGACCTCTTCCGTCGCCAGCTTGAGCAGCGACTGGGCCAGCGCTTCCTGCGAGCCCTGCACGTCGGCCTTGATGATGATCCGCAGCGTCTGCACTTCGCCCGCCGACAGGTCGGTGAACATGTTCTGCAGGCTCGCTGCCTGTTGCTTGGCCAGCTTCGTGTTGCGGAACTTGCCGGCACGGTAGGTGGCGATCTCGCGCGCACGGCGCTCGTCGCCCATCACCATGAACTCGTCGCCCGCCTGCGGCACTTCGGTCAAGCCCTGGATCTCGACCGGGATCGAGGGGCCGGCCGACTTGATGGTCTTGCCGTCCTCGTCGATCATGGCGCGCACGCGGCCATAGGTCGATCCGGCCAGCACCACGTCGCCTGTCTTGAGCGTGCCGGACTGCACCAGCACCGTCGCGACCGGGCCGCGGCCCTTGTCCAGCTGCGCCTCGATGACCAGGCCCTTGGCGGCGGCATCCACCGGCGCCTTGAGTTCCAGCACTTCGGCCTGAAGCAGCACCTGCTCGAGCAGCTCGTCGACGCCCTGCCCCGTCTTGGCGGACACCGGCACGAAAGGCGTGTCGCCGCCGTACTCTTCGGGCACGACCTCTTCGGCGACCAGCTCCTGCTTGACGCGGTCGAGGTTGGCGTCGGGCTTGTCGATCTTGTTGATCGCGACCACGATCGGCACGCCCGCCGCCTTCGCGTGCTTGATGGCTTCCTTGGTCTGCGGCATGACGCCGTCGTCCGCCGCGACCACCAGGATCACGATGTCGGTCGCCTGCGCGCCGCGGGCACGCATGGCGGTGAACGCCTCGTGGCCCGGAGTGTCCAGGAAGGACACGACGCCACGGTCGGTCTCGACGTGGTAGGCGCCGATGTGCTGCGTGATGCCGCCGGCTTCTCCCGCGGCGACCTTGGCGCGGCGGATGTAGTCCAGCAGCGAGGTCTTGCCGTGGTCGACGTGGCCCATGACGGTCACGACCGGCGCGCGCGGCAGGGCTTCCGCCAGCTGCGCGGACACGTCCTCGTCGGTGAAGGCTTCCGGATCGTCCAGTGCCGCCACTACCGCGTTGTGGCCCATTTCCTCCACGATGATCATCGCGGTGTCCTGGTCCAGCGACTGGTTGATGGTCGCCATCTGGCCGAGCTTCATCAGTTGCTTGATGACTTCCGACGCCTTGACGGCCATCTTGTGCGCGAGTTCCGACACCGTGATGGTCTCGGGAACGTGCACTTCCAGGATGCGCGCCTCGACCGGCGCGGCCTGGACGCGTTCCTCCGGGCCTCCCCGGTCGTTGCCGCGGCGCCCGCGCGGTCCTCCGCGCCAGTTGCCGCGGCCGACACCGCCGCTGGCATCGCCGCGGGTCTTGATTTCCTTCTTCTTGGCCGTGTCGCCCGCCCAGCTCGAGGAGAGCTTGGCCGACTTGACTTCCTTGCCGGCGCCGGGGGCGCCCGGTGCGGCGGCCGTGCCGGGCGCGGCAGGCGCACCCGCACGCGCGGCAGGCGCCGTCGGCTTGTGCAGCGTGCCCTTGACGGCGGCCTTGGCCTCCGGCGCGGGCTTCTCGGGCGCCTTGTGCGGCACCAGCACGCGGGCCGGCGCATTCATCATGGCGCGGATGGCTTCGGCTTCGGCCAGGGCCTTGCGGCGTCGCTCGTCCAGGTCCTTGGCGCGGGCGGCTTCCTCGTCCGCACGGGCCTTCGATTCAGCGGCGGCCTTGGCCTTGGCGTCGTCCTTGGCTTGCGTGGCCGCGGCTTCGGCGGCGGCCTTGCGGTCGGCCACCGCCGGGGCTTCGTCAGCGGGCTCGGGCGCACCTTCGGTCACCGTGGCGGCGGCTGCGGCTTCCGCCGCCTTCTTGCGCGCGGCGGCCTTGGCTTCCTGCTCCGCGCGTTCGGCCTGCTCGGCCTTTTCGCGTTCGCGGGCTTCCGCTTCCTCGCGCAGGCGACGTTTCTCGGCCAGTTCTTCTTCCTGGCGGCGGATCAGCTCGGCCTGGCGGCGTGCCTCTTCCTCGCGGCGCGTGAGTTCGGCCTCGTCGATGCGCGGCGCGGCGGGCGCGGAGGCCGCCACCGGTTCGGGAGCTTCCTGCGGCGCGGCTTCGGGCGCGGCGGCGTGGCCTTCATCGCGCTGGATGAAGGTGCGCTTCTTGCGCACTTCGACCTGGATGGTGCGCGCGCGGCCGGTGGCGTCGGCCTGCTTGATCTCGCTGGTGGACTTCTTGGTCAGCGTGATCTTCTTGCGCTCGGGCTCGGCCGTGCCATGGCTGGCCTTCAGGAAGCCGAGCAGGCGCTGCTTGTCCGCCTCGGTGAGCGCGTCGGTCGGGGCGGCCTTGGCCACCCCCGCGCTCTTGAGCTGGTCAAGCAAAATTTCGGGAGTCTTCTTGAGCTCGTTCGCGAACTCGGCGACAGTGGTACTGGACATATTGGTTTCGTGCCTCCATGACCATCACTCTTGGCCGGCGAACCAATGTTCGCGGGCTTTCAAGATGAGGTGCTTGGCGTCATCGGCACTCTGGCCGGTGATCTCGGTGAGTTCATCGACCGCAAGGTCGGCGAGGTCGTCGCGGGTGTGCACACCCGCCTCGGCCAGTTTGGGAATGAGTTCCGGGTCAAGCCCGGCGAGATCTCGCAGATCCTGCGAAACGCTCTCGACGTTCTCTTCCCGGGCGATTTCCATGGTCAGCAGCGCATCCTTGGCGCGCGAGCGCAGCTCGTTGATCGTGTCTTCGTCGAAGCTCTCGATCTCGAGCAACTCGGAGATCGGCACGTAGGCCACTTCTTCCAGGCTGGTGAAGCCTTCGGAGATCAGGATGTCGGCGATTTCCTCGTCGACGTCAAGCTTCTCCATGAAGAGCTTGCGGCTGGCATCGGTCTCGCTCGCCTGCTTCTGGGCCGATTCGTTGGCGTCCATGATGTTGATCTTCCAGCCGGTCAGGTCGGAGGCGAGCCTCACGTTCTGGCCGCCGCGGCCGATCGCGATGGCGAGGTTTTCCTCGTCGACCACCACGTCCATCGCATGCTTTTCCTCGTCGACCACGATCGAGGACACGTTGGCCGGCGCGAGCGCGCCGATCACGAACTGCGCCGGGTCCTCGCTCCACAGCACGATGTCCACGCGCTCGCCGGCGAGCTCGTTGGTGACGGCGTTGACGCGCGTGCCACGCACGCCGACGCAGGTGCCGATCGGGTCGACGCGCTTGTCGTGCGAGAGCACGGCGATCTTGGCGCGCGAACCGGGATCGCGGGCGCAGCTCTTGATCTCGAGCAGGCCCTGCTCGATCTCGGGCACTTCCTGGCGGAACAGCTCGATCATGAACTCCGGCGCCGAGCGCGACAGGATGATCGGCGCACCGCGCAGGGTGAGGTCGACCTCCATGATCATGGCCCGCACGCGGTCGCCGTTGCGCAGGTTTTCCTTGGCGATCATCTCGCTGCGGCGCAGGCGGCCTTCGACGCGGCCAGCCTCGACGATGATGTCGCCCTTGTCCAGGCGCTTGACCGTGCCGGTGAAGATCTTCTCGCCGCGCGACATGAAGTCGTTGAGCAGCATCTCGCGCTCCGCGTCGCGGATCTTCTGCAGGATCACCTGCTTGGCGGCCATGGCGCCGATGCGGCCGATCGGCACCGAATCCACCGATTCCTCGATGTACTCGTTGACCTCGATGTCCGGCATCTCTTCCTTGGCTTCGAACAAGAGGATTTCCTGGTCGGGCAGCTGGAGGCCGGCCTCGTCCGGGACGACGTGCCAGCGGCGGAAGGTCTCGTAGTCGCCGCTGTCGCGGTCGACGGCGACGCGGATGTCCACGTCGCCCTGGTAGAGCTTCTTGGTGGCTTGCGCCAAGGCGGACTCGACCGCGCCGAAGACGACGTCGCGTTCGACGTTCTTCTCGCGCGAGATCGCATCCACCAACATCAACATTTCGCGATTCATGCCACCACTCTCCTCGTTCAGTCCGGCAACACCGTGCCAGGTTTGGGCCTGCGCCCCTTGAAATCCACTATCGGGGCGAGTCGCGCCTCGCGCAACTCGTCCAGGACGAAACCGAGCGCCTGCAGGGGTGCGGGCGCGCGCTTCTTGCTGATCTTCTGACCGGGCTTCGGCTCGGGCGCATCGCTCCAGACGATCTGCCAACCCTGCGAGCCATCGGCCGCCGCGACACGCTCCAGCGTGCCGCGAAATTTCTTGCGGTTGGCCGCCACCTGGCCACCCGCCGCCGCGCCCATCGGCGCCTTCAGCGTGATGTCGACCACCTCGCCGGCGAAACGTTCGAAATCCTGCTCATTGCGAAGCGGCCGGTCAATCCCCGGCGAGGAAACTTCGAGGCGCTTGTAGTCGGCGCCATCCACCTCGAGCGCAAACTGCAGCTGGCGGGTGACCTTCTCGCAATCCTCGACGGTGACGAAAGGCTCCGGCGCACCCGCGGCGGCAGCTTCGGAATTGGGGCCATTCCACGGCAAATCAATCGTGACGCGCAGCAATCCCCCGGCCGAGCGTTCGATCTCGACCAGGTCGTAGCCGAGCCCGGCCACGGTTTGTTCCACTGTCTGCTGCAATGCCACGTGTCTGTATGCGCCTTTTGAGTTTGTCCGATGCCGCGGCCCCCATTGCCGCCCGCCTATCCGCCTCGCGTCATCGAAATGCTTCGACCAATAAAAAACGGGCGGTTGGTACCCGCCCGTTTGGTCGTGAGCTTCGAATTATATGCCAAATGCGTTAATTTGCATCATTCACGACGCGCCGGGAAGCACCCTGGGCTGCCTTGAAAGCCGCCAGACATGGGCGAACAGAAGGGAGCCGGTCGCCAGCACGCACGCGGCCACCAGCAAGGGCACGGAAAAAGAGCCGGTACGTTGCGCCAGGGGCGCCGCGAAGAGCGGACCGAGGATCTGGCCGACGCCGTAGGAGGCCGTCGCGTAGCCGATCAGCCCGGCTGCGGCGTTGCCCCGCAGGCGCCGCGCTTCCCGCACGGCGAACAGGGTGATGGTGGTGAAAGGCATGCCCAGCAGGAGGCTGCCCAGGGCGAATCCGGCCACGGTCGGCCACGCGACCGAGAGCACCACCCCCAGCGCCTGAAGCGCGTAGGCGACAGCGAGCAAGAGCCGGTTGTCCCAATGCGTCGGCGCCCGCGCGCCAATCAGCGCTCCGGGCACGATGGCCAGGCCGAACACGAGCCAGAACAGGTCGGGCCAGGGCGATCCAGGCAGCGCCTGCCGGGCGATCACCGGGAGGAAGGTGGCGGTGATGATGTAGCCGAAGCCGGCGAGCGCATAAAGCGCCACGAGCCAACGCGCGTCAGCGCGCGCCGAGGCCGATTCCGCCGCGCTCGCCGCCGGGGCCGCCGGCGCGGCGGCCCCGGGGGAAACCGCCTCCGCATCGTCGAAAACCCGCCAGATCGCCGCGACCAGCACCAGCGAGAGCATGCCGAAGCCGATCCAGCCCGCCTCCGAACCCCAACGCCCGATCGCTCCGCCCAGCAGCCCGGTGACCGCGATGCCGATGCCGGGCCCGGAATAGATCACGCCGCCAAGCGCCGGCGCATGGGTTTCCGCCAACCGGCGCAGGCCCCAGCCGGAAGCGAAGACGAAGGTCCAGGCGCTCATCACGCCCGCCGCCGTCCGCAGGACACCCCAGGCCGTGAACCCGTGCAGCAGACCCATGCCAAGCAGCAGCGCCGCCGTCGCCACCAGCCCGCCGCGCACCATGCTGGCGGGCTTGAAGCGGATCGATGCGCAGGAGAGCGCGCCGATGAAATAGCCGAGGTAATTGAGCGAGGCCAGCACCCCACCGCCCTGCAGCTCCAGCTTTCCCTCCTGCAGCATGATGGGCAGCATCGGCGTGAAGGCGAAGCGCCCCAGTCCCATGGCGACGGCCAGCGTCACCATGCAGGCCAGCGCCGCGCGCCAGGCGCCCCGCCTGTTCTTTCCGATCACCGACATTCCTCGCTCCGGATTATTTTCAATCGGCCAGCGCCGCGGCGACCAGCTTCTGGGTGTACGGGTGCTCGGGCGCGTCCAGAACGCGCAGCGCGGCGCCGGATTCGAGGATCGCGCCGTCCTTCATCACGATGACCTGGTGCGCCATCGCACGGATCACCTCGACGTCATGCGTGATCAGCAGGTAGCTCAACCCGCGCTCGCGCTGCAGGCGCTGCAGCAGCGCCAGCACCTGCTTCTGGATGGTGACGTCGAGTGCGCTGGTGGGCTCATCCAGCACCAGCAGCTTCGGGCCGACGATCAGCGCCCGCGCGATCGCCAGGCGCTGACGCTGGCCGCCGGAGAACTCGTGCGGATAGCGCTGGAGCAGCGCGGGAAACTGAGCCTCGGTCAACCCGACGTCGTCCAGCGCCTCGATGGCCCTGGCCCGGCGCGCGGCGGCGTCGAGGCCCGGCGCATGCACCGTCAGCCCTTCGCCGACGATCTGCTCGACCGTCATGCGCGGAGAGAGCGACGAGAACGGGTCCTGGAAGACAACCTGCATCACCCGGCGCAGGTCGCGGTCGCCGTTGCCGCCGCCGGCCCATTGCCGGCCGGTGACCGCCAGCTCGCCCTTGTGCCTGAGCAGGCCGAGCGCCGCCAGCGCCAGCGTCGACTTGCCCGAGCCCGATTCGCCGACGACACCGAGCGTCTCACCGGGCCCGATGCGGAAATCCGCGCCCTGCACCGCCACGAACTCGCCCTTGCGGAACCAGCCCGCCACGCCCGGCCGGGGGACCGGATAGCTCACCCGCATCCCCTTGGCCTCGAGCACGGGCGCGGCGCCGCCGTCCGCCGCGGCCGGCGCCACGTCGCGGGCCGGCCGGCTCTCGATGAGCTTGCGGGTGTAGGCGTGCTGTGGCGCATCGAAGACCGTGGCCACGGCCCCATGCTCGACCAGGTGTCCGTTCTCCATCACCGCCACGCGGTCGGCGAAGCGGCGCACGAGGTTCAGGTCGTGCGTGATCAGCAGCACCGCCATGCCGTACTTGCGCTGCAGCTCGGCCAGCAGTTCGAGGATCTGCGCGCGCACGGTCACGTCCAGCGCCGTGGTGGGCTCGTCCGCCAACAGCAGGCGCGGCTTGCAGGCCAGCGCCATCGCGATCATGGCGCGCTGCCGCTGGCCGCCGGAGAGCTGGTGCGGGAAGGCTCTGGCCCGCCGCTGCGGCTCCGGAATGCCCGTGTCCGCCAGCAGTTGCACGGCGGCCGCCTGCGCGTCCCGCGCCGAAAGGCCTTCGTGCAGTTCGAGCACTTCGGCGATCTGGTCTCCCACGCTGTAGAGCGCATTGAGCGCCGTCATCGGCTCCTGGAAGATCATCGCGATCTCCTTGCCGCGGATGCCGCGCAGTTGCGGCTCCGGCAGCGACAGCAACTCGCGCGCGGGCGTGCCGTCCGCCGTGCCCGCGAAGGTTGCCTTGCCAGAGACCTCCGCGTTCTGCACCAGGCGCAGCAGGCTCAGGGCCGTCACGGTCTTGCCCGAACCCGACTCGCCCACCAGCGCCAGCTTCTCGCCCTGCGCGATCTCGAAGCCGATGCCGTGCACGACTTCCTTGCCGCCGAAGGCGACACGCAAGTCCCGCACGCTCAACAGGGGGGCGCCGTTCATTTCTCGGCCTTTCGCGGATCGAGCGCATCGCGCAGCGCATCGCCCATGAAGGTCAGCAGCATCAGCGTGACGACCAGCACGCCGAAGGTGGAGATCGAGATCCACCAGGCGTCGATGTTGGCCTTGCCCTGGCTCAGCAGCTCGCCCAGCGACGGGGTGCCCGGCGGAACGCCCAGCCCCAGGAAGTCGAGCGAGGTCAGCGCCAGGATGGCCGCGCTCATGCGAAAGGGCAGGAAGGTGACGACCGGCACCATGCTGTTGGGCAGGATGTGGCGCCACATGATCTGGAGATTGCCCACGCCCAGGGCCCGCGCCGCGCGCACGTAGTCCATCTGCCGGTTGCGCAGGAACTCCGCGCGCACGTAGTCCGACAGCCCCATCCAGCCGAAGAGGCTCAGCAGCACCAGCAGCAGGGCCACGCTCGGCGCGAAGATGGCGCTGAAGATGATGAGCAGGTACAGCTCGGGCATCGAGCCCCAGATCTCGATGAAGCGCTGGAACGCCAGGTCGGTCTTGCCGCCGAAGAAACCCTGGATCGCGCCGGTGATGATGCCCAGCACCACGCCGATGACGGTCAGCGCCAGCGCGAAGAGCACGCTCACGCGGAAGCCGTAGATCAGTTGCGCGAGCAGGTCGCGGCCGCGATCGTCGCTGCCGAAGTAGTTCTCGCTCGAAGGTGCCGCCGGGTTGGGTGACTTCGCGAAGTAGTTGAGCGTCTTCGGGCCATAGGGATTGGGTGCGTAGAGTGCCCAGTTGCCGCCGGAGGTGATGCGCTCGCGGATGAAGGGGTCCAGGTAGTCCGCCGGCGTCTCGAAGTCGCCGCCGAAAGTCTTCTCGGAGTAGTCGTGCAACACCGGGAAGTAGGTCCGGCCTTCATAGCGCACGACCAGCGGCTTGTCGGTCGAGA
The DNA here is from genome assembly GCA_966211435.1 of uncultured Variovorax sp. GTDB lineage: Bacteria > Pseudomonadota > Gammaproteobacteria > Burkholderiales > Burkholderiaceae_C > Variovorax. Next base: position 87,792 of record CBIHOG010000004.1, on the reverse strand, counting down.
TCAGCTCGGCGAACAAGCTCAGCACGACCAGCAGCGTGAAGAGGACCAGGCTCCAGTAGCCAAGCCGGTTGCGCCTGAAGCGCAGCCAGGCACGTCGGCCCGGCGAGACGATGGTCGTGCCGCTAGTCAAACTTCACCCTCGGATCCACCAGGACGTAGCAAAGATCGGAGACGAGCTTGGTCACCAGCCCGATCAGCGTGAACAGGTACAGCGTGCCCAGCACGACCGGGTAGTCGCGCCGGATCACGCTCTCGTAGCTCAGCAGGCCCAGCCCGTCGAGCGAGAACAGGGTCTCGATCAGCAGCGAACCGGTGAAGAAGGCGCCGATGAAGGCGGCCGGGAAGCCGGTGATGATGGGGATCAGCGCATTGCGGAACACGTGCTTCCACAGCACCTGCCGCTCGGTCAGGCCTTTGGCGCGCGCCGTCAGCACGTATTGCTTGCGGATCTCCTCGAGGAACGAGTTCTTGGTCAGCATCGCCGTCACGGCGAAGCTGCCGAGCACCATCGCCGTCACCGGCAGGCAGATGTGCCAGAGGTAGTCGACGATCTTCGCGCCCCAGCTCAGGCTCTCCCAGTTCGACGAGGTGAGGCCGCGCAAGGGAAACCACTGCAGTTGCCCGCCGAAGACCACCAGCAGCGCCACGCCGAGCACGAAGCCGGGAATGGCATAGCCCACCAGCACGATCAGCGTGGTCAGGAAGTCGAAGCGCGTCCCCGCCCTTACCGCCTTGGCGACACCCAGGGGCACGGCGATCAGGTAGCTGATGAAGAAAGTCCACAGCCCCAGGCTGATCGACACCGGCATCTTCTCCTTCACAAGCTCCCACACCGCCTTGCGCTGGTAGAAGCTCGTCCCCAGGTCGAAGCGCGCGTAGGACTTGAGCATCTGTCCGAAGCGCTCGAGCGGCGGCTTGTCGAAGCCATAGAGCTGCTTGATTTCCTCGATGCGCTGCGGATCCAGCCCCTGGCGGCCGCGGTAGCCGGCGCCGCTGGCGGCGGCACGCTCGCCGCCTGAATCGCGCCCCTGCAACTGCGCGACCATCTGCTCGACCGGGCCGCCCGGCACGAACTGGATCACGACGAAGGTCAGCAGCAACACGCCGAAAAGCGTCGGCAACATCAGAAGCAGGCGTTTGACGATGTAGCTGGCCATGGCGTCCTCACTTGTTCTCGGGCGATGCCCACCAGGTGCTCATCGCCCAGGTGTCGGCCTGGTAGTACGGCGGGATGACCCTGGGCAGCACGAAAGGTCGCGGCCGGTAGCCGATCAGGAAGGCGTCGCCGTAGTACTGCGGCACGGAGTAGTAGCCGTGCGACAGCACGCGGTCCAGCGCGCGCAGGGCGGCGCCGAGCTCGGGCCGCGTGGTGGCGGTGACCACCTTCTGCAGCAGCGCGTCCACCGCCGGGTCTGCAATTCCCCAGATGTTGGCCGAGCCGTTGGTGGCAGCCGCCTTGGAGCCGAAGAGTTCGAGCAGTTCACCGCCCGGCGCGGTGCTGCCGGGCAGGCGGACGGTCGTCATCTCGAACTCGAAGTTGTCCATGCGCTGCTGCGAGAGAGAGAAGTCCACCGTGCGAAAGCTCATCTGGATGCCCAGCTTCTGCAGCGCCGTCTGGAAGGGCGTGGCGACGCGGATCAGCGAAGGTTGGTCGTTGAGGAACTCGATGGTGAACGGCTCGCCCTTTGCGTTGCGCAGCGCGCCATCGCGGTAGGTCCATCCCGCCGCTTCCAGCAGGCCGCGCGCCTTGCGCAGGTTCTCGCGCAGGCTGCCCGGCGGCGCGGTGCTGGGAGACACCACGGCCGGCCCGAAGACTTCCGGCCGCAGCTTGTCCCGCAGGGGTTCCAGCAGCGCCAGTTCATCCGGCTTGGGCAGGCCTTCGGCGTGGAACTCGCTGTTCGGGTAGTAGCCCTCGACGCGCTTGTACAGCCCGTAGAAGAGCTGCTTGTTGAGCCACTCGAAATCCATCGCCAGCCCGATGGCCTGGCGCACACGGATGTCCTGGAACTTCGGATTGCGCACATTGAAGACGTAGCCCTGGAAGTCACCGGGGTTCTTGTTCTCGAAGGCCCGCTTCAGGATTTCGCCGGAGGCGAACTGCTTGCCCGTGTACTGCCGGGCCCAGTTGCGCGAAGTGAATTCGCGCATGAAGTCGTACTCGTTGGCCTTGAGGCCTTCGAAGCGCGAGGTATCGTCCAGGTAGATCTTGAAGGTGACGCGGTCGAAGTTGAAGAAGCCCTGGCGCACCGGCAGTCCGGCGCCCCAGTAGTTCGGGTCGCGCGTGTAGGTGATGTCGCGGCCCATGCGCGGGCTGGCGATCTTGTAGGGGCCGGAGGCGATCGGCACTTCCGTCGTGATCTGGTCGAAGGGCTTGCCTGCGCCCCAGGCGCGGCTGAACACCGCCATGCCGCCCACCACGAGCGGCAGCTCGGGATTCGGTTTGGCGAAATCGAAACGCACCGTGCGCTCGCCGACGGCCGTGACGCTCTTCACCTCGGCGTAGATGGTGCGGAACTGCGGCGCCGCCAGCTTGCCGGTGAGCGTCGTGAAGGAATGCACCACGTCCGCCGCGAGCACCGGGCTCCCGTCATTGAAGCGAGCCTTGGGGTTGAGCCTGAATGTGGCCGACCTCTTGTCCGCCGCCACCTCGACGTCCTCCGCCAGCAGGCCGTAGGCAGTGGTCGGCTCCTCGGCATTGCCCGTCAGCAGGCTCTCGAACATGAGGCCGCCCAGGCCGTAGGGCGCCGTGCCCTTGAGGGTGAAGGGGTTGAACTTGTCGAAGTTCGTCGGCCGGGTCGGCGGCACCATGCGGATCTCGCCACCCTTGGGCGCCTGCGGGTTCACATAGTCGAAATGGGTGAATCCGGGCGGATACTTGATGTCGCCGAACTGCGCGTAGGCATGGGCCGCCCACGAGGGGGCTGCCGAGAGCGCCAACACGAAAAGCAGCCAAGCTCGCATGCGAGAATTCTGCACAAGATTTTCACGAGGTCGCTTTATGGGCTTTCTTTCCGGCAAAAAACTTCTGATCACGGGCGTGCTGAGCAACCGCTCCATCGCCTACGGCATTGCCAAAGCATGCCACGAACAGGGGGCTGAACTCGCCTTCAGCTACGTCGGCGAACGATTCAAGGACCGCATCACGGAATTCGCGGCCGACTTCGGCTCCAAGCTCGTGTTCGACTGCGACGTCGCCGACGACGCACAGATCGACAAGCTCTTCGCCGACCTCGCGCAGACCTGGCCCAAGTTCGACGGCTTCGTGCACAGCATCGGCTTCGCGCCGCGGGAGGCGATCGCGGGCGACTTCCTCGACGGGCTCTCGCGCGAGGGCTTCAAGACTGCGCACGACATCAGCGCCTACAGCTTCCCCGCGATGGCGAAGGCGGCTCTCCCCTATCTCAACGACAAGTCGGCCCTGCTCACGCTGACCTACCTGGGCGCCATCCGCGTGCTGCCCAACTACAACACCATGGGCCTGGCCAAGGCCTCGCTCGAAGCCTCGGTGCGCTACCTGGCCGAGTCGCTGGGGCCCAGGGGCATGCGCGTCAATGGCATCAGCGCCGGCCCGATCAAGACCCTCGCGGCCAGCGGCATCAAGGGCTTCGGCAAGATCCTCTCGGTGGTGGCCGAGGTCTCGCCCATCCGCCGCAACGTGACCATCGAGGAAGTCGGCAACGTCGCCGCCTTTCTGCTGAGCGACCTCGCCAGCGGCGTCACGGCCGAGATCACCTACGTCGACGGCGGCTTCAGCCAGGTCGTCGGCGGCATCGCGGAACCCGCGGGAGCCTGAGGCACGAGACCGTCGAGGCCAGATAATCCCGGCACACAAAAAATGCCGGGGAGTTGTTCTTGAGTTTCTGCATTCATCCTGCCTTGTCCCGCCGCGGGCTCCTGCTGGCCGCCCTCGCCGCGGCCTGCGGCCTTCCGGATCCGCGAGGCGCCATGGCGGCCAGCGCACCCGCGCTCATGCTGGCCGACGTCTACCGCCGCGGCGTGCCGCTCGCGGACTACTGGGTCAGCGAAAAATACGACGGCGTACGCGGCTACTGGGACGGCCAGCAGCTATGGACCCGGGGCGGCGAGCGCGTGATGGCGCCGGCCTGGTTCACCGCGCCGCTGCCGCGCGTGCCCATGGACGGCGAGCTGTGGACCGCGCGCGGCCACTTCGCGCGCACCGTGTCGATCGTTCGCAGCCAGACGCCGGTGGACGCCGCCTGGCGCGAGATGCGCTTCATGGTGTTCGACCTCCCCGCCGAGGGCGGTGACTTCACGGTGCGCCTCGCGGCCCTGCGCAGGCTGCTGCCGATCACCGATGCGCCATGGGTCGTCCCAGTGCCGCAGCAGCGTGCCACCACGCACGAGGCGCTGATGGCATTGATGACGAAGACCGTGCGCATGGGTGGCGAAGGGCTGATGCTCCATCGCGGCAGCGCGCCCTACAAGGCCGAGCGCACCAACGACCTGCTCAAGGTCAAGCCCTACGACGATGCGGAGGCACGCGTGCTGGGCCACATCGCGGGCAAAGGCCGGCATGCGCATCGCATGGGCGCCCTTCTGGTCGAGACGCGCGAAGGCACGCGCTTCAAGCTGGGCGGCGGCTTCACCGACGCGCAACGCGACCATCCGCCGCCGATCGGCAGCTGGGTGAGCTTCCGCTACAACGGCACGAACCCCAGCGGCCTGCCGAGGTTCGCGCGCTTCCTTCGCGTGCGGGACGATCTCCCGTCCTGATCACTTCGGCAGCAACACCTTGTCGACGACGTGGATCACGCCGTTCGACTGGATCACGTCAGCGGTCGTGACGGTAGCCGTGCCGCCGTTCTCATCGGTGATCATCACCTTGCCCCCGCTGGCCTTCGCGGTCAACGTGCCGCCCGCAACCGTCTTCAGCGACACCATGCCCTTGCCGTCCATGATCTGCTGGACGAGCGTGGCGGCATCCAGCTTTCCGGGCACCACGTGGTAGGTCAGGATGGTCGTGAGCTTGCCCTTGTTCTCGGGCTTGAGCAATGTGTCGACGGTGCCCGCGGGCAGCGGCGCAAAGGCCGCGTTCGTCGGCGCGAAGACGGTGAAGGGGCCAGGACCCTTGAGCGTGTCGACCAGGCCAGCCGCCTTCACGGCCGCGACCAGCGTCGTGTGGTCCTTCGAGTTGACGGCGTTGTCGATGATGTCCTTGGTGGGGTACATCGGGGCGCCACCGACCATGACCTGTGCGAAGGCCGAGGCAGCCCCGGCGGTCAAGGCGACAGCGAGGGCGACGGATGCGAAACGATGGGTACGGCTCTTCATGGATGACTCCTTGTGGGTTGAACCGTCGCAGGCTGCGTCGGCTGCCACATATACGCGCTTCGACGCCGCGCGGATTCATCGGGTTGCGCGTCTTCGGTTCAGATGTCTTCCCACTCGAGCTGGTTGGTTGAGAACTGGTGACGCCCGGCAACGGGCGTCGGCATCGGCGTGGGCAAGGGAGTGGGCATCGGCGTAGGCAAAGGGGTCGGCATCGGCGTGGGCAGCGGCGTGGGCAGCGGTGTCGCGTGGCGCGAGGGCACGGAAGTGGCGTCTGCCGCTCCAACGCCCGCATTGGCTCGGGCCCTCTCCATGTCCCCTGGCCGTGGACCCGTGGCGATGACGGGAGCGCTCAAGTTCCGCGCTCCGGGCGCCACGTAGGACGCGACTCTCGCGCGGAGCGCCGCCGTATCCGCATGATCGCTTGCATCCTGCTCTGCCTTGCGCGCGGCCGCGATGTGCGTGTCGCGCTCGTTCGAGGTCTCGATGAGCGCGTCGGCACTGCGGAGCAAGTGCTGTTCGAGGCCTTCCAGCGTCTGCGTCACGTCCGTGGCGACCATCGTCGTCAGCCGGGCATCGAACGCCGGGTGATCACCCACGCAATAGCGCTGGCCGCTCTCGCGCAAACGGCTCATCACCGCCTGTCCTTCGGCGGTGTACTTCAGGGCCTCGCCGATATGGCGCACGAGATCATCGGGTGCACGCAACGCCACTGAATTCGCCGCGCCGGCATAAGCGGCCGCGCTCAGGGGGGCCATGACCGCCAACGGCAGGAAGGATGGCGCCAGTTCCCTGCGCAGCGCGCTCGCCCGCTGCTCCCACAAGCCGTTGACGGCACTGGCGACGGCGCTGGAGAACTGGTAGTCCGCGGTGTCCTGCCGTAGCCTTTCAGCCCGTCGGACGCTCCAGTTCTCCTGTGCCGTGATGTCGCCGTGCCGTGCGGCGACGATGTCCAATCCCGCCAGCTGCCGCGCGACCTGTGCCAAGGCAGGCGTCGGCCACGTCGGCGTCGGATTCTTGCGCTCGGCTTGCATCGCCTCCTTCAGGAGGAGTTTCATCTTCTTCACGCGCTCTGCGCCCAACGCCTCCACGGCCTGCGCAGGCGGCGGCATCATCCGCCCCGCCATCAACTCGATCGCGGCAGCCTGCGAGCCGTGGGTGAGATGGCGCGGTGAATTGCCCAGGAGGGCTCGGCTGAAAAAATCCTGGTGTTTCTGGTACTTGGCCTTGCGCAGCCTGGTCAACACGTGGCCATGTTTCGCCAGCAGCCGGGCACTCATTTCCTCGTGCACTGTTGCACGAACCTTCGTCTGCTGCGCCAGCGGCATCGTCGCGGCGATCCGCTGCCGCTCGAGACCGGTGCGCAGGGTGGAAAGCAGCCGTGCCGCCGAACGGGCCAGCTCCACGACCGCCTGCAATCCGTCGAAGTCGTGAAGCTGCCCCCCGATCCGCGACGCGACGTGATGCATGTGTGGCGCATCCTCGCCTCGGTGTCCGCCAGACAGGGTCAGCCGATCGAAAACCTCGCGCGCGTCGAGCAGGCCCTCCTCGGCCAAGGCGCCCAGCAGGTCCAGGTAGCGCGCGTGGAACAGGTTCGTCTCACGCATCTCCTGGCCACCCATGCGCGTGCGGTCGTCCTGCCAGGGACTGTCGAGATGCTGGAGCAGCACCGGATCGAGCAGGGTATTCGCCAGCGGCGGCGCCTCTTCCGGGCGCGCTGCCTTCAACGCCAGCAGGCGGGTGACGATCTCCCCCACCCGCCTCTGCGCGGCCATGTGAGGCGGCAATGCGGGGTCAGCCTTTGCCGCGGCCTGCGCAAGTGCGTCGCTCTCGAGCGGCTTGTCGACAGAGGGGCCGGTGTACGCCACTTCGAACTCCGCCACCTCCGAGGCAATGGCCTCGACGTCACGCGAGAGGAGGACTTCAGTTTCCTTGAGGTACAGCTGCTCCAGGGCGGACGCATGCCTGCGCATGATCTGTCTGCCGCCTTCTTCGAAGACTTCAAGGTTCAGCGCGCCACCCGATGCGGCGAGCACCGCTTCCCGCTGCAACTCCAGGTGCTCCAGCGCCTCGGCACGCTCCTCTTCCAACCGCGCGAGCGCTTCCACACAGGCAGGCTGCCGCCCCAGATATTCACGCCAGAACGAGCGCTGGGCGATCGACTGCACAAGCAGTTCAGGCGACTGCCGTTCGAGCTGCAGCACGCGCCGCCTCGCGGCCTCCAGTTGCCCTTCGTCCAGGTTCGCGCAACGCTCGTACAACATGCGCCTGGGCTGGCCCGGCAGCTCCAGCGCTTCGGCGAGAAGGATGCGATAGCCCAACGCCACCTCCACCTCGTCGACATCGCTCTGCGCCGCTGGCTGCACCACCTGCATCCCGAGTTCCGCGACATGGCTCCTGCCAGCGTTGATGCGCTCCAGGGCGATCTGGTTGACGAGGTCAAGCCGGAACAAGCCACGCGCGAGCTTCTGCAGTCCGCCGGGGTCGTCCTTCAGCCTGGAAGCTTGCGTCGCCACCTCGACGTCGCTGAAAGTCAGAGCCACGCGATCGCCACAGGTACCCAGGCCTTCCCGTGCGGCGGCGAAGCACTGCTCGCGAAGCTCGGCGGAATGTTCCAAGGCGCCGAGCACATCCACCACGCGCCGGGCAAGGTCGCGTCGCGAATCCTCGCTGTTCTGATAGTCAGCCGTGCGTGTGAGATCGCGCAGCAGTCGCGCAAACTGCCCGGCCTCCGGCTCCGCGGCAAAGCCTTCCCAGCGCCTGCTCTTCTCCGGGAGCCAGGTTCGAACCTGCTTGGCGAGGGACGGCGGCGGGCCATCGTCGACGGCGACACCACTCGCGTGGGTGATGCGCGGCCCTGATCGGAGGGCTTCCAGCCAGGAGAGTGTGGCCGCGTTCAATGGATTTCCATCCAGACCGATGCTCATCGTGTTCGGCAAGGTGGCGACCCAACCAGGCACGGTCGGAATGTCATTGCCGTAGAGCAGCACGAGTTCCAATTCGCTCAGGCCGCGCAGGTCCGGCATGGCCTGCAAGCCGGTCGCCGGCATGTTCACCTCGCGAAGGTGGACCAACCTGCGCAGATCGGGCGGTACCCTGATGCCCGGATTGGCGGAAAGAACCAGATTCTGAAGGGCACTCATCTCGTCCAGTCCCGAAAGGTTCGCCATGCGGTTCCCTTCCAGCCGGAGGGACAGGAGTCTTTGAGGGTTCGCCAACTTCGGCAGATGGGTGAGTTGGTTGCCTGCGGCCTCGATCGCTTCGATCTCGTCGAACATCCGGAGATCGAGCGCCCCCTCCAACTGGTTGCAACTCAGCTTCAGCGCCTTGACCTTGCGAAGCTCAGGTACCTCATCCATGCGCGGTGGAAGCTCAGTCAATTCGAGCTGGAAAAACGAGAGCTCCAGGAACTCCGGCGCAGGCTCGGCAGCAACCTGACTGACGGCAGCCCTGATGCGCTCGATGGCTTCCTTGCGCCGTTCCCGCCGCGTCCCTTGCCCCGCCCACGCCTGCCAGGCCTGCTCGACGGGCTCTCTCGCCAGTGGCGCGTCAACGTGCACCCTCAGGCCGCCGCGGCTCGGCGCTCGGGAAGCCCCCAAGCCGCCCAGCGTGCTGGACAACCCGGGATTCGATTCTTCATGCGAAGGGCCGGGGACGCTCGAAGCTTCTTGCGCCGTCCTTTCGGCGGCCCTTTCCGGCGAACTGCCGCGGCTGGAAGACAGTGGTGGACGAACAGGGTGCATTGGCAAATGCTCTCGCGACTGATTGCTGACAAGAGGTCGAGCGTAGAGATCCCTCGCCTCCGAAAGCGAATGGCAACGCGAAGCAACGCCCACGGCAGCGAAGCCCGGTGCGGTTCACGAGACGGCCGGCGGCGTGACGCTGCCGCGCCTGTGCCGCGGCCCGCGCCGCAGCCGCTCGCGCTCAGGCCGCGCGCACGCAGTCGGCGTAGTAGCGCTTCTTGCCCGTCTTCTCGTCGATGCGGCCCACAAGCCCGTGGATGTCGGTCTCGAAACCCGGGCACTCGGTGTTGAACTGACGCGCGAAGCGCAGGTAGTCGACGATCTTCTTGTTGAACACCTCGCCCGGGATGAGCAGCGGGATGCCCGGCGGGTACGGTGTGATCAGGCTGGTCGTGATGCGGCCTTCGAGGTGGTCGATCTCCACGCGCTCGGTCTTGCGGTGCGCGATATGCGCGAAGGCGTCACTGGGTTTCATCGCTGGCGTCAGGTCACTCAGGTACATCTCGGTGGTCAGCCGCGCGACGTCGTAGCGCGCGTAGAGCTCGTGGATGTGCTGGCAGAGGTCGCGCAGGCCCAGGCGTTCATAGCCCGGCTGCGCCTGGCAGAACTCCGGCATGATCCGCCACATCGGCTGGTTGCGCGCGTAGTCGTCCTTGAACTGCTGCAGCGCCGTCAACAGCGTGTTCCAGCGGCCCTTCGTGATGCCGATGGTGAACATGATGAAGAAGCTGTAGAGCCCCGTCTTCTCCACGATCACGCCATGCTCCGCGAGGAACTTGGTGACGATGCTGGCGGGGATGCCGGTCTTGGCGAACTTGCCGTTCAGGTCCAGGCCCGGCGTGACGATGGTGGACTTGATCGGGTCCAGCATGTTGAAGCCGTCGGCCAGCTTTCCGAAACCGTGCCACTTGGCGGTGCGGGCCTCGCCCTTGATGATCCAGTCGTCGGCGCGGCCGATGCCCTCGTCGACCAGCTTCTCCGGGCCCCAGACCTTGAACCACCACTCGTCCTTGCCGAACTCGGCCTCGACCTTGCGCATCGCGCGGCGGAAGTCCAGCGCCTCGAGGATGCTCTCCTCCACCAGCGCGGTGCCGCCGGGCGGCTCCATCATGGCGGCGGCCACGTCGCAGCTCGCGATGATGGCGTATTGCGGGCTGGTCGACGAGTGCATCAGGTAGGCCTCGTTGAAGAGGTCGCGGTCGAGCTGGCGGTTCTGCGAATCCTGCACCAGCACGTGGCTCGCCTGGCTGATGCCGGCCAGCAGCTTGTGCGTGGATTGCGTGGCGAACACCAGCGACTCCTTCGGCCGCACGCGCCGCTTGCCCATCGCGTGGTAGGCGCCATAGAACGGATGGAAGGCCGCGTGCGGCAGCCAGGCCTCGTCGAAGTGCAGCGTGTCGACGTAGCCGTCGAGCATGCCCTTGATGGTCTCGGTGTTGTAGATCACGCCGTCGTAGGTCGACTGCGTGAGCGTCATCACGCGCGGCTTGACCTTGTCGGCGTCCACGTGCGACAGCAGCGGATTGGCGCGGATCTTTGCCTTGATCGCCGACGGCTCGAACTCGCTCTTCGGGATCGGGCCGATGATGCCGAAGTGGTTGCGCGTCGGCTTCATGAAGACCGGAATCGCGCCGGTCATGATGATCGCGTGCAGGATCGACTTGTGGCAGTTGCGGTCCACCACCACCACGTCGTCCGGCGCCACCGTGTGGTGCCACACCATCTTGTTGCTGGTGCTGGTGCCGTTGGTCACGAAGAAGCAATGGTCGGCGTTGAAGATGCGCGCCGCATTGCGCTCGCTCGCGGCCACGGGGCCGGTGTGGTCCAGCAACTGGCCCAGTTCCTCCACCGCGTTGCACACGTCGGCGCGCAACATGTTCTCGCCGAAGAACTGGTGGAACATCTGGCCCACCGGGCTCTTCAGGAAGGCCACGCCGCCGGAGTGGCCGGGGCAGTGCCACGAGTAGGAGCCGTCTTCCGCGTAGTCGATCAATGCCTTGAAGAACGGCGGCTGCACGCCTTCCAGGTAGCTCTTGGCCTCGCGGATGATGTGGCGCGCGACGAACTCCGGCGTGTCCTCGAACATGTGGATGAAGCCGTGCAGCTCGCGCAGGATGTCGTTCGGGATGTGCCGCGAGGTCTTGGTCTCTCCGTAGATGTAGATCGGCACGTCCGCGTTCTTGCGCCGCACCTCGCCGATGAAGTTGCGCAAGTTCAGCACGGCCGGGTCCAGGTCGGGGCCGACGGTGAACTCCTCGTCGTCGATCGACAGGATGAAGGCGCTGGCGCGGCTTTGCTGCTGCGCGAACTGACTCAGGTCGCCGTAGCTCGTGACGCCCAGTACCTGGAAGCCCTCGCTTTCGAAGGCCTGGGCCAGCGCGCGGATGCTCAGGCCCGAGCTGTTCTCGGAACGAAAGTCCTCGTCGATGACGACGATGGGAAAGCGAAATTTCATGTACGCGGCTCCGGACGGGCAAATAGGCGCGAAGTGTACGGAATTCGGATGAAGGAGCGCGTCAGGTTTTGACACAGAATGGCGTGCATTCAACAAAGAGGAGATGTCATGGCGAGTTCCACCATCTGGTGGTTGATTGCCGGCGGGGTCATCGTGCTGGAACTCCTGTCCGGCACCGTCTATCTGCTGCTGCTCGGCCTGGGCTTCGGCGCCGCCGCGCTGTCGGCGCACGCGGGCGCGAGCCTGACCGTGCAGCTGGTCGTGGCGGCCGTCGTCGGCGTGGGCGCGGTGCTGGTCTGGCACACCATCCGCCGCCGCCGCCCGGCCGACCCGCCGACGAGCGCGAACCCCGATGTGAACCTGGACATCGGCGAGCGCATCCACATCGATGCGTGGAATCCCGACGGCACCGCCACCGTCCGCTATCGGGGCGCGCAATGGACAGTGATCCCGCGCGCCGGTACGACGCCGTCGACGGGCGAGCACCGGGTGGCCGAGGTCATCGGCAGCCGCCTCGTCGTCGACAAGGTCTGAACAAGAAACCGCAAAGGAAACCAGCGCAATGGAAATCGCAGCCGTCCCCCTCGTCCTTCTCGTGATCGCGGTCATCGTGATCAGCCAGTCGATCAAGTTCGTCCCGCAGCAGAACGCCTGGGTGCGCGAGCGCCTGGGCAAGTACCACGGCACGATGACGCCGGGGGCCAACTTCCTGATCCCCTTCATCGACAAGGTGGCCTACAAGCACAGCCTGAAGGAAATCCCGCTCGACGTGCCGAGCCAGATCTGCATCACGCGCGACAACACGCAGTTGCAGGTCGACGGCATCCTGTACTTCCAGGTGACCGACCCGATGCGGGCGAGCTACGGCTCCTCCAACTACATCGTGGCGGTGACGCAGCTCGCGCAGACCTCGCTGCGCAGCGTGATCGGCAAGCTCGAGCTCGACAAGACCTTCGAGGAGCGCGACATCATCAATGCCCAGGTGGTCGCCGCGATCGACGAGGCCGCGCTCAACTGGGGCGTGAAGGTGCTGCGCTACGAGATCAAGGACCTGACGCCGCCCAAGGAGATTCTGCAGGCCATGCAACGCCAGATCACCGCCGAGCGCGAGAAGCGCGCGCTGATCGCCGCTTCCGAGGGCCGGCGCCAGGAGCAGATCAACATCGCGACCGGCGAGCGCGAAGCCTTCATTGCGCGCTCCGAGGGCGAGAAGCAGGCACAGATCAACAACGCGCTGGGCGAGGCCGCGGCGATCACCGCCGTAGCGGACGCGACCGCGGGCGCCATCGAGCGCATCGCCGCCGCGATCCGCCAGCCGGGCGGCGAGCAGGCCGTGCAGCTCAAGGTGGCCGAGCGCGCCGTCGACGCCTATGGCAAGGTCGCATCCGACGCAACGACGACGCTCATCGTGCCCAGCAACATGACCGAGACCGCCGCGCTCATCGCGTCAGCGATGCGCATGGTCCAGGCCGGCAAGACCGCCGGAAGCGCCTGAACGCGCTGCTACAATCGCGGGCTCGGAGCGGTGGATGAGCGGTTTAAGTCGCACGCCTGGAAAGCGTGTGAGGGTTAATAGCCCTCCGCGGGTTCGAATCCCGCCTGCTCCGCCAGATGGACGCTCCACCGCGCGTCAGGTCACTCCAAAGGCCTCCTGAAAGCCCCGCATGCCGGGGCTTTTTTGCGTGTGCTGCGCGGGCAGGCGGATTCGGGCTTGCGCCTAACGCCACGCGCCCGTCACGGCGCCGGCTGCGTCCATTCGCAAACCGTCCACCACAAGCCCTCCGGCAGCGATTGCGGCGGCGTTCCTCCAGCCGGCAGATCGGCCAGGGTGCCAACCCACAGGATCGGCTGGCCCGCGAGCTGGCGCGCGCGGAACCAAGGGCTTCGATCCAGACGACCATCGATCAGGATCCGCGGACGCTCGGGCAGCCGCAGCGCCAGTGTCTCGGCGTAGCGCGCAGGGCCGGCGATGACGCGGATCGGCCCGCCCAACGCGGCGCGGGCGGGGGCGCCGATTGCATCGGCGATGGCCTGCGCCGGGAAGCTCCGGTTGTGACGGACGCTGGTCAGCGACGGCCCCATCGGCGAGGTCACCCAGTTCACGATCAGCAACAAGCCCTGCACGAGTGCGAAGCCGATGAGGGCGTGGCGCCACCGGACACGCTCCCAGGCATCCTTGGCCACCAGCGTCACCAGCCACGCGCAAGTGAAAGGCGCGAAGGCCGTTCCCCACTGGATCTGGAGATCCGCGCCAGTGACCAGACCGATGAAAGTCACGGCAAGAAACGGCAGCGCTCCCCAAGCGAACAGGAAATGAGCGGCGGCGCCATCGCGCCTCTCGCCGCCGGGTGAGTGCGGATCGACGGCGCTTGCATCCCGCCGTTGCCAGGCCCACACGCCGGCCCCCAGCAGCAGTGCCGGCGCGAGCCGGCCGATCTGGTCGGCCAGCCAGTTGATCGAATGGAAGACCCGCTCGCCCGCCGAAAGCCCCGCGCCGAGCGACCCCGAAGCAGCGTACCTGACCGGGGCGAACTGGTGCGTGAAAAGCCACGCCAGGTGAGGCGCGCACACGAGCCCTGCAATGCCGATGGCCGTCAGCAGGCCTCGGCGATGGATCGGCTGCCGCCATCCGCGCTGACTGAACCAGAAAGAGAAAAGCGACAGGAAGGCCAGGGCAACCTGGTACTTGGAAAGCGCCCCCAGTCCAAGCATCAGCCCCAGGAGCAGCCACGCACGCGTCGAGCGCTTCGAGAACGCCTGCCAGCAAAACCATGCGGCCACCACCACGAAGAGCATCAGCACCACGTTGTGGTTGTAGTAGTTCGTCCGGCCGCTGTAGTAGGTGACGCAGAGCGTGCCAAGGGTGGCGACGCCGGCGCGGTGAGGGCCCAGCACCTCGCAGCTCAGGCGCCAGGTGACAAGCATGGTGAGGGTGACGAACACGCCGCCCGCGAGCGCGGCCACCCAGCCGTGGATGCCGAAGACCTGCGTGAAGGGCCAAAGCAGCAGCGTCGGCAGCGGCGGATGCTTGTAGTAGCCCCACGCCAGGAAGCGGACCCAGGCGAGTTGCTCCGCGTTGTCCACCGGAGGCGAGAGGCTCGTCCAGGAAAGAATGGCGACCCATGCGGCGGCCCAAGCCGCCAGCGCCAGCCCGACCCAGCGGGCCTGACGCACCCCCGGCGCCTGCTCAAGTGCGCCCGACGACGGCTTCCGGACCCATGCGACAGGCTCTCGCATCCCTGCAAAGTTCATCTGGAGAGCATGGCGCCGCCGTCTGAACAAACTCTGACACGTCGGACGGCCGCAGAATAGAGGTATTCGCCGTCTCTTCATGCGCAGGCTTCGATTCCTCACCACGCGTCATCGCGCGCCCTCGACCAACCGGGCCCTCGGACTGCTGCTCGCCTTCAACGCGGGCGCTGTCAACGCGGGCGGCTTCCTCGTGCTGCACATGTATACCTCGCACATGACAGGCTTCGCGTCGCAACTGGCGGACGGACTGGTGCTCGGAAACATGAAGCTGTTGCTCAATGCGGCGGGCGCGATCCTCGCGTTCCTCTGTGGTGCGGCGGTCTCGGCAATCCTGGTGAACTGGGGGCGACAGCACAAGCTGCGCAGCGTCTATGCCCTGCCGTTGTTTCTGGAGGCGCTGCTCATGTTTCCCTTCGGGCTCATGGGGGCGATCACGCTCACCTGGCGCACGCCCTTCGCGGTGCCGCTCACCGTGCTGCTCCTCTCCTTCATCATGGGTCTCCAGAATGCCGTCGCGTCCAAGACCTCCGGCGGAAGCATCCGCACGACCCATATGACCGGCAACATCACCGACCTTGGAATGGAACTGGGCAAAGTCCTCTACTGGAACGGACGCGGCGCGGCCCTGCCCTCGCCCGTTCGCCACAACCGGCACCGCATGCGGATGGCCGCAGGCCTGGTGGGCATGTTCGTGCTGGGCGGTGCGGCGGGCGCGCTGGGTTTCAAGTACGTCGGCTTCATCTGCGTCATCCCGCTGGCCGCCTTGCTGCTGGCGCTTTCGATGCCGCCGCTGCTGCGCGACACGCAGTTGACGCCATGGCGGCGAAGGCTCGGCAAACCCCGCCCGGCGCCCGCCTCCGACGCGCAGCCGGACCGCCAGCCTCAGTGAGGCATGCCGCCGGTGACGGCCGCCATGCCCGTCGACTGGCCGATCACTTCCGTGCCACCTGCATGCGCCGCGGCCACGGCCCCGCGATAGACCTCTTCCCTCGACAGCGACGAACTCGGCATCGGCGGGCTTGTTGACTGCCCGATCGATTCTGTGCCGACGGGACGCGCGGCCGACATCGCGCCTTGATAGACATCGTCGCTGGAAATCGTCGAGTTCATCGCCGGTGCGGCGGTCGACTGCCCGATCGACTCCGTGCCGCTCGGATGGGCCGCCTGAACCGCGCCCTGGTACACCTGGTCGCTGTACGAATTCTGTGCGTTCGCGGCAACAGTGCCCAGCGTGGCGAGCGTGACACAGCCGCCGAATGCGAATGCCTTGAAGAAAGCGTGCATGAGAGTCTCCTTTGCAAGGCCCGCCACGCCGCACCATGCGGCTCGCGGAACCTTCAATCCACTCTAGGCGGCGGGAATGAGGCGGGAATGAGCGAAGTTTGAGGTGGCGGTGAGCCTCCCGCCCTGTGCCGCGGCGCGGCTATTCAGGCGCGGGACAGCCGGGCAGCGGTACGATAGGCTCGCATTTTTCAACCCCGCGAAGGAGCCCGGATGAACGGACCGAAGAAATCCCGGGATCAGGCCACAACCCTCGGCCAGACACTGGAGAAGACCGAAGCGGTCGCTGCCGACGTGCAGCGCGCGTCCGACAACCTGGCCGTCGTGAACACCGTGCTGGAGCAGGAACTGCCCGAGGAAGTGCAGGTGGGCGAGGTCGCGCAGGCCCTGGAGCACACGGGCAAGCTGGAGAAGAAGCTGGCCGAATCGGCGGAAGCGCTTGCAGAGGCCAATGCGGCGCTGGCGCAGGAAATCGAGAAGCATGCCGAGGATACGGCCCGGCGCAAGCCGAGTGAAGTCTGACAGCGCGTCCGCTTTCTCCTACGCGAGAGCGAGACGCAGGCGCTCGGCGATCCGGCGTGGCGAGGCTACGCTAGGGCGCTTGATTCGGTAGGAATACGCATGGCCCTCTCCACCTTCCTCGTCGAAGACAACAGGACCATCCGCGACAACCTGATCCCTGCTCTCGAAGACCTGATCGACGCCCGTATCATGGGCATGGCCGAAACCGAAGGCGATGCCGTCGCCTGGCTGAAGGCGCATCCGGACGACTGGCAACTCGCGATCGTGGACCTGTTCCTGCGCGAAGGCTCGGGTCTGGGCGTACTGCGCAGTTGCCGCCGCCGCAAGAGTTCGCAACTGGCCGTGGTGCTGAGCAACTACGTCAACGCCGACATCCGGGCCCGCTGCCTGGCGCTGGGCGCTGATGCGGTGTTTGACAAGTCGAAGGAGCTGGACGCCTTCTTCGACTTCTGCAACGACAGGGCCCGGCCGGAGCGCCCGGCACGCTGAAGCCGCGGCGCGTGGTGAAAAAAAAGAGGCCCCTCGGGGCCTCTTTTGATCAATGCACGGTAGCTGCTCAGCGCACCACGGCGATCTGCGTGCGCGCACCGCCCTTGTACGTGTAGAGCGTCAGCGCGCCGTTCTTGATGTCGCCCTTCTCGTCGAAGGCGATGGGACCGGTGAGGCCCTTGTATTCGATCTTGCTGATCTCCGGCAGGTACTTCTCCGGATCGGCGGAGCCGGCCTTTTGCATCGCGGCGGCCAACACCTGCACGGCGTCGTAGACGTACGGAGCGTAGATCTGCACTTCGACGCCGTTCTTTTCCTTGAACTTCGTCTTCCAGGCCTCCAGCGGGGCCTTGAAGTCGCCATCCACGCCGCCGGCTTCGGCGCACACCACCATGTCTTCGCCGATCGCGTCGCCGGCCAGCTTGGCCAGCTCACCGGTGCACAGGCCATCGCCGCCCATGAACTTGACGTTCATGCCGAGCTGCTTGACCTGCTTGAGCATCGGGCCGCCGACGGCGTCCATGCCGCCGAAGAACAGCACGTCGGGCTTGGCGCCCTTGAGCTTGGTCAGGATGGCGTTGAAGTCGGTCGACTTGTCGGTCGTGAACTCGTGGCCGACGACGGTGCCGCCGGCGGCCTTGACGGCCTTCTCGAACTCCTCGGCAACGCCCTGGCCGTAGGCCGTGCGGTCGTCGATCACGGCGATGTTCTTGCCCTTGAGCGTCTCGACGGCGTACTTGCCGAGCGTGCCGCCGAGCTGCGTGTCGTCAGCCACCACGCGGAAGGTGGTCTTGAAGCCCTGGCGCGTGTACTTCGGGTTCGTGGCCGAAGGCGAGATCTGGGGGATGCCGGCGTCGCTGTAGAGCTTGGAGGCGGGGATCGTCGTGCCCGAGTTCAGGTGGCCCACGACGCCGTTGACCTTGCTGTCGACCAGCTTCTGGGCGACGGCCGTGCCTTGCTTCGGATCGGCTGCATCGTCTTCGGCGAGCAATTCGAACTTGGCAACCTTGTCGCCGATCTTCACGCCCTTGGCGTTCAGGTCCTCGATGGCCATGCGCGCGCCGAATTCGTTGTCCTTCCCGAGGTGGGCGATCGCGCCGCTGGTGGGCGCGACGTGGCCGATCTTCACCACGAGGGCATCGGCGGGAGGTGCTGCCGGCGCGGGCGCCGCCGCGGTGGGTGCGGGCGCCGCAGGTGCCGCGGCTTCTTCTTTCTTGCCGCAAGCCACGAGCGTCAAAGCAGCCAGTGCGACCGCAGTCCATTTCAATTGCATGGGAACCTCCAGAACATTGAGATAAATAGAGTTGAAAACCGGTCTTTCGATCCGGGCACGAACACTGAGCAAGTATCGCGCCGCGAATGCTGAGCGCCCAGCGCTTCCGACCTGGCGCGCAGTTTAGCCCAAGGTCTACGCCCCAAAGGGTGGCGTAGACCCGGGGGTTTCCGATAGCTCGCGGGCCAGCGCCTCGCTCACCAAGGTACGTAAAACGACCTCAATTTCGTCGCGCAGGCGCGGAATCATGGTGTCGAGGTGCTGCTGGACGGCGGCGGAGACGGCGTCGCTCAACTGCTCTTCCAGCGAGAGGTCGATGCGCTGCAGCACGCGATGCAGCAACTGCTCTTCCATGCGGAAAGCCTCGATCTCCGAGACCTGCGCCTGCGGGCTCAGCGCGACGGCCTCGGCGGGGGCGACCGCCGGTGCGGGCACGGACGGCTCGGCCTCAGGCGGGGCCGGCGTCTCGTCGGCCGCCGGTGGGGGGTGCGGCGGCAGTTCGAGCACCGTCGTCAGCGTCGGGACGAAGCGCGGCGGGGTGCGCGGCGGGCCGACCATCAGCTGCGCGCCTCCGCGAAATCATGGCGGCGGATCGCGTAGCCTCGGTCCGCATAGTGGCGCCAGCGCTTGCGGGCGGCCTGGCGGTCCGCCTCGTCGTTGCTCACGATGTCCACCAGTCGCTCGAAGCGCTCGAAGCCCTCGGGCAACCCCAGCCCGAGATTCACCAGCACCTGCTGGTGCGGCAGCGATGCCGAGCAGGTCTCGGAAAGAACGACCGGCGAGCGCGCCACCGTGTGCGCCTCGCCCGTGCCGCGGCAATGCGCGATGAACTCCACCGGTGCGAAGGTCCACAGCGACAGGTCGACCGCGTCCAGCGTTCCCGCATCGGCCACCACCACCACGCGCGCGCCGCGGCCGCTGACGGCCTTGCGCAGCAGCCGGCAGGCGTAGTTCACCTTGTCCGGCGTGTTGAAGTGGAAGTCGATCTCGGTCACTTGGCGTTGGCTGTCTTCCGCACTTTCCTGGAGGGTGCCTTGGCGTCAGGCTTGCCGGTGTCCTTCGCGGCCCGGCCCAGCAGGTAGGTCAGCAGCAGGCCGACCGGGCGGCCCGTCGAGCCCTTGGCCGCGCCGCTCTTCCAGGCGGTGCCGGCGATGTCGAGGTGCGCCCACGGGAAATCGGCCGTGAAACGCTGCAGGAACTTGGCCGCCGTGATGGCCCCGCCCGCGCGGCCGGCGATGTTGGCGACATCGGCGAAGTTGCTCTTGAGGCCCTCCGCGTAGTCCTCGTCCAGCGGCATGCGCCAGCAGCGGTCCTGCGAAGCCTCGCCGGCGGCGGAGAGTGCCTCGGCCAATGCATCGTCGGTGGAGAAAAGGCCGCTTCGCACGCCGCCCAGCGCGATCACGCAAGCGCCGGTCAGCGTCGCGATGTCGACCACGGCCGCGGGCGCGAAGCGCTTGGCATAGGCCAGCGCGTCGCACAGGATCAGGCGACCTTCCGCGTCGGTGTTGAGGATCTCGATGGTCTGGCCGCTCATGCTGGTGACCACGTCGCCGGGCTTCACCGCGCGGCCGTCGTTCATGTTCTCGCAGCTCGGGATCAGGCCGATGACGTTCATCGCGGGCTGAATGTCGCCCAGTGCCCGGAACACGCCCAGCACGCTGGCCGCCCCGCACATGTCGAACTTCATCTCGTCCATCTCGGCCGCCGGCTTCAGCGAGACGCCGCCGGTGTCGAAGGTGATGCCCTTGCCGACCAGCACCACGGGCGCCTGGTCCTTCGCGCCCCCCTGGTAGCGCAGCACGATGAAGCGCAGCGGCTCGGCCGAGCCCTGCGCCACCGCGGCGAAGGCGCCCATGCCCAGCTTCTCGACCTCCTTCGGGCCCAGCACCTCGCACTTGACGCGCGGCAGCTTGCCCAGCGCCTTGGCGGCGTCGGCGAGCATCGAAGGCGTCGCGTGGTTGGCCGGGCGGTTGCCCCATTCCTTGGCCAGCTCGATGCCGGCCACCGTCGCCGTGGCTTCGTCGAAGGCCGCGCGCAGCGCCGGCGCGTCACCGACGCCGACCACCAGGTTGCGGATGCTGCGCGGCTCGGGCTTGGACTTGGTCGCGGTGTAGACGTAGCTCGCGTCCGCGGCCGCGATGACGGCGCAGCGCAGGCCGGCCGCATCGGCGGGCTGCGCGAACACGAGGGCCACGCGCTTCGGGTCGGCAGCCTTGGCGGCGGCAACCGCCGCCGTCACCGCGCTGCGGATCGCCGCCGGCTTGCCGTCGCCCGCCGAGACCAGCAGCACGCGCGGCGCGGCCACCTGGTCGGGCCGGTACAGTGACAGCAGCTTGCCGGCCTTGTCAGGCAGGTCGCCAGCCTTGCGTGCGGCGGTGATGAGGGCCGAGAGCGGATCCCTGGCGGCGCCGGCGCCCGTGCCGGCGGCGCCGGCCAGGACGACCAGCACGTCGCATTTTTCGGAGGCCGCCTGGGCGATGGAGAGGGTCTTGAGTTGGAAGTCCATAATCCTTTTTTTCCCGCGACGATGTTATTCCATTCCTCTCTACGCAAGGAGCTGTCCCGCAGCTTCGGTGCCACGCTGGTGGTTCTGGCCACCATCGTGATGACCATGATGCTCATCCGCGCGCTCGGCCTGGCCTCGCGCGGCAGCGTGAATCCGTCCGAGGTCTTCCTCGTGATGACGTATACCGTGATGGGCTACATGCCCTCCATCCTCGGCCTGAGCCTCTTCATCTCCATCGTCGGCACGCTCTCGCGCATGTATGCCGACAGCGAGATGGTGATCTGGTTCTCCAGCGGCCGCGGCCTGGCCGAGTTCATCCGCCCGCTGCTTCGCTTCGCCTGGCCGATGCTGTTGCTGATCGCGGTGTTCTCGCTGGTCGGGTGGCCCTGGGCCAACTCGCAGATCCAGGGCATGCGCGACCGCTACCAGCAGCGTGGCGACCTGGAGCGCGTGGCCCCCGGCGAGTTCCGTGAATCGGCCGGCCGCATCCGCGTCTTCTTCATCGACAAGGAGAGTCCCGACAGCCTCACCGCGTCCAACGTGTTCATCTCCTCGATCGAGCGCAACCTGCAGATCGTCACCTCGGCACGCAACGGACGCATCGAAGACATCGGCGACGCGCGCTACCTGGTGCTCGGCAATGGCCAGCGGCTGGAGCGCTCGCTGGACAACACCGGCCTGCGCATCAGCGAGTTCGAGACCTACGGAGGCAAGATCGGCGGCGACGCCAACGTAGGCGGCGCGGTCACGCCCCTGCGCACCCGCACCACGATTTCACTGTTGCGCGATGCCGCCCCCGCCAGCCGCGGCGAACTCGGCTGGCGCATCGGCATCGTGCTGGCGGCGGTCAACTTCGTGCTGCTGGCGCTGAGCCTGTCCGTTGTCAACCCGCGCGTGGGCCGCAGCGGCAGCCTGCTCTTCGCGCTCTTCGCCTTCGTCATCTACTACAACATGCTCAATCTCGGGCAGAGCTGGGTGGGCGCGGGCCGCTTCAGCATGGGCGGCTACCTGCTGGCACTGCACGGGGGTGTGCTGTTGCTCGGCATCGTCTGGCTCGCCAAGCGGCACTACAACTGGAACCCCTTGCGGCGCCGCACCCGCTACATCGCGAGACCCGACGCTTGAAGACGATCCGACGCCTCATCTACTCCGAGGTGCTGAAGGCCGTGGCCTTCGTCACGCTCGGTTTTCTCAGCCTGTTCTTCTTCTTCGACTTCGTCGACGAGCTGCAGTCGATCGGCCGGCCCGACAGCCTCGGCTACGGTGCGCCGCAAGCGCTGCTCTACGTCGCGCTGCTGGTGCCCAGCCACCTCTACGAACTGCTGCCCATCACCGTGCTGATCGGCACCATCTTCGTGATGGCGCGGCTCGCCCAAAGCTCCGAATACACGATCCTGCGCACCAGCGGGCTCGGCCCGTGGCGGGCGCTGCGCACGCTGCTGCTGCTGGGGGCGGCCTTCGTGGTGCTCACCTTCGCCATCGGCGACTACGTGGCCCCAGCGTCGGACCGCACGGCGCAGCTGCTCAAATCGCGCTTCCAGGGCGACATCACGGCGGGCGGCAACACGGGCGCCTGGTTGAAGGAAAAGCAGGGCGACATGTCCTACGCCGTCAATGTGGGCGCGCTGGACCGCCGCGGCCAGCTGAAGGATGTGCACATCTTCGAATTCGACGCCAAGGGCTTCTTCAGCGCGCAGATCACGGCCGCCACCGCGCGCGCGGGCCGAGGACACTGGACGTTGGCCGGCGTGGAGCGCCAGGAATACGGCGCGAACAAGGGATCGGACAAGGCCCGCATCGTCACCACCATGCTCCCGACGCTGGACTGGACCACCACCCTGACCAACGAGATGGTTTCGGTCGCGCTGCTGCGCCCCGACCGCATGCGCACGCTCGACCTCTTCGACTACATCCGCCACCTGGAAGCCAATGGCCAGACTGCACAGCGCTACGAGATCCAGTTCTGGCGCAAGGTCTTCTACCCGTTGTCCTGCCTGGTGATGATCGTGCTCGCCCTGCCCTTCGCCTACCTGCACTTCCGCCAGGCCGGCATCACGGCCTATGTATTCGGCGGCGTGCTGATCGGCATCAGCTTCTTCCTGTTGAACAACGTCTTCGGCTACCTGGGCAACCTGAGCAACTGGTCGCCCTGGATGACATCGGCAGCGCCCGGGCTGATCTATTCGGTGCTCTCGCTGGCGGCCTTCAGCTGGCTGGTGCTCAGGCGCTGACACCATGACGCGCCCCCCAGGCATCGTGCTCTTCGCGCACGGCTCGCGCGATGAACGCTGGCGCGAGCCGGTGGAGGCAGTGGCCCGGCGCGTCGCCGAACTCGACCCCTCGGCGCGCGTACGCTGCGCCTACCTGGAGATCGCCGCGCCCGACCTGCCTGCGGCCGCGGCACAGCTGGTTGCGGACGGCGCGAGCGCGGTGCGCGTCGTCCCCCTCTTCCTCGGCGTCGGCAAGCATCTGCGCGAGGACCTCCCGCGCCTGCTGGAAGAACTGCGTGTCGCCCACCCCGGCGTCAGCTTCTCGATGGCGGCCGCCGTCGGCGAAGAACCGGAAGTCATCGACCTGCTCGCCCGCACCGCCCTGAAATCCTGAGCGCGCCCTGAACTTCATAGAGCGTCACGGCATAATGAATGTCGAATTAAGACGCAATTTGTTATGAATCTTCACCAGTTCAAGTTCGTGCAGGAAGCGGTCCGGCGCAACCTCAATCTCACCGAGGCGGCCAAGGCCCTGCACACCTCGCAGCCGGGCGTGTCGAAAGCCATCATCGAGCTGGAGGAGGAACTGGGCGTGGAGATCTTCGCGCGCCATGGAAAACGGCTGAAGCGAGTGACCGAGCCGGGCCAGCACGTGCTGGCGAGCATCGAGCTCATCATGCGCGAGGTCGGCAACCTCAAGCGCATCGGCGAGCAGTTCAGCGCGCAGGACAGCGGCACGCTCTCCATCGCCACCACCCACACCCAGGCGCGCTACGTGCTGCCGGTGCCGGTGGCGCGGCTGCGCGAGGCTTACCCCAAGGTCAACGTCAGCCTGCACCAAGGCTCGCCGGACCAGGTGGCGCGCATGGTGATCGACGAGATCGCCGAGATCGGCATCGCCACCGAGTCGCTCGCCGACTATGCCGAGCTGGTGACCATGCCCTGCTACGAATGGCAGCACGTGCTGGTGTTGCCCAAGGATCATCCGCTCGCCGGGAAGGAGCGCATCTCGCTCGAAGACCTCGCGGCCGAGCCCATCATCACCTACCACCCCTCCTTCACCGGCCGCACGCGCATCGACCACGCCTTCGCGCAGAAGAAGCTCACGCCGCGCATCGCGCTCGAGGCCATCGACTCCGACGTGATCAAGACCTACGTGCGCCTCGGCCTGGGCATCGGCATCGTGGCCGAGATGGCGGTGCGCGACGACTCCAACGCCGACCTTGTCGTGCGGCCAATGGGCCACGTCTTCGGCACCAACATCGCGCGCGTCGCGTTCAAGCGCAGCGCCTACCTGCGAAACTTCGTCTTCAAATTCGCCGAGCTGCTGTCGGACCGGCTCGACCGCAACCTGATCGCCAAGGCATTGGCCGGTCACAACCAGGACTACGAACTGTGAGCAACGTTCTCGCACGCACACCCGCGATCCAGACCAAGCTGCCGACCGTCGGCACGACCATCTTCACCGTCATGTCGGCGCTCGCGGCCGAGAAGAACGCGGTGAACCTGGGCCAGGGCTTCCCGGATTTCAATTGCGACCCGAAGCTGCTGGATGCCGTCACCGCCGCGATGGCCGCGGGCCACAACCAGTACCCGCCGATGCCCGGCATCCTGCCGCTGCGCGAGGCCATCGCGGCCAAGATCAAGGCGCTCTACGGGCACGACTACGACCCGCAGACCGAGATCACCATCACGGCCGGCGCCACGCAGGCCATCATCACCGCCGTCCTGGCCGTGGTGCGCGCGGGCGACGAGGTCATCGTGCTGGAGCCCTGCTACGACAGCTACGCGCCCAACATCGACCTGGCCGGCGGCACCGTCGTGCGGGTGCCGCTCACGCCCGGCACCTTCCGCCCCGATTTCGACAAGATTTCCGCCGCGCTCACGCCGCGCACGCGCGCCATCATCGTCAACACGCCGCACAACCCGAGCGCTACCGTGTGGACAGAGCAGGAGATGCGCAAGCTCGAGGAATTGCTCGCGCCGACCAGCGTGCTGCTGATCTGCGACGAGGTCTACGAGCACATGGTCTATGCCGGCGCGCGGCATGAAAGCGCCGCGCGCTTCCCGGGCCTGGCGGCGCGCAGCTTCATCGTCAGCAGTTTTGGCAAGACCTACCACGTGACGGGCTGGAAGGTCGGCTACGTCGCCGCGCCCGCCACGCTGACGGCTGAGTTCCGCAAGGTGCACCAGTTCAACGTGTTCACAGTCAACACGCCGATGCAGCACGCACTTGCGAGTTTCATGGCCGACCCGGCGCCCTACCTCGAACTGCCGGCCTTCTACCAGCGCAAGCGCGATCTATTCGCCGCCGGCCTCTCGAAGACGCGGCTGAAGCTGCTGCCCAGCGCAGGCACCTACTTCCAGTGCGTGGATATCAGCGCGGTCAGCGAACTGAGCGAATCCGAGTTCTGCCAATGGCTCACCAGCGAGATCGGCGTGGCGGCGATTCCGCTGTCGGCCTTCTATGCCGACGAGTTCGACCAGCGTGTCGTGCGCTTCTGCTTCGCCAAGAAGGATGAAACGCTGCGCACCGCGCTGGACCGGCTGGCACGCCTCTGACACGCGCGCCTCCGACACGAACGGTAGGAGAGTCCTGACCACGGAAGGGCGCCCCTTCCGGCGGTCTGCCAACGCGGCGGGGCAGAGCATGAGGACTTCATACAAGCCCTAGGAGAAGTTCCATGTCCCTGTCGTTGATCCTGCTGATCGTCCTGATCCTGCTCCTCGTAGGCGCGCTCCCAAGCTGGGGCTACAGCCGTTCCTGGGGGTACGGCCCGAGCGGCGGCCTGGGCCTGGTGCTGCTGGTGGTGGTCGTGCTGCTGCTCATGGGCCGCATATAGCGTTTGCCCGCCTCCAGTTGAAGAAGCCCGCAGCCGCGGGCTTTTTCATGCGCGCCGCTCAGCTGTCGAGTTGCACCCAGAGCTTGTCGAGGCGTTTCACGCTGACGGGCTGCGGCGTTCGCAGCTCCTGCGCGAAGAAGCTCACGCGCAACTCCTCCAGCAGCCAGCGAAACTCGCTCATGCGCTCATCCACCGCACCCTTGCGCTCGGCCACCAGGCGCCAATAGCGCTGCTCCTGAGGACGCAGTTCGGCCAGGCGCTGCGCATCGCGCGCCGGGTCTGCGCGCAACTTGTCGAGCCGCAGCGTGATCGCCTTCAGGTAGCGCGCCAAATGCTGAAGGCGCGGCCAGGGCGTGCCGGCGATGAAGCGCTTGGGCATGAGCCGCTGCAGCTGCTGCGCGGCATCCTCCGTTGCCGCGGGCTGGACCTTGGTGTCCTTGATCTTGCGCGCCGCGGCGGCGTACTCCACCAGGATCGTGCCCGCCAGCCGCGCGACCTCGTTCGCGATCAGCGTGAGGCGCCCGCGTCCTTCTTCCACACGCTGCTTGAAGGCGGCCTCGTCGGCGGGCAGTGGCTCCAGCAGGAAGGCGCGTTCCAGCGCCACGTCGATGATCTGTGCCCGCAGCTCTTCGACGGTACCGAGCGGCATGTAGGTCACCGCCATCTTCTGCAGGTCGGGGAGGTTCTTCTCCAGGTACTTGAGTGCGTCCTTGAGTTGCAGCGCGAACAGCCTGCGCAGACCCGCGCGATGCTTCGCGGCGGCCACGGCGGGCTCGTCGAAAACCTCGATGCTCACCGCGTCGCCGTCATCCACCAATGCGGGGAAGCCGACCAGCGACTGCGCCCCGCGCCGCACCTCCATCAGCTCCGGCAGCTCGCCGAAGCTCCACGCCGTATAGCGCTGGCCCGCGGGCAACGAAGGCGTGGGAGCCTCCTCGACGCGCGCCCTGGCGGCGCCCTGGCCGCGCGCAGGCGCGGAATCCTCAGCCGGCTGGGGCATGGCGGCCTTGACGTTGAGGCCCGCGAGCGCCTGGAAGGCACCGCGCGCCTGCGTGCCCCACTCCGCCTTCAGCGCGCCGAGGTTGCGCCCCATGCCAAGCTGGCGCCCGTGTTCGTCCACCACGCGCAAGTTCATGAAGAGGTGCGGCGGCAGCATGTCGAGCTTGAAGTCGGTTCGCTTCACGTCCAGGCTGGTCTTGTCGCGCACGCGCTTGAGCAAGGCATCGGTGAGCGAGCCGTGGCCGAAGAGTTCGGGTGTCGACAGCAGTTCCGCCAGTTGCGCTGCCGATTCGGGCAAGGGCACCAGGCGCGCGCGCGGCTTCTGCGGCAGGCTCTTCAGAAGCGCCTGGATCTTGTCCTTGAGCATGCCCGTGACCAGCCACTCGCAGCGCTCCTCGCTCACCTGGTTGAGCACGAACAGCGGCACGCTGACGGTCAGCCCGTCCTTCGCGTCGCCGGGCTCGTGCAGGTAACTTGCAGCGCAATCCACGCCGCCCAGGCGCAGCGTCGGTGGGAAGGACTGCGTGGTGATACCGGCGGCCTGGTGGCGCATCAACTCGTCGCGCGTGAGGAAGAGCAGGCGCGGCTGCGCGCGGGACTGCTCGCGATACCAGTTCTCGAAGACCTGGCCGCTTGCCACGTCTGGCGGGATCTGCGCGTCGTAGAAGGCGTAGATCAGCTCGTCGTCGACCAGCACGTCCTGCCGGCGCGACTTGTGCTCGAGCCCCTCGACCTCGCGCACCAGCTTGCGGTTGGCGGCAAGGAAGGGCAGCCGGCTTTCCCACTGCCCGCCCACCAGGGCCTCGCGGATGAAGATCTCGCGCGCGGCCACCGGGTCGACCTTGGTGAAGTCGACGCGCCGGCCACTGTAGACGACCAGGCCGTAGAGCGTGGCGCGCTCCAGCGCGGCGACCTGCGCGCCCTTTTTTTCCCAGTGCGGGTCAAGCAACTGCTTCTTGAGCAGGTGGCCGCCCACCTGTTCGAGCCACTGCGGCTCGATGTTGGCGATGCCACGGCCGAAGAGGCGCGTGGTTTCCACCAACTCGGCGCAGACGATCCAGCGGCCGGGCTTCTTCTTCAGGTGCGCGCCGGGATGCCGGTAGAACTTGATGCCGCGCGCGCCGAGGTAGGCCTCATCGTCCTCCATCTTCCAGCCGATGTTGCCGAGCAGGCCGGAGAGCATCGACAGGTGCAGCGCCTCGTAGCCGGCAGGCTCGGCGTTGATGCGCCACTTGTGCTCGGAAACGACCGTGAGCAGCTGGGAATGGATGTCGCGCCATTCGCGGACGCGGCGGATGTTGATGAAGCTCTGGCGCAGCAACTGCTCGTACTGGCGGTTGCTGAGCTTGTGGGCATCGCCATGGCCGCCGCGCGCGTCGTGGATCCACTTCCACAAGCGCAGGTACCCGCTGAATTCGCTCTTCTCGTCATCGAACTTCGAATGCGCCTGGTCGGCCTGCTGCTGCATCTCCATCGGCCGGTCGCGCACGTCCTGCACGCTCAGCGCGCTGGCGATGATCAGCACTTCCTCCAGCGCCCCGCGCGAGCGCGCCTCCAGGATCATCCGTCCCACGCGCGGATCCAGCGGCAGCCTGGCCAGCTCCCCGCCCATCGGGGTGAGTTCATTCGCATCGTCCACCGCGCCCAGCTCGTTGAGCAGCTGGTAGCCGTCCGCGATGGCCCGCCGCTGCGGCGCCTCGAGGAAGGGGAAGCGCTCCACGTCCCCGAGGTGCAGCGACTTCATCCGCAGGATCACGCCCGCGAGCGAGGAGCGCAGGATCTCCGGGTCGGTGAAACGCGCCCGGCCTTCGAAATCCTTCTCGTCGTAGAGCCGGATGCAGATGCCGTTCGCCACCCGCCCGCAGCGGCCCGCGCGCTGGTTGGCCGCGGCCTGGCTGATCGGCTCGACCAGCAGTTGCTCCACCTTGCTGCGGAAGCTGTAGCGCTTGACGCGCGCCGTGCCGGTGTCGATGACATAGCGGATGCCCGGCACCGTGAGCGAGGTCTCGGCCACGTTGGTTGCCAGCACGATGCGCCGGCCGGTGTGGCCGTCGAAGATGCGGTCCTGCTCAACCTGCGACAGCCGCGCGAAGAGCGGCAGCACCTCGGCGTTGCGCATCAGCGGCTGGTGGCTCAGGTGCCGGCGCAGGTGGTCCGCCGCTTCGCGGATCTCGCGCTCGCCGGGCAGGAAGACCAGGATGTCGCCCGCGTTGTGCGGATCGCGCCAGAGCTCGTCGACGCCGTCGGCGATGGCGTCGTTCAGGTCGTACTCGCGCGATTCCTCGAAGGGCCGGTAGCGCTGCTCGACCGGGAAGGTGCGACCCGACACCATGATGGTCGGCGCCGGCCCCTTGGCGGAGGCGAAATGCCGCGCGAAGCGGTCCGCGTCGATGGTGGCGGAGGTCACGATCACCTTCAGGTCGGGCCGGCGCGGCAGGATCTCGCGCAGGTAGCCCAGCAGGAAGTCGATGTTGAGCGAGCGCTCGTGCGCCTCGTCGATGATGATCGTGTCGTAGGCCTTGAGCAGCGGGTCGGTCTGCGTCTCGGCCAGCAGGATGCCGTCGGTCATCAGCTTGACCGAGGCGTCGCGCGACAGCCGGTCCTGGAAGCGCACCTTGTAGCCGACCACGTCGCCCAGCGGCGTCTTCAGCTCCTCCGCGATGCGCTTGGCGACCGAGGACGCTGCGATGCGCCGCGGCTGCGTGTGCCCGATCAGTCGGCCCTTGCCGGGCGGCGCGTTGAGCTTGCCGCGCCCGAGCGCCAGCGCGATCTTGGGCAGCTGCGTCGTCTTGCCCGAACCGGTCTCGCCGCAGACGATCACGACCTGGTTCGCCTCGATGGCAGCCATGATCTCGTCGCGCCGGGCCGACACCGGCAGGGATTCGGGAAACTCTATTCGGAGTGCAGTCGAGGACAAGGCGGGCAGTTCGGGGAAAATCGACGATTATCTTGCGCCCGGCCCCGGCCGGTCTTCCGGCCCCTCACCATCCGCCAATGTCCACGGTCTTCAACTTCACCTTCGTCCCCTGGTTCCGCTCGGTGGCGCCCTACATCCACATGCACCGGGGCAAGACCTTCGTGGTCGCCATCGCGGGCGAGGCCATCGCGGCGGGCAAGCTGCAGAACATCGCCCAGGACCTGGCCCTCATCCAGAGCATGGGCGTGAAGGTGGTGCTGGTGCACGGCTTCCGCCCGCAGGTCAACGAGCAACTGCGCGCCAAGGGCCACGAGGCGAAATACTCCCACGGCATGCGCATCACCGACGAAGTGGCGCTCGACTGCGCCCAGGAGGCGGCCGGCCAGCTGCGCTACGAGATCGAGGCCGCCTTCAGCCAGGGCCTGCCCAACACGCCGATGGCCGGTTCCACGGTGCGCATGATCTCGGGCAACTTCATCACGGCCCGGCCCGTGGGCGTGGTCGACGGCGTCGACTTCCAGCATTCGGGCCTGGTGCGCAAGGTGGACGCGGCCGGCATCCGCCGCGGGCTGGATTTCGGTGCCATGGTGTTGATGTCCCCCTTCGGGTTCTCCCCCACCGGCGAAGCCTTCAACCTGACCATGGAAGAGGTCGCGACCAGCGTGGCCATCTCCATCCAGGCCGACAAGCTGATCTTCATGACCGAGGTGCCGGGCATCCCGCTCGACCCGGGCCTGCCCATCAGCGAAGACAACCCGATCGACACCGAGCTTCCGCTCGACACCGCGCGCAAGCTGCTGGAATCCATCGCCGCGCCACAGCGCCCGACCGACATCGGCTTCTACCTGCGGCACTGCGTGAAGGCTTGCGAGGCCGGCGTGGAGCGCAACCACATCATCCCCTTCGCGGTCGACGGCTCGCTGCTGCTGGAGGTCTACGTGCACGACGGCATCGGCACCATGGTGATCGACGAGAAGCTCGAATCCCTGCGCGAGGCGACGGCCGACGACATCGGCGGCATCCTGCAGCTGATCGAGCCCTTCGAGCGCGACGGCACGCTGGTCAAGCGCAGCCGTACCGAGATCGAGCGCGACATCGGCCAGTACACCGTCATCGAGCACGACGGCGTGATCTTCGGCTGCGCGGCGCTCTACCCTTACCCGGAAGCGAAGACGGCCGAGATGGCGGCGCTCACGGTGTCGCCGCAATCCCAGTCCCAGGGCGATGGCGAGCGCATCCTCAAGCGAATCGAGCAGCGCGCCAAGGCCATGGGCCTGGACAGCATCTTCGTGCTCACGACGCGGACGATGCATTGGTTCCTCAAGCGCGGCTTCCAGCAGGTCAACCCCGACTGGCTGCCCGAGGCGCGCAAGCGCAAGTACAACTGGGACCGCAAGAGCCAGGTGCTGGTCAAGAAGCTGTAGCGGCCCCGCGTTCGCCCGGGCGGGGCCTCCGCTTCAGGCGCGTCCCTTGCGGATCGCCTTCGCTGGCCGTCCGGCGCCGTTGTCGCGCGGCGGCAGGCCGGTGTGCTGCGTGAGGATGCGACCCTTCACCGGCTTCACCGGCACAAGCGCCTTGCCCGCCGGCGCCACCGTCGAGTTCTTGCGACGCGCGCTCTGGTAGCCGCCGTCCGTCAGCGGTTGCCAGGTCGGGATCAGGTGGTGCTTGCCGTTGCCGATCAGGTCAGCGCGGCCCATCGCCTTGAGTGCCTCGCGCAGCAGCGGCCAGTTGTTGGCGTCGTGGTAGCGCAGGAAGGCCTTGTGCAGGCGGCGGCGCTTGTCGCCGCGCACGATGTCCACCGTCTCGCTCTCGCGGGTGATCTTTCGCAGCGGGTTCCGGCTGGTGTGGTACATCGTCGTCGCCGTGGCCATCGGCGACGGGTAGAAGGTCTGCACCTGGTCGGCGCGGAAGCCGTTCTTCTTCAGCCAGATCGCGAGGTTCATCATGTCCTCGTCGCTGGTGCCCGGATGCGCGGCGATGAAGTACGGGATCAGGTACTGCTTCTTGCCGGCTTCCGCGCTGAACTTCTCGAACATCTGCTTGAACTTGTCGTAGCTGCCGATGCCGGGCTTCATCATCTTCGTGAGCGGGCCTTGCTCGGTGTGCTCGGGCGCGATCTTGAGGTAGCCGCCCACATGGTGCTGCACCAGCTCCTTCACGTACTCGGGCGACTGCACCGCCAGGTCGTAGCGCAGGCCGGAGCCGATCAGGATCTTCTTGATGCCCTTGAGCGCCCGCGCACGGCGGTAGATCTTGATGAGCGGGTCGTGGTTCGTGTTCAGGTTCGGGCAGATGCCCGGGTACACGCAGCTGGGCTTGCGGCAGGCCGACTCGATCTCGGGCGACTTGCAGCCGATGCGGTACATGTTGGCCGTCGGCCCGCCCAGGTCGGAGATGGTGCCGGTGAAGCCCTTGACCGAGTCGCGGATGGCCTCGACCTCCTTGATGATCGAATCTTCGGAGCGGCTCTGGATGATGCGCCCCTCGTGCTCCGTGATCGAGCAGAAGGTGCAGCCGCCGAAACAGCCTCGCATGATGTTCACGCTGAAGCGGATCATCTCCCACGCCGGGATCTTGGTCGCGCCGTCGTGGCTGCCATTCTCGTCTGCGTAACGCGGGTGCGGGCTGCGCGCATAGGGCAGATCGAACACGTGGTCCATCTCGGCCGTGGTGAGCGGGATGGGCGGCGGGTTGATCCACACGTCGCGGGCGGTCGCGCCCTCGCCATGCGCCTGCACCAGCGCGCGCGCGTTGCCGGGGTTGGTCTCCAGATGCAGCACGCGATTGGCGTGGGCGTAGAGCACCGGGTCGGCGCGCACCTGTTCGTACGAAGGCAGCCGGATCACCGAGCGCTCGCGCGGCGGCACCTTGATGCGCGCGCGGCCCTGCAAGGCCGGGTTCGGCACGAACTTGAGCGGCTTGATCGCCGGGTTCACGTCGGCGCCGGCCTGTGCGGCGGCGGCGACCGTCTCGGCCTCCTCTTCCCGCGCGCAGGTCTCGCCATTGGCCTTGGCCTGGTCCGACACCATCAGGTAGGGGTTGACGTGCGCCTCGACTCGCCCCGGCTCGTCCACGCTGGTCGAGTTGATCTCGAACCAGCCCTCGGGCGTCTCGCGCCGCACGAACGCGGTACCGCGCACATCGGTGATCTGCTGCACCGGCTCGCGCGCCGCCAGCCGGTGGGCCACCTCGACGATGGCGCGCTCGGCGTTGCCGTAGAGCAGCAGGTCGCACTTGCTGTCCACCACGATCGAGCGACGGACCTTGTCCTGCCAGTAGTCGTAGTGCGCGATGCGGCGCAGCGACCCTTCGATGCCGCCGAGCACGATCGGCACGTCGCTCCAGGCTTCCTTGCAGCGCTGCGAGTACACGATGGCCGCGCGATCCGGCCGGCTGCCGCCCACGTCGCCGGGGGTGTAGGCGTCATCGCTGCGGATCTTCCGGTCCGCCGTGTAGCGGTTGATCATCGAATCCATGTTGCCGGCGGTCACGCCGAAGAACAGGTTCGGCTTGCCCAGCACCTTGAAGGGCTCCGCGCTCTGCCAGTCGGGCTGCGCGATGATGCCCACGCGGAAGCCCTGCGCCTCCAGCATGCGGCCGATGACGGACATGCCGAAGCTCGGATGGTCGACGTAGGCGTCGCCGCTCACCACCACGATGTCGCAGCTGTCCCAGCCCAGTGCGTCCATCTCCGCGCGCGAGGTCGGCAGGAACTTTGCCGTGCCGAAGCGTGCCGCCCAGTACTTGCGGTAGCTGGTCAGCGGCTTGGCGGCGCGCGCGAAAAAGGAGACGTCGACGGGGGCGTTCATCAGGGGAAGGCGGTGGGAGGCACCGTGGGGCCCGTGCGGGGGCCGGGGTGGGCCCGCTACGGGGCAACGGGGGATTTTAAGGTTTTCGGCTTGCGCTGTCGCCCCGTAGGGCTGATAGGGGACGAAGCGCACTCGAGGGGCCCGCCGTTTCGCGCTGGCGTCAAACGCTTCGCCTGCCGCATGAAGACCAGCGCCTGCCCCGCGTAGGCTGGGCGGAACGGGCGATGCCCTCATGGAACAGCTTGACAAAAGGCAAAGGGCAGCACGTGGACAGACTCAGGGCGATCGCCTCGCGGCTTCGGCTTCATCTTGGCAGTCATTCGGCTTCCCCCCCGAGCAATCCGCCGACAGGGGCGAAGGCCGCGAAAGACCCGATGACCGCGCCGCAGCCGCACGGCAGGCGGGCGCCGCCCCGCAGATCGGATGCGGCAGCGCCGCATCGGGGCTCCATCGATCTCCAGCCGAAGGAAGCCGACGCCTTGCCAAAAGCCGAGCAGGCGGCCAGTGGCATCGCCTGGGATCGGAAGCGGCTCCCTTTGCTGAAGGATTTCCTCAAGGGCAAGGACGGCCGGACGGCGGTGAAGGAGGCCCAGGATGACTTCGCGGTCTTGAAGGCGGCCGCGCATCAGTACTTGCCCGTCGACCAGGCCGACGCACTCGAAAGGAAACTGGCCACGGATGCCGCCCTCTATTGCAGCGACAAAGCGGTCAAGCGCGTGCGCCAGGGCGACGAGGAGCGCACCAAGCGCAGCGAGCTGTTCTACGGATCGAGCAAACCCTATCTCGACATGGTCGCCGAACAGTTGAAGGATGCCCGGATCGACGTCGGCACCAAGGCCACAGCCCTGGCGAATCTCAAGGACAGCCTGGGCAAATGCGAGATGGGCGTGCAAAACGCATTCGCCACGGCCTTTCAGGACCTGGGTGGCTGCGGCGGCATCCACAACCTGCTGCAGTCCAGGCGCCAGAAGGCCTTCGACGGACTGGTCGAGGAGTTCCTGGCGAACAAGGATTTCTGCTGGCGCGGCCACTGGACCCACCCCTCGGACGCGAACTGCGCCGACGCGATCCGCCGCAGCTTTCGCGTAGGCGCTGAAGTCCACATCGCGCCAGCCCTCGCCCGCGCGCTTGGTGCCGACATCTCGCTGGGCATCCACGCCGGCGTGGCCGCGGGTGATCGCTTCGCGAATGACATCGGCTTCCACGAAGCAGACCTCTCGGCAATGGCCGCCAAACTCGTCGATGCCGTGCAGTTGCCCCGCCTCATCAGCGGCGTCGCCAGGGAAGTCGCGGAAAGCCTCGGTGACCTGATGCGTACCAAGCTGCGCGGGACGGAAGCATTCGGCGCCCAGCCGGAAGATGTCTTCCTCCAGCCCGTGCGGGACGACCAACTGGAGGAGAACTGGTACGAGGACTTCGCGCAGTACGCCGCGACGACGCTCGGCGTCCGGTTCGTCTCGGGCATTCTGTCCGTCGACATGCAGGGCGCCTACACCTTGAGCCGGAACACCGGCGCGCTCCAGCGCCAGATCGTCGATGTGCTCGCGGGCGATGAAGGCCTGGACAGCATCTTCGTTGACGAACTCGCCATCCACGAAGCCGCACGCACGCACGCCCTCATGCTGGAGCGCCGGGGTCCCATCTGGGTGGTGCGCGACCGCGCGGACGACGGCGACGGCTATGCGGAAGACTTCCGTTGCCTTCGTCTCAAGGATCTGGCCGTGCTGAGCCACGCTGAATCCCCCGCCTGGCGGGCCATGCCCGCGCGGAACCGGGCGCTGCTGCTGAATTGGGTGATGACCGAGAACGAGCCTGCCTTCCACGAAGAAGCGCTGCAGATCCTGCGCGAACCGGGTGCCTACCGCGAGGCCATGGCGTCGTGCCCGCGGGAAGTGCAGGTCATCCTGCAAGCCGCGATGCGCCGCGCATTCGACAAGACCTGGGCGCAAGCCGCGCACGCCCACGGACCCGGGGGAAACCGCGCCTCGCTCGACACCATGCTGGCTTTCTATGAGCAGACCGATCTCTCGCTCCCAGGGGCACCGTCGCATCCGCAACAGCGTGCCAACGATCCCGAGTCCGTCCTCATCGCGCAACTCGTGCGCGCCCAGGACAAGGAAGCCATCGTCAGGCTGCTGGCCACCGGGCGGTTGAAGATGAGAGACCCCCATGCCTTCCTCGCGCGCTTCTGCGAGGGCGCGGCGGGCCGGGATTGGCTTCGATCCCTCATCGCGTCCTCGCCATCGTCTTCGTCTTCGATCGCGGAGACGAAGGCGATCGACCTGCGCGATGGCGATGACGGATGGAAGCCCAAGGAAGCCGGAGCGCGCGCACGCATGGCCGGGGATGCCACGTCCTTGCCCTATGGCACGCCCTGCAGCGACGAGAATTGAATTTGTTTGATTTTGTCAATCAATCGATTGACAATGGCATTCATGTCTGATTCTCCCACCGCAACCGAGGTCGCGGCCGTCAAGGCCTTCCGACAGTTCAATCGCTTCTACACACGCCGCATCGGCGCCCTCGACCCCTACCTCGGCAGCGACCTGTCGCTGACCGACGTGCGCGTGCTGTACGAACTGGCGCACCGCGAATCGGCAGTGGCGAGCGAGATCGGCAAGGACCTCGGTCTGGACGGCGGCTACCTGAGCCGCATCCTGCGCCGCTTCGAGAGCGCGGGCTGGCTTGAGCGCGAGCAGAACCCACGCGACGCTCGCCAGAGCCTGCTGCGGTTGACGGAAGCAGGGCACGCGGTCTTCGCGCCCTTGCAACAGAAGTCCCGTGACGAGGCGTGTGCGCTGCTCGCGCAGCTTGCCCCGGCGCAGCAGCACCAGTTGATCGACGCCATGCGCACCGTGGAGGCATTGATGGATCCTGCTGCCCACCCACCGGCCAAGCCCCTGACCGCCGTGCTGCGCGAACACGGCCCTGGCGACATCGGCTGGGTGGTGCAGCAGCACGGCGAGATTTACGCGCGCGAGTACGGATGGAACGGTGAATTCGAGGCCCTCGTCGCCGGCATCGCGGGCGATTTCCTGCGCAAGTTCAAGCCAGGATGGGAGCGTTGCTGGATTGCCGAATTGAACGGCGAGCGCGTGGGCGCCGTCTTCGTGGTGCGCAAGTCCGCGACGGTCGCGCAGTTGCGCATGCTGATCCTCGCGCCGCGGGCACGTGGGCTCGGCCTGGGCGCGCGCCTCACCGACGAATGCATCGCCTTCGCGCGAAACAAGGGCTACCGCAAGATGGTGCTGTGGACCAACAGCTGCCTCACCGCCGCGCGCGGCATCTACGCCGCGCGGGGGTTCGAACTGGTCAAGTCGGAGCCCTACGAAGGCTTTGGGCAGCAACTGGTCGGGGAGACCTGGGAACTGAAGCTCTAGCCCCTGCCCTCACTGCATGAACCACCCATGGCTCACCACCAGCGACTGCCCGGTGAGTGCATTGGTGGGGAAGGCAGCGAACATCAGCGCAACGCGCGCCACGTCGTCGGTGGTGGTGAACTCGCCGTCCACCGTCTCTTTCAACATCACGCTCTTGATCACCTGCTCCTCGGTGATGCCGAGGGTCTTCGCCTGCTCGGGGATCTGCTTCTCGACCAGCGGCGTGCGCACGAAACCGGGACAGATCACATTGGCCCGCACGCCATGCTTCGCGCCTTCCTTGGCCACCGTCTTGGCCAGGCCGATGAGGCCGTGCTTGGCGGTGACGTAGGGGGCCTTCAGCAGCGATGCCTCCTTCGAATGCACCGACCCCATGTAGATCACGCTGCCGCCCCGGCCCTGCGCGTACATGTGTTTCAGGCAGGCCTTGGTGGTGAGGAAGGCGCCGTCGAGGTGGATGGCCAGCATCTTCTTCCAGTCGGCGAAGCTGAACTCCTCCACCGGGTGGACGATCTGGATGCCGGCGTTGCTGACGAGGATGTCGATGCCGCCGAAGGCCTTGGCGGCCTCTTCCACCGCCGCGTCCACCTGCGCCTCGCTCGTGACATCGACCGCCACGCCGATGGCCTTGGCGCCGGTCTTCTGGAGCTCGGCGGCGGTCGCGTCGGCGGCCTCCTTGTTGAGGTCGGCAATGACGATCTTCGCGCCTTCCTGGGCGAAGAGGATGGCGATTTCCTTGCCGATGCCGCTGGCAGAGCCGGTGATGAAGGCGACCTTGTCCTTGAGTTGCATGGGAATTCCTTTGGCTGGGGTGGAGGATGGAGGTGGAGGGAATGCGTGCAAGCCGCGTGCCGGTGGCTCAGCTTGTAGCGCGCGCCTTAAGGGAAGCTGAGGATGGGTGCGCGGTGCGCACCGCCGGCACCTTCATCAGATGGCGCACGCGCGGTGAATCGGGTTCGGCCAGGTCGAAGGTGGTCACGCCGTTGACCGGCGAGGCGCTTTGCAGCCATTCCGGGTGCTCCAGCGTATTGCGGATGTCGCGCAGGCCGGCCTCCCAGTGCTCGTCGACCGAGGCGCGGGAGAATTCGTAGTCCTTCGAATCGAGTTCGTAGGGTTTGTTGCGGTAGATGAGATGCACGATCTCGATCGGTTGGTGCGAAAGCTGCGCGCACACGGCCGCCACGCTCGGGTCCTTGCGCAAGGCGGCGGGCAGCTTGTTGATGAGGTCGGCCACGGCCTGCTGCAGGTTCATGTTGGACGCGAGGGCGTCCGTGTTCATGCGGGTGCGGCTGGAGTAGGTGATGTCCTTCTGCCGCTCCAGGGTCTCGGCCAGGGTGCGCGGCATGCTGCCGCGGGCGCTGAACAGGTCGACCTGCAGCACCATCAGCGGCTCGTTGCGCGGATGGGTGTCGAGCACGTACTGCAGCGGCGTGTTGGAGACGATGCCGCCGTCCCAGTAGTCCTCGCCGTCGATGTGCACGGGCGCGAAGCCGGGCGGCAGGGCGCCGCTGGCCATGATGTGCTCGGGACCGATGCGCTGGGTGGTGTTGTCGAAGTAGATGGAGTTGCCGGTGCGCACGTTGACCGCGCCCACGCTGAAGCGGGTGTTGCAGTCGTTGATGCGGTCGAAGTCGACCAGCCGCTCCAGCGTCGACTTGAGCGGTGCGGTGTCGTAGTAGCTCAGCACGGGAGCCGAGCCCCCGAGCAGCAGCGCAGGGCTGCGGCGCGGCTCGAAGAAGCCAGGCACGCCGAGGGCCGCGGCCGAGAAGGCGCTCCACTGGTTGAACCAGGTGCGGTCGCCCCAGCCGGGCGCCAGGCGCTGGGCCGGTCCGGAGGACAGAAGATCCCAGAATTCACGCAGCCGCGCCACGCGCTGCGCGGGCGGGTTGCCGGCAATGAGCGCGGCATTGATCGCGCCGATCGACACGCCTGCAACCCAATCGAGCGTCTTGTGCTTCTCGAAGACACCCGCGTACACGCCCGCCTGGTACGCACCCAGAGCGCCGCCGCCCTGAAGGACCAGCGCCTTCTTCGCGCTGTTGATATCGATACGGGACGCGGCTCGTGGCGCCGGAGACGGGGGAACGGTCGGCTTCTTCATGCCGGCCATTGGACACCATCCGGCGCCGGCCGCGCGCCCCAGGCGAGGCCCGGCCCTACATCTTGGGCAGCATCTGGCCGCGGATCTCGCCGGCTGGATTCGCGGCGGTGTGGACGTTGGCGTACCACTTGCCGGCCATCAGGTCGGCGGCCTGCGCGGGCGTGAGCGTGGCCTGCCCCTCGATCGGGTTGGCCGGACTGGCGAAGGGCAGCACCACGGCGGCATTGGCACCGGCGGAGGCCGGACCGTGGAAGTGCGCGGCGGTGGCGGGGCCGCTCAGGCCGGAATAGGTGATCTTGTACTTGAGGACATTGGTGTCCTTGTTCAGCCAGGCCTCTGCCAGGCCGCTGCCCCGCGTCATGTTCGGCGGGACTTCGCTGGCCGCGTTCATCGTGCCGCTGAAGCTGGCGGTGTTGGACTTCGACATCATTCCGCAGCCGGCCAGTGCCGCGCTTGCCGCGCCGGCCACGAGGGCCATGCGCAAGAGGGTGCCATATCGAGTCATGAGCGATCTCCATCAGTTTCAGAACTGCACAGCATAGACACCCCGGGCGGCCCGCCGTGTCGGCCACGGGCGCGTTTTGCAGTGTGGATTGCGGGCGCTCAGGCCGAGGCATCGCGCGGCTGAGGCAACGCCTCCGGCCTGCGCGTGTCCTTGAGCGAGCCATATTCGTGCGCGTAGACCCAGGTGAACTCGACCCCCAGCAGGAAGATCTGCGCCGAGTAGTAGACCCACACCAGCACCACCACCAGCGAGCCCGCCGCGCCGTAGCCCGAGGCCACGCTGCTCTTGCCGATGTAGAGGCCGATGAGGTGCTTGCCGACGGTGAAGAGCAGCGCCGTGACGGCCGCTCCCACCCACACGTCGCGCCATTGGACGCGCACGCGGGGCATGATCTTGTAGATCATCGCGAAGCCCACCGTGACCATGGCGAAGCTGAAGACGAAGTTGACGGCCTGCGCGAGTACCTCCCAGTTGCCGAACACCGGGGCCCACCACTTGCCGAGGGCCGCAAGCGCCGCGCTGGCCACGAGCGACACCATGAGCAGGAAGCCGATGCCCATGATCATGCCGAAGGACAGCAGCCGCACGCGCACGAGGTTGAGCAGACCCTTGCTCGTGTCGCGCGCCGGCGCGCGCCAGATGCGGTCCAGCGCGTCCTGCAGCTCGCCGAAAACGGTGGTCGCGCCAAGCAACAGCAAGACCAGGCCGATGACGGTGGCGACGATGCCCTCGGCGGGCTTGTTGACGGCCTGCAGCATGCCTTGCACCGCCCGCGCGCCCTCTTCGCCCATCAGGCCGGAGAGCTGCGCGAAGATCTCGCCGCGCGCCGCGTCCTGGCCGAAGACCAGGCCCGCGATGGAGATCACGATCAGCAGCAGCGGCGCGACCGAGAACACGGTGTAGTAGGCCAGCGCGGCGCCCATGCTGGGGGCGTAGTCGGCCTTCCAGGAGCCCACGGCCTGCCTGAAGAGGGAGAAGAGCGCCATGGCGCGGTCGCGTGCCGTCATGGCCGCAGTGTCGCAGTCAGCGCCGCGCGCGCGTGTCGGACAACGCCCGCCAGCACGTTCGGGCTTGCGCAACGATAATCGCCGCCAATGCATCCGGCCTCTCTCCCCGCGGCATCGGCCACCGAGCGTCCGCAACCTCAATCCCCGCGCGACCTGTTCGTCTCCTTCACCTGGCTTGCACTGCAGGGCTTCGGCGGCGTCCTAGCCGTGGTGCAGCGCGAGATGGTCGAGAAGAAGCGCTGGCTCACCCCCGACGAATTCCTGGAGGATTGGGCCGTGGCCCAGGTGCTGCCGGGGCCGAACGTGATCAACCTGGCGTTGATGCTGGGTGACCGCTACTTCGGCCTGCGCGGGGCGCTGGCGGCGGTGGCCGGGATGCTGACAGTGCCGCTGGTCGTGATCCTGGTGCTGGCCGTGCTCTATGCGCACTTCGCGGGCAATCCGCAGGTCGCGGGCGCCTTGCGGGG
The DNA here is from genome assembly GCA_966211435.1 of uncultured Variovorax sp. Lineage (GTDB taxonomy): Bacteria > Pseudomonadota > Gammaproteobacteria > Burkholderiales > Burkholderiaceae_C > Variovorax. The sequence continues at coordinate 46,744 of CBIHOG010000004.1, read as the reverse complement.
CATGGGGGCCGTGGCGGGCGGGCTGATCGCGGCGACGGGCATCAAGCTGATCCCGCAGCTGCGCAAGCATCCGCTGGGTTTCCTGGCCTGCCTCGCCTTCGTCGTGATCGTGTTCGGCGCCATCGCCCTGGCCCGCATCCCGCTCGGCTGGGTGCTGCTGGTCATCGGCGGCATCGCTTGCACATGGACGTGGCGGAGGATCGCCCCATGACCATCGTGATGACCTGGCACGACTGGGTGGCGCTGCTCGCGCAGTACATGATGCTTTCGCTGTTCTCGATCAGCGGCGCCATCACGACCGTGCCCGACATGCAGCGCTACCTGGTGGCGCAGCACGGCTGGCTGACGGATGCGCAGTTCAGCTCCTCGGTCGCGATCGCGCAGGCGGCGCCTGGGCCCAACGTGCTGTTCGTGGCGGTGATGGGCTGGAACGTCGGCCTCAATGCCGGCGGCGGCATCGGCGCGGGGCCGCAGGCCTGGGCGCTCGGCCTGCTCGGCCTGGCTTGCACGATGGTCGGCATCATGGTGCCCAGCACCACCCTCACCTACTTCGCGACCCGCTGGGGCCATCGCAACCGCTCGCGGCGCGGCGTCCGCGCCTTCAAGCAAGGCATGGCGCCGGTCGTGGTCGGGCTGCTGATCGCCACGGGCTGGGTGCTGGCGTCCGGCAACCACGGCGGCGACGCGCCCACCTGGCACTTGTGGCTTCTGACCGGCCTTTCGGCGCTCATCGTGTGGCGCACGCGCATTCACCTCCTGTGGCTGCTGGGCGCCGGTGCGCTGCTCGGCGCCACGGGATTCGTCTGACCTTCTTCTCCAAGGAAACTCTCATGGAACTCCGTCCCCTCGGCCGCTCCGGCCTTCAAGTCTCCCCGCTGGCCTTCGGCGGCAACGTGTTCGGCTGGACGGTGGACGAGACGCTCTCGTTCCGCCTGCTGGACGCCTGGCTGGACGCCGGCTTCAACTTCGTCGACACGGCAGACATGTATTCCAGTTGGGTGCCGGGCCATGCCGGCGGAGAGTCGGAAGCGATCATCGGCAAATGGTTCCAGCAGTCCGGCAAGCGCAACAAGGTGGTGCTGGCGACCAAGGTCGGCAAGCCGATGGGCGAGGGCAAGGAGGGGCTCTCCGCCGCGTATATCCGCGAGGCGGTCGACGCATCGCTCAAGCGGCTGAAGACGGACCACATCGACCTCTACCAGTCGCACGACGACGATGCGAACACGCCGCTGGAGGAAACGATGGAGGCCTTCGCCGCGCTCATCAAGGCGGGCAAGGTACGCGCCATCGGTGCCTCGAACTACACGGCGCCGCGCCTGGCGCAGGCGCTGGACGTCTCGCAACGCCTGGGCCTGCCGCGCTACGAGAGCCTGCAGCCGCTCTACAACCTGTACGACCGCGCGGTGTTCGAGGATGCACTGGAGCCGCTGTGCCTGGAGCGCGGGGTGGGCGTGATCAACTTCTACGCGCTGGCGGCCGGCTTCCTGACGGGCAAGTACCGCACCGAAGCCGATGCGCAGAAGAGCGCGCGTGGCGCCGGCACGACGAAGAAGTACCTGAACCCGCGCGGGCTGCGCATTCTCGCCGCGCTCGACTCGGCGGCGAAGGCGCACGGCGCGACGCCGGGGCAGATCGCCATCGCGTGGCAGATCGCGCGGCCGGCCATCACGGCGCCGATCGCCAGCGCCACCTCGGTCAAGCAGCTGGAAGAACTGGCCGTTGCCGCGAGCCTCAAGCTGGACGCCGCGACCATCGCCGCGCTGGACGAGGCCAGCGCGGAGACGGCTTCCCGGTAGGCTCGCTCCCACAGGCATTGGCGGCCACGACCGCCTTGCCGTTTCGAAGCGCCGGAGACACTGGCTCGATCCCAATATTCAAGGAGAGAGAAACATGTCCTTCGCGCTCTACATGGTCGGGTTCCTGATCTTCCTCGGCGGCATCGCCTGGGGTGCTTCGGTGGCAGGGGTGCCCACGCTCTACATCGGCATCGGCGCGCTGATCCTGCTGGGCATCGGCATCTTCAGCGCCGTGGGGCGCACGCGCAGCAAGGATCCTTCCTAGGGCTTCGCCCGAGCGGGACTGCAGGGCGCTGGCGCTAACCTTGCACGATGCAAGACCATGCCCCCCTCGCCCCGCCTTCGCTCGACTACTTTGCCGATCTGCAGGTGGAGGTCGGCACGCCCCAGGTCCTGAGCCGAGGCGGCCGGGGCATGCGACGGCTGGTCCCGATCACAGGCGGGCAGGCGCGGGGCAACGGGTGGACGGCGCGCGTGTTGCCTGGGGGCACGGACTTCCAGCTGATCGTGGGCGAAACCTTGTCCGAGCTCGATGCGCGCTACGGCCTGGAGACGGATGCCGGCGACCTCATCTACGTGCGGAACCATGCGGTACGTGCCGCGCCGCCCGAGGCGATGGCCAAGCTCCTGCGCGGCGAGCCGGTGGACCCGGCGCGGATCTATTTCCGCTGCAGCCCGCGCTTCGAGACCGCTTCGCACGCCCTCGGCTGGATCAACGAACGCATGTTCGTCGGCACTGGGGTGCGGCATCCCGCGCAGGTGGTGATGCGCTTTTTCACCCTGCTCTGATTCGCTTGGGAATGCTTTCAGTCCCCTCTTGAAATCTTTCGCTCCAGCGCCTAATTCCTCCACCGGAAGCGCCGGAGGCGTCTCCGGCGCTCCATTCAACTTGAATGGAGGTATTCGCCATGTATCGATCCCTGTTCCCGCGCGACATGCTCGCCGAGATGGATCGCCTGCAACGCGAAATGCAGCAGGCCTTCGATCTGTCTCCCACCATCCGCGGCCTCGGCCGTGGCGGCTTTCCGGCGCTGAACGTCGGAGGCACGCCGCAGACGGTGGAAATCTATGCCTTCGCCCCCGGACTGGACCCGGCAACCCTGGACGTCCAGCTCGACAGGGGCTTGCTCACCCTCTCGGGTGAGCGCAAGACGCAGCTCCCGGCTTCGGACGGCGGCACCACCGTGCATATCAACGAGCGCTTCTCCGGCGCGTTCAGACGCGCGCTGACCCTGCCCGAGGACGCGGACCCGGAGGCGGTCGACGCCAGGTACAACGACGGCGTCCTGCACATCACCGTCCAGCGGCGCGCATCCGCCCAGCCACGCCGCATCACCGTTCAATGAGAGGAGAGAGATCATGAACAACATCGAGACCACGAACAAGTCCGGCCCCTCCGCGACGGCCCGGAAGGAGCGACCGAACTACAGCGATGCCACGCTCACGCCGCCTGTCGACGTGGTCGAGGACGGCGGCGGCATCACGCTCTACGCCGATCTGCCAGGCGTCTCGAAGGAGGGCTTGCGACTGCATGTGGAGGCCGACACGCTCACCATCGACGCCGACTCATCGCTCGCCGTGCCGGAGGGCCTGCAATCCAGCCATACGGAGGTCGGGCTGGCGCGCTTCCATCGGATGTTCACGCTCAGCAAGGAGCTGGACACGGAGAAGGTCTCGGCCGAGTTGACGCAAGGGGTGTTGAAGCTGCGCATCCCGAAGGCGGCGCACGCCCAACCCAGGCGCATCGAAGTCAAGGTAACCTGAAGACCGAAGGCGCTCAGGCGGGGAGGCGTTGGCGCATGGCCTCGTAGAGGCAGACGCCGCTCGCGACAGAAACGTTGAGACTCTCGACCGCGCCCGCCATCGGGATGCTCACCAGCTCGTCGCAGGTCTTGCGCGTGAGTTGGCGCATCCCCTCGCCTTCGGCGCCCAGCACCATCGCCAGCGGGCGCTTCAGGTCGCACTGGTAAAGCGTGCCGGGCGCGTCATCGCTGGTGCCCACGCACCAGATGTTGCGCTCCTTGAGCTCGCCCAGCGTGCGCGCGAGATTGGTGACCATGAAGTACGGCACCGTCTCCGCCGCGCCGCTCGCGACCTTCGCGACGGTGGCATTGATGCCGGCCGCGTGGTCCTTGGGCGCGACGACCGCGTGCGCGCCAGCGCCGTCGGCCACGCGCAGGCAGGCGCCGAGGTTGTGAGGATCGGTGACGCCATCGAGCACCAGCAGCAGCGGCATGGTGCCCGCGGCCTCGAGGCCTTCGAGCAGCTCGTCGAGGGAATGGGTCTGGGGCACGGGCTCCACGCGCGCGGCGACGCCCTGGTGGCCATGGCTGCCGCTGAGCTTGGAAAGACGAAGGCCGTCGGCCTCCACCAGCCGCACGCCGGCCTCCTGGGCGCGGGCGATGAACTGCTTCATGCGCGCGTCGCGCCGGCTGGCATCGAAGAGCACCTCGAGCACGGATTTCGGCGCGGTCTTGATGCGCACGCCCACGGCGTGGAAGCCGAAGATCACTTTGGGGGAAGACATGCGGGGATTATCGAGCCCCGCGCGGGCCGCGCCGCTCAGGCGGCCAGCGCTTCGGGCGCGACACGCCCGGCCTCGATGGTGATGCGGCGCTCGCATCGCGCCGCGATGCCACGGTCGTGGGTCACCAGCACGAGGGTCGTGCCGAGCTCGCGGTTGAGGTCGAACATCAGCTTCATCACCTGCTCGCCGGTGGCGAAGTCGAGGCTGCCGGTGGGCTCGTCCGCCAGCAGCAGCGCGGGCTGGACGACGAAGGCTCGGGCCAGCGCCACGCGCTGCTGCTCCCCGCCGGAGAGCACCTTCGGGTAATGGCCGAGGCGCTGGCCCAGGCCGACGCGCCCGAGCATCTCGGTCGCGGCCTTGCGGGCATCCCGGCGGTCGGCCAGTTCAAGCGGCAGCATCACGTTCTCCAGCGCGCTGAGGTTGCCGAGCAGCTGGAAGCTCTGGAAGACGAAGCCGACCTTCTGCGCGCGCAAGGCGGCGCGGTCGTCCTCGTCGATGGCAAAGAGGTCCTGGCCCGCGAGCTTCACCGTGCCGCGCGTGGGCGTGTCGAGCCCGGCGATGATGGACAGCAGCGTGCTCTTGCCCGAGCCGGAGGCGCCGACGATGGCGGCGGTCTCCCTGGCGCCCAGGGTGAAATCGATGTCCTGCAGAATGTCCAGCGTGCCGGCGGAGTCCGTGACGGACTTGAAAACATGCTCGACGGCAACAATTGCCGGAGAAGCGCCATCGGGTCGGGTGGAAGACATTGAAAGGTTTTCGCGTGGTGAATCGACGTCACTTTATCTTGGCCGGTGTACTGCCCGGCTTTGCGGGGCCATGGCTGGCAGCGCGGGCGCAAGCCTCGGCCGGCAAGGCGCCCGTGATCCTGGTGGTCGGCGACTCGCTGTCGGCCGAGTACGGGCTCAAGCGCGGCGAAGGCTGGGTGCCCCTGCTGGAGAAGCGGCTCGTGCAGGAAAAGATCCCAGCCACCGTCGTCAACGCGAGCATCAGCGGCGACACGAGCTCGGGCGGGCGATCCCGGCTGCCAGGCCTGCTGGCGCAGCACAAGCCGACGCACGTGGTGCTGGAGCTGGGCGCGAACGACGCATTGCGCGGGCTGCCGCTGGCCAACACCGAGGACAACCTGCTGAAGATGGCGCAGGCCGCGCAGGCTGCGGGCGCGCAGGTGCTGATCGTCGGCATCCAGGTGCCGCCGAACTACGGCAGCGACTACACGCGGCGCTTCGAGCAGATCTTCACCAAGGTCGCGGCCACGGCGAAGGCGGCGGTGGTGCCTTTCCTGCTGAAGGGCGTGGCGGACGCGCCCGATGCGGCGTCGCTGTTCCAGGCCGACCGCATCCATCCGACGGCAGCGGCGCAGCCGCAGTTGCTCGACAACGTGTGGCCTGCCCTTCGCAAGCTGCTGCCCAAGTAGCCGCCTCCGCGCGCCAGGAAAAAAGCCGCCAAGGGCTCCTGCCCATGGCGGCTTTCTTGCTGACGGGTAACGAGACGATTCAACCGTTCTTGGTCGGCAGCGTCGGGACGGTCGGCGGGTCGCGCTCCAGCGAAGCCACGTCGGTCTCCGGATCGCCGGGCGCCAGGCCATCGCTGCTCGGGCTGAGCTTGCGATTGGCTTTTTCTCGCAGCTTGTCTTCCTTCTTCTTCTTCTTCGCGAGTTCCTTCTGGCGCTTCTCGTAGCCGTAATTGGGTGTTGCCACTGCTTCTCCTTGAGGCGAGACAGTCACCGTGACTGCGCATGCTGCGACTGTACGCGATATCCGGAGGCGTTCAGAGGGCGGCGAGGGCCTGTTCGAGGTCGGCTCGCAGGTCATCCGCGTCCTCCAGCCCGATGGAAAAACGAACGAGCGTGCCCTTGTGCGGCCAGCGCGCGATGGACGCGTCGCGCATCAGGCCGATGTCGTAGGGCACGACCAGACTGACAGGCCCGCCCCAGGAATAACCGAGGCGGAAGAGCGTCAGGCTGTCGCAGAAGCGGTCGACCTGCTCGGTACTGTAGCGCTCGTCGAAGACGACGGAGAACAGCCCGGCGGCGAGGTCGGTCGCGCCGCACAGGCGCAGCCAGTTGGCGTGGCCGGGCGAGCCTTCGAGCGCGGGGTGAAGCACCTGCGCGATCTCCGCGCGGCCCTCGAGCCAGCGGGCCAGTTCTCGCGCGCTGCGGTCATGGGCCTGGTAGCGCAGCGCGATGCTGGGGAGCGAGCGCAGCAGCGTCTCGACGTCGCCCACGCCGATGCCGAAGCCCATGCGCATGTGGGTGAGCTTGATGGCGCGGTGCAGGCGCTCGTCGCGGGTGATCACGCTGCCCATCAGCACGTCGCCACCGCCGCTGGGGTACTTGGTGAGGGCGTGGACGGAGATGTCGGCGCCCTGCCCCGTGCCGTTGAAGTCGAAGGGCGCGAAGGCCAGGCCAGCGCCCCAGGTGTTGTCCAGAGCGCTCAGAACGCCGCGCGCGCGGCACAGTTCCACCAGGGCCGGCAGGTCCGGGAACTCCATGGTGACGGAGCCGGCGGCCTCGACCCAGACCAGCTTGGTGCGCGGCGACAGCTTGGCCGCAAGGTCGGCCGGATTCATCGCGTCGTAGAGGCGGTGCGTGATGCCGAAGTTCGCCAGCTCGCCGGTGGCCAGCGCCTTGTTGGGGCCGTAGGCGTTGTCGGGAATCAGCACCTCATCGCCGCTCTTGAGCAATGCGAAGGATACGAGCGCGATGGCGGCCAGCCCGCTGGGCACCAGCAGGCACTCGGTGCCGCCCTCCAGCGTGGCGAGCCGCTCTTCCAGGGTGAAGGTGGTGGGGGTCCCGTGCAGGCCGTAGGTATAGCCCGCCTTGGTCTTCCAATCCCGCGCGCGCATCGCGGCGACGTCGGCAAAGAAGACGGTGGAGGCCTTGTACACGCCGCGTTGCGGCGCGTCGAAGGTGGCGGGCGGGACGTAAGGGTGGTGGATCAGGTCGGTGATGGGCTTGCGCATGCCGCCATGCTAGTGCAAGCGCCCCTGTCCGCGCTCAGGCGCTCAGACCGACCACTTCTCCAGCAAGCGCTGCGGACCCATCGAGTCGTAGCCTTCGAAGGGCTGGTGGATCCACGGATTGGTCGGCAGGAACTCGACCGAATAGTCGGGCGTGAAGGTCGACATGGCCTTGGTCCAGAGCACCGCGCTGCGCAGTTCGGTGATGGGCTTGTAGTTGCTCTTCAGCATCTCGACCACCGCGTGCAGCGTGTGCCCGGAATCGGCGAGGTCGTCGACCAGCAGCACCTTGCCAGCGATCTCGCCCTTGGGCGTGGTGATGAAGCGCGCGATGTCGAGATGGCCCTGCACCGTGCCGGCGTCGGCGCGGTAGGAGCTGGTCGACATGATGGCCAGCGGCTTGTCGAAGATGCGCGAAAGCACGTCCCCGGGGCGCATGCCGCCGCGCGCCAGACACAGGATGGTGTCGAACTCCCAGCCCGACTGGTACACCTTGATCGCGAGCTTCTCGATCAGGTTGTGGTACTCGTCATAGCTCACGTAGAGGTGCTTGCCGTCTTCGGTCAACATGGGGTGGATTCCTGCAGGAGTTTGAATTCAGTCGGCGAGGTAGGGGTGGCGCATCATGATCGTGTGGTCGCGGTCGGGGCTCGTCGACACCATGTGGATCGGCACGCCCGTGACCTGCTCGATGCGCTGCAGGTACAGGCGCGCATTGATGGGCAGCTTGTCGTACTGCGTGACGCCCACGGTGCTTTCGCTCCAGCCTTCGAGCTTCTCGTAGACCGGGGTGCAGCGCTCGATCTCGTCGGCGCCCATCGGCAGGATGTCGGTGTATTCGCCGTCGAGCTGGTAGCCGGTGCACAGCAGCAGTTCCTCCAGGCCGTCGAGCACGTCCAGCTTGGTGATGCACAGGCCGCTCAGGCCGTTGACCTGCGCCGAGCGCTTGAGCAGCGCGGCATCGAACCAGCCGCAGCGGCGGCTGCGGCCCGTGGTCACGCCCTTCTCGGCGCCGACGGTGCTCAGGTGATAGCCGACGGTGCCGGGCTTCTCCCAGTCGAGTTCGGTCGGAAACGGGCCGCCGCCGACGCGCGTGCAGTAGGCCTTGGTGATGCCGAGCACGTAGTGCAGCATGCCGGGGCCGACGCCAGAGCCGGCGGCCGCGTTGCCGGCCACGCAGTTGCTGGAGGTCACGTAGGGATAGGTGCCGTGGTCGACGTCGAGCAGCGTGCCCTGCGCACCCTCGAAGAGCAGGTTGGCGCCCGCGCGGTGCGCGTCGTTCAGTTCGCGCGAGACGTCGGCCATCATGGGCTTGAGCAGCTCGGCGTGGCGCATGGCTTCGTCGTAGACGGTGTCGAAGTCGATCGCCGGCGCGCTCAGCACCTGGGTCAGCACGTGGTTGTGCAGGTCGAGCAGCACGCGCAGCTTGGTGGCAAAGCGCTCGGGGTGCTTCAAGTCCTGCACGCGCAGGGCGCGGCGGGCGATCTTGTCTTCATAGGCCGGACCGATCCCGCGGCCGGTGGTGCCGATCTTCTCGACGCCGCCCTTCTCGCGGTAGGTCTCGCGCGCGATGTCGAGCGCGGCGTGGAAGGGCAGGATCAGCGGGCAGGCCTCGCTGATGCGCAGGCGGGAGCGCACCTCGACGCCGGCCTTCTCCAGGCCCTCGATTTCCTCGAAGAGCTTGGCGGCCGAGAGCACCACGCCGTTGCCGATGTAGCACTTGACGCCCGGCCGCATGATGCCGCTGGGGATCAGGTGCAGCGCCGTCTTGACGCCGTTGATGACGAGGGTGTGGCCCGCGTTGTGGCCGCCCTGGAAACGCACGACGCCTTGCGCGCTTTCGGTCAGCCAGTCGACCAGTTTGCCTTTGCCTTCGTCGCCCCATTGGGTGCCGACGACGACCACGTTTCTTCCGGTGGTAACGCTCATGATGATGGGTCTCTCAGGATTCAGATGGCTTGCACGCGCCACTGGCCGCCGTGCTCGACGAGCTCGCGGTCGCAATGGAACTCGTCGATTTCGCTGCCGTGGCCGGGCAGGACGCAGACCACGGTTTCGCCCTGCCCGCGCAGTTCGGCGATGGCCTTGTTCAGGCCGTCGGCGTCGCTCCACGGCGCCCGGATGGCGGCACGCAGCGGACGGGCGGGCAGCACGCCGACCAGTTCGCGCACGTCAAGGCTGAAGCCGACCGCGGGGCGGTTGCGGCCGAAGACGGCGCCGACCTCGTCGTAGCGCCCGCCGCGCACCAGCGCGTCGCTCGCGCCCTCGGTGTAGATGCCGAAGCGCATGCCGCTGTAGTAGGCATAGCCGCGAAGGTCGGCCAGGTCGAAGCTCACGCGCGCGCCGTCGAGGCGGGCGGCGAGTTGCTTCAGGTCGGCCAGGGCGGCGCGCACGGCGGGGGTGGGTGGCAGCACCTTGGCGGCTTCGTCGAGCACGGACACGTCGCCGTAGAGCTGCACCAGGGCCAGCAGGCCGTCGCGCGAGGGCTGGGGGAAGCCCGCCGTGAGTTCACGCAGGCGGCTGGCGTCCTTGGCCGCCAGGGCGCCGTGCACGCGGGCGATGGCCGCCGCATCGACCGGGACGCCGGCAAAGAGCGAGCGCACGATGCGCGCGTCGGCCAAGTCGACGATGACGGGGCCTTGCGCGCTGCCCGGCACGCCGGCGGCGCGCAGGCAGTCGAGGGCCAGGCGCAGGATCTCGGTGTCGGCTTCCAGGCCGGCATGGCCGTAGATCTCGGCGCCGAACTGCAGCGGCTCGCGGGTCGCGTGCGGACGGTCGGGCCGGGTGTGGAGCACCGGGCCGCAGTAGCAGAGACGGGCCACGCCCTGGCGGTTGAGCAGGTGCGCATCGATGCGCGCCACCTGCGGCGTGGTGTCGGCGCGCAGGCCCATGCTGCGGCCGGAGAGCTGGTCGACCAGCTTGAAGGTCTGCAGGTCGAGGGCCTCGCCGGTGCCCGAGAGCAGGGATTCGAGGTGCTCGAGCATCGGCGGCATGACCAGCTCGTAGCCATAGGCACGGGCGGTGTCGAGCAGCTGACGTCGAAGTTCTTCGATGTGGCGGGCCTCGGAAGGCAGCACATCGGCGATGTGATCCGGAAGGACCCAGGCGGACATGGGGATCGGGGGCGTGGTTAAACCGGGATTCTACCGGGACCGCGTCACCCCAAGATCCAGAGAAGCGCCAGGCCCAGGAGGATGCTGCAAAGACCGAAGAAGCGCAGCTGGCCGTCACGCAGCTGCAGGAGCTGGCCGAAGCCCCGCCGCCAGCTGCCGGGGGACAGGAAGGGCAGCAGCCCTTCGATGACCAGCACGAGCGCCATCGCGCTCCAGAAGGTGTCGGCGTCCACGCCTTAACGTCTGGACTGCGGCGGCGGGATCGCGGTGCCGGAGCCCGAGCCCTGCATGGCCCGGAAGAAATCGGACGACGGGTCGAGCACCATCACGTCGCTCTTCTTGTTGAAGCTCTGCTTGTAGGCGTCCAGGCTGCGATAGAACTGTGCGAACTGCGGGTCGCGCCCGAAGGCGCCAGCGTAGGCCGACGCCGCGCCGGCATCGCCCTCGCCCTTGATCTTCTGCGCATCGCGATAGGCGTTGGCGACGATCACCTCGCGCTGGCGGTCGGCGTCGGCGCGGATCTTCTCGCCCTCGGCGAAGCCGGTCGAGCGCAGCTCGTTGGCCACGCGCTTGCGCTCGGCCTCCATGCGGCGGTAGACCGATTCCGTGATGGCCTCGACATAGTCGACGCGGGTGATGCGCACGTCGACGATGTCGACGCCCCAGGGCTTGGCGCCCTTCACCACGGCCAGCACCTCGCGCTGCACGTCGGCCATCAACGCCTCGCGGCGCACCGAGATCAGGTCGCGCACGGTCCGCTTGTTGACGTTTTCCTGGAAGGCGTTGCGCACCACGCGGTTGAGCTGCATGGCGCCGGCGTTCTCGTCCAGCCCGACGTTGCGGATGTATTCCGAGGGGTTGCTGATGCGCCAGCGCACGTACCAGTCGACCACCACGCGCTGCTTCTCGGCGGTGAGCATGGGCTCGGGGTCGAGGCTGGAGAGCGTGAGCAGGCGCTTGTCGATGTAGGACACGTTCTGGAACGGCGGCGGCAGCTTGAAATTGAGGCCGGGCTCCGTGATCACTTCCTTGATCTGGCCAAGGGCGTAGACCACCCCGAACTGGCGCTGGTCGACCACGAAGAGCGTCGAGCTGAGCAGCGCGAGGACCACGAGGATCGTCGATGCGATGAATCCGATTCTGTTCATGTTCTTTTCCCCTCAGCGAATGTCGCGGTCACGCGAACGGCCGTCGCGCGCACGCGCATCGCCGGCATTGGGGACCACGGGGATCACCGAGGACTGCGGCGGCGCGGTGCCCGCCACGTTGGGGTTGGCGCCGTCCGCCGGAGCGGCTGCGTTCTGGCCCGTCATCTGCATCAACCTGTCGAGCGGCAGATAGAGCAGGTTCGAACCCTGCTTGGTATCGACCAGCACCTTGGTGGTGTTGCTGTAGATCTGCTGCATGGTGTCGGTGTACATGCGGTCGCGGGTGACCTGCGGCGCCTTCTGGTACTCGGCCAGCACGGACGAGAAGCGCTGCGCATCGCCCTGTGCCTGCGCGATGATCCGCGCCTTGTAGGCCTCGGACTCTTCCTTCAGGCGCGAAGCAGTGCCGGTGGCGCGTGGCACGACGTCGTTGGCATAGGCCTGCGCCTCGTTCTTGGTGCGCTCGCGCTCCTGGCCGGCCTTGAGCACGTCGTCGAAGGAGGCCTGCACCTGCTCGGGCGGACGCACGCCGCCCTGCTGCAGGTTGATGCCCACGACTTCCACGCCGACCTTGTAGCGATCGAGGATGGTCTGCATCAGCGTGCGCACGCGCGGGGCGATCTGGTCGCGCTCCTCGGCAAGCGCCGCGTCCATCTTCATCTTGCCGACCACTTCGCGCACCGCCGTCTCGGCGACCTGGACGACCGTGTCAGCGGGCGTCTTGCTCTCGTAGAGGTAGGCGCGCGCATCGCTCAGGCGGTACTGCACGGCGAACTTGATCTCGACGATGTTCTCGTCTTCCGTCAGCATCGCCGATTCACGCAGGCCGGTGGAGCGCACGATGGTGTCGCGGCCGACATCGGTGGAGCGGATCTGCGTGACGACGACCAGTTCATGGCGCTGGATCGGATACGGCAGGCGCCAGTTGAAGCCGGCGCCCACGGTGGCCTTGTAGCGGCCGAACTGGGTGATCACGGCCTGCTGGCCTTCGTTCACGATGAAGAAGCCGGTGCCCAGCCAGATCAACAGCGCGATGACGGCGATCACGCCCAGGCCGAAGCCGGCGTTCTTCATGTCGGGCTTGAGCCCGCCGCCATTGCCGTTTCCGCCGTTCGGGCGGTCGCCGCGGCCGCCGCCGAAGAGGCCGCCGAGCTTGCGGTTGAAGTCACGCCAGAGCTCGTCGAGGTCGGGCGGGCCCTGGTTGGGGCCCTGGCCGCGCGGGCGGTTGCTGTTGTTCGACGGCGGGGGTACCGGCGGCTCGTTGTCGGGGCGGTTGGAGGAAGAGCGGTCACCGCCGGACGAATCGTCGCCACGGCCCCATCGTCCATCGTTCAGGTTGAACATGCCCTGAAAACGTCTCCACACTGGCTTTGCATTCATTCGGTTCTGTTCTCTCGTCAGTGGGGGGGATTGTGCCAATCAGTTGGCGGCATCGTGCAATTCGGCGTCCGCTTCCAAGGTTATGCCCTCCTCCAGCCGCGCCCTCTGCGCCAGTTCGGCCCGCAGGGCGGCGACGCCTTCGCCTGTGTGGGCGCTGAGGAAGATTCGGGTCACCTGGGTTCCGTCGATGTCCATTTCATCGCGCAGATGCAGGGGTCGCTGCGTGCTTTCAAGGGCATCCAGCTTGTTGAAGACCAACAGTTGCGGCACCGCATCCGCGCCGATCTCCTTGAGCACCGCCTGCACTTCGGCCATCTGTTCGGGATGATGGGGGTTGGAAACGTCGACCACATGCAGCAGCAAGTCGGCGTCGACCGCCTCCTGCAAGGTGGCCTTGAAGGCATCGATGAGGCCGTGGGGCAGCTCGCGGATGAAGCCGACGGTGTCGGAGATGGACACTTTGCGGGCCGCGTCGCCCAGGTAGAGATGCCGCGTGGTGGTGTCCAGCGTGGCGAAGAGCTGGTCGGCCGCATAGGCACGGGCCTTCACCAGCGCGTTGAAGAGCGAGGATTTGCCGGCGTTCGTATAGCCCACCAGCGAGATGTTGAAGGTGTCGCGCCGCTCGCGCTGCCGGCGTTGGGTGCCGCGCTGGCGCTGCACCTTGGCGAGCCGCTCGCGGGTGCGCTTGATGGACTCGCCGATCATGCGCCGGTCGAGTTCGATCTGCGTTTCGCCGGGACCGCCGCGCGTGCCGATGCCCCCGCGCTGGCGCTCCAGGTGGGACCAGCGCCGCACCAGGCGCGTGCTGAGGTATTGCAGGCGAGCCAGTTCGACCTGGAGCTTGCCTTCGTGCGAGCGCGCGCGCTGGGCGAAGATCTCCAGGATGAGGAAGGTGCGGTCGTAGACGGCGACGCCGAGCTGGCGTTCGAGGTTGCGCTGCTGCGCCGGGCTCAGGGCCTGGTCGAAGATGACCTCGCTGGCGCGATGCAGTTCGGCCAGTTCGCGGATCTCGTCAGCCTTGCCGCTGCCCACGAAAAGGGCCGCGTCGGGCGCCTTGCGCTTGCACACGAGGCGCGCGACAGGGCTGAGCCCGGCGGTCTGCGCGAGCAGCCCGAGCTCCTCGAGTTCGCCGTCGAAATGGGGCAGCCCGAAGTCGACGCCGACGAGAACGGCGGCGCCTTCCTGGCGGGAAATCAGTTCAGACAAGCGGAATCAGAATTGGAAAAAGCGCGACGGCTTGTGGCCGCCGCGCTCCATGCCGTCAGGCGGCAGCGTCGTCGCTCTCGGCAGCCGAGAAGTTGACGGCCCGCCCTGGCACGATGGTGGAGATGGCATGCTTGTAGACCATCTGGGTCACCGTATTGCGAAGCAACACGACGTACTGGTCGAACGACTCGATCTGGCCTTGCAGCTTGATGCCGTTGACCAGGTAGATCGAAACCGGCACGTGCTCGCGACGCAAGGTGTTCAGGAAGGGGTCTTGTAGGAGTTGCCCTTTATTGCTCACGATATTCTCCGTGTTCAAGAGTAGTTGTTGGAGCGGGCACCTTAACACAGGGTTTCCGCGCTGCAGCAGGAAAGGCCCATGGCCCTTTAAAAATAACGTCACTCAAAAGCCGGAACTTTGAGGTGCGGCAAGGCTCATCAGCCTTCATCGGCGCACAAGCCGCGACCGCGCTGCGCCCCATCGCGGGGCATCCTGCCTCAGTCGTCCTTGTCCGCGTAGGGATTGTGAGACGTTTTGAACTCGATGCGAAGGGGTGTGCCGACGAGGTCGAACTCCTTGCGGAAGCGCCCCTCCAGGAAGCGCTTGTAGGCGTCGGTGACGTGCTCCAGCGAATTGCCATGGATGATGATCACCGGTGGGTTCATGCCGCCCTGGTGCGCATAACGCATCTTCGGGCGGTACATGCCGGCGCGCTTGGGCGACTGGAACTGCACGGCCTCCAGCAGCAGCCGCGTGAGCACCGGCGTCGACATCTTGCGCGTGGCCGACTTGTGCGCCTGCGCGATGGACTGCCACACGGGGCCGAGCCCCTGGCGCTTGATCGCCGAGATGAAGTGCAGCGAGGCGAACTTCAGGAAAGGCAGCCGGGTCTCGATCTGCCGCTGGATCTGCTCGCGCTGGTAGCTGTCGACCGCATCCCACTTGTTGATGGCGATCACCACGGCACGGCCGCTTTCGAGGATATAGCCAGCGATGTGCGCGTCCTGGTCGGTCACGCCCTGGGTCGCGTCGAGCAGCAGCAGAACGACGTTGGCCGACTCGATGGCCTGCAGCGTCTTGACCACCGAGAACTTCTCGATCGCCTCGAAAACCTTGCCCTTGCGGCGCAGGCCGGCCGTGTCGATGAGTTCGAAGCGCTGCCCATTGCGCTCGAAAGGCACCGTGATGGCATCACGCGTCGTCCCTGGCAGGTCGAAGGCGACAAGCCGTTCCTCGCCGAGCCAGGTGTTGATGAGCGTGGACTTTCCGACGTTCGGCCGGCCGGCGACGGCCAGCTTGATCGGCTTGTTGGGATCTTCTTCCTCGTCCTCCTCGGGCTCGGGAAGGTTCAGCGGCGCGAGCGCGAGCTCGACCAGCCCGCGGATGCCCTGCCCGTGCGAGGCCGAGATGCCGTGCACCTCGCCGAAGCCGAGTTCGTAGAAGTCGACCAGCTTCGTGCCATCCTTCATGCCCTCGGCCTTGTTGGCCACCAGCACGCAGGGCTTGCCCAGCCGCCGCAGTTCGTTGGCGATGTCATGGTCCTGCGCCGAGAGGCCCTCGCGCGCATCGACCACGAAGACCACCACGTCGGCCTCCGCCACGGCCTGCCGCGTCTGCTTGGCCATCTCCTTGAAGATGCCGCTGCCCGCGTCAGGCTCGAAGCCACCGGTATCGATGACGATGAACTCGTAGCGCCCCTGCCGCCCGTTGCCGTAATGCCTGTCGCGCGTCAGCCCCGCGAAGTCGGCGACGATGGCGTCGCGCGTCTGAGTCAGTCGGTTGAACAGCGTCGACTTGCCCACGTTGGGCCGCCCGACGAGCGCAATGACCGGCTTCAAGAGCGCCCCCCCACCAGCGCACCCAGACCCGGGGAATACCGCGGAACCGGCTCAGCCGGGCCGCGGGTATTGCCCCCTGCAAGGGGATAGGCGGCCACACGAAGTGGGCATGCCTGGGGGTGTGCGTTCATTCTGGTCGATAGCCGAAGACGCCGCCATTGCGGGTGACGACCACGACGGTGTTGCCCGAAAGCACCGGCGCGGCGGCGATGGGCGAGCCATCGGGCGAAAGACGGTTCAGCGCCTCGCCGTCGTCGCGGGAGACGAAGTGCAGCAGGCCGGTGCTGTCGCCGAAGATCACCGAGCGGCCGACGGCCAGCGGCGCCGTCAGGTCGCGGTACTTGTAGCGGTCGACCTGCCAGGCGCGCTCGCCGTCGCCGCGGCGCCAGGCCATGAGCGTGCCGTCGGCCTCGGTGCCATAGAGGAAGCGGTCGTCCCCGCCCACGCCTTCGGCGCCGACGGCGGGCTTGCTCCACAGCAGGACACCGCGCAAGGTGTCGGCGCAGCCGATGGTCGCGTAGTAGGCCCGCACGCAGACGCTGTCGCCGACACGGCTTGCGCTGCCGGTCAGGTCGACCAGGCGCTCGACGTCGTTGGTTCCGCGCGGCGCCGCGATGGGAACCTCCCATCGCGAGGTACCGTTGGAAGGGTTCAGGCCAACCAGCCGGCCGCCCACGCCGGTGACCAGGGTGTCGCCAACCGCCATCAGCACGCCGGGCTTGCGCAGCACGAGGTTCTCGGCGGTGCGTTGCTGCGCCCAGAGGCGGCGGCCGCTCTGCCCGTCCCACGCGCTGGTGGTGCGATCGGCGGCCTGCACGAAGATGCGGCGGCCGGCGACCAGCGGTGCGCTGTAGGCCTGCGCGCTCAGGCGCTGCTTCCAGAGCACCTTGCCGCCCTGCAGGACGATCAGTTCGTTGTTGTTGCTGACGACGGCCACCAGCGAGCCGTCGGTGCCCACGCCCGCCGCCAGCTCGGCGCCGGTGCTCGCGCGCCAGCTCTCCTGGCCGGAGCGCGCGTCGATCACGACCACGGTGCCGTCGGCCCCCGCGACGGCGACAGTGTCGCCGCTGACGGCGGTCGTCAGCGGGAACTTCACCTGGGGAATGCGGACGGTCCAGGCCTGCCGCACGCCGAGCACCGCGACGTTCGCGGGGAGTTCGGCGGGCTTCGGCTTGGGCGTGCCGGAGCACGCCGCCAGCGCGGCGATGAGGACCGTGGCCATCGCCACCCGCAGGGCGGGCGATGGCGGCACGAGGCGCTTCAGATTCATGATGTGGCCTTGGAGACGGTGATGCCCGGAGCCGGGGCCAGGCTCTTCGGGTCGACGCCGACGGCGTTCAGCTTGATCTCGACCAGGCGCCGGTAGTCGGTGCGCGGGTCGAAGGCGGTCCACGCCTTCTGGTATTCGGCCCGGGCTTCGTCCCGCTTGCCTTGCGCCAGGTAGATGTCGCCCTTGCGATCGGCCACCAGCGCCTCGAATTCCTTCGGCACATTGCCCGACAACTGCTTGAGCGCCTCGTCGTAGGCCTTGGTGTCGAGCAGTTCGGCCGCAAGCCGCAGCCTGGCCACGGCCTGGTAGCCGGGGTCGACGGCGTGTTCCGCGACCCAGGCGAGCGCCGCGCGCGACGCGTCGGCATTGCCCTTGTCCTGCAGTGTGCGAGCGGCCAGCAACCCGGCCTGTTGCGCGTAGGCGGTGCCGGCGAACTTTTCCTTCATGTCGCCCAGCGCGCGTTCGATGCGGGCCGCGTCGCCGGCTTGAGCGCTGCGCTCGACCTCGTCATAAAGCGCCGAAGCCTGCGCCGCCTTGCCGCGCTGCAGGTACTGCCAGCCATTCCAGGCCACGAAGGCACCGGCCACGAGCAGGACCGCCCACGTGATGTAAGTGCCGTAGGTGTTCCAGAAATGCTTGAGCTGGTCGAGCTGTTCCTGTTCTTCGAGGTCGAGATGGGTTGCCATGCGCTGTCAGTTGTTGGGAGCCGAGGATTGTAGGGTCGCGGCCCAGGCGGAAAGTTCGCCCAGCGGGCGAACGGCCTGCGCGCCTTCCCCATCGCGCAGGGACTTCACCGTGACCTCGCCGCGCGCGAGTTCGTCGGCGCCGAAGACCAGCGCGTAGGTCGCGCCGCTGGCGTCCGCCTTCTTGAACTGCGACTTGAAGCTGCCAAGGCCGTCGGCCGTGGCGGCGTGCATCTGCGCGCGCACGCCGGCGTCGCGCAGTTGCTGGAGCGTGCGCAGCGCGACCGGCATGGCCGCGGCGTCGGGCACCACTGCGTATACGTCGGGCACGGGCAGCGGAATCGGCGTGCCCTGCTCCTTCACGAGTTCGAGCACGCGCTCGATGCCCAGCGCCCAGCCCACGGCCGGCGCGGACTTGCCGCCGATCTGCTCGATGAGGCCGTCGTAGCGGCCGCCGGCGCAGACGGTGCCTTGCGCGCCGAGCCGGTCGGTCACGAACTCGAAGACGCTGAGGTTGTAATAGTCCAGGCCGCGCACCAGGCGCGGGTTGATGGTGTAGGCGATGCCGTTGGCGTCGAGGATCGCGCGCAACCCGTTGAAGTGGGCCAGCGATTCGTCGCCCAGGAAGTCGATCAGCCTCGGCGCCGATTCGACGACTTCCTTCATGGCCGGGTTCTTCGAGTCCAGGATGCGCAGCGGATTGCTGTGCAGCCGGCGCTTCGCTTCCTCGTCGAGCTTGTCGGCGTGCCGCTCGAAGTGGGCGATGAGTTGGGCACGGTGCAGCGCGCGCTCGGCCGGCTGGCCCAGGCTGTTGAGTTCGAGCCGCACGTCGGTGAGGCCCAGCGCCTTCCAGAGCGCGTTCGCCAGGAGGATGAGCTCCGCGTCCACGTCGGGCCCGGCGAAGCCCAGCGCCTCGGCGCCGATCTGGTGGAACTGCCGATAGCGACCGCGCTGCGGGCGCTCGTGGCGGAACATGGGCCCGATATACCAGAGCCGCTTGCCGCCGTCGTAGAGCAGCGAATGCTCGGTGACGGCCCGCACCACGCTGGCGGTGTTCTCGGGGCGCAGCGTCAGTGCTTCGCCATTGAGCTTGTCCTCGAAGGAGTACATCTCCTTCTCGACGATGTCCGTCACCTCGCCGATGCCGCGCACGAAGAGCGCCGTGTGCTCCAGGATGGGCGTGCGGATGTTGCGGTAGGCATAGCGCGCCATCAGCTCGCGCACGGTGGCCTCGAGCCACTCCCAGCGCGCCGATTCAGGCGGCAGTATGTCGTTCATGCCTTTGACGGCACTCAGTTTTTCAGCCATGGATGAGGTGTCAGGCGAGCTCGGCGGCGCGTTCGCTGCCGAAGCGCTTTTCGATGTAGTTTTCGACCAGTTGGTGGAACTCGTTGGCGATGTTGTCGCCCCGCAGGGTGAGCGCCTTCTCGCCGTCGATGAAGACCGGCGCCGCGGGCGCCTCGCCGGTGCCGGGCAGGCTGATGCCGATGTCGGCATGCTTGCTCTCGCCGGGGCCGTTGACGATGCAGCCCATCACGGCGACCTTCAGGTTCTCGACGCCCGGATATCTCGTGCGCCAGACCGGCATCTGCATGCGCAGGTAGTCGTCGATCTGCTTGGCGAGTTCCTGGAAGGTCGTGCTGGTGGTGCGGCCGCAGCCGGGACAGGCTGTGACGCTCGGCACGAAGACCCGCAGGCCGAGCGCCTGGAGGATTTCGTTGGAGATCACCACTTCCTGCGTGCGCGATTCGCCGGGCTGGGGCGTGAGCGAGACACGGATGGTGTCGCCGATGCCTTCCTGCAGAAGGATGGACAAGGCCGTGGCGGAAGCCACCGTGCCCTTGGTGCCCATGCCGGCTTCGGTCAGGCCGAGGTGCAGCGCGTAGTCGCAGCGCTTCGCCAGTTCGCGGTACACCGAGATCAGGTCCTGCACCCCGCTGACCTTGCAGCTCAGGATGACCTGGTCGCCATTCATGCCCATGGATTCGGCGAGCTTCGCCGAGTCGATCGCCGAGGTGACGAGGGCCTCGTACATCACCTGCTTGGCGTCCCAGGGCTCGGCGCGGCGGCTGTTCGTGTCCATCAGGCTGGCGAGCAGTTCCTGGTCCAGGCTGCCCCAGTTGACACCGATGCGAACGGGCTTGTTCCAGCGCATCGCGGCGTCGATCATCTGGCCGAACTGGCGGTCGTGCTTGTCGCCCTTGCCGACATTGCCGGGGTTGATGCGGTACTTGCTCAGCGCCTCGGCGCAGGCGGGATAGTCGGTCAGCAGGCGATGGCCGTTGTAGTGGAAGTCACCGATCAGCGGCACGTCCACGCCCATGCGGTCGAGTTGTTCGCGGATGTAGGGAACCTGCGCCGCGGCTTCGGGCGTGTTCACGGTGATGCGCACCATCTCCGAGCCGGCGAGCGCCAGTTCCTTGACCTGGATAGCGGTGCCGATGGCGTCCACCGTGTCGGTGTTGGTCATCGACTGCACGCGCACGGGTGCGTCGCCGCCGACGGTGACGATGCGGGGTCCCCAGACCACGCGGGCCTGGCGGGAGCGGCGCGGCTTCGGGGCGGCGCGTTCGATGGGAAGACAGGAAGTCATGTTGAGGTTGTCCGTCATGGTTTGACCTCGAAGCGTGCAACGCCTCCGGCGCGCGTCAGCGACGACAGGTCGAAGGGTTTGCCATGCACCCGAACCTCGACGCCCGAAGCATGGCCGACCACCACCGACAGCGGCGGCTTGCCATCCAGGCCGACGATCTCGCCGCCCTTGAGCGTTCGACGCAGGAGCGACTTGCCGCCCTGTTCGCTCACCGTGACCCACGAATCCTCGCGCGCGACGAAGACGATCACGCCGTCGCCTGCGCTCGACGCCGCAGGTGGCTCCGCGCCGTCGGGCACTACCGGCTTTACCGCTGGCGCGGCCGTGGCAACCGAAGGCACCGTGGCAAGGGAGGCCGGCGCCGACGGAACCATCGGCTGGGCGGGCGGCGGCAAGACCGCGCCACCAGGCTGAGTGGCCGCTGCCGCCGGCTCGACGGCGGTGTCGGTTCGTGCCTCAGGCGGCGGCGTGCTCTCGCTCGCCGGCTCTCGCGCTGTCAGCCGCGCGATCGATTCGCCAGCTTGGTCCAAGGCGGATTGCGGCAGCCAGAACAACGCCCCCGCGCCGAGCAGCAGGAGCAGCACGACGATCAGCAGCGCGCGCGACGGCTGGCGGCTTGCGCCGCCCGTCGAGCCCGGCCCCGCCGACTTCAGGCTCTTGCTGATGGTGCGGTCGGCCGCCGCCAGGGCGGGGCGCGGTGCACCAGGCAGCTTGGCCAGCACCGGCACCGGGTCGATCCGCAGCGCTCGGCACACGCTCGCGGCGAGCGCACGCGCGAAAACCGGATCGGGCAAGGCGTCGATGTCGTCGTTCTCGAGCGCGGCCAGTTTCTGCGGCGTCACCTTGAGAGCATTGGCGACCATGTCCAGGTGCAGGCCATGGGCCTCCCGCGCCTCGCGCAGGATGTCACCCGCGGTCTTGTTGGTGTTGTCGACGGAGACGAGCGGCACCGCCGCCGAGGCCCCGAACTCGCTTGCCCGCTCAATCATTGAAATTCCCGCGCTCGTACGCCAGTGCCTCCCGCGACTGGGGGAAGCGCCGCTGCAGCTGGCCGGCCAGTTGCGCAAGCGCCTCGCGGTTGTTGAGCCGGCGTTCGACCTTGATACCGAGCCACAGCGTCTCGGCGTTGGCCGCGGGGCTGTTGTTGACCCGGCGGATGTAGAACTGGGCGCGAGACCAGTCCTCGCGCTGCGCCAGCAGGGACGCCAGGTTGTAGCCAATCACCGGATTCGCCGCGTCGATCTCGTAGGCCTGGGTCAGGCTCTTCTCCGCTTCCGCGCGCTGCCCTGCGCGCAGCTGGCAGATACCTTGCGTCATCAGCGTCTTGGAGCGCTCGGTGTAGGTCGGCACCGAGAGCGCCGCCGAGAACTGCACCGCCGCGTCGGCGTAGCGGTTCTGCTGGCACAGCAGCCAGCCGTAGTTGTGCAGGACGTTGGGCTCCCGTGGGTCGATGGCGATCGCGCGGCGAAAGCTGTCTTCCGCCGAGGACGGGTCGTCCAGGCGCATATAGACCAGGCCGCGCAGGTTGTAGGCGTCAGCGAAGGTCGGATCGTTGGCAAGCGCCTGCTTGATCTCGTCCAGCGCCACGGTGGTCTGGCCCTGCTCGTAGTAGCCGATGGCCAGTTCGACCCGCAGGCGGGCGCGCTTGCGGGCGTTGGTCTCGTCGGAATCCGTCACGATCCTGGCCGCGCTGCCTGCATTCGGGTTCGACGGATTCGGCCCGGTGCCGGCGCCCTGGTTGGCGCAGCCCGCGAGCACGAACACCGCGGCGAGCGCGAGGAAAGCCCGCATCGCCGGCTTCCACGTCGTCGCCGTCGCCATCGGAAAAGCCTTGCTCATCGGTTCATCGCTCCTGGGCAGTGGATGGGTTGGCCGCCTTGCGGACCGGATGCAATACGACGGTGCGCCGCTGGGCCATGCGCTCGGCTGCATGCGTGCGGTCCTTGACGTCGCCCGCCAGCTGTCCGCAGGCGGCGTCGATGTCGTCGCCGCGCGTCTTGCGCACTGTGGTGACGAGGCCGGCCTCGCTCAGTACCTTCGCGAAGGCCAGCACGCGCGGTTGCGGCGAGCGCAGCAGGCCGGAGGCCGGAAAAGGGTTGAAGGGAATCAGGTTGAACTTGCAGGAAATGCCGTGCGTGCGGACCAGCTCCACCAGCTGGCGCGCGTGCTCCGGCTGGTCGTTCACACCGTCGAGCATGCAGTATTCGAAGGTGATGAAGTCGCGCGGCGCGTGCTCGAGGTAGCGCTTGCACGCCTCGATCAGTTCGGCGATCGGGTACTTGCGGTTGAGGGGCACCAGATCGTCACGCAAGCCATCGTTCGGCGCGTGCAGCGATACGGCCAGCGCCACCGGGCAGTCGCCGCCGAGCCGGTCGATCATCGGCACCACGCCGGAGGTCGAGACGGTCACGCGGCGGCGCGACAGGCCATAGGCGTTGTCGTCGAGCATGGTCCGCAGCGCCGGCACCAGGGCCGAATAGTTCTGCAGCGGCTCGCCCATGCCCATCATCACGACGTTCGAGATCACCCGCTCATCGCGCTTGAGGTGTTTGCGCAGGAAATGCTCGGCAAACCAGAGCTGGGCAACGATCTCGCCCGTGGTCAGGTTGCGGCTGAAGCCCTGGTGTCCCGTGGAGCAGAAACGGCATCCGACCGCACAGCCGGCCTGGGAGGAGACGCACAGCGTGCCTCGGTCATCCTCGGGAATGAACACCGCCTCGACGGCGTTGCCGTCGCCCACGTCGAAAAGCCACTTGATCGTGCCGTCGGCGGATTCGTGTTGCGTGATCATCGGCAGCGCCTCGACGCGTGCCGCAGTGGCGAGCTTCTCGCGCAACGACTTCGCCAGGTCGGTCATCTGGGCGAAGTCGCTGGCGCCGCGCTGGTGGATCCAGCGGAAAAGCTGTGTCGCGCGGAAGCGCTTCTCGCCCAGCCGTTCGCAGAACGCGGCCAATCCCTCCAGATCGAAGTCGAGCAGGTTGGCCGTGGTCATTGCGTCAGGCGTCGGCGCCTCAGCGGGCGTAGACGTTCAGGCCGGCGAAGAAGAAGGCGACTTCGTTCTTCGCGGTTTCGGGCGCGTCCGAGCCGTGCACGGCGTTGGCGTCGATGCTGTCGGCGAAGTCGGCGCGGATGGTGCCGGCGGCCGCCTTCTTGGGGTCGGTGGCGCCCATCAGGTCGCGGTTCTTGGCGATGGCGTCCTCGCCTTCCAGCACTTGCACGAACACGGGGCCGGAGATCATGAACTCGACGAGGTCCTTGAAGAAGGGGCGCTCCTTGTGGACAGCGTAGAACTGTTCGGCTTCGTTGCGCGACAGCTGGACCAGCTTGGCCGCCACGACCTTGAGGCCGGCAGCCTCGAAGCGGGAGACGATCTTGCCGATGACATTCTTCGCCACGGCGTCGGGCTTGATGATGGAGAGGGTGCGTTCGATGGCCATTGAGATGATTTCCTGAAAACTTGGATCTGGATGAGTTCCGTCAGTCCCACAACAACAGGTTGCAGAACCTCGACAAAGCCTCTGATTTTAGCTGGCGCGATCTCCCCTGGATGATCGCGTGAAAGGCACGCCGCATGCTTGCCGTCAGCGGCCCCGGCGGCGGCTGCCGCCCTGCCCGCCGAAACTGCCGCCGCCGCCGCCCGGAGGACCGCCGCGGCGCGGTCCTTGCCGCTGCTCCTTGCGCTGGCGCGAGAAGCTGTCGGCGCCGATGTAGCCGAGCGAGGTCTTCATCGGATCGGGCTGGTTGGCACCGCTTGGCTGGCGGTCCTCGCCCTGCCGGCCGCGTCCCTGGCCGCCCTGGCCCGGCCCGGGGCCCTGGCCCTGCCGGTCGCCGCGGTTCTTGTTGCGCCGCCCCTGGGAGGGGCCCTTGCCACCGCCACCGCCACCGCCGGCCCGCGCGCCCGGTCCGCTCGCAAGCGGATTGGGGATGGGCATCTCGCGCTCGTCGCCCTGCCCCTGCGCTCCGCCGGGGCCGCCGTTACGGCCGCCGCCCCGGCGCTTCCTGTTTCGATTGTTGCGGGCGCCGCCTTCGGCGCCCGGTCCCCTGGGGCCGCCTGGGCCCGCGCGCTGCGGCCTGTCGCCCGCGCCGGCGGCCTGGAACAAGGCCCGGATGTCGCGTTCGTCCAACTCCATCCAGGCGCCGCGCTTGAGGCCCCGCGGCAGCACCATGGCGCCGTAGCGAATGCGGATCAGCCGGCTGACCGCATGGCCGACCGACTCGAACAGACGCCGGACCTCGCGGTTGCGGCCCTCGGAGATGGTGACGCGGTACCAGCAGTTGGAACCTTCTCCACCGCCGTCCTCGATGGTGCCGAACTGCGCCATGCCGTCGTCCAGGCGCACGCCTTCGAGCAGCCGGTTCTTTTCCTCGGTGCTGAGCGCGCCCAGCACGCGCACCGCGTATTCGCGCTCCAGGCCGAAGCGGGGGTGCATCAGCTGGTTGGCCAGCTCGCCGGAACTGGTGAAGAGCAGCAGGCCTTCGGTGTTCAGGTCGAGGCGGCCAACCGATTGCCACTTTCCCTGCTGAAGGCGGGGCAGCTTGCGGAACACGGTGGGCCGGTTCTGCGGATCGTCGTGCGTGACGACTTCTCCGACCGGCTTGTGGTACGCGATGACGCGCGCCGGCGGCGGCGCGATGCGAAAGCGGATCGGCTTGCCGTTGATCTTGACCTGGTCGCCGTACTGGATGCGCTGGCCTATATGCGCCGGCTCGTTGTTGACGGAGATGCGGCCCTGCAGGATGAGCTGCTCCATCTCCAGCCGCGAGCCCAGGCCGGCCTGGGCCAGCACCTTGTGCAGCTTGGGCGAGTCGGCTTCGGGCAGGAGCACGCGCTTGAGGGCCGGGACCTCGGGGCTGTCCTCGTCGGCGTCGAACTGACCGGACACCACATCGACGAAGCGGATGGGCTCGGGCGGCGGCGCGTTGCGCTGCTCGCGCTCGGCGGCGCGGCGGGCGCGGTCGAGGTCGTCCTCTTCCTCGTCAGGCTCTTCCTCGTCATCCTCGTTGTAGTGGTCCCCTCCGTCGTCCACGGTATTGCCGCCTGCCTGGGGCTGGGGTTCGACCTCGGGTTCGGCCACTGGCTCCGCGCGCGCCTCGACCATGGCCGCAGCGGACTCCTGCACCGGTTCCGCGACGGCTTCGGCGGCCGTCTCGTCGACCGGCTTGCGGCGGCGCGGGCGGCGCTTGCGCGGTGCCTCGTCGCCATCGCCGGCTACGGGCGTGACGTCCTCGGCGGAGGAGACCGTCGAAGGCGCGTCCGAAACAGGGTCTGCAGGCAGCATGGCTGCGTCATCGGGATCGGAGGGGTTCATGGTCGGGTTCCGGAAGGAGCGGCGGTGATGTCGGCCTCATCGGGCGGTGCATCGGCGTCGATGGAGGAAGAGGATTCGGCTTCAGGCTGGTTGGCAAGCTCGGCTTCGGCTTCGGCGTCCGCCGCCCCAGAGGGCTCGGATTCGGCGACGGATTCGACGGGTGCCTCGCCTTCGACCAGCACTTCGACTTCGACCGGCGCGTCGACTTCAACCCGGCCATCAATCGCTGCATCCAGAGAAGGCCCAGCCGTCGTCTCGTCCGCGGGTTCGTCGATCGGCAGGGCCGGTTGCCCCTCCCCGGCCGCCTGGTCGAGCGCATCGATCAACGCGGCTTGCTGGGCCGGCGTCTGGACGATGGGCAACTGGTCGAGCGACTCGATCCCGAGATCGTCGAGGAACTGGCGCGTGGTGGCGTAGAGCGCCGGCCGGCCGACGGTCTCGCGGTGGCCGATCACCTCGACCCAGTTGCGGTCTTCCAGCTGCTTGAGGATCAGCGAGTTGATCGTGACGCCGCGGATGTCTTCCATGTCGCCGCGCGTGACGGGCTGACGGTAGGCGATGATGGCCAGCGTCTCGAGCGCAGCGCGCGTGTAGCGCGGCGGCTTCTCGGGGTGCAGCCGGTCGAGGTGGTCGCGCAGCTCGGGCCGGCTCTGGAAGCGCCAGCCGGTTCCCACGCTCACGAGCTCCAGGCCGCGTTGCGCCCAGTCTTCCTGCAATTCAAGCAACAGCGTCTTGATGGTGTCGGCGCCCAGTTCGTCGTCGAACAGCACGCGCAGTTCGCGCACCGGCAACGGCTGGCTCGAACAGATCAAGGCGGTTTCGAGAATGCGCTTGGCATCCGCCGTATTCATGGTTCGCGTTATCCGGGAAAAGGCGCCACGAGGACGCTTGTTCAGAAGGATGGAAGGGAGGCGTTGCCGGCACGCGGCGGTGCAACGCAAGGCCGGCATCGGATCGCCGGCGCGGCCCTCGGGGCCGTCAGGCGCGATTGTAATCCAGGCCCCAGACTCCGAGCCCCTGGAGCAGATCGACGGGGGGCCGCGACTGGAACGCCATCGCCTCGCCCGTGATGGGATGCACGAAGCCGAGCCTGAAGGCATGCAGCGCCTGGCGCTTCAGCCCCGCGGCCTCGGCGCCGCCGTAGAGGGCGTCGGCGACCAGGGGATGGCCGATGGAAGCCATGTGCACGCGGATCTGATGGGTGCGCCCCGTCTCGAGCGTGCAGCGGACCGCGCAGCCCTGCTCGTTGCTGTCGAGGACCTCGATCAGCGTGCGCGCCGGTTTGCCGGAATGATGCTGCAAGTCGACCACCGCCATGCGCAGGCGGTTGCGCGGATCGCGTCCGATGGCGGCATCCACGTGCCGCGCGGCCGCGCCCTGCCAGCTCCGGTGCGCCAGCGCGAGGTACTGGCGCTTGACATCGCGCGCGGCGATGAGTTGCACCAGCGCGTCCATCGTCGCGCGGGTGCGCGCCACCACCATCAGGCCACTGGTGTCGCGGTCGAGCCGGTGCACGATGCCCGCGCGCGGCAGCAGCATTGCCTTCGGGTCGAGGGCCAGCAGCCCGTTGAGCAAGGTGCCGCTCCAGTTGCCCGGCGCCGGATGCACCACCAGGCCGGCCGGCTTGTCGACGATGCGCAGGTGCTCGTCCTCGTGCACCACGGTGATGGGCATGGCCTCGGGCCGGAAGGCCTGGCTCTGCGGCGTGGGACGGAGTTCGATGCGCCCCGCTTCGCCGGCATGCACCGCGGCCGACGCCTTGGTGACGACACGGCCCTGCAGTTCCACAGTGCCGGCATCGATCAACTGCTGCAGGTAGCTGCGGGAGAATTCGGGCACCAGCGCGGCGAGCGCGCGGTCGAGCCGCTGGCCATGCTGCGCCGGGCCGATCACGAAGGCGCGGATCTCGCTGGCCTCGGACAGGTCCGCGCCCTCGTCATGGTCGGACGGCTCCCGGGTATCGCCCAAGGGGTCGGCCGATATAATCGAAGGTACCTGTTTCACGAAAGCCTTATTTGATGTTTCGCGCCAAATTATCGGTCGTACCCGCCTGGGTGGTCTTGTGCGCGACCGCATGGCTGGTAGCGGGTTGCTCGTCGAATCCTGTCGACAAGACGGCCAACTGGAGCCCGAACAAGATTTACTCCGAAGCCAAGGACGAGGCCGGCTCGGGCGCCTATGACAAGGCCGTGCCGCTCTACGAAAAGCTCGAAGGCCGCGCCGCCGGCACGCCGCTCGCGCAGCAGGCGCAGATCGACAAGGCCTACGCCCAGTACAAGAACGGCGACAAGGCCGCGGCCGTCGCGACGCTCGACCGCTTCATGAAGCTGCATCCGGCGAGCCCCGCGCTCGACTACGCGATGTACCTCAAGGGCGTGGTCAACTTCAACGACGACCTGGGCATGTTCGCCTTCCTGACGCGGCAGGACCTGTCCGAGCGTGACCAGAAGGCGGCGAAGGAATCCTTCGAGGCCTTCAAGGAACTCGTCACGCGCTTCCCCGAATCGCGCTACACGCCCGATGCGCGCCTGCGCATGAACTACATCGTGAACTCGCTGGCGCAGTACGAGGTGCATGTGGCGCGCTACTACTACACGCGCGGTGCCTACCTGGCGGCGATCAACCGCGCGCAGATCGCGCTGGCCGACTACCGCGAAGTGCCGGCGCTCGAAGAAGCGCTCTACATCATGATGATGTCGTACGACGCGCTCGGGCTCAACGATCTGCGCGACGATGCAAAGCGCGTGCTGACGACCAACTATCCGAAGAGCGAGTACATCTCGCACGGCTTCCGTTCCAAGGACGACCCTTGGTGGAAAGTTTGGTGAACGCGTTCGCCCTCCGGCTTTTCACTTCGCTTCGCCGCGTGTAGCTTGCCGCCCAGGGGGAGGCTCGATCGCCCTGGACGAGGCCCGACGGCGGCTCACGGCTTCGTGAGTTCGAGCAAGGCTTCGTCGAACTCGGCTTCACTCTCCAACCTGCGCATCGGCGGCAGTGCGGCCAGCAGGCGGCGGCCATAGCCCATGGCCACGAGCCGCGTGTCGCAAATCACCAGCACGCCCATGTCGCTCTCGCGGCGGATGAGCCGGCCGGCGCCTTGCTTGAGCGCGACGGCGGCCTCTGGCAATGAATAGTCGCTGAAGGAACTGCGACCCTGCGCCTCCAGGCGCTGCGAGCGCGCCTCGACCAGCGGATCATTCGGCGGAGGGAAAGGCAGCTTGTCGATGACGACCAGTTGCAGCGCATCACCGGGGGCGTCGAAGCCTTCCCAGAACGAGGCCGAAGCCACCAGCACGCACCCCGCCCGCCCGCCGTCGGCGCCTTCCCGGAAGCGGTCCATCAGCACCCGCTTGGGCAACTCGCCCTGCACCAGCACCTCGGGCCGGCGCGCACCATCCAGCGCCTCGAACTGCTGCTTCAGCACATCCCCGATGGTCCGCAGGGCACGCAGCGTGGTGGTGAGCACCAGGGTGCGCCCGCCGAGCGCGCCGGCGCCACGGGCCGCGAGCCTGGCCACTTGCGCGCCGTGCGAGGGATCGTTGGGCTTCGGGAAGGCTCGCGGGACGTAAAGCGCGGCCTGCCGCGCGTAGTCGAAGGGGCTCTGCACGCGCAACACTTCCGCATCGTCGAGGCCGCAGGGCTCGGTGAACCATCGCAGCCTGGGCTCGTCGCCCAGCGTGGCGGAGGTGAACACCCAAGCGCGGCCCGAAACCTCCGCATCGTCCGAATCGGTCTTGAGCACGCGCTTGCGCACCGCCTCGGCGATGTCCAGCGGCGACTCGACAAGGCGAATCTGCGTGCCCACGTCCACCCACCGCACCGATTCGACCGCACAGGGTTCGGCAAAGCGTTTCGCGCGTTCGGCGAGTTGCGTGGCGCGGTCGTGCAGGCGCACGAAGTCGGGCGACAGCTCAGTCACCGTGTCGAGCCCGCGCGCCGCCTCGGTGAAAGCTCCGGTCAACGCATCCATGGCCTGCTGCCAGGCCTCGGCCGGTACGCCCTCGGGTGCGACGCCGGCCCAGCGCAGCTTGGTGCCCGGCCATTGCTTGCCGACGCAAAGCCGTAGCTCTCGCGCGCCGCGTTCGACCCCGGCCACGAGCTGCTGCCAATCCACCAGCCCGCGTGCATGCTGCAGGCCCGCGCCCAGCAGGTCACGCGCGAAGTCCAGCGCCTGTCCGCTGCCAAGTTGTGCCCCGAGGAACTGCACGCCGGTTTCGTTGAGCTGGTGCGCTTCGTCGAAGACGACCACGCGCACGCTCGGCAGCAACTCCGCCATGCCGGACTCGCGCACGGCGAGGTCGGCGAAGAAGAGGTGGTGGTTGATGACAACCACATCGGCCGCCATGGCCTCGCGCCGGGCCAGGTTGACGTGGCAGGGCTTGAACTGCGGGCATTGCGCACCGAGGCAGTTGTCGCGCGTGGAAGTCACCAGCGGGATCAATGGCGAACGCTCATCCAGTCCGGGCAATTCGGCGAGGTCGCCGGTGCGCGTAGCCTTGGACCATTGCTCGATCTTCGCCAGCGTGCGCACGGTGCCGCGCTCGGGAAAGGAAGGGTCGTGGCGTGCCAGGTCCAGGCGGTGCAGGCACAGGTAGCTCGCCCGCCCCTTCAGCAGCGCGGTGCGCACCGGCAGGCCCAGCGCCTCGACCAGACGCGGCAGATCACGGCCGAAAAGCTGGTCCTGAAGCGTCTTGGTGGCGGTCGAGAGCAGCACGCGCTCGCCGCTCAGCAGCGCCGGCACGAGATAGGAGAAGGTCTTGCCAACACCCGTGCCCGCTTCCACCACCAGCACGCCGCCCTGGTCGATGGTGCGTGCCACGGCCAGGGCCATCTGCGTCTGGCCTTCGCGCTCACGGAACTCCTCGGCCGCGTGAGACAGCGCGCCGTGCTGCGCGAAGGCTTCGCGCACTTCCTCTTCGAGTGACATCAGGCGGGTTCTCTCGGGTCGAGCACGCGCTCCAGGCGCTCGATCTCGTCGCGCAGTGCCAGGCGTCTCTTCTTCAGGCGCCGAAGCAGGAGTTCGTCCCTCGGCACGATTTCACCCAACCGGTCGATGCTCGCATCCAGATCGGCGTGTTCGATCCGGAGCTCGATGAGCTGGCGGGAAAAGGAGTGGAGATTGGAGTCCAACGGATGAGATAGGAGCGTGGAGGCGGCATTAGTGCATAGAGTCGCCACTAAGGTTCACTCGATAATACGTCTTCGTCCAGCACCAACAAGAACATGAAAGACCGCGCCATCGGCGCATCCGCGCCCATGACCCGAGGTTTCCGACTCGCCGCCGCCACGGGTCTCCACAAGGGAGACCGCCCCTACCAGCAGGACCAGGTGCTCATCATGAGCCACCCGCGCACGCCGGGCTGCGTGCTGGGCGTCATTGCCGACGGCATGGGCGGGCGCAGCGGCGGCCGAAAGGCTTCCGATCAGGTGCTGATGACAGCACGCCAGCTCTTCTCGCGCTACAAGCCCGGGCGCGACGACGCAACGGCCATCCTGCGGCAGATCCTGGAAGAGGCGCACACCGTCATCAAGCTGACCGCCATCTCCAGCGAGCAGGAGCCGCACAGCACGCTCGCGGCATTCCTGATGAATCCCGAGGGGGATTGCGCCTGGATCCACGCGGGCGACTCTCGCATCTACCATTTCCACGAGGGCGACCTGG
This sequence comes from uncultured Variovorax sp., assembly GCA_966211435.1. Classification (GTDB taxonomy): domain Bacteria; phylum Pseudomonadota; class Gammaproteobacteria; order Burkholderiales; family Burkholderiaceae_C; genus Variovorax. The sequence continues at coordinate 15,260 of CBIHOG010000004.1, read as the reverse complement.
TCCGGCGCACCAAGGACCATTCGTACGTACAGGTGCTGGTGGACCGCGGCGAGATCAGCGAAGAGGCGGCCAACTCCCACCCGCAGGGGAATATCCTGCTCGGCTGCCTCGGGATGAAATCCACGCCGCCGCCGGTCGATGTGCACACCGTCCCGCGCCGCCTCGGGCCGGGCGACTTGCTGATGGCTTGCAGCGACGGCCTGTGGCACTACTTCACGCCGGATGAACTGGCCGCCGTGCTGTCGCAGAACGCGCCGCGCCTGGCCGTCGAAGCGCTGGTGACGGAAGCGCGCGAGCGCGCCCGCGGGACGGGCGACAACATCTCGATCGTGGTCCTCAAGCTCGAGGAGCTGCCGGCAGCGGTCGACTGAGCCCGGGGCCGCGGCCCGGCAGCCGACACCCTCAGGGCACTTCGGGAAGCGGCGCGGAGCGCGGCTTGGTCTTGGCGGCGTTCTTGCGCTCTAGTTCGGCACGGTGCTCCGCAGCGCGCTGCTGCTTGCGCTCGAAGGTCTCGCGCTCGGCCGGCGCCTGGGCAGCGCGGCTCGCCGCGTCAGCCTGCTTCTTCGCGTTCTCGGCCTGCTTCTTCTCGAACTCGCGTCGCTTCTCCGCCGCCTGCGACGCCGCCTGGTCGCGGCTCGCGGCATGGTCGGCCGAACGCTGCTCGCGCTCTTGCCGTGACTTCAAGGATTCTTCCTGCTTTGCCGGCGTGTCCTGCGCGCGCGGCGTGGTCTTCTTCGCATCCAAGCGGTCGAGTTCGGCGGCCGCACGGCGCTTGCGCTCGACGTCGTTCATCGCTGCCTCCTGACGCTTGATGTCGTCCGTGGCGACACGGCGCGCACGCCGGCTTTCCTCCAGGCAGCCTTCGACCGCGAATTTCTTGTAGCAGGCAGCCTGCTCTGTCTGAAACTTGGCCTCGACCGCCTTGCGCTCCTCGGCCAGGCGTGCGCGCTCGGCCTCGAAGTCGATGGCGCCGGTCGTGGCGCTGGACTGCGCCCACGAGTGCGTGGCTCCCAGCGAGGCCAGGACGATCAGCAATGCGAGCGCGGTTTTCTTCATGTAAGGCGGGTATCGACCACCCGGCGTTCGAGCGCCAGGAATTCGGCGGACTGCATTTCGTTGAGCCGCGAGACGGTGCGCGGAAACTCGTGGGCCAGGGGCCCGTCCGTGTACAACGCCTCGGGCGGAACCTCGGCCGACATGATCAGCTTCAAGCGCCGATCGTAGAACACGTCCACCAGCCAGGTGAAACGGCGTGCTTCCGAGGCCATGCGCACCGGCATGTGCGGCACGTCGGAGAGCAGCACGGTGTGGAACTGCGTCGCGATTTCCAGATAGTCGTTCTGCGATCGCGGCCCGCCGCAGAGTGTCTTGAAGTCGAACCACACCACGCCGCCGGCCTTGCGCCGCGCATGGATCTCGCGCGATTCGATGTGGAGCACCGGGTTCTCGTCCGCGCTCTCGGCCAGGCGCTCGAAGGCCTCGCGCATTTCCTTGTCGGCGGCGGCGCCATTGGGCGTGAGGTAGAGCCGTACCTGCTCCAGCGTGCGGCGGCGGTAGTCGGTCCCGTTGTCGACGCTGATCACTTCCAGGCGCTCGTTCAGCAGCGCGATCGCGGGCAGGATGCGATCGCGATGCAGCCCGCCGGGGTAAAGGTCGTCGGGCTTGAAGTTGGAAGTGGTGACGAAGCCCACGCCGTTCTCGAACAGGGCGGCCAGCAGCCGGTGCAGGATCATCGCGTCCGTGATGTCCGCGACATGAAACTCGTCGAAACAAATCAGCTTGTAGCGCTTGGAAATCCGGCGCCCGAGCTCGTCCAGCGGATTGACCGTGCCTTGCAACTCAGCCAGCTCGCGGTGCACCTCGCGCATGAACTCATGGAAGTGCAGCCGCGTCTTGCGGCGCAGCGGGACTGCGTTGTAGAAGCAGTCCATCAGGAAGCTCTTGCCCCGTCCGACGCCGCCATACATGTAGACGCCGCGCGGAATGTCCAGCCGGTTGATGAACTTCTTCAGCGCGTTGGAGCGCCGAGCCTTGTAGTCGGCCCACTCGCTCGCGCAGCGATCGAGCGCCTCCACCGCGCGCAGCTGCGCGGGGTCGCTTTGGTAACCCCGCGCGGCCAGTTCGGCTTCGTAGGCCTGCTTGACGGTCGTCAAGACGTCAGAAGTTCAGAGTGCGCTTGTCGACGGCGAGGGCCGCTTCCTTCGTCGCCTCCGACAGCGAAGGATGCGCGTGGCAGATGCGTGCGATGTCCTCGCTGCTCGCCTTGAACTCCATCGCCACCACGGCTTCCGAGATCAGCTCGCTCACCTGCGGCCCGACCATGTGCACGCCGAGGATCTCGTCCGTCGTTGCATCGGCGAGGAACTTGACCATGCCGGTCGTGTCGCCGAGCGCGCGGGCGCGTCCGTTGGCGAGGAAGGGGAAGGTGCCGGCCTTGTACGCGCGTCCGCTCGCCTTGAGCTGTTGCTCGGTCTGGCCGACCCACGCGATCTCGGGTGATGTGTAGATCACCCACGGGATGGTGTTGAAGTTCACGTGCCCGTGCTGGCCCGCGATGCGCTCGGCCACCGCCACGCCTTCTTCTTCCGCCTTGTGCGCCAGCATCGGGCCGCGCACAACGTCGCCGATCGCCCAGATGTTGGGCAGGTTGGTCTTGCACTCGTCGTCGACCACGATCGCGCCGCGCTCGTCGAGCTTCAGGCCCACCGCCTCCGGGGCCAGGCCGATGGTGTTGGGCACGCGACCGATGGAGACGATCAGCTTGTCGACTTCCAGGTTCTGCGCGCCGCCCTTGGCATCTGTGTAGGCGATGCTCACGCCCTTCTTGCCGGACTTGACCTCGCCGACCTTCACGCCCAGCTCGATCTTCAGGTTCTGCTTGGTGAAGGCCTTGAGCGCTTCCTTGGCGATCTGCTCGTCGACCGCGCCGAGGAAGGTCGGCAGGGCTTCGAGCACGGTGACTTCGGCACCGAGCCGGCGCCAGACCGAGCCCATTTCCAGGCCGATCACGCCCGAGCCGATCAGCGCCAGCTTCTTGGGCACGCCCTGGATGCGCAGCGCGCCGTCGTTGGAGAGGATGTTCTCCTCGTCGAAGGGCGCACCCGGCAGGGCTCGCGCATTCGAGCCGGTGGCGACGATGATGTGCTTGCCGGTAATGCTTTCCTCGGCGGCGCCCGCGACCTTGAGCTCATAGCCGCCTTCAGCCGCCCTCACGAAAGATGCGCGTCCGTGGAAGGACGTGATCTTGTTCTTCTTGAAAAGGTAGGTGATGCCGTCGTTGTTCTGCTTCACCACCGCGTCCTTGCGCGCCAGCATCTTGGCCAGGTCCAGCCCCAGGCCCTCGACCTTGATGCCGTGGTCGGCGAAGCTGTGCGAGGCGTGCTCGTAGTGCTCGGAGGATTGCAGCAGCGCCTTCGAGGGAATGCAGCCGATGTTGGTGCAGGTGCCGCCCAGCGCGGGGCCGCCCTTGGCATTCTTCCACTCGTCGACGCAGGCGACGTTGAAGCCCAGTTGCGCCGCGCGAATGGCCGCGATGTAGCCGCCGGGGCCGCCACCGATGACGATGACGTCGAATTGCTTGTTGGACATCCGTTTGCTCCTTAGATGTCGAACAGCAGGCGAGCCGGGTCTTCGAGGGCTTCCTTCATCGCCACCAGGCCCAGCACGGCTTCGCGCCCGTCGATGATGCGGTGGTCATAGGACATCGCGAGATAGTTCATCGGACGGATCACGATCTGCCCGTTCTCCACCACCGCCCGCTCCTTCGTGGCATGAACGCCGAGGATGGCCGACTGCGGCGGGTTGATGATGGGCGTCGAGAGCATCGAGCCGAACACGCCACCGTTGGAGATGGAGAAGGTGCCGCCGGTCATCTCCTCGATGCCCAGCTTGCCGTCCTTGGCCTTCTGGCCGAACTCGGCGATCTTCTTCTCGATGTCGGCGAAGCTCATCTGGTCCGCATTGCGCAGGATCGGCACGACCAGGCCGCGCGGCGAGCCGACCGCGATGCCGATGTCGAAGTAGCCGTGGTAGAGGATGTCGTTGCCATCGACCGAGGCGTTGATCACCGGGTACTTCTTGAGCGCATGCACGGCCGCCTTCACGAAGAAGCTCATGAAGCCGATCTTGACGCCGTGCTCCTTCTCGAACTTTTCCTGGAAGCGCTTGCGCATCTCCATGACGGGAGCCATGTTCACCTCGTTGAAGGTGGTCAGGATGGCGTTGGTGGATTGCGATTGCAGCAGGCGCTCGGCGATGCGGGCGCGCAGCCGGCTCATCGGAACGCGCTGTTCCGGCCGCTCGCCCAGGTCCGGCGCACTGGCGGGAGAAGCGACCTGCGGCAGCGCGGCCTTGGGCACGCCGGTCGGAATGGCCACGGGCGCGGCGACCTTGGCCGTCGCGCCGGACGCGACGGCGCCGAGCACGTCACCCTTGGTCACGCGGCCGTCCTTGCCGGTGCCGGCCACATCGGCAGTACGCAAGTTGTTGTCCGCAAGCAGCTTGGCGGCAGCGGGCATCGCCACGTCCGACTTGGCGCCGCCAGTGGATGCGGCGGCTGCCGCGGGGGCAGGCGCGGACGGAGCCGGCGCGGCTGCCGCCGCAGCGGCGGCGGGCGCGGGCGCGGGCGCGGCGGCGCCGGCCTTGGCCTCGGTGTCGATCCGTGCGATCACCTGGTCGGCGACGACGGTCGCGCCGTCGCCCACCACGATCTCGGCGAGTACGCCGGCCGAGGGTGCGGGCACCTCCAGCACGACCTTGTCGGTCTCGATCTCGATCAGGATCTCGTCGACCGCGACGGCTTCGCCGGCCTTCTTCTTCCACTGGAGCATGGTGGCTTCGGCCACGGATTCGGACAGTTGTGGGACTTTGACTTCAACGATGGACATTTTTATGAGCTTCGAGGCTTCGTGTTCTTTGTAGGAATGGCTTGGATTCTTCTCACTTGGTCAGCACGAAGCCCTTGAGCTTGCCGAAGGCGCCGTCGACCAGCGCCTTCTGCTGTTCCTGGTGGAGATGCGAGTAGCCCACCGCGGGGGACGCCGAGGCGGCACGGCCCGAGTAGCCGAGCTTCTGGCCTTCCTGCATGTTCTCGTGGATGTAGTGCTGCACGAAGAACCAGGCACCCTGGTTCTGCGGTTCGTCCTGGCACCACACGACGTCGGCGAGGTTGGGGTACTTCTTGATCTCGGCGGCGAAGGCCTTGTGCGGGAACGGGTAGAGCTGCTCGACGCGGATGATCGCCACGTCGTCCATGCCCTTCTCCTCGCGCTTCTTGGCGAGGTCGTAGTAGACCTTGCCCGAACACGCAACCAGCCGCTTGACCTTGTCGGCCTTCAGTTCCTTGCCGTCCGGTATCACGGTCTGGAAACCGCCCTTCGTGAACTCGGCGAGCGGCGAGGTCGCGTCCTTGTTCCGCAGCAGCGACTTGGGCGTCATGATGACCAGCGGCTTGCGCAGGTTGCGCACCATCTGGCGGCGCAGCACGTGGAAGATCTGGCTCGCCGTCGTGGGCTGCACGATCTGCATGTTGGTGTCGGCCGCGAGCTGCATGAAGCGCTCCAGGCGTGCGGAGCTGTGCTCCGGGCCCTGCCCTTCGTAGCCGTGCGGCAGCATCAGCGTGATGCCGTTGACACGGCCCCACTTCACTTCGCCGGAGGCGATGAACTGGTCGATCACGACCTGCGCGCCGTTGACGAAGTCGCCGAACTGCGCCTCCCAGATCACGAGCGTGTTGGGGTCGTTCGAGGCATAGCCGTATTCGAAGGCCAGCACCGCCTCCTCGGACAGTATGGAGTCGATGACGACGAAGGGCGCCTGGTTGTCGGTGACGTTCTGCAACGGCACGTAGGTGCCTTCGTCGAACTTCTCGCGATTCTGGTCATGCAGCACGGCATGGCGGTGCGTGAAGGTGCCGCGGCCGCTGTCCTCGCCCGAGAGGCGCACCGGGTAGCCGCTGGCGACCAGCGAAGCGAAAGCCATGTGCTCGCCCATGCCCCAGTCGACGTTGACGTCGCCCCGGCCCATGGCGGCGCGGTCGTCCAGCACCTTCTTGACAAGCGGATGGACGGTGAAGTTCTCCGGCGCCTTGGTGATGCGCTCGGCCAGGCGCTTCCATTCCGCGGTGGGAATGGCGGTATCGCCCGCGTCGGTCCACTTCTTGTTGAGGAAGGGGTTCCAATCGACCGCGTACTTGCTCTTGAAGTTGGTGAGCACCGGGTCGGAGGTGTTCTTGCCGGCGTCGAAGGCCGCGCGCTGCGCCTTGACCATGTCGTCGCCCAGCGTGTCGCCCAGGCCTTGCGCGGCCAGCTTGTCGGCATAGAGCTTGCGCGTGCCGGGGTGCGCCGCGATCTTCTTGTACATCAGCGGCTGTGTGAGCGCGGGCGTGTCCTGCTCGTTGTGGCCCAGCTTGCGGAAGCAGATGATGTCGACCACCACGTCCTTCTGGAACTCCATGCGGAAATCCAGCGCGAGCTGCGTGGCGAGCACCACGGCCTCGGGGTCGTCGCCGTTCACGTGCAGCACCGGCGCGTCGATCATCTTCACGATGTCGGTGCAGTACAGCGTCGAGCGGCTGTCGCGCGGGTCGCTGGTGGTAAAGCCGATCTGGTTGTTGATCACGATGTGCACCGTGCCGCCCGTGAAGTAACCGCGGGTTTCGGCGAGCGCCAGCGTTTCCATCACGACACCCTGGCCGGCGAAGGCCGCATCGCCGTGCACCAGCACCGGCAGCACCTGCTTGCCCTGCGGGTCGTCGCGGCGGTCCATGCGTGCGCGCACGGAACCTTCGACCACCGGGTTCACGATCTCCAGGTGGGAGGGATTGAACGCAAGGCTCAGGTGGACCGGGCCGCCGGGCGTGGTCACGTCGGAGCTGAAGCCCTGGTGGTACTTCACGTCACCGCTGGGCAGGTCTTCCGGCGCGGTGTGGTCGAACTCGGCGAAGAGGTCCGCCGGCAGCTTGCCGAGCGAGTTGACGAGCACGTTCAGCCGGCCGCGATGGGCCATGCCGATCACGATTTCCTGCACGCCCTTCACGCCGGCCTGGCTGATGAGTTCGTCCATCGAGACGATGAAGCTTTCGCCACCTTCGAGCGAGAAGCGCTTCTGGCCGACGTACTTGGTGTGGAGGAAGCGCTCAAGGCCTTCGGCGGCCGTGAGACGCTCCAGCACGTGCTTCTTCTGCTCGGCGCTGAGCTTCGGATTGGTGCGTGCGCTCTCGATCTTCTGCTGCCACCAGCGCTTCTGTCCCTGGTCGCTGATGTACATGTATTCGGCGCCGATGGTGCCGCAGTAGGTTTCGCGCAGGGCGTTGAGCAGGTCGCGCAGGGACATCGTGTCCTTGCCGAAGAAGGTGTTGCTCGTGTTGAACACCGTCTCCATGTCGGCGTCGCTGAAGCCGTAGAACGAAGGTTCCAGTTCCGGAATCAACGGGCGCTCGGCGCGCTTGAGCGGGTCGAGGTCGGCCCAGCGGGCGCCGACGTTGCGGTAGGCCGCGATCAGCTGCTGGACGGCGGTGCGCTTGCGGCCGAGTTCGGAGTCGGCGCCGCTCGCCTGTACCACCTTGGTGGTGCCTTGCTTCGCGCGCTCCGCGAAGGCGTTGATGACCGGCAGGTGCGGCACGTCCTTCGTGCTGCTGCCGTCGGCGGCGGGCACGTGCTGCAGGGCGTCGAAATACGAACGCCAGTTGTCGGGTACGCTGCCAGGATTGGAGAGATAGTTCTCGTACATCTCCTCGACATAGGGCGCATTGCCGCCGAAGAGGTACGTGTTGCCTTGATAGGCGCTGTAGACCGATGAGGAATCGCTCATATTCCGCTGACCTTCGCTTCCCTTCAGGAAGCTATTAGCTGGTTTAAGAAACCTTCCGCGACACGGCTGAACCGATTGGCGGATGCGACTGTGGCTGGGGAAGGGCCTAGTACCTTGTCATTGTGCCACGTCAACCATATGACGGCGTGTGGCGGATTTACATCCCCCCAGGCGAAATCAGTTGCCTGATCTGCTGGAGCGTGGAGGGGTCTTCGATGGTCGTGAGGTCGCCCGGGTCGCGTGCCTCGCACACCGCCTGGATCGCCCGGCGCAGCAGCTTGCCGCTGCGCGTCTTCGGCAGCGCCGTGACGAAGCGCACCCGCGCGGGCCGCGCCAGCGCGCCGAGCTGGTCGGCCACCTGCTTCATGATCTCGCCTTCCAGCTTCAGCGCCTCGTCCGCGTCGCTCGCCGCCGCGCCGCTCTTCGGTACCACGAAGGCCACGGCGACCTGGCCCTTCAGCGCGTCGGCCACGCCGACCACTGCGACCTCGGCCACGTTCGAATGACCCGAGATGCTCTCCTCGATCTCGCGCGTGCCAAGCCGATGGCCCGCCACGTTGATCACGTCGTCGGTGCGCCCGAGGATGTAGAAATAGCCGTCCGCGTCGCGGATGCCCCAGTCGAAGGTCGAATAGACGAGCTTGCCGGGAATGGACTTCCAGTAGGTATTGACGAAGCGCGCGTCGTCCTTCCACACCGTCTGCATGAAGCCTGGCGGCGTCGGGCCCTCGATCACGACCACGCCCTTCTCGTCGGGCCCGGTGAGTTCCTCGCCCGTGACCTCGTGGAGGATCTTCACGTTGTAGCCGTACATCGGGATGCCGGGGCTGCCGAACTTGCTGGGCGTCGGCTCGACGCCGTTGGCCACCGTCAGGATGGGCCAACCTGATTCGGTCTGCCAGTAGTTGTCGATGATCGGCACGCCCAGGCCCTCGCTGATCCAGCGCCCGGTCGGCTCGTCCAGCGGCTCGCCAGCGAGGAAGAGCGCGCGCAGGCTGGAAAGGTCGTATTTCTTCAACAACGCAGGGTCCTGCTTCTTCAGCACGCGCACCGCTGTTGGCGCGCTGAACATCACCGTCACCTTGTACTTCTCCACCAGCCGCCACCAGATGCCGCCGTCAGGCTGCTTGTCGATGCCCTGCGTCGGGAGCCCTTCATACATGATGGTCGCCATGCCCGCGATCAAGGGGCCGTAGACGATGTAGCTGTGGCCGACCACCCAGCCGATGTCGCTGGTCGAGAAATAAGTCTCGCCCGCGTGGCCGTCGAAAATGTGCTTCATGCTGGCGGCCAGCGCCACCGCATAGCCGCCGGTGTCGCGCTGCACGCCCTTGGGCTTGCCGGTGGTGCCGCTGGTATAGATGGTGTAGCTGATGTCGGTCGCGTCGAGCCAGGTGCAGGGCACCTGCGCATCGCGGTGCTGGTCCCGCAACTCGGCCGCGAGATGGTCGCGCCCCTCCACCAGCGCCATCGGCGCCAGGCCGCGGTCCGCCAGCAACACGGCTGCGGGCTTGTGCGAAGACTGCCGGATCGCCTCGTCCAGCAGCGGCTTGTATGCAAGCACCCTGCCGCCGCGTGAGCTGGCGTCGGCGCTGACGATCACCTTCGGCGCCGCGTCCTCGATGCGCGAGGCCAGCGCGCCGCTCGCGAAGCCGCCAAACACCACGCAGTGGATCGCGCCGATGCGCGCGCAGGCCAGCATGGCAAAGGCCGCCTCCGGAATCATCGGCATATAGATCAGCACACGGTCGCCCTTCCCCACTCCGAGCGCCATGAGGCTCGCGGCGGTGCGCTGCACCTCGGCATGCAGCTCGCTGAAGCTGTAGGCCTTCTCGACACCGGTCTCCGTGGAGACGAAGATCAGCGCGGCCTGCTCACCCCGGCTCGCCAGATGGCGGTCGACCGCGTTGTGGCACAGATTGGTGGTGCCGCCCGCGAACCAACGGATGAAAGGTGCGTCGCCGTCGTCGAGGATACGTTTCGGCGGCGTCTTCCAATCGATGAGCCGGGCCTGCTCGGACCAGAAGGCTTCAGGCTCGTCGATGGAACGGCGATAGAACTCGGCGTAGCGGCTCATGGCATGTCTCCTTTGGCTTCTCGATTCCGGCACATTCGCCGAATTTGAATTCTTAATTATGGAGATGGTACTTGCGTCAAGCTGACGCCTCGTCGCCTCCCCTGAGATCGCGGTCGCAACGGCGCCAGCGCTGCCGCAACTCGAGCGCGACCTCGTTGCCGGGCTTCAGCGCGTGCAGCGCACGCTCGCCGAAGACACTGCCCGGCAGCACGCCCCCATGCAACTGCACGTTTCGCCCGGTGGGCCCAACGACCTGGCCGCACGCATCTACGGTCAGCTGCTCGGCCCGTGCGCGATGGACATGACCTCGTGGGGCGAAAGCGTCTTGAGCTTGTGGTCGCTCCACACCTGGCGCCAGCGGCGCGCGCCGGCCAGGCCATTGCGAAGGCCCAGCATGTGGCGCGCGACGTTGGACCAGGGCGTGCCGTGCTCGGCCGCCTCGCGCGCCATGTAGTCGCACATGCGGCGTTCGACCTCTTCCCGCGTGAGCGTGGAAGGCGCATCGCCGTAGAAAAGTTCATCCCACTCGGCCAGCCACCAGGGGTTGTGATAGGCCTCGCGGCCGACCATCACGCCGTCCAGCAACCGCAGGTGCGCATGGACCTGCGCGTTCTCCGTGAAGCCGCCGTTGATCGAGAAGCGCAGCGTCGGGAAGTCGTGCTTCAGCCGGTGCACCAGCTCGTAGCGCAGCGGCGGCACCTCGCGGTTCTGCTTGGGTGAAAGGCCCTTGAGCCATGCGTTGCGGGCATGCACGATGAAGGTCTCGCACCCTGCCTCGCTCACCGCACCGACGAAATCGCGCACGAATTCGTAGCTCTCGCTCTTGTCGATACCGATGCGGTGCTTGACCGTGACCGGCACATCCGTCACGTCGACCATCGCCTTCACGCAATCCGCCACGAGTTGCGGCTCGTTCATCAGGCAGGCGCCAAAGGCTCCGCGCTGCACGCGCTCGCTCGGGCAGCCGCAGTTGAGGTTGATCTCGTCGTAGCCCCATGCCTCGCCGAGCTTTGCGCAATGGGCAAGGTCCGCTGATTCGCTGCCGCCGAGCTGCAACGCGACCGGATGCTCCTCCGCATGGAAGCGCAGGTGGCGCGGCACATCGCCATGAATGAGCGCGCCGGTGGTCACCATCTCGGTGTAGAGCAGCGTGCGACGGGTCAGCAGGCGATGGAAGAAGCGGCAATGGCGGTCGGTCCAATCCATCATGGGCGCGACGGAAAGCAACGGGTGAGGGAGCGCGGCGAGCATGCTCTGAGTTTCTCATGCACCCTATTTCTTCTGCCGGGGCGGTCCCTTCGCCTGTCTCTGCGCATCGCCGACCTGCCGCGTGACCGCGGCGCAATTGGTGTCCACGCCCGGGCCGGGCTCGATCAGCGGGACCAGGGCCGCGATCGGCGCCAGCGCAGTCATCGCCACGATGCCGCCCGCGCGCGCAAGCAGCGGGCCCTTCTCGATCGAGAAGTCCGGCTCCTTGAAGCTGCCATGCAGCCGCACCGGCGTGCGCAGCGAGAGGATGCCCGGCCGCTTCGGCTTGGGCGCCACCGTGAAGTCGAAGCGCTCGTTCTCCAGGTCGAAGCCGCCGCTCCCGAGTATCTGGCTCTGCTCCGTGTCGATCACGAAGAGCGAGGACGTGCCGCGCCCGTTCTTCACGTCGAAGTTCATGCCGCCGCAATTCACGTCGATCAGCTTGTCGCCGCCGACCAGCAGCTTCAACACCTTGCCGCCGTTCAGGCCGCTCGCGGCATCCAGCAGATTCGAGATGCGGCCGCCCGCGATTGCGGCGGCGATTCTCCCATTGGCCTTGGCGGCCGCGTCGGCCACCGAGTTGCCCGCGCCCCTGAGTTGCAGAGTCGCGCCGACCAGGCCCGCGCCTTGGGCGATGGATTCCTTCTCCGGCATCAACCGGTCGAGCCGCACGCGGCGCATGGTCGCCTGCACCTCGGACTTCAGAGTGGGCTCGCGCGCGTCCAGCGTGACCTGCGAAGAAAGCGTGCCTCCCGCGAAGCCGAACTCCAGCGGGACGAGCTTGAGCACCGCGTCGTGCAGCCGCAGCGAGGCGCGCAGGCTTTCCAGCGGCAGCGCGTTCGGCACTTCCAATTTCTCCGCGATCAGGTCGACCTCGGCATCGATCTTCTGCAGCCTGCTGCCGTCGAAGGTGCCGGCCGGCAGGATATGGTTCGGATCGATGGTCTTTTCCTTCGCCTTCGCGGCCGGTCGGCTGCTCGTCTCCGCCTGCGAAACCCTGGGTTTGCCTCCCGACTCTTTCGTCTGCACGCCGATCAGCGGCCCGAGATCGGCCATCTTCAACAGCTTGCTATGGAGATCGGCCGTCAGCAACGGGCGAGGCTCGCGCTCCACGTAAGCGCCCTTGCCGGTGATGTCGGTGGAGCCGATCTTGCCGGCGAGATCGTCCATCGTGTAGTGCTTTCCCTTCAGCACGAGGTGTCCGCTCAACTGGTACGGCGGCGAGGCCGGCAGGGGCAGCAGCAGGAAGGGATAAAGGTTTGCCAGCGTCTGGCCCCGGATGCGCAGTTGCGTATCGATGCCGGAGATGTCGGCCGCGTCCGCGATGGTGCCCTCGACGTCCAGGCGCGTCGTGCCGGCGACGAGGTGGCCCTGGAGCGGAAAGGGCACGCCAGACTCCTGAAAGCTCAACACCTCGCCAGTCAGCGCCGTTCCGGAAAAGGCCGCGCCGTGGTATTTGCCGTTGAAGTCGTACTGGGTCGAATAGCGGTTGTTGACGGGCTTGGCATCGGCGTCCTTCACCTTTTCCTGTCGGGCCGGATCGAAAGTGCTGCCCCGCACCTCGATCTCGAAGGGCTCGCCGTGGTCCAGGTAGCGCAGCCGTCCCTGGTCGACCGAGAGCGTGCTGATGCGCAGCTTGCTGGGTGAAGTGTCGCCGGGATCCGAGAGCTTCCAGTTCTTGCGGTCGTCCTTCAACCTCTCAAAAACGAAGTCGGGTCGGGTGAGCGCCACGCGTGGCACCAGCACCTTGTCGGGCAGTTCGCGCAGCGAGACGGAGAACTCCAGCTGCTCGATCCGCGCCATCGCCTCTTCCTTCGACCAGTCGGCATTGCCGAAGTAGACCTCGCGCATGCGGATCGTGGGCGTCATGCCGAGCGTGACGTGAAGGTCGGAGATCCGGAAGGTGCGATGGGTCTTCTGCGAGAGGTAGCGCTCCAGCGGCGGGCGGAACCAGTTCCAGTCGAAGAGCAAAACCAGCGCTGCCAGCGCCAGCACGCAGGCTGTCAGCACGGGATGGCGTCGGGGGAACTGCAACATCGGTAAGGCCTCTTGTGAAGAGGCTCCGCGTGTTCAACCATGCTGAAGGCGGGCGATGCCCGCAAGTGGCGGTCGGACGAAACCTCGTGCGGCGGGAACCCAGTTGAACGACTTGAAACATATCTTGAATTGCCTGAACTAGGGAAGTCACCGACCAACCAGTGCAATTAAGTATCGAAAGCGGCGCCGTCAGTACCAAACCGGCAAGCGGGAGTCTCCAGAATCCGGCCACGGCGACCAGCCTGTCGCCGACCACAAAGGAGACATCCATGAAGCGTTTTCTGAAGGCAGGCCTGGTGCTCGCGCTCGCGGGCACGGGGCTGGCCCACGCCGCGACCGAGCTCGTCATCGCCACCGTGAACAACGGCCACATGATCGAGATGCAGAAGCTCACGCCCTTCTTCGAGAAGGCACACCCCGACATCAAGCTCAAATGGGTCACGCTGGAAGAAGGCACGCTGCGCCAGCGCGTGACCACCGACATCGCGACCAAGGGCGGTCAGTTCGACGTGATGACCATCGGCCTCTACGAGGCGCCGATCTGGTCGAAGAAGGGCTGGCTGCAGCCCATCGCCACCGATGCCGCCTACGACGCCGACGACCTGCTGCCGGCCATTCGCGACGGCCTCTCCTACGAAGGCAAGCTCTACGCCGCGCCCTTCTATGGAGAGAGCTCCATGCTCATGTACCGCAAGGACCTGGCCGACAAGGTCGGCTTCAAGATGCCGGAGCAGCCGACCTGGACTCAGGTCAAGGAGCTCGCCGGCAAGATCCACGATCCCAAGGCCGGCGTCTATGGCATGTGCCTGCGCGGCAAGCCGGGCTGGGGCGACAACATGGCGTTCCTCACGACGCTGGTCAACACCAACGGCGGCCAGTGGTTCGACATGAGCTGGAAGCCGCAGATCGACACCAAGCCCTGGAAGGACGCCATCACCTTCTACGTCGACCTGATGAAGGCCTACGGCCCGCCCGGCGCGTCGGCCAACAGCTTCAACGAGAACCTCGCGCTCTTCAACGAGGGCAAGTGCGGCATGTGGGTTGACGCGACCATCGCGGCGTCCTTCATCAGCGATCCGAAACAGTCGAAGGTGGCCGACAAGGTAGCCTTCGCCGCGGCCCCGATCGCGGTCACGCCCAAGGGCGCCAACTGGCTGTGGTCGTGGAATCTCGCGATTCCCTCCAGTTCGACCAAGTCCGAGGCCGCGCAGACCTTCGTGAAGTGGGCGACCTCCAAGGAATACATCAACCTGGTGGCCAAGGAACACGGCTGGGCGACAGTGCCGACCGGTACGCGCAAGTCGACCTACGCGAACCCCGAGTTCCAGAAGGTGGCGAAGTTCGCCGAGGCCGAGAAGAAGGCGATCGACACCGCGAACCTCACGGACAGCACGCTGCCGAAGTCGCCCTATGTCGGCGTGCAGTACGCGGCGATTCCGGAGTTCCAGGCGATCGGCGTGGCTGTGGGCCAGCAGATGAGCGCCGCGCTGTCGGGCAAGGTCACGGTCGACCAGGCATTGAAGACCTCCCAGACCGCCGCCGAACGCGAGATGAAGAAAGCCGGCTACTACAAGTAGGCCCAGGCTGCGCGCATTTCGTGTCGCTTCGCCTTCCCCCCGGAGGGCGGCACTGCCAACGGACCGGCGGCTCCGGTCCCGCGGCAGTTCTCGCGGAAAACCTAGGGGACATTTCATGAATCGACTATTGCCTCGGGCGCTGATGGCGCCAGCCGTGCTCACGCTCCTCCTCTGGATGATCGTGCCGCTGGTGATGACGCTGTACTTCTCCTTTGTCACCTACAACCTGATGCAGCCGGGCGACCATCCCTTTGCCCGGCTGGAGAACTTCCACTACTTCATCACCGACCCGGACTTCTGGCCGGCGGTGTGGAACACGCTGCTGCTGATCGGCAGCGTGATCGTCATCACGGTGGTGTTCGGCGTGCTGCTCGCGCTGCTGGTGAACGAGCCGTTCCCGGGGCGCGGCATCGTGCGGGTGCTGCTGATCTCGCCATTCTTCGTCATGCCCACGGTGAACGCGCTGCTGTGGAAGCACATGATGATGAACCCCATCTACGGCGTGCTCGCGG
>CBIHOG010000003.1:0-306932 GCA_966211435.1 uncultured Variovorax sp. | reverse complement strand
TACTTCGGCGACATCAACAAGGCGCGCGGCATCGTCACGCTGACCAAGACGCTCTAGTCATGACAGGCGCGGCCCGTGGCCGCGCCGTTCCGGTTCCATCTCTAGGAGAAACATCATGAAGCTGGTCACAGCCATCATCAAACCGTTCAAGCTCGACGAAGTGCGCGAGGCGCTGTCGGCAATTGGGGTGCAGGGCATCACCGTGACGGAGGTCAAGGGCTTTGGTCGACAGAAGGGCCATACCGAGCTGTACCGTGGCGCGGAGTACGTGGTCGACTTCCTGCCGAAGGTCAAGATCGAGGCCGCCGTGGCCGACGAACTCGTCGAGCGCGTCATCGAGGCGGTCGAGAGCGCCGCCCGCACCGGCAAGATCGGCGATGGCAAGGTGTTCGTCTACGACCTGGAGCAAGTCGTTCGCATCCGCACCGGAGAAACAGGCCGCGAAGCCCTCTGACAGGCACGAAAGAAAAACCGAAATGAAAAAACTGTTCGTCTCACTCGCGCTCGGCTTGAGCGTGCTTTTCGCCGGCAGTGCCGGATTCGCCCAGCCGACGGCGGCGCCCGCGGCCGAAGCGTCCGCGCCGGCCGCCGCTGCACCGGCCGCGGCACCCGCTGCGGCGCCCGCGGCTGCTGCGCCCGCCGATGCGGCTGCCGCCGCGCCCGCTGCCGCCGCGCCGTCCTTCAACAAGGGTGATACCAGCTGGATGATGCTGTCCACCCTGCTCGTGATCATGATGACCATCCCCGGCCTCGCGCTGTTCTACGGCGGCCTGGTCCGCAGCAAGAACATGCTGTCGGTGCTGATGCAGGTGATGGTCACCTTCTCGATGATCGTGGTGCTGTGGCTCATCTACGGCTACAGCCTGGCGTTCACCGAGGGCAACTCCTTCATCGGCGGCTTCGACCGGCTCTTCATGAAGGGCATCTTCGACGCGGCCACAGGCACCTTCGCGCCGGGCGCGACCTTCAGCAAGGGCGTCTACATCCCCGAGCTGCTGTTCGCCGCCTTCCAGGCGACCTTCGCCGGCATCACCTGCTGCCTGATCGTCGGCGCCTTCGCCGAGCGCATCAAGTTCTCTGCGGTGCTGCTGTTCATGGTGCTGTGGTTCACCTTCAGCTACGCGCCGATCGCGCACATGGTCTGGTTCTGGATGGGCCCGGACGCCTATGCCAACAAGGACGTGGTGGATGCGATGAACGCCAAGGCCGGTCTCATCTGGCAATGGGGCGCGCTGGACTTCGCGGGCGGTACCGTGGTGCACATCAATGCCGCGGTCGCCGGCCTGGTCGGTGCTTTCCTGGTCGGCAAGCGCATCGGCTACGGCAAGGAAGCCTTCACGCCGCACTCGCTGACGCTCACGATGGTCGGCGCCTCGCTGCTGTGGGTGGGCTGGTTCGGCTTCAACGCAGGCTCCGCGCTCGAAGCGGGCACCAGCGCTGTGCTGGCCTTCATGAACACCTTCTCCGCCACCGCCGCCGCCGTGCTCGCATGGTGCATCGGTGAAGCGCTGATGCGCGGCAAGGCCTCGATGCTGGGTGCCGCATCCGGTGCCGTCGCCGGCCTGGTCGCCATCACGCCGGCCGCCGGCAACGTGGGCCTGATGGGCGCGATCATCGTCGGCTTCGTCGCCGGTTTCGCCTGCCTCTGGGGTGTCAACGGCCTCAAGAAGCTGCTCGGTGCGGACGATTCGCTCGACGTGTTCGGCGTGCACGGTGTCGGCGGTATCGTCGGCGCGCTGCTGACCGGCGTGTTCAACACGCAGGCCCTCGGCGGCCCGGGCCTGGTCGGCGACTGGGTCACGGCGAGCGTGGTGTCCAACGGCATTGGCGCGCAGGTGTGGATCCAGCTGAAGGCCGTGATCCTGACCATCGTGTGGTCGGGCGTGGTGTCGTTCATCGCCTTCAAGATCACGGACTTGACGATCGGCCTGCGTGTGACCGAGGAAGAAGAGCGCGAAGGCCTCGACATCTCGTCGCACGGCGAGACGGCCTACAACCGCTGATGCCGGACGGGCCGCCACGGCGGCCCGCTTCCGAAGCCAAGGAATCTTCAGTTTTCAAGCGAGAGTCTCCTCCTGGATGTTCAGCCCGCAAGCGCCCTTGGCGCGAGCGGGCTTCTTTTTTGGCTTAATGGGGGCATGTGGACCACCCTCGACGACAGCCTTTGCCAGCTCGGTGAATCGCCCTTCTGGCATCCCCGGGAGCGATCCCTCTATTGGCTGGACATCCCCGGCCGCGCCGTGCTCCGCACGCGCGGGGAGATCGGCAGCGCGGCCGTCGAGCGGTGGCCGCTGCGCAGCGAGCCCGGCTGCATGGCGCCGGCGCGCAGCGGCGGCCTGGTGATCGCGCTGCGCGACGGCATCTATCGAGCCAATGCATGGGGCGGCGAGCTGCGCCTGCTCGCCCCCGTGGCCCACGACGTGCGCACCATGCGCTTCAACGACGGCAAGTGCGATGCGCTCGGCCGCTTCTGGGCGGGTTCGATCAACGAGGCCAAGGACGCCGCGAACGCGGCCCTGTATTGCCTCGACGCGCGCGGCGGCAAGGCGCCGGGCCTCGTGCAGATGGCCAACAAGGCCACGACGGCGAATGGCCTGGCCTTCGCGCCCGACGGATCGACGGTCTACTGGGCCGACACGCCCGCGCACCGCGTGCGCGCGTGGGACTGGGCGCAGGAGGCCAACGTCCTGTCGCGGCCCCACGTCTTCCACCAGTTCGACGCAAAGCCCGAGGGCTGGACGCCGGAGTCGCCCGTGCGCTACGAAGGCCGGCCCGACGGCGCGACCATCGACGCCGAAGGCCACTACTGGGTCGCGATGTTCGAGGGCGGGCAGTTGCTGCGCTTCGCGCCTGGTGGCAAGCGGGTGGCCGCATTGCCGGTGCCCGTCCAGTGCCCGACCATGCCCTGCTTCGGCGGCGACGACCTGAAAACCCTCTTCGTCACCACCGCGCGGCAGGGCCGGCCCGCCACCGAGCTCGAACAGCGGCCGGCTTCCGGCCACGTTCTCTCGATGCGCGTCGAGACGCCGGGGCTGCCCGTCAGCTTCTTCGAGGACTGATCGCCGGCGGCGGTACGATCGCCCGCATGGATCCAGCCCTTCGCCAGATCATCGAGCGCATCCGCGCCGCTGCAAACCCCAACGCGACGGCGCCGCTGCGCATCCGCGGCGGCGGTACCAAGGATTTCTATGGAGAGCCGCCGCAGGGCGTGCCGCTTTCCACCGCCGACCTGACCGGCATCACGAGCTATGAGCCCAGCGAACTGGTTGTCAGCGTGCGCGCGGGCACGCCGCTCGCCGAACTCGAGGCCGTGCTCGCCGCGCAGGGCCAGTGCCTGCCCTTCGAGCCGCCGCGCTTCGCCGAGGGTGGCACCGTCGGCGGCATGGTCGCCGCCGGCTTGAGCGGCCCGGCCAGGGCCAGCGTGGGCGCGGTGCGCGACTACGTACTGGGCGCCACGCTGGTGAACGGTCGCGCCGACGTGCTCGCCTTCGGCGGCACGGTGATGAAGAACGTCGCCGGCTACGACGTGTCGCGCGTGCTGGCCGGCTCGCTCGGCGTGCTGGGGCTCATCGCCGAAGTCAGCCTCAAGGTGCTGCCCGTGGCGCCGGCCGAGGCCACGCTGCGCTTCGAATGCAGCCAGGCCGACGCGCTGCGCCTGCTCAACGGCTGGGGCGGCCAGCCGCTGCCGTTGAACGCGAGCCGCTGGGAGTCCGGCGTGCTGTGGCTGCGCCTGCGCGGGGCGGCCGCGGCCGTGGCTTCGGCGTGCAGCCACCTGGGCGGCGAGCGGCTGGATGACGCGCGGGCCCGCACGGACTGGCACGCCACGCGCGACCTGCGCCTGCCATGGTTCGACCATCTCGCCGGGCTCGACCTCTGGCGCCTCTCGGTGCCGCAGACGGCGCCCGTGCTGGCGCTCGATGCCGTGCCGCTCATCGAGTGGCACGGCGGGCAGCGCTGGTATCTGCTGCCGCCCGGCCGGGCGCGCGACGTGCGCGCCGCGGCGCGTGAAGCCGGCGGCCACGCCACCCTGTTCATCGCCGCCGAGGCCGGCGACACGACGCCGAGGTTCGATGCCTTGAGCGCGCCGCTGGAGCGTATTCATCGCGCGCTCGAGCGCGAGTTCGACCCGCACGCCGTCTTCGATCGCGCACGGATCCATCCCGTCTCTTCCGCCGGCTGACACGCATGCAAACCGATCTCGCTCCCGAATTCCAGGGCACCGCCGATGGCCGCGAGGCCGAGGCGATCCTGCGCAAATGCGTGCACTGCGGCTTCTGCACCGCCACCTGCCCGACCTACCAGTTGCTGGGCGACGAACTCGATGGCCCGCGCGGGCGGATCTACCTGATCAAGCAGGTGCTCGAAGGCAAGGCGCCCACGCGCGCGACGCAGATGCACCTCGACCGTTGCCTGACCTGCCGCAACTGCGAATCCACCTGCCCGAGCGGGGTGCAGTACGGTCATCTCGTCGACATCGGCCGCAAGATCGTCGACCAGAAGGTGCCGCGCCCCGCGATGGAAAACGCGCTTCGCTGGACGCTGAAGGAAGCCTTGCCTTCACCTCTCTTCGGTCCGGCGATGAAGCTGGGCCAGTCGGTGCGCGGCCTGCTGCCGGCCAAGCTCAAGGCGAAGGTGCCCGCACCGCAGCCAGCGGGCGCATGGCCCGTGCGCACGCATGCGCGCAAGGTGCTCATGTTGGCCGGCTGCGTGCAGCCGTCGATGTCGCCCAACATCAACAGCGCGACAGCGCGCGTGCTTGATGCCTGCGGCATCCAGGCGCTCGTCGCGCCCGGCGCGGGCTGTTGCGGCGCCGTCAGGTTCCACCTCAACGACCAGGATGGCGGCAAGGTGCAGATGCGCGCCAACATCGATGCCTGGTGGCCGATGGTCGACGGCGGCGACGTCGAGGCGATCGTGATGAATGCCTCCGGCTGCGGCGTCACCGTGCGCGAGTATGGCCACATCCTGCGGGAAGACATCGCCTACGCCTCGAAGGCCGCGCGCATCAGCGCGCTCACCCGCGACCTGAGCGAACTGCTGCCGGACCTTGTGCCGGCGCTGAAGGCGCGCGTGAAGGCACTGGCGGGCGTGGTTGCCTACCACCCGCCCTGCACCTTGCAGCATGGCCAGAAGCTGCGCGGCGGAGTGGAGGTGAACCTGCGCGCGCTGGGCTTCGACGTGCAGCTCGCGCGCAACGAATCTCACCTGTGCTGCGGCTCGGCCGGCACCTACTCGGTGCTGCAACCTGAACTGGCCTATCCCCTGCGCGACCGCAAGCTGGCGCACCTCAACCAGCTCCAGCCGGCCACGATCATCTCGGCCAACATCGGCTGCATCACCCATCTGCAAAGCGGCAGCGCGCTGCCAGTGCGCCACTGGGTCGAATTGCTGGACGAGGCGCTGGCGAACTGAGCGCACAGCCGGAAGCGCTTCTTTCCGACCCGCGGCCCGGCCCCGGCGACCCAGGCTGTCTGGCTGTTCAACACGGGAGACAGTCATGCGCGTTTCATTTCATTTCCTCCTGCGCGGCGCCGCGCTCTGCGCCTGCATGGCGGCCCCCTGGATGACGCAGGCCCAGGGCATGCCCGCGATGAAGAGCCAGGGCGCCGGCCAGTACCTCTGCGGCGGCATCGGCTCCGACGAGTCCGTGGCGATGCGCGCCGCGATGAAGGCGCACCCGCTCTCGCTGCTCTTCGCCCGCGCCGACGGCGCCTATCTGGCGGATGTCGCGGTGACGGTAAAGGATGCCGGCGGCGCCGCCGTGCTGACGCTGCGCGCGAACGGCCCGGTGTGCCTCATCGATCTGCCGGCTGGCCGCTACACGGTCGAGGCCGTGGCCGAAGGCGTGACGAAGACGCAGGGCGTGACGCTCGGCGGTGGCCCGAAGTCGGCCGACTTCAGGTTCTGAGCGCGGCCTCGATGTCGCCGCTGATCGACTCGGGCTTGTCCAGGGGCGCGTAGCGCTTGATCACCTTGCCGTCCTTGCCGACCAGGAACTTGGTGAAGTTCCACTTGATGGCCTGGCTGCCCAGGAAGCCCGGCGCCTCCTTCACCAGCCACTTGTAGAGCGGCGCCGCGCCAGGGCCGTTGACCTCGATCTTCTCCATCATCGGGAAGCTGACGCCGTAGTTCTGCACGCAGAAGGCGCCGATCTCCTCGTTGGTGCCCGGATCCTGGCTGGCGAACTGGTTGGAAGGGAAGCCGAGCACCGCCAGCCCCTGGTCCCCGTACTTCTTGTAGAGCGCCTCCAGCCCTTCGAATTGCGGGGTGAAGCCGCACTTGCTGGCCGTGTTGACGATGAGCATCACCTTGCCCTTGAAGGTGGAGAGCGGCACCGTGGTGCCGTCGATCCGCCGTGCCTCGAAGTCGTATATGCCGGTCATGGTGTGTCTTTCTGGATGCTTGAGGGCCGATCATCGCCGCCGCCCGGCGTCCGCGCAAACGAGGACCACGCAGCCGCCAGCACGATCAGCCCGCCGCCGATCCAGATCCGGGGTCCCAGCGTCGCGGCTCCGAGCGCGACCGACGAGACGCTGGCGAACAGCACTTCGGACAGCATGATCACGGCCGTCGCGCTCGCCGCCAGCCGGGCAGCCCCGTATTGCAGGCAGATGTTGCCGGCCACGAAGCCCAGCCCCAGCACGAGCGCCCACCCCCACCCCCCGGCAGACGCCGGCGGCGGCGCCGCGAGTGCTCCGAGCCCCGTCCCGGCCAGCGCGGTGACACCCGCGACCAGCGCGCAACCGCCGAACATCGCCAGTGCCCGCGCGTCCCCAGGTGCACCGCGCAGGCGCCGCAGCACGATGTTGGTCGCCGCGAAGGCGAACCCCGCCGCGACCCCCAGCCAGTCCGGCAGGTTGGCGGGCACGGGCCAGCCCGTCCCCGGCGCCTTGAGCACCACCACCACGCCGGCCAGCGCCAGCGCGATCCGCGCCAGCACCGCCAGCGTCGGCCGTTCCCCGAGGAACATCCACCCCAGCACCGCGCTCCACAGCGGCATCAGATAGAACAGCAGCACCACCCGCACCACGTCCCCCTGCGTCACAGCCCAGTTGAATCCGACATTGGTCGACCCCGCCGCCAGCCCGAGCAGCAGCAGCTCCGGCGTCGTCAGGAAGGCCCGCCAGGCCCCCTGCCGAGCCAGCGCCATCCCCACCGAGATCACCGCGTAGATGAGCGCCGTCGCCCAGACCGGATGCACCCCATGCCCTTCCAGCGCGCGGAACGGAAACCACGAAACCCCCCAGACGAAGGCGTTGAAGATCAGCGCAAGAGCAGCCAAGAGATGCAGCTTTCAGTCGTGAGGGCCATGGGGTCGTGAGACACCGCGCATCCGGCCGCGCCGGTCCGCCGGTGTCGCCCCCTGAAAGGGGGGGGGAGGCGAAGCGGCACGAAGTGCGCGAAGCCTGGGGGGTCAGTGATGCTTGTCGCTACGCGCAATGGCGAGAAGATGCTCGACCTCCTCGGGATGCTTGCGCAGGTTGCTGAGGTGCCAGCGCTTGATGATCCACATGAAGCCCGCCACCACCACGCCGAAGGCCGTGATCGCCGAATACGCCGAGAGCCCCAGCCCCGTGCACGCGCTGTAGAACGCCCCCAGGATCAGGATGCAGGCCTGCTCGTTGAAGTTCTGCACCGCGATCGACCGCCCGGCACCCATCAGGTTGTGCCCGCGGTGCTGCAGCAGCGCGTTCATCGGCACGACCAGGAAGCCGCCCAGCCCGCCCAGCAGGATCAGGAAGGGCACCGCGACCCAGATGTTGCCGATGAAGTTCATGCCGATCACCAGCACGCCCATGGCGATGCCCAGTGGGATCACGCGCGTCGCCATGTCCAGCCGCATGCGCACCGACGCCACGATGGCGCCGACGGCCGTGCCGATGGCCACCACCCCGGTGAGCGAGGAAGCCTGTGCCGTGCTGTAACCCAGAGCGAGCGAAGCCCACGCAAGCACGATGTACTTGAGGTTGCCGCCCGCGCCCCAGAAGAGCGTGGTGGTCGCCAGCGAGATCTGTCCCAGCTTGTCGCGCCACAGGCGCGAGTTGCAGTGCCAGAAGTCCGGCAGCAGCGACAGCATGTTGCGCAGGAAACCGTGCTCCGGGTTGGAGCGCAGCGGACGCATCTCGACGCCGGTGGCCGGGATGCGGGTGTTGAACCACGCGGCGATCATGTAGACCAGGATCAGCGCCGAGATCGCGGCCTCGGGCGGCGTGTCGACGCCGGTGGTGATGAGGGGGAAGTCGAACGCGAGCAGATGGCTCGACAGCGTATGGCCGACCAGTTGGCCGCCGAGCACGATGCCCAGGATGATCGATGCGATGGTGAGCCCCTCGATCCATCCGTTGGCCTTGACCAGCTGCGAGGCGGGAAGCAGCTCGGTCAGGATGCCGTACTTGGCCGGCGAGTAGGCCGCGGCGCCCAACCCGACGATCGCGTAGGCCACAAGCGGATGCGAGCCGAACAGCATCATCACGCAGCCGATCACCTTGATCGCGTTGCTGATGAACATCACCTTGCCCTTGGGCAGCGCATCCGCGAAGGCGCCGACCAGGGGCGCCAGCGCGACGTAGAAGATGGTGAAGATGGGCACCAGGGCGGCGCGCTGCCACTCCGGTGCGCCGCTCGTTCTCATCAACTCCACCGCCGCTACGAAAAGCGCGTTGTCGGCCAGTGACGAAAAGAACTGGGCCGACATGATCGTGTAGAAACCGCGCTTCATCGATGGGCTGGCTGGCCAGGGAAATGGATCTGCTGGCGATAGTGGAAAAGAAGCCGTCCGGGTAAGCGGCTGCGCGGTTATAGCATGGGGTAGCAATGTCAAAATGACTCGTATGCCCTGCCACGCCGGGCGTGTTTGTGTGCGTGTTTCCAGCTTTTGATCGGGTTTCTGCCGTGCCGCGTCCCATCCTTGCCACCGTCCATGGCGCCGCCTTGCGCCACAACCTCGACCGCGCGCGCCGCGCCGCACTCGATTCGCGCGTCTGGGCCGTCGTCAAGGCCAACGCCTACGGCCACGGCATCGAGCGCGTGTTCGATGCCTTCCGCGCCGCGGACGGCTTCGCGCTGCTCGACCTGGCCGAGGCCGAGCGCGTGCGCGCGCTGGGCTGGCGCGGGCCGGTGCTGCTGCTCGAAGGCGTCTTCGAGCCGCGCGACCTGGAGCTGTGCTCGCGCCTCGACCTCTGGCACACGGTGCACTGCGACGAGCAGATCGACATGCTGGCCGCCCACAAGACGCAGGCGCCGCAGCGCGTGTTCCTCAAGATGAATTCCGGCATGAACCGCCTGGGCTTCACGCCCGAGCGCTTCCGTTCGGCCTGGACGCGCCTGAATGCACTGCCGCAGGTGGACGAGATTTCCCTCATGACGCACTTCAGCGACGCCGACGGCGCGCGCGGCATCGGGCATCAGTTCGAGGTCTTCGAGCAGGCCACGCGCGACCTGCCCGGCGAGCGCAGCATCGCCAACAGCGCGGCCACGCTGCGCCATCCTGGCGCCACGCGCGCTGACTGGGTGCGCCCGGGCATCCTGCTCTACGGCAGCGCGCCGGATGCGCCCGAACACGACGCGGCGCACTGGCAGCTCCAGCCGGCGATGACGCTGTCGACCCGGCTGATCGGGGTGCAGGCGCTGAAGGCCGGCGACACCATCGGCTACGGGTCGAACTTCACCGCCGATGGGCCGCTGCGCATCGGCGTGGCGGCGGTGGGCTACGCCGACGGCTATCCGCGCCATTGCACGACCGGCACGCCTGTGCTGGTGAACGGCGTGCGCACCCGGCTGGTGGGGCGGGTCAGCATGGACATGGTCACGGTCGACCTCACGCCAGTGCCGGACGCCGGCTTCGGCAGCGAGGTCACGCTCTGGGGCCGCGAGTCGAACGGTGCCTTGCTCTCCATCGACGACGTGGCGCAGTCGGCGGGCACGGTCGGCTACGAGCTCATGTGCGCCGTGGCGCCGCGCGTGCCGTTCACGGCCGACTGACCGGCCGGCGGACGGAGGCGGATTGAAGATCCTTTCGAACTGGCGCTCGGTGCGCCTGTGGGAAACGCAGGTCGAGCAGGACCTGCGTCGCAACCACAACCTGCGCACCCACGGGTTGATGATCGGCACCTTCACGCTGCTGCTGATGTGGCTGGTGTCGCATGTGCAGATGCGCCTCGGTGTGGAATCGCTCGCGCTGCGCTACTTCGTGACCCTGGGCGCGGGCTACCTGGCCTACCTGCTCGTGCTGCGCTGGTGGGCGGCAAGGCTGGTGTCGGGAGACACCCGCATCAACCCGGATCTGCCGGATGCACCGGACCTGGGCGGCGGCACCGGGCCGCACAGCGCGCCGGCGCATCTGGACGCGAATGCCGGCATCGGCGACGCGGCCGGCGGCGCGCTGGACCTTGCCGCCGGGGCAGATGACGGCGCCGTGATCGTGGTGCCGGTGGTGGCGATCTTCCTGATCGGGGTGGCGATCGTCTTCGGCGCCGGGGCGCTGGTGATGCTCTATTTCGGGTGGGACGCGTTGCTGGCGGTCGCCATCGAGCTCGCGTTCTCGTACGTCTCGGCGCGCGCCGCGGTGCGCGTCGCGCGCGAAGGCTGGCTCAGCGCCGCCGTGCGACTTACGTGGAAACCGCTGCTCGGCGCGCTGTTCTGCGCCGTGCTGCTGGGCGCGGTGCTGGACCGCTTCATGCCCCAGGTGAATTCGCTGCCCGAGGCGGTGCGCGCGATCCTCAAGCGCTGAAGCCGGCGCGCAAGCTGAAAGGATTCAGTAGAGGCCCAGTTCCCTCGCGCGCAGTCGTGCCAGGCCCAGCAGCGCGTCGGTGAAGGGCGTCGCCACGCCGGCCAACTGGCCCAGTTCGCGCACGGCACTCACCAGCGCGTCGAGTTCGACGGGACGGCCGGCCTCCACGTCCTGGAGCATCGAGGTCTTGAACGCGCCGAGCCTGCGCGTGACCGCGTGACGGTCTTCGGGGCTGTCCGCGATCGGGATGCCAATGCGCTCGCCGATGGCCTTCGCCTCCAGCATGATGGCCGAGACGAAACCGCGTACGAGTTCGTCGTCGAGGATCTTGTCGGTGGTGGCCATCGTCAACGCGCTGATGGGGTTGACGGTCATGTTGCCCCAGAGCTTGTACCAGACGTCCTTCTGGATCTGCCGCGACAGCCGTGCCTCGATGCCCGCGCGCACCAGCAGTGCATGCAGCGCCTCGACGCGCGCCGTCTCCTCGCCCGAGGGCTCGCCGACGATGAGGCCGTTGCCGAAGTGGTGCCGCACCACGCCGGGCGCGTCCAGCGAGCAACTCGCGTGGACCACGCCGCCGATCACATGCCGCGCCGGGATCGCCTGGCCGATCCGGCCGCCCGGGTCGACGGACTGCAATTCCGCCCCCGCCGCATCTCCGCCGAAGCCGCCCTGCAGGAACCACCAGGGCACGCCGTTCATGGCCGTGAGCACGATGGTCTCGGGGCCGAGCAGCGGCGCGATCTGCTGCGCCACCCCCAGGAGGGCGGGCGCCTTCACGGCGATGACGACGAGTTCCTGGATGCCCAGTTCCGTGGGGTCGGCACTCGCGCGGACCGGGACCGACACCCGCGACTCACCGCTCGCGAGCGTGAGGCCGTTCTTCTTCAGGGTTTCCAGCGTGGCGCCGCGCGCCACCGCGTCGAGCGTGCAGCCCGCCTGTGCGAGCCTCACGCCCATCCAGCCGCCGATCGCGCCGGCGCCGTAGATACAGACTTTCATTCTTCAGTTCTTGTAGCTGTCGTCGATCCTGTCGACCTGACGGACGAGCGCATTGAATACGTCCTGGCCGGCGCCGTGCGCCGGATTGAACTGCAGCGCGTCGCGCGTGCAGCGCCGCGCGATCTCCTCGGAGACGGGAATCGCCGTGCCCATGGAAAAGGTCGCCATCTGGATCTCGCAGGCGCGCTGCAGCGTCCAGAGAATCGCGAAGGTCTGCGGCAGCGTCTGGCCCCAGGCCAGCAGCCCATGGTTGCGCAGGATCACCGCCTGCCGGTCGCCGATGCTCTTGAGGAGGCGTGGACCTTCGTCGGCGTGGATGGTGATGCCCTCGAAGTCGTGGTAAGCCACCATGCCATGCAGTTGCGCGGTATAGAAGTTGGTCTGCCGCAGGCCGCCCTGCACGCAGGCCACGGCCACGCCGGCCGTGGTGTGCGTGTGCATCACGCAGTGCGCGCCGGGCAAGCCGTCGTGGATGGCGGCATGCACCGTGAAGCCCGCGGGGTTCACCGGCCAGCTCGAGCCGTCCAGCACCTTGCCCTGCAGGTCGATCTTGACCAGGTTGCTGGCGGTGACCTCGCTGTAGTGCAGGCCGAACGGGTTGATGAGGAACTGCTTCGCGCCACCCGTCACGCTGTCCGGCAGGCGCACAGTGATGTGGTTG
This sequence comes from uncultured Variovorax sp., assembly GCA_966211435.1. Lineage (GTDB taxonomy): Bacteria > Pseudomonadota > Gammaproteobacteria > Burkholderiales > Burkholderiaceae_C > Variovorax. The sequence continues at coordinate 294,540 of CBIHOG010000003.1, read as the reverse complement.
TAGATCATCTCGGTCCAGCCCAGCATCGCGAAGACGCGGTAGCAGGCGGCGAGTTGCAGGCGGGCTGCGCGCTCGTCGGGGTGGATCGACGGGTGGACCAGCGCGGGCGGCGTGGCGGCGAGTGTGTTCATTCCGGTTCCTTCCATTGTCGGTTCGTGGTCCGCCGCACGCGTATTGCATGAGCCTGGGTGGCTCTATCCCTCCGCGGTGAAGCCGACCTGCTTCACGATGGGGGCCCACTTGGCGGTGTCTTTCTTGAGCAGATCGGCCAGTTCCGCCGGGGAGGAGGACATCGCCTCCAGCCCGAACGTGCCCAGGCCGTCGATCACGTCCTTCGAGGCCAGCGCCGACTTCATCGACGCGTTCAGGCGCGCAACCAGCTCCGGCGAGGCCTTGGCGGGCAGGAAGAAGGCGAACCATTCGCTGTGCGCCATGTCCTTGATGCCCTGCTCGCCGAAGGTCGGCACGTCCGGCGCGAAGCGGCTGCGCTTCTCGCCCGAGACGCCCAGGATGCGCACCTTGCCCGAGGCCAGGTGCTGCGTGATGTCGCCGATCGGGCCCGACACGGCCGAGATGTTGCTGCCAAGCAGGTCGAGCATGGCCGGCTGCGTGCCGCGATAGGCCGCGTGCTTCATTTCCACGCCGCCGTTCTTGCCCAGCAGCGCGCCGATGAAGTGCGGTGTCGAGCCGGCGGCGGGCGAACCGAAGTTCGCACCGGCCGGGTTGGCCTTGGCCCAGGCGAGGAATTCGGGCACCGACTTCACGCTGGCGGGCACGGCCGGGCCGACCGCGAAGCCGAAATCGAAGATGCAGGCGAGCGACACCGGCGTCAGGTCGGCCACCGGGTCGTAGGGCAGCTTCTTGTAGATGTGCGGATAGATCGTGAGGATCGAGGTCGGTGTCTGGAGGATGGTCGCGCCATCGGCCGGGCGCCCCTTCACGTAGCTCACGGCGATCTGGCCGCCCGCGCCGGTGCGGTTCTCGACCACGGCGGTCCTGGCGTAGTCCGGGCTCAGCTTGAGTGCCAGGCGCCGGCAGGTGGTGTCCGAGGTGCCGCCGGCCGCGAAGCCGGTGACGATGGTGGCGGTTTCGATCGTCGCTTGCGCGAAGGCCTGTTGCCCCAGGCTGGCGAGCAGCGCCGAGGCGCCGGTGGTTTGCAGCAGGTTGCGGCGGGTGAAGTTCATGATGAGGGTGCCTCCGGACGGTTGTGTTTCATGATTCGTCGCGCAGCCAGGTGACCGCGCCCGAGTGGGTCACGGCGCCCTGGTGGCCAGGGCGCACGGTGAGCGCGTATTTTTCCAGCAAGCCGCCGTGCCGGACCCCCGCGTTTACCTGACGTCCGGCCAGCCGCGCGGCGATTTCTTCCGCCGAAAGCTCCACGATGATGCTGCGCGCCTCCGCCCGCGCGTCGATGGCGATGATGTCGCCGTCCGCCAGGGCGGCGATCGGCCCGCCATCCGCCGCCTCCGGTCCCGCGTAGCCGATGCACAGGCCGCGCGTGGCGCCGGAGAAGCGGCCGTCCGTCAGCAGCGCGACCTTGTCGCCCATGCCCTGGCCGTAGAGCAGGGCGGTGATGCCCAGCATCTCGCGCATGCCGGGGCTGCCCTTGGGACCTTCGTTGCGGATCACGATCACGTCGCCGGGCGTATAGCGTCGGTTCTGCACCGCCGTCTGCGCCTCTTCCTCCGAATCGAAGACCCGCGCCGGGCCGCGATGCACCAGCGTCTTCAATCCCGCCGTCTTGAGCAGCGCGCCGTCGGGGCAGAGGTTGCCCTTGAGCACCGCCAGGCCGCCGTCCTGCGTGATCGGGTCGCCGGCCTTGCGCACGACTCGGCCGTCGGGCTCCGCCGCGCCGGCCACCTCCTCCGCCAGCGTGCGGCCGGTGAAGGTCAGCGCGTCGCCGTGCAGGTAGCCCTGTGCCAGCAGCGTGCGCAGGATCACGCCCGCGCCGCCGATGTAGAACACGTCGCGCGCCAGGTACTTGCCGCCCGGGCGCAGGTCGGCGATGAGCGGCGTGCGCGCGAAGACCTCGGCCACGTCGTCGAGATGGAACTTGATGCCGGCCTCGTGCGCGATCGCCGGCAGGTGCAGCGCGGCATTGGTCGAGCCGCCGGTCGCGGAGACGACGGCGCAGGCGTTCTCCAGCGCCTTGCGCGTGACGATGTCGCGCGGCAGGGGGTTTTCGCCCATCACCGCCTTCATCAGCTGTCTCGCCGCGCGGCGCATCAGCGGCGCGCGTTCGCTGAAGACCGCCGGGACCATGCTGGAGCCGATGGGCGCGAGGCCCAGCGCCTCTGAAACCATGCCCATGGTGTTGGCCGTGAACTGGCCCGCGCAGGCGCCGGCCGTCGGCAGGCAGGCGCGGCTCATGGCTTCGAGCTCGTCCGCCGTCGCGTCGCCTGCCAGCACCTTGCCGATGGTCTCGTAGGTGTCGACCACGTTCAGGTCGCGGCCGTCCGGGCCGGGCATCTGGCCGGGCAGGGCGGAGCCGCCGTGCACGAACACGCTGGGCACGTTGCAGCGCACCATCCCCATCATCAGCCCGGGCAGGTTCTTGTCGCAGGCGCCGATGGCGAAGATGCCGTCCCACTGGTGGCCGCGCGTGGAAGCCTCGACGCTGTCGGCGATCAGCTCGCGCGAGATCAGCGAGAAGCGCATGCCCGAATGCGCCATGGTGAGCCCGTCGCTCACCGAGACCACGGGGCATTCGTGCGGCGTGCCGCCGCCTGCGTAGATGCCGGTCTTGGCGTGCTGCGCCTGCTCGCGAAGATTCAGGTTGCAGGGGCTCATCTCGCCGCCGGTGTGGAACACGCCGATGTGCGGGCGGGCGATGTCTTCGTCGTCCTGGCCGAGCGCATGCAGGAAGCTGCGCGTGGTCGCGCGGATCACGCCGTCGCGGATGGTGGCGGAGCGGAAGCGCTTGCCGTCGTTCGCGGAGTCGCTCATGTCTTCAATATGTGGCGCTGACGGGCGCGGCCTTGGCGCCGTCCTTGAAACGGGCGGCCAGCGCGCTGGTGGTGCGCACCAGCAGGTTGGTGTCCAGCCCGACGGCGACGAAGAGGGTGCCGAGGTCGAGGTACTTGCGCGCCTGCGTCTCATCCGACGTCAGGATGCCGGCGGCCTTGCCGGCGCGCTGGATGCGCGCGATGGCGTCCTCGATCGCCGACTGCACCTCGGGGTGGCCGGGGTTGCCGACATGGCCGAGGGAGGCTGAGAGGTCGGCCGGGCCGATGAAGATGCCGTCCACGCCGTCGACCGCCGCGATGGCGTCCAGGTTGGTCAGCGCTTCGCGCGACTCGGCCTGCACCAGCAGGCAGACCTGTTCGTTCGCTTCCTTCGCATAGGCCGGGTAGCGGCCCCAGCGCGAGGCGCGGGCGCCGCCCATGCCGCGAATGCCCTGCGGCGGATAGCGCATCGCGCGGACGATGGCCTGCGCCTGCTCCGCCGTGTCCACCATCGGTACCAGGATGGTCTGGATGCCGAGGTCGAGGTACTGCTTGATCAGCGCCGTGCCGACATCGCCATGGCCCACCGGCACGCGCGCGATCGCGTTGGCGCCCGGGTAGGCGGCGATGGCTTGCGCCTGCTGCAACACACTGCGCAGCCCGTTGGGCGAGTGCTCGCCGTCGATCAGCAGCCAGTCGAAACCGGCGCCGGCGCAGATCTCGGCGCTGTACGAATCCGCGAGGCCGAGCCAGAGCCCGATCTGGGCGCGTTTCTGGGCGAGGGCTTGCTTGAAGGGGTTGGCAGGCGTTTGCATGAGGCGACCTTTTAGATGAACCGGAACGAAATCGAGCCGAGGGGCCCGTAGTCGGCATGGAAATTGTCGCCGGGCAGCGCCGTGGTGGGGCGGGTGAAGGAGCCGCCGAGCACGACCTCGCCCGCCTCCAGGCATTCGTCCCATGGCGCGAGCTTGTTGGCGAGCCAGGCGACGCCGGTGGCCGGGTGGTTGAGCACCGCGGCCGCGACGCCCGATTCCTCGATGACGCCATTCTTGTAGAGCAGGGCGCTGACCCAGCGCAGGTCTACCGCGTCGGGCTTCACCGGACGCCCGCCGGTCACGATGCCGGCGTTGGCGGCGTTGTCCGCGATGGTGTCGAAGACCTTGCGCATGGCCTTCGTGTGGCGGTCGAACTGCTCGATGCGCGCGTCGATGATCTCGATCGCCGGCACCACGTAGTCCGTGGCGGCGAGCACGTCGAAGATGGTCACGTTCGGCCCCTGCAGCCGCTTGCCCAGCACGAAGGCCAGCTCGACCTCCACGCGCGGCGCGATGAACCGGTTGAAGGGGATGTCGCCCTGCTCGAAGAACATGTCGTCCAGCAGCGTGCCGTAGTCGGGCTCGGTGATCTGGCTGGCCTGTTGCATGGCGCGCGAGGTGAGACCGATCTTGTGGCCTCGCGCGACGCGCCCGTCGGCCAGCTTGGCCTTCACCCACTCGCGCGAGACCGCGTAGCCGTCCGCGATGGTCATCTCGGGGAAGCGCTTGGAGAAGTGCTCGACCTGCACGCGCGATTTCTCGCTTTCCTGCAGTTCGGCAGCGAGTTGCTGGATGACGTTCTTTGCGAGCATGAAGGTCTACTTGTTGAAGAGCGGATGCAGGTTGCCGAGCTTGCCGTCGTAGGCCTGCCCGGTGCTTTCGTCGATCTGGAGCGTGATGCCGACGGGCCGTTTCTTCAGCAGCGGCTCGAAGTGGCGGTTCGCGGCCGCGACCAGCGCGTCGCCGATGCGCTTCTTCACCGCCTCGCTGCGCCCCGCCGCCATGCGCACGTTGAGGTAGACGAAGGCGTAGTCGCCCTTGCCGTCGGCCACCGCGTAGTGCGCGGCGGGGTAGGCCAGCACGCGCGTGCCGCCCACCGGGTAGACCGCCTTGCCGGCCTCGTCGCGCTGCTCGATCATGGTGTCGGCGAGCGTGCGGCACAGGGCCGACATGTCGGTCTCCGGCTCGATGTTGGGCGTGTAGAGGATCACGAGATGGGGCATGGCCTGGCTCCTTGTTTCACTCGACCGACATCGTGGCGGCCGTGCAGGTCACCGCGAAGATCGGGATGGCTTTCATGTGGAAGATCTCGCCCTTGCCGCGCGCGGCGGCCGCGACGGCGAGGAAGGTGCGGATCTCGAAGCCGCCCTGGCCCGCTTCGCGGTAGGTGGCCTCGTCGTTGTAGCGCTCCATCGAGAGCATCGCCTCGCGGTCGTTGGCGCACCAGTGCCGCATGAACTCAAGGTCCCATGCTTCGTTGACCTTGCCGGAGTCCGGCGTCGCCGGCCAGTGCGAGATGCCGCCGGTGCCGATGATCGCGATGCGCTCGGGTGCCTTGTCGCAGGCGCGGCGCAGCGCCTCCCCGAAGGCCCACGCGCGGTGCAGCGGCGTGAGTGGCGGGCCCTGGCAGTTGATGTTGACCGGGATCACCTTGGTGTCGAACTTCGGCGTGAGGAAGTGCAGCGGCACGATGATGCCGTGGTCGAACTTCCATTCCTCTGCGTAAGCCACGTCCACCGTCTGCATCACCTCGCGGATCAGGCGCTGAGAGAGCGCCGCGTCGCCGGGGACCTTGGTCTTCTCGATGCCCAGCCACTTCGGGTCCTCGATGGGGCCTTCGTAGCTGTCGGCCATGCCGATCGCGTAGGCCGGCATGTTGTTCATGAAGAAGTTGGCGAAGTGCTCGGCGGCGATGACGATCACCGCGTCGGGCCTGGCCGCGTGCAGCGCCGCGCCGAGCCGATGGAACTGGGCGTGGAATTCATCCTTCACGGCCGGGTCGGCGAGATGCGCGCGGCCGGTGATGCCGGGGGCGTGGCTGCACACGCCTGCGAATACGAGGCTCATACGCCGGCTACCTTTTCATCGTGGGCGGTGGTCATGGCATAGATGCCCGCGCGCACCGGCCCGTACTTGCGGACGCCCTCGCGCATGGCGGCGATGTAGTCGGCCCAGGGCATGCCGAGCAGGGGGGCGAAATGCATCAGCAACTGGCCGTTGCAGCCGAGGACGTAGAGCTTGCCGATGTCGCCGGTGTCGATGGCTTCACGCTCTTCCGGCGTCAGCTCGTAGCCGTCGAGCAGCGCGGCGCGCGCGGCACCGCCTTCGGCGTAGTGCTTCTGCACCCGCGGCTCGCGGTTGAGCGCGAACAGGAATTTCTGCATGGCATAGAGGCTCATCGCTTTGCTCCTCCAGGGCGGTCGCTCACACGCCCCAATGCGGGATGTGGTGGGAACCCAGCGACACCGCGACGTTCTTCGGTTCACAGAAGACCTCGTAGCTCCACGTGCCGCCTTCGCGGCCCGTGCCCGAGGCCTTGGTGCCGCCGAAGGGCTGGCGCAGGTCGCGCACATTCTGGCTGTTGACGAAGCACATGCCCGCCTCCACGGCGGCTGCGACTCGGTGCGCGCGGCCGATGTTCTCGGTCCAGACGTAGCTCGACAGGCCGTACTGGATGTCGTTCGACAGGCGGATCGCCTCGGCCTCGTCCTTGAAGGGGATGAGGCAGGCCACGGGCCCGAAGATCTCGTCCTGCGCGATCTTCATGCGGTTGTCGACGTCGGCGAAGACCGTGGGCGCGACGAAGTTGCCCTTCTTCACCCGCTCGGGCAGGCTGGGCGCCGTGAGGCCGCCGCACAGCAGAGTCGCGCCTTCCTTCGGTCCGAGCTCGATGTAGCTGCGCACCTTGGCGAGATGGGCCTGCGAGATCATCGGACCGACGATGGTCTTTTCGTCCAGCGGGTCGCCCACCGTGATTCGTTTCGCGCGCTCGACGAACTTCGCGACGAAATCGGCGTAGATCGACTGCTGCACCAGGATGCGCGAGCCGGCGGTGCAGCGCTCGCCGTTGTTGCTGAAGATCATGAAGACGGCCGCGTCGAGTGCGCGCTCGAGGTTCGCGTCGTCGAAGATCACGAAGGGGCTCTTGCCGCCCAGCTCCATGCTGAATTTCTTCAGGCCCGCGCTCTTGACAATGCGGTTGCCGGTCGCGGTGGAGCCGGTGAAAGAGATGGCGCGCACGTCCGGGTGGCCGACCAGCGGCTCTCCCGCGTCCTTGCCGTAGCCGTGCACCAGGTTCAGCACACCGGCGGGGATGCCGGCTTCCAGCGCCAGTTCGCCGAGCCGCGCGGCCGACAGCGGCGAGAGTTCGCTCATCTTCAGCACCGCGGTGTTGCCGAAGGCCAGGCAGGGCGCGACCTTCCACGTGGCGGTCATGAACGGCACGTTCCACGGCGAGATCAGCGCGCACACGCCGACCGGGTGGAAGAGCGTGTAGTTGAGATGTGTCTCGGTGGGGTAGGTGTGGCCGTCGACGCGCGTGCACATCTCGGCGAAATAGTAGAAGTTGTCGGCCGCGCGCGGCACCAGCTGCTTGCCGGTCTGGGCGATGACCTGGCCGCAATCATTGGTTTCGGTTTGCGCGATCTCGGGCACGTTGGCCGCGATCAGGTCGCCCAGCTTGCGGATCAGCTTCGCGCGCTGCGGCGCGGGCATGGCGGCCCATTTGGCGAAGGCTTCCTTGGCAGCCGCGACGGCTGCATTGACCTCCGCCTCGCCGCCGGAGGCGACCTCGGCCAGCACTTCCTGCGTGGCCGGGTTGACGGTCTGGAAGTAGTCGCGGCCGGCAACCGGCTTGCCGTTGATCAGGTGCTCGATTCTCATGCTTGTCCTTGGATGGTGTTGACGAGCGCGCCGATGCGCTCGATCTCGGTCACGATCACGTCGCCGGGCTGGCAGTCGACCACGCCGTCGGGCGTGCCGGTGAGGATCAGGTCCCCGGGCGACAGCGTCATGAAGCTGGAGAAATACTCGATCAGGAAGGGCACGTCGAAGATCATGTCCTTCGTGTTGCCCGACTGGGTGAGCTTGCCGTTGACGGTGGTCCGCAGGTCGAGCGCCATCGGGTCGGGCACGTCCTTCGCGTCGACCAGCCAGGGGCCGATCGGCGTGCAGGTGTCGCGGTTCTTCACGCGCAGATTGGGGCGGTACCAGTTTTCGAGGTAGTCGCGGATCGCATAGTCGTTGGCCACGGTGTACCCGCCGATGAAGTCGTAGGCGTCGTCGCGGCGCACCTTTTTCGCCGTCTTGCCGACCACGATCACGAGTTCGCATTCGTAGTGCATGAACTGCACGCCGGCCGGCCGGTTGGTGAGTTGCCGGTGCCCGGTGAGCGTGCTTTCGCCCTTGACGAAGACCAGCGGCTCCTCCGGCGCCTTGAAGGCCAGTTCCTTCGCATGGTCGGCGTAGTTGAGGCCGAGCGCGAGGATGGTGCGCGGCCGAGGCGCGGGCGCGAAGGGCGGCAGCCAGGAGACGGTGTCGAAGCCGATCGCACGGCCATCGGCCAGCAGCAGCTGGCCATCGCGTTCGGTGGCGTCGTGCACCGCGCCTTCGAAGAGGATGCGTGCGTGCTTCAAGATGCTTCCTCCACGAGGGTGTTGACCAGGGGCTCGAAGCCGTCGGCGCTGATCTCGATGCGGTCGCCGACGCGCGCGCGCGGCCGGCCAGCGTCGCAGCCCAGCATCAGCACGTCGCCGTGCGCGAGCGTCATGAAGCTGCCGACGTCCGCGAGCAGTCGCGACGCGTTGCGTACCGTGTGCGAGAAGTCGACCGACTGGCGCAGTTCGCCGTTGATGCGCACTTGCAGCCTGAAGGCAGCCGGGTCCGCGACCTCCTGCGCGTCGCGCATCGCGGGGCCGACGCCGAGGAAGCCGTCAAGGCACTTGAACTTCACCGGCGGGCGGAAGAAGCTGGCGTGCGGGATGGAAAGGTCGTTCATCAGCACGAAACCTTCGACGTCGTTCTCCGCGCCGATCACCATCGCGATGGTGGCGCCGACCTCGACTTCAGGAACGCGCGCAGGCACCGGGATCGCGCTGCCGTGCGTGCTCCAGGTGTTGGCGGTCTTCACGTAGAGGATGGGCGCTTGCGGTGGCGCCTTGTACGGCGGCTCGTGCATCTTCGGCGCGAGCGCCTCGACCTCGGCGCGGAAGTTCAGCAGCACGCCGTAGACGGTGCCGGCTGGCAGGAAACTCATGGTTGCTCCAGTGCGATCAGTTCGTCGAGCAGCGAATAGAGCTGGTCGAGCTTGGTCTTGCCCATGGCCTCTTCCATCCATTCGTAGTGTTTCTCGATGGAGGAGGACAGCCGCTTCACCAGCTTGCGGCCCTGCGCGGTGGCTTCGACGACCGTGCTGCGGTGGTCGTTGGGGTCGCGGCTGCGCTCGATCAGCCCGTCGCGCTCCATGCGCGAGAGCACGCCGGTCAGGCTGGGGCCGAGGATGAAGGCTTCGCGCGCGACGCGGCCGGTCTCGACCGCGCCATGTTCGCCCAGCACGCGCAGCACGCGCCATTGCTGGTCGGACAGCGCGTGTTCGCGCAGGCTGGGGCGGGTATGCGCCATGACGGCTTCGCGCGCCTGCAGCAGCAGGCGCGGGAGGTTGCGATGGGAGAAAGTCGTGCTCATCTGGTGTTCCGCCGGGGCCGCCCGATTTATTTAATATATTAAATGAGTGCTCGATTCCGCCGGTCCGGGATAACCCTCGGATCGACCCCGCCGCGCCTCCTACACTCGGACGCATGGCCAAGGAAAAAACACTCTTCGTCTGCACCGAGTGCGGCGGCACCAGCCCCAAATGGCTGGGCCGCTGCCCGAGCTGCGGCGCCTGGAACACGCTCATCGAGCAGGTCGCGGCGCCTGCGGGCGGCGCCGCCAACAACCGCTTCGGCACGCAGTTCGCCGCGCTGGCGGGTTCGGCGGAGCTGGCGACGCTGTCGGAGATCGAGGCTTCGGACGTCGAGCGCACGCCCACCGGGCTGGACGAGCTCGACCGCGTGCTGGGCGGTGGCATCGTGGACGGCGGCGTCACGCTGATCGGCGGCGATCCGGGCATCGGCAAGTCGACGCTGCTGCTGCAGGCGGTCGACGCGCTGCAGCGCGCCGGGCGCAACGCGATCTACGTGACGGGCGAGGAGAGCGGCGCGCAGGTGGCGTTGCGCTCGCGCCGACTGGGCCTGGAGCACTCGCAGGTGCAGGTGCTGGCGGAGATCCAGCTGGAGAAGATCCTCGCCACGCTGGACGCCACGCGGCCTGCCATCGCGGTGATCGATTCGATCCAGACCGTCTACTCCGACCAGCTCACCTCGGCACCCGGCTCGGTCGCGCAGGTGCGCGAATGCGCGGCGCATCTCACGCGCTTCGCCAAGGCCAGCGGCACTGCCGTCGTGCTGGTCGGCCACGTCACGAAGGAGGGTGCCCTCGCCGGCCCGCGCGTGCTGGAACACATGGTCGATACCGTCCTCTACTTCGAGGGCGACACGCATTCGAGCTTCCGGCTGGTGCGCGCCATCAAGAACCGTTTCGGCGCGGTCAACGAGATCGGGGTCTTCGCCATGACCGAGCGCGGGCTGAAGGGCGTCACCAACCCGAGCGCGATCTTCCTCAGCCAGCACGCGGAGCCGGTGCCCGGCAGCGTGGTGCTGGTCACGCTGGAAGGCACGCGGCCGATGCTGGTCGAGATCCAGGCCCTGGTCGACAATGGCGGGCCGAGCCCGCGTCGCCTCTCCGTCGGACTGGACCGAGACCGCCTGGCCATGCTGCTGGCGGTGCTGCACAGACACGCGGGCGTGGCATGCATGGACCAGGACGTGTTCGTCAATGCCGTGGGCGGCGTTCGCATCAGCGAGCCGGCGGCGGACCTGGCCGTGATGCTGGCCATCACCTCCAGCCTGCGCGGCAAGCCGCTGCCCAAGGGCTTCATCGCTTTTGGCGAGGTCGGTCTGGCCGGCGAGGTCCGTCCCGCACCGCGCGGCCAGGAACGGTTGCGCGAGGCGGCGAAGCTGGGTTTCAGCGTCGCCATCGTCCCGAAGGCCAACGCGCCGCGAAAGGGAGCGAAGGAGATCGAAGGCCTGACCATCCATGCGGTGGAACGCATCGAGGAGGCGCTGGACGTGGTGCGGCGGCTTCAATGAGCGGGCGACGGGTGTCCGGCCAAGGGGCGCGACAATGCGCCCCATGAATCTCGGCAAAATCTTTGTTCCACTGGGCGGCCTGGTGCTGCTCGGACTGGCGTACCGCAGCTATGGCTGGGCCGGCGTCGCCCTGGTCAGCGGGGCCATCGTGATGTTCCTGCTCATGCATTTCAACCGCGCGCTGCAGGTGCTCAAGCGCGCCGCCGACCGGCCGATCGGCACGGTTGCAAGCGCAGTGATGCTCAACGCCAAGCTCAAGCCGAAGGCGACCCTGCTGCACGTGGTCGCGATGACACGCGCGCTCGGCGAGCAGCGCTCCCCCAAGGATGAGCAGCCCGAGCACTTCCGCTGGACCGACGCCGGTGGCTCCTGGGTCGATGCCGTCTTCGTGAACGGCAAGCTGACCGAGTGGACGCTGGTGCGGCCCGAAATCTCGTCGGAAGGCGAAGAGGCCGCGGCCGACGCGCCGAGCGCCGACGCCGTCCGCCCCGGGGCCGCGGACGCATTGCGTCCGCCGGTCTAGAAAGGCGCCGACTCGTCGGCCAGCGCCTCGGCCGCCGTCCTGGTTGCGGCCGGCGGCGCGGCCATGGGCGCCGTGCCCAGCTGCATCTCGCCGCCAAGCGCTTCGAGCAGTTCCGGCACCAGCTGGCCGAGTTCACCCGTCGCGATCGCGGCGTCGGCATCGAAGTTGTCTTCCTTGCCGGAGGCGGGCGCATCATCGAGCGTGCCTTCGAGGAACACGATCTTGCGGATCAGCATGCCCTCGGTCAGCTCGAAGGAGACGCGATCGTCCCAGGTCATGGCCAGCCGGGTCGGGCGCTTGCCGTCGGCGATGTGCTGGCGCACTTCCTCGATGTCCAGCGGATGCTTGGCATAGCGCACCACCGCCTTCGATTCGTCCGTCGCCTTGAGTTCGCATTCGCGGTCGATGGTGAAGCCGGCCGGCGGCTCCTGGCTCGACAACCAGCCGGACATGGCAACCGCTGGTTCGATCTGCGTGTTGATCTGGGCGACCGCGAAGCCGTCGAGCGCCTTCACCAGGCTTGTCACCACCTCATCGGCACGCGCCACGTTGCTCGCGTTGACGACCAGCCGGCGCGCGGCCGGGTCGATCCACACCGCGATGCGGGCATGGCGCGTGAAGGCGAGCGGCAGCAGTTCGTGTGTCACGTCCTCCTTGAGTTCCTTCTTTTCCTTCTTGCCGGGCTTGCGGCCGGTGGCGGCCTCGATCTGCGCGGCGCGCTCCTCGACCTTGCGGCGCACGACGGAGGCCGGCAGGGTCTTGGTCTCGACCATGTACTCGAGCAGCCACTGGGCGGCGACCGACTCGACCAGTGGGCCATGCTCTTCGCCGCGGGGTTCCACCCAGCCGGCGGACTTCTCCTGCGAGGGGCCGCAGGGGACGAAACGCAGCTTGCCGAGGCTTTCCTCGGCCTCGGCCAGCGACTGCGACCAGGAAGCTTCGATGCGATAGACGATGACGTTCTTGAAGACGGACACTGAAACCCTTTTCTGGCTGGTTGGCAAAGCCGTGCATTGTCGGTGCGGCGGGTCAGGGTCGCCGCCGTAAAATCGAAAGCTTTTGCGACATACCCCCTCTCCCCCCAAAGGACAAAGAACATGAGCGCGCTGCCCCCCGCACTGGACGACCGTGACGGCAAGATCTGGATGGACGGTGATCTCGTGGATTGGCGCGAAGCCAAGATCCACGTGCTGAGCCACACGCTGCACTACGGTTGCGGCGCTTTCGAGGGCGTACGCGCCTACAACACGCAGAACGGCACGGCGATCTTCCGCCTGGCCGAGCACACCGAGCGGCTCTTCAACAGCGCCAAGATCCTGCGCATGAAGATTCCCTTCTCGGCCGAGCAGCTGAACGAGGCCCAGAAACAGGTCGTGCGCGAGAACAAGCTGGAGAGCTGCTACCTGCGCCCGCTGGTCTGGATCGGCTCCGAGAAGCTGGGCGTCAACCCCCGCGGCAACAAGATCCACGCCATGGTCGCGGCATGGGCCTGGGGCGCCTACCTGGGCGACGAAGGCATGAAGCGCGGCATCCGCGTCAAGACCTCCAGCTACACGCGCCACCACGTCAACATCACGATGACGCAGGCCAAGGCCGTGAGCAACTACAGCAACTCCATCCTCGCCAACATGGAGGCCCTGGACGACGGCTACGACGAGGCCCTGCTCCTCGATGCCAGCGGTTTCGTCTCCGAAGGCGCGGGCGAGAACGTGTTCGTGGTCAAGGGCGGCGTGGTCTACACGCCCGACCTTTCGGCCGGCGCGCTCAACGGCATCACGCGCAACACGATCTTCCACATCTGCAAGGACTTGGGCATCGAGCTCGTGCAAAAGCGCATCACGCGGGACGAGGTCTACATCGCCGACGAGGCCTTCTTCACCGGCACGGCGGCGGAAGTCACGCCGATCCGCGAACTCGACCGTGTCGAGATCGGCATCGGTTCGCGCGGCCCGGTCACCGAGAAGATCCAGAATGCCTTCTTCGACATCGTGAACGGCCGCAATCCCAAGTACGCCCACTGGCTCACGAAGGTCTGAACATGGCGACGAACTCCGTGATCGAACTGCTGGCGCAGGACCTGAACCACCAGGGCGGCGTGTTCTGCCCCAATCCCAAGGCCGACATGAAGCTGTGGAGCGCCCACCCCAAGGTGTATCTCGACGTGGCACGCCTCGGCGAGGCCAAGTGCCCCTATTGCGGCACCGTCTACAGGCTCAAGGCGGGTGAGGTAGCGGGACACTCGCACTGAGCCTGGCCATCGCGCGGCGCGGCAGCAGGTCACGCCATGAGTCGCCGGGCTCCAGGGCGAGCCGCAGGTAGATCATCGCCACCCACAGCAGCGACAGGCCGATCTGCGCATCGCGCAGGGCCGAGTTCGCGCTGGTGGCGATGAGCATGACAAGCGTCGCGCCGAAGGCCCAGCGGCCGATGACGTCTTCGCGGCGCCAGGCCAGCCAGACGCTGCCGACCAGCAGCACGAACAGGCTGAGGGTGCCCGGAATCCCGGCCTGTGCGCCCATCCAGAGGAAGTCGTTGTGGGGCATGTTGTAGTCCGCCAGCAGCTTGGGCCCGCGCAGATGCCATTGCTCCGTCCAGCCGCCGATGCCCCAGCCCGCGAGTGGCTTGTCGATGATCATCTGCGCCGTCTCGCGGTACATGTAGAAGCGCACGACCCAGCTGCCTTCGGACACGCCGCCCGCTTGCGCCTGCTCGATCTCCTGCACGCCGAGCTCGAACTTCTGCTGAACTTTCGGCGAGTTCCAGATGCCGATTCCCACCAGCGCGCCGCCGACCAGCATGGCGACGGCCAGCACCTTCAGCTGTCGCCGCCACTGGTGCACGCAGGCCGCGGGAATGATCAGCAGCAACGCCAGGAGCGACGTGCGTGAGGAAAGCGCCAGCATGGCGATCGATGCCGTCGCCACCGTGGTCGCGAAAGCCACGCACGCATGCAGGATCCGGCGCTCGGAAAGCGCCTTCAGGCCGTAGATCGCCGCCGTCGTCCCGAAGATCGTGAAGAGCAAGGCGTTGCTGATGGACTTGTTGCCGACCACTGTCAGCGTGCCCCGCCAGGGCTCCCACAGCGGGAAGCCGATGCCGTAGTAGATCGCGACCAGGGCCATGTTGACCACGGTCATCAGCAGGAAGCCGCGCATCGCCCAGATCGCCTCGTCCCGCCGCAGGGCCATGGCCAGCAGCACGGTGAGCGCGATGCGCAGGCCGTGGACGAGGTTGGAGGGGGTCTGGGGATAGTGCGGCCGCAATGCCAGGACGATCAGCGTCCAGGCGACGTAGGCCATGACCGGCCACCAGAGGGGATTGGCTCGCAGCCGCGCCGCGCGTTCCCGAAGATCGCCCGCGGCAAGCAAGGTGAGCAGCAGCAGCAGGCAGGCGACATAGGGGACGCCGACGGGCATGAACACCACGAGCCCCCAGAACATGGCTGCGGGGCGGACGATGTTCGATCTCTGCATGGTGCGGGCGATTCTAGCCACGCTCCCCGGGGCCGAAGGCCCCCCGCGGACCTAGGTTGGCAGGGCGATGACGAAGCTCGCGCCGCCGCCCGAACGCTCCTCGCATCGCACACTGCCGCCATGCCGTTCGGCGATCGATTTCACCAGCGCCAGGCCGAGCCCGACGCCACCGTTGCGCTCGCTGGCGCCGGGCAGGCGGTAGAAGGGCTCGAAGATGCGGTCGCGAAGCGTGGCCGGCACGCCGGGCCCGCGGTCGTTGACGCGGATCTCGGCCTTGCCAGGGCGGGTGGCGAGCTCAAGCGTGATCTCGCCTGCACCATAGCGCCCCGCGTTCTCCAGCAGGTTGCGGATCGCGCGGCGCAGCAGGCGCGGCACGCCACGCACCGTCAGATCGGCGCTGCTGCTGTCCTCCGCGACATCGAGCTCGGCATTGACGCGGGCGCATTCCTCGGCCGCCAGGCCGGTGAGGTCGACCACCTCGACGGTGCCCATGTCGGCCTCCTTCGCATCGAGGCGGCTGGCAAGCAGAATCTCGTCGATCAACTGATCGAGCTCGCCGATGTTGCGCGCGATTTCCTCGCGTGCGCCAGGGCTGGGCCGGTCGCCCATCAGTTCAAGGCCCATGCGGATGCGCGTGAGCGGCGAGCGCAGTTCGTGCGAGGCATTGGCCAGCAGCGATTTGTGCGAACGGATCAATTCCTCGACGCGGGCCGCGGCGCCGTTGAAGCGGTTGGACAGGTCGGCGACCTCGTCCTGTCCGTCTTCTTCGACGCGCACCGAAAGATCGCCTTCGCCCCAACGCTGCACGCCGCGCTGCAGTTCCTCCAGCCGCTTGGTGAGGCGGCGCACGATCGGGTAGACGCCGAGCGCGACCGCGACACCCACGAGCGCAACCATCCAGCCGAGTCCGAAGGGCGTGCGCCAGGGCGCGAAACCGCCGGTTCCCGTCGGCCGCTCGCGCGGCGCGACCTGCAGCGTGAGGGCGCGGCCGTCGTTCAGCGACACGTCGAATTCCAGGCCGGCGCCCGGCACGCGCATCGCCTTGCCGCTGCCGATCTGTCGGTCCTGCGCGTCGAGCACGACCACCTCGCGCGGCACCGGCGCGAGCCGCTCGCGTTCGTTCTCAGCCGCCACGCGGACGATCCAGTTGGCGGTCAGGGTCAGGATGAATACGCCAGCCACCACTGCCAGCCAGATGCGGACGTAGAGATGGCGCTGATAGAGCTTCAGCAACATCAGTCTTGCTGCTTGGCGAAGACGTAGCCCACGCCGCGCACGGTCAGGATGCGCTTCGGATTCTTGGCATCCACTTCGATCGCCGCGCGGATGCGGCCCATGTGGACGTCGATCGAGCGGTCGAAGGCCTCCAACTCGCGCCCGCGCACGGCTTCCATGATCTGGTCGCGCGTCAGCACGCGGCCGGCACGCTCAGCCATCGCGGTCAACAGGTCGAACTGGTAGGAAGTGAGATCGGCGACTTCGCCCGCGACGGTGACGGTGCGCGCGTTGCGGTCGATTTCCAGCGAGCCGAAGCGCGTCACCGTCGCCGCGGTCGCTTCGCCTTGCGGCTCGCCGCGCCGGCGTAGCACCGCGCGGATGCGGGCGAGCAGTTCGCGCGGCTCGAAGGGCTTGGGCAGGTAGTCATCGGCGCCGATCTCCAGGCCGATGATGCGGTCCATCGGGTCGCCCTTGGCCGTGAGCATCAACACAGAGACCTTGGACAGACCGTTGGGCAGCGCCCGGATGCGACGGCAGACCTCGAGTCCGTCGGTGTCCGGCAGCATCAGGTCGAGAATCACGAGGTCGGGCGAGCGCTGCTGGAGCTGCTCGATGCCGCTCGCGCCATCGCCCGCGTGGGTGAAGCCGAAGCCGGACTGCGTCAGGTATTCGCCGACCATCTGCGCGAGGCGCATGTCGTCTTCGATCATCAGGAGTTGGGGGGTGCTCATCTCGGTCCTCGGCCGGCAATACCGGTTTTCATGTACGTAGCGTCATCCCACGGCGCCAAGCAGGCTTGAACGCCCCGTAAAGTTGACGTAAACCTCGCGGCCGTTCGTAACGGTCAGGCGGCCTCGAAAAGCATCGGGGCCAGTCTGGGGCCAGCCGGCAATGGTGTCATCTGCTCGGCCCGCAGGGCCCGCAGGGCAATTCCGTCGAGGCCCGGGTGCTCCGCCGTGGCGCGCGCCAGGATCTCGCCAGCCAGGGTGCGCAACTGCTCGACGCAGGCTCGCATGCGGGCCTTGAAGGCTTCGTCGTCCAGCTGGTCGTTGAGGCTGCGATTGAGTTCGGCGAACCAGGGCAGCGCGGCCTGGTCGAGCATCACGGCAGGGTTGCGCTTGCGGCTGACGGCGGACCAGGCGCGCAGGAAATCCTGCATCGCGATGTTCAGGCGCTGGCAGTGCTGCAATTCCTCGCGCAGGCTGCCCAGCAACCCGAGATCAGTCAGCCGGTGCTGGAAGAAGATCTGCGAGAGCACGCCCCAGTAGTAGGTGTAGTCCCAGATGACCTTCACAGGCAGCACTTCCGGATCGCCGAAAAGCGGGTACTGGTCGGTGTAGAGCGCGAGCGTGCTCTCGTAGAAGGAATGGTAGATCTGGTCGTAGAGCTGCGCGCGGGCCTCCACCGAGTGGCCGGCGCGATCGTGGGCAACAAGGTCGGTGATGTAGGTGTTGCTCATCGCGATGAAATCGCTGCCGGGCGAGTAGAAGGGGTCCAGGAACAGGCCCGCCTCGCCGGTGAGCGCCCAGCGTTGGCCCGAGAACACCTGCTTGCAGCCGTAGGAGAAATTGCGGAAGAAGGCGAAGTCCTGAAGCAGGTGACGCTTGCCGTCGAGTTCGTCGTACAGGCGCGGTTGCCAGGCCTGGAGCCAGCTCATGGCCTTGTCGAAGCTGTCCATGCCGGCCAGCGGATGCAGGCGCGGGTCCGCCACGATGCCCACCGAGTGCGAACCGGACGCCAGCGGGATCAGCCAGACCCAGTAGCCCGCACCCACCAGGTGATTGGTTGAAAGCCAGCGGGCCTGGGGCTCGCAGCGCGCGCGCCAGGTCGGGTCGTCGCTCCATTCGTCGATGGTGATTCGCTCGCCGATGCGGAACCAGACCGCGTTGCAGTCATGCGCATTGGCTTGGGCGAGCCCGAGCTTGCGTTTGAGCATGCCGGCGCGGCCGCAGGCGTCGATCAGCCAGCGCGCGTGGATCTGATGCGTTTCGCCGTTCTGCGTCCATTCGAGCCGGTGGGGATGCTGGCCGTCTTCCGCCAGATCCATCCTGCGTACGAGGGCGTTGTCAACGAAGTGCACGCCGCGTCGTGCGGCTTCCTCGGCCAGGTAGTTCTCGAAGATGCCGCGGTCGATCTGGTAGCTGGGGACGGACAGGTACCGGCTGGCACCGATCTCGGTCACCTGGTCGATGTCGCGCCGGCCTTCGCTGAAGAAGAAGCGGAAGCCGAACTTGCGCAACTGAGCCTCCTGCATGTGCGGCTTGAGGCCGAGCACCGTGTCGAAGTAATGCGCGCCGATCTCGACCGAAGACTCGCCGACCTTGTGGGCCGCATGCGGCACAGGGTGCGCGCGCCGCTCGAGCACCACCACGTCGAGGTCGTCGAAGCGACGCTTGAGCTGCAGCGCCAGGGTCAGGCCCGCGAGCCCCCCGCCCATGATCACGACATCGTGCTGGCGCAGGGGCGGGCTCACAAGGTCAGCTCTGCGGTTGGAGCCGCAGCTGGAGGAACAGCTTGTGCGACAGCGGCAGGTTGATGGACTCCGGCCTGGCGCGTGCCAGCGCCTCGAACAGCGGCAGGGCATCGGCCATGGCATTGCCGCTCAGCGCGCGCGCGGCGTTCGAGGGCTCGGGCAGGGCGGGCGCGGGACCGGGCTGCAATGACCAGTCAAAGGCCGCCACCGTGCGCTGCGTGCGCGTCGGTGAGAGCACGAGCGCCACGGCGAGCAGGTCGCGGCTTGTCGTGACGGAGGCGAGTGCGCCCACCGCCGGCATGTCATAGCCGGTCAGGAGCACGGCGCAGTCGTCGGCTGCGGCTTGCGCCGCGGCTTCCAGCAATCCAGCCGCGAAACTGCTTTCGTAGGCCGAGAGCGAATTGCTGGGCGCCATGCAACCGGTGCCGATGGTCCAGTAGCCCACCGCCGCGTTGTGCACCGAGTTGTGGAACTTGATGGGTGACAGCAGTTTGGGGTCGGTCGCGAGGGTGGCACACATGTAGTCGTTGATGCCAAGGTCGCCATGCGCCGAGGCGAACACGCAGGGCAGGTCCGCCGCGTCGCGACCCGAGGCGGCGATGGCGGCGCCGGCGACTTCGAGGGCCAGCGCGACCGTATCGGGTGCGCGCCGCCGCTCCGCCGGTGCGAGCAACTGGGGCGAGGGCCGCTTGGCCGGCGGATCGGCGGGCGCGGCCTCGCCGCGAAACACGGCGCGCGCGGCTTCCCATCCAGGCAGGGCCGGCGCCCAGAAGGCCGGGCCCTCGATGTAGAGCGTGGGCGTCTGGCGCTTGTCGGACTGGCTCATGCCGAGACCCCCTTGCCGAAGACCAGCGAGCAGTTGTTGCCACCGAAGCCGAAAGAGTTGCTCAGTGCATAACGCACATCGCCTCGCGCGGGCTGCAGGCGGATCTGCGGGCCGCAGTCGGCATCGATGACGGTTGTGTTGACATTGCCGGGCATGAGGCCGGTTTCGATGGCCAGGAGACTGATCACGGCCTCGACGATGCCCGCCGCTCCGAGCGTGTGGCCGGTGAAGCCCTTCGTCGAGCTGGCATGGGTGGTCGCGGGAAAGCGACGGGCGACCATCGCGCCCTCGACCTCGTCGTTCTTCATGCTCGCCGTTCCGTGCATGTTGATGTAGTCAATCGCGTCGGCGGCAAGGCCGGCGCGCGCGAGTGCGTCGTTCAGCGCCCGCTCGGCGCCCAGGCCCTCCGGGTGCGGCGTCGACATGTGGTGCGCATCGCTTGCCTCGCCGTAACCCAGCAATTCGAGCGGGCCGCGGCCACGCTCCACCAGCGCGAAGCCTGCGCCTTCGCCCAGGCTGATGCCGTTGCGGGTCGCATCGAAGGGCCGGCACGGTTCGGTTGAAACCAGTTCGAGCGAGTTGAAGCCGAACAGCACGCTGCCGCACAGCGTGTCGACGCCGCCGACCACGGCCGCATCAACCAAGCCGAGGCGGATCATGCGTTCGGCGGAGGCGAACACCTTGGCGCTCGACGAACAGGCGGTGGAGATCGTCTCCGCGGGGCCTTCGAGCCCCAGCGCTTCCTGCACGAACATCGCCAGCGAGTGCGGCGTATGCACCTTCGGCCGCCGCTGGTCGAGAGGGAAGCCGCCGTCAGCCAGGAGCCGGGTGTACGCCTCCTCGGTTTCGCCGATGCTCGAGGTCGAGGTGCCCAGCACCAGCGCGACGCGCGCCGGGCCGTAGCGTTCGCGCGCGGCTGCTGCTGCTTCCATGAAGCCGTCCGCCTGCAGGCCCAGCCAGGCCAGCCGGTTGTTGCGGCAATCCCAGCCCGCCAGCTTTTCCGGCAGGCGCAACTCCTCGAGGCCCTCCACGCGGCCAATCCATGTCGGCAGCGGCGAGGGTCCGAAGTCGTTGGCTCGCAGGCCGCTTCGTGAGCTTTCGAGCGCCGCTGTAAGAGCGGCCTTGCCCACGCCGACAGCCGAGGTCGCGGTGAAGGCGCTGATCTGGAGGGGGTCGATGCGATGTGCCACTTTGTTCACAAATATCATGAATTGTGGCAAGACTACCAGTTCACCGTGCCGAGCCGCCGTCGGCGGATATGCCGCTTGGGATGGCGTTTCACGACAGGGTGCTCAGGTGTTGCCGCGCTGCGGTCGCGAGCCGTTGGTCGAAAGTGGCCAGCGGCGCCCGCAGTTCCGCTGCCAGCCAGAGGTAAGCCGCTTCGGGGGCGGAAAGCTGGAAGCGCGCTGCCAACTCGAATTGCGCGACCAGGTCGACCGGATGCAGCTCGATGTCGTAGGCCGAGTAGTCGGTCAGCGCGAGCGCCAGGGAGTCCGCTGGCCAGTCGTGCCGGCGCTTGTGCAGCGCGATGCTGACGACCTCGTGGTCGAGCAGGTTCGGCGCATGCAGGGTCCGGCCGACCAGCCGCGCCAGCGCCGCGTCACGCGTCGGCTCATCGAACAGGACAGCGCAGAGCACGCTGCAATCCACCACCATGGGCGGGCGCATCGCATAGGCGGCGGACGGTTCAGCGATCAATACCGGGAGGAGGGTGGCGCGCTTCATTGGGCGTCCCTTTCCGCGCGGATGATGTCGACCGCGTTGGGGCCGGACCCGATCGGCTCCGGAAACCTGGCACGGTGTTCGGTGGCGATCTGTTCGATCATCTTGCTGCCGCGCCGCAGGATCACCCGCCCGCTCACGCCGAGGGCGACGCCGGCGAAGGCCGAGCGGGCCGACCAGGCGGGCACGGGCGCCGCAGCTGGTGGCCGTTCCGGGTCGGGCTCGTTCTTGACCGCCTGTTCCACGATCGCCATCAGCTCGCCTTGGAGCGAGCGATGGTTGCGCGCCGCGCGCTGGCGCAAGCGCTCGGCCACGTCGTCCGGAACGTCCTTGATGGAGAGGGTGGTCATGTTGACTTCAAAATGATGCCGTTATAGCACCATTATGGATTCTATTGCCCTATTTGGAAGTGCCTTCCCCGGCTGTGGCCGCCTTTGAGGCCAAGGCCACGAGGAGCAGCACCGGGACGCCCAGCGCGGCGGTGCCGATGAAGAAGGCGGAGTAGTCGTATGCGTCGACGAACGCCCCGGAGTATCCGGCAATGAACTTTGGCAGCAGCAGCATCAGTGAGCTGAAGAGCGCGTACTGGGTGGCCGAGTAGCTGATGTTCGTCAGGCTCGACAGGTAGGCGATGAAGGCCGCCGAGGCGATGCCGCCAGCGAGGTTGTCGGCCGAGACGACGAAGATCAGCCCGGTCAGGTCGTGGCCGCGCGACGCCAGCCAGGCGAACAGCAGGTTGCTGGCCGCGCTCAGCACGGCGCCCAGCATCAGCACCCGCATCACGCCCAGCCGCATCGACAGCACGCCGCCGACGAAGGCGCCGACCAGCGTCATCACCACGCCGTAGATCTTGCTGACGGTGGCGACTTCGTCCTTGCTGAAGCCCATGTCGACATAGAAAGGGTTGGCCATGATGCCCATGACGACGTCGCTGATCCGGTAGACGGCGATCAGCGCCAGGATCAGCGCGGCCTGCCACTTGTAGCGGCGGATGAAATCGGCGAAGGGCTCCACCAGCACGCTCCGCAGCCATTCGGCCACGTTCCGCGGCCTGGGTTGCTCGGCGCGCACGGGCTCGGGCGAAAGGAGCACGGTGATCACGCCGACCGCCATCGATGCCGCCATGGCGAGGTAGGCGGCCTTCCAGGCACTGTTCTGGTAGCCCGTTGCACCGGCCAGTTCGGCCCAGGCCGCGATCCACAGCACGCCTGCGCCGGCCCAGATCATCGCGAGGCGATAGCCGGTCTGGTAGGCCGCCGCCAGCGCGGCCTGCTTGCGCGTCGCGGCGGATTCGATGCGGAAGGCGTCCAGCGCGATGTCCTGCGTGGCCGAGCCAAAGGCCACCGCCAGCGCGCACCAGATGAGCGGCGGCAAGCCGTCCCGCGGATCGTTGAGCGCCATGCCGACGAGCCCCGCCACGACGATCAGCTGGGCCAGCAACAACCAGCCCCGGCGGCGCCCGAGCAGCGTGGTCAGGGGCGGAACGGGCAGCCGGTCCACCAGCGGCGCCCAGGCCCACTTGAAGCCGTAGGCAAGGCCGACCCAACTCAGGTAGCCGATCGTGGTGCGGTCGATGCCCGCCTCGCGCAGACGGAAGCTCAGCGTGCCCAGCACAAGCAGGAGCGGCAGGCCCGCGGAAAAGCCCAGCGCCAGCATGCGCAGCGTCGCGGGTTCGAGATAGACCTTGAGCGCGTCGCGCCAGGGCAGGGAAGAGGGGGCTTCGGCAGCCGGTGGTGCGGACATGAAGGGAGGCTGTTGGGGCCGCCTATTATTCCCGCATGTGCTTGTTCTGCATTTCCCGCGCTGGTCCCTGGCAGTGCCGCCGTGCTTTCCTGCTCGCGGCGGGCGCTGCCGTGTCCGCGCCCACCCTCGCGCAGGTGGACGTCGGCAAGGCCTCCGTCGCGCGCAACCTGGTGCCCGCGTCAAATGTCGAGGAGGCCGGCGTGCAGCAGTACGAGCAACTGATGACGCAGGCCAGGACGAAGGGTGCGCTCGCACCGGACGGCAACGCGCAATTGCTTCGCCTGCGCGCGATCGCTGCGCGCATCATCCCTTTCGCGCCCAGGTGGAACGAGCGGGCCACGCAATGGAAGTGGGAGGTCAATCTGATCGGCAGCAAGCAGATCAACGCCTTCTGCATGCCGGGGGGCAAGATCGCCTTCTTCACCGGCATCCTCGACCAACTGAAGCTCGACGATAACGAGGTTGCCATGGTCATGGGGCACGAGATGGCGCACGCGCTGCGCGAGCATGCGCGCGCCCGCCTGGCCAAAAGCGCGGGCACGGGCGCCGCGCTCTCCATCACGGCGCAATTGCTCGGCCTCGGCCAGGCGGGAGATCTCGCGGCACGTGCCGGCACGCAGTTGGTCACCCTCAAGTTCAGCCGGAGCGACGAGACCGAGGCGGACCTGGTCGGCCTCGAGCTGGCGGCGCGCGCCGGCTACGACCCGAAGGCTTCCGTGTCGCTGTGGCAAAAGATGGCGAAGGCGTCGAAGAGCGAGGGCGGGCTGAGCTTCCTCTCCACGCACCCGAGCGGCGCCGACCGCATCCGGATCCTGGAAGCCAACCTGCCGAAGGTCGACGGGCTGTACCGCCAGGCCCGGCGCAATTCCTGATCCAGGCCGCTAGCCGAGCTTCGTCTTCAGCAGCGCATTCACCTGTGCCGGGTTGGCCTTGCCCTGGCTGGCCTTCATGACCTGCCCGACCAGCGCGTTGAAGGCCTTGTCTTTGCCGGCGCGGTATTCGTCGATGTTCTTCTGGTTCGTGGCCAGCACTTGGTCGACGATCTTCTCCAGCGCGCCGGTGTCGCTCATCTGCTTCAGGCCCTTGGCCTCGATCAGGGCGTCGGCATCCGTGCCTTGACCCGTCCACAGTGCATCGAAGACCTGTCGCGCGGCATTGTTCGAGACCGTCCCGTCGCCGATGCGCTGGATCAGCTTGGCCAACTGCACAGGCGTTACCGGCGCGTCGGCGATGGTGAGGTCCAGCTGGTTGAGCCGGCGCGCGATCTCGCCGGTGATCCAGTTGCTTGCGAGCTTGGCGTTGGCGCCGGCGGAGACGGCGCTCTGGAAGTAGTGCGCGAGCTCGGGGCTCTGCGTGAGCTGGGCGGCGTCGTATTCCGACAGGCCGTGGTCGCGCACGTAGCGCTCGGCCATCGCGCGCGGCAATTCGGGCATGCCCGCGCGCACGCGCTCGATCCATTCCTGCGCTATCGCGAGCGGCGGCAGGTCCGGATCGGGGAAGTAGCGGTAGTCGGCCGCGTCTTCCTTGGTCCGCATGGCGCGCGTCTCGCCCGTCTCCGGGTCGAAGAGCACCGTAGCCTGCTGTACCTTGCGGCCGTCTTCGATCTCCTCGATCTGCCAGCGGATCTCGTAGTCGATCGCCTGCTGCATGAACTTGAAGCTGTTCAGGTTCTTGATCTCGCGCCGCGTGCCGAGTTTCTCGCCGGGGCGGCGCACCGACACGTTGGCGTCGCAGCGGAAGCTGCCTTCCTGCATGTTGCCGTCGCAGATGCCGATCCAGGTCACGATCTTGTGCAACTCGCGCGCGTAGGCCACCGCCTCGGCGGTGGAGCGCATGTCGGGCTCGGTGACGATCTCGAGCAGCGGCGTGCCCGCGCGGTTCAGGTCGATGCCCGACTGGCCGATGAAGTCCTCGTGCAGCGACTTGCCCGCGTCTTCCTCGAGATGCGCGCGTACGAGCCGCACCGTCTTCTTCTCGTCGCCGAGAAAGAAGCTGACCGAGCCGCCCTGCACCACCGGGATTTCGAACTGGCTGATCTGATAGCCCTTCGGCAGGTCCGGGTAGAAGTAGTTCTTGCGTGCGAACACGCTGCGCGGCGCGATGTGCGAGCCCAGCGCGAGGCCGAGGCGGATCGCGCGCTCGACCGCGCCCTTGTTCATGACCGGCAGCGTGCCCGGCAGCGCGAGGTCGACCGGCGAAGCCTGCGTGTTGGGTTCCGCGCCGAAGGCGGTGGAGGCACGGCTGAAAATCTTCGACGCGGTCGAAAGCTGGGCATGGGTCTCGAAGCCGATGATGACTTCGTAGCCCTGGACCAGCGGGCCGGTCGGCCGGCCCTGCTGCAGTTGTTCGGTGTTGCTCATCTGGCTCATCTCGATAGCCCTCAATAGCCCTTTGGCGCGCGTTGGTGCCAGTCGGTCGCCTGCTGGAAGCGATGCGCCGCGTTCAACAGCTTCGCTTCGGCGAAGTAGTTGCCGACCAGTTGCAGGCCCACGGGCATGGCGTTTTCGCCGAAGCCGGCCGGCAGGCTCATGCCGGGCAGGCCCGCCAGCGAGGCCGGCAGCGTGAAGATGTCGGCAAGGTAGTCGGCGACCGGGTCGTCGCCGTGCTCGCCGAGCTTCCAGGCCACGGTGGGCGCGGCCGGGCCGGCGATGAGGTCGCACTGGCCGAAGGCCTGCTGGAAGTCGTCGGCGATCATGCGTCGCACCTTCTGCGCTTGCAGGTAGTAGGCGTCGTAGTAGCCGTGCGACAGCACATAGGTGCCGATCATGACGCGGCGCTTGACTTCGTCGCCAAAGCCTTCCTCGCGCGTCTTCGCGTACATGTCCGCCAGGTCCTTGTAGTTTTGCGCGCGATGACCGAACTTGACGCCGTCGAAGCGGCTCAGATTGCTGGAGGCCTCCGCGGCCGCGAGGATGTAATAGACCGGGATGGACAGTTCGGTGCGCGGCAGCGTGATCTCGACGCGCCGGGCGCCGAGCTTCTCGTACTCGGCCAGTGCGGCGTCGACGGCGGCCCTCACGCCGGGCGCCACGCCATCGCCGAGGAACTCACGAGGCACGCCAATGCGCAGGCCTTCGAGCGAGCTGCCCAGCGAGCGCGAGAAGTCTTCCGCCGGCTTGTCCAGCGAGGTCGAGTCGCGGGTCGGATCGGGGCCGCAGATCGACGACAGGAGCAGGGCGCAGTCCTCGGCCGAGCGCGCCATCGGGCCAGCCTGGTCAAGGCTGGAGGCGAACGCGACCATGCCGTAGCGCGAGGCGCGGCCATAGGTCGGCTTGATTCCCGTCACGCCGCAGAATGAAGCGGGCTGGCGGATCGAGCCGCCCGTGTCGGTGCCGGTCGCGGCCGGCGCTAGGCCGGCCGCCACCACGGCGGCGCTGCCGCCTGAGGAGCCGCCCGGAATGCGCGATGTGTCCCAGGGGTTGCGCACGGGCACGGCCTTGTCGAAGCCGACGGCCGGCACGGCCACGTTCTCGTTGGCCGATCCCATCGCGAATTCGTCGCAGCTCAATTTCCCGAGCGTCACGGCGCCGGCTTCCGCAAGGCGCCGAACGACCGTCGCATCGAAGGGCGAGCGGTAGCCAGAGAGGATGCGCGAGCCGGCCGTCGTCGGCAGGTCGGCGGTGACGAAGATGTCCTTGTGCGCGATGGGAACGCCGGCGAGGGCAGGTGCGTTGCCAGCCGCGATCAGCGCGTCGGCCGCGCGGGCCTGGCCAATCGTCAGCTCCTCGTCGACGGCGACGAAGGCGCCCAGGTCCTGGTGCTGCTTCATCCGGGCGAGGTGATGCCGGGCGGCCTCGACCGCCGAGACCTTGCGCTCGCGCAGCGCGGCCGCCAGCGCGGTCACGCCCATTTCGTGGAGTTCCGGCGTGCCGCTCATTCGATCACCTTCGGAACGAGGAACAGGCCGTTCTCGACTGCCGGCGCGCTGCGCTGATTGGCCTCGCGGTTGTTGGGTTCGCTGACCACGTCGTCGACGAGCCGCAGCGTGATGTCCTCGATCGCGGCGACGGGATGCGCGAGGGGCTCGACACCGGTGGTGTCGACCGCGCGCATGCGCTCCACGAGGTCGAAGAATCCATTGATCTGGCCCAGCATGCGTTCGCTTTCGTCGGAGCCAAGCTGGAGCCTGGCGAGCGAGGCGATGCGCGCGATATCGGATGAAGTGAGAGACATCGAAGAAAACGAAAGACTGAACGGGCGCTTGCGGCAAGCGTTGTCATACCCCGGAAAGGTGCTTCCAAACGCCGTGGCGCCGGGGGATTCGGGTATTATCCCGCCTTTGCCGCAACCCCCGCGAACGCGCCGGCATTTGCCGCAAAAACCTTTCAATCCACCCCGTCAAAACGACCAAAAAAGAGAGTGACGGCATGCCGGTGCGCATGCCGTGCTCCAGAGGATTCCACAATGTTCGGAGCTTTCCGTCGGTACTTCTCTACCGACCTCGCGATCGACCTCGGCACCGCCAACACACTGATTTTTGCCCGCAACAAGGGCATCGTGCTGGATGAGCCGTCGGTGGTGGCGATCCGCCATGAAGGCGGTCCCCATGGCAAGAAGGTCATCCAGGCCGTGGGGCGCGAGGCCAAGGCCATGCTCGGCAAGGTCCCCGGCAACATCGAGGCGATCCGGCCGATGAAGGACGGTGTCATCGCCGACTTCGTGATCACTGAGCAGATGATCAAGCAGTTCATCAAGATGGTGCACCCGCGCTCGCTGCTCACGCCGAGCCCGCGCATCATCATCTGCGTGCCTTGCGGTTCAACCCAGGTCGAGCGCCGCGCCATCAAGGACGCGGCCGAGGCCGCGGGCGCCACCTCGGTCTACCTGATCGAGGAACCCATGGCTGCGGCGATCGGCGCCGGCCTGCCGGTGTCCGAGGCGAGCGGCTCGATGGTCGTCGACATTGGCGGCGGCACCACCGAAGTGGGCGTGATCTCGCTCGGCGGCATGGTCTACAAGGGCAGCGTCCGCGTCGGCGGCGACCGCTTCGACGAGGCCATCATCAATTACATCCGCCGCAATTACGGCATGCTGATCGGCGAGCCGACGGCCGAAGTCATCAAGAAGACGATCGGCTCGGCCTTCCCCGGCTCCGAAGTCAAGGAAATGGAAGTCAAGGGCCGCAACCTCAGCGAAGGCGTGCCGCGCAGCTTCACGATCAGCAGCAACGAGGTGCTGGAAGCCCTGACCGATCCGCTCAACAACATCGTGTCCGCGGTCAAGAACGCGCTGGAACAGACGCCGCCCGAACTGGGCGCCGACATCGCCGAGCGCGGCATGATGCTGACCGGCGGCGGCGCGCTGCTGCGCGACCTCGACCGCCTGCTGGCCGAGGAAACCGGCCTGCCCGTGCTGGTGGCCGAAGATCCCCTGACATGTGTCGTGCGGGGCTGCGGCATCGCCCTCGAGCGCATGGACCGTCTCGGAAGCATCTTTACAAGCGAATAATGCGGGTGTTGCGCAAACAGCCGGCCCGTGCTGCTTGCACAGGGCCGGCTTTTTCACTTTAAGGCACTCTTTCCTTCATGCCGCTCGGTACGCTCGACCGCACCGCGCCACCCCTCTTCAACCAGGGGCCCTCGGCGCTCAGCAAGCTGATCTTCTTCAGCGCGCTGGCGCTGTTCCTGATGGTGGCGGACGCGCGCTTCAACATCCTGCAGCCTGTGCGGGCCGGCATCGGGGCGGTGCTCTATCCGGTCCAGTGGCTGGCTCTCAAGCCGGTGCAACTGGTCATGGGTGGCGGTCGCTACCTGGAAGATCTGCAGACGGCCCAGCGCAATGAGGACACAGCCCGCAAGGCGCTGGCCCTGCAGTCCGAACGGGCGAGCCAGGCAGACACGCTCGCGCAGGAGAACGCGCGACTGCGCTCCATCCTCGAACTGCGCCAGCTGACGCAGACGCCCGGCCGGGCGGCCGAGGTGCTCTACGACGCGGCCGATCCCTACACCCGCAAGCTGGTGATCGACCAGGGGCTCGCGCAGGGCATCGCGGCCGGCTCGCCGGTCATCGACGAGGATGGCGTGGTGGGCCAAGTCACCCAGGTGCAGCCCTTCACGAGCGAGATCACGCTGGTGATCGACCGGGATCTCTCCATCCCCGTGCAGAACACGCGCACCGGCGCGCGCAGCGTGGCTTTCGGCGACGCGAACGCGCACGGCGCCGGGCTCGAACTGCGTTTCATGGCCGCCAATGCCGACGTGCAGGAAGGCGACGTGCTCACCACCAGCGGCGTCGACGGCGTCTACCCGCCGGGCCTGCCGGTGGCGAAGATCGACCGCATCGATCGCCGCGCCGACTCCGCCTTCGCACGCATCCACTGCATTCCGCTGGCCCGCGTCACCGCCGCGCGCTATGTGCTGGTGCTTGCGCCCACCGGCGGGCAGGCGCCGCCCCGCCCCCTGCCGGTGACGCCGGAAGCCGCCGCCGCGAAGAAGAAGGCCGAGAAGGCGGCCGCCAAGTCGGCGGCAGACAAGGCCAGCGCCAAGTCCACCGAGAAGAAGGCGGGCAGACCCGCGGACAAGAAGGAAGGACCCACGCAATGATCATGCGTCCTGGCCAGCAGCAGCTCCTGCTACCGGTAAGCCCGGTGTTCATGTGGTCCAGCCTCATCGCGGCCCTGCTGCTCAACATGGTCCCGATCGGCCGCGCGGCCTGGACGCCCGACTTGCTCGCGTTGGTGATCGTGTTCTGGAGCGTGCACCAGCCGGCGCGCATCGGCATCGGCGCGGCCTTCATGTTCGGCCTGCTGATGGACGTGCACCAGGCGGCGATGCTTGGCCAGCACGCGCTCTCCTATACGACGCTGGGCTTCTTCGCGATCATGATCCACCGGCGCCTGCTCTGGTTCCCGGTGTTCTCACAGGCGCTGCAGGTGCTGCCGTTGTTCGCCTTGTCGCATCTGATCGAGCTCGCGATCCGGCTGATCGGCGGCGGCATTTCGCCGGGCTGGACGATCCTCATCTCGCCGGCGGCGGAGGCCGCGCTGTGGCCTCTGGTCAGCGTGTTGCTGCTGGCGCCGCAACGGCGCACGCCCGAGCCTGACGCCAACCGTCCGTTGTGACTTCCTGGCGCGCCCGCGTTTGCCTCCATCATCCATGCCGCCTAAGCTGCGCCTGCCATGACTGAAATCCGCAACGTTGCCGCTGATCTCACGCGTTTCAAGCGGCGCGTGTTCGTCATCGGGCTCGTCGTGCTCACCGCCTTCGGCCTGCTGTGCGCACGGTTGGTCTACCTTCAGGTCACGCGTCACGAGGACCTGGCCGAGCAGGCGGAAAGCAATCGCACGGCCATCGTGCCGGTGGTGCCGAACCGTGGGCTGATCCTGGACCGCAACGGCATCGTCCTGGCCTCCAACTATTCGGCCTATACGCTGGAGATCACGCCTTCGAAGGTGGCCGACCTCGAGGAAACCATCGACACCCTCGGCGAGGTCGTCGACATCACGCCGCGTGACAGGCGGCGCTTCAAGCGCTTGCGCGAGGATTCGCGCAGCTTCGACTCGGTGCCGATCCGCACGCGCCTGAGCGACGAGGAAGTCGCCCGTTTCGCGGCCCAGCGCTACCGCTTTCCCGGCGTGGAGATCAAGGCTCGCCTGTTCCGCAACTATCCGAACGGGGAGACCGCCAGCCACGTCCTCGGCTACATCGGCCGCATCAATCAGGCCGAGAAGACGGCCATGGAAGACTGGGAGGACGAGGACCAGGCCAACTACAAGGGAACCGAATACATCGGCAAGCTCGGTGTCGAGCAAAGCTACGAGAAGACCCTGCACGGCCAGACGGGCGTCGAGCAGATGGAAACCTCCGCCGGCGGCCGCGCGGTGCGCCGCCTCGCGGGCCACCCGGCGACGCCGGGCAATACCGTCATGCTGTCGATCGACATCAAGCTGCAGCGGCTGGTGGAAGACATGTACGGCGAGCGTCGCGGCGCGCTGGTGGCGATTGATCCGAAGACCGGCGAAGTCCTGGCTTTCGTGAGCAAGCCCACTTTCGACCCGAACCTGTTCGTCGAAGGCATCGACAGCGAGAGCTGGAAGGAACTCAGCGAATCCCTCGACAAGCCGCTGCTCAACCGCGCGCTGCGCGGCACCTACCCGCCCGGCTCGACCTACAAGCCCTTCATGGCGCTCGCCGCGCTGCAGACCGGCAAGCGCGGCCCGAGCGTGGTCGTCAACGACCCGGGCTACTTCAACTTCGGCGGACATCGCTTCGGCAGCCCCGAAGGCAACATCGGCGGCGTCGACATGCGCCGCTCGATCCAGTTGTCGAGCAACATCTACTACTACTCGCTGGCCAACGAGATGGGCGTGGACCTGATCCACGATTCGATGAAGCCGCTGGGCTTCGGCCAGATCACCGGCATCGACATCGGTGGCGAACTGCGTGGCGTGCTGCCGAGCACCGAGTGGAAGCGCAACGCCTACAAGCGGCCCGAGCAGAAGAAGTGGTACGCGGGCGAAACCATTTCCCTCGGCATCGGGCAGGGCTACAACAGCTTCACCATGCTTCAACTGGCGCAGGCCACCTCGATCGTGGCTGACGGCGGCATCAAGCATCGTCCGCACCTCGTGCTGGGCACGCGCGACACGGTGACCGGCGAAGTGAAGTCCGTCGAGAAGGTGCCGGCGGAAGACCTGGGCATCTCGCCGGCCAACGTCGCCGTGGTGCGTGAGGGCCTGGTGGCCGTGGTCACGGGTGGCACGGCCCGCGGCGTCTTCGCGGGCGCTGGCTACCAGGCCGCCGGCAAGACCGGCACGGCGCAGGCGGTGACGCAGGCGCAGAACACGAAGTACAACGCGCGCTCGCTCGAGGAACACCAGCGCGACCATGCGCTTTTCATGGCCTTCGCGCCCGCCAACGATCCGAAGATCGCCGTGGCCCTGATCGTCGAGAACGCGGGCTGGGGGGCCGGCGCTGCCGCGCCGATCGCGCGGCGCGTGTTCGACTACTGGCTGATGAACCAGTACCCGAGTGAGGCAGACATGGCGGCCATTCAGCTGGGCAAGGCTACCGCGCCCATCGGCAAGCCTCGCGTCGCCAGCGAGATGCCATGGCCGCCCGCGGGCCCGGCAAGCCCGGCGACTGCGCCCTGAGTACTGAGCGCGCCTGAAGGCGCCCAACGCGCCCGTCGACGCAGGAGGGCGTCGTCCGCGGTCTTCACGATCAGCGCGCTCACCACGAAGATGACCACGGTGCGGCGCCCGCGATCGACCCGACGAAGGCGAACGCCGCCGCCGGCAGGAGCGTGCGCCAGCGCAGCCCAGCGGGTTGATGGATCTGCGCCGTCGCCGCGGCCGTGCCCCAGACCGATGCGTTCTTGTTGGTGCCCAGCGGCGCCGCGGGTATCGCGCCGGGCAGCGCGCTGAACAGAATCTGCACCAGGACAGCCCCCTCCCCCCGACGATCGAATCGACAAAACCCGCGAACAGCGATGCGAGCGTCAGCACCAGCGATCCCATGGCCCGAATTGTCGCCAGCCGGTATTGCTATCAATTTCCTAGCTGAAGATCCAGATGGGGAAGGAGCTGCAACAGGAAGCCCCAAAAAAGAAAAGGCGCCGACCAGCGGCGCCTTTCAAGTCGACGGCATCTCGTGCGGATGCCTCATTGAGCTATTTTTTTGCTTCTGCGAAAAATGTCTCCTCGGTCCCCCGCGCTTCGGGCTGGCCCGTTTGCGAGTGGCGAGACTTTAGGCGGTGCACCTTCGCAGTGCATTGGGGATAACCCCGTCGCGCAGTGATTTTGTTGGCTTTGATTTGTTTCAAGAAGTGACTTGCCCGCGTCGGTCGATCATGCTGCCGCGGCTTGGAGGATCCAGCCCGCCGCCTTCTCAGCCATCATCAGGGTGGGGCTGTTCGTGTTTCCGCTGGTGATCGTGGGCATCGCGCCGGCGTCGACCACACGCAGGCCGGAAATGCCGCGCACACGCAACCTTGCATCGAGCACGGCCATTGGGTCGCCGTCGGCGCCCATCTTCGTGGTGCCCACGGGGTGGAAGATGGTGGTCGCAATGTCGCCAGCCAGGCGCGCGAGTTCGTCGTCGCTCTGGTATTGCACGCCCGGCTTCCATTCATCGGGCCGGTACTTCGCCAACGCCGGCTGCGCGGCGATCCTGCGCGTGACCCGCAGTGAATCCGCCGCCACCTTGCGGTCCTCGTCGGTGCTGAGGTAGTTGGGCGAGATCGCCGGCGCGTCCTGGAAGCGGTGGCTGCGGATGTGCACCGTTCCGCGGCTTGTCGGGTTCAGGTTGCAGACGCTCGCCGTGAAGGCCGGAAAGCTGTGCAGCGGCTCGCCGAAGGCATCCAGCGACAGGGGCTGGACGTGATACTCGATGTTCGGCCACGCGTATTCGGGCGAGCTGCGGGTGAAGGCGCCGAGTTGCGAGGGCGCCATGCTCATCGGCCCGCTGCGCCTGAACAGGTATTCCAGCCCGATCTTCGCCTTGCCATAGAACGACGAGGCGAGCACGTTGAGCGTGGGCGCGTCGTTGATCTTGTACACCGCGCGGATCTGCAGGTGGTCCTGCAGGTTCGCACCCACCCCGGGTGCATCGAGCGCCACTTCGATGCCGTGCTGCCGCAGCAGCGCGGCCGGCCCGATGCCGGAGAGCTGCAGGATCTGTGGCGAGCCGATGCTGCCCGCGCAAAGGATCACTTCGCGTGTCGCATGGGCCATCACCATCTCGTGGCCGTCCCACACCTGCGCGCCGGTGCAGCGCCGGCCGCCGTCGGCCTGCGCTTCGATGAGCAGGCGGGACACTTGCGCGCCGGTCCACAGCTCGAAGTTGGGCCGTCCGTAGCAGGTAGGCCGCAGGAAGGCCTTGGCCGTGTTCCAGCGCCAGCCGTTCTTCTGGTTGACCTGGAAGTAGCCCACGCCTTCGTTGCTGCCCCGGTTGAAGTCGCTTGAGTGCGGGATGCCCGCCTCCTGCGCGGCCTGGGCGAAGGCGTCCAGGATGTCCCAGCGCAGGCGCTGCTTTTCCACGCGCCACTCGCCGCCGGCGCCGTGCAGTTCATCGGCGCCGAGGTAGTAGTCCTCGTGCTTCTTGAAGGCAGGCAGCACCTGGTTCCAGCGCCATTCGTCGTCGCCTGTCAGTTGCGCCCACTGCTCGTAGTCGCGCGACTGGCCACGCATGTAGATCATGCCGTTGATGCTGGAGGAACCGCCCAGTGTCTTGCCGCGCGGGTAGCGCAGCGCGCGGCCGTTGAGGCCCGCATCGGGCTCGGTGCTGTAGAGCCAGTCGGTGCGCGGGTTGCCGATGCAGTAGAGGTAACCCACGGGGATGTGAATCCAGTGGTAGTCGTCCTTGCGGCCGGCTTCGATGAGGAGCACGCGGCATTGACGGTCGGCGCTCAGTCGGTTGGCCATCAGCGCGCCGGCGGTGCCGGCGCCGATGACGATGTAGTCGAAGGTGGTGTCGCTCATGCCGTCTCTTGTCTTTTGTCTCTCGTTGTCGTTGTGCTGCGGCCACGGGGCGCGCCGCCCGGCCGGCGCCTACTTCGCGGTCGGCATCACGAACTCGGCACCCTTGCCGATGCTCTCCGGCCAACGCTGCATGATCGATTTCTGCTTCGTGTAGAAGCGCACGCCTTCTTCGCCATAGGCGTGCATGTCGCCGAAGAGGCTCTTCTTCCAGCCGCCGAAGCCGTGCCAGGCCATCGGCACCGGGATCGGCACGTTGATGCCGACCATCCCGACCTGGATGCGCCGGCCGAATTCGCGCGCCACGTTGCCGTCGCGCGTGAAGCATGAGACGCCGTTGCCGAACTCGTGCGCGTTGACCAGGTCCACCGCTTCTTTCAGATCGTGCACGCGTACGCAGGAAAGCACCGGTCCGAAGATCTCTTCCTTGTAGATGCGCATCTCGGGCGTGACGTTGTCGAAGAGGGTGCCGCCCATCCAGAAGCCGCCTTCGCAGCCTTCGCCGGCGCTCTTGCCATCGAAGTCGCGGCCGTCCACCAGCAGGCGCGCGCCCTCGGCCTCACCCTGCGCGATATAGCCGGTGATGCGCTCGTGCGCCGCGCGCGTGACGATGGGGCCCATCTCGGCATCGAGGTCCGTGCCGTTGCGGATCTTGAGCGTCTTCGCGCGTTCGGCCAGCAGCGGCAGCACCTTGTCCGCCGCGTCGCCCACCAGCACCGCCACGCTGATGGCCATGCAGCGCTCCCCGGCGGAGCCGTAGCCCGAGCCGATCAGGGCGTCCACCGTCTGCTCGATGTCCGCGTCCGGCATCACCACCATGTGGTTCTTCGCGCCGCCGAGCGCCTGCACGCGCTTGCCATGGCGTGCGCCGGTCTCGTAGATGTAGTTGGCGATGGGCGTGGAGCCGACGAAACTGATGGCCTTCACGTCCGGGTGCTCCAGCAGCGCGTCGACCGATTCCTTGTCGCCCTGCACGACGTTGAAGACGCCGTCGGGCAGGCCCGCTTCCTTCAGCAGTTCGGCCATGCGCAGCGAGGGGCTGGGGTCGGTGGGGCTGGGCTTGAGCACGAAGGTGTTGCCCGCCGCGATGGCCACCGGGAACATCCACATGGGCACCATCACCGGGAAGTTGAAGGGCGTGATGCCCGCCACGACGCCCAGCGGCTGGCGCAGCGTCCAGTTGTCGATGCCGGTGGAAACCTGGTCGGTGAAGTCCCCCTTCAGCAGTTGCGGGATGCCGCAGGCGAATTCCACGATGTCGATGCCGCGGCTGACTTCGCCCTGCGCGTCGGTAAAGACTTTGCCATGCTCGGCGGTGATGAGGTGGGCCAGCTCGTCCTTGTGGCGGTTGAGCAGTTCGAGAAAGCGGAACATCACGCGGGCGCGGCGGATGGGCGGGGTGTCAGCCCAGGCGGGGAAGGCGGCGGTGGCCGCGGCCACCGCCGCGTCGACGTCCGCGCGGTTGGCCAGCGCGACGCTGCCGGTCACGGCGCCCGTGGCGGGGTTGAACACGTCCTGCGTGCGGTCGGATTTCGGGGCGGCGACCCGGCCTCCGATGAAGTGATGGATGGGGGTCTTGCTCATCTGCATGGAATGCTCCTGGCGACGTCGGCCGGCTGATTGCGTGAATAGGGGAGGGGGTTGGCTCAGCCGTCCATTGTGGCAAACACCACTGCCCCGCGCCCAGCCGTGCGCGCGCGCCTACGCCCAGGCGAGCCGTTCCGGCGGCGGCTTTGTCAACCCGCGCGGTTACGATGTTGCGTCCCTGGCTCCCAGATCCCCCCTTCCGACCCTCCATGCCGATCGCTCCGCCGCCTGCCGACGCGCAAGATCCAGACAGCGCCCCGCCGCGCGTCGAGCGGCGCGAGCAGGGCGGCCGCGACTGGGCCGTCGCCACCGGCCAGTGGACGGCGCTGGCGATGTCGCGTCGGCGGACCTGGGCCGCGCTCTCGGAGAACCTCGAAGGCCTGCCTGCGCAGGACGGCCGGGCCTGGGACTTGCGCCCGATCGAGCAACTCGACCACATCGGCGCCCAACTGCTCTGGAACCACTGGCAGCGCGCGTGGCCCGCGCAGCTGGAGATGGATTCGCAACACAAGGCCGTGCTGGACCAGGTCGCGCGCTACACCTGCAGCGCGCCCGTCGAACCGGGGCCGACGCTGGCGGACCGGCTCAAGGCTTTCACGCACAACGGGCCGCGCATGGCGGGCGTGGCGCTGGATTTCCTTCGGCTCATCGGCCAGCTCACCCTGGACATCGGAAAGCTGGTCCGCGCGCCGCACCGCGGGCCCTGGCGCGATTTCTCGGGCCAGCTCTACCAGTTCGGCGCCACTGCGCTGCCCATCACGGCGCTGGTCGGCTTGCTGATCGGCGTGGTGCTGGCCTACCTTACCTCGCAGCAGCTGCGCCAGTACGGCGCGGAGACCTTCATCGTCAACATCCTGGGCCTGTCGTTGATCCGCGAGCTCGGTCCGGTGCTCGCGGCGGTGCTGATCGCGGGGCGTTCCGGCTCGGCCATCACGGCCCAGATCGGCGTCATGCGGGTGACGGAAGAGCTGGATGCCATGCGCGTCATGGGCATCCCGCACGGCTTCCGGCTCGTCATGCCTCGGGTGCTGGCGCTGGCCATCGCGATGCCGCTGATCAGCATGTGGACATCCATGGCCG
The DNA here is from genome assembly GCA_966211435.1 of uncultured Variovorax sp. Classification (GTDB taxonomy): domain Bacteria; phylum Pseudomonadota; class Gammaproteobacteria; order Burkholderiales; family Burkholderiaceae_C; genus Variovorax. The sequence continues at coordinate 257,532 of CBIHOG010000003.1, read as the reverse complement.
CGCTCGCTGGCGGGATGATCGCGGCCGACCTCGCGCTGGACATCTCGCCCGGCTATTTCATGTCGGCGCTGCCACGCGCGGTGCCGATGTCGAACCTGTGGCTCGCGATGTCCAAGTCGGCCGTGTTCGGCGTGCTGATCGCCTTGATCGGCTGCTATTTCGGCATGAAAGTGAAGCCCAACACCGAGAGCCTGGGGCGAGGGACGACGTCGTCGGTGGTCACATCGATCACCGTCGTGATCCTGGTGGACGCGCTCTTCGCCGTGCTCTTCAAGGGCGTGGGGTTTCGCGGATGAGCGACATGCGCGTCTCCCAGGCACCTGACGTCGTCGAGATCCGCAAGCTCTGGACGGTATTCAAATCGCCGGACGGTGAGCAGGTGGTGCACCGCGATCTCGACCTGAGCATCCGGCGCGGCGAGGTGCTCTCGCTGGTGGGCGGCTCGGGCACGGGCAAGACGGTGTTGCTGCGCCAGATCCTTGGCCTGGAGCAGCCCTCGAAGGGCGAGGTCACGGTGCTCGGTCAGCCGCCGGGCCAGCTCGGTGCCAAGGGCGCGGCCAAGGTCGGCATGCTGTTCCAGCACGGCGCGCTGTTCTCGGCCTTCAGCGTGCTCGACAACATCGCGTTCCCGCTGCGCGAACTCAAGCTGCTGCCCGACGACCTGATCCGCGATGCGGCGCTGGTCAAGCTGCAGATGGTCGGGCTGGAACCGCAGCACGCGACCAAGAGCCCGTCGGATCTTTCCGGCGGCATGATCAAGCGCGTGGCCCTGGCGCGTGCGCTCATCATGGACCCGCCGCTGCTGCTGCTCGACGAGCCTACCGCCGGCCTCGATCCCGAAAGCGCCGACGGCTTCTGCAACCTGCTGCGCGGGTTGCACCGCGAGTTGGGCCTGACGGTGGTGATGGTGACCCACGACCTGGACACGCTCTTCGACCTGAGCACCCGCATTGCGGTGCTGGCCGATCAGAAGGTGATCATTGCCGGCACGGCGCGCGAGGTCATTGCCTTCCCGCACCCCTTCATTCACGAGTACTTCCTCGGCGGCCGCGGCCAGCGCGCCATGGAAGCCCTCCATGAACATACTGAAAGGTAGCCGCCATGGAAAACAAGGCCCATGCCATTGCCGCCGGTGCCTTCGTGCTCGGCCTGGTCGCCGTGCTCGTCGCGCTGGTGGTCTGGCTTACGCGCGACAACACCGTGCGCAACGTCTACGAACTGTCCACCCGCGATGCGGTGAGCGGCCTGCAGCCGCAGGCGATGGTGCGCTATCGCGGCATCGCGGTCGGCAAGGTCGCGTCCATCGACTTCGACCCGAAGGTGAAGGGCAATGTGCGTGTGCGGATCACGGTCGATGAGCGTGTGCCGCTCACGACGTCGACCTTTGCCACGCTGAGCTACCAGGGTGTGACGGGCCTGGCCTTCATCGCGCTCGACGACAAGGGCGAGTCGCAGGTCTCGCTGGTGCCGGACAACGACAATCCGCCGCGCATTCCGCTGCGGCCCTCGCTGCTGGCACAGCTTCAGGACCGTGGCGAAGCGATCATCAGCCGGGTGGAGGAGGTGACGAAGCGCGCCAACACGCTGCTGGGCGATGACAACCAGAAGCGCTTCGCCGATGCGCTGGAAAGCATCGCGCAGGCCTCGGCCAGCGCGAACCAGCTCACCCGGTCGCTGGACAACACGGTGAAGACCGGCATCAATCCGGCGCTCGCCGCGCTGCCGCCGCTGGTCGAACGGACGAAGGACACCATGGGCTCGCTCAAGACCGCCGCGGGCGACGTGTCGCGCGTGGCGAACAACTTCAACACCACGGTGGGACGGCTCAACGCGAAGGATGGCCCCATCGACCGCCTGGGCGACGGGACCAAGGCGCTGTCGCAGGCGGTGGAGTCCTTCAACAGTGCCACGTTGCCGCGCGTGAACCGCGTCGCCGACGACACCTCGCGCGCCGTGCGCCGTCTCGGCCGCGCGGCCGACGGCATCAGCGACAACCCGCAGTCGCTGCTCTTCGGCAATGGCGGCGTGGTCGCGGGCCCTGGAGAGCCCGGTTTTTCCGCACCGGCCGAGGCGCCGGCGCGTCCTTGATGGTGGCCCGCATGAACATACTTCACGACCTTGCCTCGCGCCCGCAGCTGACGCGCCTTTCCTTCCTGGCGGTCGCCGGCGCGATCCTGCTGGCGGGCTGCGGCGCTCTGCCGGACAAGCCCAGCCGCTCCACGTTGTATGACTTCGGCCCCGGACTGTCGCTGGGCGCGCAGCCCCCGGCGAATGCAGCCGTCATGCCGCCGCTCGCGCTGGCCGAGATGGAGACCAACTCGCGACTCGAGGGGACGCAGCTACTCTACAGGCTGGGCTATGCCGACGCCAACGAACTGCGGCCCTACGGCCAGTCGCGCTGGAGCCAGGCGCCCGCGCAGATGCTGCGCCAGCGGCTGCGCGAGGCGCTCATCGCGCGCCGCACGGTGCTGGGACCGGAGGAGAGCGCGAGCATCGCGCGGATGGAGGGCAAGGTACCCGACACACTGCGGGTTTCGCTGGAGGAGTTCACGCACTACTTCCAGTCGCCGACCTCGAGTGTCGGCCTCGTGCGCCTGAGCGCGACCTTGATCCGCACGAGCCCGGGCGGCGACCGCGTGCTGGCGCAACGCAGCTTCACCGTGCAGCGGCCTGCGAAGAGCAGCGACGCGGCCGGCGGCGTCGATGCGCTGGTCGAGGCGAGCGACGCCGTCGTGGCCGAACTCGTGGCCTGGGTGGACCAGCCGCGCTGAGCGGGGATCACTGATGCGCCGCATCGGTGTCATCTCCGACACGCACAGCCTGCTCAGGCCGGAGGCGCTGGCCTTCCTGCAGGGCTGCGAGCACATCGTGCATGGCGGGGACATCGGCGAAACGCGGATCCTGGAGGCGCTGGCCGCCATCGCGCCGCTGACCGTGGTGCGCGGGAACAACGACACGGCGCCATGGGCGGAGAAGATTCGTGAGACCGAACGTGTCGAGATCGGCGGCGTGCGTCTCTATGCGATCCATGACCTGGCGCAGCTCGACATCGACCCGGCGGCCGAAGGCATCCATGTCGTCGTATCGGGACACTCGCACCGGCCGCTGGCGCAGGAGCGCGGCGGCGTCCTCTACCTGAACCCCGGCAGCGCGGGCCCGCGGCGCTTCACGCTGCCGATCTCGGCGGCCGAGCTGACCATCGAGGGCGGCAAGCTCGTGCCGCGCATCGTCGAGCTGGTCAAAGCCTAGAGCGAGCCGGGCGCCCGGCCGAGGATCGGAAACAGCGTGCCCAGCCCGTCGGCCATGACCTCCACCGCCAGCGCCGCGAGGATCAGGCCCATCAGCCGCGTCATCACGTTGATCCCCGTCTTGCCGAGCACGCGCGCGATCGGCTCCGCCAGCGAGAAGGTCACGCCGGTCGCCAGGCCGATCACCATGCCGTAGCCCACCAGGATGGCAAGCTCCCAGATGTGCTGAGTCTTCTCGGCGTAGATGACCACGGTGGACATCGTGGCCGGCCCGGTCAGCAGCGGAATGGTGAGCGGCACCACCGCGATCGAGGCACCGAGCGAGGCCTTGACCTCGGTGGCGCGAAGCTCTTCCTTGTTGGTCTTCGACTCCGCCGGTTGCGCATTCAGCATGTTGAGCGAGCTGATGAGCAACAGCATGCCACCGCCGACCTGGAAGCTCGCGATCGAGATGCCGAAGAAGGAAAGCAATTGCAGGCCCAGCAGCGCGCTGACGGCGATGACGACGAACGCGCTGAAGGCCGACACCCAGGCCGTGCGCTTGCGCTGGCGCTCGCCGTAGCCCTGCGTGTAGTGGATGAAGAAGGGCACGATCGCCAGCGGATTCACGATGGCCAGCAGCGTGATCATCGGCTTGATCAGGTCCATCGTCGGCGTGGCCATCAGCGTCCGCCCGTGATGTCCAGAAAGGCGCCGGTGGTGTAGCTGGCCTCGGCGCAGAGCAGCCAGACGATGCCGGTCGCGATCTCCTGCGCGCTGCCCACGCGCTTCATGGGCACGCTGGAGGCGAGCTGGAAGGCGCGGTCGGGCAGGCCGCCGGAGGCATGGATCTCGGTATCGATCAGGCCCGGGCGGACCGCGTTGACGCGGATTCCTTCGTCCGCAACTTCCTTTGCCAGGCCAATCGTGAAGCTGTCGATGGCACCCTTGCTCGCCGCGTAGTCGACATATTGCCCTGGCGAGCCCAGGCGTGCCGCGGCACTCGACAGATTGACGATGGCGCCGCCGCTGCCGCCATGCTTCGTGCTCATGCGCCGGACCGCTTCGCGCGCGCAGACGAAGCTGCCGATCACGTTGATGCGCAGCATGCGCTCCAGGCGCGCGACGGTCATGCCGTCCACCCGGGCCTGCGCGTCGACCACGCCCGCATTGTTGACCAGCGCGGTGAGGCGGCCGAGCTTGGCGTCGACCTTGTCGAACATCGCCATGACCTGCGCCTCGTCGCCGACGTCTGCCTGCACGGTGATGGCGGTGCCGCCGCCAGCACGGACGGTGCGCACGACCTCGTCGGCGGCGAGCGAGTTGCTGGCATAGTTCACGGCCACCGCGAAGCCACGCTGTGCCGCCAGGAGGGCGGTGGCGGCGCCGATGCCCCGGCTACCGCCGGTCACGAGAAGTACCTGTTCCAAATCCCACCTCCTGCACAGAAGTTGTGCGTCAGTTAAAACATGCCCCGACGGATTACATCATCGAGGAGCCGCCCTTGAGCCGCAGCATCGACTACTACTTCACGCCGCACAGCCCCTGGACCTATCTGGGCCATGCGCGTTTCACAACCATTGCCAAGGCGGCGGGCGCCAATGTGCGCGTGCGGCCGATCGACTTCGGTGCCGTGTTCCCCGTCTCGGGCGGGCTTCCGCTGGGCAAGCGCGCGCCGCAGCGCCAGGCTTACCGGCTCGTCGACCTGGCGCGCTGCGCCAGGCATCTCGGCATGCCGTTGAACACCAAGCCGAAGTTCTTCCCGGTCGTGGGCAGCGACGCGGCGCAGTTGATCATCGCGGTCGACCTCAACGACGGCACGGACGCCGCGATGAAGCTGTGCGGTGCCATGTTCGAGGCCGTGTGGGTGCAGGAGCGCAACATCGCCGACCCCAAGGTCCTCGATGCGCTGCTCTCGGAGTGCGAGCTCTCCGGGCGGCGCCTTGACCAATCCCTCAGCCAGGCCGTGCAGGAACTCTACGAGGACTACACGCAGCAGGCCATCGACGCCAACGTCTTCGGTGCGCCGAGCTACGTGCTCGACGGTGAAATATTCTGGGGCCAGGATCGCCTGGACTTCCTCGAACGGGCATTGAATCCACCAACCACCACTTCAGGAGCATGACCATGGGTCAATTCATCGATCTCACCGCCAAGGACGGCACGACCTTCCCCGCCTACGTGGCCGAGCCTGCCGGCAAGCCCCGGGGCGCGGTCGTCGTGCTGCAGGAGATCTTCGGCGTCAATTCGCATATCCGCTCCGTCGCCGACGGCTATGCGGCCGAGGGTTACCTCGCCGTGGCGCCCGCGACCTTCCATCGCGTCAAGCAGGGCGTCGAGCTCGGCTACACGGAGGAAGACATGAAGGCAGGCTCCGCGCTCAAGGCGGCCGTCGAGGCGCTGCCGGCACCAGGCGTATTGCAGGACGTGCAGGCAGCGGTCGAGTACGCCGCCAAGGCCGGCAAGGTCGGGATCGTGGGCTATTGCTGGGGCGGTCTGCTGACCTGGCGCGCTGCGGCCAAGGTGACGGGCCTGTCGGCCGCGGCACCCTACTACGGCGGCGGCATGACGACGGCGCAGGAAAGTGCGCTTGCGCCCAAGGTGCCGGTGCTTGCCCATTTCGGCAACAACGACCACTGGATTCCCTTGGACACCGTCGAGGCCTTCAAGAAGGCTCATCCGGACGTCGAGGTGCACGTGTACGAATCGGGCCACGGCTTCAACTGCGACCAGCGCGGATCGTACAACGCCGAGTCGGCGAAGCTTGCGAAGGAGCGCACGCTCGCGTTCTTCGCCAAGCACGTCGGCTGACGGGCACTCACGATGCGCCGAGCACTTGGCTGGGCGACGGCCCTCCTGCTGCTGGGTGGCGCCGGCGCCCGCGCGGCGGAATACACCGGGCCGCTGTTCGACACGCACCTGCACTACAACCAGGAGGCGTGGGATGGCGACAGCGGCCCGTATCCGCCGGCCGAGGCGCTGGCGCGGATGAAGCGCAATGGCGTGAAGGCCATCGTCGCCAACTCGCGCCCGAACGCCGGCACGCAGACGCTGGCGGCGGCGCGCGAGACGCGGGATGCCGGCGTGACGGTGGTGCCTTTCGTGCGCCTCTATCGCAATCGCGAGGACTATGGCAACTGGTTTCGCGATGAGAGCATCTACGACATGGTCCAGTCCGAACTGGCGCGCGGCACAGGCAGCGGGCCGTACAAGGGGCTGGGCGAGTTTCATCTCTACGACAGCGCGAATGCGAACGGGCCGGTCGCTAAGAAGCTGATGGTGCTCGCCGAGCAGAAGAAGCTCGCGGTGCTGGCCCACGTGGACGACGCGGCGATCGACCTGCTGATGGCGCATGGACCTTCGAAGGGCCGTTCGCTGCGGCTCATATGGGCGCACACCGGCATCGGCGGTGCGCCGGTGGCACGTGTGCAAGCGCTGTTGGAGCGCTATCCGCTGCTGATGGGAGAACTGTCGTACCGACCGGGCCTGACTTGCGACGGCGGCACGCTGTGCCCGCAATGGCGGGCCTTGATTCTCAAGTACCCCGACCGTTTCCTCGTCGGCTCCGATACCTGGGTCAACCAGCGCTGGAGCGCCTACGACGAGATCATGAGTGGCTATCGCACGTGGCTGGGCGACGTGCCGCAAGAGGTTGCCCAGCGCATCGCCTGGGGCAACGCGGCGGAGTTGTTCGGATTGAAGTGATCCCGCGGCTCATGCCGGTACGGGCTGCCGAGGGCGCCTGGCCGGCTTGACGGCAGGCGCGGGCACTGGTGCCGGCGCGTGGATGCGAGCCTCCAGGAAGTCCAGCAGCGCGCGCAGCGCGGCGCTGTTGTGGCGACGCTGCGAATAGGCCGCGTAGAGCCACAGGTCCGTCGGCATGTACTCCTTCAGCACCGGCACGAGCGCGCCGCGCTCGATGTGGGACTGCGCCATCAATGCCGGCACGCACACCGCGCCCAGCCCGGCGAGCGCCGCGCCGATGAGCGGCGCGGCATCGTTTGCATCCATGCGGCTGTGGACGGGCACGCTGTAGGGCTGTCCGTCGACCTCGAAGGGCAGGTGCGGAGCGCCGCCGGCGAGCGAGTAAGTGAGCACGTCGTGCCGACGCATGTCGTCGGGCAGCTTGGGCATGCCGCGCTTCGCCCAGTAGGCCGGTGTCGCCGCCAGCGCGAGGTCCATCTGGCGCAGCCGGCGCACGATCAGGTTCTCGTCGCGGATGCGGCCGAGCCGCAGCGCGATGTCCACGCCTTCCTCGACGAGGTCGATGACACGGTTGCTCAGGTGCAGGCTGACATGGACTTCGGGGTAGGTCTTCATGAACTCGCCGAGGATGCCCGGGAAAGGGCTTTGGGCCAGACCGTGCGGCGCAGTGATTCGCAGCCTGCCACGTGGGTGGCCCGCATGCTCCTGCAACTCGTGTTCCGTGAGTTCGACCATCTCCATCAGCGGCTTGCTGCGCTCCAGCAGCAGGTGGCCTGCGTCGGTGAGGCTGACCGAACGCGTCGAGCGATTGAGCAGCCGCACGCCAAAGCGTGTCTCGAGTTGGGCGACATATTTGCTGACGTTCGCCTTTGACATGCCGAGCACGTTGGCTGCGCGGGAGAAGCTGCCGCGGGCGGCCACTTCACGGAAGGTTTTCAAGAGGTCCAGGCCGTCCATCAGGTCTCCATTGTTTCAATTTCATGAACGCGGTGATTCGATTTCCGAGGGTTTTTACCTAGTTTTTGGCGGCAAACTACAGGCCAGCGGAGAAGCCCCCAAGCTTCTCTGGTGAACAGAACCTCATCCGACTCTCTCCTGAAGGAACAAAAATGAAGACCTCGAAGATCCTCGCCGCCGCCGCTCTCACGATTCTCGCCGCCGCTGGCGCGCACGCTGAAACCTACCAAGGCGTGCAGGCGCCGGTGTCGGCCAACAGCCGCGCCGATGTGAATGCGCAAGCCGAAGTCGCCGCGCGCAGCGTGAACCCGTATGCCGAAGGTTCCGAAGCCGGCACCGCTCCGGCGATGGTCAGCTCGGTCGACCGTGCCGCCGTGCAAGCGCAAGCCGTCGCGACGGCGCACGAAGCCAACCAGAACCTGGACCGCAAGGCCTTCGTGAACAGCGTGGTGCCGGAACAGTACAAGACTGCTCGTCCGGTGACGCAACGCGCCGGTCTCTGATCAGCGTCTCGTTCGAATGAAGCCGGGCCGTGCCTCAGCACGGCCCGGCTTTTTTCATGGCGCACCATGGGGCTAATGGTCCGCTCATTGTTTCGATGGCGGAAACGCGGTGTCTCCTTTCTCGGTGTTTTCCCGCTGTCATTCAATTGGAAACTTCTCGTCACAGGCCAGCCAAACAGCAAGCCTGGTTGAAGCCAAATCCGACATCCCAAAGGACCTGACAAATGAAGACCTCGCACATCCTCGCCGCAGCCGCCCTCTCTCTCATCGCCGCAGCAGGTGCACATGCAGAAAGCTATGACGGCGTGCAGCAGCCGGTGTCGGCGCTGAGCCGCAGCACCGTCGAAGCAGAAGCGGTTCGCGCCGCTTCGGCGCCGAATCAAAACGTGACCCGCGGTTCGCGCGGCGCCGAGCCGTTCAACTCGGTGGCCGACCCGGCTGCCGTGTACCAGCAAGCCGTGGCCACCGCGAACGCACCGGATCAGAACGTGACCGGCGGCTCGAAGTACAACAGCCGCGTGATCTCGACCATGCCGAACCGCGCGCAAGTGCGCGTGCAGGCGCAGCAAGGTTCGACCACGGCGAAGTAATCCGACCTTCGGACCACGCGAAGCCGGCCGGCGCGCAAGCGCCCGCCGGCTTTTTCCATTGAAGTCGGGCCTATCGCGAACGCGCGAGGTAGCGCTTGCGCCAGAACACGAGGACGAGCAGCACCGCGATCACGCCCATCGACGCCATGGCTATCCAGAAGCCGTCGGCCTTGTGCACCAACGGGATGAACTCGAAGTTCATCCCGAAGATGCCGGCGATGAGGTTGAGCGGCAGGAAGATGGCCGTGAGGACGGTGAGCACCCGCATGATGTCGTTCGCGCGGTGGCTCTGCACACTGAAATGCATCTGGACGGCCGTCTCCGCGTTCTGCTCCAGCCGCCGCACGTGATGCACCACGCGCTCAATGTGTTCGAGCACATCGCGGCTGCGCACCATGATGAGTTCGCGTTCACGGGCCTCCATCGGGTCGGCCGGCACGGGCAGCGTTTCCAGCGCGTCGATCCAGTCCTGGATGCAGGCCCGCTGGTCCTCGCAGATCTCGTCGAGATGATGGAGCGACTGGCGCGCTTCCATCAGCGCGCTCCAGTTGGTGAAGCGGCTTCGGGGGTCGATCAGCTCCGCCTGCCAGTGGTCGAGTTGCCGCGTCAGCTCGCGCCGGAGGTCCAGATAGGCGTCGACGATCTGATTGATGACCCGGAGCATCAGGTCCGCGGGGCCCGTGGGCACGCGCGCGGATACGGCACGCACGTCGAGGGCCGGCACCGCGGTCCGGCCGCGCTCGGCTGGGGCGGCGGCAGCGAGGAGCTTCGTGGCGAAGGTGTCGCGCACCGCGCCGTCTTCGGGATGGACGGAAAGCAGCACGCGGTCGAAGACCGCGAAGCCCACTGGCCGCGTGTCGACACGCCGCAGGACCGGTGGGCCGCCGCGCGATGGTTGGGGCCCGGCGGGCTGAGGTGTCGTGCCATTGGAAGCGGCGAGTCGACGGAAAACCAGGATGTCGTACTTCGATGTGTAGTCGTAACGCGAGGGCAGCTGGTCGTTGAGCAGGTCGCTCACATGGAGGTCGACCAAGTGCGTGCCGCAGAGCGAATGCAGGATCGTCTGCACGGCCGGCAGCGAGGCGCTGAACTCCTCGCGCGTGAGCGAAATCCACAGGTAGCCATGGGCGCAGGCGCCGGGGACGGCGACCAGCGCGAGCGCGTCGTGTTCCGTGACCTGGGAGCCGTTGATCTCGAATATGCGCATGAGGCCGAGGGCGTCCGGCCTAGGTCTTCCGCAGGAGCCGGGCGGCGTCCAGCGCGAAATACGTCAGCACGCCGTCGGCGCCCGCGCGTTTGAAGGCCAGCAGGCTTTCGAGCATCACGGCGTCGTGGTCGAGCCAGCCATTCTGGGCGGCGGCCTTGAGCATCGCGTATTCGCCGCTGACCTGGTAGGCGAAGGTCGGCACGCGGAACTCATCCTTGACCCGGCGCACGATGTCCAGGTATGGCATGCCTGGCTTCACCATCACCATGTCGGCGCCTTCGGCGATGTCGATACCGACCTCGCGCAGCGCTTCGTCGCTGTTGCCCGGGTCCATCTGGTAGACCTTCTTGTTGCTCTTGCCGAGGTTGGCGGCCGAACCCACGGCGTCGCGGAAGGGGCCGTAGAAGGCGCTCGCATACTTGGCGCTGTAGGCCATGATGCGGGTATGGATGTCGCCGCGCGCTTCGAGCGCCTGGCGGATGGCGCCGATCCGGCCGTCCATCATGTCGCTGGGCGCGACGATGTCCACGCCCGCGCGCGATTGTGCGAGCGCCTGTTTCACCAGGATCTCGACCGTGGGGTCGTTGAGGATGTAGCCGGACGCGTCGAGCAGGCCGTCCTGCCCGTGGCTGGTGTAAGGGTCCAGCGCCACGTCGGTCATCACGCCGAGTTCGGGAAAGCGGGATTTCAGCGCGGCGACGACGCGGGGCACCAGACCGTCGGGATTGAAGGCTTCGCTGCCGTCGGGCGTCTTCAGGCTCGCATCGATCACGGGGAACAGCGCCATGACCGGGATGCCGAGCGCGACGCATTCCTCCGCGACCGGCAGCAGCAGATCCAGACTCAGGCGCGCGACGCCGGGCATGGAGGCAACCTCGTCGCGGCGCTTCTCGCCTTCCTGGACGAAGACGGGATAGATGAGGTCATGCGAGGAGAGCTTGTGCTCACGTACGAGGTCGCGCGTGAACGCATCCCGGCGCAACCGCCGGGGCCTGCCGGCGGGGAAGGGGGCGTGAAGGGTCATGCGGAAAATTGTGCCCCAAGTGTCTCGGCCCCCATACAGACAGGGCCGCACGATCGTTCGTGTTGAAATCCTACGTCACAATGAACAATTTAGTATTCATTTTGTGTGAGATTCGGTCAAAATTGCAGACGTTCTCTTGATAGGTTGTTTTGCGTTTGTTAAATTCTGTCTTGGGCGGCTTGCCGCTCCCCGCTTTTCCTCCCTGAGCGGGTGCCTTGATGTGTGACAGCAAAAGGGCTTCCCAGCCCGGCGTTTTAGACGTCGGGCTTTTTTTTGCCCGGTGAAGGCGGGTCCGACGCCGGAATCGCTGGCCATGCCCGCCACTAAACTGCCGCCATGCTCTGGGTCAAATCACTCCACATCGTGTTCATTGCGAGCTGGTTCGCCGGGCTTTTCTATCTGCCACGCATCTTCGTGAACATCGCGATGGTCGAGCCGTCGTCCATCGCCGAACGCGAGCGCCTGCTTCTGATGGCGCGCAAGCTCTTTCGCTTCACCACCTTCCTGGCCATTCCGGCGATCGTGTTCGGCTTGTGGCTGTGGCTGGGCTATGGCATCGGGCGGGGGCCGGGCAGCGGCTGGATGCACGCCAAGCTGGCGTTGGTGCTGCTGGTGATCGGCTATCACCACGGCTGCGGGGTTCTGCTGCGGCGCTTCGTGGCGGGCGACGACCGGCGCAGCCACCGGTGGTACCGCTGGTTCAACGAGTTGCCGGTGCTGCTGCTGCTGGCGATCGTCATCCTCGTCGTCGTGAAGCCTTTCTGATCGCCGTGGCGACGCAGCACAAGTCCGCAGCTTTGCCTCTTGCGCTTGCTTATGCCGCGCTGATCGTCTACGCGAGTCTCTATCCCTTCTCCGACTGGCGCGACCAGGGGATCGCGCCCTGGGCCTACCTGGCCGCGCCTTGGCCCCGTTATTGGACCGCTTTCGATTTCGGGATCAACGTTGCCGGCTACATGCCGCTGGGTTTCCTGGCGGCGATCGCCGTGCTGCGGACGCGCCCTGAAACGGGCGGCCTGCGCGCGGTGCTTCGCGCGACGCTCGCCGGTGTCGCGATCTCCTTCGCGATGGAGACGCTTCAGAGCTACCTTCCGGCGCGCATTCCGTCGAACGTCGATCTCGGGCTCAACAGCGTGGGCGCCTTTGCCGGTGCCGTCCTGGCCGCGGCGCTGGAGCGCTTCGGCGGCGTGGCGCACTGGAGCAGAACGCGCTCCAACTGGTTTGTCGAGGATTCGCGCGGTGGCCTCGTGCTGTTGGCGTTGTGGCCGCTGGCCTTGCTGTTTCCCGCGGCGGTGACCTTCGGGCTGGGACAGGTTTTCGAGCGGGTGGAAACCGCGATCGCGGAGTGGCTCGTTGACACCCCTTTCATTGACTGGATGCCAGTGCGCCAGTTCGAACTCGAGCCGCTGGTGCCTGGCGTCGAGCTTCTATGCGTGATGCTGGGCGCATTGGTGCCTTGCCTGCTGGCCTTCATGGTCACGCGCTCGATTCCCCGGCGCGCGGCGCTGCTGCCAGTCACCCTACTGGCCGGCGTCGCGGCAACCGCTCTATCAGCGGCCTTGAGCTACGGGCCGGAGCATGCCTGGGCCTGGTTGAGCGTGCCCGTGCAGGTCGGCATCGCGGTGGCCTTGTGCGTGGGTGTGCTGTTGATGGCAGCCTCGCGCCGTCTCTGCGCCGCCTTGCTCCTGGTCGCGCTGATCGTGCACCTCAGTCTGCTGAACCAGGCGCCCGAAAGCGCGTACTTCGCGCAGACGCTCGCGACGTGGGAGCAGGGCCGCTTCATTCGTTTTCACGGGCTCGCCCAGTGGCTGGGGTGGCTCTGGCCCTTCGCGACCCTGGGTTACGTGCTGATTGCACTTTCGAGTCGTGCCAGGTGAGCGGTGCTTCGAGCGGTGCCGGCATCCGATCGCGGTGCTCAATAGAATGGCCCGATGTCCAGTTCGAGCACTTCCCAGCCTGCCGGTTACTACGGCCGTCACATCTTCTTCTGCCTGAATGAGCGCAAGAACGGCGAAGACTCGTGCGCCAGGCACGAGGCGCAGCAAGGCTTCGACCGTTGCAAGGCGCGCGTCAAGGAGGAAGGGTTGGCTGGGCCCGGCAAGGTGCGTGTCAACAAGGCGGGCTGCCTCGACCGCTGCGCGGGCGGTCCTGTCGCGGTCGTCTATCCGGAAGCGGTCTGGTACACCTTCGTCGACAAGGACGATATCGACGAGATCGTCGAATCGCACCTGAAGAACGGGAAGGTCGTTGATCGGCTGCTCCTTCCGCCCGACGTAGGTCGTTGAAGTGCAAGCGATGAACGCACAGACGGAAAAGATCCAGTTGAAGGGCGCGGCCGGCGTGATCGAGGTCCTGCGCGATGCCGCTGCGCAGGGCGCTCCTGCACTTGGCGTGGCGGTGATCGCTCATCCCCATCCTCTTTTCGGCGGCACGATGGACAACAAGGTCGTGCAGACGCTGGCGCGCGCCTTCGTATCGTGCGGATGGACGGCCGTGCGCTTCAATTTCCGCGGCGTCGGCGCCAGTGAGGGCGTACACGACGAAGGCCGCGGCGAGCGCGAGGACATGCTGAGGGTGGTGGAGCAACTGGCGCCAGAAGGCCCGTTGTCCATCGCCGGATTCTCCTTTGGCGCCTTCGTGGCCAGCCGCGCGGCGGAAGCGCTCTGGGCAAGCCGGGACATCCGGCACCTGGTGCTCGTCGGCACGGCCGCGTCACGCTTCTCCGTTGCGACGCTGCCGGCCGAGGCGCACGAACGCATGCTCGTCGTCCACGGGGAGCAGGACGACACCGTGCCGCTGACCGCCGTCATGGATTGGGCGCGGCCGCAGTCACTTCCTGTCACAGTCGTTCCCGGGGGCACTCATTTCTTTCACGGACAATTGCCGCTCCTCAAGAGTCTTGTTGTCCGCCACCTTCGCGCGGGCTAGTTTTTCGTCACCTCATTTCCATGAATCGTTTCCTTGACGCGCTGCGCGTGCTGGCGGCCGCCGCTGCCGCATCTTTCTGCATGGTTGTCAGCGCACAGGTGCCTGCGCCGCCCGAGGTCGCGGCACGAAGCTACATGTTGCTCGATGTCACGGCCAACCAGATCCTTGCCCAGAAGGACATCGACAGTCCGGTGGAGCCAGCCTCGCTTACCAAGCTGATGTCGGCCTACCTCGTCTTCGATGCGCTGAAGTCGAAGAAGATCAACCTGCAGCAGACGCTGCCCGTGAGCGCCCGCGCCTGGAAGATGCCCGGATCCCGGATGTTCATCGACCCGAAGATGCAGGTGCCGGTCGAGGACCTGATCAAGGGCTTGATCGTCCAGTCGGGCAATGACGCGACAGTTGCGCTTGCGGAGGGCGTGGGCGGCAGCGTCGAGCATTTCGTGGAACTGATGAACGAGCAGGCCAAGGCGCTCGGCATGAAGAACACGAACTACAAGAATCCGGAAGGGCTCACCGCGCCGGGGCACACGACGACCGCGCGCGATCTGAGCACGCTGGCCACACGCCTGATGCGTGATTTCCCGGAGTACGTGCACTATTACGCAATCAAGAAATACCGCTATCCCGGGACGCCATCCACCAACGACACCAATCGCAACCTGCTGCTCTTTCGCGATCCCACTGTCGACGGCCTCAAGACCGGCCACACGGACGCCGCTGGATACTGCATGATCGTCACCGCCAAAAGGGACTTCCCGAACCTGGGCAGTGGGCGGCGCTTGCTGTCGATCGTTCTCGGTGCCTCAAGCGAGAACGCGCGAGCCAACGAGTCGCAGAAGCTGCTGAACTGGGGGTATACCGCCTACGACGCGGTGCGGCTCTTCGATGCCAACCAGGCGGTGGCCACACCGGCAGTCTGGAAGGGCAAGGAAAATACCGTCAAGCTGGGCCGTCCTGAAGCGGTCGTGGTGGCAGTCCCGGCCGGCTCGGCCAACAAGATCAAGACGCAGGTGGCACGGCCCGATCCGCTCGTTGCGCCTTTCACCAAGAACCAGCCGATCGGCTCGCTCAAGATCACCCTGGACGACCAGCCGGTCGCCGAGGTGCCTCTGGTGGCGCTCGAAGCCGTGGAGCAGGCCGGCATTCTCGGACGGGCGTGGGATGCCATCCGCCTCTGGATCAAGTAGCCGCGCCCTATGAATCGGCGCGGACAGCGCGGTTGAAATTGCGGCGTCACGGCAGCACTGCTATACTCGCGGGCTTTTCGGAAAAATCCGAAGGGTTTCACGTTTTCGTCATTTCCCGGCTCCCTCGCCTCGTGTCACGTCACGAAGAGGAATCTGGCCGGAGTGTTTTGGGACTTATTCATTCATGCCAACCATCAATCAACTGGTGCGTCAGGGTCGCGAGGTCGAAAAGATCAAGTCGAAGAGCCCTGCCATGCAGAACTCGCCGCAACGCCGCGGCGTCTGCACCCGGGTCTACACCACGACCCCGAAAAAGCCGAACTCGGCGCTGCGCAAGGTCGCCAAGGTGCGCCTGACCAACGGCTTCGAGGTCATCTCCTATATCGGCGGCGAAGGCCACAACCTGCAGGAACACAGCGTGGTGCTGGTTCGCGGCGGTCGTGTCAAGGACTTGCCCGGCGTTCGCTACCACATCGTCCGCGGTTCGCTGGACCTGCAAGGAGTGAAGGACCGCAAGCAGTCGCGCTCCAAGTACGGCGCGAAGCGTCCCAAGAAGGCCTGAGGGCTTCTGCATCAAAACGGTGTTCGGCGTGCCTTGGCGGGCGCATCGAGCGAAGTGACCCGCTGTGGGTCGAGTAAGTGAGAGTTGTTTTCGGCTCTCGCGGTGCCTGAAACGGTGCCAACTGAAGCAAAGAGGTTAAAGAAATGCCACGTCGTCGCGAAGTCCCCAAACGTGAAATCCTGCCGGACCCCAAGTACGGCAATGTCGAGCTGTCGAAGTTCATGAACGTGATCATGGAAGGCGGCAAGAAGGCGATCGCCGAGCGCATCATCTATGGCGCGCTCGACCAGATCGAAAAGAAGAACCCGGGCAAGGATCCGCTCGAGGCCTTCACCATCGCCATCAACAACGTGAAGCCGATGGTCGAAGTGAAGTCGCGCCGCGTGGGCGGTGCGAACTACCAGGTGCCCGTCGAAGTCCGCCCGGTTCGCCGCCTGGCGCTGTCGATGCGCTGGATCAAGGAAGCCGCCCGCAAGCGCGGCGAGAAGTCGATGGCCCTGCGACTGGCCAACGAACTCATGGAAGCCACGGAAGGCCGTGGCGGTGCCATGAAGAAGCGCGATGAAGTGCACCGCATGGCCGAAGCCAACAAGGCCTTCAGCCACTTCCGCTTCTAAGAACAGCCCCCAAGTCAGACAGGCTGGAAGCCCGACCCACCGATTGCGGTGGGCGGGCTTTCATCCGTTAACGGAGTAATTTTCATGTCCCGCAAGACCCCCATCGAGCGCTACCGCAATATCGGTATTTCCGCGCACATCGACGCCGGCAAGACCACCACGACCGAGCGCATCCTGTTCTACACCGGCGTGAACCACAAGATCGGTGAAGTGCACGATGGCGCCGCCACCATGGACTGGATGGAGCAGGAGCAGGAGCGCGGCATCACCATCACGTCGGCGGCCACCACTTGTTTCTGGAAGGGCATGGGCGGCAATTTCGACGAACATCGCATCAACATCATCGACACCCCGGGCCACGTGGACTTCACGATCGAGGTCGAGCGCTCCATGCGCGTGCTCGACGGCGCGGTGATGGTCTATGACGCCGTCGGCGGCGTGCAGCCCCAGTCCGAAACCGTCTGGCGCCAAGCCAACAAGTACAAGGTTCCGCGTCTCGCGTTCGTCAACAAGATGGACCGCACGGGCGCCGACTTCCTGCGCGTGCGCCAGATGATGGTGGATCGCCTGAAGGCCAACCCCGTCGTCATCCAGATCCCGATCGGTGCCGAAGACCGCTTCCAGGGCATCGTCGACCTCGTCAAGATGAAGTCGATCATCTGGGACGAGGACAAGGGCGTGACCTTCAAGTACGGCGAGATTCCCGCCGATTTGGTCGAGGTCTGCAACGAATACCGCGAGAAGCTCGTCGAAGCCGCCGCCGAGGCGAGCGAAGAGCTCATGAACAAGTATCTTGAAGGCAACGAGTTGACCGAGGCGGAGATCAAGGCCGCGATTCGCCAGCGCACCATCGCCGGCGAGATTCAGCCCATGCTGTGCGGCTCGGCCTTCAAGAACAAGGGCGTGCAGGCCATGCTCGACGCGGTCGTCGAATACATGCCCGCGCCGACCGACATTCCGCCCGTCAGCGGCACGGACGAGGACGAAGCGCCTGTGGTCCGCAAGGCCGACGACAGCGAAAAGTTCTCCGCGCTCGCATTCAAGCTGATGACCGACCCCTTCGTTGGTCAGCTCACCTTTGTGCGCGTCTATTCGGGCGTGCTTACCAAGGGCGACAGCGTCTACAACCCGGTCCGCGGCAAGAAGGAGCGCATCGGCCGTATCGTGCAGATGCACGCAAACAACCGCGAGGAAGTGAACGAGATTCGCGCCGGCGACATCGCCGCTTGCGTGGGCCTCAAGGAAGTGACCACCGGCGAAACGCTGTGCGATCCGTCCGCCATCGTGACGCTGGAACGCATGGTGTTCCCGGAATCCGTGATTTCGCAGGCCGTGGAACCGAAGACCAAGGCCGACCAGGAAAAGATGGGCATCGCGCTGCAGCGCCTGGCCCAGGAAGACCCGTCCTTCCGCGTGAAGACCGACGAAGAGTCCGGCCAGACCATCATCGCAGGCATGGGCGAGCTTCATCTTGAAATCATCGTCGACCGCATGAAGCGCGAGTTCGGCGTCGAAGCCAACGTGGGCAAGCCGCAAGTGGCCTACCGCGAGACGATCCGCAAGACCGTCGACGAGGCGGAAGGCAAGTTCGTGCGCCAGTCGGGCGGCAAGGGCCAGTACGGCCATGTCGTGCTCAAGCTCGAACCGCAGGAAGCCGGCAAGGGCTTCGAGTTCGTCGACGCGATCAAGGGCGGCGTGGTTCCTCGCGAATACATCCCGGCGGTCGAAAAGGGCGTCATCGAGGCATTGGGCCAGGGCGTGCTCGCCGGCTACCCGGTCGTCGACGTCAAGGTTACGCTGCACTTCGGCTCGTACCACGACGTGGACTCCAACGAAATGGCCTTCAAGATGGCCGCGATCTTCGGCTTCAAGGAAGGTGCTCGCAAGGCCAACCCGGTCATCCTCGAGCCGATGATGGCCGTCGAAGTCGAGACACCCGAAGACTATGCCGGCAACGTGATGGGCGACCTGTCCTCGCGGCGCGGCATGGTGCAGGGCATGGACGACATGGTCGGCGGCGGCAAGGCCATCAAGGCAGAAGTTCCGCTGTCGGAGATGTTCGGCTACTCGACCACGCTGCGTTCGATGTCGCAAGGTCGCGCGACGTACACGATGGAGTTCAAGCACTACGCCGAAGCTCCCCGCAACGTGGCCGAAGCCATCGTCGCGGCACGCGCCAAGTAATCAGGCCGCGGCCTTTCATCGATTTTGTCTGCGACCGTGCGCCTCTCATTGCCCGTGGTGAGGGATTCAGCAGCATGGTGCAGACGTTAAACCACACACGGGCACTGCTCTTTCAAGGATAGAAAATGGCAAAAGGAAAATTCACCCGCACGAAGCCCCACGTGAACGTGGGCACGATCGGTCACGTGGACCATGGCAAGACGACGCTGACGGCGGCGATTGCGACGGTGCTGTCGAGCAAGTTCGGCGGTGAAGCGAAGGCCTACGACCAGATCGACGCGGCGCCTGAGGAAAAGGCGCGCGGCATCACCATCAACACGGCGCACGTCGAGTACGAGACGGCCAACCGTCACTACGCGCACGTGGACTGCCCGGGCCACGCTGACTATGTGAAGAACATGATCACGGGCGCGGCGCAGATGGACGGCGCGATCCTGGTGTGCTCGGCTGCTGACGGCCCGATGCCGCAGACGCGCGAGCACATCCTGCTGGCCCGCCAGGTGGGCGTGGGCTACATCATCGTGTTCCTGAACAAGTGCGACATGGTGGACGACGCCGAACTGCTTGAACTGGTCGAGATGGAAGTGCGCGAGCTGCTGGACAAGTACGAATTCCCGGGCGACGACACGCCGATCATCCACGGCTCGGCCAAGCTCGCGCTGGAAGGCGACAAGGGCAAGCTGGGCGAGGAAGCCATCATGAAGCTGGCTGACGCGCTGGACACGTACATCCCCACGCCGGAGCGTGCGGTGGACGGTACCTTCCTGATGCCTGTGGAAGACGTGTTCTCGATCTCGGGTCGCGGCACGGTGGTGACGGGCGCGGTGGAGCGCGGCGTGATCAAGGTTGGTGAGGAAATCGAGATCGTGGGCATCCGCCCGACGGTGAAGACGACCTGCACGGGCGTGGAGATGTTCCGCAAGCTGCTGGACCAGGGCCAGGCGGGCGACAACGTGGGCGTGCTGCTGCGCGGCACGAAGCGCGAGGAAGTGGAGCGCGGGCAGGTGCTGTGCAAGCCCGGCTCGATCAAGCCGCACACGCACTTCACGGCCGAGGTTTACGTGCTGAGCAAGGACGAGGGCGGCCGTCACACGCCGTTCTTCAACAACTACCGTCCGCAGTTCTACTTCCGCACGACGGACGTGACCGGCGCGATCGAGCTGCCGAAGGACAAGGAAATGGTCATGCCGGGCGACAACGTGTCGATCACGGTGAAGCTGATCAACCCGATCGCGATGGAAGAAGGCCTGCGCTTCGCCATCCGCGAAGGCGGCCGCACCGTGGGTTCGGGCGTCGTGGCAAAGATCATCGACTAAGGATCGCGAAGGGGTATAGCTCAATTGGCAGAGCGTCGGTCTCCAAAACCGAAGGTTGTAGGTTCGATTCCTACTGCCCCTGCCACCTGAAGGTGGCACTGGAACAGAGTCCGCCATGACTTGGCGGAGTGCAGAAAAAGCCCGTCATAGCCTGACGGGCTTCGGCGTCTCAAGAAGGCGCGATGAATTTGAAGGCCGATGGCCGCAGGAAACTTGCCCAAGATGGCTACCTCTCAAATCGAAACCGTCAGTACGAGTGCAGACAAGGCCAAGTTGGCTGCGGCTGTCGTGCTCGCGGTGGGCGCCATCGTGGCGTTCTATCTGCTGTCGCGCCAAGGTGCGATCGTGCAGTGGGCTGCCTTGCTGGTCGGCCTCGCTGCCGCGGTCGGCGCTTTCGCGAGTTCGGAGAGCGGCCGCCAGCTCTGGGCTTTCGGCCGCGATTCGTGGCGCGAGGTCAAGAAGGTTGTCTGGCCCTCGCGCAAGGAAACGATCCAGATGACGGCCTACGTGTTTGCCTTCGTCGCGATCATGTCCGTCTTCCTTTGGCTCACCGACAAGACGCTCGAATGGGTGTTCTTCGACCTCATTCTGGGCTGGAGAAAATAATGACTGACGACGCTGTCGAGATCTCGCCGGAAGGCGCGGCCATCCTGGCCCCTCCCGCCAATCCGGATTTGCGCTGGTATGTGGTGCACGCCTACTCCGGCATGGAAAAGGCTGTGGAACGCAACATCACCGAGCGCATCAACCGCGCCGGCATGCAGAACAAGTTCGGCCGCATTCTGGTCCCGACCGAGGAAGTGGTCGAGATCAAGAACGGCCAGAAGCGCACAACCGAGCGCCGCTTCTTCCCCGGCTACGTCCTGGTCGAGATGATCATGGATGACGAAAGCTGGCACCTGGTGAAGCACACCAACAAGGTGACGGGTTTCGTCGGCGGCGCCAAGAACCGCCCCGCTCCGATTTCCCAGAAGGAAGTCGAGGACATCGTCAGCCAGATGCAGCAGGGCACCGAGAAGCCGCGCCATAAGGTCGAGTTCATCGTCGGCGAGTTCGTGCGCGTCAAGGAAGGTCCGTTCACGGACTTCAACGGCACCGTCGAGGAAGTCAACTACGAGAAGAGCAAGGTGCGCGTGTCGGTCATGATCTTCGGCCGCGCGACGCCCGTCGAGCTCGAATTCAGCCAGGTCGAGAAGACCTGAGTCCGGTTTTGGCGTTGCGCTTCCCGACTCGGCGCAACGCTTCGGTTCCAGAGTCGTCAACCCCGGGGAGCTGCGGCTGAACAAGCCAAGGCGTCATCACCCGCAAGGAGAAAAGCATGGCGAAAAAAATCGTCGGCTTCATCAAGCTGCAAGTGCCAGCTGGTAAGGCCAATCCGTCACCGCCCATCGGCCCCGCACTGGGTCAGCGCGGTTTGAACATCATGGAATTCTGCAAGGCGTTCAACGCGCAGACCCAGGGCGTCGAGCCGGGCCTGCCGCTGCCGGTGGTCATCACCGCGTTCGCCGACAAGAGCTTCACCTTCATCATCAAGACGCCGCCGGCGATCACCTTGATCAAGAAGGCCATCAAGCTCGAGAAGGGTTCCGCGCGTCCGCACACCGACAAGGTCGGCAAGATCACGCGCGCCCAGCTCGAAGAGATCGCCAAGACCAAGATGAAGGACCTGACCGCGGCCGATCTGGATGCGGCGGTTCGCACCATCGCGGGCTCTGCCCGTTCGATGGGCGTGAATGTGGAGGGCGTGTAAATGGCCAAGATCACCAAGAAGCAAAAGGCACTGGCAGGTAAGGTCGATAGCAACAAGCTGTACGCCCTCTCCGACGCCATTGGCCTCGTGAAGGAAGCCGCGACGGCAAAGTTCGATGAATCCATCGACGTGGCGGTGCAGCTCGGCATCGATGCCAAGAAGTCCGACCAGGTCGTGCGTGGCGCCGTCGTGCTGCCCAATGGCACCGGCAAGACCAAGCGCGTGGCCGTGTTCGCCCAGGGCGCCAAGGCTGAAGAAGCCAAGGCCGCTGGCGCCGACATCGTCGGCATGGACGACCTGGCCGCGATGGTGAAGGCTGGCGACATGCCCTTCGACGTCGTGATCGCCGCCCCTGACGCGATGCGCGTGGTCGGTACGCTCGGCCAGATCCTTGGCCCGCGCGGTCTGATGCCCAATCCGAAGGTCGGCACCGTGACGCCCGACGTCGCCACCGCGGTGAAGAATGCGAAGGCTGGCCAGGTGCAGTTCCGTGTCGACAAGGCCGGCATCATCCACGGCTCGATCGGTCGTCGCTCGTTCGACACCGACAAGCTGCAAGGCAACCTGTCGGCGCTGATCGAAGCGCTGGTGAAGGCCAAGCCGGCGACCAGCAAGGGCGTGTACCTGCGCAAGGTTGCCGTTTCGTCGACCATGGGTCTGGGCGTCCGCGTGGACACGCAGACCATTTCGGCGAGCTGAGAGAGATTTGCCTCGCCCTTCACGGGGCGGGGCGATGTGGTGGGTCGCGGCAATCCAGGTTGCCGCGGGCCATCCAAGACCGCTGGTGTGCAGGAGGGCTTGCACTTAATCGTCCCGACCATCGTGGGGCAACCAGCGCAGATGGCGATCCCGCTGCAGAGGAATTCGTTTCCGAAACAGTTGGTCGCTGCATGAAGCGCATCCCGAGGCTCCCCGCCGAAGGATGCATTAAAAGGAGTAGACCTTGAGTCTGAATCGCAGTGAGAAAGAAGCGGTCATCAGTGATGTGACCAGCCTCGCCGCAAAAGCTCAAACGCTCGTGATGGCGGAATACCGTGGCATCACGGTCGCTGACATGACCCGACTGCGCAATGATGCGCGCAGCAAGGCTGTGACCCTGAGTGTTCTCAAGAACACCCTGGCCCGCCGCGCTGTCGCTGGAAGCGCCTTCGAGATCGTGTCCGACCAGATGACCGGCCCGCTGATCTATGGCTTCTCCGAAGACGCCGTGGCCGCCGCGAAAGTGGTGGCCGATTTCGCGAAGACCAACGACAAGCTGGTGATTCGCGGCGGTGCCTTCGGTGGCAAGGCCCTGGACGTCGAGGGCGTGAAGCAACTGGCCAACATCCCTTCGAAGGAAGTGCTGTTGTCGCAGCTGCTGGGCTTGATGCAATCCCCGATCTCGCGCACGGCCCGTGTTCTGGCCGCGCTTGCCGAGAAGCGTGGTGGTGGCGAAGCACCGGCCGAAGCTCCGGCCGAACCGCAAGCTGCCTAAAAGCCTTGCGTTTGAGAAATTCAACCCAATTGTTAGGAAACCAAAATGGCATTCGATAAAGACGCATTTCTGACCGCGCTGGACAGCATGACGGTCCTGGAACTCAACGACCTGGTGAAAGCCATCGAAGAGAAGTTCGGCGTGAGCGCCGCAGCCATGGCCGCTCCCGCTGGTGCGGGCGGTGGCGCAGCCGCTCCGGCCGCCGAAGAGAAGACCGAGTTCAACGTCATGCTGATGGATGCAGGCGCGAACAAGGTGTCGGCGATCAAGGCCGTGCGCGAAATCACCGGCCTGGGCCTCAAGGAAGCCAAGGACCTGGTGGAAGCCGCTCCCAAGGCCGTCAAGGAAGGCCTGTCGAAGGCAGACGCCGAAGCCGCCAAGAAGAAGCTGGAAGATGCTGGCGCCAAGGTGGAACTGAAGTAATTCGGTCTCCCTGGAGGGCTGGAGTGTGCCGGAAGGCCCTCCAGCCTTTGCCGCTTTCAGAGCGCACCCAAAAGCTGCCATCCCGATGCGGTTTTTGAGTGTCTTCTGACCCCGACTGCAGAAGACCCCTTGGTTCGGGTGATGTGCAACGCATCACTGTCCGCCAACGGCTGGTAGTGGCCAGCCGCCAAGCAGTGGTGCGAAAGCACCGCTGACAAGTCGCTGAAGATCTCAAGCTCCGGAGCTCTCATGGCCCAAACGTCCACGTACAGTTACACCGAACGCAAGCGCATCCGAAAGAATTTCGGCAGCCGCGACAGCGTCGTTGAAATCCCTTACCTGCTGCAGATGCAGAAGGACGCGTACACCGCGTTCCTGCAAGCCGGCATCCCGCCGCAGAAACGCACCGTGGAAGGCCTTCAGGCTGCCTTCGACGCAGCGTTCCCGATCGTCTCGCACAATGGTTTCGTCGAGATGAAGTTCCTCGAGTACAACCTCGCGAAACCCGCCTTCGATGTGCGCGAATGCCAAACCCGCGGCCTGACCTTCGCCTCGGCGGTGCGCGCCAAGGTGCAGCTCATCATCTATGACCGCGAGTCCTCGACCTCGCAGTCGAAGGTCGTGAAGGAAGTGAAGGAGCAGGAGGTCTACATGGGCGAAGTGCCGCTCATGACCGAGAAGGGTTCCTTCATCATCAACGGCACGGAGCGCGTCATCGTGTCGCAGCTGCACCGCTCGCCGGGTGTGTTCTTCGAGCACGACAAGGGCAAAACGCACAGCTCGGGCAAGCTGTTGTTCTCGGCCCGCGTGATTCCCTACCGCGGTTCGTGGCTCGACTTCGAGTTCGACCCGAAGGACATGCTGTACTTCCGCGTCGATCGCCGCCGCAAGATGCCGGTCACGATCCTGCTGAAGGCCATCGGCCTGAATCCGGAATCGATCCTCGCGAACTTCTTCGTGAACGACAACTTCCGCCTCATGGACAGCGGCGCGCAGATGGAGTTCGTGTCCGAGCGACTGCGCGGCGAAGTCGCGCGCTTCGACATCACCGACAAGTCCGGCAAGGTCGTGGTCGCCAAGGACAAGCGCGTCACGGCGCGTCACACCCGCGAACTCGAGCAGACGGGTACCACGCACATCAGCGTGCCGGAAGACTTCCTGGTCGGCCGCGTCGTCGCCCGCAACATCGTCGATCCCGACTCCGGCGAGATCCTGGCCAAGGCCAACGACGAACTGACCGAAGCGCTGCTGAAGAAGCTGCGCGCTGCCGGCGTGCAGGACGTGCAGGCCATCTACACCAACGAACTCGACCAGGGCGCCTACATCTCGCAGACGCTGCGCATCGACGAGACGGTGGACGAATTCGCCGCGCGCGTGGCCATCTACCGCATGATGCGCCCCGGCGAGCCGCCGACGGAGGACGCGGTGCAGGCCCTGTTCCAGCGCCTGTTCTACAACCCCGACACCTACGACCTGTCGCGCGTCGGTCGCATGAAGTTCAACGCCAAGGTCGGCCGCGACGAATCCACCGGCCCGATGGTGTTGACCAACGAGGACATCCTGGCCGTGGTCAAGATCCTCGTCGACCTGCGCAACGGCCGCGGCGAAGTCGACGATATCGACCACCTGGGCAACCGCCGCGTGCGCTGCGTGGGCGAACTGGCGGAGAACCAGTACCGCACCGGCCTGGCGCGCATCGAGAAGGCCGTCAAGGAGCGTCTGGGCCAGGCCGAGCAAGAGCCGCTGATGCCGCACGACCTGATCAACAGCAAGCCGATCTCGGCCGCGCTGAAGGAGTTCTTCGGTGCGTCGCAGCTGTCGCAGTTCATGGACCAGACCAACCCGCTGTCCGAGATCACGCACAAGCGTCGCGTCTCGGCCCTCGGCCCGGGCGGGCTGACCCGCGAGCGCGCCGGCTTCGAAGTGCGTGACGTGCACGTCACCCACTACGGCCGCGTGTGCCCGATCGAAACGCCCGAAGGTCCGAACATCGGCCTGATCAATTCGCTGGCCCTGTACGCCCGCCTGAACGAATACGGCTTCATCGAGACGCCGTACCGTCGCGTGGTGGATGGCAAGGTCACGATGGAGATCGACTACCTGTCGGCCATCGAAGAAGGCAAGTACGTCATCGCGCAGGCCAACGCCGCTCTCGACAAGGACGGCAAGCTGACCGGCGACCTGGTGTCGGCGCGTGAAACCGGCGAATCGATCCTGGTGAGCGCGGAGCGCGTTCAGTACATGGACGTGTCGCCCGCGCAGATCGTGTCGGTCGCCGCCTCGCTCGTCCCCTTCCTGGAGCACGACGATGCGAACCGCGCGCTGATGGGCGCCAACATGCAGCGCCAGGCCGTGCCCGTGCTGCGTCCCGAAAAGGCCTTCGTCGGCACCGGCATCGAGCGCGTCTCCGCGGTCGACTCCGGCACCGTGGTCACCGCGACCCGCGGCGGCATCGTCGACTACGTCGATGCCACCCGCATCGTGGTGCGCGTGAACGACGCCGAGGCGGCGGCCGGTGAAGTCGGTGTGGACATCTACAACCTGATCAAGTATCAGCGTTCGAACCAGAACACCAACATCCACCAGCGCCCGATCGTCAAGCGCGGCGACAAGATCGCCAAGGGTGACGTGGTGGCCGACGGCGCATCCACCGACCTCGGCGAACTGGCCCTCGGCCAGAACATGCTGGTCGCGTTCATGCCCTGGAACGGCTACAACTTCGAGGACTCGATCCTGATCAGCGAACGCGTCGTGGCCGAAGACCGCTATACCTCGATCCATATCGAGGAACTGGTGGTGATGGCCCGCGACACCAAGCTGGGCGCCGAGGAAATCACGCGCGACATCCCGAATCTGGCCGAGCAGCAGCTCAACCGCCTGGACGAATCCGGGATCATCTACGTCGGCGCCGAAGTGCAGCCCGGCGACACGCTGGTCGGCAAGGTCACGCCCAAGGGCGAGACCACGCTGACGCCTGAAGAGAAGCTGCTGCGCGCGATCTTCGGCGAGAAGGCTTCCGACGTGAAGGACACCTCGCTGCGTGTCGACCAGGGCTCGCAAGGCACCGTGATCGATGTGCAGGTGTTCACCCGCGAAGGCATCACCCGCGACAAGCGCGCCCAGCAGATCATCGACGATGAGCTGAAGCGCTTCCGCCTCGACCTGAATGATCAGCTTCGAATCGTCGAGGCCGACGCGTTCGACCGGATCGAGAAGCTGCTGACCGGCCGCGCCGCCAACGGCGGCCCGAACAAGCTGGCCAAGGGCACCAAGCTCGACAAGGCATACCTCGCGTCCATCGAGAAGTTCCACTGGTTCGACATCCGTCCGGCGGAAGACGAAGTCGCGGCACAGCTCGAGTCGATCAAGAACTCACTGGAGCAGACCCGCCACAGCTTCGACCTCGCGTTCGAAGAGAAGCGCAAGAAGCTCACGCAGGGCGACGAGCTGCCCGCGGGCGTGCTCAAGATGGTCAAGGTCTACCTGGCCGTCAAGCGCCGCCTGCAACCCGGCGACAAGATGGCCGGCCGCCACGGCAACAAGGGGGTGGTGTCCAAGATCGTTCCGGTCGAGGACATGCCTCACATGGCCGACGGCACGCCGTGCGACATCTGCCTGAACCCGTTGGGCGTCCCCTCGCGGATGAACGTCGGCCAGGTGCTCGAAGTGCACCTGGGCTGGGCCGGCAAGGGCGTCGGCCAACGCATCGGCGACATGCTGCAGGCGGAGGCCAAGGTGGCGGAGCTGCGCAAGTTCATGGACCAGCTCTACAACGGCTCGGGCCGCAAGGAAGACCTCAGCAAGCTGAGCGACGCCGACGTGCTGGAGATGGCGGGCAACCTGTCGGCCGGCGTGCCCTTCGCGACGCCGGTGTTCGACGGCGCCTCGGAAGAGGAAATCCGCGGCATGCTCCAGCTCGCCTATCCGGAGGAAATCGCCAAGGCCAAGGGGCTGACGGCGACCCGCACGCAGGCCTACCTGTTCGACGGCCGCACCGGCGACCAGTTCGAGCGGCCCGTCACGGTCGGCTACATGCACGTGCTCAAGCTGCACCACCTGGTGGACGACAAGATGCACGCACGCTCGACCGGCCCCTACAGCCTGGTCACGCAGCAGCCGCTGGGCGGCAAGGCACAGTTCGGCGGCCAGCGTTTCGGGGAAATGGAAGTGTGGGCGCTCGAAGCCTACGGTGCTGCCTACGTCCTGCAGGAAATGCTGACCGTGAAGTCCGACGACGTGCAGGGTCGCACCAAGGTGTACGAGAGCATCGTCAAGGGCGAACACTCGATCGAGGCCGGCATGCCGGAATCGTTCAACGTGCTGGTCAAGGAAATTCGTTCGCTGGGGCTCGACATCGAGCTCGAGCGTTCTTAATTTGAAAAGGGAAAGAGTCTTATGAAGTCGCTACTCGACCTGTTCAAGCAATTCACGCCCGATGAGCATTTCGATGCCATCCGCATCGGCATGGCTTCGCCCGAGAAGATCCGTTCGTGGTCTTTCGGCGAGGTGAAGAAGCCCGAGACCATCAACTACCGGACCTTCAAGCCGGAACGCGACGGCCTGTTCTGCGCCAAGATCTTCGGCCCCATCAAGGATTACGAATGCCTGTGCGGCAAGTACAAGCGCCTGAAGCACCGCGGCGTCATCTGCGAGAAGTGCGGCGTTGAAGTCACGCAGACCAAGGTTCGCCGCGACCGCATGGGTCACATCGACCTGGCGGCGCCCTGCGCGCACATCTGGTTCCTGAAGTCGCTGCCGTCGCGCCTGGGCCTCGTGCTCGACATGACGCTGCGCGACATCGAGCGCGTGCTGTACTTCGAAGCCTACGTGATCACCGACCCCGGCATGACCCCGCTGAAGAAGTTCGGCATCATGTCCGAGGACGACTACGACGCGAAGCGCAAGGAATACGGCGACGAATTCGTCGCCAAGATGGGCGCCGAAGGCATCAAGGACCTGCTGGAAGGCATCGAGCTCGACAGCGAGATCGAGAAGCTGCGTGGCGACTTGACCGGCTCGGAAGTCAAGGTCAAGAAGAACTCCAAGCGCCTGAAGGTTCTCGAAGCCTTCCGCAAGTCCGGCATCAAGCCCAACTGGATGGTGCTCGAAGTGCTGCCCGTGCTGCCGCCGGACCTGCGTCCGCTGGTTCCGCTGGACGGTGGCCGCTTCGCGACCTCCGATCTGAATGACCTGTACCGCCGCGTCATCAACCGCAACAGCCGCCTGCGCCGCCTTCTCGAACTGAAGGCGCCGGAAATCATCGCCCGCAATGAAAAGCGGATGCTGCAGGAAGCCGTTGACAGCTTGCTGGACAACGGCCGCCGCGGCAAGGCCATGACGGGCGCCAACAAGCGCGCGCTGAAGTCGCTGGCCGACATGATCAAGGGCAAGAGCGGCCGCTTCCGCCAGAACCTGCTGGGCAAGCGCGTCGACTACTCGGGCCGTTCGGTCATCGTGGTCGGTCCGACGCTCAAGCTGCACCAGTGCGGCCTGCCGAAGCTGATGGCGCTCGAACTCTTCAAGCCCTTCATCTTCTCGCGCCTGGAAGCCATGGGCATCGCGACCACGATCAAGGCCGCGAAGAAGGAAGTCGAATCCGGCACGCCGGTGGTGTGGGACATCCTTGAGGAAGTGATCAAGGAACATCCGGTGATGCTGAACCGCGCACCGACGCTGCACCGCCTCGGCATCCAGGCTTTCGAGCCGATCCTGATCGAAGGCAAGGCTATCCAGTTGCACCCGCTGGTTTGCGCGGCCTTCAACGCCGACTTCGACGGCGACCAGATGGCCGTGCACGTGCCGCTGTCGGTGGAAGCGCAGATGGAAGCCCGCACGCTGATGCTGGCCTCCAACAACGTGCTGTTCCCGGCTTCGGGCGAACCGTCGATCGTTCCTTCGCAGGACGTGGTGCTGGGTCTGTACTACACGACCCGCGACCGCATCAACGGCAAGGGCGAGGGCCTGATCTTCTCCGACATCGGTGAAGTGCAGCGTGCGCTCGACGCCAACGTGGTCGAGCTCACCGCCAAGGTCAGCGTGCGCATCACCGAGTACACGAAGAACAAGGAAACCGGCGAATTCACGCCGTCGACCTCGCTCGTGGACACGACCGTGGGCCGCGCGCTGCTGTCCGAGATCCTGCCGAAGGGCCTGCCGTTCTCGAACATCAACAAGGCGCTGAAGAAGAAGGAAATCTCCAAGCTCATCAACGTCTCGTTCCGCAAGTGCGGCTTGAAGGAGACCGTGGTCTTCGCCGACAAGCTGCTGCAGAACGGCTTCCGCCTGGCGACCAAGGCCGGCATCTCGATCGCCATCGACGACATGCTGGTCCCGGCCGAGAAGCACGGCATCATCGACCGCTCCGCCAAGGAAGTGAAGGAGATCGAGCAGCAGTACGTCTCGGGCCTGGTCACCTCCGGCGAGCGCTACAACAAGGTGGTGGACATCTGGGGCAAGGCCGGCGACGAAGTGTCGAAGGTCATGATGGCCAAGCTGTCGAAGCAGACTGTCATCGACCGTCACGGCAAGGAAGTCGAGCAGGAGTCGTTCAACTCGATCTACATGATGGCCGACTCGGGCGCGCGCGGTTCCGCCGCGCAGATCCGCCAGGTGGCCGGCATGCGGGGCCTGATGGCCAAGCCGGACGGCTCGATCATCGAGACGCCCATCACGGCGAACTTCCGCGAAGGCCTGAACGTGCTGGAGTACTTCATCTCCACCCACGGCGCTCGCAAGGGCTTGGCCGACACGGCGCTGAAGACGGCGAACTCCGGCTACCTGACGCGTCGCCTGGTCGACGTGACGCAGGATCTGGTCGTGATCGAGCAGGACTGCGGCACGCAGGACGGCGCGGTCATGCGCGCGATCGTCGAAGGCGGTGAAGTCATCGAATCGCTGCGTGACCGCATCCTGGGTCGCACGGCGGCCGAGGACATCCTGCATCCCGAGACGCGGGCGGTGCTGGCCACGGCCGGCGACATGCTGGACGAGGACGTGATCGAGGCTCTCGAGCTCGAAGGCGTGGACGAAGTGAAGGTGCGCACCGCGCTGACCTGCTCGACGCGCTTCGGCCTCTGCGCCAAGTGCTACGGCCGCGACCTCGGCCGCGGCGGCCTGGTCAACAACGGCGAAGCGGTCGGCGTGATCGCGGCCCAGTCGATCGGCGAACCCGGCACACAGCTCACGATGCGGACTTTCCACATCGGTGGTGCTGCTTCCCGCGCGGCCGTGGCCTCCAGCGTCGAAGCCAAGTCCAACGGCGTGATCGGCTTCAACGCCACGATGCGCTACGTGACCAACAGCAAGAACGAGCTGGTCGTGATCGCGCGTTCGGGCGAGATCGTGATCCACGACGAGCACGGTCGCGAGCGCGAGCGCCACAAGGTGCCGTACGGCGCCACGCTGACGGTGAAGGCCGACCAGCAGATCAAGGCTGGCCACGTGCTTGCCAACTGGGACCCGCTGACGCGCCCGATCATCACGGAGTTCGCCGGCACGGCGAAGTTCGAGAACGTCGAGGAAGGCCTCACGGTCGCCAAGCAGCTGGACGAAGTCACCGGCCTGTCGACGCTGGTCGTGATCGATCCGAAGCGCCGCGGCGCCGCCAAGGTCGTGCGCCCGCAGGTGAAGCTGATCGACGCCTCCGGCGCCGAGGTGAAGATCCCCGGCACAGACCACTCTGTGACCATCGGCTTCCCCATCGGTGCGCTGGTCCAGGTGCGCGACGGCCAGGACGTGGGCCCCGGCGAAGTGCTGGCGCGTATTCCGGTCGAGGGCCAGAAGACCCGCGACATCACCGGCGGTCTGCCGCGCGTGGCTGAGCTGTTCGAGGCGCGTTCGCCGAAGGACAAGGGCATGCTGGCCGAGATGACCGGTACCGTGTCGTTCGGCAAGGAGACCAAGGGCAAGATTCGCCTGCAGATCACCGATCCG
This sequence comes from uncultured Variovorax sp., assembly GCA_966211435.1. Lineage (GTDB taxonomy): Bacteria > Pseudomonadota > Gammaproteobacteria > Burkholderiales > Burkholderiaceae_C > Variovorax. Next base: position 225,943 of record CBIHOG010000003.1, on the reverse strand, counting down.
GAAGGCAAGGTCTGGGAAGACCTCGTGCCGAAGGAAAAGAACATCCTGGTGCACGAAGGCCAGGTTGTGAACAAGGGCGAAAGCGTGGTCGACGGCCCGGCGGATCCGCAGGACATCCTGCGCCTGCTGGGTTCGGAAGAACTCGCGCGATACATCGTGGACGAAGTGCAGGACGTGTACCGCTTGCAGGGTGTGAAGATCAACGACAAGCACATCGAGGTGATCGTTCGCCAGATGTTGCGCCGTGTCGTGGTCGAGAACCCGGGTGACACGAACTACATCGCCGGCGAGCAGGTCGAACGCAGCGAGATGCTCAACACGAACGACGCCCTGCGCGCCGACGGCAAGCTGCCCGCGACGTACACCAACCTGCTGCTGGGTATCACGAAGGCTTCGCTCTCGACCGACAGCTTCATCAGTGCCGCATCGTTCCAGGAAACGACGCGCGTGCTGACCGAAGCCGCGATCATGGGCAAGCGCGACGAGCTGCGCGGCCTGAAGGAAAACGTCATCGTCGGCCGCCTGATCCCCGCAGGCACCGGCATGGCGTACCACCAAGCGCGCAAGGTCAAGGATGCGATGGACGAGGCCGAGCGCCGCGCGATCGCCGAAGCCGAGGCCGCGGAGCTGGCCGGCACTTCGAGCGACGACGCGAGCACGGTCGACGCCAGCGAAGGCGCCGCGACCGAATAACTGGTTAGCATCGCCGGCATGACCGGTTTACAAGAACGCCCCCCTTCCGCCCGCGGATCGGGGGCTTTTTTCTGGCGGCGTCATCCATGAGCGGCATGCCCGATTCGCTGCCCTTCTGGATCGGTGGCGCGCTGCTGCTGTTCTGGTTCGTCGGTGCTTACAACCGGCTGGTGCGCCTGCGTTCCACGGCCTTGCAAGCCTATGCCGCGCTGGACACGGCGCTCGTGCGCCAGGTCGATTTCGTGCAGACCCGCGCCGCGCAGGAGCCGACGCAGCCGAGCCTCGACCCGGCCCCGGAGGCTGCGCATTCCGGCACATCGCTGCAAGCCGCCGCCGCCCAGCTTTCGACGCTGCTCGCCTCCACGCGCCTGCAGCCGCTGGCCCCCGCCCGCATCGCCGCGCTGGCCACCGCGCTGCACGTGCTGCTGGCGGCTTGGCAACGTCTGCATCCGGAATCGGTCATCAGCTTCGAGGCGGACGGCACGCTGTCGCGTCCTGCGTCGCTGTCGGACAGGGACGAGCCTGCGACCGATGCTGGCAACGGTGCCGTGCCGCTCGCATGGCCCGAGCCCTCGGCCGCGGCGGAGATCGCCCGCAACCAGTTCAACCTGGCGGTCGCGCAGTACAACGCGGCCGTCACCCAGTTTCCCGCCTTCGTGGTGGCGTGGATCATGCAATTGCGTCAGGCAGCCCCGCTGCGCTGACCGGCCGCCGCATCCCTTGCCCGCGCCGCGGCCGGGCCCATCCATTCTCGAAATCAAGTTGTCAGACCTTCCAGATTCCGCTCACGGCTCCATGCCCAACACGCCGCCGCTCTGGCGCCAGCTCCAGCTCACCGCAGGCGCGCTTGCGTCGATCCGTGGGGGCGTCTCGGGTTCGGTCGCCTTCGAGGCCGTCGAGCCGTCGCTGCGGCCCGGCGTGCAAGCGCTTGGCTTCCAGGTTCTGCGCTGGCTCGGCCGGGCCGAGGCCTTGCGCCGTCAGTTGGCCAAGCGCACCCCGCCGCCAATGCCCGACGCCTTGCTCTGCACCGCGCTCGCGCTCGCCTGGGACGCCGGCCACTCGCCCTACGAGCCATTCACGCTGGTGGACCAGACCGTGGAGGCCGCGAAGCGCAATCCAGGCACGCGGGCTCAGGCAAGCTTCATCAATGCCTGCCTGCGACGCTTCCTGCGCGAGCGCGACGAACTCGTCGCGGCCACCGAGCGCGAGCCGGTGGCGCAATGGAATCATCCGCGCTGGTGGATCGAACGGCTCAAGCGAGACCATCCGCGCGAGTGGCAGCGAGTGCTTGCTGCGGACAACACGCAGGCGCCCATGACACTGCGCGTCAATTTGCAAAAGACGAACGTGGTCTCGTACAGGCTCGCCTTGCAGGGCGCGGATATACCCGCTGTTCCCGTCGGCGCGAGCGGACTGCAACTGGGACGCGCCAAGCCGGTGCAGCAATTGCCGGGCTTTGCCGATGGCGAATGCTCGGTGCAGGACGCGGCGGCGCAACTGGCGGCCCCGCTGCTGCTGAACGGACTCGCGTCCGCGGCGGGCAATGCACCGTGGCGGGTGCTCGACGCCTGTGCCGCGCCCGGCGGCAAGACGGCACACCTGCTCGAATGGGCGGGGCCCGGCAGGATCGAACTGACTGCGCTGGAGGTCGACGCCGTACGCAGCCGCCGGATCGACGAAACGCTGGCCCGCATCGGCATGGCCGCCAAAGTCATCGTCGCCGACGCCGGCCGTCCATCCGAATGGTGGGATGGCACGCCTTTCGATGCCATCCTGCTCGACGCCCCCTGCACTGCGTCGGGCATCGTGCGCCGCCACCCTGACGTGCGATGGCTCAGGCGGGAGAGCGACACGCCGCAGCTCGCGCTCCAGCAAGCCATGCTTCTGGCCTCCCTGTGGCCCCTGGTGCGGCCTGGCGGTCGGCTGCTTTATTGCACCTGTTCGGTTTTCCGGGACGAGGGTTCGCACCAGATCGATGCGTTCCTTGCACACAACACTGATGCGCGTTTGTTGCCCTCGCCGGGGCATTTGCTGCCCCAAGGCGGAGGGAATGCCCGTGGCGTCCCGGACAATGCCCTGGGTGAGCACGACGGTTTCTTCTACGCCCTGCTTGAGAAGCGGCCGCGCTGAAAGACGGGGCGCGGCCCTGCGGGTCGCCCTGCTGATCCTCGCCTGGACACTTGCATGGCTGCCGGGCCTTGTCCCGGCGCAGCCGTCCTCTACATCGGTGACCCAGTTGCGGCTCGAACAGGCGGAAGATGGCGTCTATCTCAGCGCGCAGGTCCAGTTCGAACTGTCACCGCTGGTCGAGGAGGTGCTGGAAAAGGGCATCGCGATCTATTTCGTCGTCGAAGCCGAGGTCTACCGGGAACGTTGGTATTGGACCGATCTCAAAGTGGCACAGGCCACCCGGCACATGCGGCTCGCATACCAGCCACTCAGCCGCCGCTGGCGGCTCAACATGTCACCGACCCCCATCACCAACGCAGGCTTCGGCGTCTCGCTCAACCAGAACTTCGACTCGCTTCAGGATGCCCTGGACAGCATTCGGCGGGTGGGCCGGCTACGCTTGGGCGACGCAGCCGAATTCGGCGACGATGCGACCCCCCAGGTGACGTTCAGATTCCGTCTCGACACATCCCAGCTCCCCCGGCCCTTCCAGATCGGCGTCGTCGGGCAGGCGGACTGGAACGTCTCGGTCGAGCGAAGCGCGCGTCTCCCGTTGGAGAAGGTGAAGTGAGCACAGGCCCGCGTGGCGGCTCCAGGGGGTCGCCGCAGGCGCGTCGTGCACGCGCCATGCGCTGGGCCATCGGCGTCGGCGCCGCCCTGGTGACGGCCATCGGCCTGGTACTGATGTTCCTGCTCGCGCAGGCGACAAACAACCGCGCCTTCTACGAGCAGAACTACGCGCGGCTCTTTGGCATCAATGTCTTCGTCGCCGTGGTGCTCTTCCTTGTGATCGGCTGGGTCGCGTTCCGGCTGACCCGGCGGCTTCGCCAGGGCAAGTTCGGCAGCCGCCTGCTCATCAAGCTGGCGGCCATCTTCGCGCTGGTGGGCGTGGTGCCCGGCGTGTTGGTGTACGTCGTCTCCTATCAGTTCGTGGCGCGCTCGATCGAAAGCTGGTTCGACGTCAAGGTCGAAGGCGCGCTCGACGCGGGCCTGAACCTCGGCCGGGCCACGCTGGACTCCCTGTCCGATGACGTCGTGAGCAAGGCCCGCGCCGCGAGCAACCAGCTTGCCGACGTGCCGGACTCCAGCGCCGGGCTCGTCCTCGAGCGCATCCGCGAGCAACTGGGCGCGACCGACGTGGTGCTGTGGACCGGCAGTGGCCAACTGGTCGCGGGGGCTGGGGCCTCGCGCTTTCAGCTCAACCCGGAGCGGCCCACGCCCCAGCAGTTCCGGCAGGTGCGCGCCGACCGCGCGATCGCCCATATCGAAGGGTTGGACGAAACGCCCGCCCCCGGCGCGGCACCGCCGCCGCCGGCCAGCGTGCGCGCACTGGCCCTCGTGCAGCGGCCGGGCTTTGAGTTCAACACCGAGCCGCGCTTTCTCCAGGTGACGCAGCCGCTTCCGCCAGCGGTGGTTGCCAACGCGCTGGCGGTCCAGGAGGCCAACCGCGAGTACCAGGAACGAGCGCTCGCGCGCGAGGGCCTGCGTCGCATGTACATCGGCACGCTCACGTTGACGCTGTTCCTCGCGGTGGTCGGCGCGGTGCTGCTCGCGGTGCTCTTCGGCAACCAGCTGGCGCGGCCCCTGCTGGTGCTGGCTGACGGTGTACGGCAAGTGGCCGGCGGCGACCTGCGGCCAACGGCGGTGGTTCAGGGAAAGGATGAATTGGGCGGACTGACGCGCTCCTTCGCCGTCATGACGCAGCAACTGGCCGATGCGCGCGGCGCGGTCGAGAAGACCATGGGCGAGCTTGATGCCGCACGCTCCAACTTGCAGACCATCCTGGACAACCTGACCTCCGGTGTGATCGTGCTCGATGCGCGGGGTATCGTGCTGTCGACCAATCCCGGAGCGACGCGCGTCCTGCGGGCGCCTCTCGCGGCTTACGAAGGGCAGCCGCTCGCGGAGGTGCCGGGCTTGGTCGAGTTCGCGCAGAGCGTGCAGCAGCAGTTCGAGGATTTTCTGGTTGAGCGGCTCCAGCATGGCCTCGACCATTGGCAGCATGCCTTCGAACTGCACGCGGGCGGCGATGGCATGTCGCAAGACACGGTCAACATAGTCGCGCGCGGCGCGGAGTTGCCCGGTGAAGAGCGGCTCCTTGTGTTCGACGATATCTCCGAGATCGTGTCGGCCCAGCGCGCGCAGGCCTGGGGCGAGGTGGCACGCCGTCTCGCGCACGAGATCAAGAATCCCCTGACGCCTATCCAGCTCTCGGCCGAGCGTCTTGAGATGAAGCTCTCGGGCAAGGTGGCGCAGCCTGAGCAGGCGATCCTTACCAAATCCGTCAAGACGATCGTTGACCAGGTCGACGCGATGAAGCGGCTGGTGAATGAGTTCCGGGACTATGCACGGCTGCCGGCGGCCGACCTGAAGCCGGTGGACCTCAATGCGCTGATCGTCGACGTGCTGCATCTGTACGCGGCGGAGAACACGCCAATCACGCTTCGCTCCGAACTCGACGAGCGCTGTCGCCCGATCCGTGGCGATGCCCAGCAGATCCGGCAGGTCATCCACAACCTGCTGCAGAATGCGCAGGACGCGGCGGAAGCCACGGCCGACGGCGCGCGCGTGGGGGAGGTCGTGATTCGCACGCGCCTGAGCGATTCCGGCCAGCGCGTGCGCCTCACGGTCCAGGACAGCGGGCCGGGCTTCGCCGAGAAAATCCTCAAGCGGGCCTTCGAACCGTACGTGACGACCAAGGCCAAGGGCACCGGCCTGGGCCTCGCGGTGGTCAAGAAGATCGCCGACGAACACGGCGCGCGGATCGAACTTTCGAACCGCGTTGTCGACGGGGCTGTGGCTGGGGCGCAAGTCTCGTTATCATTCGCGCTTGCAGCGGAACCGCAGGGAGCGGTCGCTCACACCGAAGATTCGAAGTCGTCCATCGCTTGAGCGCGTGCGCAGCGCGTTGGTGGATCGGCTAGCGAGCCCCCTTGGCACTCAACAAAACAGCGGCGCAGACCTTCTAGCACTCATGGCAAACATTCTCGTGGTCGACGACGAGCTGGGCATCCGGGACCTGCTCTTCGAAATTCTCAATGACGAAGGCCACAACGTGGAACTCGCAGAGAACGCCGCCGAAGCGCGAGCCGCGCGGCAGCGTGCTCGTCCCGATCTGGTCTTGCTCGACATATGGATGCCCGACACCGACGGCGTCACGCTGTTGAAGGAATGGTCCGCGGCGGGCCTGTTGAGCATGCCCGTCGTCATGATGAGCGGGCACGCGACCATCGACACCGCGGTCGATGCGACCCGCATCGGCGCCTTCGCGTTCCTCGAGAAGCCGATCACCTTGCAGAAGCTCCTCAAGGCTGTAGAGCAGGGGCTCGCGCGCGAGAGCGCCCGTCGCGCGGCGGCGAGCGTGGTGCCGCCAGCGAGCAGTTTCTCAGCCGTGGTCACAACCATCGGCGAAAGCGCGCTTGTGCCCTCGGCACCGCAGGCGGCTGCCGTCGACCTGGGTCCGCAGTCCACGCAGAGCTTCGACCTCGACCGACCGCTGCGCGACGCGCGCGACGGATTCGAGAAGGCTTACTTCGAGTTCCACCTCGCCATGGAAAATGGCTCGATGACGCGCGTGGCGGAGAAGACCGGCCTGGAGCGCACCCATCTCTATCGCAAGCTCAAACAACTTGGCGTCGATCTTTCGAGAGGCCGCCGCAGCGCTGTATAATCGCTGGCTGCACACAATGGCCCGGTAGCTCAGTTGGTAGAGCAGCGGATTGAAAATCCGCGTGTCGGTGGTTCGATTCCGCCCCAGGCCACCATTCCAAGCCCCTGACTCTGCAAAGAGCCAGGGGCTTTTTGCTGGCTGTCCGCTGCTCAGGGGGTCAGGACGCCGAGCTTGTAGGGGTCCGCGTCCGACAGTACTTCGCAGCGCGACACATCCCGACCCTGGGTGCCGTCGCAATAGAAGCTGTTGTAGACGCGGCCGAAGAGCGTGGGCGTGGAAGTGAAGAGCACGCCGTGGTCGGGTTGCCAACGCTCGCGGGCCGCCGTCGCTGGCACCGTGGCCGCGGCGCCCTCGCCCTGCGGAAGGGTCATGAACTCGGCCAGTGTTTTCTCGGTTTCTTCGCCGCGCCAGCGGCTGGCGAGATCTGCCGCGCCGGGCCGCGCCGAGACCGGGATCAGCAAGCCATTGATCTGGAAGCCCCTTCCAAAGCGATGTTCCTTGCCCGCGAGGAAAGCATAGGCACAGGCCGCATGGCATTGGCCCTTGGCCTCGGTATTGACGCCCGCGGCACGGATTGCTCGCGCATAGTCGCTCGCCGCCTGGGCGGTCCCGCCCAGCGAATTCTCGAACACCACGGTGCGCACACGGCCTGTTCCAAGGTGTTCCTCGAAAGCCTTGAAGGCGCTGCCGTCCAGCATCCCGCTCACCAGGAGCCGGCTACCCTCCAACTCCAGTTCGGCCGCCTCCATGCCGGTCGCGGCACAGGCCAGAACGAACCCTAACAACATTCCGGATGGCGTCTTCACGGCAATTCCTTGTGTGGCGCACAGCTTGCGATGGAGCCCCACTGTTGCACAGCTTGGGGCAGCGCGTCAGTCAGAAACGAGGAGTTGTTTCAGAGTATTTCCTACACACGCCGCAACGTTCAGTTGATAGTGTTAACTATTGCTTTCGACTAATGCTTCTGTTTTCAGTAGGCTGCTAAAGTAGTGTCATAAACCGGGAGTAAGCCATGACGAATTGGATGCGCGGGGTGCTTTGGCTGGTGTGGCTCGCCGGTGTCAGCTGGCTGTGGGCTGCCGGTGCACTGGGAACCGGGATGGCGCTGACAATGGGCGCGCTGAGCCTGCTCCTCTTCCTCGTTCCCCATGGCGTGGGCCGCCGGCGCCGTTCGGCGCTGCGCTACGTCGAGATGGTCAAGCAGCCCGTGAGCCTGCGTTGACTCATATGCTGTGCGGGTCGACGTCGACCAGCCAGCGGATCACGCCCTTGCCTTCGGGCATCCTGCGCAACGCGTGCAGCAGAGGCTGCCAGTTGGCAAGCAGGCGTTGCAAGGCCGCGCGCGAGTCGCTTTCCACGAGCATCTGCGCGCGCTCCACATTGGCCACGCGCTGAATGGCCAGCGGCACCGCCGGATAGCGCGTCACCCGGCCCGAGGGCTCCAATTCCTCCGCGCCCGCACTCGCCGCATGAAGAAATGCCTGCGCTGCCTCCTGCGTTCGAGCGTCCGCCCGCAGCAGCGCCTGGAAAGAGAAGGGCGGCATACCGGCCGCGGCCCGGTCTTCCAGTTCGCGCCGGGCGAAGGCCGGGTAGTCGTGCCGGCGCAGTGCCTCGAACAGCGGGTGTTTCGGGTGGTGCGTCTGGATCCACATCTCGGCCGTCGCCCCCTGCGTTGACAAGTAGGCCGCGTCGCGGCCCGCCCGCCCCGCCGATTGCATCAGCAGGCTGAAGAGCCGCTCCGGCGCGCGGAAGTCGCTGGAGTACAGCGCGCCATCCGGATTGACGGCCGCCACCAAAGTGATGCGGCGGAAGTCGTGCCCCTTTGCGATCATCTGAGTGCCCACCAGCACGTCGACCTCGCCGGCGTGCACGGCAGCAAGTTGCGATTCCAGCGCGCCCTGCTTGCGCGTGCTGTCGGCGTCGATGCGCGCGATGCGCACCGGGCTGCCGTCCGGGCGTTGGACGGCGGCGAAGAGCTCGCCCAGGTGCTCCTCCAGCCGTTCGGTGCCGCGGCCCACGGGCGCGATGTCAGGGTTTCCGCAGGCAGGGCAGGCGCGCGGCACGCGCTCGGTGAAGCCGCAGTGGTGGCAGCGCAGGGTGCGGTCGATCTTGTGGAACACGCGGTAGGCGCTGCAGTGCGGGCATTCGCTTTTCCAGCCGCAATCGCCGCAGGCGAGCACGGGCGCGTAGCCTCGCCGGTTGAGGAACACCATGCTCTGCTCGCCGCGCGCGATGCGCTGGCCGATGGCGTCGAGCAGCGCGCCCGACAGGACCGTCCGCGGCGGCTGCATGCTCATGTCCACCAGTCGGACCGCCGGGAGTGCGCCAGCGCCCACGCGGGAAGGCATCGACAGGCGCGCATAGCGTCCGCCCGCGTCCTCGCCTTCGGCGGGCCGGCTCTGATGCCAGCTCTCCAGCGAGGGCGTCGCCGAACCCAGCATCACCTTGGCATCTTCCCGTTGCCCACGCCACACCGCGAGGTCGCGGGCCGAATAGCGCGCGCCTTCCTGCTGTTTGTAGCTCGGGTCATGCTCCTCGTCGACCACGATGAGCTTCAGCCCTGGCATGGAGGCGAACACCGCCATGCGCGTGCCGAGCACGATCCGCGCGGCGCCGCTGTGTGCGGCCAGCCAACTTGCCAACCGCTGCGGATTCGTCATGCCGCTATGCAGCGAGACCACGGAACCGGTGCCGAAGCCCGACTCGAAGCGTGCCTTGAAGCGAGCCTCCAGCTGCGGCGTCAGGTTGATCTCGGGCACCATCACCAGCGCCTGGGCGTCGGGGTCCCGCTCCAGCAGTGTCGCGACCGCGCGCAAGTAGACCTCGGTCTTGCCGCTGCCCGTGCTGCCGAAGAGGAGAAACGGGCCGGGCTCGGCGTCGAAACGGGACAGCACGGCGGCCTGCTCCGCGGTGAGCGCGGGTCCCGTCGGTGCGACGGCCACAGGGCTTTCCGCCTGGGGAGCGGCCTGCCGCTTGAGCCGTCGCGCCAACTGCACGGAAGAGAGATCGCGCAGCTGGGGCGGCAGCGCCGCCAACGCGATCTCGCCTAGCGAGCGCTGGTAGTAGCGCGCCGCGAATGCCACCAGGTCTCGCCAGGCGTCGTTCAGCGGCGCAAGCGCATCCAGCGCAACGGCGACGCGCTTGAGTTCCATCGGCGCAGGTGTTTCCGCTTCCCGCGCACCCCACACCACACCAAGCACCTCGCGCCGCCCCAGCGGCACCCGGACAAGCGAGCCCGCCGGGAGCGCCACGTCACCCGCGTAGCTCAGTACATCCCCTAATGCACTGTGTGCTGGTGTCTGGACCGCCACCTCGATGCACCAGTTCAAGGCCAGCTCCCGTGCTGTGTATTAGTTAACGCTGTCTTGAGCAAAACGGGCTAAGTTGTTGATTTCTTTGTACTTTGCGGCTCATCCAGACTTTCTGTGGATAACTTTGTTGATATCAGAGCCCGACGCGTCGCCAACCCTTGAAAATCAAGGCTCCCGCTGGAATGCCCGCAAAAAAAGCAAAGTTCAAAATCCATATAAATCAATGACTTAGCATCGCTATCGCTTTAGGAGCACGTTGGCAGGCCCCTAGGATGATTTTGCGCACCGCAGCAGTTGTTTTGTGCATAAGTCAGTCGCCCCTTACCGTTTTCGGCCTTGACAAACCCGAAGGAGGCGATCTCGGGTGCTTACAACTGATAACGTCCTCAGGCCCGCATCGCACGGGACTGGGAATGCACCGCGGCGACCAGCGCCGCAACGTGGTCCGGCGGCGTGAACTGGCTGATGCCGTGGCCCAGGTTGAAGATGTGGGACGGGCCGGCGGAGGCCGTGTCGGTGTGCGGCTTGCCGAAGCTTTGCAGCACCTTCGCCACCTCTGCCTCGATGCGTGCGGGCGGCGCGAACAGCACGTTCGGATCGATGTTCCCCTGCAGCGCCTTGCCGGCCGCACCTTCACCCACCAGCGCGCGCGCCGCGCCCAGATTGACCGTCCAGTCCAGGCCCAGCACCTCGCAATCGAGCGCGTGCATCTGCTGGAGCCACTGCCCGCCGCCCTTCGTGAACACGATGCGCGGGACGGTCTCGCCATCCGCGCCGTGGCGCTTCAACCGCGCGAGCACGCGGGCCGTGTAGGCCAGGCTGAAGTCCTGGAAAGCGCCGTCGGCCAGCACGCCCCCCCAACTGTCGAACACCATCACGGCTTGCGCGCCGGCGTCGATCTGCGCATTGAGATAGGCGGCGACCGCATCGGCATTCACGGCCAGCAGGCGGTGCATGAGATCCGGGCGGCTGTAAAGCAGTGTCTTGATCAGCCGGTAGTCGCTGGAGCCCGCGCCCTCGACCATGTAACAGGCCAGCGTCCATGGGCTGCCCGAGAAGCCGATCAGCGGCACGCGGCCGCCGAGCGCACGGCGGATCGAGGCCACGGCATCGAACACATAGCGCAGCCTTTCCATGTGCGGCACTTCCAGCGCGGAGATCGCGGCTTCGTCGCGTACCGGCCGGGCAAAGCGAGGACCTTCGCCCGCCTCAAATGACAGGCCGAGGCCCATGGCGTCCGGAACGGTGAGGATGTCGGAGAACAGGATCGCCGCGTCGAGCGGATACCGGTCGAGCGGCTGCAGTGTCACCTGGGTGGCGAAATCCACATTGGTGGCCAGCCCCATGAAGCTGCCGGCCTTGGCGCGCGTCGCCACGTACTCGGGCAGGTAGCGCCCCGCCTGGCGCATCAGCCAGACGGGGGTGTGATCGGTCGCCTGACGCCGGCAGGCGCGCAGGAAGGTGTCATTTTGAAGAGGCGCGAAGGGCATCCCCCGATTGTCGCAGGGCACCCTGTCCGCGCGTGAAAGCGAAGCTTCGAGTGCGCCAGCGGCGCCGTCGCCTCAGGTCTTGTACTTGATCGAGCAGCCGTAGGCCTTGGTCGCGGCCGCGCTGATCGGCTTGCCGCCGAAGGCCTCGCCCAATGCCTGGCTCACGTAGTTGGTCGCGGTCTTGATGTCGTCCACCCGCGCCGAGGGGATGCTGTCGATGCCCCCCGCATACACCAGCACGCCCTTGGGGTCGATGATGAAGATGTGCGGCGTCGTGCGCGCGCCGTAGGCCTGGCCGATGACGCCGTCCTCGTCCATCAGGACGGCCGTCGGCGCCGCCGAATGCTCCTTCATCCAGGCGTCGAGCGCCACGGGCTTCAGGTAGTCGCTCGCGGCGCGCTCGGTCGAATTGACCGCGAGCCAGACCACGCCCTTGGCGGTGGCGGACTTCTGCGTGGCAGGCATGTTGCCGCTGCCGTAATGCTTGCGCACGAAGGGGCAGCCGGGATTGGTCCACTCCAGCACCACGAACTTTCCTGCGAAGTCGGAGAGGCGGTGCTGCTTGCCGGCGGTGTCGACCGCCACGAAATCCGGCGCCTTCTGGCCCACAGCCGGCGCGGCCAGGGCGTTCGTGCCCATCAGGAAAGTGGCGCCGAGCGCCACGGCGGCGGCCATGACGGCGCGTCTCGACGCGCGGCTCAAGGCGGCGCGGGCATTGCGGGCGGCGCGGTAGGAACGCTGGGCGGTGGAGGACGATGGGGCCATGTCGACTGAAACTCCTGTCGATAAAAATTCAACAACCGCGACAGCTTAGAGCGGATTCCTCGACGACTTGTGACAACCCGTAGAGGCACATGGTCAAAGGCTCTCAGAGCGTGGCGAGCGCATTCCTCACCTCGTCCTTGCTCAGGATCTCGGTGAGCACCAGCGGTGGCTTGCCCGGCACGTGCAGAACATACACCGGCACGCCACGCCGGCCCAGGGCCATCAGCGCGGCGGTGATGGCGGGGTCGCGGCGCGTCCAGTCCGCGCGCAGCATGGCGACCTTCCTGGCGTCGAATTCGGCCAGCACAGACGGGTCGGCCAGCGTCGTGCGCTTGTTGTATTGGCAGGTCACGCACCAGGCGGCGGTGAAGTCGACGAAGACAGGGCGGCCGGCCGAGGCAAGCTCGTTCACCCGTGCGGGCGACCAGGCTTGCCAGCGTTCGCCGGACGCTGCAGCCACCGTGGGCTCCACGACGCGCACCACGTTGCCGCCGATCGCGACGGCCAGCACCGCCGTCGACACGACAGCCAGCCCCGTGACGACCATGCGGGTGCGGCCCCGCAGCGTCAGGGCCCAGACAATCGACGCCAGGCCCACCAGCAAGCCGAGCAGCGAGCCTGCGCCGTCGATGCCGCTTTGCTGACCCAGCACCCACACCAGCCATGCGACCGTCGCGAACATCGGGAAGGCAAGCAGCCGGCGCAGAGTGTTCATCCACGCGCCGGGCTTCGGCAGCAGCCGCGCGACGGCCGGGACGAAGCCTGCGGCAAGGTAGGGCAGCGCGAGGCCGAAGCCCAGCACGGCGAAGAGCAACAGCGCCTCGCTGGCCGGCAGCCCGATCGCGAAACCCAGCGAAGCGCCCATGAAGGGCGCGGTGCAAGGCGAGGCAATCACGACGGCAAGCACGCCGGAGAGGAAATCGTCCACCAGCGGATGCTTGGCCTGCGCCCCGCACAGAGAGGACGGCGCCATGCGGCCGAACTCGAACACGCCCGCGAGGTTGAGCCCGATCAGCGTGAAGAGGCCGGCGAGCACCGCCACCACGGCCGGCGACTGCAGCTGGAAACCCCAGCCCAGTTCGGTCCCGGCCGCCCGCAGCGCGAGCATCGCGCCGCCGAGCGCCAGGAAGGACAGGATCACGCCGCCGGTATAAGCCAGCGCGCCCATGCGGTGGCCGCGCTCGTCCTCGGCCCGCCGCGTGAAGCTCAGCACCTTGATCGCCAGCACCGGGAACACGCAGGGCATCAGATTCAGCAGCAGGCCGCCGAGGAAAGCGCCGAACAGTGCCGCGAACAAGGTGCCGGTGGGCTGGGGCGCCGAGGCGGCCGTATTGGCCTCCAGCGCCGCCTGAAGCGCGGGCGACACCTGTGCGGCCGCGGCGACCACCGGCCAGGTGCCGCTGACCGGCGCCTCCACGCGCCAGGCGATGGGCTGGCCGGCCTGGCGGTCGGCCTCGGCCAGCGCGACCACCACCGGCATGACGGCAGGACTGGCGCTGCGCTGCTCCGCCAGCGGCAGCGTCGCCGTCCAGGTGCTGCCCTGCCATGCCTGCGTCCAGTCCTTGCCCTGGACGGCGGCCGTGTGGATCACGTCGGCGGTCTCGGGGAAGAACTCCAGGGTCTTCCCCCGCGCCGCCTCTGGCAGGCCGTCGAGCCGCACTTGCAGCTTGTTGCCATCAATGGCGATCGCGCCGGGCTGGGCGAGCGCCGCCGGCTGCGTGGCCATCGCCGCGTCGAACTCGGCCTTGTGAAGCGCCGTCGATCCCTGCAGCGGCAGCTTGAGGAGGAACTCACCCTCTTCCGGAATGCATTCCTTGCGACAAACCAGCCACGACGCCTTCAGCTTCACGTCCATCTCGGCGGCGCCAACCAGCGCCAAGGGCGGCTTGAAATCCGGGGCCACGGTGAGCGGGACCGGCAGCAGCACCGTCCCCTCGTAGCCGTAGTTGGCGAGATTGCCGATGGGGATCTTCCTCGGCACCGGCCAGGCGATGTCCCCGTTCGAGACGCCGGCCGGCAGCGACCAGGCCAGCTCGGTCGGCAGGCCGGAATCGCCCGCGTTCTTCCAGTAGGTGTGCCACTCCGGCTGGTGTGTGATCTGCAGGCCGACCCAGACCGGGGAGCCCGGCGCGACCCCCTGGGGCGCGTTGGCGATCAACTCGGCACGGACGTGCGGGGTGGTGACGACCGCACCGGGCCGGGAGGCCAGCTGGGCTGCCGACGGCAGCGCGGCGAAGGCCATGCACGCCGCGAGCAGCAGGCCCGCAAGGCGCGCGAAGGAGGAAAGGGGACCGGTCATGCCGTCAGTCGGAGCGGACGCGGCGGTCGAAGTTCCGGCAAAGAAAGCTCATTCCGCCCACCCCAGCACCACGCGCCGGGAATTGGCGCTTTTCTTCTCGATCTTGGTGACCACCACGGCGCCGATCTCCCGCGTGTTCGCCACGTGCGTGCCGCCGCAAGGCTGGAAGTCAATCTGTTGGTCCTCCCCGATGCGGATGGTCCGCACCGTGCCGCTGCCGCGCGGCGGCTGCACGCTCATGCTCTTGACCAAGGCCGGGTTGGCGTCCAGTTCGGCATCGGTGATGGCGCCGACGGCCAGCGGGTGCGCCGCCGCCACCAGGCTCGCCAGGCCGGCGGTCAGCGCGTCCTTGTCCAGAGGGTCGGTCATGTGGAAATCCAGCCGCGCGTAGTCCGGCGTGATCGAGCACCCATTGACCGGCTGAGGCACCAGGTGGCACAGCAGGTGCGTCGCGGTATGGAAGCGCATCAGCCGGTGGCGGCGATCCCAGTCGATGCGCGCGGTCACGCTGTCGCCGCATGCCAGCGAAGCGAGCACTTCCGTTTGACCCGGCGCCGGCACATGGAGGATCTCGTCGGTCGGCTTGCCTTCCGCGTCCTTCGCCTTGCGGGTGTCGGCGATCGCCACCTCGCGCCCGTCGGCCAGCACCAGCCGGCCGCTGTCGCCCGCCTGGCCTCCACCCAGCGGATAGAACACGGTGCGGTCGAGCACGATGCCGGCCTCCTCGATGCGCAGGATGCGGGCTTCGCATTCACGCAGGTAGGCGTCGGAGCGGAACAGGTCGTCGGTCATGGCTCGGATGGTAGCGGCGACGGCGCGGCGGGGTGTGCCCACGCCCGAAAGCGCCCACAGCCGACACCGACGCGCCGGCCCGGGCGCAACCATGCCGTCCGGCAAAGCCTCCTCTCGGGGGCGCTGAAGGACTTCAGGACATGACATTCGCCCCCCGTTTCCCGCGCCGCGCGGCCGTGCTCGCATCGCTGGCCGTCGCCGTACTGCTCGCCGCCTGCGGTGAAACCTCCAAGTTGCCCGCCGAGGCCGGCATCGGTCCCACACCCCAACTCCCGGCGCCGAACAAGACGCTGATGCCGACCGTCAATATCGCGCCCGCCGTCGGCTGGACCGACACCGCCGGGCCCACCGCGCCCAACGGTTTCACCGTCACCGCCCTGGCCCGCGGCCTGGATCACCCGCGCTGGGTCTACACGCTGCCCAACGGCGACGTGCTCGTGGTCGAGAGCAACAAGCCGCCCAAGCCTGACGAGCTGAAGGACGGCGGCGACGGGCTCTTCGCGCAGATCAAGGCGAAGGTGATGGGCATCGTGCAGAAGCGCGCCGGCGCGGGCGTGCCGAGCGCCAACCGCATCACGCTGCTGCGCGACGCCAACGGCGACGGCGTGGCGGAGGTGCGGGAGGTCTTCCTGAAGGATCTGATGTCGCCCTTCGGCGTCGTCCTGGTCGGCAACGAACTCTTCATCGCCAATGCCGATGCGCTGGTGAAGGTGCCCTACGCCGAGGGCCAGACCACGATCAGCGCGACTCCGACGAAGGTGACGGACCTTCCGGCGGGCATCAACCACCACTGGACCAAGAACGTCATCGCCAACCGCGAGGGAACCAAGCTCTACGTGACCGTGGGCTCCAACAGCAACGTAGGCGAGAACGGCATCCCGGCCGAGGAGGGGCGCGCCGCCATCTGGGAAGTCGATGCAAAAAGCGGCGAGAAGCGGCTCTTCGCCAGCGGCTTGCGCAATCCCAACGGCATGGGCTGGGAACCCGACACGAACGTGCTGTGGACAGTGGTGAACGAACGCGACGAGATCGGCAGCGACCTGGTGCCCGACTACCTGACCTCGGTCAAGGAGGGCGCCTTCTACGGCTGGCCCTGGAGCTACTACGGCGGCTATGTCGATGCCCGCGTCACGCCGCAGCGTCCGGAGATGGTGGCCAAGGCCATCGTGCCCGACTACGCGCTCGGTTCGCACGTCGCGCCGCTGGGCATGACCTTCTCCAGCCCGCGCGGCATGCCGCCCGAGTTCGCCAATGGCGCGTTCATCGGCCAGCACGGTTCGTGGAACCGCCGGCCGCTGTCGGGCTACAAGGTGGTCTTCGTGCCTTTCATCGGCGGGCGGCCGAGCGGACAGCCGGTGGATTTCCTGACCGGCTTCCTGAACGCCGACGAGAAGGCGCAGGGCCGCCCGGTCGGCGTGGCGCTCGACAAGAGCGGCGCGCTGCTGGTGGCGGACGACGTGGGCAACGCCGTCTGGCGTGTCGCGCGCAGCCGCTAGCCAAGCCGCCTCAAAAGCCTTCCAGCACCACCTTGCCTTGTGCCTTGCCGCTCTCGAGGAGGGCATGGGCGCGGCGCAGGTTGGCCGCGTTGATGGTGCCGAAGCTCGCATTCGCGGTGGTGCGGATGAGGCCCTCGTCGACCAGCCCGGCCACTTCGGCCAGCAGCTTGCCCTGCTGCGCCATGTCCGGCGTCTCGAAGCGCGAGCGCGCGAACATCATTTCCCAGTGCAGGGACAGGCTCTTCGTCTTGAGGGGCATCGCATCGAGCACCGGCATGTCATCGATCACCGCAATGTGGCCCTGCGGCTTCAGGCTCTCGATGATCTGCATGTAGTGCTGCTGTGTCTGCGTGAGGCTCGCGACCATGTCCACCTCACCGATGCCGGCCGCCTGGAGCTCGGCGGCGAGCGGCTTCGAGTGGTCGATCACGGCGTGCGCGCCAAGCGCGAGGCACCACTCCCGCGTCTGCGGCCGTGACGCCGTCGCGACCACGCGCAACTGCGTCAGCTGGCGCGCGAGCTGGATGAGGATCGAGCCCACGCCGCCCGCGCCGCCGGTGATCAGCAGCGTCTGGCCGGCACCGCCCCCGCGCGGCACGCGCAGGCGGTCGAAGAGCAGTTCCCAGGCGGTGATGGTGGTCAGCGGCAGGGCGGCGGCCTGCGCGTCCTCCAGCGTCCGGGGCGCGATCGCGGCGATGCGCTCGTCCACCACATGAAGCTCGCTGTTGGCGCCGGGCCGGATGATCGAGCCGGCGTAGTACACGCGATCGCCCGGCTTGAAGTTCTTCACAGCGCTGCCGACCGCCTCGACGGTCCCGGCCACGTCCCAGCCGAGCACCTTGGCCTGTCCCGCTTCCGGCGCGGCATTCCTGCGCACCTTGGTGTCCACCGGATTCACGGACACGGCCTTCACTCGCACCAGCAGGTCGCGCGCGGCGGGCGCCGGATCCGGCAGCACGAGGTCTTCGAGTGCGGCGGGGTTGTCGATGGGGAGGGGCTGGCGATAGCCGACGGCTTTCATGAGAGGTCCTTCTGAAGGGGAACGGATCGATGCGAATCCGATGCGTCGACTCTAAAGAGGCCCGGCTTCATTGATAAGCCCTGCGGCCGAAGCAGCAGCTTCAATGCCGAATTGAAAATCCCCTGCCGCATGCCACGGTGCCGCCGCCACTAAGATCGTGGCATGACCGCCCTTGCCAGCCGTTTCTGGTCCCAGCTCACGTCCCGCGACTTCGCCGCGCTCGACCCTGCGGCGACCGTGGCCGTGCTGCCGCTCGGCGCGACGGAGCAACACGGCCCGCACCTGCCGCTCTGCGTCGACACGACCCTGGCCGACGGCATCGTCGGCGCCGCGCTGCCGATGCTGCCGGCGGAGCTGCCCGTGCTGTTCCTGCCGACCCAGCAGATCGGCCTGAGCCCGGAGCACGCCAGTTTTCCCGGCACGCTGACGCTCTCGGCCGAGACCTTGATCCGTCTCTGGAAGGAGATCGGCGCCGGCGTGGCGCGCGCGGGCGTGCGCAAGCTGGTCTTCTTCAATGCGCACGGCGGGCACGTGGGCGCGATGGACATCGTGGCGCGCGAACTGCGTGCCTCCCACGGTCTCATCGTCTACAGCGTGAGCTGGTTCAACCTGCCGCTGGGCGACGCTGGCGCGCAATTCAGCGCGGAGGAGCACCGCTTCGGCGTCCACGCGGGCGAGATCGAGACATCGATGATGCTGGCGCTCTCGCCAGAGCACGTGGCGATGGCGGCGGCGCGGGATTTCGATTCAACCTCCCGCCAACGCGCGGCCGACTACGCGATCCTCGGCAACGGCCGCAGCGCCAAGCTCGGCTGGGCGATGGAGGACTACAACCCCGAAGGTGCCGCCGGCAACGCGGCCGCCGCGACCTCGGAGAAGGGACGCGCGGTGATCGATGTCGCCGCCCGCCAGCTGGCCGCGCTCCTGGCCGAGGTCTCGCACCTGCCCCTGTCCACCGCACGCACCAGCGTCTAGCCCAGAGGGGTTGCTTCAGCCTGCCGGCACCGGCCCGGCCGGCGCGGCGTCCTCGATCTTGATGGTGCCGTCGTCGCGCTCGCAGGTGCCGATCAGCAGTCCGCCCGCGATGGCCTGCGAGCGCAATACCTCGACCACTTCTTCGCGGCCCGGTGAATCGGAGAACTCGTGCGCGGCGCCGAGCGCGAACACCTGGAAGGCATAGCGGTGCACGCCGTGGCCCGGCGGCGGGTCCGGCGGCAGCCAGGCAGCCTGGAGGTAGGAATTGAGTCCCGCATGGACGCCGGTGCCCTCGTTGCCGGCGCTGGGCAAGGCGGACTCCGCCAACGCGCCGTCGCCGGGCGGCAGGCCGACCACGATCGCATGCACCAGCGGATTCGGGGTCGGGGAATCGGCGTCCTCGACCAGCAGCACGACGGACCTCGCGCTCGCGGGCACGCCGCTCCACTGCAATGGCGGCGAGTGACCTTCGCCGTCCGCCGTGTAGCGCGCCGGCAGCGGCGCATGGTCGCGGAAAGCCAGGCTCGTGACCGTGATCGCGCCCAGGCCCTGACGCAGGCCGATGCCGTTGAATGCGATCTCGTCCAGGCCTGCGCGCACGCCTTGCAGCGCGTGGCCGATCGCATCGGGAAGTTTTTCGAGCATGCCGAATGTATAGCCCGCGGCCCGGAGCGCGCGTGTAGGACAGGGCAGGACGGCCATCTTCCAGCCTCCGCGCTCCGCTATCATGATTTCGCGCAGGCTCCCACTGGCCGCGCGTCCCAGCCACTCCCAAGGAAGCGTATGAGCATCGTCTGGACCATTCTGATCGGCTTCGTCGCGGGCCTCGTGGCGCGCGCCGTCAAACCCGGCGACGATTCGGCCGGCTTCATCGTCACGACGCTGATCGGCATCGCCGGCTCGCTCATCGCGACCTACGTGGGCCAGGCCATGGGCTGGTATCAGGCAGGGCAGGGCGCGGGCTTCATCGCCTCGGTGGTCGGCGCGATCGTGCTGCTCGTCATCTACGGGATGATCAAGCGCCGCTAGGGCGTCCGGTGACGTGACGCAGACGCCGCCGGCGCGCAAGCCGCGCCGCCATCACCATCATGTCTATGTGGTGGAACTCGACGATCGCGTCTGGAACATCGCGCGCTTCCGGCGCGCGAACCCCGACTACCAGCTCGGCAAACCCTTCGTCTACGTCGGCATGACCGGGCTGGACCCGGACGTGCGCTTCGACAAGCACAAGGCCGGGATCCAGGCGAACACCTTCGTGCGCGACTACGGGCTCCGGCTGCTGCCCGCGCTCTATGCCGTCTACAACCCCATGCCCTACGAAGTCGCGCGCGAGATGGAAGTCGAACTGGGCATCGCGCTGCGCGAGGCAGGCTACGGCGTGTGGCAAGCCTAGGCCCGCGCCCTGGGAGCTTCAGGCGTAGGTGACCCAGCCTTCGTAGGCCGGCCCGTCCAGGTGCGGCAGCGTGTTGTAGGTGACCAGCATATGCCGCTTGGGCGTGAAGGCGAACTCCGTGACGGCGGTGTTGCGGATGCGCAGGTTCAGCTCGATCGTGGTCTCGGCGCTGGTGCCGAGCACATGGCCGACGGCGGTGCTGATCGGCCCGCCGCTGGACACCACGAGCACGCGCGCGCCGTGGTGCTTGTCGCGCACGTGGTCCAGCGCGGTCGTGACCCCCGCCAGGAAGTCCACGTAGCTGGGCATGCCGGCCGGCTCGGTGCGGCCCTGCATCCAGGCGCCCAGTCCGTCGCGCAAGAGGCGGAAGTGGTGGCGGTACATCTCCGGCGAATCCGGCTTCCGGAGCTTCTCCGGATGGATGGTCGCGATGATGGCCTCGCTGTCGTATTCGTTGAGGCCCGGCCAGGGCAGCACATCGTCACGTCGCAGACCCAGCCCCTCGGCGATGCCTTCCCAGGTCTGGCCGTGCCGCTTCAGCGTGCCGGTGATGACCGCGTCGAACGCCACCCCGCGCTCGCGCCAGTACTCGCCCAGGCGCACCGACTGGCGGCGGCCCAGCTCGCTCAACTGGTCGTAGTCGGCCGCGCCGAAGCTCGCCTGGCCGTGGCGCACGAGGTACAGGGTTCCCATCCGCGGGATTCTGCCAAGCGGGCCCCGACCCTTCCGTCTCCGTCGCGACCGTGCTCCTGAATTGATAGCTGAGAACTAGTGTGCGTCGCCGCAACAAAACTGTAATCATTTGAATTAGAAAGTATTCAATATGTAAGAATAGGTACTTTCGTAGCAGTCAAGTGTTGCTTGCCGAGCACACCCATGACGCAACCCGACAAAAAGGACGGCTGGAGAAATGAACAAGTCATATCGGAGTGTGTGGAATCCTGCGTTGGGCGCATGGGTCGCGGTGTCTGAAATCACCGCCGCGCGCGGCAAGCGTTCAGGCGGCATCGCCACGGCGCTCGTGGCCACCGGCCTGAGCGTGCTGGCCGCGGCCAGCGGCGCGCAGACGCGCAACTACCCGAATGCGACGGACGACACGACCCCTCTCGCGATCACGGGCGCCTCGGCGACCCTGAACAGCACGGATGCCGGCATCGCGACCCAGTCCGGCGTCATCAGCGGCCTCGGCGGCATCACCAAGACCGGGCCGGGCACGCTCATCCTGAGCGGCGCCAACAGCTACGAAGGCACGACCGCGATCAACGGTGGCACCCTGCAGGTGAGCACCGACGGCAACCTCGGCAGCGTGCCGGCGAACGGCGCCATCAGCTTCGACGGCGGCACCCTGCGCCTGAGCACCGACGGCTTCACCAGCGACCGCGCCATCGGCCTGAACGCCGGCGGCGGCACGATCGACGTGGCCGACACCAAGAGCAACGTGCTCACCGGTGCCATCAGCGGCGGCGGCAGGCTCTCGCTCGTCAACAGCGGCACCAACACGGCGGAAGACCGGCGCCTCACGCTGGACAACGCCGCCAGCAACTACACGGGCGGCACGCGCATCCAGGGCGGCGCCGGACGCATCAACGTCTCGACGGAAACCGCCGGCTCACTGGGCACCGGCCCGGTCGACATCTATACCAACGCCGAACTGGAGTTCCGCGGCACGACGGCGGGCAGCCTCGCCATCACCGTGCACACGAGCACCGATGTCAACGGCAGCAACAGCGGCATCCAGTTCAACACCAACGCGCTCGACGTCGGCTCGAGCGCCGGCAACGCCGCGCTGACGCTCCAGAGCCCGGGCGCCTACCTGACCTTCGGCCGGCATGCCACGGCGGCGGATGCAACGATCGTGAACAACGGCGGCCGCCTCTACTTCAACGACGACAGCAACGGCGGCAACGCGCTCATCCAGAACAACAGCGGGCCGCTGTACCTGCAGAATGCGCCCGACCTGAGCGGCGCGACCATCGAGAACGCCACCAATGGCCGGCTCTACATCCACAACGTGAATTCGACGGTCTCCGTCGGCTCGCTTTCAGGCGACGGCCGGGTGATCCTCGGCTCGAAGAACCTCACGGTCGGCGCGCTCAATGGCAACGACACCATCAGCGGCGCCATCACCGACACCGGCCCCGAGACGGCGCCCGGCGGCGGCGGCACGCCCTACAACTACATCGTCATCGACACCGGCGGCTCGCTCACCAAGGTCGGCACCGGCACGCTCACGCTCAGCGGCGCGAACGACTACGCCGGCGCCACCTCGGTCGTCGCCGGCACGCTGCGCGCGGGCGCGCTCAACACGCTCAGCGCAAGTTCCGCGCACGCGGTATCCGCCGGCGCGACCCTGGATCTCGCCGGTTTCAGCCAGAGCGTCGCCTCCCTCAGCAACAGCGGCACCGTCTCCCTCGTCGGCACCGCGCCCGGCACCGAACTGCGCGTGACCGGCGCCTACGTCGGCAACAACGGGGTGTTGCGTGTCGGAACGACGCTCGGCGCCGTCGGCCCGTCCGACCGCCTGGTGATCGACGGCCCGACGGCCAGCGCCACCGGCCGCACCACGGTGCAGGTCACGAACCTCGGCGGCCTCGGCGGCCAGACCACCGGCAGCGGCATCGAGGTGATCGCGGCCCGCAATGGCGCGACCACCACGGCACAGAGCACGCGCGACGCCTTCGTGCTCGGCGGCGCTGGCCACGTGGATGCAGGCGCGTTCGAATACCGCCTCCATGCGGCCGACGCGAATGGCGCGGGCGAGAGCTGGTACCTGCGCTCGGATGTGATTCCGCCGCCGCCACCGCCGCCCCCCCCGCCACCGCCGCCGCCGGGACCGCCCGCGCCTCCGGCTCCCCCGGCGCCTCCCGCGCCCGCGCCGGCTCCCGCGGCCCTGCCGCCAGCGCCGCCTGCGCCGCCGGCGCCGGCACCCGCGCCGGTGACGGCCTACCGTGCCGAGGCCTCGATGCTCGCCGCGGTGCCCGCGCAGATGCGCCAGACCGACCTCGCGATGATCGGCAGCATGCGCAGCCGCTTCGGCGACGACGACGCCAGCGCACCGGGCATCGCCAGCCTGACGCCCGTGGGCGGCGCGCTCACCACCGAGCGCAGGGCCTGGGCGCGCGGCGTCTACAGCGACGTCGACATCCGTCAGACCGGCACCGTCAATCCCTCCACCCAGGGGCACGTGAGCGGCATCCAGGCCGGCACCGACCTGTTCGTGTCCCCGCTCGGCGACTGGCGTGGCGGCATCTACGTCGGCACGCTGGATGGCGGAGGCGACCTCAGCGGCTCCGCCAGCGGCACCTGGCGCGCAGTGGGCGCGACCGACCTTCGCGGCCGCTACTTCGGCGCCTATGCCTCCTACGGCAACAACACCGGCTTCTACGTCGACACCGTGCTGCAATACGGCTCGCAGCACTACACCATCCGTCCTTACGGCGGTGACGCGGCATCGGGCAAGGGCAACAGCCTGACGGCCTCGGTCGAGGTGGGCCAGGCCTTCGCGCTCGCCAGCAACTGGGTCATCGAGCCACAGGCGCAGCTGAGCTACCGGCGGGCGAGCCTGGACGACCTGGTCATCTCCGGTGCACGCGTGGTGCAGGACGATTCCAATTCGTGGACCGCCGGCCTCGGCGTCCGGGTCAAGGGCGACTTCGCGACCTCGGCGGGCCGCCTGCAGCCCTACGCACGCGTCGGCGTCATCCACGGTACCGGCAGCGACGACCGCGCACGCTTCATCGGCCCGGCCGCCTTCACCGACATCGTCAGCTCGGGCGACTACACCTCGGCCGAACTCGCGACGGGCGCCACGCTGTCGCTGACCAAGACGGTGAGCCTCTACGGCGAAGTCGGCAAGGTCTTCAGCACTGGCGGTGACACGCGGGTGAGGTCTTCGATCCAGGGTTCGCTGGGCATTCGCGTCCGCTGGTAGCGCGGACGGAACTCGGTCGCGCGGGGTGGGCTCTGATGGCGATGCAAGTCACGCCAGAGCCCATACCCGCGCGTCCATCCGTTCGCACCGAGCTTGTCGACGTGCCGCTCCAGACCGGACGCCCTGCCGGCCTCCCCAGGCGCACCGTCGCCGCGGCGCTGGTCGCCGCCCCCACCCTCTGGCTGGGCGTCCGCGCGCAGCCCGCGACGGCGCGCAGCGCGACCCCTTCGCAGACCGAAGGCCCCTTCTATCCCGTGCGCCTGCCGAAGGATTCCGACAACGACCTCCTGCGCAACGGCACGCTGACCTATCGCGGCGGCCAGCCGTCCTGGGTCGAAGGGACCGTGACCGACCTCGACGGCAAACCCTTGCGCGGCGCGCGGATCGAGATCTGGCAGTGCGACGAGAACGGCCACTACCACCACCCAGGCGACGGCGACCGCGCCGACGCCGCTTTCCAGGGCTTCGGCCGCGCCGCGGTGGGCGAGGACGGCAGCTACCGCTTCCGCACCATCCGGCCAGTGCCCTACAGCGGCCGCACGCCGCATATCCATGTCAAGGTGAAGCTCGGCGCCCGCGAGCTGCTGACCACGCAGCTCTACGTGGCCGGCGATCCGGGCAATGCGCGCGACTTCCTCTGGCGCAACCTGCCGCAGGCAGCGCGGGATGCCGTCACCGTGCCTTTCGAGCACGGCCCGGACGGGCTGCGGGCCCGCTTCCCGATCGTCGTCGCGGCCTGAGCGCTCAGGCGCCCGCCAGCACGGCCGCGAACATTCCGGCATCCACGTTGCCGCCCGAGACGGCGATGCCCACCGTCTTGCCACGCCAGCGCTCCCGCTGCTGCATCGCGGCCGCCAGCGCCGCCGCGCCGGCACCCTCCGCGACGTTGTGGGTGTCGGTGAAGAGCGCGCGCATCGCCCCGGCGACCTCGTCGTCGGTCACCGCCACCACATCGTCCGCTTCGCGCCGGATCAGTTCGAGCGCCTCGGGCACCGGCGTGCGGCAGGCCATGCCGTCGGCCAGCCGGGTGCTGACCTGCGCCTCGACCGGACGGCCGGCGCGGAAGGAGTCGAGATAAGCCGTCGCGTGCGCTGACACCACGCCCACCAGCCGCGTCCGCACGCCGCAATGCGCGCGGGCCATCGCCGCGCCCGCGATGCCCGAACCGAGCCCGATGGGCACGAAGAGCACGTCCGGCGGCGCGTCGCGCAGCGCCTCGAAGAACTCCACCCATCCGGTCGCCACGCCGCGCACGAGTTCGCGGTGGAAGGAGGGCACGCGGTGCAGGCCCTCGCGCTCGGCCAGCAGCGCGGCGTGCTCGCTCGCCGTCTGGAACTCCTCGCCGTGCTCGACCAGCGTGACGCCGAGCGCGCGCATCGCGGCGTTCTTCTCGACCGAATTGCCATGCGGCACGACGATGGTCGCGGCAAGGCCATGGCGCCGCGCGGCGAAGCCGACCGACTGGCCGTGGTTGCCGCGCGTGGCGCTGATCACGTGGCGCGCCGTGGGCTGCTCGCGCGCCAGCGTCTCGAAATAGGTGAGCCCGCCGCGCAGCTTGAAGGCGCCGGCCGGCGTGTGGTTCTCATGTTTGGCCCAGACCGCGCACCCCAGCCGCGCGGCCAGCAGCGGCCAGGCGTACTGCGGCGTCGGCGGCATCGCCGCGTAGACGGTGCGGCGGGCGGATTCGATGTCTTCTCGCGTGAATTGCATGGGCGCCTTACTTGCTGCGGTCCGAGATGGCGATCCGAACGGCCAGCGCGGCGAGCACGCTGCCCATGACGTAGCGTTGCGCGCGCAGCCAACCCTCGCTCTTCGAGAGAAAGGCCGTGAGGCTCGCCGCGCACAGCACGAGGATGGCGTTGACGCCGCCGCTCACGCCGATCTGCACCGCGCCCAGCGCCAGGCTCTGCAGCAGCACCGAGCCGCGCTCCGGATGCAGGAACTGCGGGAAGAACGAGAGATAGAACATCGCGACCTTCGGGTTCAGCAGATTGGTGAGGAAGCCCATGCTGAACAGCTTGGCCGGCGGGTCGTGCGGCAGCAGCCGGGCCTCGAAGGGCGCGGTGCCGCCGGGCTTCACCGCCTGCCATGCCAGCCACAGCAGGTAGGCCGCGCCCGCGAGCCGGATCGCGTCGAAGGCGAAGGGCACGGCGATCAGCAGCGCCGTGAGCCCGAGCGCCGCCGCCATCAGGTGCACGACGAACCCCAGCAGCACGCCCGCCAGCGAGGTCAGCCCCGCCGCGCGACCCTGGCACAGCGTGCGCGAGACGCAGTAGATCATGTTGGGCCCCGGCGTCAGCACCAGCACCAGCGCGGCCAGCGAGAACCAGGCGAGTTCGGACAGGTTCAGCATGTTCAGATTCCCTTGGAGTCGAGCGTGACGGGGCCGCGCGGCGTGTCGAACACGGCCCGCAGATTCGGGGCGCCGCTGCTCACCGGGACGCCGGCCAGGCCGATGGCGCCGAGCGCGGCCTGCAGGTCGCTCGCGCGCGGATGCGCCAGGGCCAGCGAGCGCAGCGCCACGCCGGCGTCGGCCATGCTGTCGGTCGGATGCACCGGCCCCCACTCGATCAGCGTCGGCAGCGCGCCGTAGAAGAGCCGTTGGCCGTCCTCGCGCACCGTGATGCGCCAGGAAAGCCGGCCGGCCGGTGTGTCGCGCGAGGCCTCGATCACTTCGCCGCGGTCGATCCGTTCGGCCGCCAGCGCCTGCACGGCGGCATGCGCATCCGGCACGGAGGCAACGACGTGAGCCAGCCGCGGCCCGCGGCGCGCGAGCTCCGCTTGCAGCAGCCCGTCATCGAGGTCGAACCAGCGGTGCGTGCCCGCCGGCCGTTGCGGCCTGGCCTTCGGGTCGATGGCGATGATCTCGAAGTACGCACGCGGAAAGCCAGGCGCCGCGATCTTCATCAGCCGGTTGTGCGTGCCCATCAGCGGATGCGCGCCGCCCGGCCCGGGCGCGACGCCAAAGGTGGCCTCGCACCATTGCACGCCCTCGTCGAGGCTGCGGGCGGCGATCACGAGGTGGTCGATGCGCGCGTTCATCGGCTCGGGCCTAGAGCGTGACCTGCCCGTCGATGCAGGTGACCGAGTCGCCGCCGACCCACACCTGGCCGTCGCTGTCGCGCATCACGTGCACGCGCCCGGCGCGGCCGAGGCACTGGCCCTGCGCCGCGAGGTAGCGCTCGGGCAGGTGGCCTTCGGCGATCAGCCATTGCGCGAGGCTCGCGTTCAGGCTTCCGGTGACCGGATCCTCCTCGACGCCGATCGGCGCGGCGAAGGCGCGGACTTCCAGGCCGATGACAGGCTCCTCCGGACGCGCGAAGGCACGCGCTTCCCGGTTCGAGCGGGCGATGAGGGGCGATGCGTCTTCCGCCGCCGGGATGCCCGCCACCCCCACCTTCACGTCCAGTTCCTTGAGCATGCGGTGATCGGGCTTCAGCGCGAGCACCGTGTCGGCGTCCTGCAGCAGCAGGCCGAACCAGCGTGGCCCGTTGTCGAGCAGTTGCGCGGCGACGATCTGCTGCGCCTTCAGCCCGAGCGCGCCGGCCACCTTCGCGAGAACAGAGGGGCTGGGCGCGCTGCGCTGGAGCGGCGGCGCGGCGAAGGTCAGCCGCGCGCCTTCGCGCCGGATCGGCACCAGGCCCGCGGCGCATTGCTGCACGATGTGCCCCGCCTTCGGCTGGCCGCCGGCCTGCAGCCAGGCATGGCAGCTGCCGAGCGTCGGATGGCCCGCGAAAGGCAGCTCGCCGCCGGGCGTGAAGATGCGCACGCGGTAGTCGGCCGAAGGCTCCGTGGGCGGCAGCACGAAGGTGGTCTCGGAGAGATTCGTCCAGCGGGCGAAGTTGCGCATCTCGGCATCGTCCAGGCCGCCGCCATCGAGGACGACCGCGAGAGGGTTGCCGGCGTAGGGCTGCGCCGTGAAGACGTCGACTTGCTTGAAGGGGCGGGTTTTCATGGGAGTCATTCGAGGGTGAGATCGAGCACGCCGCGCGCGCCCGCGCGGTTGCGCAAATCGGCGAACCAGCGCTCCACGTTCGGCCACGCGGGCCGCGTGTACTCGGCCTGCGGCAGGCCGAACCAGCGGTGCGCCTCGCAGCCGACGGGAATGTCCGCCATCGTGAACTCGTCGCCCAGCATGAAGGCGCGCGTCGCGAGATGCGCGTCGAGGATGGCGAAGAGCGGCTCGGTCGAGCGCACCGAGTGGTCGATCACGGCCGGGTCGCGCTGCGAAGGCGGCGTGCGCACCCATTGGCGGAAGGCGCCGGCGCTCACCGCGTTGAGGGTGGTCTGCTGCCAGTCCATCCAGCGCTCGGCATCGAAGCGCGCGGCCAGCGGCTCGGGGTAGAGCGTGCCCGGCGCATGCCTGGCGCAGAGATAGCGCACGATCACGTTCGATTCCCAGAGCCTCACGCGGCCGTCGCCTTCGCCGTCGTCGATGGCCGGCACCAGCGCATTCGGGTTGATCGCCAGGTACTCGGGCGTCTGAACCACGCCGAACTGGCCGCCGGCTTCGGTGCGCTGGAAGTCCAGGCCGAGCTCCTGCGCGCACCACACCACCTTGCGCACGTTGATGGAGCTGATGCGTCCCCAGATGTTGAGCATGGCCGGACCTCAGCTCGGGCTGGCGGCGAGCTGGCGCTCGACTTCCGAAGCCGCGTTGGAGGCCAGTTGTTCGCGCACGGCCTCGGCCAGCGCGGCGACGGCCGTGTCGATCTCCTCGACGCTCGCCGTCACGAAGGACAGGCGCAGCGTGCGCGGATCGCCCGCGCCGGCGTAGAAGGGCAGGCCCGGCACGAAGGCCACGCCGCGCTCCACTGCCTTGGGCAGCAAGGCGACCGCGTCCATGCCCGCCGGCAGGCGAACCCACAGGAACATGCCGCCGGCCGGCTTGTTGAACTCGACCTGCAGGCCCTTCATCTCGCGCGTGAGCGCGGCCAGCATCGCGTCGCGCTGGCGCTTGTAGAGCGCGCGGATGGTGGGCACGTGGCGGCCGAGGAAGCCGTCCTTCATCACCTCCGACACCATGCGCTGGTTGAAGCTCGGGCTGTGCAGGTCGGCCGCCTGCTTGGCCTGCAGCAGCTTCGGGTAGATGGCCTTGGGCGCGACCAGGAAGCCCAGCCGCAGGCCTGGCGCCAGCACCTTCGAGAAGGAGCCGAGATAGATGCAGCCATCGGGGTTGCGCGCGGTCAGCGGCAGCGGCGGCGCTTCGTCGAACCAGAGGTCGCCATAGGGGTTGTCCTCCACGATCGGCAGGCCGGCCTGGGCGGCGGCGGCGGAGACGGCTGCGCGCCGTTCCTCGGTCATGGTGCGGCCGGTCGGGTTCTGGAAGTTGGGCAGCAGGTAGACGAAACGCGCGTCCTTCGCCTTCGCGACCAGGTCCTCGACGATCACGCCCTGGTCGTCGCTCGCGACGCTCACGGGTTGGGGCTCCATCGGCGAGAAGGCCTGCAGCGCGCCGAGATAGGTCGGCGTCTCCACCAGCACGCGGCTGCCCGGGTCGAGCAGCACCTTGGCGATCAGGTCCAGGCCCTGTTGCGAGCCGGTGGTGATGAGCACCTGCGCCGGGTCCACGGACCAGGGCAGCATCGCCGCCACCGCTTCGCGCAGCGGGCCGTAGCCTTCGCTTGCCGCGTACTGCAGCGCGGCCTGGCCGTCGCTGCGCAGCACTTCCGCGCAGGCTTCGGCGAAGGCCGAGATCGGGAAGGTCTTGGGCGAGGGCAGGCCGCCGGCCAGGCTGATGATGCCGGGCCGTTCGGTGACCTTCAGGATTTCACGGATCACCGAAGGATTCATCTTTTCGGCACGGGCTGCGAGTTTCCAGTTCATTTGTGGCTCCTTGATTGCGCGAGTGTGCGCGTCGTACGTTTTGCTAGCGGGAAAGGGTTGCGAGCACGGCGGGCGTGCGGGGTTGCGAGAGCCGCTTGCCTGCCACCACCGTCGCGACGACGGCGGCCGCGAAGCCCAGCGTGACGATGTCGATAGGCTCGCCGAGGATCGGCACCGCGGCCAGGATCGAGAGGAAGGGCTGCAGCAGCTGAGTCTGGCTCACGCGCAGCGCGCCGCCCATGGCGAGGCCGCGATACCAGGCGAAGAAGCCCATCCACATCGAGAACACGCCGACATAGACCAGGCCGACCCAGGCAGAGGTGGCGACCGGCTGCGCCGGCCAGAGCCACAGCGTGGTCGGCAGCGTGACCGGCAGCGCGAGCACGCAGACCCAGCAGATCACGCGCTCCGCGCCGAGGGCGGGCGTCACCTGTGCGCCGTAGATGTAGCCCAGCGAGGCCGCGAAGACCGCGCCCACCAGCAGCAGGTCGGCCCATTCGAAGCCGAAGCCGGCCCCGTGGCTGCGCGCGCGCAGCAGCGAGAACACGATCACCAGCATGCTGCCCGCGATGGCGCACACCCAGAAGCCCAGCCGCGCGCGCTGGTGCAGCACCCACGCCGCGCAGGCGGCGGTCACCAGCGGCAGCAGCGCGGTGATGACGGCCGCGTGGCTGGCATTCACCACGCGCAGCGCGTAACCCAGCAGCACCGGGTAGCCGATCACGTTGCCCAGCACCGCCATGCCCAGCGGCTTCCACTGCGGACGCCTCGGCGCGGGTGAGCGGGTGAGCAGCAGGAAGACCGTCGAAAGCACGCCGGCGAGGGAGGCGCGGCCCATCGTCACGAACCAGGGCGAGAGCTGCGGCGCCTCCTGCGTGCCGGTGGCCAGGCGCGTCATCGGAAGCGTCACCGCGAAGAAGGCGACGCCGAGCACGCCGAGCCACATGCCCAGGGTTTCATCCTTGATCTTCATACGCGCAGCATCCACCAGGCGGTGAGCACCAGCACGGCGGCCATGGCGCGGTTGAACCAAAGCAGGCGCCGGCCCTGCGCCAGCCAGTTGCGCAGCAGCGCGCCGGCGAGTGCATAGGTGAAGTTGCTCGCGAAGGCATAGACGAGCATCACCGGCGCGACGATCGCGAAACGCCGCAACGCGTCGGGCTGGCCCGCGACCCAGCCCGCCACCAGGGTCAACGCCAGCAGCCAGGCCTTGATGTTGATGAACTGCAGCATCACGCCCTGCTTGAAGCCGACGGAGAGCTGCTCGCCATCCGCCTGGCTCATCGCGCCGCTGCCGCTCAGCTTCCAGGCAAGCCACAGCAGGTAGGCGATGCCCAGCGCCTTGATCACCCAGCGCAGCGAGGGCACGGCCACCACCAGCGCCCCGATGCCGGCGGCGCACAGCGCGAGCAGCAGCGTCCAGCCGATAGGCACCGCCAGGACGAAACGCATGGCACGCGGCAGGCCGCCGTTGGCCGCGAGCGCGGTCGACAGCGTGGTGTTGGGGCCGGGCGAGAAGCTCATCGCCGTGGCCAGCACCAGCAGCGCGGTGAATTCTTGCCAGTTCATGGGACACACTTTAAACTGAGGACCATTACAGTACCGGTACAGATTGCCGGACATGGGGCGGGCCTGTATTGGTCCACCGTTCGACACAGAAGGGAAACAACGCGCATGCTGACACGAACTTCCACCCAGTCCCTTACCGGGCAGTTGGCGGACCGTTTCGCCGAGCGCATCCGCACGCGTCTTCTCGCGCCCGGCGCGCGGCTGCCTTCGGTGCGCGAATGCGCGCGGCAGCAGGGCGTGAGCCCGCACACGGTGGTCGCGGCCTACGACCAGCTGCTCGCGCAGGGGCTCGTCGAGGCGCGGCGCCAGCGCGGTTTCTATGTGCGCGATTCGGTGGCCGCGAACGCGGATGCGCTGGCTTCGCCGGCCGCCTACTTCCCGCCGGCACAGCCGGTGGCGGCGGATGCGAGCAGCCTGATCCGGGGCATGTTCCACCGGCCCAGCGACAAGCCTCAGCCCGGCATGGGCGTGTTCCCGCCCGAGTGGCTGGAGTCGACCTTCATGCCCGCGGCCGTGCGGCGCGTGACGAACACCAAGGCCTTGCAGGAGTTCTCGCTCCAGTACGGCGAGCCGGCAGGCGACAGCGGCCTGCGCCGCAGCCTGGCGACCAAGCTGGCCGGCATCAACATCCCCGCCGGACCCGAGCAGATTCTGACCACCGTCGGCGCCACGCATGCGCTGGACATCGTGAGCCGCACCATGCTGCGCCCCGGCGACCCGGTGATGGTGGAGGAGCCCGGCTGGGCGCTGGAGTTCGCGCGCCTGGAGGCGCTGGGCATGCGCATCCTGCCCGTGCCGCGCCGCGCCGACGGGCCGGACCTCGACGTGATGGAGCGCTACTGCAACGCGGGCGACGGCCACAAGCCCAAGCTCTTCGTCAGCGTGAGCGTGCTGCACAACCCTACGGGCTACAGCCTCACGCCCGGCAGCGCGCACCGGGTGCTGCAACTGGCGAACCGGCACGACTTCCACATCGTCGAGGACGACACCTACAGCCACCTCGCGCCCGAGCATGCGACGCGCCTGAGTTCGCTGGACGGCCTGCAGCGCACCATCTATGTCAGCGGCTTCGCGAAGATCCTCGCGCCGAACTGGCGCATCGGCTTCCTGGCTGCTTCGCCGGCGCTGCTGGGGCGCCTGCTCGAGACCAAGCTGCTCGCGACGCTGACCACGCCCTCGCTCTTCGAGAAGGCGCTGGCCTGGTGCATCGACCAGGGACAGCTGCGCCGGCATGCGGAGCGCGTGCGCCTGCGCCTGGATGCGGCACGCGGGCGCACCGTCAAGCTGGCGCTGGCGGCCGGCTGCATGCTGGCCTCGGAGCCGGCCGGGCTCTTCGGCTGGGTCGATACCGGCGTGGACACGGACGCGCTGACGCAGCGCATGCTGGACGAGGGCTACCTGCTCGCCCCGGGCTCGCTCTTCCATGCGCGGCGGCCGCCGAGCACGCTGATGCGGATCAACTTCGCGACCGCCCAGGACGCGGCGTTCTGGAAGGTTTTCGTCAGGGTCAGGGACCAGGGTTAGGGGCGCCGGACGCACCGGGCCTGTCCGCGCCTCACCGCCACGCCTGCGTCGCCGCATGGATCGCCAGCCCCACCAGCCCGCCGACCAAGGTCCCGTTCACCCGGATGAACTGCAAGTCCCGCCCGATGTTGCGTTCCAGCTCCGCGGTCATCTCCTCGGTCCTCCACTCCGCGACCCGCTCCACGATGTAGCGGCGGATGTCTTCCCTGTAGCGCTCGATGGCCCGCGGCGCCGCGTCCGTGATCTGCTCGTTGATCCAGCGCCGCATCGCCTCGTCGCCTTCGAGGCGGGCGCCGAGCGCGCCGGCCATGCCGACAATGCGCTGCCGGATGGCTGAATCCGACTTCGCGAGGTCGTCATGCAGCCACCCCAGCAGCTCGCTCCAGAGCCCGTGCAGGTAGTCCCCGATCGCCGGATGCGCCTGCAGCTCCGCGCGGATCGCCTCGCCGCGCCGCTGGAACTCCGGGTCGGTCTTCAGCCGCTCGACGAAGCTCGCCATGAAGGCGTCGAAGCGCACGCGCAGCGGATGCACGGGGTCTGCAGCCATTTCCCCGAGCGTGCGTGCGACCGCCGCGACGATCTTGCGCGTCGCGAGCTTGGCGGCCATCTGGTCCAGCCCCACGTAGCGCAGCGCCTTGACCTCGCGCGCGATCGCTTCCGTGATCTGCGCCTGCACCTCCTCGCCCTCGACCACGCCCGCGACCTGCGTCAGCAGGTCGTCCAGCAGCGCGTGGTGGCGGCCGTCGGCGGTCAGCGCGTCCAGCGCCTGCCCGGCCAGGCGGGAGATGTCGACCTGCGCCAGCCCGGCGGCGGCGATGCGGCCGAGGAAGTCGCGCACGCGCGCGTCGTCGAAGGCGGCAAGGCCGTAGCGCGCGGCGGCGACCAGGTGCTCGCCGAGCTTCGCCGCCTGCTCGGGCCCCGAGAGCCAGTGTGCAAGCCGAGCCGCCGGGTCGAACTGCTCGAGCTTGGCGAGCACCTGCGGCGTGCTCAGGAAGTTGTTGCAGATGAAGCCGGCGAGCTTGGCGCCGATGCGATCCTTGTTGGCCGGGATGATCGCGGTGTGCGGGATCGGCAGGCCCAGCGGATGGCGAAACAACGCCACCACGGCGAACCAGTCCGCGATGGCGCCGACCATGGCGGCCTCGGCAAAGGCCGCCAGATAACCCCAGCCGGGATTCGGAAACCTGGAACCGAGCGCGACCGCGGCCGCGTAGAGCAATGCGGCGGCCAGCAGCAGGCCGAGCGCAACCCGCTTCAGCGGATCTCCTTCGTCGCGGCGAGCCCCCGCAGGAACTGCTCGCAGCGTGCCAGCTGGTCGAGCGTCACATACTCGTCGGGCTGGTGCGCCTGCGTGATGCTGCCGGGCCCGCACACCACCGTCGGGATGCCCGCGTTCTTGAAGATGCCGGCCTCGGTGCCGAAGGCCACCAGCGTGGTGCGCGGCTCGTTGGACAGGCGTTGCGCGAGCCGCGTCACCGGGTCGTTGGCCGAGCCCAGGAAGCTCGGCACCTCGCAGATGGTCTCGAAGCTGAAGCCCGCGTCCGGCGCGACCTTCTTCATCGCGGCTTCCGCGCGGCTGGCGTAGGCCGTGACTTCCTTCTGCATCTGCTGCGCGTCGGCCGTCGGCAGGTTGCGGAATTCATAGCGGAACTCCGCGTCGCGCGGCACCACGTTGTCGGCGATGCCGCCGTGGAACTGCCCCACGCTGGCGGTGCTGAAAGGCACGTCGAAGCCCTCATAGCGCGGCTCGTCGCGCTCGAAGCCCTCGGCCATGTCGCGCACCTTGCCGACCACGCGCGCCGCCATCTCGATGGCGTTGACCGACTGCGGCGTGAGCGAGGAGTGCGCTTCCTTGCCGCGCACGCAGCAGCGGTAGCGGTAGACGCCCTTGTGCGCGATCGCCGGCACCATCAACGTCGGCTCGCCGATGATGCAGGCCAGGGGCTTGATGCCCTGGTCCTTCATGTCGGCGATCAGCTCCCGCACGCCGAAGCAGCCGACTTCCTCGTCGTAGCTGAAGGCGAAGTGCACTGCGAAGGGTGAATCGCTCTCGATGAAGCGCTGCGCGTTGGCCAGCGCCAGCGCGATGAAGCTCTTCATGTCGGCCGAGCCACGCCCGTAGAGCCGGGGCTCGACGGGCGCGTCGTCCAGCGGCCAGTCTTGCACGATGGCGGAGAGCGGGTCCACGCTCCACGCCTGCCCGTCCCACGGCACCGTGTCGGTGTGGCCCGAGAGGATCACGCCCGCCTTCTTGCCCGCCCCCAGCGTGGCGAAGAGGTTGGCCTTGGTCTTGTCGGCGTTGTAGGTGAGCCGGCTGCGAATGCCGAGGCCGGCGAGATGGTCTCGCGCGAAGTCGATCAGCTCCAGGTTGCTGCGGGCGCTGACGGTGTTCATGCGAACCAGCGTCTGCGCGAGTTCGAGGCTGCGGGGGGAGAGCACATGTTGCGACATGCGGGGCATTGTCCCGGAACTCCGACAAACGCGGTGCGCGAGGTCCGCGAAGCCGTCAATGGACGGCGGCCGACGGAGGAGGCAGCCCGAGGAAATGTTCCAGCATCTGGAAGTGGTCGTCGAGGAAGCGGGCTTCATTGGCGCGAAGGTCGGGAATGGGCGTCCACTCGGCTGCCTCGGCGTCGTCGTCCGCCCTCACCTGGGGCGTCTCTCGCTCGCCCAGGTCAAAGAAAAAGCCGTGCGTGATGGTTCGGCCACGCTGGCTCCGGTCGGGGCGGTCGAAGACCTCCGCGGCCCGAAGGCTCGCCCGCAAGGTCGCGGCGGGGAGCTCCAGGTGCGTTTCTTCCTCGAGCTCTCGCAACGCGGCCTGTTGCGTGGTCTCCCGTTGCTCCAGGAATCCTCCCGGCACGGCGAAAAGTCCTTTGCCGGGCGCCTGCCCGCGGCGGATGATCAGCACGCGGTCCCGGCATTTCACGACGCAGTCGACGGTCACCAGCACGGGTGGATAGGGCGCCGCTGCCCACGAGGCCTCGTACTGCTTCAGAAGCTCCCATTCCTCGACCAGCGCCGCGAACGCGGGCTGGCCGGCCCACGTTTGCAAGAACCCGGCGACCCCACGCGGAACCGCGTCCGCGAGCGCGGACGCGATGTCTTGGATCGACCCCGGCGCGAAGCCGAAGAGCCGGTCGCGCACCGCTTCGGCGCCGGCCGTGTGCACGCGCGCAACCCGAAGCAGGGTCCAGCCATCGAATCCTTCGAGGTAGTCTCGCGTCGCGTCTTTGGAATGGCCGACGAGTGCCTTGGACGACGAGGGGGCAACGCGGCGCGCTGCCAGGGCTTCGTCGACGGATCGCCTGACTTCCGCGAACCAGCGCGCGTCGCTGAAATGGTCGCGCGCGGGGACGAACAGCACGCGCTCGTGCTCGGACGGCGTAAGCGAGAGGCGGATCATCTGCCTCCGCTCCTCCCAGCTGAGCGGGTTCTTGGGCGATGGCGCCTGGAAGGCCGATCCGACCACCACCACGACGAGAGGTGCCGCTGCAAAGGCTTGCTGGAGCAGGGCGCGGTGGCCGTTGTGAAAAGGCTGGAACCGGCCGATGACAACGGCGGCTTCGTATTTGGTAGTAAGGGATGCGGTCATTTTCAGCGAGTGGTCCGCGCATGCCTCACCCGGATGGAGGCACGATCTTTGCGGGCGAATCTCGCAAAGTCTAGACTGGCGCCCATGAAACTCATTGATTCCCTCGTCACGCAGGCGGCAGGCATCGCCGCCGTGCGACGCGACCTTCACGCCCACCCAGAACTCTGCTTCGAAGAAGTACGCACCGCCGACGTGGTGGCGGCCAAGCTGACCGAATGGGGCATCCCGATCCACCGGGGCCTGGCCACCACGGGCGTGATCGGCATCGTCAAGAACGGCACCAGCAGCCGCGCCGTGGGCCTGCGGGCCGACATGGACGCGCTGCCCGTGACCGAGCTCAACACCTTCGCGCATGCGAGCCAGCACCAGGGCAAGATGCACGCCTGCGGCCACGACGGACACACGGCAATGCTGCTGGCGGCGGCCCAGCACCTGGCGAAGAACCGCAATTTCGACGGCACCGTGTACCTGATCTTCCAGCCTGCAGAAGAGGGCGGCGGCGGCGCGCGCGAGATGGTGAAGGAGGGGCTGTTCGAGCAGTTCCCGATGGAAGCCGTCTTCGGCATGCACAACTGGCCCGGCATGAAGGTCGGCCAGTTCGCGGTCAGCCCGGGGCCTGCCATGGCGTCGAGCAACGAGTTCACCATCACCATCCGCGGCAAGGGCGGCCATGCCGCGCTGCCGCACACGGGCATCGATCCGGTGCCCGTGGCCTGCGAGATGGTGCAGGCCTTCCAGACCATCATCACGCGCAGCAAGAAGCCGACGGACGCGGGCGTGGTCTCGGTCACGATGATCCATGCGGGCGAGGCGACCAACGTCATCCCGGACACCTGCGAGCTGCGCGGCACGGTGCGCACCTTCTCGCTGGAGGTGCTGGACATGATCGAGGCGCGGATGCAGAAGATCGCCGAGCACATCAGCGCGGCGCACGACGCGGAATGCGACTTTCACTTCCATCGCAACTACCCGCCCACCATCAACACGGCGGCCGAGGCCGACTTCGCCCGCCGCGTGATGGCCGGCATCGTCGGCGCCGAGAACGTGCTGGTGCAGGAAGCGGCCATGACGGCCGAGGACTTCGC
This sequence comes from uncultured Variovorax sp., assembly GCA_966211435.1. Lineage (GTDB taxonomy): Bacteria > Pseudomonadota > Gammaproteobacteria > Burkholderiales > Burkholderiaceae_C > Variovorax. The sequence goes on along the minus strand of CBIHOG010000003.1, from coordinate 188,342 downwards.
CTTCATGCTGCTGGCCAAGCCCGGCGCCTACGCCTTCATCGGCAACGGCGACGGGAGCCATCGCGCCATGCACCACGGCGGCGGGCCCTGCATGCTGCACAACGCCAGCTACGACTTCAACGACGACCTGATCCCGCTCGGCGCGACCTGCTGGGTGCAACTGGCGGAGCAGTTCCTCAACAGCCCGGCGCTGGCCGGGGAGAAGCGCGCGTGATCGGGGTCGGCGAGGCTTTCGCGCCGCGCTACGCGCAGGCGCGGCAGAAGTTCCTGCAGGCTTGCGCGGCAGCCGGCGTGGCGGTGCAGTCGCACTTGCATCCGCTCAAGGGGCGCGGCGGCGAGGCGCTGGCGATGGACGTCGCGCTGGACGGCATGCCGGGCGCCGAACGGCTGCTCATCGTGAGCAGCGCCTGCCATGGCATCGAAGGCCATTGCGGCAGCGGCGTGCAGGTGTTCGCGCTGCACGATGCCGAATGGCGCGAGAAGGCGCGCGCCCAGGGCGTGGCGGTGCTCTACGTGCACGCGCTCAATCCCCACGGTTTCTCGCACGGCCGGCGCGTGACGCAGGAGAACGTGGACCTGAACCGCAACTTCGTCGACTTCTCGCAGCCGCTGCCCGTGAACGCGGCCTACGCGGAGCTGCACCCGCTGCTGCTGCCGGACGAATGGCCGCCCACAGCGGCCAACCAGGCGGCGATCGGCGCGTGGATCGAGTCGCACGGCGTGCCGGCCTACCAGGCGGCGGTGTCGGGCGGGCAGTACCAGTTCGACGACGGCCTCTTCTTCGGCGGCAAGGCGCCGACCTGGAGCAACACCACCTTGCGCGAGGTGCTGCGCGCCCACGGCAAGGACGCCCGCAAGCTCGCATGGATCGACCTGCACACCGGGCTGGGCCCGAACGGCATCGGCGAGCGCATCTTCGCCGCGCGCGACGACAAGGCCGCCTATGCGCGTGCCAATGCCTGGTGGGGCACGCCCGCGACACCGGTGACCTCGATCTACGACGGTTCGTCGACCTCGGCCTTCCTGACCGGCCTGATGTGCGGCGCCATCTACGAGGAGTGCCCGGCGGCGGAGTACACCGGCATCGCGCTCGAATACGGCACGGTGCCCATCCTGGAAGTCACCGGCGCGCTGCAGGCCGACCACTGGCTGCACAAGCATCCCGAGGCACCGGCCGAACTCGCGGCGGTGATCCGGTCGCGGATGCGCGAGGCCTTCTACACCGACACCGATGCCTGGCGCGGCCAGGTCATCAGCCAGGCGCGGCAGGCGATGTTCCAGGCGGTGGACGGCCTGGCCGCCTGAGGCCGGGCGCCTGTATCAGGTGCGGATGCGGCCGTCGCCCGTGATCATCGACAGCTCGACGAACTTCGAGGCCACATGGTTCTTCGGCGAGAAGGACACCTCGAAGCCGCCGAACTGCTGGCGGTCGATGCTCTCCAGGCCCGCGATCAGGCCGTCGCGCGAGGCCTTGCCCGGCGTGCGGCGCAGGCCTTCGGTCATCACTTTCGCGGCCAGGTAGCCCTCCATGCTGGAGAAGTTGGCCTTGGTCGTGCCGCCGGACCTGCGCGCCGCATCGGTGAACTCGCGCGTGATCGCATTGGCCGGCGTGTAGGGCGAGGGCACCACCTGCGTGACGACCACGCCAGCGCCATCCTTGCCCAGTTCGTCCGCCAGCGCCTGCGTGCCGACGAAGGACACGTTGAAGAAGGTGCCGCCGTAACCCGCCTTGCGCGCCTCGCGGATGAAGGCCGCGCATGATTTGTATGCGCTGACCTGCACCACCGCGTCCGGCTTCGCCGCCGCGATGGTCTTGACCGCCGCCGCCACGTCCACCGAGTTGCGCTCGACCGTCGCCAGCGCCGCCGGCTTCAGGTCAAGCTGGGACAGGGCCAGCGTCACGCCGTCGAGGCCCGCCTTGCCGTACGCATCGTTCTGGTAGAAGACCGCGATCTTCTTCAAGCCGAGATTGGTCAGCTGCTTCACGATCACCGCGGTCTCGTCGTTGTACGAGGCGCGCAGATGGAACACGTTCTTGTGAAAGGGCTCGCGCAAGGCCATCGCGCCGGTGAAGGGCGCGAGGAACGGGATCTTGGCATTCACCGCCAGGGGCAGCGCCGCGAGGCTGGTGGGCGTGCCGATATAGCCGAAGAGGGCGAAGGCGTCCTCGTCGATCAGCTTCTTCGTGTTGGCGGCGCAGCGTTCGGGCTCGTAGCCGTCGTCGAGGAACTTGATCTGCACGTCGCGATGGCCCGGCTGCGCGTTGTACTGGTCGAGGTAGAGCTTGGCGCCCTGGTAGAACTGCACGCCCAGCTCCGCGGCCGGGCCACTGAAAGGCGCGGACTGCCCGAGCACGATCGGCGTCTCGCTCTGCGCGCGAACGATGGTGACGCCGCCCAGCGCGGCCGCACCGGCCGCCACGGAAAAATGCCTGCGATTGATCATTGTTTAAACCCCTCAGCGCACAACGACTGCGCACAATTTAGACTCGGCCGATGGTCCCTGCCCCGGTTGAAGACTTCATGACCTCCCCCTCCCAAGTGCTCGGCGCCTGTCCGCATGACTGTCCCGACACCTGTTCGCTCGTGACCACCGTGCAGGACGGCGCGGCCGTCAAGCTGCAAGGCAACCCCGCGCATCCGCACACCGCCGGCGTGCTTTGCACCAAGGTTTCGCGCTACATCGAACGCAACGACCATCCCGAACGTCTGGTGCGGCCCCTGAAGCGTTCCGGCCCCAAGGGCAGCGGACAGTTCGAAGCGGTCAGCTGGGACACCGCGCTGGACGACATTGCGCGTCGGCTGATGTCCATCAAAGGTAACAATCCGGAAAAGATTGTGCCCTACAGTTACGCCGGAACGATGGGTCTTGTACAGGGCGAGTCCATGGACCGTCGTTTTTTTCACAAGCTCGGCGCCTCGGTCCTGGACCGCACCATCTGCTCCACCGCAGGTGGAGAAGCCTTAAGTTTTACTTTGGGCGGCAAAGTCGGCATGAGGGTCGAGTTCTTCGCCGAGGCGAAGCTCATCCTCATCTGGGGCAGCAATTCGATCGCGAGCAACCTGCATTTCTGGCGCCACGCGCAGGCCGCGAAACGGGCGGGTGCGCGCCTTGTATGCATCGACCCGCGCAAGACCGAGACCGCCGACAAGTGCGACGAGCACATCGCCTTGCTGCCTGGCACCGACGCGGCGCTGGCCTTCGCGCTGATGCATGAGCTGATCGTGAACGACTGGCTCGACCATGACTACATCGAGCGCCACACCCTCGGCTGGGACGCGTTGCGCGCGCGCGCCCTGCAATGGCCGCCCTCGCGCGCGGCCGCGGTCTGCGGCGTGCCCGAGGCGCAGATCGTCGCGCTGGCCCGCGCCTACGGGACGACGAAGCCGGCCGCCATCCGCCTGAACTACGGCATGCAGCGCGTGCACGGCGGAGGCAACGCGGCACGCGCCATTGCCTGCCTGCCGGCGCTCGTGGGCGCCTGGCGGCATCGCGCGGGCGGCCTGCTGCTCAGCAGTTCGGGCCTGTTCCCGGTCGACCGCGCGGCGCTGCAGCGGCCCGACCTCCTGGCCGGCAAGCGCCCGCGCACCATCAACATGAGCACGATCGGCGACGCGCTGCTCGACGCGGCGAACCCCGTCGAGGCGATCGTCGTCTACAACAGCAACCCGGTCGCGGTCGCGCCGGATTCGGGCAAGGTGGTCGCGGGCTTCTCGCGCGAGGATCTCTTCACCGTCGTGCTCGAACAGTTCCAGACCGACACCGCCGACTACGCCGACTATGTGCTGCCCGCCACCACGCAGCTCGAACACTGGGACATCCACACGAGCTACGGCCACACCGACGTGCTGCTGAATCGCCCCGCGGTCGCCCCCCGCGGCGAGGCGCGCAGCAATACCTGGGTGTTCCGCGAACTGGCGCGGCGTATGGGCTTCGACGAGCCCTGCTTCTCGGACGACGACGAGACGCTGTGCCGCAGCGCCTTCGCCAATGACGCGATCGACTTCGAGCAATTGCAGGCACAGGGCTTCACGACGCTGAAGCTGCCCGATGCGCCCTATGCGGACGGCAACTTCCCCACGCCCTCCGGCCGCTGCGAGTTCTTCAGCGCGCGGCTCGCGGCCCAGGGGCAGGACGGCCTGCCGGACCACGTGCCGAACCACGAGCCCTTTGGCAGTTCCGCCGCCTTCCCGCTCGCGATGATCTCGCCGCCGGCGCGCAACTTCCTCAACTCCAGCTTCGTCAACGTGCGCAGCCTGCGCGCCATCGAAGGCGAGCCCCTGCTGGAAATCAACGAGGCCGACGCCGCGTCGCGCGGCATCCGGGATGGCGCCACCGTGCGCGTCTTCAACGAACGCGGCGAGCACCGCTGCCGCGCCGAGGTCTCCCGCCGCGCCCGGCCCGGCGTGGTCCACGGCATGGGCATCTGGTGGCGCAAGCTGGGACTGGACGGCACCAACGTCAACCAGCTCACCAGCCAGCGGCTGACGGACATCGGCCGCGGCCCGACCTTCTACGACTGCCTGGTGCAGGTCGAGGCCGCCGGGAGCCCCGCCGCACCATGAAGCTGCGCGGCCGTGGCGTCGTCGCTCTCGCCGCGGCCATTGCCGGGGCCGGATTGCTCGCCGGTTGCGCGGACCTCGGCTACTACTGGCAATCCGCCAGTGGTCACATCGAACTGATGCGCGCCGCGCGGCCGGTGCCGCAATGGCTGGAAGATCCGGGCGCACCGGCCGCGCTCAAGGCCAAGCTGGAACTCACGCAGCGCATCCGGCGCTTCGCCGTCACCGATCTCGGCCTGCCGGACAACCCGAGCTACACCGCCTACGCCGACCTGCACCGCGGCGCGGCGATCTGGAACGTCGTCGCCGCGCCGCCCTACTCACTGACGCTCAAGACCTGGTGTTTCCCTGTCGCGGGCTGCGTCGGCTACCGCGGCTACTACAACGAGGCCGGCGCCAAGGCCGAGGCGGACGCGCAGCGGGCGCTGGGCCTGGAGACTGCGGTGTACCCCGTGCCCGCCTACTCCACGCTGGGCTGGCTGAACTGGGCCGGCGGAGACCCGCTGCTGTCCACCTTCATCGGCTACCCCGAGGGCGAACTGGCGCGCATCGTCTTCCATGAACTGGCGCACCAGGTGCTGTATGTGTCGGGTGACACCGTCTTCAACGAGTCCTACGCGACCGCGGTGGAACGCATCGGCGGCGCGCGCTGGCTGAAGACGCAGGCCAGCGAAGCGGCGCGCACGGAGTACATGCAGTTCGACACCCGGCGCAACCAGTTCCGCGTGCTCGCGGCCGACACGCGCCGCGCGTTGTCGGCGGTCTATGCGTCGAGCGAAGCGCAGGCGCAGGACTGGGCGGCGGTCGAGGTGATGAAGAAAGCCGCCATGGACGACTTCCGCCGCCGCTACGCGGCGCTGCGCGAGAGCTGGAGCGGCCCGCGCCAGGGCGCCTACGACGCCTGGGTGGCGCGCGCGAACAACGCCACCTTCGGGGCGCAGGCCGCCTACGACGATCTCGTCCCTGATTTCGAGGCCCTCTTCGAGCGCGAGGGCGAGGACTGGCCACGGTTCTACGCGGCCGTCAAACGCCTGGCTGCGCTGCCCAAGGCGGAGCGTGCCCAGGCCCTGAAGGCAGAAGCCGCGCCGGTCACCGCCCGCAAGGCGAAGTCCGAACCCCCCACCCTCACCAACCACGGAGATCGCGGTGCCTGACATCCACATCGAACGCCATCACACCCTGGGGCTGCCTGCCGCGCGCGAGGTCGCGCGGCGATGGGTGCGGCAGGTGGAGGAAGACTACGGCCTGGAATGCAACTACGCCGAGGGCGTGGATCACGACACGGCAAGCTTCGCCCGGGCCGGCATCGACGGCAGCGTCGAGGTCACGGGCGACCGCTTCACGCTGAGCGCGACCCTCGGGTTTCTCTTCAGCAATTTCGGCGAGGAGATCGAGCGCAGCCTGAACCGCAAGCTCGACACCCTGCTGGGCAATGGCAACGCCAATGGCGGCGGCAGCGGCCCGGCCCCGGACGACGAGGCCCACAACGACAGTGAATGGCGCTGAGCGTCAGCGCAGCGATTCGATCAGGTCGATGTATTTCTGCTTGGCCTCGTCGGCGGCCACGCCCTTCTGGGCCGTCCAGGCATCCCACTTCGCGCGCGCCACGAAGTCGCTGAAGCTGGGCTTCTTCTCGGTGTTGTCGCCGAGCGTCGCCTGCTTGAAGAGTCCGTAGATCTTGAGCAGCGTCGGATTGTCCGGCCGCTCGGCGAGCAGCTTGGAGTTGGCTTGGGCGGCTTCGAACAAGGCGTTCAGATCGGACATGGGCGAGGGCGGCGTGTCGTGAAAGACGGCATCTTAAGTGACCAGACGCCGCCGTCGCCATCCCGCGCCGCTCACTCGGAGAGCCCGGCGCGCGCCAGCTCCACATCGAGGCGCTCGCGCGCATCGGCAGGCACCAGCGCCGCGGCCTTCTCATACAGGCGCGTGGCCTCCGTCATGCGGCTGTCGCCTTCCAGCATCAGCAGGCCGCGCGCGTATTCGACCAGCGCGCCGGCCGAACGGGGGTTGAGTTGCAGGCCGCGCTCGAAGAGCGCGAGCGCGGTGTCGGTGCGCACGCCGTAAGTCATGCGGCCCACCAGCGTTCCCACCTTGTCGATGACCTCGGCATGGAAGCTGGCCAGCGCGATGTGCGCGTCAGCATGGTGTGGCTGCAACGCGATCACGCGCTCAAGCGCGCCCTTGACCTTGCTCCCCAGTCCCTGGGCCAGGGCGCGCGCCACGCTGATGCCCTGGCTGTAGCGCGCGAGGGCATAGGCCTGCCAATAGAGCGCCTGGCAGTTGTCCGGCTCGGCGGCCGATTGCATGGCGGCGCGCTCGGCAACGAGCCGGAACAGCGCCTGCCGGGCCGCCTCGCGCGGTTCCAGGTAGTTCGCGTAGATGGCGGTTGCCTGGTTGGCGAGCGCGAGGCCCTCGTGGCCGTGCAGCAGGCCGATGGTGGCCGCGCGCTCGAAATCGCCGCTGTGATAGCAGGCCCAACCTTCCGCCAGCGGCCCTGGCGCGGGGGGCTGCAGCCCCTGCCCGGCATGCAGCCTGGGCCAATGGGTGAGGATGTCGGCGGGATTGAAACGAGGGACGTCGGTGTAGGGTAGTGGCGTCCACGGCGCCGTGGATGGCATCTTGCCAGGCGACAGCAGCGAGAGAGGTTGCAGGTCCGGATGCGGCATGTCGTGCTGGGCCTTGAGTGGAATTCAAACCATCGCTGCCTGATCTTCTCTCGCATAGGCGCTGCTGAGTGTCAGCAAATGCCTCCGCTGCTCCAGCGCCAGGTAGGGCGCGAGCAGATGCAGCGTGTGGTGCGCGCCGCGAAGCAGGGCGCCCTGCGCATGCGCCGGCTCCAGTGCCTCGCGGGGATTGCGCACGTATTCGTAGCTGAGCCAGTAGGTGAGCACCACCACCATGCTTTGCGCGAGCGTATCGACCTCGCGCGGGTCGATCTCCAGGTGGCCCGCGCGGCTCATGCCGGCGAGCAGGGCGCGGATCGCGCGCGCCTTGTTCTGCAACACGAGCTGGAACTGGGTTTCGAGGTGCCTGTTCTTGCTCAGCAGGTCATTGAGGTCACGGTAGAGGAAGCGATAGCGCCAGATCAGCTCGAAGAGGCTGTGCATGAAGAACCACGCGTCCTCGACGTCGTGCACGCCTTCGCTGGCGTGCAGAAGTTCGTTGAGTTCCGCCTCATAGCCCTCGTAGAGCCGGTTGATCAGCTCGTCCTTGGCGGGGTAGTGGTAGTAGAGGTTGCCGGGGCTGATGTTGAGTTCGCCGGCAACCAGCGTGGTCGACACGTTCGGCTCCCCGAAGCGGTTGAACAGCTCAAGCGCGGCTTCGAGGATGCGTTGCGCGGTACGGCGTGGCGCTTTCTTGGCCATGTTTTAGCCCTGGTTGTCTCTTCAAATCACTCTAGCATCGAAGTTGACCTGCTCCCACCTCTGTGTGCCCTGACCAGCGCTTGTCCGGCATCCGATTGGCAAACTCGTCCGATCGCGAGGCTTACAGCCGGCCGGGCTGCCTTGCGTCGCAGCGTCCTTCGGAAAAGCGCGCTTGGCACATCCCTCAATTGCAAATTTGGATTGCCAGAGGACACTCCGCCTCTGCTATATTCCGCCGGATAAAAGCTCGAAAGCTTGAAATGGGAGTACTAAAATGAAAAAACTATGGGAGATGACGTGGGTGACATTCATTGCCGTGCTTTTGTGTGCATGTGATGGAAATTCCGACGCGACGGCAACCTCTGCAACCCCTGTCGTCACTAAATCCAAGGATTTAGAAAGTGCATTGAGGCCGCACAAAGCTGAAGCAGATGAGGGCTACCCGCTGACGAGCGTGATATGGCCCATGAGGCATATCCCGACCTGCTGGCAGTTGGATTCTGCGGTATTCATTCGATACGCAGCGCAACGAGAAATAGTGCGGCAAGCGGTTGCCGCCACTTGGGAGGCGGCATCCGGGGTGCGCTTCATTGGCTGGGAACAGTGCGATGGGATATCCAACCAAGGTATCTCCATCGCCGTGCAGGACACGGGCCCGCATGTGCAGGGCCTGGGCGCCAGGCTGAGGAACAGGCCGGGCGGCGTGGTGCTCAATTTCGAATACGCGAACTGGAGCACGTCTTGTCAGTCACGGAAGGAATATTGCAACAAGACGATTGCCGTGCACGAGTTTGGCCATGTACTTGGCTTTGCGCACGAACAAAACCGTCCTGATACACCGGACCCCGCATGCGCCGCACAAGAGGAGGGCACCCAGGGGGATCGACTGTTCGGCGCGTGGGATCTGGACTCGGTGATGAACTATTGCAATCCGAATTGGAGCGGCGACGGGCGCTTGAGCGCGACGGACGTCGCGATGGTGCAAGCCTACTACGGATTTCCTGCCGGCGATCAGCCAGTAATCGATGGCCCGCCGGAGCTGATCCCCAGTATCTACCTGCTTACGAACTAATTCTTAAACTGTCTGCAATCGGAGGAAATATGAAATACAAAAATATTGTTGCCGGTCTTTCGCTGGTCTTGCTTTCGTCCCTGAGTTGGGCAGGGACCGGTTACGGGAAGGTGAAGAGCATCTTGGTGACAGTCGGAGCGATCATTTTCTCCATCGAATCGCCCTTGAATCTTCCTGGCTGCGCGGTCGGCGATGGATACGCCATCGATGGAAGCACGTCAGACGGCAAGAACACCTTGGCGCTTGTGTTGTCGGCAGCCAGCCAAGGCAAGCCGATTCATGTCGTCGGGCGTGGAACGTGCGGCGTGACGGGCGATCGCGAGACGGTCTTGTACGTCACGGTTGGGTATTGAACGAACCGAGAAGCGGATCAACCTTCGCGCGCCGCGCGGCGGCGCGACGGCTTTGGAGACTCGGATTCGGTTGCTTTCCGAGCACTCGGCTTGCGTGCCGGCCTCGGCGTCGAAGCCGCGTCCTTCAGTTTGAGTCGAGCTTCAAGCGCCTCGACGCGCGCCTGGAGGGCAGCGACTTCCTGAGCGCTGGGCATTCCCAGTTTCTCCAGGGCGCGGGCAACGCGGTCTTCGAAGATGTTCTCGAGCTTGCCCCAGCCGCCGACGGCGCGGGTGCCGAACTCGCTGGCGAGCCCCGCCATGCGGGCCTGAGCCTGGGCCAGGGTTTCCTCGGCGGCTTGCTGGGTCTTCTTCTGGACACCGGCGCCGTCCTTCACGAGCGCCTCGAAGGCCTTGCTGCCTTCCTGCTGCATCTTGGCGAAGGCGCCCAAGCCCGCGAGCCAGATCTGTTGCGCGGAGTCCTTGATGCGGTCCGCGGCCTTTTCGTCGTCCTTGCTGGTCATGCCGAATCCTTCAAATGCGTATGGTCCGACTCTAGCGTCGTGCCCGCCAAGGCGTGTAGAGGTTGCGGCCTAAGGCACGGCCACACTCGTGCGGGCGATCGGCATTTTCAGGTTCTGCGGCAACGCGTAGCCTTCGATCAGGAGTGTGATTTCCAATTCGTAGAGGCCGGGCGCAGCGGGCCTGGGCACGGAAAAGGAAAGATCCTCGTGTTCACCCGGCGGGAGCGATAGGTTGAGATCCCGAGCCGCTGTCCAGGCAGGCGCCGCGGCGACGGCGTGCGGAACAAGGCGCCATGTCACGCGCACCGGGTGACCGACGCGCGACAGGGTATGCAGGGTCGTGCCGGCGTTGTTCGCGATGCGCAGTTCGACCTTCCATGTGCTGGCGGCAGGGTCCGCGTCGGCGCTGGCGACGCTCAGCCCGATGCCGTTGACTTGCGCTTCATCGAGCGGGCTCGATGCGGCGCCGGTTGGAAGATGCAGCACGGGGCATCCTTCGAGGGGCAGCCAGACCGTCCTCGCTAGCAGCGCCTCCGGCGAGATTCCTTCCCGACTCAGCACCGTGTTCGCCATGCGGTAGATCCGTGCGGCCGGCGGGGCGCAAGGTTCGGGATAGATGTACCCCGACGGGGCATTGCCCGAGTAGCCGTTCAAGGTTGCCAGCCCGCGGTCCTGGGCGAAAACCATGCCGTCCAGTTCGGTCAAGTAGACCGGTTCGCCGCTTCGGCCAGTGACATACACCACCGAATCGGAACGCAGGGTCGCACCTTCTGCGGCTCTCGCCAGCGGCGCGAGGCGATCGCGCCAGCCGTCTATGCTGACACCTGCCGTCTGATAGGCGAGCGTCTCGAACGAAAGCAAGACGATCACCAGGCCGGAGACCAAGCCTCTCGTTCCCGGCCGCTTCGACAGTTGCTCGACCCCCACGGCCGCCATGAGCGCGATCGGAAGCGCCATCACCAGGACGATCCGGCTCACGGCGCGGACGGACGCCACACCGGGCAACTTCATCGCGAGTTGATACAAGGATCTTCCGTCCACCCACAGCGTGCACAGGACCAGCAAGGCGAGCGTCGCGAAAGACAGCCCGAAAAGCCGCCGCCGCTGCGCTGAGGCCGCACTCAAAGTGCCGAGCGCGCAGAGACTCAGCAGCAGAGGCACGAAGCCCATGAACATCTGATGCTCGTTGCTCATCGGGAGCGTCGACGCCTCGGGTTGGAACCATTGATAGGCGGGCACGCCGTGCGCCATCAGGTAGCTCTCCGGCCGAGGCAGAAGGGCTTCGACGTCGGCCGGCGATCGCATGAAGCCATAGCCTTTGCTGATCGCGTGGTACCGCAGCAGCAGGTAGGCGGTGGCGGCCGCCAGCGCCAAGAGAGCGACAAACGCGCCCCATGAGAAAACTCCCCGCTCGGGGTGAAACGCGGGCCTTGACGGAAGCGGCCTCAGGCCCGGGACCAGCATCGACAGCATCATCGCCGCAAGCATGTAGCCCATGAACACGCCGAGATATATCGAGCAATAGAACTGGAGTACGCCCCATCCGGCGAGTTGGACCAGGCGCGCCATGCGACGTTCGCGGACCAACTGCAGCAGCGAGAGAAAGGCGAGCGGTATGGCAAAGCGGTAGGTAAGTTGCGCGTGCCCGCCTTGTGCCATCGCCGGCAAGCAGAACGCATAGACAAACGCGGCGACACCCGCAGCCTCCGGTGAGAACTCGAGCTTGCGCGCCACCGCGTACATCGAGATGAAATTCAACATGCAGCCGATGGCGAACCAGCCGTCGAACGCGTGCTCCCTGCCGAGCCCGGCGAGACGCAGCAGGACATAGACGACGCCGGACCCGAAATGGTTGTCGCTGAACGCCAAGGTGCCGTGCGCGGGATAGAAGAAGTCAGGCGACCAGAGCGACGCCGCTTCGCCGCTTGCCCAGCGGAACAGATGTTCCAGGATCACGCTGTTGAAGCGTGCATCGCCCAGATCGCCGGGAACAGCGCTGAACCACTCGGTCACGCGAAGCACGTAGAAACACAGCCCCGCCAGCAGCAGGAGCAGCGGAACAGCGCGGCTCCCGGTTTTCATCGGCAGGTGTAGTCGATCTGCGGCGCCGCGCTATGGCGGAACGGGTCCGTGAGGTCGTCGCTGTACTGGCCCATCAGCAGGCGCTGCTTCGGCAGCAGGTGCCGCCTGAAGAAGCGGCTGAACGTTGCGAGCTGGCTGCCCTTCTCGGTCAGCAGCACGCAGCCGTTCTCGATGCGGATCGTGCCGGACTCCAACTGCTCGGTCAGCCGCACGTCCACCAGGCGATGCTCCTTCAGGTACTCCTGCGTGAAGACCTCGGCGAAGCGGCTCTGCTGGATGCCGCCGCCGCGTTGCTGCAGCTTCTCGAGGATGTAGAAAGACAGCGAGCGGTCCAGCACCGTGGGGACCGAGATCGCGAGCGCGTAGGCGGTCAACAGCCAGATGATCAGCATCTGGAATTTCTCGAAGGCGCCGAAGATCGCGAAAGGTCTCCATGTCCACACCACGGCTGCCGTCAGCGACGCGGCGAGCACGCCGTCGACGATGGCGCTGTAGAACACCACGTTCACGCGCAGGAAGGAGACATGCACCCAGTAGATGAGGCAAGTGAGCACAAGAAAGAACGCGCTCGCCGCGAGGAACCTGCTTGTTTTCATGGCCCGGAGAACACCAGAAGTTTGTTGCCCGCGTAACTCAGTGCCATCTGCAGCCCAGTCGCCATGAGGAAGCCCAGGCTGTAGTTCAGATGCAGCACATCGCTCCACAGGAAGAGCAGCAAACCATGCAGGCAAGCGATGGCAGCGTACAAGGAAAGAAAGCGCACGGCCTGCCGAGCCCATGGGGCATGCTGCTCTCGGAAAACGAAAAAACGGCTACCGAAGAAAGAGGTCGCGATTCCGAACCAAGCCGCGATGAAGTTAGCCGCGCCGGCTGACGAAATGCCCAGAATCTTGAGGTTGAAGCTGAGGACCGCGTAGTGCACCGTGGTGGCGAGCAGGCCGTTGACGATGTAGCGCCCCAATTCCGCAACACGCGGATCATCGAGTCGGAGGCGCAGGATCATGCCGGTGCGCCGTCGCTGTGTTCGATGGACTCGACGAAATCGGTATAGGCCGACTGCATCGGAGCGCCGCTCTTGCTCACGCCCGTCAGCATCAGGCTCATCAACGCGAGACTTCCCGTCTGCAGGAAGACCAGGATCAGGATGCCAACCACCACCGATGCCCATCCCGGCGTGGCGTATCCCGACACCTTCAGGGCGACAGAAGCCACGCCGCCAGCGATGGCCAGTACGCCTACGAGCGCCGAGGCGATGCCGACACGCACCAGCACATCTTCGGCGAACACCATCACGCCACGGAATCCGTGAAGGGTGAGGCCGACGAAGTTCATCTTGCTCTTTCCGGCGTAGCGCGGCCCTCGGTCCAGCGCGCAGCTGAGGACTCGCAAACGCGAACTCAATACGCAGCTGGCTACGTGTGTCCAGAGTTCCTGCATGGCCGTCAGACGCCGTACGGCCATGGGCTTGAGCGCCATGAAGTTGCCGAAGCTGATGTGGCGGCCCGTCAGCAGCGTGAAAAGCCGCTTGTAGACCGCGTAGAAGGCCTTGAAGCGAAGCGTCTCCACTCGGGTGCGGCGCTCCGCGACGACCAGATCAACCTCGGCGGCGTCCAGGCCTCGAAGCAACAGGGGGATGGACGCTGGAAGGTCTTCACCGTCGGAATCCATCACCACTACTTGCGCGGTCCGCATGTGCTCCGCCACGTAGCTCAAGCCGACGGCGATCGCGCGCTGGTGACCCACATTGCGACGCAGGTGGATCACCGTGCCCTTGAGCCTGGCGTGGCTCAACTGCCGTATGTCCACGGGCTGGCGTACTGACCCGTCGTCGACCGCCACCACATGCACCTGGCTGCCGAAGATCGTCGCAAGTTCCTCGAACAGGCGGCTCGACGCGTCGGCGTCCTCGAAGATCGGCGTGACTACCACGAAGGGGGCGGAGGCGAGGCTCATTGCTGGGGCTGGAGGTGCAGGGCGGGATTGTGCCGCACGCAAGTGCCGGGCCGTCCGCCTGGCGGCTCGCGCCGCCCGGCGTCTTGAAACATTTTCCCAATGGGATAATCGTCCAGGCCGGCGGAAGGCGGCCTTCATTCAAAACACAGCAGAGGACTCCATGATCCTGGTTACCGGTGGCGCCGGTTTCATTGGCGCCAATTTTGTCCTGGACTGGATCGCACAAGGCGGCGAAGCCGTCGTGAACCTCGACAAGCTCACCTATGCCGGCAACCTCGAGACGCTGGCTTCGCTCGACGGCAACCCTCTGCATCTCTTCGTGCAAGGCGACATCGGCGACAGCGCCCTGGTCGACCGGCTCCTCGCCGCGCACCGTCCGCGTGCCGTGCTCAACTTCGCCGCCGAGTCGCATGTGGACCGGTCAATCCACGGCCCCGAGGACTTCGTGCAGACCAACGTGCTCGGCACCTTCCGGCTGCTCGAATCCGTGCGCGGCTTCTGGAGCGGTCTGCGCGATGATGAGAAGGCTGGTTTCCGCTTCCTTCACGTCTCGACCGACGAGGTCTACGGCTCTCTCGGGGCTGCGGACCCGGCTTTCACGGAAGCGCACCGGTACGAGCCCAACAGCCCGTACTCGGCCAGCAAGGCCGCGAGCGACCACCTGGTGCGGGCCTGGCATCACACCTACGGCCTGCCGGTGCTCACCACCAACTGCTCCAACAACTACGGGCCCTTTCATTTTCCCGAGAAGCTCATCCCGCTGATGATCGTCAACGCACTCGCCGGCAAGCCGCTGCCCGTGTATGGGGACGGCATGCAGGTGCGCGACTGGCTCTACGTCAAGGACCATTGCAGCGCCATCCGCCGCGTGCTCGAAGCGGGCAAGCCGGGTGAGACCTACAACATCGGCGGCTGGAACGAAAAGCCCAACATCGAGATCGTCCACACGGTGTGCTCGTTGCTGGACGCATTGCGCCCGCGCACCGACGGCCGGAGTTACCGCGAACAGGTCACGCACGTGACGGACCGGCCCGGTCACGACCGCCGCTATGCAATTGACGCCCGCAAGCTCGAACAGGAACTTGGCTGGAAGCCCGCCGAAACCTTCGACAGCGGCATTCGCAAGACCGTCGAGTGGTACCTGGCCCATGCCGAGTGGGTGCGCAACGTGCAGAGCGGTGCCTACCGCGACTGGGTGCGCAAGCACTACGACGCGCCGGCGAGGGCCGCCACATGAAGCTGTTGCTGTTCGGCAAGGGCGGGCAGGTCGGCTGGGAGCTGCAGCGCAGCCTGGCGCCCCTCGGCGAAGTCATCGCGCTGGATTTCGACAGCACCGAGCTGCATGCGGACTTCAGCCAGCCCGAGAAGCTTGCCGAAACCGTGCACCAGGTGCGGCCTGACGTGGTCGTGAATGCCGCCGCGCACACGGCGGTCGACAAGGCCGAGGGCGAGCCCGAACTCGCGCGCAAGCTCAATGCGACTTCTCCCGGTGTGGTGGCCGAGGCAGCACAGCGCATCGGCGCTCTGATGGTTCATTACTCGACTGACTATGTGTTCGATGGCACTGGCGAAGCGCCGCGCGGCGAAGAAGCGCCGACCGGCCCGCTCAGCGTCTACGGCCGGACAAAGCTCGACGGCGAGCAACGGGTTGCGGGCCGCTGTGCCCGTCATCTGATCTTCCGAACGAGCTGGGTCTACGCCGCGCGCGGCGGGAACTTTGCCAGGACCATGCTGCGCCTGGCCGGCGAGCGCGAGCGGCTCACGGTCATCGACGATCAGATCGGTGCGCCGACCGGCGCCGAGCTGATCGCCGACGTCACGGCCCACGCCATCCGGGAGGTGCTTCGCGACACGGGCAAGGCCGGGCTTTATCACCTGGCCGCCGGCGGCGAGACCTCGTGGAATGGCTATGCCCGCTTCGTGCTCGAACAGGCCCTGGTGTCCGGCGCCGAATTGAAGGCAACCCCTGCCACCGTGGACCCTGTGCCCACCAGCGCCTTCCCCACGCCAGCCGCCCGCCCGCACAATTCGAGGCTGGACACGCGCAAGCTCCAATCCACCTTCGGCCTGTACCTGCCGCACTGGCAAACGGGCGTCGCTCGCATGCTGCGCGAGATTCTCTGACGGCTCAAAAGAACACATGACCCACCGCAAAGGCATCATCCTCGCCGGCGGCTCCGGCACGCGGCTGCATCCGGCCACGCTCGCGATCAGCAAACAACTGCTGCCGGTGTACGACAAGCCGATGATCTACTACCCGCTCAGCACCCTGATGCTGGGCGGCATGCGCGACATCCTCGTCATCAGCACGCCGCAGGACACGCCGCGCTTCCAGCAACTGCTGGGTGACGGCAGCCAGTGGGGCATCAACCTGCAATACGCCGTACAGCCCAGCCCCGACGGCCTGGCGCAGGCCCTCATCATCGGTGACAAGTTCATCGGCGATTCGCATAGCGCGCTGGTGCTGGGCGACAACATCTTCTATGGGCATGACCTCGTGCATCTGCTGTCCGATGCGGATGCCAAGGCATCCGGTGCGACGGTGTTCGCCTACCACGTGCAAGACCCGGAGCGTTACGGCGTGGTGGCCTTCGACGCACAGGGCAAGGCAAGCAGCATCGAGGAGAAGCCCGCCAAGCCCAAGAGCAGCTACGCGGTCACCGGCCTCTACTTCTACGACAACCAGGTCATCGACATCGCGAAATCGATCCGGCCGAGCGCGCGTGGCGAGCTGGAGATCACGGCGGTCAACCAGGCCTACCTGGATATGGGCGGGCTCAGCGTGCAGATCATGCAGCGCGGCTATGCGTGGCTGGACACCGGCACGCACGACAGCCTGCTGGAGGCCGGGCAGTTCATCGCGACGCTGGAACACCGGCAAGGCCTGAAGATCGCATGCCCTGAAGAGGTGGCCTGGCGCAATGGCTTCATCACGCGGGAGCAACTGGAGAAGCTCGCGCTGCCGCTGGAAAAGAGCGGCTACGGCAAATACCTCAACCACCTGCTGAGCGAGGAGGTGCGCTCGTGAAGGTCACGCCGACCGCGATCCCGGAAGTGCTGATTCTCGAACCCGATGTGTTCGGCGATGCGCGCGGCTTCTTCATGGAGAGCTTCAACCAGAAGGTGTTCGACGAGGCGGTGGGCCGGCACGTCGCCTTCGTACAGGACAACCATTCGCGCTCGGTCAAGGGCGTGCTGCGGGGCTTGCATTACCAGATCTTGCGGCCGCAGGGGAAGCTGGTGCGGGTTGCACGCGGTTCGGCCTTTGACGTGGCGGTGGACATTCGCAAGTCGTCGCCGAGCTTCGGGCAATGGGTGGGGGTCGAGCTGAGCGAGGAGAACCATAAGCAGATGTGGGTGCCGGAGGGATTCGCGCACGGGTTTTTGGTGCTCAGCGAGTCGGCGGACTTCCTTTACAAGACCACCGACTACTACGCGCCGGCGCATGAGCGCTGCATTCGATGGGATGACGCGCAGCTGGGTATTGGGTGGCCGGACGTTGAGGGTGCGCCGAAGTTGTCGGCCAAGGACGTGGCGGGCGTTGCGTTGGCCGAAGCGCAGGTGTTTGACTGAGGTGGTGCACGAGCGAGCAGAGTTGTCCACTTCACTTCATGGAGATCGCTCGGGCCTCGTCCAGCGTGCGAACGCCGGGATATTGCTGCTGCCCGCCCTCGCGGTGATCGTTCTTCTGTGGCTGCCTTTCGGTTGGCACATGGGCCCATTGCTCGAGGAATGGGGAGTGCTAGGACTCTATGCCGAGCATGGAGTGTTCTATTTCGCGGGCGCCCATAGCCTGATGGCACCGCACCAGATGCGGCCGATCATGACGGCGCTCTGGGGCCTTGCGTACGCTGTCGATCCGGATTCATGGTGGTTCTGGCACGTCGAACTCGCATTCGCTTTGCTGGTCAAGGGCGCGGCAATGACGTGGCTTGCCCTTTATCTCGCCGACTCCAGGCGCTGGGCCGTGATCGCGGGACTGCTTTTCGTCGTTTGGCCAGCCGACGTGATGCAGATGGCGTTCCGCGCCATGCCTATTAGCTTCTCCGTTGCGATGACGGTCGCCGCCGCCGCCCTGTTCATCGGCGCCCACCTGACGCCGGATACTTCGAGGCGCTGGATCTTGTCTCTTTGCGCAGCGGCCTTGCTATTGATGGGAACGTTGACTTACGAACTGGCCCTTCTGTTTTCACCTCTGCCATTCTTGTTCATATATGTCCGTGAAGGATATTTCGGGGCACGGAAGATGATTCGGCGTGCGTGGCAGGTGGGAGCTACTTGGCTGCTTGCAGTTGGTGCGTGCACGACTTATATCCTATGGGTCCTCTTCACCGCGCCCGTGCTTTATCAGAAGGCGATTGCACCGCCCGATGCCCGGCAGCTGTTCTCCACGCTGATCGAACGTGTCCCGATGCTGCTCAGCTACGGCGTGACGCGACTGCTCGCCACCGCGTGGACCGACGCGGCGCGAATCCTCGCCGAGGACTTCGCGATGCATGGTTACTTCCTGGTAGTGGCAGTGGTGTTCCTCTGTGTGCTCTGGGCCGTTCGTGGTCGGAAGACAGCGCACGCGCAGCGACTGATCAGGGGCGCGCTTGTGGGCTTTCTATGCATGGTCGTGGGATACGCCCCATTTCTCGTGAGCCACGCGAACACAAGCGAGCGCGTGTTCATGTTCGCCGCACTCGGCGCGACACTCGTATATCTTTCGCTGCTCATGGCGGTAGACCGGCTCAACCACAGGGTCGCGGCGATCGCGGCGGTTGCGCTCTTGACATTGGGCACTGCGCAACAGCTTTGGCAGTTTCGCGAGTACAGCGCGCTTTCGGAGCGTCAACGCGAGATCATGAAGGCCATGGTGGAACAGGTGCCGTCCATGGCACCGGACCAGACCATGATCGTGCTCGACGCCTCGGAGCAACTGGGCGACGTCTGGATGCTGGAGGGCCTGATTCCCAGCGCATTGACCTATCTCTACGGAAAGCCGGTTCGAGGAGGCAATGTGCTCGTCTGCTTTCCAGCGGCCGGCACATGGCCAGCCAGGGATGCCGCGATGCAACAGGGTACTTGCAGCGAGATGCCTGAGAGCTGGCTATTCCGCGTCGCCGCGCCCGTCGCCCAGCCTGGGCCGCCTGCACCGATCCCGCCTGACTTGGTGATTCCCAAGGCCAAGGCTGTCGTTGTCCGGATCGCACCTAATGGAACCGGTGCCATGACGCCCTCCGCAGAAGCGCAGAAGACCCTGCTTCAATCCGAGACAACTCTGGTCGGCAGTCGGTACAGGCACGCTCTTGCCATGGACTCTTGGCCGGCGATGCTTCGATTTCTCGATTTCCGCCCTAGCGAGTCCTACCGGTGGGACTTCGGTCGCCGTTGGACCATGCAGGAGGTGATGCACGGATCAGGGTGGAGTGTCCCTGGGTGGGTCTATCCGCCATGGCACTCCGTTTCGGTCGTCTGGATGAACAAACCCGACGCAAGCTTGATATTCGACCTTGTGCCGGTCGAGAAGTCCTACCGTCTTTCGGCGCACGTGACGGTAGCCCAAGCACGGTTTCGTACGAGTCTGAGGATTTGGGTGAACGGCGTCGAAGTTCCGATCGTCTGGAAGACCCCTTCTGACTTCACTGCGGAAGTTCCTCGAGAGGCATTGCAAGGTGGAAGCAACGTGCTCCAGCTTCAGACCGCTCCCTCCAGCGAACACTTCGCGTATTCGTTGCAATTCGATTGGATCAACTTGGCGCCTTCCGAGTGAGTGACAGGCGAGCAGGTTTCCATCCCCCCCTCGGCATGAACCCTGGATAGAAGAGATGTTTGAAAAACACAAGCGGATACTTTGGCTTCTGAATCACCGGACCTTGATGCCCTACGAGGCGCCCTTGATCCGCAGATTGGGTTTCGAGATTTACATACCGAAGGTGATTCCAAAGACGAACTTTCGCAGCGCTGCTGTCGATTTCTCGTTCGACGCCTCGCTCTCGATACCAAAAAGCGCTCTCGATCGTCTGAACAAGTTCAACTTCTACGAAGATGCTTGGCCGTCCGATGTCGTGACCATCGTGAACCGGTATTTCGGCGCAGTCTTCATCATTCCTCATGCGCGCCAGGTGGTCGAGGCGATCAAGAACTTCGAAGGTCAAATCGTCTTCAGAGCCTTCGGTCTGGACAATGGTCAGTCCTACCGTCTTGTCCTGGACAACCTGTATGGCCCCTTGGCATTGCGAATGCTTGAAGGGATAAAGGACAGGTTCTGGTTCGGAGAGGGCTACGACAATCTTCACGAATGCGAGGTTCCCTTCTTCGCGGAGCGGGCCTTGTATTTGCCCATCGGTGTTCCAGATTCCTTCTTCGAGAACGCGAACGGATGGACAGGCACGGAGCGGAAAATACTCTTCGTCTGCCCGCATGTCGTATCCAATCCCTACTATGTGGCGATCTATGAGAAGTTCAAGCGAGATTTCGGAGACTTGCCGCATGTGATCGTTGGCGCGCAGGACGTGCCGGTTTCCGATCCGCACGTAGCAGGGTTCGTGTCCGATGACGAACTAAAGCGCCTCTATCTGGACTGCGCGGTGCTGTACTACCACTCGACGGAGACGCGCCATGTGCACTACTCTCCCATCGAGGCGTCCATCAACGGCATGCCGATCGTCTTCTATAAAGGATCGTTGCTTGATCGACTCAGCGGCAGTTCCACCAATGGGCGCGTATCGACGGTCGTGGAGGCGAGAGCGCTCATCGAGCGGATCCTTGCGGGCGAGGAGCCGCTGGTTTCTGAACTTCGTTCCGACCAACGCCAGATCGCCTATCATTTTTCCGATGCGTACTGCAGTGAGACATGGCGCAGGGCGATGGAGGACAGTGGCTTCCTCGCTGCGCTAAGGCCCAGATCGAAATTGCGCCTTCTTATGCAGGAAATCAAGCGAACACTGGTGCGGCCGCTTGCGCACGGCCGTACGACTATTCATCCTCATCGGAAAGTCATCGAGCCACCCAAGGCACACTTGAGTGCGCGGGAGGCAAGAGAGCGGTTCGGCTCCTCGATCTACGAGGGGATCAGCTTTGGCGTGCCCGAATATCCGCCGATGGTTGACTACGTGTCTGGGGTCGGCGCGAATGAAGGATGGGGTCGCTGGAGCACAGGAGAGAAAATCGTCATCGTGCTCAAGCACCGTCTCGAGGGCAAGTTCAGGCTCTATGTGAACGCGGTCGGATACGAAAAAAATGCTGGCATTCCGATTCCAGTCAAGATTGGAACGCAAGTTCAGTCGCTGCAACTGATGGGTGATCTGGGAGATGGAGCTGGCGCCTGGCTCCACTTCGACTTGAAGGCCACGTCAAACGTCATCGAGATCGGTATTCCGTTTCCGACCATGCCCCCTATGGATGCTCGTTCGGTGGGTGTCGGCCTGGTGGAGGTGCGCGCCGCGCCACTCGTCTCGACGAGCACGCGCGAGGCGCGCACGGCGCTCAGTTCCACCTTGGAAGACGGCATCGATTTCAGCCGCCCCGGCCTCCCTCCTTTTGTGGACTCGATCGCAGGTACTTGCGCGCAAGAGAGTTGGGGGCGTTGGAGCGGGGGCGACCGCGTGACCATTGAATTGACGCACACGCTGCAAGGCCGGTTCCGGCTGCTATTCCGCGCGATCGGCTACGGCGCAAATGCGGGCGTTCCAATCACCGTGAAGATTGGCGCGCAGCGACGGTTGCTTAGGCTCCCCTTGAAGTTGGCGCCGGAAGAGGAGATCGCCGTGGAGTTTGACGTGCGGGCGCCATCCAACACGATAGAGATTTCAGTGCCGCATCCGACCTGTCCGCCGGATGACCGGCGAACGATTGGCATCGGCTTCTACAGCCTGCGCAGCGAAGGCGCTGGATGACATTCATCTCTGCTATGAAGAAGATTCTGGAATCACCTGCGCTCTGGATCGTGCTCTGCGTTGCAGCGCTGACGTTTCGCGTCACGCTGGGCGTCGATCTCGGCGACGAGTCGTACTACGCGGCCTTCGTCGACGGATGGCTGAAGACCGGCTTGGCAGACAACACCTTCCTCATGATTCACCAGACGGCTGATCTGGTGGTGTATCCGTTCGCGGTTCTCTATCACCAAATACGCGGTGACTCCGAGGGCCTGGTACTCTTCCTGCGACTCATCTATCTAGGGATCGCCACGGCGTCATCAACGTGCCTCTACCAGGCGGTGGCGCCGTACCGGGGGCGGGCCGTCGCAACGCTGGCCGCCATCCTCGCCTTGCTCTTCATCCCTTTCAGCTTACCGGCGCCGTCGTACAACACGATAGGCATGTACGCGCTGATCGGAGCACTGTCGTTGTTCGCGTCGGGATTCAATGAAGCCTTGGCGACGAAAGCGAGTTCGAAGCCGGTCTCCTTGTCTCGATCGCTCTGGTTATCCGGCGCGTGGTGGGCTGTGGGGTGCGTGGCCTACCCGCCGATGCTTGCACCGCTTGTTGCGCTGTGCATGCTGTCGCTTCTTTTCTTTCGAACTGGTTTCGAGCGCCGCCTTGTCCTGCGCTACGCGATCGCTTGCTGCGTCTTGTTGTCGATCGCCTTCGTGATGCTGTGTGCCGCCCTGGGGCTGGACCATTTGTCGCGGATGCTGAGGTTTACCAATGCATTCAACAATGTCTCCGGAGGCGTCGGCGGAAAACTGAAGACGGCCGCGGACGCTTTCGCGGCACATCCGCGTTTCGCACTGATTTGCGCGGCTGCCGTGTTCGTCGCGGCAATGCGATGCCTGCCGGCTCCTGGGTGGCAAACCTTTTCCAATGTGGTGACGGGGCTGCTTGTCGTGGGGGTGGCTACATCGCCAGCCGCCACCTTCTACAGCCGCACGCACGACCTGGTGCTCGTGCTGGCCGTGAGTGGTGTTCTCGTGAGCTGTCGACAATTGATGCTCGGCGGCACGAATCTCCGTACCCGCGTGTTTGCGTTGATCTCCACGGCAAGTTTCATCGGCGGTCTTACCACCGCGGCGACCGCGTTCAATGGCCTGTTCAACTTCCCTGTCGGCGGCTTCTTGGCCGCATGCCTTGCTCTGGTGCTTCAGAAGCTGTCGACCCGGTCCGCGCGGGCTGTGCGACTCATCGCGCTGGGAGTGGCTTGCTGCGCTATGGCAGCGACCGCATTCGGCACCTATTACGGGCAGATCGGAGCCTTCTCGTATGGGAGTTCGGTGCGAGTGCGGCACGGGGCGTTCGCGGGCTTGCGCACGGACGCCGAGCAAGCAAGCTTCATCGCCCAACTCACGGAGGCAATCGAGCAGCAGCGGGGCTGCGGAAACAAGTTTGCGGTGTTCGGCACGGGGCCTGGTTTCTACCTTCTGACGACGATGTTGCCCACGACCTTGTCGACTTGGAACTACCCGGGCGATGCGCGCAACTTCGCAACCGATACCGTGAAAGCGTTCTACGAAGTCCCGGCAAACAGACCGGATGTGCTTGTGCTGAACAATTGGCAATGGGCAACGCCCTTGTCTGCCTCTGACCGAACGCTGCTTGAGCGATATGCACTCTCAGCGATAGTCAGGGTTGGTATTCGCGAAGCATCGGTCTACAGGCGTGTCGACTGCCCCGGCGGATGAGGCGTAGAGCCGGCGGAGCCATCGCAGATCCGGAAAAGAATCATCGAAAATGACTAAGCAGCGTAGACGAGAAAGGCCGCGTTGTTCTCTCGCCTCTGGAATGCGCCTCGCCTGTGGAACCGAGAGGATCTGGTCAAACATATGAACGCCCGTGAGAGGAGCATCCTCGGCATTAGGAACACCGGGCTGTTGCTTCTGCCGACCCTCGTCCTGATCGTCCTCCTGTGGCTGCCGTTCGGCTTCCACATGGGCGCCCTCCTGGAGGATTGGGGCCTTCTACGGATCTATTCGGAGCTGGGGCGGCCGATCTTCTTCTCCGGGGGAACGGGCGAGCTGGCGCAGCACCAGATCCGTCCGCTCATGACGACGCTTTGGGCGATCGCCTATGCCGTCGATCCTGATGCGTGGTGGTTCTGGCACGTTGAGCTCGCTATCTCGTTGTTGATCAAGGGGGCGTCGCTGACGTGGATCGCGTACTACCTGACAAGCTCGCGCAGATGGGCCGTGGTCGCGGGAATGCTGTTCGTCGTCTGGCCGGCCGACATCTTGCAGATGGCGTTTCGCGCGCTCAACATCGGCTTCACGGCGGGGCTTGCCACGCTGGCCGCCGCGTTGTTCATTGCGGCCTACCTCTCGGAACGCGCTAGTAGGCAGACGGTCCTGGCGCTGCTGGGTGCTTCCTGCGTTGTCATCGGAACATGGATGTACGAGATCATGTTGCTAATGGCTCCGCTGCCATTCCTCCTCATGTGGGTGCGGGACGGGAGGGCGCGTACATGGATGCTGCTGCGGCGCGAGTGGGGGGTCTCGATGACATGGATCAGTGCAGTTGCCGTCACGCTCGCCTACATCCTCTGCGTGACGTTGACGGCCAAGGCGACCTATCAACAGGCGGTGGCTGGAAGCGGACAGCAACTGACCACGACGCTGAAGACGACCGCGCCCATGTTGTTCTCTCGCGGGGTGGTTCGTTCGCTGGCCGACGGGTGGGTCGATGCTGCGCGGATCCTGTCGAAGGATCTTCACTGGAATGCCTATCTGCTGGCTGTGTTTCTCGCGATGGCGCTTGTCGTCCATCTCGCCGGCCGTCCGGTGGAGAATGCGGCTTCGCGCCCGAGCCTCCCTCACCTTTGCAGGATCGCGTTTGCCGGCCTGCTGGTGATCCTGCTTGGCTATGCACCCTTTCTGGTCTCGCTCGGCCACGTCGCGGTCACGCAGCGAACCTATCTGTTCGTCGCCTCGGGTGCAGCGCTGGTCTTCCTGGCCCTCCTGATCGGCCTGGGTCGATGGAGCCGTGGCGCGGCCCTGGCGCTTGCGGTCCTCCTCCTTGTGCTTGGCGTTGCCCAGCAGCTCTACCAGGTCCGCCAGTACACGGCGATTCATGACCGCCAACGAGAGGTGCTGCGTGCGATCGTCGAGCAGGTGCCTCATGTTCCGGCGGGCAAGACCCTGGTGCTGCTTGACGAGTCGCAGCGCGTCAACCACGTGTGGTTGTTGAGCAGCGTGCTCCACAGCGCCTTGGCCTACCTCTACGACAAGGCAGACCAGCCTGTCGAAGTTTGTCTCTGGCCTGCGAGAGTGTGGTCGCGTGACACCATGGGGCGCCAAGGCAGTTGTGTCGAGACGGCGGATGCCTGGATCTTCAAGGGCGCCCCACCTCTGCCGGTTCAAGGACCTTCGGCCGTGGCGCAGGACATCACGATCATGAAGTCCGATGCGATCGTCGTTCGCATCAACGCTGATGGGGCGGCGCCTTCGAATCCTGCCGTTGAGCACAACCGCAAGATGCTCGAAGAAGGCGATTCGGCTGTAGCCAGGCGGTACCGGCGTGCGATCGGCCTGGATGACTGGCCACGAGGGTTGCGCTTCCTTGGTGGCGCCGAACCCAAGCCAGGCCCAACGTTCCGTTGGGACTTCGGACGACGCTGGAACCTCGATTGGCCAGAGGCGGGTTCTGGATGGACCGAGGCCGATTGGCTCTACAAGCCGTTCCGGCAGACATCCGTTGTCTGGATGGTCTTGCCGCGCGCTTCACTGGTTTTCCCGCTGGTGCCCGCGGCCGAGCCCTATCGGTTGAGACTCCATATCGGCGAACCATGGACCGACGGACGCGGCGAAGTCACAGTGCGGATTAACGGCCATGGGGTGCCCTCGGCTTGGGAGTCCGAACTCGACCTTGGCGCCGCTGTCCCGGCGGGACTTCTCAATCGAGGCATGAACACGGTCGAATTCGAGGCTCCGCTGTCGAAGAACTGGGGAGTGTCCATGCGTGTCGACTGGATCACTCTCGCTCCCGCGACGCGCTAGTGAAGATGCGCGGCGAGCTTCCGCATGAGCAGCCTCGATGCTTCCGGCGAGAGATGTCCGAGGTCGTAGGTACTGACAGCCCCGTTGTCCAGCACCGTCATGCAGCCGTGGGTGTTGCACAACTCGTTGTAGGCCGACAGGTACGAGACGCCAAGCTGCTGCGAGAAATTGCGTAGAGAACGGTCGAGCTCATCGATGCCTGGCGCGAGGCCGCAACTGGAGAACCAACTGCCGTCCTGGTTTGTCTGTTGATCCGCGCACCGTCCGAGCATCGAGGGCATGGGCTTTTCCCACTGGGGCGTAGGCCCCACCACGATGATGTGCGGGACACCTGCCTTCTTGACTTCGGCCACGGTGTTGGCAAGGTACTTGAAGTCGTACCCGGGCTCGATGTCGCGATAAGACCATCGCGCTGTCAACAGTACAGTGTCCGGCTTCGCGGCTGCGATTCTCCTTGCCACCGCGTTGTTGATCTCGACGCAGTGGCGTTGGGCGGGGAAGCGGGAACCCAGAAGAGGCGGGCAGGCGGACGCCGTGTACTGCGCCAGGCGAAAGTCTCCGGCTTCTTCAAGAGTCTTCAGCCCAGGATAGAGCGCAGCCGCGTACGAGTCGCCCCACAGGAACATGAGGCGACCCGCCGCCTTCTTCGACCCCTCGCATTCCGGAGCGAACTTCTCGGCGCCGTCGGCCGGACTCAGGAAGCAACTTCGATCGCGCCATTCCGTGGCTGGATACTTTTCGGCGAACCGCGCCAGACGAGACATCTCTCCCTGGTCTCGGCTCGCAAAACCGTCGGTGGACACGGTCAGCGCACCAACGCCGATCAGTACGCCAATGAGTCCACCGAGGGGAACAGTGGCGTACTTCTTGAGCGGGCCAAAGCGAATCGGCTTTTCGATGAGGACGTAGGTGAGGTAGCTCAGCACAACGCTGACGGCAATCGCGATCCAACGTGCACCGTTGTCGCCCGCTGTCTGCCACAGGCCGAAATAGCGCACGAGATACAGCACCGGCCAATGCCACAGATACAGCGGATAGCTGATCAGTCCGATGGCACGCAAGGGGCCACATCCCAGTACCCTGCGGTTGAACCAGGATTCGGGTGACGAGATCAGGAGGACGGCCGCCAAGACGGGCAGGAGCGCGTACCACCCTGGAAAGGCCGATCGTTCGTTGGTCAGCATCAACCCGAGGATCAGCAGTGCCGCGCCGAAGATGGATCGATGTTCCTGGATGCGCGCCCAGCGGGAGCCCGGGTCTCCCGAAAGCGTCAGGTTTGCCAGCAGCGCACCGGTCATTAGTTCCCAGAACCGGGAGGGCGGAGAGTAAAAAGCCGCAGGCTGATCATGGCCCACTAGGACAAGGTTGGCGGCAAAGGAGACGGCGCAGAGCACCGGAATGATCACAATGGGCCTTGTCTTGAGACGCCATACGAGCCAGAGGAAAAGTGGCCAGACTAAGTAGAACTGCTCTTCGATTGCGAGCGACCAAAGATGAAGAAGCGGCTTCGTGTCGGCCCCGCCGTCGAAGTACCCTGTCTGCAGCCAGAAGTAAAAGTTGGATGCAAAACTGGCCCCGGCCAGAACCTCCTTGCCGAGATCCTCATACTCGCTCGGTGTCAGCATGAACCAACCCACAACGCAGCACGTTGCCAGGACAAGGCAAAGCGCTGGGAAGATTCTCTTGATGCGGCGGGCGTAGAAGTCCGGCAGGTTGAATGTGCCGCGCGCCAGATCCTTGAACAGGACGCCACTGATGAGGAAGCCGGAGATGACAAAGAAGATGTCGACCCCGATGAAGCCTCCTCGAATCCAACCAGGGAACGCGTGGTATGCGACCACGGCGACCACGGCAACAGCCCTGAGGCCATCGATGTCGCGGCGATAGTTCACGGGATAGCGACCGAGCAATTGAGTGCTGACAAAATGACTGTCAAGGCAAGGTCAAGCGGCTGCTATAGCGCCTTGAGCGTCTTCGTCGTCGCTACGCATCAGTGGGCTCACCCATATTGATCCGCTCCCGTTCCACCACCAGCGGCCTTTTCATCACATGCGTCAGGATTGCCCCCACATACTCCCCCAGCAGCCCGATGAAGAACAATTGCACCGACGCGAAGAAGAACATGCCGATCAGGATGGGTGCCGTACCCGCGGAGAACTCGCTCCAGAAGACCAGCTTCAGAACGAGATAGACCAGCGAGATGAACAGGCTCAGCCCCGACAGCACGAAGCCTGCCATCGTCGCGATGCGCAAGGGCACGCGCGAATGCGAGGTGATGCCCAGCATCGCGATGTCGTAGAGCGTATAGAAGTTGTTCTTCGTGATGCCGCGCTTGCGGCGAGGCTGGTTGTACGGGATCTGCACCGGAGCGAAACCAACCTCGGAGATCAGGCCGCGCAGATAAGGATAGGGATCGTCCATCTTGCGCAACTGTTCCAGTACCACCCGGTCGTAGAGGCCGAAGCCGGTGAAGTTCTGAATAAGCTTCACGTCGGCAATCCGCGTCACCGTGCGGTAGTACATCCGGCGGATGGCGAACATGAGGCTGGATTCGTCCGCGCTCGGCTTGACCCCGACGACCAGCTTGGCGCCCTTGCGCCACTCTTCCACGAAGTCACGCATGAGTTCGGGCGGGTCCTGGAGGTCGCACACCAGCAGGATCGCCGCGTCACCGCCGGCTTGCAGCAGGCCATGGTAGGGCGAACGGATGTGGCCGAAGTTGCGTGCGTTCAGAATCACCTTGACCTTGGGGTCGGCGGCAGCCATGGCCCGCAGCAACTCCGGCGTCCGGTCCGACGAGTAGTTGTCGATGAAGAGGTGTTCGTACGTCACGCCTTCGATGGTCGCGAAGACCTCGCGGGCTTGCCGGTAGACCTCTTCGACGTTCTCTTCCTCGTTGTAGCAAGGGGTGACGACGGTGATGTGCTTCATGAAATTCCAAAGACGAATCGGCGCTGCAGCACGAAGGCGACCAGCGCCAGGGGCAGGATGACCAGTGCGTTCGCAAGATACACGTTGAGGCCGGCGCGCAGCAGCAATGCGACGGAACCGACGTTCAGGAGATAGACCACGACATAGACCGCGGCGAAACGGCCGAGCTGGGACAAAGGAGCCCCACCGAATACGAGCCGGCCGGTGCTCTGGAAATTGAACGCGACGCCGAGCACTGTCGCCAGCGCAATGGCGGCCGGGTACGGAAGGCCGGCCCAGGTGAAGCCGGCGAAGAGGCCGTAGCCCACGACGGTGTTCAAGCCGCCGACGAGCAGGAAGCGGAACAACTGGGAGTTCAGCACCTCACGCTGCCTTCCAGCGGGCCGCGAAGGGAAGAATCCGATCGCGCACCGTCTGCAAGTCCAGGCCATGTTCGCGCATGGCGTGGGCATGGCTGCCGCAGGTCTCGGAGAAGCGTTCGCCGATGCCGACGCGCAGCACGGGAATCGGGCTTGACTCCGAGATCGCCTCCACCACCGCGCCACCCAGGCCGCCGACAGCCGAGTGCTCCTCGAGCGTGACAAAGGCCTTCGCACTGGAGGCGAGGGTGCCGAGTTGCTGTGCGTCGAGCGGCTTGATCCACGGCGCGCTCCAGACCGATGCGTCGAGTTCGTCGCCGATGGCGCAAGCCGTCTTGACCATCGAGCCCGTCGCGAGCAGCGCCACGGGGTGGCTGCCGGCGCGGACCTGCACGAGCGCACCCCGGCGCAACTGCGGCAGCGCTGTGTGCACCGGCCCTACGTCGGCCTTGCCCATCCGGAAATAGACTGGGCCGGCTTCTGCCAGCGCCATGCGCATGCAGGCCGTCAGCTCATGCGCATCGCATGGCGACATGATCTCGATGTGCGGCACGGCGCGAAGACATGCGATGTCCTCGAAGCTCTGATGGCTGGTACCCAGCGTGCTGTATACCAGCCCCGCGCCGTCGCCCGTGAAGATCACCGGCAGCTTCTCGTAGCAGACGTCGATCTTGATCTGCTCCAGCACGCGAACGGGAACGAAGGCGCTGAGTCCGTAGACGATGGGCCGCAGGCCCGCCTTGGCCAGGCCGGCGGCGACGCCCACCATGTTCTGCTCTGCGATGCCGGCGTTGATGTACTGGCCGGGGCAGCGCTTGCGGAATTCGTCGAAGAGGGCATAGCCGTGGTCGCCGGTCAGCAGCACCACGCGTTCGTCCTGGGTCGCCGCTTCCACGAGGGCGTTCGAAAAAGCGGCCCTCATGCCGAGGCTCCTTCGATTTCGCGCAGCGCCTGCGCATAGAGGTCTGGATTGAGGCGCGAGTAGTGCCAGGCGTTGACATTCTCCATATAGGAGACGCCCTTGCCCTTCACCGTCTTTGCCACCAGCGCCTTGGGGCGGCCGTTCTTCTTCGCTTCCAGTGTCTCGATCGCAGCGGAAATCGCCGCCATGTCGTGACCGTCGACCGCCAGGACGTCGAAGTTGAAGGCAGAGAACTTGGCGTTCAGGTCACCGAGTTCCATGACCTCGTCGGTGGTGCCCATGGCCTGGAATCCGTTCACGTCCACGATGATCATCAGGTTGTCCAGCCTCGCGTGCGCCGCGAAAAGCATGGCCTCCCAGATCGGGCCTTCGTTGATCTCGCCGTCGCCCACGATTGCATAGCACTTCTGGCCTGTCTTCTTGCGCGCCGCGGCAAGAGCGAGGCCGACGCCGACGGAGAGGCCGTGTCCCAGCGTGCCGGAGGTCACCTCGCAGCCAGGTATGTGCGCATCCGACAGACCCTTCAGCCGTGAACCGTCGTGGAAGTAGTTGTCGATGTCCTTGCGCTCCAGCCAGCCGAGCTCGTACAGGCACGCGTACTGCGCCATGACGCCGTGGCCCTTGCTCAGTACCAGGTAGTCGCGTGCGGGATCGTCGGGGTTTGTCTCGTCATAGCGCATGTGGCGGCCGTACAGGCTGGCCAGCAGCTCGGTGATCGAGAAGGCGCAACCGAGATGCACGGCGTTGCCGGCGAAGGCCATCTCGACCACTGTCTTGCGCAATGTCGCTGGATTGAATGAAGGTTTCATGTTGAAGCGGTTGAAAGTGCCTGGCGTGCCTTGTGCCATGCGAGCGTGCGTCGGATTCCCTCTTCCAGGTCCACGGCGTTGCGCAGCCCCAGTTCTTCTGCCGCGCGCCGCACGTCGGGGACGTAGCGGTTGCCGGCAAGCCCTGGCGTGGGCTGCCCGGCAATGCGAACAGGTACGCCGGTTTGTGCCACGCGTGTGATCTCGTCCGCCAGCCGGGCGATGGTGACGCCATGGTCATCGCCGACGTTGTAGGCCCGGCCCGTCGCGCCGAGGACCAGGCAGCTCAGCAGCCAGCGTGCCATGTCGCCCGCATACTGGTATGCCCGCACGGCCTCGCCCGTGCCCTGTACCACGATGCCCTTGCCGAGAACGGCCTGCTCGATGAACTGGGCTGCCGCCGAGCCGCTCGAGGGCAGCAAGCAGGGGCCGATGAACGCGAAGCAGCGGGCGATCGTGGCGTCGAATGGCCACTCCTCTCTGACCACGGCTTCAGCGAGACGCTTGGCTCGGGTGTAGTCATTGGCCGTGCCGGCATCGCTCCACGAGGTGTCTTCCGATAGCGCGGCGGCTCGTTCCTGGGCGCCGTAGACCGCGCCCGAGCTGATGTGCAGGAGCCTGCGCGCACCGCTGGCAGCGGCCAGCTCGCAGACGTGGCGCGCACCCACTTGTGCAAGTCGCTCCAGTTCGCCGCTGCCCGCTTGTGGCGGCGCAACCGGCAAGGCCGCGTGAATGACGGCCGAGAACTTCTCTTGCGGAAACTTGAAGTCGATGACGTCGCCACGGACCAGCGCCACGGCAGATGCCTCCGCCAGGTGCGGGCTGGCATGCGCGAAGCGGTCGGGATCGCGCGTGAGCACGCTCAACTTCAGGCCGAGCTCCAGCTCGCGATCGGCATGCAGCAGGCTTTCGAGCAGCCACTTGCCGACGAAGCCCGTCCCCCCCGTGATGAACAGTGACTGCTTGCGCAGCCCTGCCCAGACTTTTGGGGATGTCAGCCGCAGGACCTCGTCGAGGTCCGCCGCCGACACGGGCCGGTGCAGATCAGTCAAACCGCAGGCCCAGGTAGGTCTCGATGCTCTCGATGGTGTGGTCCAGCATGGCCGTGGTCAGGCCAGGGTAGACGCCGATCCAGAACGTGTCGTTCATGATCCGGTCGGTGTTCTTGAGTTCGCCCACCACGCGGTAGTTGCGCCCGATCATGTACGGCTGGCGCAGCAGGTTCCCGGCAAACAGGAGGCGGGTGCCGACCTTCTGTTGGTCAAGGTAGGTGAGCAGGTCCACGCGCCGCGTGTTCGCCGCTTCGCGCAGCGTGATCGGGAAGCCGAACCATGAGGGCTCGGCGCCAGGCGTGGCTTCGGGCAGCTCAAGGAATTCCTCCGCGCCGCGCAGGCCTTCCTTCAGGTATTCGAAGTTCTTCTTGCGCGCCTCCACGAAGCCGTCAAGCCTGTCGAGCTGGGCCAGCGCGCAGGCTGCCTGCATGTCGGTGATCTTGAGGTTGTAGCCGAGATGAGAGTATGTGTACTTGTGGTCGTAGCCTTCGGGCAGGTCGCCAAGCTTCCAGCAGAAGCGCTTGCCGCAGGTGTTGTCCTTGCCCGGCGGGCAGTAGCAATCGCGGCCCCAGTCGCGGATGGATTCGGCGATCAGGCGAAGCTCGTCGCTGTTGGTGAACACAGCGCCGCCTTCGCCCATCGTGATGTGGTGCGCGGGATAGAAGCTCAGCGTGCCGATATCGCCGAAGGTGCCCACCAACTGGCCTTCGTAGCGTGAACCGAGTGCGTCGCAGCAGTCTTCCACCAGCCAGAGCCCGTGCTTCTCGCACGCGGCTTTCACCACCTTCAGGTTGTATGGATTGCCCAGCGTGTGGGCCAACATGATGGCCTTGGTGCGCGGGCCGATGGCGGCTTCGAGCAGGTCGGCATCGATGTTGTAGGTGGGGATGTGAACGTCGACGAAGACCGGCACCGCGCCGCATTGGAGGATTGGATTGACCGTGGTGGGGAAGCCCGCCGCCACGCCGATCACTTCGTCGCCTGGCTTGATTGCGCGGTCGCCGAGCTTGGGCGAAGTCAATGTCGAGAACGCGACCAGGTTGGCCGATGAGCCGGAGTTGACGGTCATCAGGTGTTTCACGCCGAGGTAACCGGCGAGGCGGCTTTCGAAGAGCGTGTTGAAGCGGCCAGTGGTCAGCCAGGCATCGAGCGAGGCGTCGACCATCATCTGCATCTCAGGCGTGCCGACGACCTTGCCCGACGGTGGGATCAGCGTCTCGCCCGGAACGAAGGGCTGTGGCTTGCCGGCCAGTTCGCCGAACTCCGCCACCAGCGCCAGGATCTTCTTGCGCAACTCGTTTTTCTGGAATGAGACTTCAGTCATGGGTGGGTGTGCTTTCGTATTGCTCGATCTGTTCGAGGGTGAAATCGGTCATGTCATGGCCACCGAGCCAAGCCTGCTGCCATTCGACGATGGCGCCGAGGCTTCGGCGCAGGTCCCAGCGTGGAATCCATCCGAGGCTCTGACGCGCCTTGGAACAGTCGAGCTTGAGCCAGTTGGCTTCATGCGGCTGGTCATCGCGCGCTTCGGTGCGCCACTGCGCGCCACCGCCCCAGAGCGCCGCCAGCTTGTCGGCGATCCAGGACACCGGACGCGCATCCGAATCGTGGGGGCCGAAGTTCCAGGCCTGCGCCCAGGCCGGGCCCTCAGCGTACAACTTCTCCGCCAGCATCATGTAACCGCGCAGCGGCTCCAGCACATGCTGCCAGGGGCGCACGGCGAACGGGTTGCGGATGTCGGCGGCCTGATTTTCGCCGAAAGCGCGCAGCAGGTCCGGCACGAGCCGGTCTTCGGACCAGTCGCCGCCGCCGATCACGTTGCCCGCCCGAGCCGTCGCCAGCGCCACGCCGTGCTCGCCATGGCGAGCCTCGTTGAAGAAGGACGAGCGATAGGATGCCGCGACGAGCTCGGCGCAACCTTTGCTGTTGCTGTACGGGTCGTAGCCGCCCATCGGCTCGTTCTCGCGGTAGCCCCAGGGCCATTCGCGGTTCTCGTAGCACTTGTCGCTGGTGACGATGACGACCGAGCGCACCGAGGCGCACGAGCGCACCGCCTCGAGCAGGTTGACCGTTCCCATGACGTTGGTCGAATAGGTCTCGACCGGATTCACGTAGGAGCGGCGAACAAGCGGCTGCGCGGCGAGATGGAAGACCACGTCCGGCGCGCATGCGTCCATGGCTTGGCGCAGGGCGCCGAGATCACGGATGTCGGCGATGACCGAGTGGGCGGCCGCAGCCGACGCGGTGAGTGCGTGGAGACTGGGCTGCGTCGACGGCTCGAGTGCATAGCCCGTCACGACGGCTCCCTGCCGGGTCAGCCACAACGCCAGCCAGCCGCCCTTGAACCCGGTGTGACCGGTCAGGAAGACGCGCTTGCCCGACCAGAAGGAATTGCCGCTCATCACCAGGCCTTCCACGGCGCCTTGCCGCTTTGCCACAGTTCTTCAAGGTGCGTCTTGTCGCGCAGCGTGTCCATGGGTTGCCAGAAGCCTTCGTGCCGGTAGGCGCCCAGTTGCGCCTCTTGCGCAAGGCGTTCGAGCGGCTCGCGTTCCCAGATCGTCTGGTCGTCGGTGATGTAGTCGATGACCGAAGGCGACAGCACGAAGAAGCCGCCGTTGATCAGGCCGCCGTCACCCTTCGGCTTTTCCTTGAAGGCCATGACCTTGTCGCCTTGCAGGTCCAGCGCGCCGAAGCGTCCGGGGGGCAGCGTGGCGGTGAGAGTTGCCTTGAGCTTGCTCGCGCGATGGAATTCGACGAGCTTCGTGATGTCGACGTTGCTCACGCCATCGCCGTAGGTGAAGCAGAAGTCTTCCTCGCCCTCGAGATGCTCCGCGACGCGCTTGAGACGACCACCCGTCATCGTCTCCTCGCCGGTGTCGACGAGAGTGACCTTCCACGGTTCGGCATAGCGCTGGTGCACCCGCATCTCGTTGTGCTCCATGTCGAAAGTCACGTCGGACATGTGCAGGAAGTAGTTCGCGAAGTACTCCTTGATGACGTAGCCCTTGTAGCCGCAGCAGATGATGAAGTCGTGGATGCCATGGGCGGAGTAGATCTTCATGATGTGCCAGAGCACGGGCTTTCCGCCGATCTCGACCATCGGCTTGGGCTTGAGGTGCGTTTCTTCGGAAATCCGAGTTCCGAGCCCGCCGGCAAGAATGACTGCTTTCAAGATTTTTCCTTCCGGCGTGGGCCGTTGAAATTGCTGGGTTCCCCGTTTGCTTGGACGGAGTGAACTGGATTTGTCATTTTTTCAGAACAAAGAAAACAACTTGGCCGTCGTCGCGCGTCAACGCCGGAGATTGTCCAATGAGTTTCGAAATCTCGTCGATTACGGCTCTGCCGCCGTCGGGATAGCCACGTTTGTCGACGTAGATACCTGCGAAGTCCATGGATCTAGCGCTGGCCAGTTGCTCGCTCAGTGGCTTCTTGGAAAGCTCCCTGTAGAAGAGGTCGGCCTTCCTGCCTTGCATACCGCCCGAATTCCACCGCAAATGCCGAGAGTTTAGAAATCCTACAAGCAAATCATAGCCTCCCAAGGTTGAAACATTGCCGGCCTCTGGGAAAGGTACGTACGGCATTTGATAAACGGCAGCACCCGTCGGCAGCAGGTTTTCGATCGCGCCAATGAATTTTCGATCCTGAAAGAAGACTGCCTTCGACGTCAGCGCTGCGTTGTAGGACGGCTTGGCCGTCTGGTCGAGAATTCCGATCGTGGTGAGGACGACGAGACTCAAGCCTGCGACATAGGGATTGATCGCCCGTGTCTTGAGAAATCGATCGAGTGCGATAAAGAATGCTGCGACCGAGAAGAACCCGATGAAGATGCTGATCCGGTCCCAGCCGCGAATCATCGGCGAGATCAGCGTGGCGAACAACACATTCAGACCTCCCACGGTGGCCGTGAAGAGCAGCATGAACGTCAGCAGCATAAGAATGCTCGCCCGCCTATCGTTTTTCTCCCCGGCCGTGGCACGGAAAAAGGCGAGCATCATTGAAAGAAATCCCAGGGTGCCGATCGCTCCGATGGCGGAGACCGTATTGGAGAGCGGGAAATTCTTGTTGTATTCCTGCGTGAAGGTGCGCAGCGCGGCGATGCGGTGCTGCTGGTAGGGCAGGAGCAGGTGAATCATCTTCAACGCATACACCTCGGATTCGATGGGGGATCGCTGCGCGACTTCCACGTTTTTTCCGTTCTTCAGAGTGTTGGCGATATTAGGTGCAATATTCAAGAAAACGCCAACGGAAATCGAGACACACATTGCGATGGACACGAGAAAAGCCCGCTTATGCTTGCTTCTGATCGAGCCGAAAATACCGCAGATGAAAATGACAATTAAACCAAAAAAGGCAAAGTAGACGCCAAAACAACTTGCGACCAACAGCGCCAAGGCGAAGCCACCCCAACGACGATACTGAGCGGTGGAGCTATCGATTTCTGAAATTCTATATCCAATATAAAAATAGATTGGAATGACAAAATACCAGGTGTAAAACAAATGCCCCATCAGGAGCCGTGCAAAATGATATGGCAGAAACGAAAAAAGAAGAGCGGCAGAGAATGCCGTGCCACGCGATAACTCGATTCTTCGCAATACCCAGAATCCGGCCGCGAAAGCTGCGGAAAAGCCGAGCAACAGATAAAGATTGTTAGCTGCGAAATACGAACCGGAGATCTTTCCAAGAAGCTTCAGGACCAAAAGGTTGCCTGCGTCCGAGCCGGGAAAGTCGAGGAACGAGGACCCGAATGGAAATCCGCTGCGGGAATTCTGGAAGATCCAGCCTTCAATGGCGCGCTGGCTCATCCAGAACTGCAGAAGGCCATCACCAGCATAGATGTACGGATGCGTGAGGTTGGGTTTGAGGCCCTGGGGCCACCCTGTCATCAAGACGCTCGCAAGGAAAAACGACAGAACGATGCCCGCGAGGAGCAGGGCCTGGTCGGTGTGACGGCCACTCTCTGTGGCCGGATGTGTGCGAACGCTCATCGCTGCGTGTTCGCTTGGGTGCGTCCGAAGAACTCCAGGGGTCGGGCGGTGTCATCCAGATTGAGCAGGTCCGAACTGGCACCCCAATCCCGCAACTGGGTCATCAAGGCATCGACCATCTGGATGATGGGTTTTGCCTTGGCGGTGGGCAGCGCCAGATCCACGAGGTTCTCGGCATAGTTGCGGGCGCTGAATGTCGCCACCGCCCACAACTGCCCCCGCATGGCGATG
The DNA here is from genome assembly GCA_966211435.1 of uncultured Variovorax sp. GTDB lineage: Bacteria > Pseudomonadota > Gammaproteobacteria > Burkholderiales > Burkholderiaceae_C > Variovorax. The sequence goes on along the minus strand of CBIHOG010000003.1, from coordinate 151,258 downwards.
GCTCGCCGCTTCTCGGGGTGCGCACAGAGAAACTCGAGTGCATCCTTGAGTTTCGTCACTTCATCTTCGTGCGGGATCTTCAACACGCAGTCGTCCGGCAATTCGCTGTAGAAACTCGTGTCGGTGACGATCACGGCCTTGCCATAGAGTAGGCCCTCGATGGCGGTCGCCGAGGCTGCCTCGAAACTCGGCCAGCGCAGGCAGCATGCGATGTCTGCCTCGTTGATCGCGATCTGCAAACCGGTGTCATCTGTTTCACCCGCAACGGTCAATTGCACGCCCAGTGATCGCGCGAGAGTGATCAACTTGATGGCATATGGAGGCTCGATACGGCCGCAGATCCGGTAACGGATCATGTTGCGCAGGAGTGCGCTTGACGCGATGGCGTGGATGACGCTCTCGATTCTCTTGTTCGTATTGGCATGTCCGACTGTGATGACGTTTACAACGTCGCTGTCGGGCGGACTCACCGCGTCGGTCTGCGCGGAGAAAGGCGCGTCATAGGGCAGCGGAACCACGCGAAGCGGACCTGCGCATGCGCTCGCCACGCGCCCCATGCCCCAGTAGCTGTGCGATACCACCCCATCAGCCATTGCACAGATCCACTCGGTCATTGGATGAAGGCTGCACGCATCCGCCATGAATTCCCGGTCGTCCCTGACGCTGAAAAACCTCTTCGCAGTGTCCTCTCCATACCAGGCCTGCAATATGCGCAGCGCTTCGGCGGGGCGGGATTGCGCCCAGCCGGCGAAGAGATGGGCAACGACAAAGTCATGCAGGCAGACGATGCCCGGGAGGCTGGCGAGCCAGTGCACGGCACCACAGTGATAGTCGTAGTTGTTGCCGATCTGATAGACAAGGACATCCGCCTCTTGCGCGGCGCGCATGACCTCGGCCGTATTGGTCCAATTGATGAGCGCGATGCCGCATGCATGGTGAGACTCATCGGCCGCCGCGTTGTGTTCGGTCCGCACAAGGACGACCTGATGCCCCGACGTCATCAGCGCGCGTACTATAAGGGCCGTGACCCGTCCGATCGCGGAGGCAGTTGCCAGAGGGCTGAAGATCAGGAATCTCATGACAGAAGTGCCTCCACGGTCGCCGGCCACGTGATGTTGTACGCTTCCCAACATGCCTTGGCCGCCACGCCGAAATCGCGCGCGCGCTTCGGATGGGCATACACCGCGCTCATCGCCTCGCCCAGGCTCGTCGCATCGGGTCGAGCCACCCAGCCGGTCCGGCCATGTTGGGCCAGGCCCAGCACTCCGCCGCTGTCTGTCGTGCTGATCAAGGCTTTCTCTGCGATCGCCGCCTCCATCGCGACGTAACTGAATGACTCTTCATCGAAGGGCAGCGAGGCAACGGCCAATGCGCCGTTGATGTAAGCGGCGTACTCGCTGCGTTCCAGGAACCGAAGGTCCAGCCGCACACGATCTCGAACGCCGAGCCGCTCCGCGGCTTCATGCAGTCTCGTCGCATCCTCAACCGAATCGGGCGGCCCCGCAACGATTAGCTGTACGTCCCTCGAGGTCGATGCCATGGCTTCAACCAACAGATGCTGCCGTTTCGCGGCATTGATCCGACCGCCCGCAAAGATGTACCCCCGGGACGGACCGCCGGTGAATATCTCGGGGTCGTTGATGGGCGCGCGCAGGACCTCCGAAGCAAACCCGTTGTAATGCGCGAGCCGCCTCTGGGTTACGTCCGAGATCGCGAAGATGCGGCGTGCACCACGGAAGCACTCGTCGTCGGCGTTCTTGATCAAGTGCCGGAGATCGGCTCCACTTTGGCCGCTTGGCAGGTTGGTATGGCCGGCGTCATGCAGGTCATAGGCCTGGCGGTACTGGTGGACCAGCCAGAGCGTCTTGCTCGGGTGCGGAATGAGATAGGCTGGAAACTTCAAGGCGATGACATGGTCGACGTTCTGCAGCATCAGAGACCGTGCCATCAGCATCTGCGAAGGTATCCGTGTCGCCGGTTCCCATTGGAACGGGATGCGAAGCACCTCCGCCTCGTGGCCGGCGACCTCCAGGTTCGTCTTCAGATGCGTAGCCATGGACTCGGCACCGCCCGACACGAAAGGCGCCATGTTGTTGATGATGAGCACTTTCACGCCAGCAACCTTTCGAGCACGTGTGGCCAGCCGATGTGCAGTTCGGCTATGCGGGCGTTGGCGTTCACGCCCATGCGTCGCGACGCATCGCGGTCCTCATAGAGTCGATCCATGGCCGCGGCGAGCGCCTGAGGCTGAGGCAGGCTGACTAGTCCGTTCACCTCGTTGATCACGAACTCAAGCGGGCCACCCGAATCCGTCGCCGTCAGCACCGGCTTGCTCGCATGCGCAGCCTCGATGGTCGGATAGCCGTAAGAGTCTTCGTCGTCAGGCAGGTACGCTGCGGCGAGGCAGTCTGCAAGATATTCCGCCTTCTCTTCCTCGCTGATCCAGCGATGCTCGAACGTGACTCGATCGGCAAGGCCATGGTCCTCGGAGAGTTGAGTCAGCAGGCCGGCGTAGGCGACGCCCGTCCCCAGTCCGCACAGGCGCAGGCGCACTGGTGTGCGACAGTACCTCAATGCCTCGATCAACAGATGCTGGCGCTTGTGGTCTTCCAGGCGGCAGATGCAGACGATCTCGTCGTTCATTGAGCGAAAACGGAATCGCTCAGGGTGGAGAACCGGAGGAAACAGCGGCTCGCTGTCGATGCCGTTATAGCGCTTGAGCCTATTGGAAACCACCTGCGAGTTCGAGAACACGTGCCGGGCTTCGCGCAGGGCAGCAGTATCCGCCTCATGCAATGCGTCGCGAATGCCGCGATGTCTCAAGTCATCAGGGAAACTGCGGTATGCGCTGTCCCAAAGGTCGTAGAACACCCGCAGATGGTGAATGAACCAGACGATCTTGTGTGGATGAGGAATCAGGTGTGACTGTGGCCTGAAGCATATGACGCGGTCCGCCGCGCTCAGGTCGACGAAGCGGAAGGCTGCCATCTGTGTGAACAGAAGCTCCGGAGCATCCACTTCAGGAAGATAGATGCGCTCCACCTCGTGCCCCGCCTCACGCAGCACGAATTCGAGCCATTCGACGATATTCCGGTATCCGCCGTTGATGAATGGAACGAAGGAAGAGCAGAGCGCAATCTTCATCGATCCAGGGCTTGCGCGAGTGCCGAGGCGATTCGGTCGACGTCCGCTCTCGTCAGGAACTGGTGAGTGGGAAGATTCATGCCGCGTTGCGCCCAGCGATCCGCGACAGGATAGGAATTTTCTTCCTTATACGGCGGGAGTACGTGCATGGGGTAGAAGACCGGCCTTGTCTCGATGCCTGCCTCGTCCAATGCTTGCATGACCCTGTCGCGCCGGGTTTCATCGCCTTCCCGAAGATACACGGTGTACATCCAGTACACGTTGCGCATGCCGGGTTCAGTCTCAGGCAGCACGAGCAGATGCTTCAGCGGGCTCAGCGCGTCGTCATACATCTTGGCCAAGACCCGACGGTCTTCCAGTGCCGCGTCAATCGTTTCCATCTGGGCAAGGCCGATGGCTGCCTGGATGTTCGTCATGCGGTAGTTGTAGCCGATCACCGGAAACCAATAGCGCCTCTTGGGGTCGACACCTTGACCGCGATACAGCCGCAGCTTGGTCGCGAGTTCGTCGTCGTTGGTTGTAACCATTCCGCCTTCGCCGGTAGTGACGATCTTGTTTCCGAAGAAGCTGAAGGTTGCGCAGGCCGAGAGGCTGCCGACGCGCTTCCCGTTGACTTCCGCGCCGTGGGCTTCGGCCGCATCCTCCAGCACCCATAGGCCGTGCTTGCGGGCAACCGCATTGAGTGGCTCCATGTCCGCGGGATGACCATAGAGATGCACTGGAATGATGCCGCGCGTGCGCTTCGTGATCTTTTGTTCAATCTCTTTCGGATCGATGTTCATCGTCCCGGCGCACACATCCACCAGCACTGGCGTTGCGCCGCAATAGCGCACGGCATTGGCCGTCGCGATGTAGGTGACGGTGGGGATGATGACCTCGTCTCCCGGCTCTAGCCCGAGCGCAACCAGTGCGAGATGTAGCGCGGTCGTCCCGTTGTTCGCCGCAATGGCGTGCTTCACGCCGCAGAAGGAGGCGAAGGCTTCCTCGAAGGCTCCTATGTACTTTCCGTTGGAGGAGATCCAGGTGGTGTCGAGACAGTCAAGGACATACTTTCGCTCGTTGCCCGCGAGTTTGGGTTCCGCTACCGAGATGCGCTTCATGTTGTCTTTGTCCTTTGGTTGAGTTTTCTGGCCGGCACCCCGGCTACTCTTGTGCCCGGTGCGATGTCCGAAATAATGACTGAGCCAGCACCGGCCACAACGTCATTTCCGATGGTGATCCCAGGAATCACCTTGCTGCCGATACCAAGGAAGGCCCGGGGACCCACGGCAACGTTGCCCGCGAGGCCGCATTGAGGCGCAATGTGTGCCGCTTCTCCAACGAAGCCGTCGTGATCGACGCTCGCCGCAGTGTTGATGATTGCGAGATCCGCTATGGAACTGTCCGCGTTGATCACGACGCCGGCCATGACGGCGATGCCCTTGCCCATTCGGGCGCTGGGCGAGATGACAGCCGTGGGGCTGATGGCGTTCACGAGGTCGTATCCCAGCGCCTTGGCTGACTCGCCCAGTCGTTGGCGGACGGTATTCGAGCCAATGGCAATGAAGGCCAGCGAATAGCCGTCATGGCGTAGTCGCGCGAGATGGTCGTCTCCTTGGAGCACAGGTACGCCTAGACAAGACACGCCGCTGTCTTCGGCGCCAATGCAAAAGGCAATCGGAATGCCCGAGGCGCGCAGCAGTTCGATGCAAACCTTGGCGTGACCGCCCGCGCCGACGATGACGATCTCGGGCTTCACGACGTTTCCCTCGCCCGCTGCCAAGCGCTGGAGCCCGGGCGGGCAAAGAACAGGTTGACTGAGAAGCTGCTTTCGAGTTCGGCCACCGAGCCCTCGCGCAATGCACCGGTCTCCGCATCGATGATGCTGTACGTCAGACCCATTCGTTGGAAGCGTTGCAGCCATTCATCGGTGGAGTGGCCGGCCCGCCGAAGGTGCGAAAGGCCGAACTCGACAATCAGCCCGATGTGCGGATTTCTCGCAATGGTTTCCGCCGCGCCCTCCACCGCCTCGAGTTCGGCACCCTCGACATCGACCTTGATCAGGTCCACCTTCAGGCTGCGATCGATGACATCATCGATCCTGAGCAGCGGAACTTCCAGCGGCGGCGCGGTGGAGATCGGCGAGGAGGGGAGCGGGTAGAGGGAATGGTGCCCGCTGGTCGCGCCCAAGAAAAGAACCTGACTGGACGATGCCCCGTTGGAGACGGCCGCCTGATGCGTCTCGATCGTCGACGCGAAGCCGTTCATCCACACGGATTTCCGCAGAAGATCATGTGTTTGGGGAAAAGGTTCGAATGCCACGATTCGTCCTTTCTGCCCTACAGCGCGCGCCGCCGCAAGGGTGTGAAGTCCGATATTGGCGCCAGCATCGATGAAGGTGTCACCGGCGCCAAGCAACTTCTCGATCAAAAGGCGGGTGCCGCGTTCGAGCTCGCCGGCTTCCAGCAGGAATGAAACGAGGGCGTAGTCCGAGGCAGGGCATAGCACCGGGCCGACCGAAGTCCGCAATAGGAGAGCATCGGGGCCGCATGGAACTGCGAGTCTGTGCGCGGAAGACTGCGCAAGCTGTTCGAGCCTGTCCAACTGTGTCGCCAGTTGAGCAAGCGCCTGCGCTTGCTTGGCAGGGGCAGACGCTGCGGGCGCATGTTGGCTCCGGCGCAGTGATTCTCTCACGCCCTGGATCTCCTGGAGCACGTGCGTGGTGTGAATGGTCAGCAGCCGGTCCATGGCCGCCAGTTGCGACTGCCTGCTCGTTTCGAGATCCTGTGCGATCCTTTGATGGAATTGCTGGGTCTCTGTCTGCAATGCGCCAAGCAGATAGGCTCGCAGCCTGAAAGCAAATGGCCGTACGAACGGTTTGACAAGTCTGAAAAGGACTCGCGCCACCGGCCGGAGATTCCGTTTGAGCGTTGCCTTGAGGGTGACCGCAGGCTCCGACAGGGCTTGATCGAAAGCGGCATCCGCCGCAGGGCTCAAGGGTTGCCGAATCTCCGAATTGCGCACCTTGGCCTTTGAGGACATTGCCACCCGAATGTCCACCCCAGTTCTTTCATTGTTTTTTGTAGCGTCCATCGAAGATTTGGTATGAGCAAAATGCGGCTCGAAGCCGCGCGCCACGCGCTACTGCGCAAGAGTCAATCCGTTCCCCGGAAAAGCGCGGCCCGACTGAAGGCTCAGCCCGGCCCGCGCGACTTAGCGTGAGAGGCTCTAGAACGAATGCCCTTCAGCATTGCGACGCAGGTCCGCTTCCACCATCATCGTGCACAGCTGCTCCAGCGTGGTCGTCGGCTCCCACCCCAGCTTCTCCTTCGCACGCGCCGGATTGCCGATCAGCAGGTCCACCTCCGCGGGGCGATAGAACTTCGGGTTGACGCGCACCAGCGTCTTGCCGCTCTTCACGTCGATTCCGACCTCGTCCTGCTCCGCGCCTTCGAAGCGCAGTTCATAGCCGGCCGCCTTGAAGGCCATGTCGACGAACTCGCGCACGGTCTCGGTCCGGTTGGTGGCGAGCACGAAGCTGTCGGGCTCCTTGGCCTGCAGCATCATCCACATGCCTTCCACGTATTCCTTGGCGAAGCCCCAGTCGCGCTTGGCGCCCAGGTTGCCGAGCTCCAGCACGTCGATCTTGCCGAGCTTGATCTTGGCGACTCCGTCGGTGATCTTGCGGGTGACGAACTCGCGGCCGCGCAGCGGGCTCTCGTGATTGAACAGGATGCCGCTGCAGCCGAAGATGCCGTAGCTCTCGCGGTAGTTGATGGTCATCCAGTGCGCGAAAAGCTTGGCCACGCCGTAGGGGCTGCGTGGGTAGAAGGGCGTTTCCTCGACCTGGGGAATGGCCTGCACCTTGCCGAACATCTCCGAGGTGGACGCCTGGTAGAACCGGATCTTGGGGTTGGTGAGGCGGATGGCCTCCAGCAGGTGCAGCGCGCCCATGGCCGTGATCTGCGCCGTCGCGTCGGGCTGATTGAAGCTCACGCCGACGAAGCTTTGGGCCGCGAGGTTGTAGACCTCGTCGGGGGCCGCTTCCTTCATCAGGGTCATCGAGCTGCCGAGATCGGTCAGGTCGTACTCGATCAGGTGCAGGTCGGGGTTGTCCTGGATGCCGAGTTCCTCGATGCGCCAGAAGTTGACGGAGCTGGTGCGGCGGTAGGTGCCATAGACCACATAACCCTTGCTCAACAGCAATTCGGCCAAGTAAGCGCCGTCCTGGCCGGTGATACCTGTGACTACTGCACGCTTTTTCATGAATACCTTCCAATATGGGTGCGAGGGCGTCATCTCCCAGACGCCGAACGCTCGATTTTGCCTTAAGCAAAAGCCGCACCCTTAGAGGCGCGACCTCAACGCCGACATCACCCCCCGCGGGGCGAGGTCCCTGCTGACCTAAAATCCAGGGGTGAGGACGCCTCGGCAAAGGGGCGCGGTGAGGGATACATTCTTTCGCATCTTTTTCCCTTTCAGCCGTGGGTGCGGCGTGAATCGACCCTGGCTTGTGTCCAAATCGGAGGAAAGAGGTGGGCGGGTCCGTTTTCTCGAAGTGGGCGCATGTCGGCTGACATCCGCCCGGGTACGTTGACCTGATATTTCATGATGAGCGAATACAAGCCACGCCTCGCGTTCGACATGTACGTGCTGGCGCAAGCAATCAAGACCGGCGTGTACCGGGTGTGCGACGAGCTTTTCCCGCGGCTGGCGGGTTCGCCGCGCTTCGAGCCTCGCCTGCTCATCCGGCCGGGTGACGAGGCGAAGGTGGGAGCCTATCTCGCCGCCAAGCCCTTGCCTGGTCAGCGCATCAGTGCCGGTTCGGCGCCGTCCGCCAAGGCCGATATCCTTCTCTCCCCGTTCGGCGTCGCGCCGTCCCGCTGGCTGAAAGATCCGGACGTCCTGCAGGCGCACATCATCTACGACCTGATCGCCATCAACCGTCCTGACTACTTCAGTCAGGAAGCCGCGGCGGAGGTCCGCAACATCATCTCCAGCCTGGATGAACACACGGTCGTCTTTGCCATCTCCGAATTCACGAAGAAGGACCTGCTCGACTACCGGCCAGATCTGAGCCCCGGGCAGATCACCGTCATCCCGCTGGCGGCCGGCCCCGCGTTCAAGCCTTGTGAGGACGCGGGCGCTTGCGCGGCGATGCGCGCCAGGTACGGCATACCGGCGGGTGTTCCCTATGTGCTGAGCCTTGCGACGCTGGAGATCCGCAAGAACCTCGACCAGGTGGTCCGTGCCTTCGTACGCTTCCTGGAGGCTCATGAGACGAGCGACGTTCACCTGGTGCTGTCCGGCATGTCCGGATGGAAGCTCGAGAAGCTCGAGGAGGCGCTCTCCGCCGCCGGCCATTGGCGCGGCCGAATCATCCTCACCGGCTTCGTGGAGGACGAGGATCTCTCGCCGCTTTACAGCGATGCGTTGTGCTTCATCTACTTGTCGCGATACGAAGGTTTCGGCCTACCTCCGCTTGAGGCCATGGCTTGCGGAACGCCCGTGATCTGTGCGGACAATTCGTCTTTGCCCGAAGTGGTGGGCGACGCGGGAATCTCGGTCGGCGCGGATGACGTGCAAGCGGTGGCCGAAGGCATCCGGATGATCGCCGGCTCGGAAGCCTTTGCGAAGGAGCTTTCCCTCAAGGGCCTTCGCAGGGCTTCGTTGTTCAACTGGGATCGCTGCGCAGAAATCGTGATGAAGACGCTCGACGATTCGTACGAACGTCATGACGCCCGTCCCGCGCGTCAGCGGGGCCGGCCGGCACCGTTGCCCGCCACGCCGGAGGGTCTCGAGGAGCTGAGCGTTGAAGGCATGCCCGAGGCAAGCTTCCTCGGGTACCGCAACGGCAGCAGAGGGCCTTCCTTCGGCGCGCATGGCGCCTGCCTTGGACGCCCCCCGATCGGCGTCTGGCCTCCGTGGGCTGACCGCTTGCCTTTTGGCGGCGACACCCGCCGCGCGGAGGGCGGGTTGCGCGTGCAGGGGCGCTTGAAGTCCGGCACGCCGGCGCACCCTCTCATCAGCTATGTCACCGTGGTCCGCAACAACACGGCCACGCTGGAGCGGACGCTCGAAAGCGTCCAGCAGCAGACCTACGACAACGTCGAGCACATCGTGCTGGACGGCGCGTCCACCGACGGGACCCTCGATCTCATCCTCAAGTACGCCGACCGGCTCGACTATTTCGTGTCGGAGCCGGACCTCGGTCTCTACGACGCCATCAACAAGGCCGTGCCGCTCGCGCGCGGACAGTTGATATGCATCCTCAATTCGGATGACTGGCTGGAGCCGCACGCTGCGGAGATCGCCGCGCGCCGCATGCGCGACGCAACGCATGAAGCCGCTTTGCTGCTGACAGCCGCGCTGGTCCGCGGTGAACGCGAGATCTACGAGTGGCACCCGGAGTTTGTCCACCCCGGCAGCTATTTCACCTGTGCCAATGATTGCCACAACGCGATCTACGCGACCCGCGCGGCCTACGAACGTTCGGGACCGTATGACACCTCCTTCCGGATCGCGGCGGATTTCAAGTGGATCATGACGTGCCTCGAGGCTGGCGCGGCCTTCGTTTACACGCGCGAGGCCACGGTTAACTATTCGATGGGCGGCACGTCCGGCGATGTGCGGGGACACAGCCTGGAATGCATGCGCATCGTCAGCGATCGATTCGGCTTCCTCTCGTCCGTGGAGGTGAGCGGCCTCTATCACAGCTTCTTCAGGCTGGCGGGCGCCTTTGCCGCCGAGCAAGGTGGCCGGCCGGGCAATCACACGCTCTTTCTGCGCCGTGTCTTCGCGGCGCATGAGAGCAAGCCGGATTTCTTGAGTGCGCTGGGTTGGGCTGCGATGGCGACGCTGCAGCATCCGGTGGATGCCGACAGCCGCGTGTCATCGGCTGTGCCGCTGACAACCGGACTCGGGCGCTCCGTCAAGGAGTTGGTGAGGAGGGCACTCCACCAGCATCCCCGCCTCTACGGCTTTGCCGCGCGAGGCTACCGGCGGCTCAGGGGATGAGCGACGTGGCGCGCATTGCCTACATCGACCATTCGTTCCACCGAACCACCCGCTCGACCGAATTCCTCCCGGAGATCCTCAGGCGGCATGGGCATGTCGTCGACCGGTTCTGGGACGATGCGTGGCAGGGCGGGCGGCCGGTCGCCTGGCGCGAGGTTGCGTCGCATGACGTTGTCATCATGTTCCAGTCCTACTGTGCGCCGGATCGGCGGTACTTCCGGGAATCGCACCCGAACGTTGTCTACATCCCCATGCTCGACCAGTTCGGCTTCTGGCAGGGGCCGATGCTCAACCTGGTGAGTTTCTGGGAGCCCTTCCAGGGCTCGAAGGTGTTGAACTTCTCCAATGCGCTTCATGCCATGACGACGAGCTTCGGCATCGCGAGCCATTTCGTGCGCTACTACCAGCCCGACAGCGCTCCATCCGCGCGGCCGCCCGAGGGGCTTCACGGCTTTTTCTGGGTGCGCCGGGAGCTTCAGCTGCCATGGAAGACGATCCGCACGCTGATCGAGAACAGCCGTTTCGACAGCTTCCACATCCACATGGCGACTGATCCTGGCACGCCATCGGCCACACCACCCTCGGCCGAGGACGTGGCGAAGCACAACATCACGACCTCCACCTGGTTTGAGAACAAGGCGGACCTCATCGCGGTCATGGAGCGCGCGAACGTCTATTTCGCGCCGCGCCCGGAAGAGGGTATCGGCCAGTCCTTCCTGGAGGCGATGAGCCGCGGCCAGTGTGTGGTGGCGCCGGACCAGGGCACGATGAACGAATACATCCTGCCAGGCCTGAACGGCCTGCTCTATGACATCCACGATCCGAGGCCGCTGGATTTTTCAGGCGTGGCGGAACTGGGCCGGCAGGCGAGGAAGAGCACACTCGCGGGCCGCGCCGTCTGGGAAGCGGCCGAGTCGGACTTGGTGCGTTTCATCCTCACGCCTTCGAAGCCGCTGTATGCCGGCAAGTACCAGCACGCGTTTGGCAGAGGGGGCGTGGCAGCGGGCGCGCAGGGCGGTTTGCGCGGGCTGGCCCGCCGCAGCCCGGTTTTTCGCTCGACGCGCTTCCTCTGGTATCCGGTGGTCAGGCTGGCGCGTCAGATGCTGGGGCGCTGAAGTTGGCGCCGTGCTTTTTTTCGTCGCACTCGATGCGAAGCAATTGGGGTTCTTCCAGATGAAAGCAAAGAAGGTATTCGTCGCGGGACATCGCGGCCTTGTCGGCACGGCCACGCTGCAGGCGCTGGGCGGCCGCGAAGACTATGAAGTCCTCACGCGCACCCACGCCGAACTCGATCTCGAGGACCGCGATGCGACCCGCGAGTTCTTCCTTGAGCATCGTCCGGACCATGTCGTGATGTGCGCCGCGAAAGTGGGAGGGATCCTGGCGAACTCCAACTACCCGGTCGACTTCCTGCACAACAATCTGCGAATCCAGTTGAACGTCTTTGACGCGGCGCATGAGGCGGGCATCGATCGGATGGTCTTCCTCGGCTCGTCGTGCATCTATCCACGTGATTGCCCGCAGCCGATCAAGGAGGAATACCTGCTCACCGGCCCGCTGGAGGCGACCAATCGCCCGTATGCGCTCGCCAAGATCGCGGGGGTGGAGTCCTGCTGGGCTTTCAATCGACAGTACGGCACGAAGTACCTCGCGATGATGCCGACGAACATGTACGGCCCCGGCGACAACTACCACCCGGAGCATTCGCACGTTCTGCCTGCGCTGATCCGCCGCTTCCATCAGGCGAAGGTGCGGAAGGAGGCTTCGGTGGTGGTCTGGGGCTCGGGAAAGCCCCGCCGCGAATTCATGTACTCCACCGACCTGGGCGACGCGATCCTGTTCCTGCTCGACCTGCCGGAGGAGCGCTTCGCGGCGCTCACGCATGCGGATGTGACGCCGCTGGTCAACGTGGGCGTCGGCGATGACGTGACGATCCGCGAGGTCGCCGAACTCGTCAAGCGCACGGTGGGCTATGAGGGTGAGCTCAAGCTCGACGCGACCAAGCCTGATGGAACACCGCGAAAGCTGCTCGACGTCGGCCGGATGGCCGCGCTGGGCTGGAAGGCGAAAACCCCTCTCGATACCGGCCTCGAGCAGGCCTATGAGGATTTCTTGAAGCACCATGGTTGAAAAAGCTGCATTGCGCGGAAACGTTAGGAAGGTGCTCAAGGGCGTCTATTGGAAAGTCACGCCATGGTGGGTGCGCAGCCGCGTGCAATCAGTGCGCGCCCGCATGGCGGCCCGGGCAGGCGACGTCCAGATGGCCCCGTGGGTCAAGCTGGAGCGGGAGCGGGTCGCCCTGCGCAGGCGCGGCAGGAGGGTGCCGGCGGCCGCAATGCTTGACCTGCTGGATGCCGCGGGCGTCGCGCGCGCCATTGGCTCCTCTGCGGAGGAGATCGCGTGGCCACCGGTCCGCACCGAGGAGCTCACGGAGCGCTGGGCGGCGGCGCGCTTTCTCATCGATCTATGGCGCCGGCGCGGCGATCTCCGGGACCGCTTCCCGCGTACGTTCGCGCAGGGCGGGTCGCAAGAATTCCGCACCTGGCTCGAAGCCGAGGGCGCCGCTGAACTCGGGCTGGATCCGCAAGCGGTGGCGCGATTGACCGCTGCCCTCGGTGCCGGCATCGGCGACCGTGCCAGGCAGACTTTCCTGGCGAACACCGTGCTCGTTTCCGTCTTGCCGCACGGCCTCACGCCCGCCGGCGCGCGCGAACTGTTCCGCTGGTTCGCGAGCTATGGCAGGAGCGAGTTCGGACTTCGGATGGAGGAGATCTGGTGGCTTTTCCTCGAAGCCGCGCAGGACCCGGCGCGCGAACTCATGCTCGCGTACGCATTCGCTCCGGCCTGGCAGGCGAAACACCCTGACGGACTGACGGTGTTCGGCCGTGAGGCCTTCGCCGCGTGGTTCGCCGCGGAGTACGGAGCCTCAGGCCACTGGGTCGACCCCGACCGCTGGCCGCAATGGGATGCACCGGCGGAGCAAGTCCGCATCAGCTACCAGGCGCGCGCGGCGTGGCGCGCGGCCCATCCGGAGGCGCTGGTTGACGAGGCCCGAGCCCGGGCCTTGTTGCACTGGCTGTCGTCGACCGAGGCCGCGCTGCCGGAGCCGCTGCGCAACTGGTGCGGCGCGCTGGACCCGCAGGCCGTGAGCGCCGAACTCGCGCGACCCGGCGTCAACGTCATCGGCCACTTCTGCTATCCCTCGGGCCTTCGCGTTTCCGTCGAATCGATGATCGAGGCCATGCGCCTGACCGGCGTGTCCACATCGTTGCGCGACGTGCGCACCGATATCAAGGACGACCCGCATCACGTGGACTTTCGCGGCATGGAGTGCCACGACGTCACCATCATCCATACCCAGCCGGAGCCCTACTTCGACGAGGCTTACCAGCGCGCGAACCTCTTTCCGCGCAGCCCGCGTGCCTACCGCATCGCCTACTGGTACTGGGAATTCGATTCGATTCCCGATTCGTGGGTCGGGCACGCGCGGAAGGTCGATGAGGTCTGGGCGGCCACGGAGTTCGTCGCGCGCGGATTGCGCGAGCGTCTATCGATCCCGGTGCGCACGCTCTTCCCCGGCGTGAAGCTCGCGCCTTACCCGCGCCGCGAACTGTCGCACTTCGGCTTGAGCCAAGGGCCCTACACCTTCCTCTTCACCTTTCACATGATGAGCGTGATGGAGCGCAAGAACCCTCTGGGCTTGGTGCGAGCGTTCAAGAAGGCGTTTCGGCCGGAGGAGGCGGTGCGCCTGGTGCTCAAGTGCTCCTACGGCGACCGACATCCGGCCCAGTTGCAGGAGCTGCGCGACGCGGCCGCTGGGGCCAACATCGAAGTGATCGACGAGGTCTACAGCCCCGAGGACGTCCTGTCGCTCATGGATGCGTGCGACGCCTATGTCTCGCTCCACCGCAGCGAAGGGCTGGGCCTGACCATGGCCGAGGCCATGCTGATGGGCAAGCCGGTGATCGCCACCAATTTCTCCGGCAACGAGGACTTCATGGACGAGAGCAACAGCCTGCTCGTTCCCTACGAACTCGTGGAACTCGGCTGGCCCATACCGCCCTACGATGCTCACCTGAAATGGGCCAAACCCTCCGAGGAGCATGCGGCGCAGGCCTTGCGGCGTGTCTTCGACAACCAGGCTTGGGCACGCGAACTCGGGGAACGCGCCCGGGTCAGCGCCGAACGCAACCTGTCGTTGCAAGCGGCGGGCGAGAGGATCGCCGGGCGCCTGGAGGAAATCCGGGCGCTGCGCCGCCCGCGCGCCTGAAGCCGCGCGACGGCCGCGTCTACCGCTCGACGATCCGCCCGTGCTCCAGGTGGATCACCCGGTTGCATTCCTTCGCGATCAGGTCCGGCGAGTGCGAGGCCAGCACCAGGATGCCGGACTTCGCCACCACGTCCTTCATCCGCTGCTCGGCCTTTTCGGTGAACTCGGCGTCGCCGACCGAGAGCCATTCGTCCATCAGGAGGATGTCGGCCTCGACGCTGGTCGAGATCGAGAACGCCAGGCGCATCAGCATCCCGGTGGAATAGGTGCGCACCGGCATGTTGACGTACTCGCCCAGCCCGCTGAATTCGCAGATCGAGGGCGTGAGCTCGTCGATCTTCTTCTTGCTCATGCCCATGACGAGCCCGCGCAGCATGATGTTCTCGATGCCGGTGGCGTCCACCTCGATGCCCAGGGCCGGGTCGATCAGGCTCGACACCGAGCCTTGCCGGACGAACTCGCCCGTCGACGGCTCGTAGACGCCCGCCAGCGTGCGCAGCAGCGTCGACTTGCCGGCGCCGTTGTGCCCGATCAGGCCGAGGCGGTCGCCGCTCTTCAGCTCCAAGTTGATGTCGCTGAGCGCCTGGACCACGTTCACGCCGGTTTCCTTGCCGAAGCGCCCGCCGGTGACGGAGGCGGCCAGCGTCTTCTTCAGCGAGGCGGAACCGGCTCCGTAGATGGGGAAATTGACCGAGACGTCCTTGAGGGAGATGAAAGCCATGGTTCTTCTTGTTAAAGCCAGTAGACGACGCGGCGGCGGTATTTCTTGAAGAGCACGCTCGAGACGACCAGGCTGGCCGCGGTCCATCCCAGGATGCCCCACCAGTTGTGGCTGCTCGACACGCCGCCCATCAACGGGGCGCGCAGGAGGTCGAGCATCTGGGCGAAGGGGTTGTACAGGACGTAATGGGCGCGTCCCGGCAGGCTCTCCGGAAGCCAGAACACCGGCGTCAGGAACATCAGCATCTGCATGATGCTGGTGACGATCTGCGTCACGTCCCGGAAGCGCGTGCACACGAGGCCCAGCGCCAGCCCGATCGCCTGCGCGTTGACGAGCACCAGCAGGAAGGCGGGCACGAAGAGCAGCGCCGACCACGACAGCGAGATGCCGGCCCAGAGCGCGACCGGTATGTACAGCACGATCTGGTGCGCAAGCTGGATCAGGTTGCGCGACATGCTGCGCCAGACGAAGAGGCTGATCGGGAAGTAGCCTTGCTTCAGGTAGTTCGACGATCCGATGAACGCGTTGCACGAGTCCGTCACCATGCTGGCGAAGAAGGACCAGAAGATGATGCCGAGCGCCAGGTGCGGGAAGAACTTGGACAGCTCCGTGCCGAAGAGCGCGCTGTAGAGCGGGCCCATGCCCCCGATCATGGCGCCCATGCTGAGCGTGAGCCACAACGGCCCGAGCATGGAGCGCCGATAGCGCAGGACGATGTCGAACCAGGCCAGCGTCCACCAGATGTCGGTGCGGCGGGTGCCTTCCCACCAGTCCGACAACGCGCTGCGATGCAGGTTGGAATGCGCCTGGCTCATACGCGACCGTAGGTGTCGGCCAGGCGCACGATGTCATCCTCCCCGAGGTAGACGCCGCATTGCACCTCGATGAGCACCAGCTCATCCTTGCCGACATTGGTCAGGCGATGCTTTTCCTTGAGCGGGATGTAGCGGTATTCGCCGGGCAGCGTCTTGTGCTCGACCTCGCCCACCTGGACGACGGCGGTGCCCTGCACCACCACCCAGTGCTCGGCGCGCTGGTGGTGGTACTGCAGCGAGAGCGATTCGCCCGGCTTGACCGTGATGCGCTTGACCTTGTAGCCGTCCTCTTCCTTCAGGGACGCGTAGGTGCCCCACGGACGATGGACCACGGCCGGCAGGTTGACGGTCTCGTGCTTGCGGCCCTTGAGGGTGTCGACCACCTTCTTGACCTTCTGGGCGCTGTCCTTGTGGGCCACCAGCAGCGCGTCCGGCGTGTCGACGATCACGAGGTCGTGCACGCCGATCGTGGCCACCACTTTCGGGCCGTGGCTGTCGATGTGGACGTGCGTGCCGGTGGTGTCGATCGCCACCACGTCGCGCGGCATGGTGTTGCCGCTCGCGTCGGGTGTTTGCGCCTTGGCCACCGAAGGCCACGAGCCCACGTCGCTCCAGCCGAACTTCGCGGGAACCACGTGGACGTTGTCGGCGCGTTCCATGATCGCGTAGTCGATGCTGATGTCCGGCTGCAACCCGAAGGCGTGCAGGTCGAACTGCAGCGTGTTGCCGCTCGCCTGCGCAGAATCGAGGGCGCGTCGGGCGGCGGTCAGCAATTCCGGTGCATGGCGCTCGAAGGCCGAGACGATGGCGTCAGCGGTGAAGCAGAACATGCCGCTGTTCCAGTAGTAGCGGCCCGTGGCCAGGTACTCCTGGGCGGTCTGCAGGTCCGGCTTCTCGACGAAGCGCTTGGCCGGCTGGCTGTCGCGGGAGACGTTCGCGACCTCGATGTAGCCGAAGCCGGTGTCCGGGCTGGTCGGGCTGATGCCGAAGACCACCAGCGCACCCTGCGTCGCCAGCCTGAAGGCCTGGCTCGCGCTGGCGACGAAGGCCTCGACGTCCGGCACCAGATGGTCGGCGGACAGCACGAGCATCACGGTGTCGCCGCTGAACTGCTTGATGCACTGCAGCGCGGCCAGGGCAATGGCCGGGCCGGTGTTGCGTGCCTTGGGTTCGAGCAGGAGCGTCGTTTCCGGCGGGTCGGCCATCTGGCGAAGGACGTCCTTGGTCAGGAACAGGTGGTCCTTGTTGGTGACGACCATCAGGTCGCCCGTCCCGCAGGCCTGCCCGCGTTCGATGGCCTGCTGGAGCAGGGTCGAGCCGCCGAGCTTCATGAAGGGCTTCGGAAAGGCTTGCCGTGAAAGGGGCCAGAGTCGGGAGCCTGAGCCTCCCGAAAGAACCACAGAAAGCAAGCGCATCATTTTCCTAGAGGTTTGCAGGGCCGGTGATTTTACTGGCGACCCGGGGCAATCCCCTTGACATCATGCCCGCCGGCACTTGGGATAATTTCACGGCATCCGCTTCCAAGGCCCCTGATTGACCCTCCCGCCCGAAACTTCCGCTCCGAACGGCCTGGCCGTCTCGGTCGCGCTCTGCACGTACAACGGCGCGCGCTTCATCCGCGAGCAGGTCCGCAGCATCTGCCTGCAGACGCGGCCGCCGCGGGAGATCGTGCTCTCCGACGATGCGTCGAGCGACGGGTGCGTCGAGTTCGCGCGCGAGGAGGTCGATGCCTGCAACGCCTCGCGGCCGGATTCGCCCGTGGCACTGCGGGTGCTGCGCAACGCCACGCCCTTGCGCGTGACCAAGAACTTCGAGCAGGCGGCGCGCGCCTGCGACGGTGAGCTGATCGCGCTGTGCGATCAGGACGACGTCTGGTTGCCGGACCGGCTCGCGCGCATGAGCGCGGAATTCGACCGGCGCCCCGGCCTCGTGCTGTTGTTTACGGATGCGCGGCGGGTCGACGAGGCCCGCCGCGAGCTCGGTGCCTCACTCTTCGACACCCTGGAGGTCGAGCCCGTCGAGCTGGCGCGGGTGCACGGCGGCGAGGCCTTCGACGTGCTCCTGCGCCGCAACCTCGCCGCCGGCGCCACGACCATCTTCCGGCGCGCGCTGCTGGACGACGCATTGCCGTTCCCGGCCGAATGGCTGCACGACGAATGGCTGGCCATCCTTGCGGCGGCGCTCGGCGGCGTGGACCTGCTGGAAGCGCCGCTCATCGAATACCGCCAGCATGGCGCGAACCAGGTCGGCGCCCGAAGCCATGGCTTGCGGGACAAGATCCGCAAGGCGCTCGCCGCGCGCGGCGAAGCGCACGCGAAGCGGCTGCGCAAGGCCGAACGCCTGCTGGAGCGCCTGCTGGCGCTGGGCGCGAGGGTGCCGCCCGCGGCGGTCGAGAAGGCGCGCGCCAAGGTCGCGCACCAGCGCGTGCGCGCCGCCTTGCCGGCCCCGCGCATCGCCCGGTGCGTCCCCGTGCTGCGGGAAGCCGTGACGGGACGCTACGGCCTCTACGGCTACGGCGCCCGCGGCGTCCTGCGCGACCTGCTGGAGGCGGCCTAAGTCAGCCCGCGCGCCGCAGCATGCGGTAGCGCCAGAAGGCGGCCGAGGACCACACCTTCAGCAGGCTCGTCACGTGCCAGTAGAGGTGCCGCTTGCTGCGGTGGCTCGCGCGCTGGGCCTCGTGGCGAGCCTGGAGGTTCTCGCCGATCTGCAGCTTCCAGCCCGCGAGCCGCAGCCGCGCGCAGATGTCGAAGTCTTCGCCGTACATGAAGAAGCGCTCGTCGAAACCCTCGATGGCAGCGTAGGCCTCGGTGCGAAAGAGCATGAAGAGCCCCGGGATCCATTCGGGCACCGCGGGCCGCGCATAGCCGGGCCGCTTGCGCGAGACGATTTCCAGCGGCGTGATGATTGCCCGGTGTTGCTCGGGCTCGGGCTTGCCGGGCTCGAGGATCCGTGGCGCCAGCAGTCCGCTCGCGGGCGCGGCCATCGCCACCAGCGGCGTCAGCACGTCCGCGTCCAGGCGGATGTCCGGATTGAGCACGAGGAACCAGGGCGTCCTGCAGGCCCGGAAGGCCTGGTTGTGATTGGCGCCGAAGCCCATGGGGCTCGCGTTGTGGACGCGCTCGATCTCGATGCCCAAGTTCGCGCCGGCCAGCAAGTCGTCCTCGGGGATGTTGATCGTGAGCACGACCTTGCCGATCACGGCGCGGCAGAGGGTGTCCAGTTGCCGCAGCAGGGGCAGGATGAGTTCGAGTTGTCCATGACTCACGATCGAAACCGTGATGGACCCTTGCAGGGCGGATGGAGAAGGCGGGGAGGGCGGCATGGTCTAATTTCGCCCGGGGATTCTAGAGTTCCCATCCCCTACCCATGATTGCTCTGATCGTCGTCAGCTTTTTCCTTTCCGCCTTGGCCGTCCAGGTGTTCATGCGCCGGGCGCGGCGCCATGCGCGGCGCTACGCGGCGGACATGCCGCAGCGCTTCCACAAGGGCCATGTGCCGCGCCTGGGCGGCGCCGGCATCCTGATCGGCATGGGCGTGGCCTGGCTCGTGGCCGGCATCCCTTCGGACCCGTTCAACGTCGCCTGGCCGCTGAAGGCGTCGGCGCTCACGCTGCTGTGCATTGCGCCGGCGGTCCTCGGCGGCATCGTCGAGGACGTGACGCAGCGTGTCCCGGTGCGCTACCGCCTTGGGCTCACCATCGGCTCCGCGCTGCTGCTGTGCTGGCTTCTGGACCTGGGCGTTGCGCGCACGGGCGTGCCGCTCGTCGACGGGTGGCTCAAGGCCGTGCCCTATGCGGCCATCCTGTTCGCGGCCTTCGCGATCGGCGGGCTGCCCCATGCCTTCAACATCATCGACGGCTACAACGGGCTCGCCGGCACGGTGGCCGTGCTGGTCTGCCTGGCGATCTCGCACGTCGCGCTGCAGGTGGGCGACCGTCAACTCGCGGCGATGGTGATCTGCCTGTTCGGCGCCACGCTCGGCTTCCTGATGTGGAACTACCCGCGCGGGAAGATCTTCGCCGGCGACGGCGGCGCGTACGTCTGGGGCATGGTCATCGCGCTGGCCTGCGTCACGCTCGTGCAGCGCCACCGCGTGGTGTCGCCCTGGTTCCCGATGCTGCTGCTGATCTACCCGGTCTGGGAGACGCTGTTCTCCATCTACCGCAAGCTGGCCCGCGGCCAGTCGCCGGGGACGGCGGATGCGCTTCATTTCCACCAGCTGATCTTCCGCCGCATCGTGCGCGTGGCGTTCTCCGACGACGAGGCCCGGCAGCTCCTCGCGCGCAACAACCGCACTTCGCCCTATCTCTGGATGTTCGCCGCGATGTCGGTGGTCCCGGCGGTCCTCTTCTGGAACAACACGCTCGTCCTGGTGCTGTTCTGCGTGCTCTTCGTCATCACCTATGTCGCAGCCTACCTCATGATCGTGCGCTTCAAGGTGCCGCGCTGGCTGCGTCCCTGAGCCCGGCGTCCGCCTGATTCCGCCCTCCATGTCCCTGCGCCGCAACATGCTGTGGAATCTGGCGGGCGCCGGATTGCCCTTGCTGGTCGGCGCGGCGCTGATTCCCTATCTCGTGCGCAACGCGGGTGTCGAGGTCTTCGGCCTGCTCACCCTCGTCTGGGCGCTGATCGGCTACTTCAGCCTGTTCGATTTCGGCCTGGGGCGTGCGCTCACGCAGCAGGTCGCCAGCGAGCTCGCGGGCGAGAACGCCGACGCGGTGCCCGCGCTCGTGAAAAGCGGGCTCCTGCTCGCCTCCGGCATGGGCGGCATCGGGGGACTGGTGCTGGTCTTCGTCGCCGAGCCGCTCGCGACGAACTACCTCAAGGTGTCGCCGGCCCTGCATGCGGACGTGTTCCACGCGCTGTTGATCGCGGCCGTGGGCGTGCCCTTCACGACGGCCACCGCCGGATTGCGCGGCGTGCTGGAGGCGTACGAGGACTTCAAGGACGTGAATCTCCTGCGCATGTTGCTCGGTGTGGCGAACTTCGGCCTGCCGGCGCTGAGCGTGCTGTTCTTCGGCCCGTCCCTCGTCATGATGGTCGGGGGCCTGATGATCGCGCGCGTGCTGTTCGGCGCCGCGCACTGGGTGCTCGTGCGCCGGCGGCTGGGCGGCGGTTTCGGCCGGGTGCCGCTTGATCGGAAGCGTTTGCGCAGCCTGGTGTCTTTCGGTGCGTGGATGACCGTGTCGAACATCATCAGCCCGCTGATGGTCAGCTCGGACCGCTTCGTGATCGCCGGGGTGCTGAGCGCGGCGGTGGTCGCCTACTACGCGGTGCCTTCCGAGATCGTCGGACGCATCCTGATCCTGCCGGGGGCTTTGACGGGCGCGCTTTTTCCGCGGCTCGCGTCCCTGATGAAGAGCGACGTGGCGTCAGCCGCGCGCCTGTACCGCCGGTCGCTCATGGCCGTGGCCGCGGCCTTGCTGCCGGTGTGCGGCGTGCTGGCGCTCGGCGCGCACTGGGGTTTCACGCTCTGGCTGGGCTCGGGGTTCGCGGACCGGTCCGCGCCCATCGTCGCGATCCTTTCCTTCGGCGTGCTGCTCAACGGGCTGGCCTTCGTCCCCTATGCGGCGGTCCAGGCCGCGGGCCTGGCACGCCTCACGGCGCAAGCCCATGTGATCGAGGCCGTCGTCTACTTTCCGCTGCTCCTGCTGGGCTTGCACCAGTGGGGGCTCGTCGGCGCCGCGCTGGCCTGGACGGCGCGCGTCGGCATCGATCTGGTCCTGCTCCTGTACTTCGCGCGCCGGCGACTGGGATTCTGACCAACGCCGCGTTCGTCCCTGCGGCACAATTTGCCAACCCTGAAACGGAGTGTGCATGACCGATCCCGTCCTCAACATCCCCCCGCGCGACAAGGCCGAGATCCTGGCCCAGGCGCTGCCCTACATCCGCAAGTTCCACGGCAAGACCATCGTCATCAAGTATGGCGGCAACGCGATGACCGATCCGGCCCTGCAGGCGGACTTCGCGGAGGACGTGGTGCTGCTGAAGCTGGTCGGCATGAACCCCGTGGTCGTGCACGGCGGCGGCCCGCAGATCGAGGCGGCGCTCAACCGCCTGGGCAAGAAGGGCCAGTTCATCCAGGGCATGCGCGTGACCGACCCCGAGACCATGGAGGTCGTCGAATGGGTGCTGGCAGGCGAAGTCCAGCAGGACATCGTGGGCCTCATCAACCAGGCTGGGGGCAAGGCGGTGGGTCTCACCGGCCGCGATGGCGGGCTGATTCGCGCGCAGAAGCTCAAGATGGCCGACCGCAACGACCCCAACCTGCACCACGACGTGGGCCAGGTCGGCGACATCGTCGCGATCGACCCGAGCGTGGTCAAGGCGCTTCAGGACGACGCCTTCATTCCCGTCGTGAGCCCGATCGGCTTCGGCGAGAACAACGAGAGCTACAACATCAACGCCGACGTCGTCGCGGGCAAGCTCGCGACCGTGCTGGAGGCCGAGAAGCTCATGCTGCTGACCAACACCCCCGGCGTGCTGGACAAGAACGGCAAGCTGCTCACCAACTTGAGCGCGCGCGAGATCGACGAACTCTTCGCCGACGGCACCATCTCCGGCGGCATGCTGCCCAAGATCGAAGGCGCGCTCGATGCCGCCAAGAGCGGCGTGAACGCGGTGCACATCATCGACGGCCGTGTGCCGCACGCGATGCTGCTGGAGATCCTCACCGACCAGGCCTACGGCACGATGATCCGGGCGCGCTGAGGGCCCCGCCGAGCGGAAGCCTCAGCCCTCGTAGCCGCGAGGGTTGCCCTGCTGCCAGCGCCAGCTGTCGGCGCACATCTGGTCGAGGCTGCGCTTCGCCCTCCAGCCCAGCGTGGCCTCGGCGAGCGTCGGATCGCCCCAGTAGGCCGGCACGTCCCCCGGGCGCCTCGGGCCGATCTCGTAGGCAATGGTCCTTCCGCTCGCCCGCTCGAAGGACTTCACCACCTCCAGCACCGAAGCGCCTTGCCCGGTGCCCAGGTTGAGCGTCACCAGCCCGGGCTGCTTCTCCGCATGCCGCAGCGCGGCGACGTGTCCCTCGGCCAGGTCCATCACGTGCACGTAGTCGCGCACGCCCGTGCCGTCCGGCGTCGGGTAGTCGCCGCCGTGTACCGAGAGCTTGTCGCGCAGGCCCACCGCGACCTGGCAGACGAACGGCATCAGGTTGTTGGGTTTCCCCTGCGGATGCTCGCCGATCAGTCCGCTCTCGTGGGCGCCCACGGGATTGAAGTAGCGCAGCAGCGCGACGCGCCAATCCGGGTTGGCATGCTGCAGGTCGGCCAGCGCCTCTTCCACCATCAGCTTCGAGCGGCCGTAGGGGTTGGCCGGCCGGCGCGGCGCGTCTTCGGGAATGGGGGAGCGCTCCGGGTCGCCATAGACCGTGGCGGAGGAAGAGAAGACGAAGGTCTTCACGCCCGCCGCCTGCATCGCCGCCGCGAGCACGAAGCTGCCGTGCACGTTGTTGTCGTAATAGGTGATCGGGTCGGCCACCGAATCGCCGACCGCCTTCAGTCCGGCGAAATGGATCACGCCGGCGATTGCCTGCTCGTGAAAGATGCTGTCGAGCAGGGCGCGGTCGCGCACGTCGCCCTCGATGAAACGCGGCGCCGTGCCGATGATGCGGCCCAGCCGCTCGATGACCCGCACGTCGCTGTTGCCGAGGTTGTCCAGCACGACAGGCACATAGCCCGCCGCCGCCAGCGCGACGCAGGTGTGGCTGCCGATAAAGCCG
The DNA here is from genome assembly GCA_966211435.1 of uncultured Variovorax sp. Taxonomy (GTDB): domain Bacteria; phylum Pseudomonadota; class Gammaproteobacteria; order Burkholderiales; family Burkholderiaceae_C; genus Variovorax. Next base: position 127,593 of record CBIHOG010000003.1, on the reverse strand, counting down.
GCGCCGCCTGTCACAAGAATGGAGTGGCTCATCGTCTCTTTCGCTGACCGTGAAAAACCCGTCGATTCTGCGCGACAAGCGGTACATGCCCGGTTGGCACGCACTCACTGCGGTGTGGCAGAATCAATTTTTTACAATTTGCACGCCCATGCAGAACGACGAGACGGGAGTCCCCGAGACTCCAGACAACTCCGGACCAGTGGCCGCACCGGCGCGCAAGCGCCCGAAGCCGGGCGAACGCCGCGTGCAGATCCTCCAGGCCCTGGCCGCGATGCTCGAGCAGCCCGGCGCCGAGCGCGTGACGACCGCGGCGCTCGCGGCGCGGCTCGATGTGAGCGAGGCGGCGCTCTACCGGCACTTCGCCAGCAAGGCGCAGATGTTCGAGGGCCTCATCGACTTCATCGAGCAGAGCGTGTTCACGCTGGTCAACCAGATCACTGAGCGCGAGGCTCCCGGCCGGGAGCAGGCCGCGCGCATCGTCGCGATGCTCGTGCAGTTCGCCGAGAAGAACCCGGGCATGACCCGCGTGATGGTGGGCGACGCGCTGGTCTTCGAGAACGAGCGCCTGCAGAGCCGCATGAACCAGTTCTTCGACAAGATCGAATCCACCTTCCGCCAGGCCCTGCGCGGCGAGGCCGCCGCCGATGGCTCCGCCACGCCCAGCGTCGATGCGCAGGTGCGCGCGTCCACGCTCACGGCCTTCGTGGTCGGCCGGCTGCAGCGCTTCGCGCGCTCTGGGTTTCGGCGCGCGCCCTCCGAGCATCTGGAAGCCGCGGTCGCGCTGATCCTCTGACATCTTGCGCAAGGCAGTGGCATCCCGCGGCAAAAAAGGGGGGTGTCATTCACAGTTGCGCCTTTGATGGCCAGAATCGGCGGCTCCACAACGACCACGAGGAGCCGGACCATGACCGATTCACGCAAGCTCACGACGGAGAACGGTGCACCCGTCGAGAACAACCAGCAGTCGCAGACCGCCGGCCCCACGGGCCCGGTGCTCATGCAGGACCACCACCTGATCGAGAAACTCGCGCGCTTCGACCGCGAGCGGATTCCCGAGCGCGTCGTGCACGCGCGCGGCTCCGGCGCCTTCGGCACCTTCGAGGTGACCGCCGATGTCACGCCATGGACACGAGCGCACTTCCTGGGCCAGATCGGCCGCAAGACGGAGGTGCTCGCGCGTTTCTCCACCGTCGCGCTGGAACTGGGCTCGGCCGACACCGTGAGAGATCCTCGCGGCTTCGCGCTCAAGTTCTACACCGAGGAAGGCAACTACGACCTGGTGGGGAACAACACGCCGATCTTCTTCATTCGCGACCCGCTCAAGTTCCCCGATTTCATCCATTCGCAGAAGCGCGACCCCTACAGCCACGTGCAGGAGCCCAACAACGCGTGGGATTTCTTCTCGCTCTCGCCCGAGACCACGCACCAGTTCACGTGGCTCTTCGGTGACCGCGGCATCCCGAAGAGCTACCGCCACATGGACGGCTTCGGCTCGCACACCTTCCAGTGGATGAACGGCAAGGGCGAGGCCTTCTGGGTCAAGTACCACTTCAAGACCGACCAGGGCATTCAATGCTTCACGGCCGAGGAGGCCCAGCGCGTGGGCGGCGAGAACCCCAACCACCATCACCTCGACCTGCTGCACGCCATCGAGCGTGGCGAGTTTCCGTCGTGGAGCGTGAAGATCCAGCTCATGCCGGCGGCCGACGCGCAGCGCTTCCGCTTCAACCCCTTCGACCTCACCAAGGTCTGGTCGCAGAAGGACTATCCGCTCATCGACGTCGGCCGCCTCACGCTCAACCGCAATCCGGAGAACTACTTCGCCGAGATCGAGCAGGCCGCCTTCAACCCGGCGAACTTCGTGCGCGGCATCGGCCCTTCGCCCGACAAGATGCTGCAGGGGCGCCTGTTCAGCTACGGTGACACGCAGCGCTACCGCCTGGGCATCAACCACACGCAGCTGCCCGTGAACTGTCCGCATGCGACCAGGGCTGCCAACTACGGCCGCGACGGCGCCATGCGCTACGACAACCACGGCCGCGCGCCGAACTACGAGCCCAACAGCTTCGGCGACGCGCCGAAGCAGAGCAACGAGCCGATCTATGCGCCGATGGAGGTCCACGGATGGACCGGCAGTCAGGGATGGGCCAAGCACCCCGAGGACAACGACTTCGTGCAGGCCGGTGATCTCTATCGGCTGATGGGCGAAGACGAGAAGGAGCGCCTCGTGAACAACATCGCCGGCAGCCTGGGCGCCGTCACGCGGCAGGACATCATCGATCGCGCGGTCAACAACTTCCGCCAGGCCGATGCCGACTACGGCACGCGTGTCGAAAAGGCGGTGAAGGCGGTGCAGGCGAGGATCAAGGGCGACGAGGTGACGATCCAGGTCGGCAAGCCGGCGCACGCCGGCAGCCAGAGCTGAGGAGCAAGACGCCGGCAGGCCTCGGGGGCGGGCGCCGGCGCGTCCAGCGCGTTCTCGCGCAGGTGACTATGATCGCCACCGATCGAACCCGACCGGAGCGAACCCATGAGCATCCCCACCACCCGCCTTGGCCGCACCGGCCTCACCGTGTCGAGGCTTGCGCTCGGTACCATGACCTTCGGGCTGCAGACCGACGAAGCGGTCTCGCACGGCATCCTGGACAAGGCGGCGGCAGGCGGCATCAACTTCCTCGACACCGCCGATGTGTACCCGCTTGGCGGCACCGTCGAGACCACCGGCCGCACCGAAGAGATCATCGGCCGCTGGCTGCGGTCGAAGGGCGCGGGCCAGCGCTCCAGGTTCATCCTCGCGACCAAGGCCTGCGGCAAGGTCGGCCCGAATTCCTGGGACCAGGGCGCGTCCCGCAAGCATTTGCTCGACGCCATCGACGCTTCGCTCAAGCGCCTGCAGACCGACCACGTCGATCTGTATCAATTGCACCACGATGACCGCAACACCCCGCTGGAGGAGAGCATCGAGGCGCTGGACGTGATCGTCCGTTCCGGACGCGCACGCTATGTCGGTGTCTCCAATTTCCTGTCCTATCGGCTTGCACGCGCCTTGGGCAAGGCCGAGCTTCGCAACTACACGCGCTTCGTTTCGGTGCAGCCGCGCTACAGCCTGCTCTTCCGCGAGATCGAGCGCGAACTGCTGCCGCTGGTGGACGAGGAAGGCCTGGGCGTGATCCCCTACAACCCGCTCGCGGGCGGGCTGCTCACGGGCAAGTACAAGGCCGGCTCCGCCCCGCAGGACAACACCCGCTTCACGCTCGGCACCGCTGGCTCCATGTACCAGGACCGCTACTGGAACGAGCGCAGCTTCGCCACCATCGCGCAGTTGCACAAGCTCGCGGACGAAGCCGGTGTGCCGCTCGCGACCCTCGCCGTGGCCTGGGTCATGGCCAACCCGCTGATCACGGCGCCCCTTCTTGGTGCCAGCCGGCCGGAGCAACTCGACGCGACGCTCGCCGCCGCCGAGTACAAGCTCGACCCTGAATTGAAGAAGCGCCTGGACGAGCTCACCGCCGAATACCGCAAGGGCGACGCGCCGCGCTGAAATCTGTCATGCCGGAGACGGGAAGTTCCGACATACTTCGAAACCTTCCCGAACAACAAGTCAACCCCGCCGCCGCTGAAGAAGCGCGAGGCGCGGGTTGCTCCCGAGCATGAATGAGGTTTCCGTCGTCAAGGGCGTGAGATTCAGCGCGGCCGTCGCGCCGCTGGTTTCGCGCATGGAACTGGTGAACGACCACCGCGAATCCCTCCAGCGGCTCGAGGACACCTGGGACCAACTCGCCCTGCTCGGGCAGATGAGCGACAACGGAACCGACATCGCTTCCACCGGCGCGCAGTTTCATGGACTCACGGGCGTGCTGCTCGACTCCCTCGCACGCCGGCTGCTGCAGGACACGCTGCGCACCGCGCGCGCGAAGGCGCAGACCTGCATCGACATCCTGGTGCGAAACCTCTACGAGCGCACGGCGGACGTCGGCTTTCTCGCCACCGACACCGCGTTGCGCGAAGTGCTCGCCGCGTCGCGCGGCGGGCAGGTCGTGCAGGCGGACGCGGTCCGCGAGCGCCTGCGGGCGTATGCGAGCAAGTACAGCGTCTACGACGACGTCATCCTGCTCGGTCTCGACGGCCGTGTCGTGGCGCGTCTGGACGCGCAGGCCGCCGCCGCCGTCGCGGATTCGCAGCTCATGCAGACCGTCCTCGGCACCGGAGCGCCCTTCGTCGAGGCCTTCGGGCGCTTCGAGCTGCTCGACCGCCGGCGCGGACTCCTCTACTGCGCGCCCGTGCGCGCAGCGGGATCAGGGCCCCTCATCGGCGCCTTGTGCCTCTCCTTCCGCCTCGACGACGAGATGCGCGCGATCTTCGGCGCGCTGGTTTCGCACGAGGATCCCTCCGTCGCGCTGCTGCTCGATGCGCAGCGCGCCGTGGTGGCGAGTTCCGACCCCTCCCGGGTGCCTGTCGGCACGCTCCTTCCCGCGACTTCGGGCGCCGCGCGCAGCGTGCGTTTCGGTGGGCGCGAGTATCTCGCGGCGCAGGCCCCGGCCGCGGGCTACCAGGGTTATCGCGGACCAGGGTGGGAAGGCTGCGTGCTGGTTCCGGTCGACGTCGCCTTCCGCGTCGACCCATCCGACACCGCGGCGCCTGTGCTCTCGGAGCAGCTCGTGGCCGGCAGCAAGCTCTTCGGCGCCGAACTGCAGGCCATCCCCGCCGAGGCCAGGAGCATCCAGCGCGGGCTCGAGCGCCTCGTCTGGAACGGCCAGTTGCGCATCCGGCGCGAGCAGGGCGACGGGGCCGCCAATACCCGCTTCGCCGGCGCCCTGCTGGAGCGCGTGACGCGCACGGGGCAGCGCATCAGCGCCGTCTTCGAGAGCGCCATCGGCGACCTTCAGCGCTCGGCCGTGGCTGCGGTGCTCGAGGAAGTGCGCGGCTGCTCGGCGCTGGGCATCGACATCCTCGATCGCAGCCTCTACGAGCGCGCCAACGATTGCCGCTGGTGGGCGCTTGACAGCAGTCTCCAGCATGCCGCGGGCTCGCCGGATGCGCGCTCGCTGGCCGAGGCCGCGGCGGTGCTTCGTCGCATCCACGGCCTTTACACGGTGTATTCGGCGTTGCTCCTGCTGGATGCGCAGGGACGCGTGCTCGCCGCTTCCGTCGGCGATCAAGACGCGGCGCCGGTCACCGAAGCGTGGCTGCCCGCGGTGCTGGCGCTGCGCGGCGATCAGGCGTTCACGCGCTCGACCTTCTCGGCGTCGGCGCTTTATGAGGGGCGCCATACCTATGTCTTTGCGGCGCCGGTGCAGGGCGGCGCGGGCAATGCGGGGTGCGTCGCGATCGTGTTCGACAGCGAGCCGCAGATCGGTGCCATGCTGCAGGATGCATTGCCCGCCGACGCGGAAGGCCGGGCGCTGGCGCAGGCTTCGGGACTCTTCGTCACCCGCGCCGGCACCATCGTGGCCAGCACGCACGCTTTGTGGAAGACCGGCGGCCACGCGCCCTTCACGGACCGACTCGCGAACCTTGCACGGGGAGCATCCAGCGGCGTGGTGCTCGATATCGACGGCCTGACCTACGCCGCTGGCATCACCATGTCCCGCGGCTACCGTGAGTACGAAAGCACCGACGCCTGCGGGCCGGACGACGTGGCCTGTGTGATCCTCATCGCCATCGGCGAGCGCGGCGCGCAGGAGGCCGGGACTGCCGTCGCGCGCTTCGAGGCGCCCGCGCCGGCCGCGACGAACGCGGAACCCGTCGTCCTCGCAAGCGTGCGCGCTGGCGACCAGTGGTTGGGACTGCCCGCTTCGCAGGTGATCGAAGCCGTGGCCGTCCCGCAAGGCGGTGCCGTGACCGGCGGCGCGGGCATCGTGATGCACCACGGGCAGCCGCTGGCCGTGCTTGACGTGCAACAACTGCGCGGTGAACGCGCAAGCCCTGGTGCGGCGCGGGCCGACAGCATCCTGGTGGTCTGCCAGGACGGCGCAGGCAAGCGCTTCGTGCTGCGGGTCGACGAGGTGGGCACCGTCTTCGACGTGCCGCGCGCCGCCTTGCGCGAACTCCCGACCGCAGTGGCGGCGCACGACCCGATCGCCACTGCCGTAGTTCGTGGCGACGATGCTTCCGGGAAGCACATGTTGACTGTCATCAGCCTTGACAGCGCCGTCCCGCCCGGCACGCGCGCAGCGGGTTGATCGGGGGCACGCGATAGCTCCGCACAGCGATGCCTGTTCGGGAGGCAATGCGTCGGGAAGGCGCGTCGAGCCGACGTCTGGCGACATTCCTCCCGTTCCTGCACACAGCGTTATCCACAGATTCGTGGCACAACTTCACGAAAAAAGTCACGCCTGCGCCGCCGCTTCGTGCACGCGGCCTGCGAACCCGTGCAGTGAAGGCCGGGGCCCGGAGATGCGCGCTCCCTTGACCAGGATGCAAGCTGGCTTGCGGACGCGCTCTGGACCCTGCGCGCCAAGCCTTTGATCTCCGGGATCGCCCATTAATCGAATTCGCCCTGAATAGACCTACAAGAAATGGTAGTGGCGTGAGGATTCGCAATCGGTCAATATCAATGCATGACGATATTTTCCAGCGCATTCACACTTGATCGAAATCTGACTACCGACGTCAATGTCCGCACGGGCGCATTGAACGTCAATGTGGTACTAGGAGTTCTTCCGACCTGCTCAGACCCCGCCTATGATTACGCGGTCACGATGCAATTTCATCCCGGCACCGGATATGGCTATCTCGATTGGATGATCAACCTGCCGTACATGGACCTCCAGCGGCGATTGATTACGTCGATGTCGGGCCAAGTTCGTCGATTGAAGTTCAATGAGCACGACTGCACTGTCGAATATCCTCCATTCAAGAATGCCAGGGTTCTCAGGTTGCCATATGACTTTGGAATCAGCTACTGGGCTGCGTACGATGACTTGAGCCGTGAGAACTATGACGATATCGGTTGGATTTGGAGTGCGATCACCCCGACAGGTCATGGGCTGAGCTTTCAGTACTATGACGATGCTGAAGACGCCCAAGGCAAGCCCTTTCCAGCAAAAATATCCAATGATCACGGAGATTTCATCAGCTTCTCGCAAGGATTTGTGGTCGAGAGATTGGCATACGTGGATGTAGTAACTTCGCTTGAGGGAAAGACGACCACCACGCGTATCACATTGAAGAATGAAGAAGGGCGCGCATGGGTTGATTCCATTTCCTTGCCTGATTCTTTTGACGAAGTATTTCAGTTTGTCTACGAGTATCCGAAAGACATGCCGCGACGTCTTGTCAGCGTCCGAACGCCTACGGGGCTTGAAAAAACAATAACCTATACGCAGCTTCCCATTGCGGATTCCGTTGGGTTCGTCGATGCCGTGAAGAAAATGGAAATTCGAGACATGGGGGAATCATCGTCGGCACCTTCGCGCGTCTTTGAATACGAATACAGCCAGAACAATTATTTCGGCTACATTCCGGGGGCAAAATTCTACGAAGACGTAGACATGCTGTTTACCATCCTCGATGATGATTATAAATACACGATAGCAGAATCAGAGCATACGGGCGCGGGAGAAATTCTAAAAACCACGCGCACTTACAATCGTTTCCATCTTCTGGAAAGAGAGGAATTGAGTTCCAGTGGCGAAGCTTTCATCGCCGACGTCAAGGAATATAGCTACCCTATCGTTGCGGGCCAGGCGCTTGAGCACCAAATTCCTCAGTTCACGCTGCCGACGGCCATCAAGAGAACCCTGACCGAGGGAGGGTCGTCATCGAGTTTTACAACCACCCAGAGCTTCAATGAGACTGGCTATCTCCTCACGAAACAGACGGAGGCGGGCACGCTTGAGGTCCGCACGTATTCGGTGCCCAATGTCTCATTCTCGGATCCTACGCGTGCCTACGCCGCGCTGAGTTCGATTGAAATAAAACCTTCATTTGTCTGGACGGCCGGGAAGCGGGTCGAATTCCAATATGGCGCGCGCACTGGCCTGAGTGGAATTAATTATCCGGTTAAAACTGCTGAAGTCCATTTCTCGATGAACGAGGGGAACGCGACGCACGAATATACCCAGTGTTATGAGTACATGAAAGGCGGAGAGGGACTGACCCCTACTTTCTATGATGGAGCGCTGGCCGCGAAATTCAGCATCATCAATGAAGGCGACAAGATGGGAAGGCAGGAATTCAAGTTCGTCGACGGCCCTGAAGGGGCGAAGTTGATGGAGTATTCCTATGGGGTTGACACAATGGTCTACGGAGGACGGGTTCAATACAACCGAAAGCGGCAACCGCTCGTCGCGTACGACGCGAATGAGCGACAGACGATATACACCTACAACGCGCTCAATCAGCTCACGCAGGAGACTGTCTACGCCAATACAGAGAAGGCGCAGACCACGACCTACGCCTACCGGCGCTGGCTGCTCGATGCAACCAACGATGCCACCGTGACGGCCCCTGGCAAGCCGGCCATACGCTACAAATTCAATGCCTATGGAAACCACGTGTGTTCGCAAATGTTGATGCCTGAAGGGCTTGATATTCCTTCCGGCTGGACGACCGTGAAAACCGTCAATTACGATCTCAGGCAATTGGCGATAGAAACGGTCGAGAACGATTTTTACCATCTCCCTGACAGTCCATCGGGTTCATGGCAGCAAATAAAAACGGCCAATAGCTATGATGCACATAAGCGGCTTACACGGGTCGTGCATGCCGACGGCGTCGTCGATGAATTTGCCTACAACCGCGGGGAATTCACGCAGGAACGAAGGCGAGACGGAAGTACAACCCCCAGTGAGCGCTGGAACTATACAGTGGACGGAAAAATTTATTTCTACGATCAATTTTCAACGGACGGTGCGGGCGTGCCTGTCACGCTGCGAAGCGCGTTCGCGTACGACGGTCACGGGCGTCTGGCCCGCACGCTCGACCCGCTGCCTCTGGGTAGCGCGGGCCCCTTCACCATCACCAAGTACCTGTACGACTACCACGACCGTCTTGTCGTCGAACAGAGCTATTCGTCCGCGCAATGGGATGCGGAACCGACAGATCCATGCAAGCGCACCATGTACACCTACGACGGCATGCTTCGCGACTGGAGCATGGGACTGATCTCGGCTTTCCAGGCCGACAGCAACAAGCCGGACACGCAGTTCGTGGTTGCGACGCGCCGCTTCGACGGCGCGGGAAGACTGTCGAGTGAAGTCGTCGCCCCCGGCAGATCATGGACTTATGCGTACGCAAACGACGGTGATGAGCGCCCGAGCAAGGTGGTCGACCCCGCCGGGCTTGGCTATGAACAGACCTTCGATTCCGCCACCGGCGCGACCTTGACGCGAAAGCTGCTGGACACCGGAAGCCAGTACACCTTCACCTGGGATTCCGTGAATAGGCTGAGCGAGGTCAGACTGCAGGACCGCAATGCCGAGACCTTGAGCGTGATCGGGCATTCCTACGACGACTTCGGCCGGAAGAACGGAGAAACCTCCGACGCCGGCACGTGGAAGCAGGTCTTTTCAATCGGTGGGCGGCTTCGGTCCACGACGCTCCTCAACTCGACCGGCGGCGTGAGTTGCTACTACGACGCTTCCGGCCGCCTGGCCAAGAAAATCTACGAAAGGCCGCATGAGTCGATTCCGCACAGGATCGAAATCGACATCGCATACGAAGGCGGGACGATGTCCAGGATATCGCTGAGCGACTCGGAAGCCGGCATGACAGCCATCATCGACTTCACGCATGTCGATGGCCGCGAGACTTCGCGCACCTATACCGTCGAGGGCCAGGAATGTCTGAAAATCCAGACGTGCTACGCCGATCCGAAGACAACGCCCAAGCAGCGGAGCTATGGGATCGCGCCCCTGGCTGCGACGCTGGAAGAGAACTATGTCTTCGATCCGCAGAATCGCCTGTCGAGGATCGACTACAAGAAGACCGTGGGTCAGGCGGTCAGCGAGACAAGTTCCACCTTCCAGTTCGATGAGCACGACCGAATCAAGGCAGTGTCGGGGTGCACGCCGGCTGGTGCCGTCGACGCTGCCTATGCTTACCGGTCGTTCGCGGACGCTGACGTGGCGGATTTGCTGACTTCGATCACCGAGGCCGGCGACGTCCAGCCCGTCGGCTATAACTCCGGCAGCATGAGCAATGCCGCTGGAATTTCGGAGTTGCGGTACACCGAGTCGCAGAAACTGCAGCACGCGTGGAATGCGAATGCGGCGGATCCGAACGACCTGAAGGTTCAATGCTCCTACGATGCCATGGACCGCTTCGCCCGCAGTGCCGTCTCACAGACCCGGCCCGCCGCGCTGAGCCACGGGGTGGACTATCTCTATATGAACGAGGTCATCACGGGTGAGCGTGCCCAGCCCGTTCCCGCCGATGCGACGAAGGCGGAGCGCACGCTTTTTCTCCGGGCCAATGACGTGCTGCTCGGTCGTATCGTCATGCGACCCGATCCGCCGACCGCCGAAGCAAGCTTCGCCGAAGTGTTCGCAACGGACAGCGCAGGCAGCCTCATGGGGGTTTTCAGCTATCGGGGGAATGCACTCTTGCAAGCGATTTACTACAACTATGACGCGTACGGCCAACGCACGGAGTTCGGCCGCGTCGGGGAGTTCGAGACCCAATGACATCATCCACCATCTCTCACGCCACCTCCGTTGCGGAGGCAGGGAATGACACCGTCACCGTATGGAATCCCGCATTGAAGGACTCCGTTGGATTCAATGGCGAAGTCGTCGGATGGAGCAATTCGTTCGAACTCTACAACCTCGGCCGAGGGCAGCGGGTCTTTGCACCCCGCATGCGCATGTTCTATCAAATGGACAGTCTTTCCCCCCTCGGCGCAGGTGGCACCAACGGGTACGCCTATTGCCTCAACAATCCGATTGTCTATCTCGATCCCACGGGCCACTTGTCATGGCTGAGCGGACTGTCCATCTTCCTGGCCATTTTTTCAGTCGTGCTTTCCATCGTGACTCTGGGCGTCGCATTGGCGGCAGGGGCGACGCTCGCTGCCGTGGCCGCTGGGGTCAGCGTGGCGCTGTCGGGAGCCTCGGCCGGTCTTCACATCGGGGACGTCGTTGCGCGCGCGCAGGGAAACGACGCCTTGGCCAATCGCCTGGAGACAGCCTCCCTGGCGCTGGGCGCCGGCGCCGTCATCGCGGGATTCGGCTCGATCAGTCTTCTGGGACGGGCCGGTGCGTCGGTCTCGTTGGCAATGCGCGGCTCCTCCGCTGCCTTCGGTCGGGGTGTTGGCTCATTCGGGCGCAATCTGCTCGAGGGCATGGAGCTGGGAGAAATGGGCGCGGGCGGGCGAGGCGCCAGCGCCGCGGGCTACATCAGCCGCACTTCGGGCGCCATGCCTGCGCTCACCTCGACAGCCTTGGGGGCGATCACCTCGTCCTCCCTTGGCAGACTGCTGGGCTTCGCGACTGCGGCGGGGGTCGGGGGAGCCGCCGTGTCGATGGGCGCGCAATACAGCATCGACGTGCGGCGCAATCCGGATCGCTATGCGGAGGCCAACGTTCCGCTGCCTTCGCCCTACGTCAATCCGAGGGAACAGGCCTGAGGCATGAGGCCGGAAGCCGGCGACCCGCTTCGGCGAGGCGGGCGCGTGTCAGGAGGGTGCTCAGCGTACCGTCACGCCCACCTTGCGCCCGGCTTCCACGATCTCCCGCCACGTCGCGTCGTCGAGCCAGATGCCCTCGCGCTCCCGCGCCGCGCGCGCCCGCCGCTCCGGTTCGCCGGCGATCTGCACGCCCTCGAAGCCGGCGCCGGGGGGGCTCTGGCGCAGCCATTCAATGAAGCCGCGCGCCTCCTCCTCGAATGCCGTCTGGGTGCCGAGCTTCGCGGGGTCGATCAGCACTGCCAGCATGCCATTCAGTACCGTGCGCGCGTTGTCCGCCGGCCGGTGCCAGGTGCCGCCGCCCGTCAACGCACCGCCCAGTAGCTCACAGGCCACGGCCATGCCATAGCCCTTGTGCTCGCCGAAGGTCATGAGCGCGCCGAACAGGCCGTTGCTCTGCGGCACGACCACCACGCCGGGGTCGTCCGTCGGCGCGCCGTGCTCGTCGATCAGCGTGCCGGGCGGCACGCGTTCGCCCTTGTTGTAGGCCACGCGCATCTTCCCTTGCGCGACGCGGCTGGTCGCGAAGTCGAGCACGAAAGGCTCCGCCCCCGCGAGCGGCACGCCGATGCAGCAGGGGTTGGTGCCGAATCGGCCATCGCCGCCGCCCCAGGGCGCAACGACGGGCCGCGAGAGCACGTTGACGAAGTGCATGGCCACCAGGCCTTGGGCCGTCGCCATCTCGGCGAAGTGGCCGATGCGACCGAGGTGGTGTGCATTCCCGAGCGAGAGGATGCAGCTGCCTTGTTCCTTCGCCCGCGCGATGCCGAGTTCCATCGCCTGCACGCCGACGACCTGGCCGTAGCCGCGCTGGCCGTCGAGCGCCAGCATCGCGCCGGCGTCGAGGTTGACCTTGACCGAGGCGTTCGGCTTGAGCCCGCCTTCGGCGGCCGCGTCGACATAGCGTGGCACCATGCCCACGCCATGCGAGTCATGGCCGCAGAGGTTGGCGAGCACGAGGTTGGCCGCGACCTGCTCGGCCTCTGCCGGGGAGCTGCCGGTGCCGGCGATGATGGCGGCCATCTGCTTGCGCAGGTCCGATGCTGGGAGTGTGAGAGACATGGGTTGAGGTTCCTGTGTTTGTTCCAGTCGCGGCCGCCGCCGGACCGCCCCGAGGCGTGTCGCGCCACCGTCTCGGCGGACGAATCGCGCGCAGCGAAGCGAAGTGAAGCGCCGGGGGGCTCACATCACGGCGCCGACTTGCCAGGGGACGAATTCGTTCTGGCCGTAGCCGTGTCTTTCGCTCTTTGATTGCTCGCCGGATGCTGTCGCCAGCACGAGCTCGAAGATGCGTTGCCCCATTTCCTGGATGGACGCAGTGCCTTCCACGATCTCGCCGCAGTTGATGTCCATGTCCTCCTCCTGCCGCTGCCACAGCGCGGAGTTCGTCGCGAGCTTGAGCGAAGGCGAGGGCGCGCATCCGTAGGCCGAGCCGCGGCCGGTGGTGAAGCAGATCATGTTCGCGCCGCCGGCCACCTGGCCCGTCGCGCTCACCGGGTCATAGCCCGGCGTATCCATGTAGACGAAGCCGTGCGCCGTCACCGGCTCGGCGTATTCGTACACCGCCTCCAGGTTGCTGGTACCGCCCTTCGCGACGGCGCCCAGCGACTTCTCGAGGATGGTCGTGAGCCCGCCCGCCTTGTTGCCGGGCGACGGGTTGTTGTTCATCTCGCCTTCGTTGATGGCTGTGTAGTGCTCCCACCAGCGGATGCGCTCGACCAGCTTCTCGCCGACCTCGCGCTTCACCGCGCGGCGCGTGAGCAGATGCTCGGCGCCGTAGACCTCCGGCGTCTCCGACAGGATCGCCGTGCCGCCATGCGCCACCAGCAGGTCGACCGCCGCACCCAAGGCCGGGTTCGCGCTGATGCCCGAATAGCCGTCCGAGCCACCGCATTGCAGGCCGATGGTGATGTGCGCCGCGCTGCAAGGCTCGCGCCTCGCCGCATTCGCGCGCGGCAGCATCTCCTCGATGAGCGCCACGCCTTTCTCGACCGTCTTGCGCGTGCCGCCCGTGTCCTGGATGTTGAAGACGCGGAAGTTCTCGCCCTCGCTCAGGTTGCCGGTCGCGAGCCAGGCATTGATCTGGTTCGCCTCGCAGCCCAGGCCCACCACCAGTACCGCCGCGAAGTTGGCATGCGTGGCATAGCCCGTCAGCGTGCGCTCCAGGATCTGCATGCCCATGCCGCCCGTGTCCATGCCGCAGCCCGTGCCGTGCGTCAGCGCGACCACGCCGTCCACGTTCGGGAAATTCGCGAGCGCGGAGGGATTGGTCTTGCGCGAGAAGTGATCGGCAATGGCGCGCGCCGCCGTGGCCGAGCAGTTCACGCTGGTCAGCACGCCGATGTAGTTTCGCGTCGCCACGCGGCCATCGGGGCGCTTGATGCCCATGAAGCTCGCCTCGCGCCGCGCGGGTGGCGTCTTCACGTCGGCGCCGAAGGCGTAGTCGCGCTCGAAGTGGCCCTTGTCCGGCCCCATGTCGAGATTGTGCGTGTGCACATGCTCGCCGGGCGCGATCGGCTTGCTCGCGAAGCCGATGATCTGGTTGTAGCGGCGCACCGGCTCGCCCTGCGCGATGCCCCGCACGGCGACCTTGTGGCCGGGCGGGATCAGGCCTCGCGCGGTGACGCCCTCGACCGGCGTGCCGCCGACCAGCTGGCCGCGCGCGATCACCACGTCGTCGGCGGGATGAAGGCGGATAAACGGGTTCATCGTGCGTATCCTTTGTTCTTGAGCGCTAGAAGAACATTTTCGGCAGCCACATTACCAGCGACGGCATGTAGGTGATGACCACCAGGCTGAACAGCAGGGGCACCAGCCAGGGAAGGATGGCGATCGTGGTCCGCTCGAAGCTCAGCCCCGCCACCCGCGCCAGCACGAAGAGCACCATGCCCATCGGCGGATGCAGCAGCCCGATCATCAGGTTCAGCACCATCACCAGTCCGAAGTGGATCGGGTCCACGCCCAGCTGCGTGGCGATCGGCAGCAGGATGGGCACCAGGATCGTGATGGCCGCCGTCGGCTCCAGGAAGCAGCCGACGAACAGCATCAGCAGGTTGGCCAGCAGCAGGAACACCCAGGCGTCCTTGGTGAAGCCGAGCACCCAGGCCGCGATATCGGCGGTCACGCCCGTGGCCGTCAGCATCCAGCCGAAGATCGACGCCGCGGCGACGATGAAGAGCACGGTGGAGGTGGTCTCGATGGTGTCCAGGCAGACCTTGACGAACATCTTCCAGGAGAGCGTGCGGTACCACGCGAAGCCGAGGATCATGGCCCACACGCAGGCCGCGATGGCGCCCTCGGTCGGCGTGAAGAGCCCGGTGGTCATGCCGCCGATCAGCAGCACCGGCGTCATGATGGGCAGAAGGGCCTCGAAGCTGAAGATCTTGTCGAGCACGAAGAGCAGCCCCAGGCCGACGAAGACCGTGATCTGCGGCGGCAGGCCCAGCTTGGACACCGCCAGCCACAGCAGCAGCGGCCAGCCGATCACCACCGCCAGTTCGCACAGGGCCTTGAACAGGCGCGTGCTGGAGAACTTCACGTCGCTGCCCCACTTGTTCTTGTGGGCGTAGTACGCGACCGTGAGCATCATCAGGATCGCCATCAGCGCGCCCGGCAGGATGCCGGCCAGGAAGAGGGCACCCACCGATACGTTGGCCATCATCCCGTAGATCACGAAAGGCAGGCTCGGCGGGATGATCGGCCCCAGCGTGGCGGATGCGGCCGTCACGCCGACGGCGAACTCCGTCGAGTAGCCGTGCTCCTTCATCGCCTTGATCTCGATCGTGCCCAGTCCCGCGGCATCGGCGATGGCCGTGCCGCTCATGCCCGCGAAGATCACCGAGCCCAGCACGTTCACGTGGCCGAGCCCGCCCTTGAGCCAGCCCACCAGCGCGAGCGCGAAGTTGTAGATGCGCGTCGTGATGCCGGCGTTGTTCATCAGGTTGCCGGCCAGGATGAAGAAGGGCACCGCCAGCAGCGGAAAGCTGTCGATGCCGCTCACCATGCGGTGGATCACCACGAAGGGCGGCAGGCTGCCCGACAGCAGGATGAAGGTCAGCGAGGCGCCTGCCATCGCGATGGCGACGGGAATGCCGCCGGCCATGAAGATCAGGAAGAAAATCTTGAGCATGAGCGTGTCGTTCCGGCGTCAGTGGTCGTCGAGGTTGGATTCGGGTCGTTCGAGCACGCTGTAGCCGCGCCGCCAGTGGATGCGCGCCACCTGGATCGAGCGCAGCGTCATCGCCGCGAAGCCGAAGAGGCAGAGCCCGTAGACGATGTTCATCGGCATGTCGACGATCGTCATGCGCGTCTGGTTGCCGATCTTCAGCATCATCTGCGCGGTCATCGCGACCGCCGCGACGAAGAACAGGATGCGGATGACGTCCACGGCCTTCGACATCCATCGCCCCATCGCCGCCGGAATGTGCCGGTAGAAGAAGTCCACCTGGATCTGGTTGTTCTTCGACACGCCGATCGCCGCGCCGATGAACACCACCCCTATCAGCATGTACCGCGCCACCTCCTCCGTCCAGGCCGCGGAGTCGTTCATCACATAGCGCGTGACGAACTGGTAGAAGACGGTCAGTCCCAGCAGCCAGAACAGTGCGAGGGAGATCCACCCCTCCGCGATCGTCCTGGAG
This sequence comes from uncultured Variovorax sp., assembly GCA_966211435.1. Taxonomy (GTDB): domain Bacteria; phylum Pseudomonadota; class Gammaproteobacteria; order Burkholderiales; family Burkholderiaceae_C; genus Variovorax. The sequence goes on along the minus strand of CBIHOG010000003.1, from coordinate 111,327 downwards.
AGGTCGACCACTTCATCCTCGGCATGAAAGTGCCCCTCGTCATCAATGATTTTTTGTTCAGCCATATCGATTCGCCAAAAAACGGACAAGTCGGGGGATACCGCGCCCCGGCGCTGCCGAGTCACGGTATGGCCCCTCCCAGGGGAAGGCGACGCGACACGAAGTGCGCGCAGCCTGGGGGGTCTACTTGATCGCCAAGATGCGGTCGTAGTCCTGCTGGCGATATCCGTGGTCCGTGGGCTTCGTGTTCTTCAGCACCGCTTCGCGGAAAGCGTTCTTGTCAACCGTGATGACGTTGTTGCCCTTCTTCTTGAACTCCTCCGTCAGCCGGACTTCCGACGCGATGATCTCGCGCCCCGTCTTCTCGGCCGCTTCCTGCATCACCTCCGTGAAGATCTTCTTCTCATCCGCGCTCAGCTTGCCCCACAGCTGGCCGGACACCACCGTCAGCAGCGAGTCGACGATGTGGCCCGTCAGCGAGATGTTCTTCTGCACCTCGAAGAATTTCTTCGCCTCGATCGTCGGCAGCGGGTTCTCCTGCGCGTCGACCGTTCCGTTCTGCAGCGCGAGGTAGACCTCGGCGAAGGCGATCGGCGTGGCATTGGCGCCCAGTGACTTGGGGAAGGCCAGGTAGGCCGGTGCATCCGGCACGCGGATCTTCAGCCCCTTCATGTCCTCGGGCTTGGCGACGGGCTTCGCGGCGGTGGAGGTCACGTGGCGCGCGCCGTAGTAGTTGAGCGCCGTGATGTGGTTGCCGCTCTTCTCGTCGTAGCCCTTCGCGAGCTCGGCGAACACGTCGCTCTTCGCATACTTCAGCAAGTGCTCCGCATCCCGGAAGATGAAGGGGAAGTAGGTCACCGCCAGCGGCTTGTAGGTGTTGCCGGCGAAGCTCGCGCCCGTGAGGACGATGTCGACCGTGCCCAGCGTCAGGCCCTGGTTGATGTCCGACTCCTTGCCCAGGCTCGACGCCGGGAACACCTGGATCTCGTACTTGCCGTTGGTGCGCTTCTTGATCTCCTCCCCCGCCCACACCGAGTACTTGTGAAAGGGCTCGGAGGTCTCGTAGACGTGGGCCCACTTGAGCTTGGTCTGCGCCTGGGCGATGCCGAAGGCGCCGAACCCGGTGGCCGCGATGGCGCAGGCGGCGAGGGTCTTGATGGCGAAACGTTTGCTGGTCATCGGTTTGTCTCCGTTGGTTGGGTGAAGGGAAGGGGCCTGCTGGCGGATCAGGTCGGCTTCGCGCGGCGCCAGCTCGCGCTGAATCTCTGATGCGATTTGTCCATGTGCTCATGCATCGCGGCACGCGCGGCGGCCGCGTCGCGCGCGGCGATGGCGTCGCGGATCGCCTCGTGCTCGGCGATGGCGCTGTGCCAGGACTTCACCGTCTCGAAGTAACCGCCCAGCCTTGTGAAGATCGGGCCGCGACGAGAGTCCCAGAAACCCTGCACTGTCTCCGACAGCACCGCATTGCCGCAGGCATCGACGATCGCCGTGTGGAAGGCGCGGTCGCCTTCCAGCGGCATCACGTTGCGTTCGGCCAGACCGCGCATGACCTCGATGGCGCATGTCATCGCGTCGAGGTCCTTTCGCTTGCGCACGGTCGCGGCCAGCGCGGCGGTCTCGCCCTCGACCACGCGGCGGGCGCGGATCAACTCGAGCGGACCCCACTCGGTCGCGGCCACAGGCGCGGACGCGCGGCGCGTGCGGTCGAGTACATACACGCCGGAGCCGGTGCGAACCTCGACCCAGCCTTCGACCTCCAGCGCGATCAGCGCCTCGCGCACCGAGGGCCGGCTCACGCCCAGTTGCTTCGACAGGTCGCGCTCCGCCGGCAGGCGCGCGCCCACCGCGAACTCGCCCTTCGCGATGAGGGCGCGAAGCTGGTCGGCGATCTGGCGGTAGAGGCGTTGGGGCTCGACGGTCTGAAGCGGCACGTGGATGCGAAGGCTCGGATGGCGGGTTAAGGGTTGTCCAGAATTGGACAAGTGGTCAGGCCAATTCAGAATACGTTTCGCACCACGCCGCAGCCATCAGGCGAAACCCTGAACGCGAAGTGCCGCGCATCGCACCACCATCCAGCAATTCGAAGAGGACATCCCATGAGATTGAAGGGCAAGACCGCGCTCGTGACCGCGGCCGGACAGGGCATCGGCCACGCAAGCGCGCTGGCCATGGCGGCGGAAGGTGCGCAGGTCTGGGCCACCGACGTGAATGAGAAACTGCTCGAGCGCTATGCCGGCGTCCCCAACATCCGGACGGCCAGGCTCGACGTGCTCGACAAGGCGGCCATCCAGTCGCTCGTGAAGAAAGTGCCCACGCTCGACGTGCTCTTCAACTGTGCGGGCGTCGTGCACAACGGCACCGTGCTGGACGCCACGGACGATGAATTGGAGTTCGCCTTCCAGCTCAACGTGCGCGCGCAGTTCTGGACCATCCAGGCCGTGCTGCCCGGCATGCTCGCGGCCGGCCGAGGCAGCATCATCAACATGGCCAGCGTGTGTTCCAGCATGAAGGGGCTGCCCAGCCGCTTCGTCTACGGCACCAGCAAGGCGGCCGTGCTCGGCCTGACCAAGAGCGTGGCGGCGGACTTCGTCGCAAAGGGCATCCGCTGCAATGCGGTGTGTCCTGGCACGGTGGACACGCCCTCGCTCGGCGACCGCATCAACGCCAACGCCGACCCCGACGCGGCGCGCAAGGCTTTCATCGCGCGTCAGCCGATGGGCCGGCTCGCGCAGGCGGAGGAAATCGCGCCGGTGGTGGTCTTCCTCGCCAGCGACGAATCGGTGTTCGCGACAGGGCAGGCCTTCACGGTCGATGGCGGCATCACGATATGAACCAGCTCGACTTCGCCGGGCGCCATGCGGTCGTCACCGGCGGCGCCACGGGGCTGGGCTACGGCATCGCGCAGCGCCTGCTGGCTTCGGGCGGGAGCGTGACCATCTGGGACCGCGACGCCGCCGCCGGCGCCAAGGCCGCGGCGGCGCTGGGGGCCAAGGCCTTCGCACTCGCGCTCGACGTGAGCGATCACGCGGCGGTCGCGCGGGCGGTGGCCACGACGCTCACGCATGCGCCGCGTATCGATGCGCTGGTCAACAGCGCCGGCATCACAGGACCCAACACCAAGGTCTGGGACTACCCGGTGGACGCCTGGCGGCAGGTGATGGAGGTCAACATCACCGGCCTCTTCATCTGCTGCCGCGAAGTCTCGGCGCAGATGCGCCAGCAGGACTATGGCCGCATCGTCAACCTCGCGTCGGTCGCGGGCAAGGATGGCAACCCCAACGCCAGCGCCTACAGTGCCAGCAAGGCGGCGGTCATCGCGCTGACCAAGTCGCTCGGCAAGGAGCTGGCCGACACCGGCGTGCGCGTGAACTGCGTGACGCCCGCCGCGGTGAAGACCGCGATCTTCGGCCAGATGACGCCCGAGCACATCGCTTTCATGCTCTCCAAGATTCCCATGGGCCGCTTCGGCACGGTGGAAGAAGTTGCCGCCATGGTCGGATGGCTCTGCACCGAGGACTGTTCGTTCTCGACTGGCGCTGTTTTCGACCTGTCGGGCGGCCGCTCGACCTACTAGTTGCTCGCCGCCAGGCTGCGCGCACTTCGTGTCGCTTCGCCTGGCCCCTGCCGGGCGCGGGCCGGCCGCTTCGGGCGGCCGTGCGCGGCGGCCCTCCGATGAATACACTCCCTCCCACCTGAAAGGACTTACTGATGAAACTCGTTCGCTATGGCAACCCCGGCAAGGAGAAGCCCGGCCTCATCGACGGCGAAGGCAAGCTGCGCGACCTGAGCGCGATCGTCAAGGACATCGGCCCCGAGCAGCTCGGCGATGCCGCGCTGGCGAAGCTGGCGAAGCAGAAGGTCGACAAGCTGCCGTTGGTCAGGGGCAAGCCGCGCTTCGGCAGCCCGGTCGCCAACGTCGGCAAGTTCATCGCCATCGGCCTCAACTACGCCGACCACGCCGCTGAATCGGGCCTGCCCATCCCGGCCGAGCCGGTGGTCTTCATGAAGGCGACCAGCTGCATCCAGGGCCCGAACGATCCGGTCATGCTGCCCAAGAACTCGGTCAAGAGCGACTGGGAAGTCGAACTCGGCGTGGTCATCGGAACCCGCGCGCGCTACGTCTCGCAGAAGGATGCGCTCGACTTCGTCGCCGGCTACTGCACCATCAACGACGTGAGCGAACGCGAGTACCAGATCGAGCGCGGCGGCACCTGGGACAAGGGCAAGGGCTGCGACACCTTCGGCCCCATCGGCCCCTGGCTGGTGACGCGCGACGAAGTGCCGAACCCGCAGAAGCTGTCGATGTGGCTTGACCTCAACGGCAAGCGCATGCAGACCGGCAGCACCAGGACCATGATCTTCAGCGTGGCGAAGATCGTGAGCTATGTGAGCCAGTTCATGACGCTGATGCCCGGCGACGTCATCACCACCGGCACGCCGCCCGGCGTCGGCCTGGGCATGAAGCCGCCGCTCTTCCTCAAGAAGGGCGACGTGATGACGCTGGGCATCGAGGGCCTCGGCGAGCAGCGTCAGGACGTGGTCGGCTTCAAGCTGTAGGCAATCGCTTGTTGAAGATTATTTAGCGCCCTCTGCGGAATATCTGAGCAGCTTTCACGAAAGTGTAAGAGCCGGTCCGCATCCTCGGGCCTCCATCTATCGGAGGCCCGATGTTCTCGATCTCGAACCGCTTACGGTTTTCTTCCCTCTTCATTTGCGTGCTGCTGGCGTCCTGCGGCGGCGGCAGCGGCTCGGACGGCGGCAGCGCTTCCGCGCCACCTCCCGGCAACAGCCAGGGCGCCGGCGGCGGCAGCCCGGCCGCCGTTTCCCATGCGGCCTCGGTGACCTTGCAAGGGGAAGGCAAGGGCGATGTCGAATCGCTCGACACCGCACTGGCCTGCGACACGCAATGCAGCGCCGACTACCCCGAAGGCACGACCGTGCAACTCACGGCCATTCCCGCGCACGGCTCCGTCTTCGACGGTTGGCAGGGCGCCTGCGAAGGCACCGACCCCTGCGTGCTGGACATGAAGGATGCGCGCAAGGTCGTCGCCCGCTTCTCGCTGGCCGAAGCGGCCGCGCCCGTCGGCACCTGGCTCAAGGGTGACCTGCACGTGCACGACGACCATTCCGACGATGGCAGCGCGCCGCGCCAGTTGAACCATGACATGGCCAAGGGCAACCTGTCGCTCGCCGACCAGATCGGCCAGGCGACGCGCGTCGGCCTGGACTACCTGCCCTTCACGGACCACCGCAACTACGACCAGCATTACGACCCGCTGTGGGAATCCTCGTCGCTGCTCCTCATCCGCGGTGAAGAAGCCAACGGCAAGCCGCACGCGATCTCGCTGGGCGGCGTGGATTCGGTGGTGCAGGGGGCGATGCATCCGGCCCGGGCGCAGTTCGCGCTCGTGCAGCAATCGGTATGGGACGCGCATGCGCAAGGCGCCATCTGGTCGGTCGCCCATCCGGACGACGGCGAGACCAACGCCGACAAGACCCCCAACGTGAACGGCAGCGTGCAGGGCGTCAACCTGGTCGAGGTCTGGAACCGCTCGAAGAGCCCCGACAACCAGATGGACTACGCGGAGAATCGGTGGAACGCCGGCTTCCGCTTCGGCGTCGCGGGCGCCAGCGACAACCACTTCCGGGAATACTGGGGTGCGCCGTACCTCAACAGCCCCGGCATGCCGATGACCAAGGTACTCGCCACGGGCTACAACGAGCGCGGCATCCTCGATGCGCTGCGCGCCGGATACACCAGCCTGTCCATCAACCCGACCGGCCCGAACGTCTCCATGGCCACGGACCTGAAAGGTGGCGGCTACACCGCGATCAGCGGCGACGAGGTCTTCGTTCCGTCGGGCACCACGGGCCACTTGCGCATCAACGTGCAGCGCGCCTCGGGCATGCAGGTGCTGGTGTTTCGCAAGCCGGGCAAGAGTGCGGGCCCGTTCAAGACCTTCACGCCGACGCGCGATGACGAAACCTACTCGGTCGACCTCACCGCCGGCGCGCAGGCCGACTGGTACCGCGTCGAGGTGCGCGGCCTCAACACGCCCGTCCCGCCGGCCGCCGCGGTGATGGAGCTGAAGGCGGCCGTGTCGCCTATCTTCATCTCCCCCGCGCCGATCGAACCCACGCCGGAGATCCCGGTGCCGGCCGAGCAGAGCGTTGCCGACGGCGCGCTTCGCGCGGCGGGCGCTCGCGGCGACTTCGCCGGCTTCCCCGACGTTGCGACCGCCGCGGGCGTGGTGCATTTCGTCGCCGAGGTGCATGGCGAGGCCTCGACCACCGTCGTCTACCGACGCCGCGACGCGAAGGGCGTGTGGAACGACGCCGGCCGCAAGCTCAGCGGCATCGGCCTTGCGCGCTTCCCTCGCGTGGCCGTGCGCGGCAACGACGTCTGGGTGACGTGGGAGGAGGACACGGTGCAGATCCCGCATCGCCCCGTCATCAACCTGCGGCACTCGGCCGACGGCGGCACGACGTGGCAGGCCACGCAGACGGTGCGCTCGCTGGAGGGCCGCGCCGAGCATCCGGCCATCGCCATCGCCGCCAGCGGCAAGCCGGTGATCGCATGGCAGGAGATCCAGTCCGGCCAGCCCTTCGACATCTGGGTCCAGGAGATCGGGACCGAAGCGCAGCCGCGCAACCTTTCGCGCGCGGGCAAGACCATCGATGCCGGGACGACCGACGATACGCGCTCGCCGCGCTACCCCGCGTCGGTACTGCCGGCCGTGACGGCAGCGGCGGACGGCCGCGTCGCGGTGGCGTGGCAGGACAACCGCACCGACCCCGATCCGCTGTGGACCGGCGCGGCAGCCTACGGCGACGGTTCGAACCCTGACGATTGGCAGATCCAGGTCGCCGTGCGTGCTGCGTCCGGCGCCTGGGCGACGCCGGTGAACCTCGGCGCGACCGATCGTGCCGACCGCCATCCCGACGCGGCCTTTGCCGGCAACGGCGACCTGGTGGTGGCCTGGGAGAGCAAGGAGCAGGAGCCGGCCGGCAAGAACCTCGCGGTGCTCGCGGCGGTGTCGAGCGACGGCGGCGCGACTTTCTCTGCGCCGGGCGTGCTCGCGGCGGAACCGACGACCATGAGCCAGCGTCCGCGCCTTGGCCTGGACAAGGACGGCACGGTGCGCGCGGTCTGGTACGACTCGCGCTCCGCCGACTGGCGCTGGCGCGTGATGACCTCGGTCTACAAGAAGGGCACGGGCTGGGATGCCGGTACGCTGCTGAACGGCCCTGGCATCAACACCTGGCCTGTGACCTCCGGCGGCGTGATCGCCTTCGCCAGCACGCGCAACGCCACGCGTCTGCAACGCGATCCGACGCAGCAGGTGTTCGTGCTGAGCGCGAAGTAAGCCGCTTCTCCCGAGGCAACGAAAGAGCCCCGCAGCGCGGGGCTCTTTTGCATGATGGGCGGTGGCTTCAGAAGTCCACCAGGCTCAGGCCGATGCTGAACACCGTGCGCTTGCGGTTGTAGTCTGCCAGTGTGTCGCCGTAGCCGTGGAAGATCTGCGTGTGAAGCCGCAGGTTGCTGCGCAGCGGGTCGCCGATCACCTTCATCCATTCGAGGCGCACCGAGCCATGGCCGCTGTCGCGCAGGTTGTTGCGCACCGTCAGGCCGAAGCTGTTGTCGCGGTCGAAGTTCCATCGGCCCGTGAGTTCAGCGCGGCCGATGTAGTCCGAGATGTCCGGGTTGTCGTCGTCCGCCGCGCCTTCGTGGATGCGGTGCCACACGCGGCCGGTGAGGGTGAAGCGGTCGTCCAGTTCCGCGCCGCCCATCAGGTAGAGCCGGTTCCAGCTGCGCGAGTAGGGCAGGCTCTGGCCGTTGGACTGGTGCACCAGGCCGACGCCGCTGTAGCGCCAGCGCCAGCCGCCCGGCAGCTTGAAGTCGGTCGGGTACACGTACATCAGCTCCGGCTCATGGTCGGTGGTGCGGAAGGGCCGTGAAAGCTCCCCGTTGAAGATCTGCCAGGTCGACTGCTGCGTATAGCCGAACCACAGCGAATCCTTCTTGCCCGATTCGGACTGCGTGAGCAGTCCTTGCGCGAGCTTGGTGCGCACCGACAGGCCGATGCGCATCTCGTTGGCCTGGTACGCGATGTCGGTGCCGGTGTGGTCCGGCGCGGGCGATGTCGGCGTCTCCGGCGCGCGCGTGGCGGCGGCGAAGGACACGGTGAGCGGGCGGTAGCCTCGGAAGGTGAAGGTGCCGCAGTCGCTGCCGTTCTCCAGTTCCCAGAAGCGGGAGAGCGTCGAGTACTGGCGGTCGCGGCAGCCCTCCTCCGTCGAGACGGAGACCACGCGCGTCGCAGGCTGCGTGGCATCGACCGGCGTGGGCGGCTGCGTGGTGGCGAGCACCGGCGGCGCGGCGGGCACGGCGCCCTGCGGCAAGGTTTGCTGCTGCGCCCAGCGGTCGAAGCAGGCCAGGCGTGCTTCTTTGTTGTCCTCCAGCTGTTGGCATTGCTGCCAGGTCAGTTGCGCGCTGGCCAGGGGGCTCGCGGGCTTGTCGGCCGGCTGGGCCTGCGCACTCGCGATGCCGAAGCCCGCGAGCAGGGCGGCCAGAGGGGTGATCCGTGCGTTCATGGCGGGTTCCCGGTCTTGTTCAACGTGAATGGATGGGTGCTGTCGTCGGAAGCGTCTTTCCACGTGCCCTTGAAAGCCTTGCCGCAGGCGCCGGGCCGCAGCTCCGCCGTCCAGACGCCACTGATGCCACGGCCGTCCCGCGATTCGTCGATGTTCAGGACGCCGTCGTCTCCGATGTCGCCGGCCAGTTGGGCGACGGATGGCGAGGCGCCGCTTGCCTCGCGCACGACGATCCCGCGCACGCCCGCATACTCGGGGTGCCTGGAGAGTTGCAGCTTCGCGACGCCGGGCACGCCTTCGAAGCGCGCCTCCCAGTTGCCGTACAGCGCCTCGACCGGCAGTTCGCGGCCGTCGGCAGGGCATTGCGGCCCCGAGGCGCAGCCGCTCGCGACACCGGCGGAGGCCAGGACGAGCGTCGCCAGCCCCAACCTCATGGCGCCGATGCCGCGGCCGCCGCGGCGGCCGCGCTCTGCTGTGCCTTCAGCGCGAATTCGGCGCGCAGCGCCTTCAGCTTCTCGCGCGGATCTTCCTTGACCGTGGTCTTGTCCAGTGCCATCTCGGCGATGAAGCGGCTGGGTTGGGCCGGCACCATCTCGCGACCTTTCTTGCGTCGCTTGGTCCAGCTCACGGCCAGGCTGCGCTGCGCGCGCGTGATGCCCACGTACATCAGGCGGCGTTCCTCCTGCAGGCGTTCGAGCGTGTTCTCGCTCACCTTCTCCTGGCGGCCGCCGTCGTCGTCCAGCTTGAAGGGCAGCAGGCCTTCGTTCACGCCGACCAGCAGCACGTGCGGCCATTCGAGGCCCTTGGAGGCATGCAGCGTCGAGAGCGTGACCACGTTCTGGTCCTTCTCGCGTTCGCTGATGGTGGAGAGCAGCGAAATGGTCTGCGCCACCTCGAGCAGGCTCTTGCGCTCGTTCTCCACGGTGGCGCCGGAGGCGTCGTCGATCTGGCCGCCGCAGCGCTGCGACATCCAGTCGCAGAATTCCATCACGTTGGTCCAGCGGCTGGCCGCGGCCTGCTCGCTCTCCTCGCCGTCGTAGAGGTGCTTCTCGTAGTCGATCTCCTTGAGCCATTCGGCCAGGAAGGCGCGCGCGTCCTCCGCGCCCATCGTGCGGCGGGCGCGGTATTCGAGGTCGTTGATGTAGCGGCCGAACTCGTGCAGGCCTTCGAGCGCGCGCTTGGGCATCACGCTCGGAAGCGAGGAGGAGAACAGCGCCTCGAACAGGCTCAGCTTGTACTGGCTCGCGAAGGTGCCCAGGCTCGCCAGCGTTGTATGGCCGATGCCGCGCTTGGGCGTGGTCACGGCGCGCAGGAAGGCCGGGTCGTCGTCGTTGTTGACCCACAGGCGGAACCAGCCGCAGAGGTCCTTGATTTCCGCGCGGTCGAAGAAGCTCTGGCCACCCGAGACCTTGTAGGGGATCTGCGCCTTTCGCAGCGCCTGTTCGAACACGCGTGCCTGGTGGTTGGCACGGTAGAGGATCGCGAAGTCGCGGAACTCCTTGTGCTGCGCGCCTTGGGTCGTCGCGTCGCCCGCGCGCAGGCTCTGGATGCGGGCCACCGCGCGCTCGGCCTCGTGCGCCTCGTTGTCGGCGTCGACCACGCGCACCGGCTCGCCTTCGCCGAGTTCGCTGAAGAGCGTCTTGGGAAAGAGCTTCGGGTTCGGTCCGATCACGTTGTTCGCGGCGCGCAGGATGGCGCTGGTGCTGCGGTAGTTCTGCTCCAGCTTGATGACCTTGAGCTGCGGGTAGTCGATCGGCAGCTTCTTCAGGTTGTCCAGCGTCGCGCCGCGCCAGCCGTAGATGGACTGGTCGTCGTCACCCACCGCCGTGAAGCGCCCGCGCTCGCCGACCAGTGCCTTCAGCACTTCGTACTGCGTGGCGTTGGTGTCCTGGTATTCGTCCACCAGCACGTGGCCCAGGGCCGCCTGCCACTTGGCGCGCACCTCGTCATGCTGCTGCAGCAGCTTCAATGGCATGCCGATCAGGTCGTCGAAATCCACGCTTTGGTAGGCGACCAGGCGTTCCTCGTAGCGCGCCATGATGCGGGCCGTGATGCGCTCGTTGTCGTCCACGGCCTGCGCCTCGGCCTGCGCGGCGTTCAGGCCCATGTTCTTCCATTTGCTGATGGTCCATTGCCAGATTCGCGCGGTGGCCGCATCGGTGGTGCCGCCAGCATCCTTCAGGATCTTGGTCACGTCGTCGCTGTCGAGGATGCTGAAGGCCGGCTTCAGGCCCAGCACGGCGCCGTCCTCGCGCATCATGCGCACCCCCAGCGCATGGAAGGTGCAGACGACCACGTGCTTCGCGTCGCGCCCGATCAGCCCCTTGGCCCGCTCGCGCATCTCGGAGGCGGCCTTGTTCGTGAAAGTGATGGCCGCGATGCGTTTGGGCTCCAGTCCGGCCTGGATCAGGCGCGCGATCTTCTGCGTGATCACGCGAGTCTTGCCCGAGCCCGCGCCGGCGAGGACGAGGCAGGGGCCGTGCATGTAGTTGACGGCTTCTTGCTGCGCGAGGTTGAGACCGGAGGACATGAGGCGAACGGAGGCGCAAAGCGGGCAATGATACGGGTCGCCGTCGCACGGCCCTGGATACGAGGCTGTGCTAGACATGTCCGATCGTGTGCATACGTTCCTGACCATGAAGAAAACAAGGCATCCGCTCACCATCGCATTCTGGGCGGCGCTGGCCACCCTGGCGGCCACGCTGGTCGTGCTCAACTTCATGCCGGGCGAGCGGAAGATCGGGCAGCACGTCGAGCGGCAGTACAGCCTGCACGACCCGCAGTTCCGCCGCGCCATGGGCGTCCTGCTGGGCCCGCCGATCGCCGAAGGCAACCGCTTCGAGGCGCTCATCAACGGCGACCGCATCTTCCCGCCGATGCTGGAGGCGATCCGAGGCGCGAAGAAGAGCATCACCTTCGAGACCTACATCTACTGGTCCGGCGACATCGGCCGCGCCTTCGCGGACGCGCTCGCCGAGCGGGGCCGCGCGGGGGTGAAGGTGCATGTGCTGCTGGACTGGGTCGGCAGCCAGAAGATCGACGAGGACTTCCTGAAGTCGATGGAGGACGCGGGCGTGCAGGTCCGCAAGTTCCACAAGCCCAGCTGGTACGACATCGCGCGCTTCAACAACCGCACGCACCGCAAGCTGCTGGTGGTGGACGGCGTGACGGGCTTCACCGGCGGCGTCGGCATCGCACCCGAATGGACCGGCGACGGGCAGGACCCTGAGCACTGGCGCGACTCGCACTTCAAGGCCGAAGGCCCGGTGGTCGCGCAGATGCAGGCCGTGTTCATGGACAACTGGATCAAGGCCTCCGGCGAGGTGCTGCATGGCGAGCGCTACTTTCCCGCCGTGCCGCCGCGCGGCGACGGCGCGGCGCAGATGTTCAGCAGCTCGCCCTCCGGCGGCAGCGACAGCATGCACCTGATGTACCTGCTGGCGATCGCGGCGGCCAGCCGCAGCATCGAGCTCTCCAGCGCCTACTTCGTGCCCGACGAACTCACGCGCGACGCGCTGGTGGCGGCAGTGCGGCGCGGCGTGCGAGTGCGCATCATCACCCCGGGCCCGGTGATGGACGCGCAGACCGTGCGCCGCGCCTCGCGCGCCGACTGGGGGCCGCTGCTGGAGGCCGGCGTCCAGATCAGCGAGTACCAGCCGACCATGTACCACTGCAAGGTGCTGGTCGTGGACGACCTGCTGGTGTCGGTCGGCTCGACCAACTTCGACAACCGCTCGTTCCGCCTCAATGACGAGGCCAACCTGAACATCTACGACGAGGCTTTCGCCAAGGCGCAGGTGCGCGTGTTCGAGGACGACCTGGGCCGCAGCAAGGCCGTGAGCTTCGCCGAATGGAAGGCGCGGCCGTGGCGCGAGAAGCTGCTGGAGCACCTGGCGTCGGTGCTCGGTCCGCAGCTCTGAAGGAGCGCGGCGCAGCGCCGACAATCGGCGTGTGCTCCAGATCTTCCTCGTCACTGTTCCCTTCTTCGCGTTGATCGCCGCCGGCTATGCCGCGGCACGCACCGGCGCCCTGCCGCTGGCGGCCATCCCGGGGCTCAATGTCTTCGTCCTCTATTTCGCGCTGCCCTGCATGCTGTTCCGCTTCGGCGCGGGGGCGCCGATCGGGCAACTGCTCGACGCGTCGGTGGCGCTGGTGTGGGGAGCAAGCGCGCTGCTGGTGGTCGGCGCCACCGTGCTCGCGAGCCGCAATCCGCGCATCGGCTGGAACGACGCGGCCTTCGGCGCTCTGGTGGCCGCGTTCCCGAACACGGGCTTCATGGGCGTGCCGCTGCTGGTCGCGATCCTCGGCGCACAGGCCGCCTCGCCGATGATCATCACGATCGCCTTCGACCTGGTGGTGACTTCCTCCCTGTGCATTGCGCTCTCGCGTCTCGACGGTGCCGACGAGCACGGCGCGGGAAGGGCCGCGCGCCAGGCGCTGCGCGGCATCCTGCAGAACCCGATGCCCTGGGCCATCCTGCTGGGCGGGCTGGTGTCGGCGGCGCAGTGGCGCCTGCCCGGGCCCGTGGAGCGCACCGTCGCGATGCTGGGCGACGCGGCCTCGCCGGTGGCGTTGTTCACCATTGGCGCGGTGCTGGCGCGCTCGGCCCTGCTGGCGCGCGAGCACGCGGCGAGCGCGGCCGTGGCCACCGCGATGGGCAGCGTGCTGCCGGCCGCGCCGCAGGCGCCCCTGCGCGACGTGCTGCCGGTCGTCGCCGTCAAGCTGGCCGCGCATCCGCTACTGGTCTATGCGGCGGGGCGTGGCGTGATGGCGTTGGGGCTGCCGCTCTCGCAGCCCGCGCTGGTCGCGATCACGCTGGTGGCGGCCTTGCCGAGCGCGAGCAACGTGGCCATGCTGGCGGAGCGCTTCGGCGCGGACAACGGCCGCATCGCGCGCATCATTCTCTGGACCACCGTCGCCGCCTTCTTCTCCTTTCCGGTCATCGCCGGCTGGCTGCGTTAGTCAGGGTTTGCGCCAGGGTCTGCACAATGCGTCCTGAATCCTCGTTTTCATCCGCCATGTCCACACCCTCTCCCAGCAGCGCCCGCGTCCCCTGTCCTTGCGGGCGCCGTGATCGCCGGGAACTGCCGCTGCCCTACGCCCAGTGTTGCGGCCGCTACCTCGACGACTATGAGAAGACGCCGGCGCCGGATGCCGAATCGCTCATGCGCTCGCGCTACACCGCCTTCGTGCTGGAGCGCGAGGACTATGTGCTCGCGACCTGGCATGTCTCGACGCGGCCGGGCTCGCTGGGTTTCGAGCCGGGCGTGAAGTGGCTGGGACTGGAGGTCCGCTCGCGCTCCGTGCTGGACGCGGACCATGCCGAGGTCGAGTTCGTCGCCCGCCAGCGCAGCAGCGCGGGCGTCGCGACGCGGCTGCGCGAGCGCAGTCGCTTCGTCCGCGAGGACGATGGCGTCCTCAGCCGGTGGTATTACCTGGACGGCGACCAGCACTGAAACGGTGCGCGCCCGCGAAGGCTGTAATCCGGACCGAGGCGACGCCTGCTCTGCACTGTCAGCTATGAATTGAATAGCGGCCCGGATTCGATTGTGTCCAGAACGGAGACATACAGATTCCTTTTGGCGTATTTATCTTGTGACGCTCGCACTGCACACTCTGGGCTCAGACTTGGGGCTCATCCCATGTCAGCAGCACAAGGCGCGAGATGTCCACCAGCACCAGAATCCGGAAGGCGGCCATGCCCCCGCGGGCGGCGCTCGCGTGGCTGCTTGTCGCGGGGATTGCCTGGCTGGTCTCACCGGCCGCGCGCGCGGCCGAGTTCGCACCGCTCGCACCCTTCTCCGCCGCCAAGGGCGCGCAGGCGCCCGAGCCCTGGCGCTTCACCAGCCTGCCGAACAAGACGCCGACGCGCTTCGAGGTCGTTCAACAGGACGGCCATCGCGTGCTGAGGGTCGAGGCCGACGGGTCCTACGGCAACCTGGTGCATGCGACGCAGGTGCCGCTCAGTGCCGGCACCACGCTCGCGTGGCGCTGGCGGGTCGATGAATTCGTGCAGGACGCCGACCTGCGCACCCGCTCGGGCGACGACGGCGCGGCCAAGCTCTGCGTATTCTTCGACTTCCCGACGGACCGCCTGTCGCTCGGCGAGCGCACTCGCCTGGCGCTGGTGCGCCGCACGACCGGCGAGGAGGTACCGAGCGAGACGCTGTGCTACGTGTGGGACAAGAAGGAACCCAAGGGCACCGAGCTCGTCAACGCCTTCACCAAGCGGATGCGCATGATCGTGCTGGAGTCCGGTCCGGCGAGCGCGGCGGGCACTTGGCTGGCGGAGCGCCGCAACCTGCTCGCGGACTACAAGCGCGCCTTCGGCGACGAGGCGGGCGATACCATGCCGGACGTGGTGGCGGTGGCCATCTCCGCCGACTCGGACAACACGCACGGCCACGGCCTGGCGTATTTTTCAGACATCGACCTGCGCGGCATGCCGGCGGCGGATCGCAACGCAGCAGCGGCACCGCCGCCGGAACGCCCCACGCAAGGGGAATAGAGTCAAGACAGCAGAAAGACCATGAACGATCTCGTCGAGCTCCTCGCCACCCAGGGACCCGCGGTGGTCTTCGTCGCCACGCTGGCGACGCGCCTGGGTGCGCCGGTGCCGGCGGTGCCCTTCCTCATCGTGGCCGGCGGCCTGACGGTGGGCGGGCAGGTCTCGTTCATCGCGGTCGTGCTGGCGGCGTTGCTCGGCAACATCCTGGGCGACGGCGTCTGGTTCCTGGCCGGGCGCCGCTGGGGCTACCGTGTGATGCGGCTGCTGTGCCGCATCTCGCTGTCGGCCGACTCGTGCGTGAAGCGCAGCGAATCGATCCTCGGGCGCTGGGGCGGGCTGTCGCTGATCGCCGCCAAGTTCGTGCCGGGCGTCTCGGTGGTCGCGCCGCCGATGGCTGGTGCGCTGGGCATGTCGAACCTGCGCTTCCTCTCTTACGAGACGGTGGCGGCGCTGATCTGGACGCTGGGCTTCCTGCTGGTCGGCCGCATGTTCCACGCGGCGATCCAGGATGTGCTCGCGGTGATGTCGAACATCGGGATCACGGCTGCCGCGGTGCTGGGCGTGGCCCTGCTCGGCTTCCTGGCCTGGCGCTATCGCCAGCGCCGCCTGGCGCTGCGTGCCGACGACATCGTGCTGATCGAGGTCGAGGCGCTGCGCGAGGCGCTCGGCGCGGGCAAGGGCCCGACGGTGATCGACGTGCGCTCGAACGAAGCCCGCGCGCTGGATCCGCGCGCCATCCCCGGCGCCGTCGCGATCGAGCTGCACCATCTGGCCAAGCGCCTCGGGCCCTACGCGGATGGCCGCGAGATCGTCGTGTTCTGCGACTGTCCCGACGACGCCTCAGCGGTGGCTGCCGCGCGCGTGTTGATGGGCGCGGGCCTGCCGCGCGTGCGCGTGCTCGCGGGTGGTCTCGATGCGTGGAGCGCGGCCGACGCACCCCGGCGCGACGACGAAGCTGACGACATGCTGACCCCGCCGGACATCGCGCCGCACGCCGCTTGATCGTTGCGCCGCGCGAGGCCTAGAATCGGCCCCGCTCCGGGGTGCACGCAGGTGGCGTGCTGAGATGGCCAGGCAGACCGAACCCGCGAACTTGAACTGGTTCATACCAGCGTAAGAAGAGCTGCGACTCCCAGGCACTCCGTCCCCTCCAGGACCCGGTGCCGCCATCCGGAGCCATCGCGGAGCACCCGTTGTCCCACAACCAGGAGTGCCCCGCATGAACGCCATCGACAAGTTCGCGTCCCTTCTCACGCTCACGCGCGAACCCTTTCCCGCCTCGACCAAGGGTGCCATTGCCGGCAGCCGGCCCAATATGCACGTGCCCGTGCGCGAGGTGGCATTGACCAACGGCGAGCGCGTCTCGCTCTACGACACCTCAGGCCCCTACACCGACCCGGCCGCCGACATCGACGTGCGGCGCGGCCTGGCCGACGTGCGCGGCGCGTGGATCGACGAGCGCGGCGACACCGAGCGCTACGAAGGCCGCCTGCACCTTGCGCTGGACGATGGCGCCACGCATGCCGACCGTGATGCGCAGCGCATCGCCGAGCTGCGCGCCGGCGCCGCCGGCCTGCAGCGCACGCCGCGCCGCGCGAAGGCGGGTGCCAACGTCACGCAGATGCACTACGCGCGCCGCGGCATCGTGACCCCCGAGATGGAGTACGTCGCGCTGCGCGAGAACGGCCGGCGCGAGTGGATGGCCGAGTACATGGCTGACGAGGCGCGCGAGAAGCGCCTGGCCGGCAATCCGATGGGCGCGAGCATCCCGAAGATCATCACGCCCGAGTTCGTGCGGGACGAAGTCGCGCGCGGCCGCGCCATCATCCCGGCCAACATCAACCACCCTGAAGTGGAGCCGATGGCCATCGGCCGCAACTTCAAGGTCAAGATCAACGCGAACATCGGCAACTCGGCCGTCACCTCCAGCATCGAGGAAGAGGTCGAGAAGCTGGTATGGGCGATCCGCTGGGGCGCCGACAACGTGATGGACCTTTCCACCGGCCGCAACATCCACACCACGCGCGACTGGATCGTGCGCAACAGCCCGGTGCCGATCGGCACGGTGCCGATCTACCAGGCGCTCGAGAAGGTCGGCGGCGTGGCCGAAGATCTCACCTGGGAGATCTACCGCGACACGCTGATCGAGCAGGCCGAGCAGGGCGTGGACTACTTCACCATCCATGCCGGACTGCGCCTGCCCTACATCCACCTCACCGCGGGACGCCGCACCGGCATCGTCTCGCGCGGCGGCTCGATCATGGCGAAGTGGTGCATCTCGCACCACAAGGAGAGCTTCCTCTACACGCACTTCGAGGACATCTGCGACATCATGAAGGCCTACGACGTGAGCTTCTCGCTCGGCGACGGCCTGCGCCCCGGCTGCGCATCGGATGCCAACGACGAGGCGCAGTTCGCCGAGCTGCGCACGCTGGGCGAGCTCACGCGGATCGCGTGGAAGCACGACGTGCAGACCATGATCGAAGGCCCCGGCCACGTGCCCATGCACCTGATCCAGGCCAACATGGACGAGCAGCTCAAGCACTGCCACGAGGCGCCGTTCTACACCCTCGGCCCGCTGACCATCGACATCGCGCCAGGCTATGACCACATCGCGAGCGCCATCGGCGCCGCCATGATCGGCTGGGCCGGCACCGCGATGCTGTGCTACGTGACGCCGAAGGAGCACCTGGGCTTGCCGGACCGCGACGACGTGAAGCAGGGGATCATCGCGTACAAGATCGCGGCGCACGCGGCCGACGTGGCCAAGGGCCATCCGGGCGCGCGGGCACGGGACGACGCGCTCTCCAAGGCGCGCTTCGAGTTCCGCTGGCAAGACCAGTTCAACCTCGGCCTCGACCCTGACACCGCGCGCGAGTTCCACGACGAGACCCTGCCCAAGGATTCGAGCAAGGTCGCGCATTTCTGCTCCATGTGCGGCCCGAAGTTCTGCTCGATGAAGATCACGCAGGAAGTGCGCGAGTACGCGGCCCAGCGCGGCATCGACGCGACCGATGCGGTGGCCGACGGGATGGCGGGCAAGTCGGCCGAGTTCAAGGCCAACGGCGGCGAGATCTACATCCCCATCCAGCCTCGGTGAGCGCGGGCACGGGAGCGGTTGGTACGATCGCTTCCATGATTGCCATCCCCTTTGACGCCGTGCTCTTCGACTGCGACGGCGTGCTGGTCGACTCCGAACCCATCACCAACCGCGTGCTCGCCGAGATGCTCGGCGAGCTCGGCTGGCAACTCACCGTGGAAGAGAGCATGCGGCTCTTCACCGGGAAAGCGGTGAAGGACGAGGCCGCGCTGATCGAGTCGAAGACGGGGTTCGTCTTGACGCCCGAGTGGTTGCACGCCTTCCGCGGCCGCCGCAACGTGGCGCTGGAGCGCGACCTGCTGGCCATCCCGCGTGCGCCCGAAGCCGTGCGGGCGTTGCATGCCGCATTGGACGGCCGCATCGCCTGCGCCTCGGGCGCGGACCGGCACAAGGTCGAGCTTCAACTCGAGAAGATCGCCATCCTGGATTGCTTCGAAGGCCGCATCTTCAGCGGCCACGAGATGCCGCGCTCCAAGCCGGCGCCCGACGTGTACCTGGCCGCAGCCGCCGCGCTGGGCGTCGATCCGGCGCGCTGCGCGGTGGTGGAAGACACGGTGACCGGGGCCATCGCCGGCGTGGCGGCGGGCGCGACGGTGTTCGGCTACAGCCCGACGGACCTGGGCCACAGCGGGCCCGAAGCCTTGCGCGCCGTGGGCGTGGCGCAGGTGTTCACCGACATGGCACAACTGCCCGGGCTGCTGGGCGCCTGGCGCCCCGTGCCCGCCTGAGGCCCGCTCAATCGTTGTCGCGGCGGCCGGCCTTCGCGAGGGCGGCGAGCGACTGCGTCATGGCGCGGGCGCGATCCGTCAGCATGCGCACGATGAGTTCGCTGGCGTTTTCCTTCACCGAGGGATGGATGCGGGAGCGTCCGGACGTGGCTGCGAATTCGATGAGGGCGGCGTATTCGGAGGTATCGGTGTCAGGAAATTGCATGGCCCGATCCTAGGCTTGCGGCGCCCGATTTCGATGAAAGCAAAAGGTAACTGGCCGAACGGGTGCAAGTTTTTCACGAACTATGCCCTCCGGTGGAGCCGGCATCGCCGCGCCGGAAGGCGCCGGGCGTGACGCCGGCCCAGGCGCGGAACGCGCGGGAGAAGCTTTTCTCATTGTGGAAACCCACGGCCAGGGCGATTTGCTTGATCGGCCGGTCCGTGCGTCGCAACTGGTCGGCCGCCTGCGCGTGGCGCACCTCGTCCTTCAACGCCTGCAGCGATACGCCTTCTTCCTGCAGCTGGCGGTGCAGCGTGCGACTGGAAAGGTTCAGCAGCGCCCCCAGCGTCTCGGCCGTGGCTGCCTCGCCGCCGCGTGCGCGCAGCAGTTCGCGCACGCGCTGGCCCAGCAGCCGGTCGCGGCGGTACTGAAGCACGGTGAGCGGCAGGGCGCGACGCAGCATCGCGCGCAGCGCGCGTTCGTCGCGCTGCAGCGGCAGGGCCAGGTAGCGCTCGTCGAAGCTGTAGCCGGCCCGCGCCGCGCCGAAGCGCAGCGTGCCGCCGAACATCAGCGGATATGCATCCTCGTGCGGCGGCGCCGGGAAGGGGAAGCTCGCCTCCCGCAGCGACACGCGCGAGTCGATCACCCAGGAAGCGTAACCATGCAGGAAGCGGAGATTGGAGACCAGGCAAAACTCGCGGAAGTCTCCCAGCGCCGCGTGCTCCCGGATCGACACCGTCGCCACGCCGCCCGCCACCTTCAGGTCCATCGCGATGTCGTCGGTCAGCAGCCGGTGGTGGCGGCACCAGCGCTTGATCGCGACGCCCAGGTTCGGCGCGCTGAGCGAGGCCCGGCACAGCATGCCGTAGGTGCCCCAGGGCAGGCGGCGCGAGAACCAGCCGAGCGCCTCGTCGTCCAGCTCCTGCATCGCGAAGCCGGACAGCGCCTCGAACTGCGCGGCCGTGACGCGGGCCCGCGGATCGCGCATCTCGCGCGGCGCAATCTGTGCCTCCGCCAGCGCGGCGGATGGGTCCATGCCGTAGCGTGCGTAGCCGCGCACGATCGCCTGTACGAAGGCCATGGGCGTGGCCGCACGGCGGGACGGTTGGAGAGGCGAGGAGGGCATCGGCGCGGCAGAAAGGCGGCAGGATCTGCAACCATTGTGGCGCCAAATGCAACGGCACAGGGCGTAAGCTGCGGCTTTCCGCGCGGGTACGCTTCCGGATGCGCCCCCGCGGGCAGACCTCACGAAGGAGACAAACCCCATGCACGATCCCGGCCTGAACTTCGACCTGGGCGACACCATCGACGCGCTGCGCGACGCGATCCAGAACTTCGCCGCGGACCAGATCGCGCCGCGCGCGGCCGACATCGACCGCGAGAACCTGTTCCCGAAGGACCTCTGGAAGAAGCTCGGCGACCTCGGCCTGCACGGCATGACGGTGAAGGAGGCCTACGGCGGCACCGAGCTCGGCTACCTCGCGCACATCATCGCGATGGAGGAGGTCTCGCGGGCGTCGGCCTCGGTCGGCCTCTCGTACGGCGCGCATTCCAACCTCTGCGTCAACCAGATCCACCGCAACGGTAGCGACGCGCAGAAGAAGAAGTACCTGCCCAGGCTCGTGAGCGGCGAGCACGTGGGCGCGCTCGCGATGAGCGAGCCCAACGCCGGCTCCGACGTGGTCAGCATGAAGCTGCGCGCCGAGAAGAAAGGCGACCGCTACGTGCTCAATGGCGGCAAGATGTGGATCACCAACGGCGGCGACGCCGACACGCTGGTCATCTACGCCAAGACCGAGCCCGAGATGGGCGCGCGCGGCATGACGGCCTTCATCGTCGAGAAGGGCTTCAAGGGCTTCTCGGCCGGCACCAAGCTCGACAAGCTCGGCATGCGTGGCTCCAACACCTACCCGCTCTTCTTTGACAACTGCGAGGTGCCGGAAGAAAACGTGCTGGGCGGCGAGGGCATGGGCGCCAAGGTGCTGATGAGCGGGTTGGACTTCGAGCGCGCCGTGCTGTCGGGCGGGCCGCTGGGCATCATGGCGGCGTGCATGGATGCAGTGCTGCCTTTCGTGCACGAGCGCAAGCAGTTCGGCCAGAGCATCGGCGAGTTCCAGCTGATGCAGGGCA
Source organism: uncultured Variovorax sp. (assembly GCA_966211435.1). Classification (GTDB taxonomy): domain Bacteria; phylum Pseudomonadota; class Gammaproteobacteria; order Burkholderiales; family Burkholderiaceae_C; genus Variovorax. The sequence goes on along the minus strand of CBIHOG010000003.1, from coordinate 90,064 downwards.
AGCTGGCCGACATGTACTCGACCTGGCAGGCCACGCGCGCCTACGTGTACGCGGTCGGCAAGGCCTGCGACCGCAACGACCACGCGCGCACCTTCCGCAAGGACGCGGCGGGCGCCATCCTGTATTCGGCCGAGAAGGCGACGTGGATGGCGGGCGAGGCCATCCAGGCGCTGGGCGGCGTGGGCTACACCAAGGATTTCCCCGTCGAGCGCCTGTGGCGCGACGCGAAGCTCTACGAGATCGGCGCCGGCACCAGCGAGATCCGGCGCATGCTGATCGGCCGGGAGCTGTTCGCCGAGACGGCATAGGACAACAAGATCAGGAGACAAGGCCATGAGCAACGCAGGACCCCTCGCACGCAGCTTCGCCAAAGGCACGACCGACGTGCCCCTGATCGAGCAGACCATCGGCGACTTCTTCGACGACATGGCCGCCCGGCAGGGCGAGCGCGAGGCGCTGGTGAGCGTGCACGAGAAGAAGCGCTACAGCTATCTCTCGCTGCAACGCGAAGCCAACCGCCTCGCCGGCGCGCTGCTCGGGCTGGGACTGGTGCCCGGCGACCGCGTCGGCATCTGGTCGCACAACAATGTGCCCTGGGTGCTGATGCAGATCGCGACCGCGAAGGTCGGCCTGATCCTGGTCAACATCAACCCGGCCTACCGCACCTCGGAGTTCGAGTACGCGCTCAACAAGGTGGCCTGCAAGGCGCTGGTCACGATGAAGCGCTTCAAGACCAGCGACTACGTCGGCATGCTGCGCGAACTGGCGCCCGAACTCGACCGCGCGAAGCCGGGTGAGCTGGAGGCCGCGCGCCTGCCGCACCTGCGCACCGTCGCGTGGATCGACCCGGAAGGCGACACCGACGAACTGCCCGGGCTCGTGCGCTTCTCCAAGTTGCTCGAAGGCGGCGACCCCGCGGACCCACGCATCGCCGCCACCGCGAAGACGCTGAAGGCCACCGATCCGATCAACATCCAGTTCACCAGCGGCACCACCGGTTTCCCGAAGGGCGCGACGCTGACGCACCGCAACATCCTGAACAACGGCTTCTTCATCGGCGAGTGCATGAAGCTCACCCCGGCGGACCGGCTCTGCATCCCGGTGCCGCTGTACCACTGCTTCGGCATGGTGCTGGGCAACCTGGCCTGCCTGACGCACGGTGCCACCATCGTCTACCCCAACGACGGCTTCGATCCGCTTGCGGTGATGCAGACGGTGCAGGCCGAGCGGTGCACCGGGCTGCACGGCGTGCCGACGATGTTCATCGCCGAACTCGACCATCCGCGCTTCAAGGAGTTCGACTTCGGTACGCTGCGTACCGGCATCATGGCCGGCTCGCCCTGCCCGACCGAGGTGATGAAGCGCGTGGTCGACCAGATGAACCTGCGCGAAATCACCATCGCCTACGGCATGACCGAGACCAGCCCCGTGAGCTGCCAGAGCTCGACCGACACGCCGCTGGAAAAGCGCGTGTCGACCGTGGGCACGGTGCAGCCGCACCTGGAGGTCAAGATCATCGACCCGGAGACCCGCGAGATCGTCGCGACCGGCGTCTCGGGCGAGCTCTGCACGCGCGGCTATTCGGTGATGCATGGCTACTGGGAAGACGAGGAGAGGACCCGCGAGGCCATCGACGCGGAGGGCTGGATGCACACGGGCGATCTCGCCACCATGGACGCCGAGGGCTACGTCAACATCGTCGGCCGCATCAAGGACCTGGTGATCCGAGGCGGCGAGAACATCTACCCGCGCGAGATCGAGGAATTTCTCTACCGGCATCCCAGGATCCAGGATGTGCAGGTGGTCGGCCTGCCCGACAAGAAATACGGCGAGGAACTCTGCGCCTGGATCATCCCGAAGCCTGGCCAGAGCCTGAGCGCCGATGAAGTGCGCGACTTCTGCAAGGGCCAGATCGCCCACTACAAGGTGCCGAAGTACATCCAGTTCGTGGCCGAGTTCCCGATGACGGTGACCGGCAAGATCCAGAAATTCAAGATTCGCGAAGCGATGAAGCACCAGCTCGGCCTGGGCGAAGAAAAGACCGCATGACTCTGCTCGAAACTCAACTGAACGCGCGCTCGGCCGAATTCCAGGCCAACGCGGCCGCGATGCGCGCGCTGGTCGACGACCTGCATGTGCAGTTCGCCAAGGTCGAGGCCGGCGGCGGCGAAGCCGCGCGCAGCAAGCACACCGCGCGCGGCAAGCTGCTGCCGCGCGACCGGGTCGCGCAGCTGCTCGATCCCGGCACGCCCTTCCTCGAAGTGGCCCCGCTCGCGGCGCATGCGATGTATCACGGCGCCGCACCTGGCGCGGGCCTGATCGCCGGCATCGGCCGCGTGAGCGGCGTGGACTGCATGATCGTCTGCAACGATGCGACGGTGAAGGGCGGCACCTACTACCCCATGACCGTCAAGAAGCACCTGCGGGCGCAGGAGATCGCTGAGCAGAACCGCCTGCCCTGCATCTATCTGGTCGATTCGGGCGGCGCCAACCTGCCGAACCAGGACGAGGTGTTTCCGGACCGCGACCACTTCGGCCGCATCTTCTACAACCAGGCCAACATGAGTGCGCAGGGCATCGCGCAGATCGCGGTGGTCATGGGCTCCTGCACCGCGGGCGGCGCCTACGTGCCGGCGATGAGCGACGAAAGCATCATCGTCAAGAACCAGGGCACCATCTTCCTGGGCGGGCCGCCGCTGGTGAAGGCGGCCACCGGCGAGGTGGTCACGGCCGAGGACCTGGGCGGCGGCGACGTGCACACGCGCTTGTCCGGCGTGGCGGACCATCTGGCGCAGAACGACCTGCACGCGCTGGCGCTGGCCCGCTCGGCGGTGGCCAACCTCAATGCCCGGGCCGGCCGCGCGGCCGATGGCCCGATGCCGGCCGCCGGCGCCATCCGCCCGCCGGCCTTTCCGGCGGAGGAGCTCTACGGCGTGATCCCCGTGGACACGCGCAAGCCCTTCGACGTGCGGGAGATCATCGCGCGCATCGTCGACGGCAGCGCCTTCCACGAATTCAAGTCGCGCTTCGGCAGCACCCTGGTCTGCGGCTTCGCGGAAATCGAGGGCATGCCGGTGGGCATCGTGGCCAACAACGGCATCCTCTTCAGCGAGTCCGCGCAGAAGGGCGCGCACTTCATCGAGCTGTGCTGCCAGCGCAGGATTCCGCTGGTCTTCCTGCAGAACATCACCGGCTTCATGGTCGGGCGCAAGTACGAGAACGAAGGCATCGCGCGCCACGGCGCGAAGATGGTGACGGCGGTCGCCACGGCCAATGTGCCGAAGTTCACCATCATCATCGGCGGCAGCTTCGGTGCCGGCAACTACGGCATGTGCGGGCGAGCCTACTCGCCGCGCTTCCTGTGGATGTGGCCCAACGCGCGCATCAGCGTGATGGGCGGCGAGCAGGCCGCGAGCGTGCTCGCCACCGTCAAGCGCGACGGCATCGAGGGCAAGGGCGGGCAATGGAGCACCGAGGAGGAAGAGGCCTTCAAGGCGCCGATCCGCGACCAGTACGAGGCGCAGGGGCACCCTTACTACGCCACGGCCCGGCTGTGGGACGACGGCATCATCGACCCGGCCGACACCCGCCGCGTGCTGGCGCTGGGCCTGGCGGCGGCGCGCAACGCGCCGATTCCCGAGCCGAAGTTCGGCATCTTCCGCATGTGACGCAGGAGGACCGCCGCATGACGCTCCCGAACTACTTCGCCAGCCTCGGGCGCTACCACGTGTGGGCCACGCACCGGCTCATCGGCTCGAATCTGAAGGATCTCTCCGACGCCGACTGGCACCGCGACTGCGGGCTCTTCTTTCGCTCCGTGCACGGCACGGTCAACCACCTGCTTGTGACGGACAACATCTGGTTCGCGCGTTTCGCCGAAGGCCAATCGCTGCGCCTCCCGCTGGACACCGAACTGCACCAGGAGCGCGGCGCGGTGTGCGAGGCGCTGGGCGTCGCGGTGACGCGCTGGGGGCCGTGGCTCGCCACGCTCGAGCCGGCGCGCTTCGACGGCGACCTCGTCTACACACGCAACAACGGCGAGCAGGTCCGCATTCCCTTCGCGCAGGCGCTGGGCCACGCCTTCAACCATGCGACGCACCATCGCGGCCAACTGACGGCGGCGCTCACGGCCATGGTCCATCCAGGGCCCGAACTCGACTGGGTCTATCTGCTTCAACAGGAGGCTCGTTCCGCATGAGCATGCCGTTCACCACGCTCCAACTCTCCTTCGAAGGCGCGGTCGCGCGCATCTGGCTGGACCGCGCCGACTCGCGCAACGCCTTCGACGAAACGGTCATCCGCGAACTGGGCGAGGCCTTCACGCAGGCGGGCGCGGCGCCCGAAGTCCGCGCCATCGTGCTCGGCGCGAACGGGCCGGCCTTCTGCGCTGGCGCCAACCTCCACTGGATGCGCCGCGCGGCCGATTTCACGCGCGAGCAGAACGTCGCCGATGCCGGCGGCCTCGCCGCCATGCTGCGCACGATCCACGAGTGCCCGAAACCGGTGGTCGCGCGGGTGCAGGGTGACGTGTACGCGGGCGGCATGGGCCTGGTCGCGGCCTGCGACATCGCGGTGAGCGCGGACACCGCCTGGTATTGCCTCAGCGAGGTGAAGATCGGACTGGTTCCGGCGACCATCAGCCCCTACGTGTTGCGCGCCATGGGTGCGCGGGCGGCGCAGCGCTGGTTCCTCACGGCGGAGCGTTTCACGGCTGCCGAGGCGCATCGCATCGGCTTCGTGCACGAGGTGGTTGCAGCGGATGCGCTGGATGCGAAGGTCGCGGAGATCGTGAAGGCGCTCACGAACGCGAGCCCCGCAGCCGTGCGTGCCTGCAAGCGCCTGATCGCCGACGTCGCGGGCCAGGAGATCGACGACGCGCTGATCGCCAGGACAGTGGAAGGCATCGCTGACATCCGCGCCAGCGACGAAGGCCGCGAGGGCGTGCAATCCTTCCTGCAGAAACGCAAGCCTTCATGGCTGGAATGAAGCTCTCCCCCAGGCTGCCCTCGCTGCGCGAGGCCCGCCTTCGCCTTGCCGGGGGCCACGCCTGCGGCCCGGCGGAGCCGGTTCAGCGGGGTTCCTGGGCCGGGGCGCGCGGAGCAATGGATAACGGGACACCTGGATGACATCGCTCGATCTGCCGCAACTGCTCGCGCTGGCCGCCGCCATCGGCTGGGCCAGCGGCGTGCGGCTCTACCTGGTCGTGCTGCTGACAGGCCTCGCCGGCTACTTCGGCTGGGTGCCGCTGCCCCACGGCCTGCAATTGCTGGCGCACCCGGTGGTCATCGCGGCAAGCGGCTTCATGGTCTTCATCGAGTTCTTCGCCGACAAGATCCCCGGGCTCGATTCGCTGTGGGACATGGTGCACACCGCCATCCGCATTCCGGCGGGGGCGGCGCTGGCCGCCAGCGTGTTCGGCTCCGACCACGCAGTGATGGCCATCGTGGCCGCGCTCGTGGGCGGCGGCTTCGCGGCCACGGCGCATGCGGCCAAGGCCACCACGCGCGCGGCCATCAACACTTCGCCCGAACCCTTCAGCAACGTCGGCGCTTCGCTGATCGAGGACACCATGGTGCCCGCCGGGCTCTGGCTTGCCGTCGCGCATCCGCTGGCGTTCGGGCTGCTGTTCATCGCCGTGCTGGTGCTGAGCGTCTGGCTCATCCGCAAGAGCTGGCGCTTCCTGCGATCGCTTTTCGCCCGCGTGGCGCGCATCTTCAGCGGGCGGCCCGACCCCGGCGTGGTACCCGCATTCCAGTTCAAGAAGAACGCTCCTGGAGACTCATCGAATGTTTAAGAAGATCCTGATCGCCAATCGCGGCGAGATTGCTTGCCGCGTGGCAGCCACCGCCCGACGCATGGCGATCCGCACCGTGGCCGTGTACTCGGACGCCGACGTGCATGCCAACCACGTGCGCGCCTGCGACGAATCCGTGTACCTGGGCGGCAGCGCGCCCAAGGACAGCTACCTCCGCTGGGACAAGATCCTCGCCGCCGCGAAGGCCACGGGCGCGCAGGCCGTCCATCCCGGCTACGGCTTCCTGAGCGAGAACGAGGAGTTCGCCAAGGCCTGCGCCGAGGCCGGCCTGGTCTTCATCGGCCCGCCGCCCTCGGCCATCCAGGCCATGGGACTGAAGGCCGAGTCCAAGCAGCTGATGGAGAAGGCCGGCGTGCCGCTGGTGCCGGGCTACCACGGCAGTGACCAGGACCTGGCGCTGCTGCAGCGCGCGGCCGACCGGATCGGCTACCCCGTGCTCATCAAGGCCAGCGCGGGCGGCGGCGGCAAGGGCATGCGGGTGGTGGAGAAATCGGGGGACTTCGCGGCCGCGCTGGCTTCCTGCCAGCGCGAGGCGATCAACAGTTTCGGCGACGACGCGGTGCTGATCGAGAAATACGTGCAGCGGCCGCGCCACATCGAGATCCAGGTCTTCGGCGATACGCAGGGCAATTGCATCTACCTCTTCGAGCGCGACTGCTCCGTGCAGCGGCGCCACCAGAAGGTGCTGGAGGAAGCGCCCGCGCCCGGCATGACGGAGGCGATGCGCAAGCAGATGGGCGAGGCGGCCGTGGCAGCGGCGCGCGCGGTGAAATACGTCGGCGCGGGCACGGTGGAATTCATCGTCGAGCAGCGGGAGGGCGGCGAAATGAATTTCTTCTTCATGGAGATGAACACGCGCCTGCAGGTGGAGCATCCAGTGACCGAGGCCATCACGGGACTCGACCTCGTCGAGTGGCAGCTGCGCGTCGCTTCTGGCGAGCCACTCCCATTGAAGCAGGCGGAGCTGCAGATCCACGGCCATGCGATCGAGGCGCGCATCTGCGCCGAGAACCCGGACAACAACTTCCTGCCTGCCACCGGCACGCTGCATGTCTACCGCAAGCCGCCGGCCACCGCCTTCCAGCGCAGCCGCGTGCGCATCGACGACGGCGTGCGCGAGGGGGGCGTCATCTCGCCCTTCTACGATTCGATGATCGCCAAGCTCATCGTGCACGGCACCACGCGCGAGGAGGCGCTGGCACGGCTGGACCTGGCGCTGGCGCAGACGCACATCGTGGGCGTGGCGACCAATGTGCAGTTCCTGCGCGGCATCCTGGGCACGGATTCCTTCGCCCATGCGAAGCTGGACACCGCGCTGATCGAGCGCGAGCGCGCGGTGCTGTTCGACCGGGAGCCGCTGGGCCTCGGGCTCGCGGCCGCCGCCTCGATCGCGCACACGCTGCTCTCGGAAGCCGCGACGCGGACGGCCGATCCGTTCAGCCGCCGCGACGGCTGGCAGTCGCACGGCGTCGCGGTGCGCCCTTTCGAATTCGAGTTCCGCGGCGAGACGCAGCGCGCGGAACTGCGCTATTTGCACGACGGCGGCCTGATGCTGCGCATCGGCGAGGTCTCGGGCCTGCTGGAGATCGGACGATTTCCGACGGGTGAGATCGAACTGCGCTTCGCCGGGCAGCGCCAGACGCTCGACGTGTACATGGAGCAGGACACCGCGCATGTGTTCGCGGCACGGGGCGCGACGAAGATCACCGCCATCGACCGCCTCGCGCACGCGGGCGAGACGCATGCCGAAGGCGGGCGGCTGACCGCGCCGATGCCGGGCAAGGTGGTGTCTTTCGCGGTCCAGGTCGGCGACAAGGTCGCGCGCGGGCAGCCGCTGGCGGTGATGGAGGCGATGAAGATGGAGCACACCATCGCGGCGCCGGCGGACGGAACGGTGGAGGAATTGCTCTATGCCCCTGGAGACCAGGTGGCGGAGGGCGCGGAGCTGCTGCGGATCGCGGCCTGAAGCATCCCCTGTGCCGCCAGGCCCGGGGCCGAGCGGTCAAAATCCCTCTCTTATGCGAATCACCGTCTGTCTCACCCAAATTCCCCACGAGCCCTGGGTCCAGGGCCTGCGCGCCGCCATGCCCGAGGCCCACGTCGAGAACTGGACCCCCGGCGCAGCGCCGGCGGACCACGCCGTCGTGTGGGCGCCGCCCCAGGCCTTGCTGGACGACCAGCCCGGGCTGCGCGGCCTGTTCAACATCGGCGCCGGGGTGGATGCCCTGCTCAAGCTCAAGGTGCCGCCGCAGACGAAGGTCGTACGGCTGGACGACGCCGGCATGTCGGTGCAGATGGCCGAGTACGTCTGCCATTCGCTGATCCGCCACTTCCGCGAGTTCGACCTCTACGAGGCCGATGCGCGCGAAGGCCGCTGGAGTTTTCGCAAACCGCGCGAGCGATCGGATTTCGCGGTCGGCGTCATGGGCCTGGGGGTGCTGGGCGAGCGCGTGGCCAAGGCGGTCGCGCAGTTCGAATTCCCGGTCAACGGCTGGAGCCGTTCGGCCAAGGCCATGGACGGCGTGCGCACCTTCGCCGGCGAGGCGGAGTTCGATGCCTTCCTCGGCGCGAGCCGGGTGCTTGTGAACCTGCTGCCGCTCACGCCCGCGACGCGCGGCATCCTGAATCGCGAAACCCTCTCGAAGCTCAACGGCGGCAAGGCGGGCGGCTACCTCATCAACGTGGCACGCGGCGCGCACCTGGTCGAGGACGACCTGATCCCGCTGCTCGACAGCGGCCGGATGGCCGGCGCCACGCTCGATGTGTTCGAGGTCGAGCCGCTGCCGGAAAGCCACGCGTTCTGGCGGCATCCGAAGATCGTCGTGACGCCGCACGGCTCGGCGCGCACGGTGCGCGAGGTGTCGATCGCTCAGATCGCGGGGAAGATCCGGGCAATCGAGCGCGGCGAACCCGTGGTGGGGGTCGTCGATGCCGGCAAGGGGTACTGAGCCGTGGCCATGAACTATCCATCCAAGGTGAAGATCGTCGACGTGGGCCCGCGCGACGGCCTGCAGAACGAGAAGCAACCTGTATCCGCCGAGGTCAAGATCGGCCTGGTGGAGCGGCTGCAGGACGCGGGGCTGCGCGAGATCGAGGTGACCAGCTTCGTGTCGCCCAAGTGGGTGCCGCAAATGGCGGACAACGCCGAAGTGATGCGCGGCATCCGCCGCAGGGCGGGAGTGCGCTACTCGGTGCTGACGCCGAACATGAAGGGCTTCGAGGCGGCGATCGCCGCGCCGCGCGAGGAGTGGCCGGACGAGATCGTGGTCTTCGGCGCGGCCAGCGAGGCCTTCAGCCAGCGCAACATCAACTGCTCGATCGCCGAGAGCATCGAGCGCTTCCGGCCCGTGGTCGCGGCGGCGCGGGAGAAGGGCATCTACGTGCGCGCGGCGATGTCTTGCACCGTGGGCTGCCCCTACGAGGGCGAGATCGCGCCGTCGCGCGTGGACATGCTCGCCGGACTGATGAAGGACATCGGCGTGCAGCACGTGGGCGTGGCTGACACCATCGGCGTGGGCACGCCGGTGAAGGTGCGTCGGGCCATGGAGGCGACCTTGAAGCACTACGCCATCGATGACGTCTCCGGTCACTACCACGACACCTACGGCCAGGCGCTGAGCAACACGCTCGCCACCCTGGAGATGGGCGTGTGGCAGTTCGACACCTCCTCGGCCGGGCTGGGCGGCTGCCCCTACGCGAAGGGCGCGACCGGCAATGTCGCCACGGAGGACGTGGTCTACATGCTGCACGGCATGGGCATCGAGACGGGCATCGACCTGGACAAGCTGATCGACGCCGGCGTCTTCATCAGCGACGCGCTGGGGCGGGAGCCGAACTCGCGCGTGTCCAAGGCCATCCGCATCAAGAGGCAAGGCTGATGTGCGGCGCTGAACTGACGTCATTGCCCGAAGGCGTGCAACGTGTCGCGCGCCTCTTGCAGGACAAGGGACATCCGCATGCCCCGCGGATGCTCGATGACGCCGCGCGCACGGCGCAGCAGGCGGCCGATGCGCTCGGCATCGAACTCGGCCAGATCGCCAAGAGCATCGTGTTCCGCCGCAAATCGGACGATGCGGCGGTGCTGGTCGTGACCTCCGGCGACCGGCGCGTGGACGAGAAGAAGGTCGAGGCGCTGGTCGGCAAGCTCGGCCGCGCCGATGCCGAGTTCGTCAAATCGCGCACGGGCTTCTCGATCGGCGGCGTCTCGCCTTTCGCGCATGCCACGCCGCCGGTGACGCTGATCGACCGCGAGCTGTTCCGCTTCGATGACATCTGGGCCGCGGCCGGTCATCCGCACGCGGTGGTGCGGCTGCGGCCGCACGATCTCGAAGGCCTCACCGGCGCGCCGGTCGCGGACGTGGTGTGAGCGCCGAAGCCATGAGCCGCCTGGCGGCGCGCGCCGTCGCCGCGCGCGAACTGCGGCGCGACCTGCCATCGCCCTGCATCTCGGTCTGCCGCATGGACACGGCACGCGAATTCTGCGAAGGCTGCCTGCGAACCATTCCCGAAATCGCGGGCTGGAGCCGGATGGACGACGAGGCCAAGCGCGGCGTGTGGCGTGCCATCGAGTTGCGCACGCTGCTTCACATGGGCGAGGGCACGGCGACATGAAGCACATCACCTTCTACCTGGACTTCATCTCGCCCTATTCCTACCTCGCCTTCGAACGGCTCCCCGAAGCGCTGGAAGGCCTGAGCTACAGCGTGGCCTACAGGCCGCTGCTCTTCGGCGCGGTGCTGAAGCACCACGGGCAGCTGGGCCCGGCCGAAATCCCGTCGAAGCGCGCATGGACCTACCGGCAGGTGCTGTGGCTCGGCCATGCGCACGGCATACCGATCGAGATGCCGGCTTCGCATCCCTACAACCCCTTGCCGCATCTGCGTCTCGCGCTGGCGACCACGCCGGACGGGGAGATCAACCGCCATGTGGCCGAGACCATCTTCCGCAACGTGTGGCGCACCGGCGGCGAGGCCGGCGACGCGGCCCGCCTTGCCGAGCTCTCGGCGACGCTGCCGCACGTGCGCGAGGCCGATGCGGCCAAGGCACAGCTCAAGACCAACACCGACGAAGCCATCGCGCGCGGCGTGTTCGGCGTGCCCGCGCTGCTGGTGGATGACAGGGTCTTCTGGGGCTTCGACGGCCTGGCGATGCTGCGCGCCTATCTCCTGGGCGATGCATGGTTCGATGGGCCGCAATGGGTTGTCGCCGACCAGCGGCCTTCGCTGCTGCGCAGCAATCGCTGAATTTTCTACAGCTTGAAACACGTCCTGCGGGTTTCACCCTAAATCGTCAGCGAGCGTTCAGTTTCGCGACAGCCTCGGGTCAGTCGTCACTCCAAGAATGCGTCACGTCCCACGCCGTGGGCCGAACAATTCCATAGGAGACGACAATGGCAGCCACACTGGATTCGCGGGGAGTGCCGACCGGCACCCCCCGTCCCATGACATCGGAAGAGAAGAAAGTCATCTTCGCTTCGTCCCTCGGGACGGTGTTCGAGTGGTACGACTTCTATCTGTACGGCTCGCTCGCGGCGATCATCGCCAAGCAGTTCTTCAGCGGCCTGGATGCGGGCGCGGCCTTCATCTTCGCCCTGCTGGCCTTCGCGGCGGGCTTCCTGGTCAGGCCCTTCGGCGCGATCGTCTTCGGCCGGCTCGGCGACATGATCGGACGGAAGTACACCTTCCTGGTCACGATCCTGATCATGGGCCTGTCGACCTTCATCGTCGGCTTGCTGCCCACCTACGCGACCATCGGCGTCGCCGCGCCGGTCATCCTGATCGCGCTGCGCATGCTGCAGGGGCTGGCCCTCGGCGGCGAGTACGGCGGCGCGGCCACCTATGTGGCGGAGCATTCGCCGCACGGCAAGCGCGGTGCCTATACCTCGTGGATCCAGACCACAGCCACGCTCGGCCTGTTCCTGAGCCTGCTGGTGATCCTGGGCGTGCGCGAAGGCATGGGCGAGCAGGCCTTCAACGAATGGGGCTGGCGCATTCCCTTCCTGGTCTCGATCCTGCTGCTCGGGATCTCGGTGTGGATCCGCCTGTCGCTGTCGGAGTCGCCGGCCTTCCAGAAGATGAAGGCCGAGGGCAAGACCTCCAAGGCGCCGCTGTCCGAGTCCTTCGGCCAGTGGAAGAACCTGAAGATCGTGATCCTGGCGCTGGTCGGCCTCACGGCGGGCCAGGCGGTGGTCTGGTATTCGGGCCAGTTCTACGCTCTCTTCTTCCTGACGGCACAGCTCAAGGTGGACGCGACCACGGCCAACCTGATGATCGCCGCCGCGCTGCTGCTCGGCACGCCCTTCTTCGTGATCTTCGGGACGCTGTCGGACAAGATCGGCCGCAAGCCCATCATCATGGCCGGCTGCCTGCTGGCGGTCGTGACCTACTTCCCGGTCTTCAAGATGCTGACCGAAGCGGCCAATCCTGACCTGGCGAAGGCGCAAGCCACGGCCGGCGTGACGGTGACGGCGGACCCGGCATCGTGCTCCTTCCAGGGCAACCCGGTGGCACGCGAGATCGATTTCAAGAGCTCCTGCGACATCGCCAAGCGCTACCTGGTGCAGAACTCGGTGAGCTACGACAACGTCGCCGGCGCTCCTGGCTCCAAGGCCATCGTGAAGATCGGCGACAAGTCGATCGAGGCGCCCATCGGCAACGTCGTCAACCTGAAGTTCGACGAGGCCTCGGCCAAAGAAATCGCCGCCTTCAAGAAGGGCGTGGCCGATGACCTGAAGATCGCCGGTTATCCCGCCAAGGCCGATCCGGCCAAGATGAACAAGGTGATGACGGTGCTGCTGCTGTTCTGGCTGGTGCTGTTGGTGACGATGGTCTACGGGCCGATCGCCGCGATGCTGGTCGAGCTGTTCCCGACGCGCATCCGCTACACCTCGATGAGCCTGCCGTACCACATCGGCAACGGCTGGTTCGGCGGCCTGCTGCCGACCACCGCCTTCGCGATCGTGGCGACCACGGGCAACATGTACAACGGCCTCTGGTACCCGATCATCATTGCCGGCATTACGCTGGTGGTCGGCACGCTCTTCATCCGCGAAACAAAAGATGTCGACATCTACGCGAATGACTAGGAACACCCCCGGGCCCGTCCACTACGTGTGACCGGCTGCTCCCTCTGGGGGCGCAGCCTGCGGCCCGGCAAAGCCGGTTCCGCGGCTGCCGCCGGAAGAGGAATGAGGGCTCGGCCCTCGGTTCAACAAAGGGGCTTCGCGCCGTCAAGGCACGAGGCCCTTTTCTTGAATCATCAGGAGATCCAACCCATGTGGAAAATCATCGTCGGCTTCGTCATCTTCGCCGGCATCGTGCTGTTCGTTCTCACGAAGGCGGGCGACAAGGTCGACATGTCCGGCGAGAAGCATGGCGGGGATGCAATGCACGCACCGGCGCCCGCGGCGAGCGGCTCGAAGTAGCGCTGCGGCCGCTGCCTCGCCTCCCCATGGGGAGTGGCGAATTGCACGCAGCGAAGCGAAGTGAAAAGCCGGGGAGGTCGATTCAGCGTTTGAACTTGCCGTCGCTGATGATCGAAAGGTCGGCGAAGTCGATGCCGGAGTGATCCGTTGGCGAGTAGCTCACCTCCAAGCCGCCCCCCAGGTCGTAGTTGCGGATCGTCTCCAGCGCCGTGACGATCTTCCCGCGCGTAGGCTTCGGGCCCGCGCGGCGCAGCGCCTCCACCAGCACCTTGGCCGAGGCGAAGCCTTCGAGCGCGGCGGGCGAGAGTTCGGTCTGCCCCTTGGCGCGCGCCAGCGTCAGCGCCTCTTTCACCATCGGGTGTCCGATCGAGCGCTCGTTGGGGAACACCTGCGCCACGATCACGCCGCTGCTCGCCGTGCCGAGCTGCTTGATGAAGCCGGATGAGGCATTGTTCGACAGCGTCACGACCTGTGCCGCCGAACCCGAGGCACGCAGCGCCTTGACGCCGTCGACCACGGCCAGGCCGGAGCCGATCCACACCACGGCCTGCGCGTTGGCGGCGGTGATCTTCGGCACGATGACGCTGTAGTCGGGCTTGTCGCGGTCCGCCTGGATCGACACCGCGGGCGTCGCCTTGGCCTTGTTGAAGCCCGCCATCGCGCCTTCCAGCGCGTCCTGGCCGAACGAGTCGGTCACGTACACCACGGCGATGCGGCTCACGCCGATGGTGAGCAGATGCTGCACCGCTTTTTCCGCCTCGCGCTGGTAGGTCGAGCGCACGTTGAAGACGTGCTTCTGCAAGGGCTTGTGCAGCACCATCGCGCCGGTGGAAGGGCCGATCAGCGCCACGTCGTTCTTGTCGAGCCACGGGATGATGGCCTGCGAATGCGGCGTGCCCCGGCTCATGAAGAGGGCCACGACCTTCTTCTCCTCGATCAGCAGGCGCGCATTCTCGCCGGCGCGCTTGACGTCGAAGGCGTCGTCCATGCGAAGCACCTCAATCTTTTCGCCGTGAACGCCGCCCTGGGCGTTCACCGCGTCGATGACGAGCTGGGCGCCGCCGATCGTCTCGTTCACGCTCGCCGCCACCGAGCCGCTCATGCCGGCCGTCTGGCCGATGAGGATCTGCGCGGCGGCGCTGAAAGCGGAGAGCGCTAAGAAGCCCGCCGTGCAAAGAGCGCGAAACCTGGTCATCGGGAAGCCTTTCGGAAGACGCCGCTGGCGCCGAAACAAATGTGTCTATTTGTTAATAAAAGATGGACCAGCCCAATCGGGGGAAACCCTGCCCGTCCCCGGTCCATGTGATGTCCTGCACGGCTCCGCCTCCCATGGTTCCTAGAATGTCTGCCCCACCCCCCAAGGCATCCATGACACAGGGCTCCATCCGGATTCGCGGTGCACGCCAGCACAATCTTCAGAACCTCGACCTCGACATCCGCACCGGCGAGATGACGGTGGTCACCGGGCCCAGCGGCTCAGGCAAGTCGAGCCTCGTATTCGACACCCTCTACGCCGAGGGCCAGCGGCGCTATGTCGAGACTTTCTCGGCCTATGCGCGCCAGTTCCTCGACCGCATGGACAAGCCGGCGGTCGACAAGGTGGAAGGCGTGCCGCCCGCCATCGCGATCGACCAGACGAATCCGGTGCGCTCCTCGCGCTCCACGGTCGGCACGATGACGGAGCTGAACGACCACCTGAAGCTTCTTTTCGCCCGCGCCGCGCAGCTCTTCGACCGCGAGACGGCGTTGCCCGTACGCCACGATTCGCCGGACAGCATCTATGCGGACCTGGCCGCCCGCGCGGCCGCGGGCGGTGATCCGCGCGTGGTGCTGACCTTCCCGGTCGAACTGCCGGGCAGCACGACGGCCGATGAAGTGACGCAGTGGCTGTCCGCCAGCGGCTTCACGCGCGTGCAGGCCGAGCGCGAGGTCGCCACGCCGACCGGACCGCGCAAGGTGCTGGACGTGGTGGCCGACCGCTTCCGCATGGGCAACGCCGAGCGGGCGCGGGTGGTCGAGGCGATCGAGGTGGCGCTGAAGCGCGGCAGTGGCCGCTTGACCGTGTACGCGGTGCCGGCGGAGGAGGGCGCCGCGCCGGAGATCTGGAAGTTCTCCACCGGCCTGCATTGCCCGGAAAGCGACATCCGCTACACCGACCCGATCCCGTCGATGTTCTCCTTCAATTCGGCGGTGGGCGCCTGCGAGACCTGCCGCGGTTTCGGCCGCGTGATCGGCGTCGACCTGGGCCTGGTGATCCCGAACGACAAGCTCACGCTGCGCGCGGGCGCGATCAAGACCATCCAGACGCCCGCGTGGAAGGAAGCGCAGGACGATCTGATGCGCCACGCCGAGGCGGCAGGCATTCCGCGCGACACGCCCTGGAACAAGCTCACGGCCGAGCAGCAGGCCTGGGTGATCGAGGGCTCGCCGAACTGGAAGGGCAAGTGGAACCAGCAGTGGTATGGCGTGCGCCGCTTCTTCGGCTACCTGGAGAGCAAGGCGTACAAGATGCACATCCGCGTGCTGCTGTCCAAGTACCGCAGCTACACGCCCTGCCCGACCTGTGCTGGCGCGCGCCTGAAGCTGGAGAGCCTGCTGTGGCGCATCGGCAGCAAGCAGGACGCGGACGCGGTTCTCGACCCTGCGAAGCGCTTCATGCCCGCCGGCGCGAAATGGTCGCGAGAGCAGTTGGAGGCACTCCCCGGCCTGTGCCTGCATGACCTCATGCTGTTGCCAATAGAGCGCATGCGCCGCTTCTTCGAATCCACCAGGGGCGCCGATGCACGGCTCGGCCGGGCATCCGGCGCCGCCCCCGGCGAGGGGGAAGGCGTACCACACGAAGTGGGGAAGCCTGGGGGCGGAGGCGATGTTCAGGCGCTGAAGCTGCTGTTCGAAGAGATCACGACGCGCCTGCGCTACCTGCACGACGTCGGCATCGGCTACCTCACCCTCGACCGCCAGAGCCGCACGCTGAGCGGTGGCGAAGTGCAACGCATCAACCTCACGACCGCGCTCGGCACCTCGCTGGTCAACACGCTGTTCGTGCTCGACGAGCCCAGCATCGGCCTGCATCCGCGCGACATGAACCGCATCACCGAGGCCATGCTGCGCCTGCGCGACGCGGGCAACACGCTGGTGGTGGTGGAACACGACCCGGCCGTGATGCTGGCCGCCGACCGCGTGATCGACATGGGTCCCGGGCCCGGCGTGCGCGGCGGGCAGGTCGTGTTCGACGGCAGCACCGACGATCTGCGCGACGCCGACACGCTCACCGGCCAATACCTGGGCGGGCGCAAGCAGATCGGCATGGGCTTCCGTCGCATGGTGACCGACAGCACGCCGCGCCTGATCCTCGAAGGCGTGCGCGAGCACAACCTGCGTGACGTGACGGTCGAGCTGCCGCTGTCGCGCCTGGTCTGCATCACCGGCGTCAGCGGCTCGGGCAAATCCACGCTGATCCAGGACGTGCTGGCGCCGGCATTGATGCGCCACTTCGGCAAGGCGACCGAGACGCCGGGCGCGCACGACCGGATGCTCGGCGCCGATCACCTGAGCGACGTGGTCTTCGTCGACCAGTCGCCGATCGGCAAGACCGCGCGCTCCAACCCCGCGAGCTATGTCGGTGCGTGGGACGCGATCCGCGAGATCTTCGCGACAGCGGCCCTCGCGCGCCAGCGCGGCTACACCGCGTCGAAGTTCAGCTTCAACAGCGGCGACGGGCGCTGCCCGACTTGCGGCGGCTCAGGTTTCGAGCACGTGGAGATGCAGTTCCTCTCCGACGTGTACCTGCGCTGCCCGGATTGCGACGGCAAGCGCTACCGCCCGGAAATCCTGGAGGTGACGATCGAGCGCAAGGGCCGCAACTTCAACGTCGCGGACGTGCTCGACCTCACGGTGGCGGAAGCCGCGGCGATCTTCGACGCCGACCGCGAGGTGCTGCGCGTGCTGCAGCCCATCGTGGACGTGGGCCTCGACTACGTGAAGCTCGGCCAGCCCGTGCCCACGCTCAGCGGTGGGGAGGCGCAGCGGCTCAAGCTCGCGGGCTTCCTCGCCGAGGCGGCGAAGAGCGGCAGCGCCAGCAAGCAGCCGCTGGCGCGCAAGGGCACGCTCTTCCTCTTCGACGAGCCGACCACCGGCTTGCACTTCGACGATATCGCGCGCCTGATGCGCGCCTTGCGCAAGCTGCTGGATGCAGGCCATTCGCTGGTCGTGATCGAGCACAACCTCGACGTCATCCGCGCGAGCGACTGGCTCATCGACCTCGGCCCCGAAGGCGGGGAGGGCGGCGGGCAGGTGGTGGCGGTCGGCACACCCGAGCAGGTGCGCGAGAACAGCGCCTCGCTCACCGGTGCCGCGCTGGCGGACTACGAGCTGGCCGTCGGCCCTGGCGCCTACAAGGTGGCCGAACGGGCGGCACGCTCGTACGCGGCACGCGCGCAGCCCGTGGCGGGCGGCAACGCGATCCAGATCGTCAACGCGCGCGAGCACAACCTCAAGAACCTCTCGGTCGACATCCCGCGCGGCAAGTTCAGCGTGGTGACGGGTGTGAGCGGCTCGGGCAAGTCCACACTGGCCTTCGACATCCTCTTCAACGAAGGGCAGCGTCGCTATCTCGAATCGCTCAACGCCTATGCGCGGAGCATCGTGCAGCCGGCCGGCCGCCCGGAGGTGGACGCGGTCTACGGCATTCCGCCGACGGTCGCGATCGAGCAGCGGCTGTCGCGCGGCGGGCGCAAGAGCACGGTGGGGACGACGACGGAGGTGTGGCACTTCCTTCGGCTGCTCTACGTGAAGCTCGGCATCCAGCATTGCATCCACGACGGCGCGGCGGTGCAGCCGCAGACGCCGGACAGCATCGCCGCGCAACTGCTGAAGAACTTCAAGGGCCAGCACGTCGGCCTGCTCGCACCGCTGGTCAGCAACCGCAAGGGCGTCTACACCGAGCTCGCCGACTGGGCGCGGCCGCGCGGCTACACGCACCTGCGCGTGGACGGCGAGTTCCTGCCGACCACCGGCTTCCCGCGCATCGACCGCTTCAAGGAGCACAGCATCGAACTGCCGGTGGCGAGCCTCGACGTGCTGCCTTCGGAGGAAACCGCCCTGCGCCAGGCGCTCGCCAAGGCGCTGGAGCACGGCAAGGGCGTGGTGCATGTGTTGAGCGATCTCACCGGCCTGCGCGGCGCGATGATGGCTGGCGCACCGACGGCCGGCATCGGCCGCGCGCACGTGTTCTCGACGCTGCGCGCGTGCCCGGTCTGCAGCACGAGCTATGCGGAACTCGACCCGCGCCTCTTCTCCTACAACAGCAAGCACGGCTGGTGCCCCGATTGCGTGGGCACCGGCGTCAAGCTCACCAAGGAGCAGCGCAAGGTGTTCGACGACTCGGTGCTGTCGGATGACAACCGGGGCCGCGAGCAGACTTTCGCGGAGCCCGAGGTCGAGGACGTGGCCGATGCCGTCTGCCCGACCTGCGAGGGAACGCGGTTGAACGCCACCGCGCGCGCCGTCATGTTCGGCGGCCGCAAGGACGACGCTGGTGCGGTGGCGGCCACGCAGGGCTGGGGCGAAGGCGGCATCGGCATCACGCAGCTGGCGCGCATGAGCGTCAGTGACATCCGCGCCTGGTTCGAGGGCCTCGTGCTCACCGGCCGGCAAGGCGAGATCGCGCGCGACCTGGTGCCGGAGATCAAGAGCCGGCTGGAGTTCCTCGAGGAGGTCGGCCTCGGCTACCTCACGCTGGACCGGGGTGCGCCCTCGCTCTCCGGCGGCGAGGCGCAGCGCATCCGGCTCGCCGCGCAGCTGGGCAGCAACCTGCAGGGCGTCTGCTACGTGCTCGACGAGCCGACCATCGGCCTGCACGCGCGCGACAACAGGATCCTGCTGGACGCGTTGCACAAGCTCGGCGACAAAGGCAACACGCTGGTGGTGGTGGAGCACGACGAGGACACCATCCGCCGCGCCGACCACATCATCGACATCGGCCCCAGCGCCGGCAAGCGCGGCGGCCGCCTGGTCGCCGAGGGCAGCGTGTCCGACATCGTGGGCGCGGGCAACTCGCAGACCGGGCGCTACCTGCGCGACGCGATCCGCCATCCGCTGCAGGCGCGTCGCAGCGTGCCCGCGCCGGAGCCGGGCGCACCCGACTGGCTGACGGTGCGCGGTGCCAACCTGCACAACCTGCAGGACGTGACGGTCTCGCTGCCGCTGCACCGCCTCGTGGCGGTGACGGGCGTCAGCGGCTCGGGCAAGTCGACGCTCGCGCGCGATGTGCTGCTCGCCAATGTCTACGCCATCGTCGTGCAGCGCATGACCAAGGCCGGGCGTGACGCGGATGCCGCGCGCAAGCGGCCGAAGTGGTCGGGTTGCGTCGCCGTCGAAGGCTACGAGACCATCGACCGCGTGCTGGAAGTCGACCAGACGCCGATCGGCAAGACGCCGCGCAGCTGCCCGGCGACCTACATCGGCTTCTGGGACACCATCCGCAAGCTCTTCGCCGACACGCTGGAGGCCAAGGCGCGCGGCTACGGGCCGGCGCGCTTCAGCTTCAACACCGGCGAAGGCCGCTGCCCAGGTTGCGAAGGCGCGGGCGTGCGCACCATCGAGATGAGCTTCCTGCCGGACGTGAAGGTGCCGTGCGAGGTGTGCCACGGCGCGCGCTTCAATCCGGAGACGCTGGCCGTGAGCTGGCGCGGCAAGAGCATCGGCGACGTGCTGAAGATGGAGGTGGACGAGGCGGTCGAGTTCTTCGCCTCCATGCCCAACATCAGCCATCCGCTGCAGCTGCTGAAGGACGTGGGGCTAGGCTACCTGACGCTGGGCCAGCCTTCGCCCACGCTCTCGGGGGGCGAGGCGCAGCGCATCAAGCTGGTGACCGAGCTCAGCAAGGTGCGCGACGACGTCACGCGGCGCGGCAACAAGGCGCCGCACACGCTCTATGTGCTGGATGAGCCCACGGTGGGCCTGCACATGGCGGATGTCGAGAAACTGATCCACGTCCTGCATCGGCTGGTGAACGGTGGGCACAGCGTGATCGTGATCGAGCATGACCTGGACGTGATCGCGGAAGCCGATTGGCTGGTCGACCTCGGGCCGGAAGGCGGCAACGGCGGCGGTCGGGTGGTGGCGGCTGCGCCGCCGGAGGAGGTGGTGCGCCTGGGTACGCACACCGGCGTCGCGCTGGCGCCGGTGCTCGCGCGCTCGAAGGAGAAGCACGTGGTGCTGACGCTGCCGCCGCAGGAGGATGCGGGCCCGGCGCCGCTGAGGGCCTGATGCGCACCGTCTACAACGACCGCCATGCGCTGCACCACGGCAAGGTGGAGATGTTCCGCGGCGAACTGGTGCCCTGCTTCGAGGTGCCCGCGCGCGCCGACTACGTACTGCGCGAGTTGCTGGAGCGCGGGCTCGGCGCCGTCGAGCCGCCGGATCCCTTCGACGAGGGTGTCATCGCGCGCGTGCATGCGCCGCGCTACATCGCCTTCCTCGCCAACGCATGGAACGAATGGGTGGCACTCGACCCGGCCAACGCCGGGCGCGATGCGCTGCCGTCGTACTGGCCGATCCGCGGCTTCCGGTGCGACGTGCTGCCGGCCAGCTTCGCGGCGCGCATGGGCCTCTTCTCGTACGACGCAGGCACGCCGCTTACCGCGGGCACGTGGGAGGCCGCGCGCGTCGGCGCGGCCTGCGCCTGGACGGCCGCGCGGCGCGTCCTCGGCGGCGAGCGTGCTGCCTTCGCGCTGACGCGCCCACCGGGGCACCACGCCGGCGCCGATTTCTTCGGCGGCTACTGTTTCCTCAACAACGCAGCGATCGCGGCGCAGGCGCTGCGCGATGCGGGCGTGGAACGCGTCGCGGTGCTGGACGTCGACTACCACCACGGCAACGGCACGCAGGCCATTTTCTATGAGCGCGCGGACGTTCAGTTCACCAGTCTCCATGGCGACCCGCACACCGAGTACCCGTACTACCTGGGCTACGCGGACGAGCGCGGGGAGGGCGCGGGGCTGGGCTTCAACCGCAACCTGCCGCTCGCGCGCGGCACCGGCTTCGCGGCGTGGCGCGAGGCCCTGCGCGAGGCGCTGCGCGGGATCGCGGCGTTCAGGCCCGGCGCGCTGGTCGTCTCGCTGGGCCTGGACACCTTCGAGGGTGATCCGATCGCCGGCTTCACGCTGGCCACGCCCGACTACCTGCGCATCGGCGAGGATCTCGCGCGCGCCGGCCTGCCGACGGTGTTCGTCTTCGAGGGCGGATATGCCGTCGCGGCGGTGGGCACCAACGCGGTCAACGTGCTCGACGGGTTCATGCAGCACGCCGGCTGAGCGCGCCGCCGCCTGACGCCTGCGCGACACGGGGACCGGGGAGATACCCGGTTGCCCAGGGAAAGTCCGCACGGCCAAATGACGGCCCATTCAGCTCGGAGTCAGCCTCATGTTTCGTCGTTCCCTCTTGTGCCTTGCGCTGCTCGGCCTCGCCGTCACCGCCGCACAAGCCCAATCCTTTCCCGCCAGGCCCGTCAAGCTGGTGATCGCGTTCCCGGCGGGCGGCCCGACCGACATCACGATGCGTCAGCTCGCGGACAATGCCTCGAAGATCCTCGGCCAGGCGGTCGTGGTCGAGAACAAGCCCGGCGCTGGCGGCACGCTGCCGGCACAGCAGTTGCAGTCCGCACCTGCCGACGGCTACACCATCGCCCAGATCCCGCTCGGCGTGTTCCGCCTGCCCTACACGACGAAGATCAACTGGGATCCGGTGAAGGACATCAGCTACGTGATCAACGTCACCGGCTACGCCTTCGGCATCGCGGTACCGGCGGACAGCCCGATCAAGAACTGGAACGACTTCGTCGCCTACGCCAAGGCCAACCCCGGCAAGCTGACCTACGGCTCGACCGGCACCATGACCAGCCCGCACCTGACGACGGAGCTGGTGGCGCAGCAGCTCGGCATCCAGCTGCAGCATGTCCCCTACAAGGGCAGCGCGGACCTCTCGCAGGCAGTGCTCGGGAATCACCTGATGGCGATCGCGGATTCGACCGGCTTCGCGCCGCTGGTGGCCTCGGGCAAGCTGCGGGTGCTCAACACCTGGGGCGAGAAGCGGCTGGCCAAGTTCCCCGATGCGCCGACCCTGAAGGAACTGGGCCTGGACATCGTGCAGAACTCGCCCTTCGGCATCGGGGCGCCCAAGGGCACGCCGCCGGAGGTTGTCAAGAAACTGCACGACGCCTTCAAGCAGGCAATGGAAGAGCCGAGCTACGTGGCCGCGCTGGACCGCTACGACATGCTGCCCGACTACATGAGCTCGGCCGCCTACGCAAAGTTCGCGCAGGACACCTTCACGCGCGAAAAGGCGCTGATCGAGAAGCTGGGGTTGGCCAAGCCTCAGTGAGCGTGCGCCGCGGCCAGCGCGAAGGTCTCGTCGACCAGCGTGGATGCCAGCGAGGGTGGGACCGGCGCACCGCCGAAGAGCATGCGGAACACGATCGGCGCGATGACGTGGTCGATGATCTGCCGCGCGTCCGGCCCCGCTTCTCCGCGCTGCCGCGCGCGCCCCACCAGCACTTCGGCCTCGGCCTTGCGGTTGCGCAGGCAATCCGCGTCGCCGTTCCCGGAAAGGGCAGCGGCCGCCTTGAGCAGTGACGCGCTGCAAGGCTGGGTCAGGTGGACGATCAACTCGCGGGCCCAGCCCTCCAGGTCTTGCCGGAGTTCGCCCGTGTCGGGCAACGGGCGGTTCGGGTCGAGTCGGTGCGTCGCCGTCTCGGCGAGCAAGGCTGACAGATCGCCCCATCGGCGGTAGATGCTGGACGCGCTGACACCGGCGCGCTCCGCCACCGCCGGCACGGTCACGCGCTCGCGGCCCTGTTCAGCCACCAGTTCCTCCAGGGCCGTGCGCACCAGCGCCTGCACTTGCGCGCTGCGGCCGCCCGGACGTTTCACTTGCGCTGTGTTCATGGACACACTTTAACGCAAAGATCATTGCGTTAGCGTTGGGGTCTTCCTATAATCCTGCAAATGCAAAAATCTTTGCGTTAAGAGGATTGCCCCATGTCATCGATCTCTCCTGACCTCGCGCCCGTCGCCCGGAGGCCCTGGCGCTTGCCTCCCGCCGTGGCCTTTCCCTTGCTGGGGATGGTGCTTTTCGCCTTCTTCTTTGCCGCCGCCGCGCCATCGCCGCTGTTCGTGGTGTTCCAGCACGCCTGGGGCTTTTCGCCCGTCATGCTGACGGTGGCTTTCGCCATCTACGCCATCGCGCTGCTGGCTTCGCTGCTGGTGGCGGGCTCGTTGTCGGACCACATCGGGCGGCGCCCGGTCGTGCTGGGCGCGCTGGTCCTGCAGGCGGTGGCGATGGCGATGTTTTTCATGGCGCGCGGCATCGGCGGGTTGATCGCCGCGCGCATCGTCCAGGGCATCGCGACGGGCGTGGCCAGCGGGGCGCTCACGGCCGCCGTGGTCGAGGCGGCGCCGGCGTCGCGCAAGCGGCTCGGGGCCTTGGTGACCAGCGTGTCGCCCCTGGCCGGGCTGGCCCTCGGTGCGCTGCTGACGGGCATGGCGGTCAAGCTCACGGCGCACCCGGTGCCGGTGGTGTTCAGCGTGCTGGTGGCAATCTTCGCGGTGGGCGCGCTGCTGCTGCCCTTCATGCCCGAGACCGCGACGCCGCGCGCGGGCGTGCTGGCCTCGCTGGTGCCGCGGGTGTCGCTGCCGGTGCGGGCGCGGCCGGACTTCATCCGCGGGGTGCCGGTGCTGGTCACGGTGTGGGGGTTGGGCGGGCTGTATTTCTCGCTGGTGCCCTCCCTCATGTTGCATGTGTTCAAGGTGGACGACGGGCTCGTCAACGGCCTGACCATCGCCGTGCTGTCCGGCTTGGGCGCCATCGCGCCGTCGCTGCTCGGCCGCCTGGGCGCGCCCCGGGCGGCGGCCTTCGGCATGGCGAGCCTGGCGACCGGCCTGGTGCTGCTGCTGGCCTCCCTTGCCACGCGTTCGGTGGTGCTCTTCTTCGCGGGCACGGCGTTGGCTGGCGTCGGCTTCGGCGGAGCCTTCTCCGCCCTGATCCAGACCCTGGCCCCGCAGGCGCAGGCGCACGAGCGTGCCGAACTCTTCGCGGCCATCTTCGTCGTGAGCTACCTCGCGTTCAGCGTGCCGGCCATGGTGGCGGGCCTGCTCATCGCGCCGCTGGGCCTGCTCGGCACCGTGCGCGGCTACACCCTGGTGCTGCTCGTGCTGGCGCTCGCCGGCGCGTGGACCCAGTGGAAGACGTCCCGGGCGGCAGCCGTGGCCTGAGGCGGGGGCGGCTTGTTTTCGAGCCGCTCGTCCCAAGTTCCTCCGCATGCCCATCCGGAGCGCACCATGAGCGAAACGCTGCACATCGTCTGTCCCCACTGCCACACCACCAACCGCGTGCAGGGCGCCCAGCTCGGCAGCGCGCCGGATTGCGGAAACTGCCACAAGCCGCTTTTCACCGGGCATTCCACCGCGCTGAGTGAATCCGCGTTCGACCGCCACGTCGCCCGCAACGAGATTCCGGTGGTGGTGGACTTCTGGGCGCCCTGGTGCGGCCCGTGCCGCCAGATGGCGCCGGCCTTCGAGCAGGCGGCGGGGCAGCTCGAGCCGGGGGTTCGCCTGGCCAAGGTCGACACCGAGGCCGTGCCGGCCCTGGCGTCGCGCTTCAACATCCGCAGCATTCCCACCATGGCCGTCTTCCGCGGCGGCCGCGAAGTGGCGCGGCAGGCCGGGGCCATGGGCGCGGCCGACATCGTTCGCTGGGTGAAGGCGCACACCGGCTGAGCGATGGGAGAATCCGGCCTCCATTGGAGGAGAAGCCGGAATGGTCAATCACATGCGCCGACAGGGTTCGGCGGGGAAGTTCCTGATCGCCGCCTGCCTGATGGCGTGCGCGAGCTGGGCAGCAGCCCAGGCACCGGCCGACGCCGAGGGCGCGGATCTGGCGGCGCACCCCTGGGTGGTGCCGCCGCCCAACTGGTCGGCCGAGGCCTACTTCACCAATCTGAAGGACGGCGTGACGCTGGAGGCGCCCTTCGTCGCGCGCTTCGGCCTGTCGATGCGCGGCATCGTCCCGGCCGGCCAGACCGCGGGGCGGGCGGGGCACCATCACCTGCTGATCGACCAGCCCCTGCCGCTGGACTTCAAGAAGCCGCTGCCTTTCACCGAGCACTACATTCACTTCGGCAAGGGCCAGATGGAATCGGTGGTCGACCTGCCGCCGGGCACCTACACCATGCGCCTGGTGCTGGCCGACCAGGGGCACATCCCCTACTTCGTCTACAGCAAGCCGCTGAGGTTCACCGTCAGCAAGCAGAACAAGGGCGTGGCGCCCGCAAGCCTGCTGGGCGAGCCACGCGTCGAGGTGCTGAGCCCGGCCGACCACGCGGCGGTGCAGTTGCCGCTGCGCGTGCAGTTGCATGCGAGCGGCTTCAACGTGTCGCATGCCGGCCCGAAGGTGGCGGGCACCGGCCACTTCCGCCTGACGCTGGAGCGCCGGGGGCAGAAGGCGGAAGTCATCGAGCTGGAGGGCGGCCAGACGGAGCTGTGGCTGAGCCCGCCGAAAGGCGACTACACGGCACGGCTGGAACTGATGAACAACGTCGCGTCGGGCAATGTCCTGGCGCGCGCGAAGCCGGTCGCCTTCACGGTGCCCTGAGCGCCGGACGCGCCGCGAGCACGGCCGCCGCGACCTCGGCGAAGCCGGCGCCGCGTTCGCCCTGGGCGATGTAGCGGGGCAGGTGTGAGAGAAGGCCCTCGAAGCGGCGGATGTTCGCGACGCCGACGCTGTGCCTGAAGTGCTCGAACATCAGCGCATCGTTGGTGGAGTCGCCGACGTAGGCCCAGTGGCCCATCTCGTCCTCGAGCCGGCGCCCCCACAGTTCGCGCACGATCCAGCGTGCGCCTTCGAGCTTGTTGTGGCCTCCGTACCAGCCATTGACGTGGATGCTGCTGACCGTGGCATGCATCCCTTCGCTCCTCATCAAGGCCACGACAGCGGCGATCTGCGCGTCGTCCAGGTGCGCGAACTCGCCGTGGTCGATGGCGATGTCGCATTCGCGGCCGGGCGAATCCGTCGCGCGGCGGGCAGGGGGCAGTTCCTGCTCGATTCGCTCCAGCACGTGCCGCATGCGGGCGAAGTTGGCGGCGCGGGTGGATGCATCCTGCTGATAGCGCCTGCGCAACGTGTGCTCCGGTCCTTCGGGCGCGGCCGTGAGGGCGACGGCGCCGTTCTCGGCCACGATGGCATCGACCGGCCAGGCCGCCGCGAAGGGTTCGCTCCAGCCGACCGGCCTGCCGGTGATGGCCACCACGCGCAGCCCGGCTGCTTTCAGGTCATGCAGCGCCCGCAGCGCATCGGGCGTGATCGCACCATCGGTGGTCAGCGTGTCGTCGATGTCGGTGAAAACGCCGACGAGTCCCTGCCGATCAGCGGCCGGCCAGGCGTCCAGCGCTTTCATCCGGCGGTCTGGAGCGACAGGCCCGCGTGCTCGCGCAGCGGATGGAAGTGGATCTT
The DNA here is from genome assembly GCA_966211435.1 of uncultured Variovorax sp. Taxonomy (GTDB): domain Bacteria; phylum Pseudomonadota; class Gammaproteobacteria; order Burkholderiales; family Burkholderiaceae_C; genus Variovorax. Next base: position 63,320 of record CBIHOG010000003.1, on the reverse strand, counting down.
CGGGAAGCGCTCTTGCGCCAGCCGCACGTCGTAGGGCGAGGTGCACAGGTAGGCGAGCGTGTTGGCGGCGTCCAGCGCCATCCGCGCCGGGTAGGCGTCGGTGAAGGCGCGCAGCTCGGCCGGCGTGTCCGCCGTGATCCAGCGCGCGCCGGTGTACTGGCAGCCTTCCAGTCGCACGTCAGCGTCGTACTCGGTCTTCAGGCGGTGCTGCACGACTTCGAACTGCAGCTGTCCGACGGCGCCCAGCAGCATCGGGCCGCCGACCTCGGGGCGGAACACCTGGATCGCGCCTTCCTCGCCGAGCTGGGCCAGGCCCTGCTGCAACTGCTTGGTGCGCAGCGGGTTCTTCAGGATGACCGTCATGAAAAGTTCCGGCGCGAAGAAGGGCAGGCCGGTGAACTGCAGCGAGGCGCCGTCGGTGATGGTGTCGCCCAGCTGCACGCCGCCATGCGTGGTGAAGCCGACGATGTCGCCGGCGTAGGCCTCTTCCACCGCCTCGCGGCGCTGGCTCATGAAGGTCACGACGCTGGTCGGGCGCAGCTCCTTCGCGGTGCGCTGCACCCTGAGCTTCATGCCCGGCGTGTACTTGCCCGAGGCCATGCGCACGAAGGCGATGCGATCGCGGTGGTTGGCGTCCATGTTGGCCTGCACCTTGAACACGACGCCGGCGAAGTCCTTGTCCTCGGGCTGGATTTCGCGCACCACCGGCTGGCGGTTGACCAGCGTGGTGCTGATGCGCGGCTGCGGCGGCGGGGCGAGGTCGACCAGCGCGTCCAGTACTTCCATCACGCCGAAGTTGTTGACGCCGGAGCCGAAGAACACGGGTGTCTGCCTGCCGGCCAGGAAGGCCTCGCGGTCCCAGGAGGGCGAAGCGCCGGTGGCGAGTTCCATGCTCTCCAGCGCGGTGTCGAACTCGCGGCCGAAGCGCTTGTGCAGCGTGGCGGTGTCGGCGACGGGAATGGTCTCGAAATCCTGCGGCAGGCGCTCGCTGCCCGATTCGAAGACCGTCATGCCCTGGGTGCGCAGGTTGATGATGCCGCCGAAGCTCTTGCCCTGGCCCACCGGCCAGGTCATCGGCACGCAGGGCATGCCCAGCTCGCGCTCGATCTCGTCCAGCAGTTCGAGCGGCTCGCGCACCTCGCGGTCCATCTTGTTGACGAAGGTGATGATGGGTGTGTCGCGCTGGCGGCAAACCTCGATCAGCCGCCGTGTCTGCGCCTCGACGCCGTTGGCCGCGTCGATGACCATCAGCGCGGAGTCGACCGCGGTCAGCACGCGGTAGGTGTCCTCGGAGAAATCCTTGTGTCCGGGCGTGTCGAGCAGGTTGATGACGTGCTCGCGGTAGACCATCTGCATCACCGACGAGGCCACCGAGATGCCGCGCTGCTTCTCGATCTCCATCCAGTCGGAGGTGGCGTGCCGCGTCGCCTTGCGCGCCTTCACCGAGCCGGCGATCTGGATCGCGCCGGAGAAGAGCAGCAGCTTCTCCGTCAGCGTGGTCTTGCCGGCGTCCGGGTGGGAGATGATCGCGAAGGTGCGGCGGCGGCGGGTTTCGGAGGCGAAGGTCATGGCGGTGAGCGCTGGATGCGCTCACGGGCGCGGGCCGCCGGAACGCAAAGCCCTCGATTTTAGCGACCGGCCCCCGCCGGCGCGCTCACATCGGCGGCTGGAAGCCGTTGCGGCCGACCAGCACGCGCGTCGCGGTCGGCTTGCCATCCTTCACCTGGGCCGTGACGACCACCTTGGCGCCGGGCACCATCAGCGCGGCCTGGTCGTCGTTGCCGGGCTTGAAGGTGACCACCGGCGTGCCGGCCGGCACGATGACCGTCTGCTCGCCGGTCTTGTACTTCAGCACCAGCTTCTGGCCGCCGGGCACGTTCGAGGGTGCCTCCGACAGGGTGGAGACGGTGGCGTTGGTCATGGTGCTCTGGGGCATCAGGTCCCAGGGGTAGTGGCCTTCGCCGGTGCCGCGAGCGGCTTCGGGGAACACCACGACCTCGATGGCGCGCTGCGTGCCGTCGGGCTGCGGCATCGCGCCGGTGCCGATGAAGCTGTTGGGCTTGATGTCGGCCAGGCTGAGCGGGATGACCTCCGACACATTCATGTCGGCGGGGCGGACCATGGTGACGACCTCGCCACTGCGGTCTTTCACGGTGAGCGAGCCGGCATCGACGCGCTCGATGACGCCGCGCACCCGAACAGGGGGCTGCGCCGCCGGGGAAACCGGCGCCTGCGCCGAAGCGGCAAGCGGCAGGACGGCCGACGCGGCAAGCACGAAGGAAGTGGCCAGGACTTTGATTTTGAACATGAGAAAAGCGCCTTGCGGCGCCGGAGTGAAGGGAAATCGGGAGTTCGAATGCAGTCTAGGCCGAACGGAAAATCGCTGCTGGCGGCGAAAAAGCCGGCGCGCGCTAAAATGCCGGCTCCGAGGAGCGTTGCAGCGCCGTCAGGCGTGAGGCTCGGACCACATCGCAACCACGCTCACCCGCTGTTCTCGCGGTGAGTCCCTTCCCCGAACGCAGTGGCACCTTTCAAACTTGTTTTGGAGTTTTCATGAGCGCTGTTCTCAAGCCCACCCCCGTTGCCACCGCCGACCAGGCGATCGCCGACCTCTCCCTCGCCGCCTGGGGCCGCAAGGAAATCCGCATCGCCGAAACCGAGATGCCCGGCCTGATGGCCATCCGCGAGGAGTTCTCGAAGGCCCAGCCGCTGAAGGGCGCACGCATCACCGGCTCGCTGCACATGACGATCCAGACGGCGGTGCTCATCGAGACGCTGCAAGCCTTGGGCGCCACCGTGCGCTGGGCCTCGTGCAACATCTTCTCGACGCAGGACCACGCCGCCGCCGCCATCGCCGCCACGAACACCCCGGTGTTCGCGGTCAAGGGCGAGTCGCTGGAAGACTACTGGGACTACACCCACCGCATCTTCGAATTCGCGCCCAAGGGCGCGGCCGGCGAAGGCCCGAACATGATCCTGGACGATGGCGGCGACGCCACGCTGCTCATGCACCTGGGCCAGCGCGCCGAGAAGGACCTGGGCGTCCTGGCCAATCCGACCAGCGACGAGGAACGCATCCTCTACGCCGCCATCAAGGCCAAGCTGGCCGTCGATGCGACCTGGTACACCCGCAAGTCGGCCGAGATCATCGGCGTGACCGAGGAAACCACCACCGGCGTGCACCGCCTGAACGAGATGAGCGCCAAGGGCACGCTGCTGTTCCGCGCCATCAACGTGAACGACTCGGTCACCAAGAGCAAGTTCGACAACCTCTACGGCTGCCGCGAATCGCTGGTGGACGGCATCAAGCGCGCGACCGACGTGATGATCGCCGGCAAGGTGGCCTGCGTGGCCGGCTACGGCGACGTGGGCAAGGGCTCGGCCCAGGCCCTGCGCGCGCTGAGCGCGCAGGTGTGGGTGACTGAGATCGACCCCATCAACGCGCTTCAGGCCGCGATGGAAGGCTACAAGGTCGTGACGATGGAATACGCCGCCGACAAGGCCGACATCTTCGTGACGACCACCGGCAACCGTGACGTGATCCGCCACGAGCACATGGCCGCCATGAAGGACCAGGCGATCGTCTGCAACATCGGCCACTTCGACAACGAGATCGACGTCGCGTCGCTCGAGAAGTACGAATGGGACGAGATCAAGCCGCAGGTCGACCATGTGATCTTCCCGGATGGCAAGCGGATCATCCTGCTGGCCAAGGGGCGCCTCGTGAACCTGGGCTGCGGCACCGGCCACCCGAGCTTCGTGATGTCTTCCTCCTTCGCGAACCAGACCATCGCCCAGATCGAGCTCTTCACCAAGCCCGATGCCTACCAGCCGGGCAAGGTCTACGTGCTGCCCAAGCACCTGGACGAGAAGGTCGCCCGCCTGCACCTGAAGAAGGTCGGCGCGATGCTGACCGAGTTGACCGACGCGCAGGCCGCATACATCGGCGTGGACAAGAACGGCCCCTACAAGCCGGACACCTACCGCTACTGATCGCGCGCGCCATGCGTGCCGATCAATTGCTCGTCGAGCGCGGCCTGGCCGCCTCGCGCTCCCAGGCCGTCCGGCTCATAGCGGGCGGCCTGCGCTGGCGCGATGGCGCGGACTGGCGCGTCGTGGGCAAGAACCGCGACGATGTGCCGGAAGGCGCCGAGCTGGAACTGCTCGACGCGGCCGAGGCGCGCTACGTCTCCCGAGGCGGACTCAAGCTGGAAGGCGCGCTGGACGCCGCCGGCATCGACCCGCGTGGCCGGCGCTGCCTCGACGTGGGGCAGTCGACTGGCGGCTTCACCGATTGCCTGCTGCAACGCGGCGCGGCGCATGTCGTGGGCGTGGACGTGGGGCATGGCCAGTTGCATCCGCGGATGCGCGACGACGCACGCGTAACGGCCATCGAGGGCATCAACGCGCGCACCTTGACTGCGCAGGCGTGGGCCGAGGGCTCGCCGGAGGATTCGGACTTCGAGCTGATCGTCGGCGATCTCTCCTTCATCTCGCTCACGCTGGTCCTGCCCGCGCTGGTGCCCCTGCTCGCGCCCGGCGGTGACCTGCTGATGCTGGTCAAGCCGCAGTTCGAACTGCAGCCGGGCCAGGTGGGCAAGGGCGGGATCGTGCGCGATCCGTCCTTCCACGCGGTAGTCGAGCAGCGCCTGCGCGCGGCCTGTGCGGACCTCGGCCTTCGCGTCGCGGCCTGGTTCGACAGCCCGATCGCGGGCGGCGACGGCAACCGCGAGTTCTTCATTCATGCCGTTCACGAGAGCGGCGCCACAGGAGCCGGCCGTGCGCCTTCCGCTCAGCTTTGAATTCTTTCCTCCGAAGACGCCCGAGGGCGCAGCCAAGCTGCGCACGGTGCGCCAGCAACTCTATGCACGCAGGCCCGAATTCTGCTCGGTGACCTATGGCGCCGGCGGCTCCACGCACGAAGGCACCTTCAGCACCGTGCGCGAGATCCTCGGCGAGGGCGGTGACGCTGCGAGCCATTTCTCCTGCATCGGTGCCACGCGAGCGACGGTGCGTGCCCAGTTGGCGGAACTGAAGGCCATGGGCGTCAAGCGCCTCGTGGCGCTGCGCGGCGACCTGCCGAGCGGCTATGGCATGGGCGGCGAATTCCACTACGCCAGTGACCTCGTCGCTTTCATCCGCGAAGAGACCGGCCGCGATTTCCACATCGAGGTGGCGTGCTATCCCGAGGTGCATCCACAGGCGCGTTCGCCCGAGACCGACTTGCAGGCTTTCGCCGCAAAGGTGAAGGCCGGCGCGGATTCGGCAATCACGCAGTACTTCTTCAACGCCGACGCGTACTTCCGCTTCATGGACGACGCACGCAAGCTGGGGCTTTCGACGCCGATCGTGCCGGGCATCATGCCCATCACGGGGTCGACGCAGCTGATGCGCTTCTCCGATGCCTGCGGGGCCGAGATCCCGCGCTGGATCCGGCTGCGCCTGCAGGGCTTCGGCGACGACACCGCGTCGATCAAGGCCTTCGGCCTCGATGTGGTGACAGACCTGTGCGAGCGGCTGCGCAGTGGAGGAGCGCCGGGCCTGCACTTCTACACGATGAACCAGTCGGTCGCGACGCTCGCTGTCCTGGAGCGGCTCTGCGGGAGCGAATGAGCTTGTCGGGCTGGCGCCTGGCGAGAGGACCGGCCCTTCTGGCCGCCGTTCTGCTCATGGCGTGCACCACGCAGGCGCCACCGGCCGGCGGCGACGCGGCTGCACCGAGCGCACTGCGTCCGCTGGCGCGTCAGCCCGCGCTTCCGCCCGGTGCGCCGCCGCGCTCGCAGGTGCCCTCCGTGCGCTACGACCTCTCTTCGTCGAGCAGCGACGCGCCGGACGACGGGCTGCCGGGCGACGAAGGACCGCGCGAGATCTTCGAGCGCGGCGGCGCGTCCTGGTACGGCATCCAGTTTCACCAGCGCAAGACCGCGAACGGCGAACGCTTCGACATGACCGCGTTCACGGCAGCGCACAAGACTTTGCCCTTCAACACCCGCGTCTGCGTGCGCAGCCTGGTCAACGGGCGCGAAGTGCTGGTGCGCATCAACGACCGGGGGCCCTATTCCGCAGGTCGCATCATCGACCTGAGCCGGGCGGCCGCCGAGGCGATCGGGCTTCTGGATGTGGGCATCAAGCCGGTTGCGTTGTCGGTCATGGCGGACAAGGGCTCGCGCTGCGGCGGCGTCGAGGTGGAGGAGGTGGGACCGCAGCCGCTCGCCGAGGCTGCGCCGGCCCCGCAGCCGCGGCGCCGCAAGACCGCGGCCCGGCGGCACCGCTGAACGAAGCGCGGCTTAGCCGCCGCTGTCGAGCGAGAAGGCGGCGTGGCGATCCTGCGCGAGCCGTTCCACCATCTGGGGCAGGGCGGCCTGCATCTGCGCCTTCAGCGTATAGGGCGGATTGATGAGGAACATGCCGCTGGCCGGCAGGCCGGGCCGGTGCGTGGCGCCCGAGGGGTCGGTCACGATCTTGCTCGACTTGACGGTGAGGGTCGCATGGAGCCAGGGCTTTCCGGCCTTGGTGGCGAGGGTCTTGAGTCGGCGGGGCAGGTCGTGCGCCTCGGGCCGCGGGATGATCGGGTACCACACGGCGTAGGTGCCGGTGGCGAAGCGCTTGAGAGCCTCGCCGACGAAATCGAGCACCCTTGCGTAGTCGCTCTTGATCTCGTAGCTCGGGTCGCAGAGCACCAAAGCCCGGCGCGACGGCGGCGGCAGGAACTTCGTCGCGCTGCCGAAGCCGTCCTCGCGCTGGATGGCGATCTGCCGGCCGGCCTCCAGCTGGGCGATGTTGGCGTCGAGCGTGCGCGCATCGGTCGGGTGCAGCTCGAAGAGCTTCAGCTTGTCCTGGTCGCGCAGCAGATGGTGGGTGATGAAGGGCGAACCGGGGTAGATCTTCGCGCCGCCCTTGGGATTGAAGTCGCGGATCACTCCCAGATACCGGGCGAGGGCGTCGGCCAGTGGCGCCTGCGGGGCTTGCGCGTCCGTGAAGAAGCGCAGCACGCCGTCGGCCGCCTCGCCGCTGGTGCCGGCGTAGTCGCCATCCAGCCGGTACAGGCCGGCGCCAGCGTGGGTGTCGACCACCGTCAGGGCTGCCTCTTTTTCAAGCAGGTAATCGAGCGTGGCGATCAGCACCGTGTGCTTGAGCACGTCGGCGTGGTTGCCGGCATGGAAGGCGTGGCGGTAGCTGAACATGGCTCCGATGGTAACGGGCCGGCCGCCGGATCGCGGGCGGATTGCCCAAGTCGCCCTATTTTTCATATAATCGCGGGCTTCGCAGCGCTTTCGTGGCCCCGCGGCGAGGACTTCCAACCCACCTAAGAGATTCCCGTCAGAGGAACGCCGACCGTGGAAAAGGGCCCGCTCAAACCCTCTTTCAAAGAGAAACTCATGACCAAGACGTTCAGCGCCAAACCCGCTGACGTGACGCACGAGTGGTTTGTGATTGACGCGACCGACAAGGTCCTCGGACGAGTAGCCAGCGAAGTTGCTCTCCGTTTGCGCGGCAAACACAAGGCCATTTACACGCCTCACGTCGATACCGGTGACTTCATCGTCATCATCAACGCAGCGCAGCTGCGCGTCACCGGCGCCAAGCCGCTTGACAAGGTGTACTACCGCCACTCGGGCTACCCGGGCGGCATCACGGCCACCAACTTCCGCGACATGCAAGCCAAGCATCCGGGCCGCGCCCTGGAAAAGGCCGTCAAGGGCATGCTGCCCAAGGGCCCGCTCGGCTACGCGATGATCAAGAAACTCAAGGTCTACGGGGGCGCCGAGCACCCGCATACCGCCCAACAGCCCAAAGTGCTGGAACTGTAAGGAGCCTTGAGAATGATTGGTGAATGGAACAATGGCACCGGCCGTCGCAAATCGAGCGTCGCCCGCGTGTTTCTGAAAAAAGGCACCGGCAAGATCACGGTCAACGGCAAGGACATCCAGGATTTCTTTGGCCGCGAGACCTCGATCATGATCGCGAAGCAACCCCTCTTCCTGACCAACAACGTCGAAACCTTCGACATCATGGTCAACGTGGCGGGCGGCGGCGAATCTGGCCAGGCGGGTGCCACGCGCCACGGCATCACCCGTGCGCTGATCGACTACGACGCGACGCTGAAGCCGGTGCTGAGCCAGGCCGGCTTCGTGACGCGCGATGCGCGTGAAGTCGAGCGGAAGAAGGTCGGTCTGCATTCCGCACGCCGCCGCAAGCAGTTCTCGAAGCGCTGATCGCGTTTCCGGGCCTACCGCTCGCACTGTCAAAAAACCGCCTCCGGGCGGTTTTTTGCCGATTGAAGTAGCATGGGTCCATTGGCCGGACGTCCGGCCCCCTCACAGGAGTCCTCCCACATGAGCGCCGTTGCAGAAAACATCCAGACCCAGATGCCCGAGCCGATCGTCTTCACCGACAGCGCGGCTGCCAAGGTCGCCGACCTGATCGCCGAGGAAGGCAACCCCGAACTGAAGCTGCGCGTCTTCGTTCAGGGTGGCGGCTGCTCCGGCTTCCAGTACGGTTTCACCTTCGATGAAATCACCAACGAAGACGACACCACCATGACCAAGAATGGCGTGTCGCTGCTGATCGACGCCATGAGCTACCAATACCTGGTCGGTGCCGAGATCGACTACAAGGAAGACCTGCAGGGCGCCCAGTTCGTGATCAAGAACCCGAACGCCACCAGCACCTGCGGCTGCGGATCGAGCTTCTCGGCTTGATGCCGGCCTCCGGCGCCTTCCCTCGACAAGCCGCCTCCGGGCGGCTTTTTGCTGCCTGCCGTTCCTGAAGATCCATGGCCACGACCGACACCACGCCCAAGACCCTTCTCTGGCTCGTCGCCGTCGGCTTTTTCATGCAGACGCTCGACGCCACCATCATCAACACGGCGCTGCCGGCCATGGCGGCGAGCCTGGGCGAGAGCCCGCTGCGCATGCAGTCGGTGGTGGTGGCCTATGCCTTGACCATGGCGATGCTGATCCCGGCCTCGGGCTGGGTCGCCGACCGTTTCGGCACGCGGCGCGTCTTCTTCTCCGCGATCGTGCTGTTCGTGGTGGGCTCGGTGTGCTGCGCCCTGTCGGCCGGCATCGGCCAGCTGGTCGCGGCGCGCGTCGTGCAGGGCCTGGGCGGCGCGCTGCTGCTGCCGGTCGGACGGTTGGCCCTGCTGCGTACCGTGCCGCGCGACGAGTTTCTCAAGGCCATGAGCTTCGTGGCCGTCCCTGGGCTCATCGGCCCGCTGCTCGGGCCGACACTGGGCGGCTGGCTCGTGCAGTACGCGTCCTGGCACTGGATCTTCCTGATCAACGTCCCGGTCGGCCTGGCCGGCTGCATCGCCACGCTGCGCTACATGCCGGATCTGCGGGGCGCGTTGCAGCGGCGCTTCGACGGCATCGGCTATGCGATGCTGGCCTTCGGGATGGTGACGATCTCGCTGGCGATGGATGGCGTCTCCGGCCTGGGATTGCGGCAGGTCGGCGTGCTGGTGTTGCTGGTATTCGGTTTCGCCAGCATCGCGGCCTACTGGCTCCATGCGGTGCGCCGGCCGGACCCGCTTTTCGAGCCTTCGCTGTTCGGTGTGCCGACCCTGAGCATCGGCTTGCTCGGCAATCTCTTTTCCCGCCTGGGCAGCGGCTGCATGCCTTTCCTGATCCCGCTGCTGCTGCAGGTGTCGATGGGCTATTCACCGCTGCGCGCCGGCCTCATGATGCTGCCGATCGCGCTGGCGGGCATGGCGATGAAGCGCTTCGCGGCGCCGCTGATCACCCGCCATGGCTACCGCAAGGTGCTGGTCACCAATACCCTGCTCGTCGGTCTGACCATGGCCAGCTTCGGTCTGGCGGCGCCCGGGCAGCCGGTCGCGTTGCATATCGCGCAGTTGCTCGTGTTCGGCGCCTTCAATTCGTTGCAGTTCACCGCCATGAACACGATCACGCTGCGGGACCTGAACGGAAGCATGGCCAGCAGCGGCAACAGCCTGCTGTCGATGGTGCAGATGCTCGCGATGAGCCTGGGCGTCGCCGCCGCCAGCGCGGTGCTGGGGGGCTACACCGGCATCTTCGGCGGCGCGACACCAGTGGCGACGCTGTACGCCTTCCAGGCGACCTTCGCGAGCATGGGGCTCATTACCGTGGCCTCCGCGCTGATCTTCTGGCACCTGCCGCCGGATGCACGCGCGGTCCAGCCAGAGCAGCCCGAGGTGTCGGGCCAGGTTTGAAGAGCAAGCCCCTGGCGGCCGGCGAAGGCGTCAGGCGGGGTAGATGGCGCCGAGGATGCGCGCGCCCCGCGCCCCCGTGACGCTGGCGAGGTTGCCCGGCTTGCGTTGGATCGTGCTGCGCGCCAGCCAGGCGAAAGCTGTCGCTTCGACCTGCAGCGGCGGCAGGCCGCGTTCCGCGGAGGAGACGACCTCCACGGCCGGCAGCAGCGCTTGCAGCCTGGCCATGAGATGCGAGTTGAGGGCCCCGCCACCACAGACGACCAGCGATCTGCTCTCCGGGCCATGGCGCCGGAGCCGCGCGGCGCAGGTCTCGACCGTCAATTCCGCGAGCGTCGCTTGCACGTCGGCGGGATTCGTGGCCGATGTTCCCAGCTGTGCTGCGAGCCATGCCGGATTGAACAGGTCCCGGCCGGTGCTTTTCGGCGGGGCCTTCGCGAAATAGGGCTCGGCCAACAGGCGTGCCAGCAGTTCAGGCAGAACGTGGCCGCCGGCCGCCCATTGCCCCGCGACATCGTAGGGCTGCCCGATATGGCTCTGGCACCAGTAGTCGAGCAAGGCGTTGCCGGGTCCGCAGTCGAAGCCGAGCACCGTGCCGCCGCCCGCGGGCAGCAGGCTCAGGTTGGAGATCCCGCCGATGTTCAGCACGGCCACGGCCTGGTCATCGCGCGCGAACAGTGCGTTGTGGAAGCCTGGCACCAGTGGCGCACCCTGGCCGCCGGCCGCCAGGTCGCGGCTGCGGAAATCGGCGGTCACGTCGATGCCCGTCAGTTCAGCGATCAGCGAGGGGTTGTTGAGTTGCAAGGTATAGCCGACGGCATCGAACTCGCCGGGGCGGTGGCGCACCGTCTGGCCGTGCGCGCCGATCGCGGTGACGGCTTCAGCCGCCACGCCGGCGTTGGCCAGCAGTTCGTGGACCACGCCTGCATAGACGCGCGCGAGCCCGTTGCCGGCCAGGGCGGCGCGGTGAAGCTCGTTGTCGCCTTCCGGCGCGTTGAGGGCCATCAATTCGGTTCGCAGACCCACCGGAAAGGGGGCGGCGGCATAGGCACGCACCACGATGCCGCCGCCTTCGAAGTCCGCCAGAACGCCGTCGACCCCGTCAAGCGAGGTGCCGGACATCAGGCCGATGAAGAGTTCAGCCATGCGTCGAGGCCTTGGGTCAGCAGGTCGACGCGGCGGCGTGGGTCAGTCGGCGCTGGCCTGCACCACCGAGAAGGCGGCCGAGAGTTCCGCGCGCGTCGCGACCGCGAGCCGCTCGAAGGACGGCCGGGAAGCCGCGGTGATCGGCATGCCGCCTTCCTGCTGCGCGATGGTGGACGGATCGTGGTACTCGCCGTTGACCCGGAATTCGAAGTGCAGGTGCGGCCCGGTCGCCCAGCCGGTCGAACCGACCGCGCCCACCGTCTGGCCCTGGCTGATGCCCTGGCCGACCTTGACGTCGATGCGGCTCAGGTGCGCGTAGGCCGTTTCCTGGTTGTTGCGGTGCTTGATGATCACGATGTTGCCGTAACCGTTCTGCGTCCCCGCGAACTCCACCGTGCCGTCGCCGACGCTACGCACCGCGGTGCCCGTGGGGGCCGCGAAGTCGATGCCGTTGTGTTGGCGCCAGCTGTTGAGGATCGGATGCATGCGCATCGCGAAGCCGCTCGACACGCGCGAGAACTCGACCGGTGAACTCAGGTAGGCGCGGCGCAGGCTGTCGCCGTTCGGACGGTAGTAGCCGCCCTTCTGGCCGGGTTCCTGGAACCACAGCGCCTGGTAGATCTTGCCGCCGCTTTCGAACTCGGCCGACAGGACGCGTCCGCTGCGCAGCGTCTGGCCGTCCGCGTCGAAGGTCTCGTAGACGACGGCGAAGCGGTCGCCCTTGCGCAGGGAGCGGAAGTCCACGTCGCCCGAGAAGATGTCCGCGAGCTGGCCGGCCACCGGATCTGGGATGCCAGCATCGTCGGTGGCCGCGAAGAGCGAGCTGCGCACAACGCCGCTTGCCAGCCGCGTGCCCGGCGTGAGCGCATCGGTCTCGGTGCGGGCCTTGAAGCCGGCAGGCGTCTTTTCGACCACGAAGCGCTTGAAGCCGCCGTCGCTGTCAGGAATCCAGCGGGCGCTGAGCTTCTGGAGTGTGTTTTCCGGCGTCGCCTCGGCGGTGACTGTGCGGCCCGGCCGGCTGAGCAGCGCGTTTCGCGCGTCCGGATTGGCGCGCACGAAGGCCGCGGCAGCCGGGTCCGAGATACCCAGGCGCCGCAGCAGGGCCTCGGCGGTGTCGCTGGAGCGGGTCGTTTCGTTGCGGAAGAGGGTGAAGGTATGCGCTTCCAGGTCCGCGATCTGGTCGACGGCGGACAGGGGCGTCACGGCCTCGAAGACCTGCTTCACGGGAATCTGGGAGGCATCGGGGCCGAGAGAGGCGACGGCGAAGGCACCGCCGCCCGCGGACAGAAGCAACGCGGCGATCACCGCCGTGATCTGCTTCGGATAGGTCCGAAAGGTATGGGCCACACGAGAAGCAAGCAGCTCCTCGGCGGCAAGAATGCCGTTGATCAAACTTCGAATTCCAGCTCAGGTTCAGCAGATCCGGGCTGCGGAGGCCGTGTCGAACGGGCGGCAGACGGTGCGGAAAGGAAAGCGCCGCTTAGAATCCAGCGCTCGGAAAGTCGGGCTGAGTATAGCTTCGGCCATAGTGAAATCAGCCAAAAAGGCCAATGAACCCCGATTTTGTTACATCCGCAAATCTGTCCGATGGTGTAGGACGGTCCCTCGAAATCTCGCTGCGCGGGACCGACGAACTTCTCCCCCAGGACGAATGGGTGCGCAAGCTCCAGCGCTCCGAAGCCACGGGCACGCCACTGCGGATCAAGCTCGGCCTGGACCCGACCGCGCCCGACATCCATGTCGGCCACACCGTCGTGCTCAACAAGATGCGGCAGCTCCAGGATCTGGGCCATACGGTGATCTTCCTGATCGGCGACTTCACCACCACCATCGGCGACCCCTCAGGACGCAACAGCACGCGGCCGCCGCTGACCCGGGAGCAGATCGAGGCCAACGCCCAGACCTACTACCGGCAGGCCAGCATGGTGCTCGACCCCTCCAAGACCGAGATCCGCTACAACTCCGAGTGGAGCGACCCCCTGGGCGCGCGCGGGATGATCCAGTTGGCGGCCAAGTACACCGTCGCGCGGATGATGGAGCGCGACGACTTCAACAAGCGCTTCAAGGCCGGCCAGTCGATCTCGGTGCACGAGTTCCTCTATCCGCTGATGCAGGGCTACGACTCCGTCGCGCTCAGGTCCGACCTCGAACTGGGCGGCACGGACCAGAAGTTCAACCTGCTCGTCGGACGACATCTCCAGCAGGAGTATGGGCAGGAGCCGCAGTGCATACTCACGATGCCCCTGCTGGAAGGGCTCGACGGCGTCGAGAAGATGTCGAAGAGCAAGAACAACTACATCGGCATCAGCGAGGACGCGAACAGCATGTTCGCCAAGGTGCTGTCGATTTCCGACGATCTCATGTGGCGTTGGTACATGTTGCTGAGCTTCCGGTCGCTGGCCGAGATCGCCGCGCTGAAGGCGGAGGTCGAAGCCGGTCGCAATCCGAAGGATGCCAAGGTCGCGCTCGCCAAGGAGATCACCGCGCGCTTCCACGATGCGGCCGCGGCGGAGGCGGCCGAGCAGGACTTCGTCAACCGCAGCAAGGGCGGCGTGCCCGACCAGATTCCGGAAGTCGCGTTGTCCGGTGCACCGCTGGGCATCGCGCAGCTGCTCAAGCAGGCCGGCCTGGCGCCTTCGACCTCGGAGGGCAACCGGCTCATCGACGGCGGCGGCGTGCGAGTCGACTCCAGCGTGGTCAGCGACAAGGGCCTCAAGCTGGCGGCCGGCAGCTACGTCGTGCAGGTCGGCAAGCGCAAGTTCGCGCGCGTCACGCTGAGCTGAGGCTTCAGCGGACCTCGATGCTCACGCGCCGGTTGCGCGGCTCGTCGACCTCGTCGGCGGTCTGGACCGCCGGCTCGCGCTCGCCGCGGCCGACCGCTTCGATGCGCTCCGCAGGGAAGCCCTGGTCGATGAACAGCTGCCGCACCTGCTGCGCGCGGCTGCGCGAAAGCTCGTCATTGCGTGCGCTCGGCCCGATGGTGTCGGTGTGTCCGGTGACCACGATCTCGCCGCCGCTGCGCGCCACGGCGGCAGCCAGGGCCTCTTTCATCACGGTTTGCGAACTGGCGGTGAGTTCGGTCCCGCCGACATCGAAGAACACCGTGTAGCCTTGCGCCGGCGGCGGCACCAGATCGAACAGGGCCTTGTTCTCGGCCCGCACCCGCGCGGGGTCCGCCTCGTCGACGGCCGGCGCACCGCGAGCGCCCGCCTTGGCGGTGGCGCGCATATAGGGGCGGTCGAGCGTTTCCTGCCCATCCTCCGTGCCCACCACGACGGCGGATGCCTTGCCATCGGTTTGCGGCAGAAGGACGACCCGGGTGGCCGGCGCGGCGCAGCCCGCGAGAACGGCGGCCGACAGGACCGCCGCGAACAATGAAAGACGACTGAGACTCACGGCTGCGGATCCGCCTGCACGATGAAGTCGGTGCCTCGGATGCCGATGACCGCGGTCTGCGTCTCGACGCGCACCGCGTCCGGGTGGGACTTGCCTATCAGGCCGGTGATCATGCGCAGCGACCCGCGAAGCAGCGACACCAGAAGGCCTCCATCCTGCGTTGTCGCGTCGAAATGGAATTGCTTGAGGTCGAGGCGCGACGAAGGCCCGACCACGATCGTCGTGCCATCGCGCAGCACCAGGCTGGCGGCGGCATCGGCGCCGGTGACGACGCGATCGATGGGCGCGACCGCATCGCCGGCGCGGGCCGTGCGCGTGCCGCCGCTGCCGCTGCCGCTGAGCAATTGCACGTCGCCGCGCACCGACTTGAGCATGCCCGCGCGCTCCTCGGCGGGGACGGCGTTGGATGCCGGCGCCTGGGCAAGCGCGAGGCCGTGAGTCCATGCGAGTCCGCACAGGATGACCGCAAGTTTGTTCATGAAGTTTGGTCCTGGTGGGTTACTGCCCTCATCGTACGCGACGGCCGGCGAGGCCCGGCGAGCGGCCATAATTCGCCACCGTTGCGAGACGGAACGCTTCATTCGACCTTGTCCTCCGATCCCACCTCTTTGCAGCGCACCGCGCCGAGCCCCCAGCTGCTGCTGCGCGTGTCCATCGCGGTCGCGATCATCACGATCGTCCTCAAGGGCTGGGCCGGCTACGTGACGAACTCCATGGGCCTGATCTCGGATGCCATGGAATCCTTCGTCAATCTCGCCAGCGCGACCTTCGCGCTGGCCATGGTGACGATCGCGCAGCGGCCGGCGGACGAGGACCATCCCTATGGCCACCACAAGGCCGAATACTTCTCCTCCGGCTTCGAGGGCATCCTGATCATCGGCGCGGCCGCGGCCATCCTTTGGGCGGCGGTGGTGCGGCTGCTGTCGCCGCAGCCGCTGGAGCAGCTGGGCTGGGGCCTGGGCCTGTCCATCCTGAGCTCCGGCTTCAACGCGGCGCTCGCCTTCGCGCTGTTCCGCGCCGCGCGCATGCACCGCTCCATCGCGCTGGAGGCCGACGCGAAACACCTGGTCACCGACGTCTGGACTTCGGCCGGCGTCGTGATCGGCATCGTGGCGGTCGCGTTCACGGGCTGGCTCTGGCTCGACCCGCTGATCGCGATCGGCGTCGCGCTGAACATCGTGCGCGAAGGCGGCAAGCTGGTGTGGCGCTCCTCCCAGGGACTGATGGACGAGGCGCTTGATCCCGAGGCGCTCGCCTTGCTGCACGCCACGCTGGAGCACTTCACCGCCAGCGTGCCGGAGGGTGCCCAGCTCCGCTTCGACGACATCGTCACCCGGCGTGCCGGCCAGCGTCGCTTCGCCGATCTCCACATGCACGCGCCGGGCGACTGGCCGCTGCAGCGCGCCGCCGGCTTGCGCGATGCGCTGGAGCAGGCCCTGATGGACGCCGTGCCAGGCCTGCGCGTGACCATCCAGCTGCTGCCGCTTGGCATGGAAGCACGCGCCACGCAGGGCGAGGCGATGCCATGAAGGCCGTGCTGCAGCGCGTGGCGCACGCCCGCGTCGACATCGCGGGCCGCACCGTCGGGGCCATCGAGGCAGGCCTGCTGGTGCTGCTTTGCGCGGAGCGCGGCGACGGCGACGCCGTGGCCGATCGCATGCTCGCGAAGATTCTCAAGCTGCGCATCTTCTCCGACGACGCCGGCAAGATGAACCGCAGCGTGCAGGACATCGGCGGCGGACTGCTCGTGGTGAGCCAGTTCACGCTGGCGGCCGATGCGAGCGCCGGCAACCGGCCCAGCTTCACCGGCGCCGCGCCGCCGGACGAAGGGCGGCGCCTCTATGACCACTTCGTGAAGCAGGCGCGCGCCGCGCATCCGGTGGTCGCCACCGGCGAATTCGGCGCCGACATGCAGGTGCACCTGCTCAACGACGGCCCGGTCACCATCCCGTTGCAGATGTTCAGTACGGGTTCCTGATTCCCATCCGCGCGAGGATCTCGATCTCGCGCGCTTCCATCGCCTCCGCGTCCGCTTCTCCGGTCTCGTGGTCCCAGCCCTGCGCGTGCAGCGTGCCGTGCACCAGAAGGTGCGCGTAGTGCGCGCCCAGTGTCTTGCGCTGCTCCCTTGCCTCGCGCGCCACGACCGGCGCGCACAGCACCAGGTCCGCCATCACGACGGGCGATTGCGCATAGTCGAAGGTCAGCACGTTGGTCGCGTAGTCCTTGCCGCGGAACTCGCGGTTGAGCTGCTGGCCTTCCTCGGCGTCGACGATGCGCACCGTGATCTCGCCGTCGGTGTCGAGCGCGTGGCGGATCCACCGCGCGACGCTGTGGCGTGGCAAGGCGGCCCGGTGGCGCGCGACATCGCGGAAGCGCCCGAACTGCAGCGATAGCGACAGGTCTGCCATCGTCATCGGGCCGCCGGTGCGCGCTTGCGGGCGCCGTCGTAGGCGTCGATGATGCGCGCCACGAGCGGATGCCGCACCACGTCGGCGCTGGTGAAATGCGTGATGGCGATTCCGTTGACCCGCTTGAGCACGCGCTCCGCATCGATGAGGCCGCTCAGCTGCGCCTTGGGCAGGTCGATCTGGCTCACGTCGCCGGTCACCACCGCCTTGGCACCGAAGCCGATGCGCGTGAGGAACATCTTCATCTGCTCGGGCGTGGTGTTCTGCGCTTCGTCCAGGATCACGAAGGCGTTGTTCAGCGTGCGCCCGCGCATGAATGCAAGCGGCGCGATCTCCAGCGCGTTGCGCTCGAAGGCCTTCTGCACGCGGTCGAACCCCATCAGGTCGTAGAGCGCATCGTAGAGCGGGCGCAGGTAGGGGTCGACCTTCTGCGTCAGGTCGCCGGGCAGGAAGCCAAGCCGCTCGCCGGCCTCGACCGCCGGGCGCGTGAGAACGATGCGTTGCACCGCGCTGCGCTCCAGCGCGTCGACGGCGCAGGCCACCGCGAGGTAGGTCTTGCCGGTGCCGGCCGGGCCGATGCCGAGCGTGATGTCGTGGTTCGCGATGTTGTGCAGGTACACGCTCTGGTTGGGCGTGCGCGCGCGCAGGTCGGCGCGGCGCGTGGCGAGCATCACCGAGCCGTCCTCGGCCTCGGTCATCGAGCTGTCGCCGGCGAGCGTCAGCTGGACGACGGCCGGGTCGATGGGTCGCTGCGCGATCTCGTAGAGTGCCTGCAGCACCTCCATCGCGCGCTCCGCCTTGGCCTTGGGACCGTCGATCTTGAATTGCTCGTGGCGGTGTGCGATCTTCACGCCCAGCGCCTCCTCGATGCGCCGCAGGTGCGCGTCGAGCGCGCCGCAGAGGTGGCCCAGGCGCGTATTGTTGGGCGGGGAGAAGGTGTGTCGCAGAATCACGCGGTTTTCATTTCAGGCAAGAAGGGCACCCATGATAGGCAAACTCACCGGCATCCTGGCCGAACGCAATCCGCCGCAGGTGGTCGTGGACTGCAATGGCGTCGGCTATGAGGTCGATGTGCCGATGAGCACCTTCTACAACCTGCCCGGCGCGGGCGAGCGCGTTTCGCTGCTCACCCACTTCGTCGTGCGCGAAGACGCGCAGGTGCTCTATGGTTTCGGAAGCGCCAGCGAGCGGGCCACCTTTCGCCAGCTCATCAAGATCTCCGGCGTCGGCCCGCGCATGGCCCTCGGCGTGCTGTCCGGGCTCAGCGTGGCCGAACTCGCGCAGGCGATCACCTTGCAGGACGCCGGACGACTGGTGAAGATCCCGGGCATCGGCAAGAAGACCGCCGAGCGGCTGCTGCTCGAACTCAAGGGCAAGCTGGGCGCCGACATCGGCCAGGCTGCCCATCCCGCGACCGATGCACAGGCCGACATCCTGCAGGCGCTGGTCGCGCTGGGCTACAGCGACAAGGAAGCGGCCCTTTCGCTGAAGACCCTGCCGAAGGACATCGGGGTCGGCGAGGGGATCAAGCTGGCGCTGAGGTCGCTGGCCAAATAGCGGATCGATCGCTGGCTGCTGCAAGTCCGACGCGCGCCTCGCTGGCGTGACATTTCTCCAGAATTTTTTCCTGAAAGCAACGCAAGAATCCCGAAGTCATTTCTCGATGACTGCCGGAGCCCGATGCCGATGTTGGCGGGCGAGGTTCCGCTGCATTGTTTGCATGGGGGGACCTTGTGAGAAATATCCTGAAGCACGGCGCGCGCGCGTTGCTCGTCGCACTGGCGGGGGCGGGCATGGCCTCGATGGCGCATGCGGCCGATCCGCCGTTCGAAGCACCCGTGGTACTTGAATTCGGCTTCGCCGGCGACGACAAGATCTGCGGCGGCTATGACGCGGCCCGCAACAGGCTGGGCGTCGATCGCTGCACGAAGATCGCGGCCGACGAGGCTGCGGCCTTGAGCTACTTCAGCGATTCGACCCTGCGCAGCAGGAAGACAGGCCAATGCCTGACGCGCGAGCAGGCAACGCAGACCGAACCTGCATTCCAAGCTTGCGAGAGCGGCTCGGAATTCCAGAAGTTCACCTTCAAGGACAAGGGCATCGCGAGGGCGGGAGCCTGGCCGTCGCTGGCCCCCGCGGCCGGACCGGTGAGCGGCGGCGCCCTGCGTCTGGACAACGCCTGCCTGATCACCGGTTGGCCGCAACGCACCGGAGAAACCGACCCTGCCGGCGTCTACCTGTGGTCCTGCCATGCCGATTGGGAATACTCACCGAACAAGGTGGTCACCGCGCGACCCCTGGTGCAGCCCATGGTCCTCGAGTTCGCGTTCGAAGGCGGTGACAAGATCTGCGGCGGCTACGATGCGGCGACGAGCAAGCTGGTGGTCGACCGCTGCGACAGGATCAACGCGGACGCGTCCAGTGTGCTGGCCTACCATCTTGCCGATTCGACCATCCGCGGCGGGCCCGCAAGGCACTGCCTGACGCGCGAGCAGTCGACGAACACAGAACCCACCTTCCAGCCCTGCACGGCCGGATCCGATTTCCAGCGCTTTGCCTTCCAGCCCCAGCGCGAGGGATGGCCTGCGCTCGTGCCGGCCGCCGGCCCGGTCAGCGGACTGGCGGCGGAACGCCGGAATGCATGCCTGGTCACCAATCGGCATCAAGGCACGGCGCAGCCGGGTCCCTTCGTCGTCATTCTGTGGTCTTGCCACGCCGATTGGGAATACACGCCGAACAAGGCCGTCAAGATGCAGGCCGTGGCCGACTGCGCGCGGAACCAGGCGGGGCCCGATGGCAAGTGCGCGGTCGTCCAGCCGCCCAAGCTGGACGAGCCGCTGAACTATGCGGACGTGAGCCTGAAACTGTTCAAGAACAACGTCGACACCCAGACCTGTGCCGTCGCGAGGATGGGCTTCGTGGGTGAATGGGTGAGGGCGGGCGACTGCCTCGGGACGGAGACGACCGCCGGGAAGGAGCGCCGCCTTTCCACCTTCACGCTGGCCATCTTCGACTCCGGTACAAGCGCCATCGTGGAACTGATGTCGACGGTCGATCGCAGTCCTGACGGCCTGTGCGTCGCGGCCGAATGGAACGCGGACTTCAGCGCCGCCGCGGCAAGGCGCCGGGTCTGCGATCACGGCGACGCGCAGCGATGGATCGTCAAGCTGGCGCCGGGCTCGAGGCGCTACCAGATCCAGCCCTTGTTCACGCCGCCGGGCAAGTCCTCCCTTTGCCTCGACGTGGGCCGCGAGGACGTCGTGCCGACGGGCCAGATCCTGGGCCTCAGGGCGTGCAGCGCTCCCGATCCGGCGACATGGGAACTGGCCAACCCCTACTGACCCGCCAGGTCGTTCCAGGACTCAGGGGACCCACCAGTACCGAAGCGCGTGGAAGTAGATCGGCGCGGCGAAGACCACGGAGTCGAGCCGGTCGAGCATGCCGCCATGCCCTTCGATCATGGTGCCCCAGTCCTTCACGCCGCGGTCGCGCTTGATCGCGGACATCACGAGGCCGCCGAAGAAGCCCATCACGCAGATGGTCAGCGCCATCAAGGCCGCCTGCCAGGGCTGGAAGGGCGTGGCCCAGTAGAGCGCGGCGCCCAGCGCCGTTGCGCTGGCCACACCGCCGACCAGGCCCTCCCATGTCTTGGAGGGTGACAGCTCGGGCGCCACCTTGTGCCGCCCGAAGAGCTTGCCCCAGACGTACTGCAGCACGTCGCTGCCCTGCACCACGATCACCAGGAAGGCGATCAGCAGCAGGTTGCGCCCCTCGAAGCCGGGGATCTGCAAGGTCAGCAGCGCCGGCACGTGGCTGATGCAGAAGACCGAGATCATCAACCCCCATTGCACCTTGGACGTGCGCTCCAGGAAGCGCTTGGTGTCGCCGCCCACGGCCGCGAGTATCGGCAGCACCAGGAAGGCGTAGACCGGGATGAAGATCGAATAGAGCCCGTACCACTCGATCCAGATCAGGAAGTACTGCACCGGCAGCGCGATGAAGAAGGCCACCGCGATCGCATGATGGTCGCCGCGCCGCGTGTAGGCCAGGCTCATGAATTCGCGCAGCGCGTAGAACGAGATCAGGTAGAACAGCACGATCACGCCGCCCTTGCCGAAGGCGAAGGCGAGGCCGATCACCGCCACCATCACCCACCACGCCTTCACGCGTGCGTTGAGGTTGTCGATCACCGCGTTCGGCTGGCCGCGCGCCACCTGCCACTTGAGCAGCGCGCCGATGGCCGAGGCGAGGACCAGCACGCCGGCGATGCCGCCGAACAGCATCAGCGTGGTCTGGGTGGCGGGTGAGAAATTCATGGCGCCTCGTCTTCCGCTTTGTCATATTCGGGGCGCAACTCGAGCATCGCCGCGCGCGCCCGGGCGATGAAGGCGGCCTTGTCCTCTTCCTGCGCCAGCTGGATGGGCGTGCCGTAGCGCACGGTGCAGGCCAGCGGGATCGGCACCAGGGTGCCCTTGGGCAGTACGCGCTTCAGGTTCTCGATCCACACCGGCACCAGCCGCACCTGCGGGCAGGCGCGCGCCAGGTGGTAGAGGCCGCTTTTCAGCGGAAGCAGCACCTCCTCGCCGATGTTGCGCGTGCCCTCGGGAAACATGATGAGCGAGTCGCCCGCCTGCAGCGCCTGGGTCATCTGCTCGACCGGGTTGGGTGCAGCGCCGTTGGCCGCGCTGCCGTCGCGCCGGATCATCAGGGCGTTGAACACGTCATGCCCGATGAAGCGGCGCAGCGCCGAGGCGTCCCAGTAGTCCTGCCCCGCCACCGGCCGTGTGAGCGCGCGCAGGTCCGGCGGCAGCGTGGCCCACAGGAGCACGAAGTCGCCGTGGCTGGTGTGATTGGCGAAGTAGAGCGTCTGCTCGGCCTTGGGCGAAGTCCCAGCCCAGATGGCACGCACGCCGGTCAGCAATTTCGCGAAGAGCACGATCAGCCAGGCTGAAGCGGAAGCCGCCAGCTTGCGCACGCCGGGGAAGGAGGAACTCATGAGGACTCCTGGAGGTGCATGCGCGGGGGCTTCAGTCCTGCAAGACCAGCGCCATGACGAAGACGGTGGTCTGCACGGCCACGGCGAGGCCATGACGCTGCATCAACTGCCGGGTGCCCATGACGCGCTCGGCCAGCGAGCGGGTTGTGCCGGCCGCGCGCCGCAGGCCGAGCTTCTCCAGCGCATCGTCCATGGCCGGAAGCGTCGCGATGCCGCCCTGCGCGAGTCCCTTGAACAGGGCCGCGTCGAGGCGCAGGCGCATCGCGAGGTAGCGCTCCGGCAGGCCGACCAGCGCGACGGTGGCGTAGGCGATCCAGGCCGCGGCCGGCAGCGAGCGGCCGGTCAGCGCCAGCACCAGGCCCGCGATCACCGACAGCGCGAGGCCCCAGAGCGCGATCACGCCGCTGGCCCGCAGCAGGCCGGCGGTGGCGGCGCAGAGTGCGCGTTCGTTGTCATTCATGAGGCGATCCGCGTGGCGTGGAAACCTGATCGAGCGTGGCCAGCCAGGCTGGGCGCAGCACGATCTGCGGCCGCGCACGGCGCACCGCTTCGTGCGCAGCCGCCAGCGTACCTGTCGCGCCGTGGAGGCCCAGCCAGCCGATCACCGAGGCCGCGCTGCGCGAGAACCCCAGCGCGCAGCACACCCACACCGGCCGGCTGCCCCGGCGCTGCCCTTCGATCACCGCGACCGCGCGCCGCAAGCGCGCCGCCGGTGGCACGACGAGGTCCAGCATGGGCACGCAGCGGGCGCCCGGGACGCGCGGAAGCTGCAGCTCCGCGCACAGGCTCACCAGCCGCGGTTCGCCGGCGGCGCGCCATTCCTCCGCCGTGGGAATGCGGCCAAGGCGCAGTCCTGGCGCGACCTCGACGGACGGCGGCAGACCCCGCGTCCACCAGCGAGCGTTGAGGGCCGCGCCGAGCCGATAGGGCGCGAACAGCCAGCGCGCCGCCCAGTTCATCCGGCCCTCCGGCCCCATGCCGAAGCCACGGGCACCGAAGCCGGCGTAGTTGAGCGCGACCAGGGCCAGCGACACGGCCGGCCAGCTCAGCCAGAGCGCCCAGCCGCGCGCACCCAGCGCGGCCAGGAAACAGAGCAAGGCACCTGCAGCGTAGAAGCCGGCGAGCCTCCATCGCCGCGGATCGCGCGCCAGCCGCCAGGCCGCCGGCAGCGCCGCCACGCGCTCCAGGGGCCAGAGCCACACGCAGATCAGGCCCAGCAATGCGCCGGTGGGAATGTCGATGAAATGGTGCTGCCAGGTCGTCAGCACCGAGGCGCAGATCGCGAAGGCCCACGCGTGCAGCACGAGCCGCGCCCAGCGCGCATGGATTCGCCGGCGGTACCAGTCCCACAGGATCACGGCCAGCGCGATGTGCAGCGAAGGCGCCTGGTTGAAGGGCTGGTCGAAGCCGCGCAGTGCGTTGAAGAGGAAGGCCGGCGCACCCTCGACCGCCGGCTGCCCGAAGCTGAAGCGCAACGGCCACAGGATGAAGCAACTCACCGCCACGGCCTGCGCCGTCAGCAGCCGCGCCGCGTGGCGGTCCAGCGAGTGGCGGTCCTTCGCGAGGAAGAGCGAGAGCGCATAGAAGGCGTTGATGGTCCAGTAGGGGAAGATCGTCCACGGCCAGAAGGGCGTGCCCCGTTCCCACTCGAACACCAGCGCCGGCACCTCCGCGCGCGTGGCGGCCCACCAGTTGGCGAAGCCGTAGCTGATGTAGAAAAGCGGCCCGAGCAGTGCCAGCCACGCGGCGGCGCGCTTCCAGGGGCGAGGCCGGGCGATGCCTTTCATGGGCCGGCTCGCAGCGCCAGAGACACCGTGAAGATGCCCCATTCGTCCACGCGCTGGGCGATCTTGCGAAAGCCCGCCTCCGCGACCAGCTGGTCCATCTCCGCCTGCGTGCGCCGGCGCATCACCCAGGCCTCGCCCTGCCGGTGGCTGGTGAGCGCCCGCGCGATCATCTCCAGCTGCGGATGCCAGGGCTGGCCGGTGTAGACGAGGTAGCCGCCGTCCTCCACCGCGTCGCCGACGCCGGCCAGCGAACGGGCAACCATCTCGTTGTCCGGGAAGAGTTCGTAGAGGCCGGAGACCACCGCGAGCGTGGGCCGCGGGTTCACGCTGGCAAGGCTCATGCGGTCGAAGGCGTCGGCCTGCACGAACTGCGCGATGTCGCCCAGCGCCTTCTCCGCGATGAGCGCGAGGCCGTCGCGCACGTTGATGTCGCTGTAGTCGCGCAGCAGGATCGAGCTGGCTTTCACCGGGCTGGCCGAAACGGCGTCCAGCACGTAGCGGCCGTGGCCGGCGGCGATGTCCATCAGGCGCACGTCGCGGTGCTTCTCGGCCAGCCGCTCCATCGCTTCGCGCAGCAACTCCTCGACATGCAGCTTGCGCTGGCGGATGCCGCGCCAGCCGATCGAGTCGAGGTAGGCCCGGTCGATGAGGCGGCCGAGCGGCCCGGCGCCTTGCGCGGTGTTGCGGTAGACGTAGTCGAGCGTGCTGCCGGAATCGAAGCCGGTGTCGTGCCCCAGTTTCAACCCGCGCGACAGCCGCCCGCCGAAACGCAGGCTCGCGCGCGTGATGGCCCAGTAGGCGCCGCGCGGCGAAAGCGGGGACAGCGGCTGCGCCAGGGCGCGCGACTCGTCGGCGGTGTTGCCGCTCAGGTGCGCGCCGCGCAGGTCCACGGGCGTGCGCGGCGCGTCGAACAGACTCAGCAGGAACTCGCGGATCGCCCGCACCGCCGGGGCGCGGTCCTTTTCGCCAAGGGTGTCATGGAAGAAGCCGGGCAGTACCAGCTTGCTCTTCACCGCGCTGCCAAGGCGCTCGAAGAAGGTGTGCTGCGGCTTGTGGTGCACCACCCAGTCCGCGCCGGAGATCAGCAGCTGCACCGGAAGCGTGATCGCATTGGCATCCGCCACCACGCGGTCGGCGGCCTCATGGAGGCCAAGCAGGATGTTGACCGCGATCGGCCGCGAGATCAGCGGGTCGCTCTCGTAGCTTGCGATGCGCGCCGGCTCGTGCGTGAGGAACTTCGCCTTCACGTAGCTGTTGACGAAGAACAGGCCGCGCAGCTTGTGCATGAGCCGCAGGCCGGCGCGCGCGAAGGGCACGTAGAGCTTGATCTTGAACGCCGGCGAGGCGAGCGTGAGCCCGCGCACCTGGGGCGCATAGTCGTGCGCCCAGGTCGCGACCAGCACCGCGCCGACGCTCTGGGCGATCACGTGGATGTCTTCAGGCGGCACGCCGTGCGCGCGACCGATGTGGTCGATGAAGGCCTGCACGTCGCGCACCGAGGTGGCGAAGCTCGGGCTGTAGCCGCGCTGGCCGGGCGACCTGCCGTGTCCGCGTGCGTCCCAGGCGAAGAAGTCGAAGTCCGGGAGATCCAGCTCGTCGACCAGATGCGCCATTCGCGCCCCGTGCTCGTGCCCGCGGTGGAACAGGACGATCGCGCCGCGCCGCGCCGGCGCCGTGGCCTTCCAGTGGCGATAGAACAGCGAGACGTCGTCGTGGGTCTTGAACTGGTGTTCCTGCGGCACGCGGGCGTCGGTCATTCGGTTTCCTGCGTCAGAAGCCTGGCTTGGCGCTCGCCTCGGCGAGTGCGCGTCGTATGCGGTTGGCGATGGTCCATGCGACCAGCGCCGCGAGCAGGGGCATGAGCCATCCGCCCCAGGCCGGCAACGGCCAGCCGAGCGAGACATAGAGTCCCAGCGCACCGAAGACGAAGGCGCGGTCGCTCTTGCCCATCGGGCCGTCGTAGCGGCGCGATGCGCCGATGGTCGGCCCGAGCGCACCCGTGAATTCGCTCAGGCCCGCCAGAACGATCACGGTGCCGACCCAGAAGGGGCTGAAGGGCGCGACCAGGGCGAAGGGGAGGTAGAGCGCCGCGTCCGAGAGCACGTCGGTCAGCTCGTTGAGGAAGGCGCCGAGCGCGCTCTGCTGGCCGTGCTCCCGCGCCAGCATGCCGTCGATCGCGTTGAAGGCCATGCGCAGGAACATCCACAGCGGGATCAGCGCGAAGGCGGACAGGGAAGGCGCCGCGAAGAAGATCCAGAGACCCAGTACCACCGAGACCACGCAGGCCGCGACGGTCACCTGGTTGGCGGTCACCCCCAGGCCGTGCAGGCGCACGACCAGCGGCCGCAACAGGGCCTGAAACCGCGGCTTCAATTCGTAGATGGACACGCTGGCTCGATCTCCTCGGTGGCGCATTCTGCACGAGCGCCATGCGCGCGCCGTCCCCGGCCGCGCCTCGGATGGCCGTTCGGCCGACTAAACTGTTCCTTCAGCCTACCGCCCCATGACCATCCAGACCGACGACTTCGCCCCGGCCCCGCAACGCGTGGTTTCCGCGGCGCCCGCTTCGCCCAACGAAGAGGCCATCGAGCGCGCGCTGCGGCCCAAGCTGCTCGACGAGTACGTCGGCCAGGCCAAGGTGCGGGAGCAGCTCGAGATCTTCATCGGCGCCGCGCGCCACCGCGCCGAGGCGCTCGACCACGTGCTGCTCTTCGGCCCGCCCGGCCTGGGCAAGACCACGCTCTCGCACATCATCGCGGCTGAGTTGGGCGTGAATCTGCGCCAGACCTCCGGCCCGGTGCTGGAGAAGCCCAAGGACCTGGCGGCGCTGCTGACCAACCTGGAGCGCAACGACGTGCTCTTCATCGACGAGATCCACCGCCTCTCGCCCGTGGTCGAGGAAATCCTCTACCCCGCGCTGGAGGACTACCAGATCGACATCATGATCGGCGACGGGCCCGCCGCGCGCAGCATCAAGCTCGACCTCCAGCCCTTCACGCTGGTCGGCGCCACCACCCGCGCCGGCATGCTGACCAATCCGCTGCGCGACCGCTTCGGCATCGTCGCGCGGCTGGAGTTCTACACGGCCGAGGAGCTGGCGCGCATCGTCCGCCGCAGCGCCGGCCTGCTGGCCGTGCCGATGGACGAGGCCGGCGGCCTGGAGATCGCACGCCGCTCGCGTGGCACGCCGCGCATCGCCAACCGCCTGCTGCGGCGCGTGCGCGACTACGCCCAGGTCAGGAGCGACGGCCGCATCACCGTCGACGTGGCGCACAAGGCGCTGGCCATGCTCGATGTCGACCCGCAGGGCTTCGACCTGATGGACCGCAAGCTGCTCGAGGCGGTGATCCACCGCTTCGACGGCGGCCCGGTCGGGCTGGACAACATCGCCGCCAGCATCGGCGAGGAGTCCGGGACCATCGAGGACGTGATCGAGCCTTATCTCATCCAGCAGGGTTACCTGCAACGCACGCCGCGCGGGCGTATCGCCACGCTGGCGGCTTACCGGCACCTGGGCGTCGCGCCGCCGCAGCGCGACGGCGACATGTTCGGCAACTGAAAGGCGGCTGATGCACGCGCACGACCTCTCCGGCTGGCGCCACGAGCACCGCTTCCAGGCCGACAGCGTGGCCGCCGAGCGCAGCACGCGCCTCGTCATGTGGATCACCGCCGCGGCGATGGTGGTGGAGATCGGCGCGGGCTGGTGGTTCAACTCCATGGCGCTGCTGGCGGACGGCTGGCACATGAGTTCGCATGCCGTGGCGATCGGCCTCAGCGCCTTCGCCTACGCGGCCGCGCGGCGCTATGCCGACGACCCGCGCTTCGCCTTCGGCACCTGGAAGATCGAGGTGCTGGGCGGTTTCGCGAGCGCGCTGTTCCTGCTGGGCGTCGCGGCGCTGATGGTCGTGAGCTCGCTGGAGCGGCTGTGGGCGCCGTCGGAGATCCACTACAAGGAAGCGATCCTGGTGGCCGTGCTGGGGTTGGTGGTCAACCTGGTCTGCGCGGCGCTGCTGGGCGGCGCGCACGGGCACCATCACCACGGTCATGGGCACCACGGTCATGGGCACCACGGTCATGGGCACGAGCATGAAGACCATCACGGCCACGCGCATGGCCACGACCTGAACCTGCGCTCCGCCTACATGCACGTGCTCGCGGATGCGGCCACCTCCGTGCTCGCCACCGCCGCGCTCGCGGGCGGCTGGTTCTTCGGCTGGGCCTGGCTGGATCCCGCCATGGGCATCGTCGGCGCCGTGCTGGTGGCGATCTGGGCGCGGGGCCTTCTCGCGCAGACCGGCAAGGTGCTGCTCGACCGCGAGATGGACCACCCGGTGGTGGAAGAAATCCGCGAGGGCGTGGAGCGGGGCCTGGCCGATTCGGAGACCCGAATCGCCGACCTGCACGTCTGGCGCGTCGGGCAGAGCGCCTATGCCTGCGCGCTCAGCGTTGTCACGCATTCGTCAACATTGACGCCCGACGACGTGCGCGCCACGTTCGCGATGCACGAGGAAATCCGGCACTCGACCATCGAGATTCATCGCTGTCACTGAAGCTTCACCGCCGCGCCATGGCTTGGTCATCCGCCCTGGCGACGATGACGACCCATGCAACGCGATGACGCTTTCCTTCGTGCATGGCGCAACACGGCCGACTTGTCCTTCCACGCGGAGGACGAGGAGGTCTCACGGCCGCCCAAGAGGTACCGGACCCTCTGGATCTCCGACCTGCACCTCGGAACGCCCGGTTGCCAGGCGACGGCGCTGCTGGACTTCCTGAAGCACACCGAGTGCGAGACGCTGTTCCTGGTCGGCGACATCATCGACGGCTGGCAATTGCGCCGCCATTGGTACTGGCCGCAGCCGCACAACGACGTCATCCAGAAGCTGCTGCGCAAGGCGCGCAAGGGCACGCGGGTGATCTTCATCCCTGGCAACCACGACGAGTTCGCGCGCAAGTACCTGAACCACAACTTCGGCGGCATCGACGTGGCCGACGAGTGGATTCACGAGACGGCGGACGGTCGCAAGCTCTGGATCATGCATGGCGACCTGTTCGATGGCGTCATTCAGTGCGCGAAGTGGCTGGCGCACGTCGGCGACTCGCTCTATGAATTCACGCTCAAGCTCAACCGGCACCTCAACTCGCTGCGTGCACGCATGGGGCTGCCCTACTGGTCGCTGTCGAAGTACCTGAAGCTGAAGGTCAAGCGCGCCGTCAGCTATGTGGGCGACTTCGAGAACGCGGTGGCGCGCGAGGCCCGCAAGCGCGGCGTGCAGGGAGTCGTCTGCGGCCACATCCACCATGCGGAGTTGCGCGACATCGACGGCATCCTCTACTGCAACGACGGTGATTGGGTCGAAAGCCTCACCGCGCTGGCGGAGCAGGCCGACGGGACACTCGAGATCCTGCACTGGGCGCAGCACATGCCGGTGACGACGCGCGCCAGCCGCACCGCCTCGCGGCCGGCGCACGCATGACGCGCGCGCCCTTGGTCGCCTGGCCTCTGGCTCCCCGCACCGTCGACCTGGTCTATTTCAATGCCGGTGGCGGCCACCGCGCGTCCGCGCTGGCGCTGGAGGCAGCGATCCGCCGCGCGGGACTGCCTTGGAAAGTGCGCCTGGTGAACCTGCGCGAGGTGCTCGACCCGAAGGACAGCTTCCGCAAACTCACCGGCATGGACCCGGAGGACGTCTACAACAAGCGGCTCGCGCGCGGCTGGACGCTGGGCCTGGCGCAGGAGCTCAAGCTGCTGCAACGCATGATCCGCTGGACCCACGCCGCGCTCGTGCGTCAGATCCAGCAGCACTGGCTCGGGAGCGAGCCGGACATGGTCGTGTCGCTGATTCCGAATTTCAACCGCGCGATGTGCGAATCGCTGGCTTCGGCGCTGCCTGGCGTGCCCTATGTCACGGTGCTGACCGACCTCGCGGACTATCCGCCGCACTTCTGGATTGAGAAGGGGCAGGACCAGCATTTCGTCTGCGGTTCCGCCAAGGCGGTGCAACAGGCGCGGGCGGCCGGCTATCCGGCGGACCGCGTGCACGCGACCTCGGGGATGATGATCCGCTCGGCGTTCTATGAGACGAAGCCGGTCGACCGTGCCGCCGAGCGGCGCCGGCTCGGGCTCGATCCGGATCGCCCCACCGGACTGGTCCTGTTCGGTGGCCAGGGCTCCAAGGCCATGCTCGGCATCGCCAAGCGGCTGCCAGAGACGCAGCTGATCCTTGCCTGCGGCCACAACGAGAAACTGGCAAAGGCCTTGCGCGACCTGCCGTCCAAGGCGCCCCGGCTGGTCCTCGGCTTCACGCCCGATATCGCCCGCTACATGCAACTTTCCGACTTCTTCATCGGCAAGCCGGGGCCGGGCAGCGTGAGCGAAGCGGTGCAGCTGAACCTGCCGGTGATCGTTGTGCGAAACCGCTGGACGCTGCCACAGGAACGCTACAACGCGCAGTGGGTGCGAGAGCAGGGCGTCGGGCTGGTCTGCCCCAGCTTCGCCAAGGTCGCCGGCGCGGTGGAGGAACTGGTGCGAAACCTGGAGATGTATCAGAAGGCGACGCGCCAGGTGGAAAACCGCGCGGTGTTCGAACTGCCGGGCATTCTCCAGGGCATCCTGTCACGGGCGGAGGCGCCGGCGGCGGGCGAGGCCTTTTTCTCGGAACTGGGCGCGGGCCTGGGCAGGCACTTCCGCGGCTAGTAGCCCCAGACGTATCGCAGCGCCTCGACCACCACGGCGCCCAAGGCCACGGCGCCGGCGAAGCGCGCCCACGGCCGGGGGCGGTGCACGGGCTCGTGCGTCAGGTGCGCAGGATTGAGTTCCGCAAAGACGGTTCGGGGAGAGCCGTCTTGCCGGCCTTCAAAAGAGCTGTCTGCGTGAAACTTCATGTAAACCATTTTAGCTACTACATGGCATACTAGAAGCTCGAAAAGTAGCACTTCAGGCTGACATTTTTAGAAGAAAGAGAACTTTAGGTTTACAACTCGGGTAGGATTTCGCATCGATGCAGCCAACGGTGGCTGCGCATGCGAAGAAACCGAGGAAAGACCGTGAAGAAATCCTGGAGTGTGGCGGTGGGCGTGGCGGCCGTGGTGGTTTGCCTGGCAGGTTGCGACGGCGGCATGAGTGCGTCGAGGGAAGTCAGGGCGGGCGGCGTGGTGGCGCCGTCAGGAACGTCCAAGCCTGTCGTCGTCACTTGGCAGCCTGTCGACAAGACCGACGAGTTTCTGAGCGCATGGCGCCCGAAGGACTGAAGGCCACCCTCCACGCGCCTTCTGCACCCAATTCCAAAGCAAAAAGCCCGCTATCGAGAGATAGCGGGCTTTTTCGTCTGGTGGCTCTTCACGGACTCGAACCGCGGACCTGTGGATTATGATTCCATCGCTCTAACCGACTGAGCTAAAGAGCCGAGCCCAAGATTATAGCCGGGTCCACGCGCCTTCAACCAGCCTTCGGCAGTTTTCCAAGCTCTTCCGACACCAACCGCACGATCAGCCGGTCCAGTGTCTGCACCGAATAGTTGTTCACGTCATGCACTGTCTCCCGGCCCGGGCCGCTCGCGGGATTGGTGGGGTCCTTGTAAGTCAGAAACACGAAGCGTCCGCCCGTGTACTGCGCAATCTGCCGCTGTATGTATTCGCCCTGCTTGTCGAGCCCGCTGGCGCCGACGCTGAACACCTTGATGCCCTTGCCGAGCGCCGCCATCATGTCCTCGTCGTACTGCGGCCCGCCGTAGTCCAGATGTGGTGGCGCGTCGGCCAGCAGCACGACCATTCGGGTCGCGCCAGCTCCGCGCCAGCTCAGCTTGTGGACCGTCTCGTGCAAGGCCTCGTTCATCGCTTCCGGGTAGTCCCCGCCGCCGTCGGCCTGCAGCGCGTCCAGCACCGACTGGAAGGCGCCAAGGTCGTTGGTGAAATCGTGGCGCCGGAGCATGAAGGCGTCGCCGCGATCGCGGTAGGCCACCAGCCCGAAGCAGGTGTCCGGACGGCTCGGCAATTGCGCCACCTCGTTGGCGATGGTGCGCAGCGTGGTCTTGAGCTTGCCGATCTCGTCGCCCATGGAGCCCGTGGCATCGACCAGGAAGACCAGGTCGAGCCGCGCGCGCTGGGGCGCGGGGGCCGTGTCCAGCACGAGCTCGACCGCGCTCTTCTGGCCGCTCCTCAGGAAGGCGGTGCCTTGCTGCCCGCTCTTGCGCACCGCCACCTCGTACATCTGGCTGCCCGACGGGTCGAAGGCGTTCGGGTGCAGCCAGGCCCGGCCCGCGGTATCGGTGCGCGCCCACATGGCGGCACCGTTCGCAGCCTGTACGGCGACCTCCGCATCGGGCACTCCCGCGCCGCGCGCATCGCGCACCTGGAGCAGGTAGCGCTCGCTCACGTCACGCTCGCGATGGGCGATCTGCGTGCGCTGCCGGAACTGCAGGTAGGCCGAGAAGTCCGCGTTGTCGTCGACCATGCCGGCCGTCACGGCCTCCTGCGCGGGCCGGGGCCGTTGCAGCGGTGGCGGAATGGGTGCGGGCGGCGCGAAGCGCGGCGCCGCGGCCAGCGCCTCGTCGGCCGCCGGCGCCGCGGGCGCCAACGATGCCGCTGGCGCGGGGAGCGCCGGCGCCGCGCGCTTGGCTTCAGACAGCCGCTCGCGGGTCGCGGCGTCCGCCGGCATCTCGTCCTCGCGCCGTCCGAATCGGCGCCGTTGCCAGGCTTCGCGACCCGGTGTCTCGACGGTCTGCACCGGCCGCGCGCAATGGGTCGCGGACGGGGCCTCGAAGTCGGGCGCGGTGCGCACCACCGTGCCCGCCGGCCACCGCAATGGCAGCGCGGCGGGCTCTGGCTGTGGCGCCGGCGTGGGCCAGATGGCCGCGCGGGCGCCGCCCGGCGGCTGGAATTCCGTGGCACTGCAGGCGCTCATCAGCAGCTGGGTGCACAGGAGCGCGGCGAGCGGACGTTGGAGACGAAAAGGGCGGATGGTCATCGATGGCTCCGGGTTGTGGATGCAGCTGATACGGCTGCCCGGTGCCGGGCGGGTTAGGCTCGAACGATATTTCTTGCGGGCGTGTTAACCCCGAACGGCGCCGCCAGCCGTAGAACGTGAGGTGAAAATCTGCCGATGCTTGCGCCGACCGCGAACCCTCATTTGTCCAGTCTTCATGACGCCATGCCGGACGACCAGCTGATGGAGGCCTACGCCCAGGGGGACACGGCCGCCTTCGACACGCTCTATGCGCGCCACGAGAGCGCGCTGTACCGCTTCGTCCGGCGCCTGCTCGGCATGCGGCTCGCGGCGGAAGTCGACGAGGTCTTCCAGGACACCTGGATCCGCATCATCGCCGCGCGCGAGCGCTTTTCGCCGCAGGGCGCGAGCTGGCGCACCTGGGCTTTCACCATCGCCCACAACCTCGCCATGGACCGTCTGCGCGTCAGCGGACGCGAAGTCGCCTTCTACGCGCATGACGAAGACGGCGATGGGCTCGACGCCGCGCTGCTCTTCAGCCGTGGCGTGCTGCGCGAAAGCGGCGCGGCCGTGGATGCCGCCCATCCCTCGGCGGAGGAGCTCGCCTTCTGGCGCGCGGCCGGCCGGCGTCTGCTGGCCTGCCTCGACGAGCTGCCGGACGAGCAGCGCTCTGCCTTCCTGCTGCACCACGAGGACGGCTTCACCGTGGAGGCGATGGCCGCCGCGCTCGAGGTCGGCTTCGAGACCGTCCGCAGCCGGCTGCGCTATGGCCTGAAGAAGCTGCGCACCTGCATGGAACGCTATCTCGCCGTGCTGGAGCACCGCGCATGAGCATGACGACGCCACCATCCGACGAAGCATCCGGCCGGCTGCGCGACGAGACCCTGCGACGAGCGCTGGCCCATGCGCCGGACCAGGCCTCGGTGCCGGACTGGCGCCTGCGCAAGGCCATCCTCAAGATGGCGCACGAAGCCGCCGGAGCGGTGGAGCCGGCCGACCAGCAGGCGAAGACGCGGCCCTGGTGGCGCTTCTGGGGCAAGAGGCAAGACGGTGGCAGCGCGCGCATGCCTTGGAACGCGGCGTTCGCCACGGTGCTGGTGGCGTGTCTCGTCACTGTGCTCTGGCAGCGTGAGCCGGTGCCCGGGGCCGGCTCGGCCAGGGAGGCGGAGGTGGCGCCGAGTGTCGCGTCGAAGGCGCCTGCCGCGCCGCAGCAGCCTCGCCCGACGGAATCCGCGCCCGTGGTGCCGGCCGTGCCCGAATCCCCTGCGCCTGCGGCGGCAGAACCCGCCGTGCCGGTCGCACCGGCGCCCGCCGAGGCGAAGCGGCAATCGGCGGCGGCGGAGGATCGCGCCGGAGCCGCCGGGCAGAACCGCGCGCCGTCTGCGTCACCCCCGCCACCTTCCGTCGCCGCCGCGCCGCCGCCCGCTCCTGCACCCCTTGCCCCGGCCGCACGGCCACCGGCCTACGCCGACGAGCCCGTACCCTCGGAAGCCCTCATGGCCCGTGCGCGCAAGTTCGAGGAAGAGTTCCTCGCCCGGCGCCAGGACCTCGCAAGCCGGCCCCCCGCCGCGGCCATGTCTCCCGGCGGCACGGCGGCGGACGCCGCGCGTGCAGCGGCGGCGCCATCGGCCCGTTCCGAATCCACCGAGCCGCCCACCTTTGACGCGCTGGCGCAGTGGAGCCGCATCACCATCACCCAGCGCGGTGGCGAAAGCCGCAGCCTTTCGCGTGCCGAGGCCCGCGAACTGAATGCCTTGATGGGTTCCGCCGCGCTGTCGGCTGCAGGCGCCGCGCCGCTGGCGGGCACGCCCGACTGGCGCGTGACGCTCGAACGCAATGGCGAGACGCTGGCGGTGTTCGAGGTGGCGCGAAGCCAGGTGCGGTGGCGCGAGGGCCGCGCGCCGGCGGCCACGGGCACGCCATCGGCCGGTGCGCTCGCCGCCTTGCGCGAAGCACTGCGCGAAGCTGTTCAGCCACCGAAAGTGGAAACCTCGCCGCCGCCCTCACCGCAGCCGCCCACGGCCCCACTTCCCGAAGCCGCGCCGCAGCTGGAGCCGCCGCGCAATCCTTAGCGGCGCGCGCGGCGCGGCGTCACTCGTGCTTGAAGTTCGCGGTGCGCTTGGCCAGGAAGGCGTCCATGCCTTCCTTCTGGTCCGCCGTCGCAAAGAGCGCATGGAACAGGCGGCGCTCGAACATCACGCCGTCGGACAGCCCGCCCTCGAAGGCGCGGTTGACCGATTCCTTGGCCGCCATGATCGCGATCTGCGAGAAGTCCGCGATGATGAGCGCGGCGCCGAGCGCCTCGTCCGCGAGATTCTCGTAGGGCACGACGCGGCTCACGAGCCCGGCGCGCTCGGCTTCGGCCGCGTCCATCATGCGGCCCGTCAGCACCATGTCCATCGCCTTCGACTTGCCCACCGCGCGCGGCAGGCGCTGCGTGCCGCCGGCGCCGGGAATCACGCCGATCTTGATCTCGGGCTGGCCGAACTTCGCGGTGTCCGCCGCGATGATGAAGTCGCACATCATCGCCAACTCGCAGCCGCCGCCCAGCGCGAAGCCGCTCACGGCGGCGATCACCGGCTTGCGGATCTGGCGGATGGTCTCCCAGTTGCGGGTGATGAAGTCGCCCTTGTAGGCATCGAGGAAGCTGTACTTCGCCATCGCCGCGATGTCCGCGCCTGCGGCGAAGGCACGCTCGCTGCCGGTGACGATGATGCAGCCGATGGCCGGGTCGGCGTCGTAGGCCTTCAGGGCCTGGCCGAGCTCCGTCATCAGCGCATCGTTCAGCGCATTCAGCGCCTTGGGGCGATGCAGCGTGATGATGCCGACCTTGCCGGCTTCGGTGCGCACTTGGATGTTCTCGTAGGTCATGCGTGTCTCCAGGAAAGAGGGAAAGGCGGCCGCTATCGCGGCCCCAGCCAGGGCGCGATGCGGGCCGGATCCTGCGCGAAGAGTCGCCAGGTCGTGACGCCGCTCGGCAGCGTGAGCGGCAGCCGCAGCAGGCGGCGGTCGCGTGCGACGAGCGCGGTGATCTTCTTCAGCGGGCCGAGGTACAGCGCGAGGTCGTCGAGCTTGGTGAGGCGCCAGCCCTGCGCAGCGCGCCCCTTGGAGGCCGGAATCTCGATGCCGATCCACTCGTCGTTCGCCGAGAAGCCCGCATGCTCCGCAGCGCCCCCGCGCAGCACGACCTTGACCTGCACGATGCCGCCGGTTTCCGCCACGCGCAGACCGAGTTCCTGCGCGCGCTGCGCCGGGTCGTCCAGCGCGGCGACGCCGTGTGCGCGCAGCAGCGCGGCGAGCGGCAGCTCATCCGTCGAATGCACCCAGCTGGCGATCTCGGCGGCGAAGGAGCGGCCGCCCACGGCTTCGAGAGCGGCGGCGAAGTCGGCCTCGCTGATCGGGCCGCCGGCGCCCTTCTTCCACAGCAGGCGCATGACGTCGTCGAGCGTGCCCTTGCCCTCCGAGCGCAGCGTGAGGTCGAAGCACAGCGCGACCAGCGCGCCCTTGGTGTAGTAGCTCACCGTGCCATTGGGCGTCTGCTCGTCCTGGCGGTAGTACTTGACCCACGCGTCGAAGCTCGCCTCGGCCACCGACTGCACGAGACGGCCCGGCGTCTGCAGCACCTGGTTGATGGTCTTGTTGACCAGGCGCAGGTAGATCGCGTCGTCGATGCGGTCGGCGCGGCGCAGCAGCAGGTCGTCGTAGTAGCTGGTGAAGCCCTCGAAAAGCCAGAGCAGTCGGGTGTAGTTCTCCTGCCCGTAGTCGTAGCGCGTGAACTCGACCGGCCGCATGCGCTTCACGTTCCAGGTGTGGAAGTATTCGTGGCTGATGAGGCCCAGCAGCGTCGTGTAACCCTCGGACTGCTTGCGCGCGGCATGCTGCGGCAGGTCGCGCCGGGTGCAGATGAGCGCCGTCGAATGGCGGTGCTCCAGCCCGCCGTAGCCGTCGTCGACGGCGTTGAGCATGAAGACGTAGCGGTCGTGCGGCGGCTTCGGCCCGCCGCGCTTGCCGACCTTCGGGCCGTGCCAGAAGCGCATCTGCGTCTCGCAGATCGCGCGCGCGTCGTCGATCAGCCGCTCACCGTCGAAGGAGGCCGGTGCGCCCGCGACCACGAAGCGGTGCGGCACGCCGCAGGCTTCGAATTCCGCGCTCCAGAAGGCGCCCATCTCGACGGGGCTGTCCGCCAGCTCGTCGTAGTCGCCGGCCAGGTAGTGGCCGAAGCCCTGGCGGTCGGTCCTTGTCGGCTTCAGCGCCGTCGCGCAGGACCAGCGCGCAGCGCCGGCTGCGAGCCGCGGCGCCACGATCTCGATCGCATGCGGCGAATCGGTCTGGCCTTCGACCCGCAGGCACAGGCTCGTGCCGTTGAAGAAGGCACGGTCGGCATCCAGCCACGCGGTGCGCACCGAGTTGTCGTACGCGCAGACCTCGTAGCGCAGCACCAGCGGCTTGTCAGGCAGGCAGTCGACCTGCCAGACATGCTTGTCGAGTTGCTTCAGCGCCGGCTTGCGACGCCCCTGCGAGGCCTGCGGCTTCTGCAGATTTTTCGAGAACTCGCGCACCAGGTAGCTGCCCGGAATCCAGACCGGCAGGCTCAGGTGCTGCCGAGCGGCGGGCCGCTCGATGGTCAGGGTGATGGCGAACAGGTGCGCGTGAAGGTCCGCGCACTCGACGCGGTAGTGGATGCCGGGCGCCGACATCAGTTGAGCGCGGCGAGCTGCTTTTCCACCTGCGCGGCCGGGATCGCGCCCGGTGCGCGGCTGCCGTCGCTGAAGATCAGCGTCGGCGTGCCGGTGATGTTGTACTTCTGGCCGAACTCGCGGTTGCGCACCAGCGCGGCCGTGTCGCATTCGGCCGTCTCGGCCACGATGCCGCGCACCATCCAGTCCGTCCAGGCCTTCGCCTTGTCCTTGGCGCACCAGATGTTGCGCGACTTGACGATCGAATCGGGGCCCAGCACGGGGTACAGAAAGAGGTGGATGGTCACGTTGTCGACCTTGGTCAGGTCCGCCTCGAACTGCTTGCAGTAGCCGCAGTTCGGATCCTCGAAGACCGCCAGCTTGCGCTTGCCGTTGCCGCGCACGATCTTGAAGGCGTCCTTCACCGGCAGCTTGTCGAATGCGACCTGGCTGAGCTTCTCGATCTTTTCCTCCGTGAGGTTGCGGCGCGCATTCACGTCGATCAGGCTGCCCTGCAGCAGGTAGTTGCCTTGCTCGTCCGTATAGTAGATCTCGAAGCCGTTGATGCGCACTTCGTACAGGCCCGGCATTGCGGCCTTGGTGATCTCGTCGATCTTCGCGAACTGCGGGATCCGCGAGGCGAGGTTCTTGCGGATCTCGGCCTCGCCGGCGGTGGCCGCGAGCGCGCAGCCGAGGGCCAGCGCGGCGAGGAGGGGGCGGAAGATTCTTTTCATGATGAGGTTCCCTGAGTTGAGTGCAGGCCCATGGCCTGGCGGGCGATCCAGCCCTTGACGAGCCGTGTCCTGTCGAAGCCCCGCATGCCCCAGTTGCGCAAGGCCGGCAGCGGATCGGCGCTGTGGGCGAAGAGCTGCTGCAGGCCATCGGTGGCGAGGCTCATCGACAGCACGTCGGTCCGGCGGGCGCGCTCGTAGCCGCGCAGCAGGCGCGCGTCGCCGACGCTGCGCCAGTAGTCGCGGTTGCGGATCACCTCCGCCAGCGCGGCTGCATCGGCCAGGCCCAGGTTCAGCCCCTGCCCGGCCAGTGGATGCACCGTATGCGCGGCATCGCCTGCGAGCGCCCAGGCCTGGTCCGCGGCGAAACGGCCGGTCCAGCGGTCCGCGATGGCGCGCTGCAAGGGCCAGGACGCGCGCTCGCTGATGAGCGTCAACGTGCCCAGCGCGCCGTGGGTGGCTTCGTGAAGCGCGGCGTTGAATTCCTCGGGTGGCAGCGAGAGCAGGCCTGGCGCGCGGAGCTGGTCGACGGACCAGACCAGCGCGAGCTTCTTGTCGTCGAGCGGCAGCAAGGCCAGTACCTCGCCCTTGTCGTTGAACCACTGCCGTGCGGTGCCGTCGTGCGGTTCCTCGGCCTGGAGCCGGGCGGCGATCGCGTGTTGCGGGTAGCGCGTGACCTCGTAGCTCACGCCGAGCATCTCGCGCGTGGTGCTGGCGCGGCCTTCGCAGACGACGGTCAGCGGCGCGGCGACGGGCGCGTCCACCACCTCGACGCGCGGCTGGAAGCGCACGGCGTCGGCCAGCTGCTGCTCGAGCGCTGGCACATCGACGATCCAGGCCAGCGCATCGACCTTCTGCCGCGCCGCGCTGAACTGCAC
Organism: uncultured Variovorax sp.; assembly: GCA_966211435.1. Classification (GTDB taxonomy): domain Bacteria; phylum Pseudomonadota; class Gammaproteobacteria; order Burkholderiales; family Burkholderiaceae_C; genus Variovorax. Next base: position 24,166 of record CBIHOG010000003.1, on the reverse strand, counting down.
GCGCCCGCCTTCGTCGCCATGGACCAGCATCTCGCGCACCGGCGCTGCGTGCGCGGCATCCGGCCAGGCCCGCAGGGATTCGAGCAGCGCCTTCGAGGCGGCATTGAGGGCGTAGGCGCGCACGTCCTGGCCGCCCGGCGCCGCGGCGGGCGCCACCAGGGCGACGCGCACCCGTTCGCGCGCGAGCAGCAGCGCCAAAGACCGGCCGACGATGCCGGCGCCGCGAATGCATACCTCTGGGGGAAGGGCCATCATGGCATTGTAGGAGAGGGGTAGGCTGGCCGCAGCGAAGGCACCAGGGTCGGTGACAATTGCGCGCTTCAGACCGAGGACCTGACCGTGACCGCACCCGAATTCGACATCCAAGCCACCATCTCGCGCCTGTTCGTCTATCCGATCAAGTCCTGCGCGGGCGTCGAGCTGCAGGAATCCTTGCTGATCGAGACCGGCCTGGAGTTCGATCGCGCGTGGATGGTGGTCGACGAGCAGGGCGAATTCGTCACCCAGCGGCAGGTGCCGCGCATGGCGCTCATCCGGCCGCAGCTCAAGCATTCGGAGATGGTGCTGCGCGCGCCGGGCATGCTGGCGCTGCACATCGCCTTCGACCGCGTCGAGGGGCCCGTGCGTGTCAAGGTATGGAAGGACGAGGTCGCCGCCTTCGACATGGGCGACATCGCCGCCCAGTGGTTCAGCGATTTCCTGTCCGAGCCCGGCAAGCCGCGGCGCCTGCGCCTCGCGCGCTTCGACCCGGAGCACCAGCGCCTGTCGAACATGAAGTGGACGGGCGGCGTGGAGGCGCCGAACCAGTTCTCCGACGGCTTTCCGATCCTGGTGGCGAGCGAGGGCTCCCTGGCCGAACTGAATGCGAAGCTGGCCGCGGCTGGCCACGGCGCCGTCGGCATCGAGCGCTTCCGCCCCAATGTCGTGCTGGCCGGCATCGAGGCGCATGACGAGGACCGCGTCGAGACGCTGCACATCACGACCTTGGAGGGCGAGGCGCAGTTGCAGCCGGTCAAGCCCTGCTCCCGCTGCCTCATCCCCGACATCGATCCGGCCACTGCCCTGAGCAGCCCCGAAGTGGGCGACATGTTGCGCACCTACCGGTCCGACCCGCGCGTCGACGGCGCCATCACCTTCGGCATGAACGCCATCGTGCTGCGGGGGGTGGAGCATGCGCTGCGCGTGGGCCAGCCGGTGGGCGCAAACCTGCGCTTCGAGTGAGCGCAATGCCGGGCGCCTAAAATCCCCGGCTTCCCCCCCAGAAACCTGAAAGCACCCGCCATGAGTCTCCAGTGCGGCATCGTCGGCCTGCCCAACGTCGGCAAGTCCACCCTCTTCAACGCGTTGACCAAGGCAGGCATCGCGGCCGAGAACTATCCCTTCTGCACCATCGAGCCCAACGTGGGCGTGGTGGAGGTGCCCGACACGCGTCTGGCCCAACTGGCCGAGATCGTGAAGCCCGAGCGCATCGTGCCGGCCATCGTCGAGTTCGTGGACATCGCGGGCCTCGTGGCCGGCGCCAGCCAGGGCGAAGGCCTGGGCAACCAGTTCCTCGCCCACATCCGCGAGACCGATGCCATCGTCAACGTGGTGCGCTGCTTCGAGGACGACAACGTGATCCACGTGGCCGGCAAGGTCGACCCGATCTCCGACATCGAGGTGATCCAGACCGAGCTCTGCCTGGCCGACCTCTCGACGGTCGAGAAGGCGCTGCATCGCCACACCAAGACCGCGCGCTCCGGCGACAAGGAAGCCATCAAGCTGGTCGCCCTGCTGGAGAAGTGCCAGGCCGCGCTGAACGAGAACAAGCCGGTGCGCGCCATCGAGTTCAGCAAGGAAGACCGCCCGCTCATCAAGCAGTTCTCGCTGATCACGGCGAAGCCCGCGATGTTCGTCGGCAACGTATCGGAGGACGGCTTCGAGAACAACCCGTTCCTCGATCGGCTGCGCGAATACGCCTCGGCGCAGAACGCGCCCGTGGTCGCCATCTGCGCGAAGATCGAGGCCGAACTGGCCGACATGGACGACGAGGACAAGCAGATGTTCCTCTCGGAGATCGGCCAGGAGGAGCCGGGCCTGAACCGCCTGATCCGCGCCGCCTACGCGCTGCTGGGCCTGCAGACCTACTTCACCGCCGGCGTGAAGGAGGTGCGCGCCTGGACCATCCACATCGGCGACACCGGCCCGCAGGCGGCCGGCGTGATCCACACCGATTTCGAGAAGGGCTACATCCGCGCCCAGACCATCGCCTTCAACGACTTCATCGCCTTCAAGGGCGAGCAGGGCGCGAAGGACGCCGGGAAGATGCGGGCGGAAGGCAAGGAGTACGTCGTCAAGGACGGGGACGTCATGAACTTCCTGTTCAGCTCCTGACGTCCTGAGGTCTCAGGGCCGGTCCAGCCCGGCCAGCACCTTGTCCAGCGTCAGCGGGTACTCCCGTATCCGCACCCCCGTCGCGTTGTAGACCGCGTTCGCCACGGCGGCTCCCGCGCCGCAGATGCCGAGTTCACCCACGCCCTTGATCTTCAGTGGGTTGGCCTTGTCGTCCACCTCCTGGATGAAATGGGCCTCGACCGCGGGGATGTCCGCGTGCGAGGGCACGTGGTATTCGGCCAGGTCGTGGTTCACGAAGAAGCCGTGGCGCGGATCGACCACCGCCTCTTCATGCAGCGCGTTGCCGACGCCCCAGATCATCGCGCCCGTGGCCTGGCTGGTGGCGGTCTTCAGGTTCAGGATGCGTCCCGCCGCGAAGACACCCAGCATGCGGCGCAGGCGGATCTCTCCGGTGTCCATGTCGACCGCGACTTCGGCGAAGTGCGCGCCGTAGGCCTGCTGCGAGAACCTCTTCGCCATGTCGCCGGGCTTGATCTCGCCATCGGCCTGCAGACCCACCGTGCCGGCCAGCATGCCCAGCGTTTCGGTGCGGTTGCCGGCCGTGAGCTTGCCATCGGCGAAGACCGCGTCGCCCGCCTTCACGCCCATGCGGCGCGCGAGCTTCTCGCGCAGGTTGGTGCAGGCGTCGTAGAGGCCCGAACCCGCACTCGCCGCGCCGAAGGAGCCGCCGGAGCCCGGCGTCTCCGGCCAGTCGCTGTCGCCCAGCTCCATGCGGATCTTCTCGATCGGCAGGCCCATCATCTCGGCTGCGATCTGCGTCAACACGGTATAGCTGCCGGTGCCGATGTCCGTCATCGACATGCGCGCGGTCAGCACGCCCTGGCGGTCCAGCATCACGGTGCACTTCGAGGGGCGCAGGTAGTTGGAGCGCGTGGAGGCCGACATGCCCAGGCCGATCATCCAGCGGCCGTCGGTGCGCGCGCCAGGCGTCGCGGCGCGACGACTCCAGCCGAATCGCTCCGCGCCTTCGGTCATGCAGCGCACCAGCTGGCGGGTGGAGTAGGGGATGTTCTTCTCCGGGTCCATCGTCGGCTCGTTGCGCATGCGCAGCTCGATCGGGTCCATCTTCAGCCGCTCGGCGAGTTCGTCCATCGCGCTCTCCAGCGCCAGCATGCCCACGGCTTCGCCTGGGGCGCGGGTGGAGTCGGAAATCGGCAAGTCGAGCTTCACCGAGCGGTGCGCCGTCATGCGATGCGGCGCTGCATAGAGCGTGCGCGTCTGCGCGCTCGCCGACTCGTAGAAGTTGTCGAAGCGCGCGCTGTGCGACCAGCTCTCATGCCCGATCGCCGTGAGCTTGCCTTCGGCCGTGGCGCCCACGCGCACGCGCTGGATGGTGTCGCTGCGGTGCGTGGTGAAGTGGAACATCTGCTGCCGCGTCAGCGCCGTCTTCACCGGGCGGTTCAGCTCGCGGGCCGCCAGGGCCGAGAGCATCACGTCGCCGTACACCGGCAGCTTGCCACCGAAGCCGCCGCCGATGTAGCGGCTCACGATGCGCACGTTGTTCGGCGAAATCTGCAAGGTGCTGGCCACGGCCTTCTGCGCGCTTTCGAGCAACTGCGAGGAGCAATGCACGATGACGCGGCCGTCCTTCCAGTAAGCGAGCGTGGCGTGCGGCTCCATCTGGGCATGGATGTGGTGCGGCGTCGTGTAGGTCGCGTCGATGGTGACGGGGGCCGAGGCGAAGGCCGTGGCGAAGTCGCCGACGGCGCTGTCCGCCTTGCGGTCGCCGCTGTCCTTCGGCTTCTCGGCCCTGCGCTTGTCGAGTTCGAATTCGCCCGGCTCCATGTCGTAGCGGATGCGGATCAGCCGGGCGGCCGAGCGCGCCTGCTCGAAGCTTTCGGCCACCACGTAGGCCACCGCTTCACCGTAGTAGCGCACGCGGTTGCTGCCCATTTGGGGCGATGCGCGGCCGAAACGGTCCTGCGCGTCGACGGGACCCCATTCCGCCTGTTTCGGCGCGTTCTTGTAGGTCATCACCAGCAGCACGCCGGCGGCGCGCTCCGCCGCCGACGCATCGATATCGGCCACCGTGCCCTTCGCGATGCTGGCCTCTACGATGAAACCGTAGGCGGGCTTGCCGCCTTCCTGGACTTCATAGGCGTAGGGTGCCGCGCCGGTGACTTTGAGGCGGCCGTCGACGCGGTCGATCGGCTTGCCGATCAGGCCCTGCCGGTTCTCGTCGATCGGGTTTCGGGCGGAGGGGGCTGTCATTTCCATGATCGTGTCCTTCAGCCGGCGGCGGCCTCGGTGGCCGCGGCGCGCAGGGTGCGGCGCAGCAGCGGTATCTTGAAATCGTTGTGGCCGTAGCCGCGCGCGCCCGCCAGCACGCCGTCGGCGACCCGGTTCCAGGTCGCTTCATCCGCACTCGCGCCGGTCAGCGGGGCCTCGGCGGACTCGATGCGCCACGGCTTGTGCGCGAGTCCGCCAAAGGCCATGCGCGCGGAGCGAACGCGGCCGCCCGCTGCGTCGACGATGGCGGCCACCGACACCAGCGCGAAGGCGTACGAGGCTCGGTCGCGCACCTTGCGGTACACGTGGCGGCCCGGCACGGGCACCGGCAGTGTGACGGCAGTGATCATCTCGCCCGGCGAGAGGTTGGTCTCCACCTGCGGCGTGCTGCCCGGCAGGCGGTGGAAGTCCGCGATGGGGATCACGCGGCGCGTACCCGAAGGCAGGATGGTTTCCACCTGTGCGTCGAGCACGCGCATCGCCACCGCCATGTCCGACGGATGCGTGGCGATGCACTGGTCGCTCGCGCCGACGATGGCATGCATGCGGTTGAAGCCCTGCAGCGCGGAGCAGCCGGCGCCCGGCTGGCGCTTGTTGCACGGCTTCGAGCTGTCATAGAAGTAGTAGCAGCGCGTGCGCTGAAGCAGATTGCCGCCGGTGGTCGCCTTGTTGCGCAGCTGACCCGAAGCACCCGCGAGCAGCGCGCGGCTGAGCACCGCGTAATCCTTGCGCACCCGTGCATCGGCGGCGAGATCGGCATTGCGCACCATCGCGCCGATGCGCAGGCCGCCCTCGGGGGTAGGCTCGATCCTGTCCAGGCCGAGGCGGTTGATGTCGATCAGGTGCACGGGGGTCTCGATCTGGAGCTTCATCAGGTCGAGCAGGTTGGTCCCGCCGGCGATGAACCGGGCGCCGGGTCGGACCGCCGCAGCGGCGGCCGCGGCGGGTGTAGCCGCGCGTTCATAGGTGAAGGCCTTCATGAGCGCACTCCCGACACGTCCTTGATGGCGGCGACGATGTTCGGGTACGCGCTGCAGCGGCAGATATTGCCGCTCATGCGTTCGCGTATCTCCTCGTCGCTCAACTCCACCGGCGCCCCGAGGTCGCGCGTCACGTGGCTGGGCATGCCGAGCCGCACTTCCTCCAGCATGCCGGCCGTCGAGCAGATCTGGCCCGGCGTGCAGTAGCCGCATTGGAAGCCGTCGTGCTTGAGGAAAGCCTCCTGGATCGGATGCAACTGCTCGCCGCGCGCGAGGCCCTCGATGGTCGTGACCTGCTGGCCGTCGTGCATCACCGCGAGCGTCAGGCAGGCGTTGGTGCGGCGGCCTTCGACGAGCACGGTGCAGGCGCCGCACTGGCCATGGTCGCAGCCTTTCTTCGAGCCCGTCATGTGCAGGTTCTCGCGCAGCGCGTCCAGCAGTGTCGTGCGTGTGTCCACTGTGAGACGCTGAAGCTTGCCGTTGATGTGAAGTTCCACGGGCATGCGTTGCGGCGGCAATTCGGCCGCGGCATCCGGCGCGCTCCCAGCCGGCAAGGCGTTCGATTGCGCGGCCGCGCCGCCGGCGGCGCCGACAGCAGCGAAGGCCGCGCCGGTCTGGAACACGGCGCGGCGCGTGACCGGCCACTTCGGGTCGTCCGTCCCGGGCGGCGAGGGTTCGTGGGGAATGTGCATGCGGACTCCTTCGACCGCCCCGGGGGCGGCAGGATGATTTCATCGTGAAGGCCGATCCTAGGAAGCGGACCGCGGGACGGGCATTCGCTGGCGCGCCGTCGTTCTGTAGGCAAAGGCGCACGGCACAAGCTTCATGCGCGCGAGTTAGGCTTCAGTGAGGCCAGATGTAGAGCAGTGCCACGGTCATCGTCACGTAACGCGCGAACTTGCCGATCGCCATGTAGATGACGCAGGGCCAGAAGGACAGCCGCAGCCAGCCGGCGACCGCGCACAGCGGATCGCCGACGATGGGCAGCCACGACAGGAGACAGGCCTTCGGCCCCAGCCGCTCCAGCCAGCCGAGCACGCGCAGATGGTGCTTCGAATGGGCGTACTTGTCGGCCACCTTGTGCGCGCCGTAGCCCATCCACCAGTCGACCACGCCGCCCAAGGTGTTGCCGACGGTTGCCACGGCGATCGCGGGCCAGAACATGTCGGGGTTGAGCTTCAGCAGCCCGAAGAGCACCGGCTCGGAACCGACAGGCAGCAGCGTGGCCGAGACGAAGGCGGCGATGAAGAGCGTGCTGAGCCCGTACTGCGGCAGCGCGAGGAGCGCGAGAAGAGAGTCGAGCCAGGCTTGCATGTGCGCCGCAGTATAGAAAGTTGCCGGGAAAGCGCGGCGAAACGCGGCTTGCAAGGGTAGTGCAAATGGTTTCAGCCGAGAACAATTTGCGCCGCTACAATCGTGCCTCATTTTTCAGCAGCCCCCGGCGCGACACCCCTTTCCCATGACCTTCCACATCGGCCACATCGCGCTGGAAAACCGACTGTTCGTCGCGCCCATGGCGGGCGTGACGGACCGGCCGTTCCGCATGCTGTGCCGGGAATTGGGCGCCGGCTACGCGGTCAGCGAGATGGTCACCTCGCGCAAGGAGCTGTGGGGTTCGCTCAAGACCTCGCGGCGCGCGAACCACGACGGCGAGCCCGGCCCCATTTCGGTGCAGATCGCGGGCACTGACGCGGCCATGATGGCCGAGGCCGCGCAATACAACATCGACCGCGGCGCGCAGATCATCGACATCAACATGGGCTGCCCGGCGAAGAAGGTCTGCAACAAGTGGGCTGGATCCGCGCTGATGCGCGACGAGCCGCTGGCGCTGGAGATCGTCGAGGCCGTGGTCCGGGCGGCCGCGCCGCACAAGGTGCCGGTCACGCTCAAGATGCGTACCGGCTGGAGCGAGGACCATCGCAACGCGGTGACGCTGGCGTGCCGCTTCGAGCAGGCCGGCGTGCAGATGCTCACCGTCCACGGCCGCACGCGCGAGCAGGGCTACAAGGGGCGAGCCGAGTACGACACCATCGCCGCCGTCAAGGCCGCAGTGCGCGTGCCGGTGGTCGCCAACGGCGACATCGTCTCGCCCGAGAAGGCACGAGAGGTGCTGGCGCTGACCGGTGCCGACGCCGTGATGATCGGGCGTGCCGCGCAAGGCCGGCCGTGGATCTTCCGCGAGATCGCGCACTTCCTCGCGACCGGCACGCATCTCGCGCCGCCGCTGGTGGCTGAGGTGCGCCGCCTGATGCTTGAGCACTTGCGGCAGCACTACGCGCTCTATGGCGACTACAGCGGCGTGCGCACGGCGCGCAAGCACATCGGCTGGTACGTGCGCGCGCTGCCGGGCGGCGAAGACTTCCGCGGCGAGATGAACACCATCGAGGACTGCGACGCTCAGCTGCACGCTGTCGGCGATTTCTTCGACATGCTGGCCAGCCGCATGGACCGCATTCCGGCTGGCCATGCCGAAGCGTTCGCGCCGCAGGACGAATCGTCCGCGGATGCGCTGGCATGAGCGCGAGAAGACGAGAACAAGAAAAGACGAGCAGAGGGCCATGAGCAAGAAACACATCGAAGACTGCGTTCGCAGCAGCCTGGACAGCTATTTCCGCGACCTGCGCGGCACCGAGCCCGACGGCATGTACGAGATGCTCGTGCGCGTCGTCGAGAAGCCCCTCCTGGACGTCGTGATGACGCGCGCCGAGGGCAACCAATCCAAGGCTGCGCAATGGCTCGGCCTGAACCGCAACACGCTGCGCAAGAAGCTGGTCGAACACAAACTGCTGAAGTGACTCTTGATGAATGCCCTGATATCCGTTTCCGACAAGACCGGCGTCCTTGAATTCGCCCAGGCGCTGCATGCGCTGGGCATCAAGCTGTTGTCCACCGGCGGCACCGCCCGGCTGCTCGCCGATGCGGGCCTGCCCGTGACCGAGGTGGCCGCGCTCACCGGATTCCCGGAGATGCTCGACGGCCGTGTGAAGACGCTGCATCCGAAGGTGCATGGCGGTCTTCTCGCGCGGCGCGACGTGCCCGCGCACATGGCGGCGCTGAAGGAACACGGCATCGACACGATCGACCTGCTGGTGGTCAACCTCTATCCCTTCGAGGCGACCGTCGCCAAGCCCGGCTGCACGCTGGAAGATGCGATCGAGAACATCGACATCGGCGGCCCTGCGATGGTGCGCAGCGCGGCGAAGAACTGGAAGGACGTCGGCGTGCTGACGGATGCCGCGCAGTATCCGCGTGCGCTGGCCGAACTGAAGGCGGACGGCAAGCTGAGCGACAAGACCAGGTTCGCGTTCTCCGTCGCCGCCTTCAACCGCATCAGCCAGTACGACGGCGCGATCAGCGACTACCTCTCCAGCATCCAGGAAGACGGCACGCACGCGCTCTTCCCGGGTCAGAGCAACGGACGCTTCGTGAAGCTGCAGGACCTGCGCTACGGCGAGAACCCGCACCAGCAGGCCGCGTTCTATCGCGACCTGTATCCGGCGCCGGGCTCGCTGGTCACGGCGAAGCAATTGCAGGGCAAGGAGCTCAGCTACAACAACATCGCCGACGCGGACGCGGCGTGGGAATGCGTGAAGAGTTTCGACGTGCCGGCCTGCGTGATCGTGAAGCATGCGAACCCGTGCGGCGTGGCCATCGGCAAGGATGCGCACGAGGCTTACGGCAAGGCGTTCAAGACCGATCCGACCTCGGCCTTCGGCGGGATCATCGCCTTCAACCGGCCGGTCGATCGCGCGGCGGCGGAGGCCGTGAGCAAGCAGTTCGTGGAAGTGCTGATGGCGCCGGGCTATTCACCCGAGGCGCTGGAAGTGTTCAAGAGCAAGGTGAACGTGCGCATCCTCGAGATTGCATTGCCGCCGGGCGGCCCCGGCGACTGGGACAACGGGCGCAACGCGATGGACGTGAAGCGCATCGGCTCGGGCCTGTTGATGCAGACGGCCGACAACCGCGAGTTGTCGATCGACGAACTCAAGGTGGTCAGCAAGAAGCAGCCGACGGCGCAGCAACTGCAGGATCTGCTCTTTGCCTGGAAGGTCGCCAAGTTCGTCAAGAGCAACGCCATCGTGTTCTGCGCGGACGGCATGACGATGGGGGTCGGCGCAGGGCAGATGAGCCGGCTCGACTCGGCGCGCATCGCGAGCATCAAGGCGCAGCATGCGGGGCTTTCGCTGTCGGGTACGGCGGTGGCGAGCGATGCCTTCTTCCCCTTCCGCGACGGGCTCGATGTCGTTGTCGATGCGGGGGCTGGATGCGTGATTCAGCCGGGGGGGTCGATGCGGGATCAGGAAGTGATCGATGCCGCGGATGAGCGTGGCGTTGTGATGGTGCTCTCCGGGGTGCGTCACTTCCGTCACTGATTTTCTCGTTCGGCGCGAAGGGCGGCGCGGGCGCGCGGTGTACCTTGGGTCGGTGCACCGGGTTGCCGCGCGCACACCGCATGCCGAGCGCCTTCCCGGCGCACGAACGAAGCAGCCGCGGGTGTCTACAACCCGTCGGAAAACCGATACTTCAACTGGAAGCTGATGGCTCCATAGAGCCGATTCTTGATGGTCGGGATCACGGCAATGTTGAGCCCCCAGTTCTTGCCCTCGATCGCTGCCGTCGGGATCAGCGCCGGGAACCAGCCGCCGTCCCTGTAGTGCGGATAGCCGTCGAACCCGCCCACCACCGCGCCCAGCTTCACGCCGTGGAACTCCAGCGGCATCACGTAGAGCCCGACGTAGCTGGAACGCTCGCGGTCGCTGTTGCGAAACGCACCCGCCGTCAGCGAGTAGGTCTCATTGAACGGGTACTCGAAGCCGATTCCCGGGTTGGCATCCTCCAGCCCCTTGTTGCGGTCGTAGTGGTAGGAGTAGAAGCCGGCGTTGATCCATGTCTTGCCGATGTCGAACTCGGCGAAGGCAAGGCTGGGCAACAGCCCCAGCCAGGGCAGCAGGTATCGAAGTTTCACGGTGACTCAGAAAGACGCAAAGATCTGGCGGGCGGCCTCGATGGTGGCCGCGATATCGTCGTCGCTGTGCGCGGCGCTCACGAAGCCGGCTTCGTAGAGCGCCGGTGCGATGTAGACGCCGCGATCCAGCAGGCCGTGGAACAGCAGGTTGAACCGGGCGTTGTCAGTCGTCATGACGGTCGTGTAGTTCTGCGGCAGCGCATCGAGCAGGAAGAAGCCGAACATGCCGCCCTCGCTGTCGGCGCTGAAAGGCACCCCTTCGGCTTTGGCGGCCGCCTGGAGGCCGTCGACGAGCATGCGCGTCTTTCGTGACAGTCCTTCGAAGAACCCCGGCCTGGACACTTCCTTCAGCGTCGCGAGCCCGCAGGCCGTTGCCACCGGGTTGCCCGAGAGCGTGCCAGCCTGGTAGACCGGACCCATCGGCGCGAGCTGCTCCATGATTGCGCGCGGCCCGCCGAAGGCGGCCAGCGGCATGCCGCCGCCGATCACCTTGCCGAGCACCGTGAGGTCCGGTGTGATCCCCAGCACGCCCTGCGCGCCGCGCAAGCCGACGCGGAAGCCCGTCATCACCTCGTCGAAGACCAGCAGTGCGCCGTGCTGCGTGCAGAGTTCGCGGCAGCGCTTCGCGAAGGCCGCGCTCGCGCGCACGAAATTCATGTTGCCCGCGATCGCCTCGATCATCAGGCAGGCGATCTCGTGGCCGTGCAGCGCGAAGGCTTCCTCGAGCTGCGCGAGGTTGTTGTATTCAAGCACGAGCGTGTGCTGCACCACCTCCGGCGGCACGCCCGCCGAGGTCGGGTTGCCGAAGGTCGCGAGGCCTGAGCCCGCCTTGACCAGCAACGCATCGGCGTGCCCGTGGTAGCAGCCTTCGAACTTGATGATGTACTTGCGGCCGGTGGCGCCGCGCGCGAGGCGGAGCGCGCTCATCGCGGCCTCGGTGCCGGAACTCACGAGCCGCACCATCTCCATCGAGGGCACGAGCGCGAGGATGGCTTCGGCCAGTTCCACTTCGCGTTCCGTCGGCGCCCCGAAGGAGAAGCCCTCGGTCACCGCGCGCTGCACGGCCTCGACCACGGCGGGATGTCCGTGGCCCAGGATCATCGGACCCCAGGAGCCGATGTAGTCGATGTAGCGCTTGTCCGCCGCGTCCCAGAAATACGCGCCCTGCGCCCGCTTCACGAAGCGCGGCGTGCCGCCCACGGCCTTGAAGGCCCGTACCGGTGAATTGACCCCTCCGGGAATCACGGCGCGCGCGCGCTCGAAAAGAATGTCGTTCTGGTCAGTGTGTGGCATCGAGCGTGCGTGTCGTGGGCGGGTGGAATGTCTAGTGCCGCGTGTCGTGAGGCGGCAGGGCGAAGTCGTTGGGGGACGGAGGGTCGCCATTGTCCGCGTCTTCGTCATCCTCTTCGGGCTGCGCCCAGAAGAGGCGGTCCGGCAGCACGTGCCCCATGCCCGGCCGGAAGCCCGCGTCCAGGCAGCGGTCCATGTAGCTCAGCGCCTCGCTCGCGGCGGCCGCCAGGTCCGTGCCGCTCGCGAGCAGCGCTGCCAATGCGGCGGACAGCGTGTCGCCCGCGCCGGCGAAGACCGCATCGAGCCGCTCGTACTTCTCGCTCGCCAGCACCGATTGCGGCGACGCGAGCACGTTGTCGATGAACTGGTCGGGCAACACGAGGCCGGTGACCAGCGTGTACGGCACGCCGAACTCGCCCGCCGCCTTCGCGATGTCGCGCGCCGTGGGCGGACGCTCGCCGCTCCAATCGGGCAGCAGCCAGCGCCACAGGGTGCTGTGGTTGCCGACCAGCACCGTGGTCTGCGGCAGCACCAGCTCGCGGAAAGCGTCGAGATACGCCTCGATCTGGTTGTCTTCCCACCACGAGAGGTTGGGCATGTAGGCGACCACGGGCACTTCGGGATAGTCGGTCGCGGTCTCGGCCACGGTGCTGAGGTTCTCGGGCGAACCGACGAAGCCGACCTTGATGAGCTGCACCTCGACGTCTTCGAGAATGGCGCGCGCCTGCTCGGCGACGGCTTCCTCGTCGAAGGCGAAGTGGTCGAAGATCTCGGCCGTGTCACGCGCGTAGGCGCCCGTCACGACGGGAAGCATGTGGGCACCGACCGAGGCCATGGCCAACGCGTCGCCGCCCAGGCCGCCGGCGCCGCTGGGGTCGCTGGCGTTGAAGACCAGAACGCACGGCGGGTTCAAATCGCCCTCGGCTGCGGGTTCGGTGTCTGGGGGGTCGGTAAGATCGCTCACTTTGCGGGTTGCTCTGGTGGTAGTAGGTAAGTTTTCATACGCCACTCAGGGCTTGGTCGATGGTGGCATATCCGAGACGGTTATCACGTGAAATGTTGATACGTTTGGATACCGTCGTTGCATTCTATGAACAGGGACTTTAAGCTGCGATGAATACGAAAACCTGGATGTGCCTGATTTGCGGGTGGATCTATGACGAATCGGTGGGAGTGCCGGAAGATGGTATTGCGCCGGGCACGGCGTGGGCAGATGTCCCGATGAACTGGACCTGTCCCGAGTGCGGGGCGCGCAAGGAAGACTTCGAGATGGTAGAGATCTGAAGCATGGCATAGGGCCACGCTTCCTGTGCCGCCGCGGCGGCGCAGTGGTCATAAGGTGTCACAAGGAGCGGTTGCCCAATGAGCACGAATGGTTCCGGTTACAAGGTGCTCGTCATTGACGACAGCAACACGATTCGGCGCAGCGCCGAAATCTTCCTCAAGCAGGGAGGCCATGAGGTGTTGCTGGCCGAGGACGGCTTCGACGCGCTCTCCAAGGTCAACGACCACAAGCCGCACCTGATCTTCTGCGACATCCTGATGCCGCGCCTCGACGGCTACCAGACCTGCGCCATCATCAAGCGCAACTCGCACTTCTCGAATGTGCCGGTCGTGATGTTGTCTTCCAAGGACGGCGTCTTCGACAAGGCACGCGGCCGCATGGTCGGCTCCCAGGACTACCTCACCAAGCCCTTCACCAAAGACCAGCTGCTGCAGGCCGTGCAGCAGTTCGGCATCGTTCAGCAGGAAGCGCAGTAATGCCTATTCAAAAAGTGCTCGTGGTCGACGATTCCAAGACGGAACTGGTGTTCCTGACCGACCTCCTCCAGAAGAACGGCTTCACCGTGAAGACCGCCGAGAACGCGGACGACGCGATGCGCCGCATCGAGGAAGAGCAGCCCGACCTCATCCTCATGGACGTCGTGATGCCTGGCCAGAACGGCTTCCAGCTCACTCGCGCGATTGCCCGCAATCCGCAATACGCGTCGGTGCCGATCATCCTGTGCACCAGCAAGAACCAGGAAACCGACCGCCTGTGGGGAATGCGCCAGGGCGCCCGCGACTACATCGTCAAGCCGGTGGTCGCGTCCGAACTGATGGCGAAGATCAAGGCGCTCGCCTGAGCGCGCGCGCCGCCTGTCCATGGCCAACCGCGACGCTCTACGCGCCTTCCAGTCCCGGCTAGCCGGCCGCCTCCAGCAGGCGCGCACCTCGGGCGTCTCCGCCTCGTGGCTCGCAGTGGAGGCGGGCGAGTCGAAGTTCCTCTTTCCGCTCGGCCACGCCGGCGAGATCTTTCCCTGGACGCCGCCGCAGCCGGTGCCCTACACCGAGCCGTGGTTCCTGGGCGTCGCCAACCTGCGCGGCGGCCTCTACGGTGTCATCCAGCTTTCGACCTTCGCCACCGGCAAGCCGGCTCCCGCGAGCGGCGACGCGGCGCGCGCCCAGTCACGGCTCGTCGCGCTCAACGAGATGCTCGAAGTCAATTGCGCCCTGCTGATCGATCGCCTCATCGGCCTGCGTGGCGTCGACGCTTTCACTGACTCGCAGCAGCCCGAGGGTGACGCTCCGGCCTGGCTCGGCCACCTCTATACAGACGCCGAGGGCGGCCGCTGGCAGGAAATCAATCTGCAGGCGCTGTCGCAGCAACCCCAATTTTTGAGCATCGGCGCCTGAGCGGTTCTCCGCGGCGCCGATACAACCTGAAGGAACGACCGTGAGCTCGATCGCTGACAAGTTCAAGAAACTCCTGCCCGTGGGCGGCGACAGCGCGACCGTGCACGCCGACGGCGCGGCGACTCTTTCGTTCGACAATGTCGAAACCCTGCATCCTGAGGAAAAAACCGTGCGCCGTGATTCATCCACCGGACCGGAAACCGTCGTGATCGAGCCTGAGGCCGCCTTGCAGCAGGAGTCCGCGGACGCCGCGCCGCAGGCCGCGCCGGTCACCGGGCCCGCCGGCCGTCCCCTGCGCTCGAACCCCGCGCGCCAGCAGCGCGTCCTCGCGATCGTGCTCGCGGCCGTCGTGTTGCTGCTGCTGCTCGTCGCCGGCTCCGCCATTCTTCGCGCCGAACGCCTCGCGCAGCAGGTGGCAGCCACCGGCCAGTCGCTGATGCAGTCGCAGCGTCTCGCCAAGTCGGTGTCGCAGGCGCTGGTCGGCAACGTCGCGGCCTTCGCTGAAGTGAAGGACAGCTCGGACGACCTCTCGCGCCGCGTGGCCGGGCTGTCCAACGGCGACGACGCCATGAAGCTGGAGCGCGTGGGCGGCCAGTACGACGCGGAACTGGCCAAGATCACCCCTCTGGTCGAGCGCGCCGACAAGAGCGCCAAGGCGGTGCTTGCGCAGCAGCAGATCCTGACCCAGGTGGGCAACGCGCTGCGCGACATCAACCGCCAGTCTTCCGACCTGCTCGAGATGACCGAGACGGTTGCTTCGCTCAAGATGCAGCAGAACGCCACGCTGCCGGAGATCTCCGCGGCCGGCCAACTGGTGATGCTGACGCAGCGCATCGGCAAGTCCGCCAACGAATTCCTCACGGTCGAAGGCGTGAGTCCCGACGCCGTGTTCCTCCTCGGCAAGGACCTGAACACCTTCCAGGAGGTGACCCGCGGCCTGCTCGACGGCAGCGCGCAGCAGCGCCTGCCCGGCTCGCGAGATCCGCAGACCCGCCAGCAGCTCGAGGCCATTCTCAAGACCTACGAGCAGACCCGCACGCAGGCCGGCGCCATCCTGGGCAACCTCCAGGGCCTGGTCGCCGCGCGCGAAGCGCAGGCCGCCATCCTGGCGGACAGCGAACCGTTGCGCGTCTCGCTCGGAGACCTGCAGGAAAAGCTGTCCGCCCGCACCGGCCTGGGCGCCGGCACGGTCGTGATGCTCTTCGTGCTCTCGCTCGCGGCCCTGGCGCTTGCCGGCGCCATCGGCTTCGTGCAGGTCAAGGAAGGCCGCGAACGCGCGCTTTCCGCCGAACGCGAACGTCTCGAAGCCGAACGCGCGAGCGAGGACGCCAGCCGCGTCAACGCCGCCAACCAGGCCGCCATTCTTCGCCTCATGAATGAACTGCAGACGGTGGCCGAAGGCGACCTGACGCAGGAAGCCACCGTGACCGAGGACATCACGGGCGCCATCGCCGACTCGGTGAACTACACGGTGGAAGAACTCCGCCTCCTGGTGGGCAACGTGCAGAACACGGCGACCCGCGTGGCGCAGACCACCTCGCAGGTGGAAAACACTTCGACCGAACTGCTCGCCGCCTCCACCGAGCAGCTGCGCGAGATCCGCGAGACCGGCCAGTCGGTGCTCACGATGGCGGAGCGGATCAACGGCGTGTCCTCCCAGGCGCAGGAATCGGCCACGGTGGCCCGCCAGTCGCTGCAGGCCGCGTCCTCGGGCCTTCAGGCCGTGCAGAATGCCATCGGCGGCATGAACTCCATCCGCGACCAGATCCAGGAAACCTCCAAGCGCATCAAGCGCCTCGGCGAATCCTCGCAGGAGATCGGCGAAATCACCGAACTGATCTCGGACATCACCGAACAGACCAACGTGCTGGCGCTGAACGCCGCCATCCAGGCAGCGTCGGCCGGTGAAGCCGGTCGCGGCTTCTCGGTGGTGGCGGAAGAAGTGCAGCGCCTCGCTGAACGCTCCGCGGATGCCACGCGCCAGATCTCGGCACTGGTGAAGGCCATTCAGACGGATACGCAGGACGCGGTGGGCGCCATGGAGCGCTCCACGCAGGGTGTGGTCGAGGGGGCCAAGCTCTCCGACAATGCCGGCACCGCGCTGTCCGAGATCGACCGCGTGTCGCGCCGCCTCGCCGAGCTGATCGAGCAGATCTCGCAATCCGCCTCCCGCGAAGCCGATTCGGCCAACGTCGTCGCCGCCAACATCCAGCACATCTTCGCCGTGACCGAGCAGACCGGCGAGGGCACGCGCACCACGGCGCAGCAGGTCCGCGAACTCTCGCACATGGCCGAGGAACTGCGCCAGTCGGTGTCCCGCTTCAAGATCGCCTGAACGCCACGAACGCCGAGCACCCGAACGTGTCGATCTCCACCACCGCCACGGCCCCCGCAGCCGCCTCCGCCGCAGGACATGCGCCGGCGACCGAAGACCTCGGGCCCCTGGCCTGGGTCCTCGGCGAAATCACGAAGTCGCTCGACGGCGTCAGCAAGACGCTTCGCCGCTTTGCCCGGGAAGCCGGCACCGGACCGGAAGTCGACCCGACGCCGCTGCGCCTCGCGCGCCAGCAGCTTCACCAGGCGGTGGGTGCCTTGCAGATGGTCGGCCATGCGGCGCCCGCGCTGGTGCTGGGCTCGATGGAGTTCGCGGTCCAGAGCTTCATCACCGAGCCGATCCGCTGCACCGAGGCCGCCGTCCAGAAGATCGACCGCGCCGGCTTCGCCGTCACCGATTTCCTCAATGCCCTGATCGCCGGCAAGGCGGTGTCCTCCGTCGCGCTCTTCCCCCAGTACCGCGAAGTGCTCGAACTGGTGGGCAACGAGCGCGTGCACCCCGCCGACCTGTGGAGCATGACCTGGCGCTGGGTCGAGATCAAACCCTCGCCGACGCAGACCGCGCTGGTCTACGACCCGGCCGTGCGCTCCAAGCTCGACCGCGAGGTGCTCAAGGTCGTGAAGAACGGCGATGACCAGGCGGCCCGCCGCCTGCAGGCGCTGTGCCTGGGGCTCGGGCGCGGGGCATCCATTCCGCGCGTCGCCAGTTTCTGGACGCTGGCCGCCGGCTTCTTCGAAGCGCTGGCGCTGGCGCTCATCCCGGCCGACGCGCATGTGAAGCGCGCGGCCTCGCGCGTGCTGCTGCAGTACGCCACGCTCGCGCGCGGCGACAACACCGTGTCCGACCGGCTTGGGCAGGACCTCCTGTTCTTCTGCGCGCAGGCCGTTCCCAATTCTCGCGACGAGGCCGCCACGCTGCGCGCCGTGCGCGTCGCCTGGGGCGTCGCCAATGAGCAGGCGGTCGACTACACGATCGAGCAGTTCGGCCGCTTCGACCCGCTGGTGCTCACGCAGGCGCGCAAGCGCATCGAGGCCGCCAAGGAGATGTGGTCAGCGCTCTCCGGCGGTGACGTCACGCGCACGCGCCAGGTGGCGGACACCTTCACCCAGCTCGGCGAATCGCTGCAGAAGCTGCACCCGCCGAGCATGCCGATGGCGCAGGCGCTCGGCAACGCGGTCGAGGCCTCCCTCAAATCCGGTGAACCGCCGAGTACCGAACTGGCGATGGAAGTCGCGACCTCTGTGCTCTACCTCGAGGCGGCCTTCGAGGATCTCGACCCGCACGACCGCCAGCTCACGGCCCGCACCGTCCAGCTCGCCGGTCGCATCGAGCGCGCGCGCGAAGGCGGCCGCTCCGAGCCGCTCGAACCGTGGATGGAAGAGCTCTACCGCCGCGTGAGCGACCGCCAGACCATGGGCACCGTGGTCGGCGAACTGCGCAGCCACCTGAGTGAACTCGAGAAGTCGCTCGACCAGTTCTTCCGCCGCCCGGCCGAAAAGCAGTTGCTGCGCACCGTGCCCAGCCAGCTGCTGCAGATGCGCGGTGTGTTCTCGGTGCTCGGCCTGGACCAGGCTGCGCAGGCCGTGCTGCGCATGCGCGAGAACGTCGACCAACTGCTGGCCGAAGAGTCGCCCGCCGAGGAAATGCGGGCCTTCGATTCACTTGGCAACAACCTGGGCGCGCTGGGCTTCCTGATCGACATGCTGGGCTACCAGCCGGCCTTGGCCAAGCGCCTGTTCGTGTTCGACACCGAGGCCGGCGAACTCAAGCCGCTCATGGGCCGCCAGGCCGGCGAGGCCGAGACGCCTGAAGCGGCTGCCGCGCCGGTGTCCTTCGCGTCGGCATCGGGGCCGGTGTCGGTCACGAATACCGTGCTGAGCGTCGACGAGGTCGACGCGCAGATCGCGGCCAAGCTCGCCGCCCTCGCCACGCCGCCGCGCAAGGTGAAACCGGCGCCCATCGAGGAATTCAGCCGTGCCGCCGCGAGCTGGACCGCCAAGATCACTGGTCCGGCGCCGCTGGAGGCGCTGCCCGACACCGAAGTCACTGAGCTGGAGGAAGACGATCTCCAGAACATCTTCCTCGACGAGGCGCGCGAAGTGCTGCACAACGGCCTGGCGGCCGTGTCCGTGCTGGCCTCGCGGCCGGACGATGCCGGCGAGCTCACCGTGCTGCGCCGTGCCTTCCACACGCTCAAGGGCAGTTCCCGGATGGTCGGGCTCATGGATTTCGGCGAGGCGGCCTGGGGTTTCGAGCAGGTGCTCAACACCTGGCTGGCCGACCAGCGCCCCGCCACGCCGGAACTGGTCAGCGCGACGCGCACGGCCCTGACGGATTTCGCCAAGTGGGTCGAGGCCATCGCGTCCAACGAACCGCATGGCTGGCAATCTGCGCCTTTCCGCGCCGTCGCCGATGCGCTGCGCACGGGCGAGCCCATCGCGCCGATCCGCGTGGCCGATGCCGACGCGCTGGTCGCGGCCGCGCGCCACATCGCGGGCGAGCCGCGCGCCGAAGCACCGGCACCCGTGGCGCCGCAGGAGCCGACGCCCGCCGTCTACGAACTGCCGCCGCTGCCCGATCTCCCCGATCTCGACCTGGAGATCGCCGTGCCAGCCCCGGCCGAGGCCCGTGCGCCTGTCGTGGCGCCGTCCGACGACGACGTTTCCACCGTATGGTCCGGCTTGCAGGAACCCTCGCTGCCTGACGACGCGGCACCCGCGCCGCTCGCGGCCTCCGCGCTGGACGACGATTTCGCGTCCACCGACTACCTTGATTTCGATGGCAAGCCGGCACCGCGCCAGGACGAGCCGCCGGCGGACCTCGGTGAACTGGAGGACCTGAACTTCCTTGAAACCGCGCACGCGTCGATCGAACCTTCGCTGCCGCAAGCCGTGGTGCGCACCGCGCTGCCGGAGATCGACTTCCAGCTCGACACTTCGACGCCCGCCCCGGTTTCGCCGCCGGTGCCCGAACTCGATATCGAGCTGGCGCTGGATCCGCGGCCCGAACCGGAACCCGTCCCCGAACCCGTTGCCGAGGTCGCGCTGCCGGAGGTCATCGAGGAAGCGCCGGCCGCCGAGGCTGCCGAGCCGGAGCCCGTGCCGGAACCGGTGCGGGAATCCGTCCCGCTGGCCGCCGCCGCGCCCGCCGAGGCCGGCACCGAAGCCCCGGCCGCTCCGAGCGCCGAGGAGCAGGTCAAGGTCATCGGCCCGCTGCGCATCGGCATCGCGCTCTACAACGTCTACATCAATGAAGCCGACGAATGGTCGCGGCAACTGGCCGTCGAGGTCGGCGAATGGGCGCTCGAATCCTACGAGCGCATCTCCGACTCGACCATCGGCCTGGCCCATTCGCTGGCCGGGAGCTCGGCCACGGTAGGCTTCCACAGCCTCTCGGGCATGGCGCGTTCCTTCGAGGCCGCGCTGCAGCACCTTCAACGCCAGGGCCGGGGAACGCCCGCCCAAGGCGCAGTGCTGGTGTCCGCCGCCGAGGAAGTGCGGCGCCTGTTGCATCAGTTCGCCGCCGGCTTCCTGCGCGATCCTTCCGACGAGACCCTGGAGGCGCTGCGCGAGGTGGCCGCCTCGCAAATGTCCTTCGACGCCTTCGAGCCGCCGCCGGGCGTATCGCGCATCATGCGCGACGCCATGGCCGACGTGGCGCTGGACGATTCCGAGGACGCGGTCGACGTGGCCGACGCCGTCGACCTGGACCTGTTCCCGATCTTCGAGGAAGAGGCCGCCGAACTCCTGCCGCAACTGGGCACCGCCCTGCGCGAGTGGGCGCAGCGCCCGGGCGACAACGCACCGCGCGCGGCCACGCTGCGCACCCTGCACACCTTGAAAGGCAGCGCCCGCCTCGCCGGCGCGATGCGATTGGGCGAGCGCGCGCACCGCATGGAGTCGGAGATCGAGATGCTCGGCTCCGAAGGCGCCGATCCGAAGGCGATCGAGCAACTCCTCAACCGCTTCGACGCCCTGCAGGCGACCTTCGACGCACTGCGCGCCGCCGACGATGCGACCCAGGTCGAACTGGTGCAGCGCGCCGTTGCCTCCGCGCCGGCGCCCAAGGCAGTGGAAGCGCCGCAGGCGCCTGTCCAGCCGCTGGCGGAACAGCCAAAGCCCGAAGCCGCCCCGCCGGCCATGGACCGCCGCGGCGTGGCCCTGCCTTCGCCCTCCGCACTGGTGCCGCTGCGCGCCATCTCGAGCCAGGCCGTGCGCATCCGCACCCATCTGCTCGACCGCCTCGTGGCCCAGGCCGGCGAGGTCATCATCACCCGCTCGCGCCTGGAAGCCGAACTCGGTCAGTTGCGCAGCTCGCTCGGCGACCTGACCGGCAACCTCGACCGCCTGCGCCAGCAACTGCGCGACATCGAGGTGCAGGCCGAAAGCCAGATGCAGTCCCGCCTCGCCCAGGCCAAGGATTCGCAAAAGGGATTCGACCCGCTGGAGTTCGACCGCTTCACGCGCGTGCAGGAACTCACGCGGATGATGGCCGAGTCCGTCAACGACGTGGCCACCGTCCAGCGCACGCTCCAGAAGACCGTGCAGGCGACGGAAGACGACCTGAGCGCCCAGGCCCGCCAGACCCGCGAACTGCAGCGCGGCCTGCTGCGCACGCGCATGGTGGAGTTCGAAGGCATCTCCGAGCGCCTCTACCGCGTGCTGCGCCAGGCCTCCAAGGACACCGGCAAGCAGGTGCGCCTGGACATCACCGGTGGCTCCATCGAGATGGACCGCGGCGTGCTGGACCGCATGACGCCCGCCTTCGAGCACCTGCTGCGCAACTGCGTGGCGCACGGCATCGAGAGCGCCACCGCGCGCGAGCAGGCCGGCAAGGACCCGAGCGGCCTCATCGTCATCGAGCTGCACCATGAAGGCAACGACGTCTCGGTGAGCTTCCGCGACGACGGCGCCGGACTGAACTACGAACGCATCGCGGCCCGCGCGCGCCAGCTCGGCCTGGTCGCCGAAGATGTGGAACTCACGCCCGAGCAGGCTGCGGAGATGATCTTCCAGCCCGGCTTCTCCACCGCGGAGCAGGTGTCCGAACTCGCCGGCCGCGGCATCGGCATGGACGTGGTGCGCGCCGACGTGGCCGCGCTCGGCGGCCGCATCGAGACGCAGAGCCAGCCGGGGCAGGGAACCACCTTCAAGCTGGTGCTGCCGCTGACCACCGCCGTCACGCACGTGGTCATGCTGCGCGCGGGCGCCACCTCCATCGGCGTGCCGTCGAACCTGGTCGAGCTCGTGCTGCGCGCGGGCAGTTCCGACCTCGAGTCGGCCTATGCCAGCCAGCGCTACCCCTTCGGCGGCGAGCAGGTGCCCTTCTTCTGGACCGGCGCGCTGCTGCAATCCTCCCCCCGCAGCGAACGCGCGCTGGGCAAGGCCAACACCGTCGTCATCGTGCGAAGCGCCGCGCAGCGTATCGCGCTGCACGTGGACGAAGTGCTGGGCAACCAGGAAGTCGTGGTCAAGAACCTCGGCCCGCAGCTCTCGCGGCTGCCGGGCATGGCAGGCATCTCGGTGCTGGCCTCGGGCGCGGTGGCGCTCATCTACAACCCGGTGGCGCTCGCCTCCGTGCACGGCGACAAGGCGCGCGCGTTCCAGGCGGCCGCGGGGCCGGTGCTGTCGCACGACGCGCGCACGCCGGAGGTCAAGTTGGCCGAGCCGATCGTGCCGCAGATCCCGCTGGTGCTGGTGGTGGACGATTCGATCACCGTGCGGCGCGTCACGCAGCGCCTGCTTCAGCGCGAGGGCTACCGCGTCTCGCTTGCGGCCGATGGCCTGCAGGCGCTCGAACGCCTGCAGCAGGAACGCCCGGCCGTGGTGCTGTCGGACATCGAGATGCCGCGCATGGACGGCTTCGACCTGGCGCGCAACATCCGCGCGGATGCCTCCCTGGCCGACCTGCCGATCATCATGATCACCTCGCGCATTGCCGAGAAGCACCGCGACCACGCGCGCACGCTGGGCGTCAATCACTACCTCGGCAAGCCTTACTCGGAAGAGGAGTTGCTGCGGCTGGTGCGCAATTTCACCAGCATCGAGGCGCCGGCGGCTCTTGCCGCGTGAGTTGCCGCGAGGGACCGCCGGGACGCTACTTGGGGCCGCGCAGCCCTTGCCGCACGACCGCGTAGCGCTGCAAGGTGCGCTCCCGCGCCTCGGCGTGGTCGACGACGGGCTTCGGGTAGTTCTCGCCCAGCTTCACGCCGGCGGCTTCCAGCTCCAGCGGCTTGGCCGTCCAGGGCGCGTGGATGGCACTGTCCGGCAGCTTCGCGAGCTGCGGCAGGTAGCGGCGGATGAACTTGCCCTCGGGGTCGAAACGCTCGCTCTGCGTGACCGGGTTGAAGATCCGGAAGTAGGGCTGCGCGTCGCAGCCGCTGGAGCTTGCCCACTGCCACCCGCCGTTGTTCGACGACAGCTCGAAATCGTTGAGATGCTCCGCGAAGTAGCGCTCGCCGCGCCGCCAGTCCAGCCCCAGGTCCTTGCAGAGGAAGCTTGCCACCACCATGCGCAGGCGGTTGTGCATGTAGCCGCTCTGGTTGATCTGCAGCATCGCGGCGTCCACCAGCGGGTAGCCCGTCTGCCCCTTGCACCAGGCGTCGAACAGCGCGTCGGCATGCTTGCCGTGGTGCCACTGGATCTTGTCGTACTCCGGCTTGAAGCTGTAAGGCCCGTCTCCGGAGGCGAGCCGCGGATTGTGCGCCAGCACCTGGAAATAGAAGTCCCGCCAGATCAGCTCCCCCAGCCACGTCGCCGCGCCCGCGTCGCCCTGAAGCGCCAGCTGGTGCGCCACGCCTGCGAGCGCGCGGACCGAGACGGTGCCGAAGCGCAGGTGCACCCCCAGGTAGCTGGGCCCGCGCACGGAGGGGAAATCCCGAGTCTCGTGGTAACGGTCGATGCGCTGGAAGAAGTCGTCGAAGAGTGCGGCGCCGCCCTGGCTGCCGGTCGGAATCTCCAGTTCCCCGAGATTGGTCTTCTCGAAGCCGAGATCGGCCAGCGAAGGCACCGGCGCACGGAGCCGGGCCGGCGGCGGCGCCAGCGCCTCCGCGTACCCGCGCACCGGGTAGGCCTTCAGGTAGAAGGCATCCACCTTGCCCAGCCAGGCCCGCTTGTAGGGCGTGAACACGGTGTATGGCTGCCCTGCCTGGGTCAGCACCTCGTCGCGTTCGAAGATCGCCTGGTCCTTGAAGGTGTGAAAGGCGATGCCCGCATTGGCCAGCGCGCCGAGCACCTTCGCGTCGCGCTCCAGTGCCGCCGGCTCGTCGTCGCGGTTGGCGTAGACCGCCTGCACATC
>CBIHOG010000002.1:0-351401 GCA_966211435.1 uncultured Variovorax sp. | reverse complement strand
GGGGGGTCGTCCCCTCCGGGGCCGCCAACTGGGGGTTCTAGCTGTGGGGCTGGGGGGGCTATCAAGGGCTCCTGAGGGGGCGGGTGCACCCGCCCCGCTGACACCACCCACGCAAGAACAAGGAGCACGCCATGTCTTTCCGCATCTCCTGGGTCGCGCTCGCCACGGCCGCCTGCCTGTGCGGCGTGCCCGCGTCGGCCCAGTTCCCCGACGCGCGCGACACACCGCCCGCGGGCTGGAGCGGGCCGGTCTTCAAGCTGAGGCAGGACTACCCGCAGACGCTGCCGCCCCTCGGCACGCGCCCCTGGATGCGCTTCGACTTCCGCACGCAGCCCGACGAGTACATCCGGGCGGTGCTCGACTACGCGCTGGAGGGCAACAAGGAGGTCGACTTCGTGGTGCAGAACAACACGACGCGCGGCTGGTACCACGCACCGTGGATGCACATCGGCGCGGCCGGCCGCGAGTTCGTGCGCGGGCTCACGCGCGAGCGCGCCTCGCGCCCGGGCGAATTGGCACCGACGCAGACGGGCACCTTCGAGAACTGGGCCGTCAGCGTCTACAACCCGCGCGGCGGCTACACGCTGGGACGCGTGTGGAAAGACCCGGACGCGCCGAATCCGAGCGTCGCCAGGTTCCCCGTGGGTGCCGTCAGCGTCAAGCTGATCTTCACCGAGGCGCCGGTGAGCCAGGTGCCCTACCTCGCCGGCTCGGTGGAGTGGCAGGCGGACATCAACCGAACCCGCAACACCAGCCCGCGCCCCACGCTGCGCCTGCTGCAGGTCGACGTGGCGGTGCGCGACAGCCGCGCCGCCTCGACCACCGGCTGGGTCTTCGGCACCTTCGTCTACGACGGCAACGCGCCCGGCGCGACGCCGTGGGACAAGCTGGTGCCGGTCGGCCTGATGTGGGGCAACGACCCGACGCGCGTGGGCACCACGCAGGCACTTCAGCAGACGAAGATCAACGCCGGGCTGCAAGTTCCCCAGCACCTGGGCTTCGAGAAGCGGCTCAACGGGCCGGTGGACAACCCGCGCTCCTCCTGCCTGTCCTGCCATTCGACGGCGCAGATCCAGACCAACCTCTCGCGGCCGACGCGCGCTGCCATCGCGCCGGCCAACGCGTCGGCGGCGACACTGCGCCTGTACTTCCGCAACATCAAGTCGGGCACGCCCTTCGATTCGAACGCGCTCGCGCTCGACTATTCGCTGCAGTTGCAGAACGGCATCGCCAACTGGGCGCAGACCGATGGGCCATCGTCGAGCCCGCAAGGCGGCGCGCGGGCCGCGATCGGCTCGGGGCCGCGGCGGCTCGACCGTTCGCAGGGCATCAACATCCGGCCCATCGGCCGCGACGAGTGACGCATGGCCACCAAGAAACCCATCGATCCGGCCGACAGCCCGAGGGTCGTGCTCCAGGGCCGCGTCGTCACCATGAACGGCAGCGCCAAGGTGATCGAGGACGGCCGCGTCTACACGCAAGACGGCGACATCGTCGCCGTGCAGGAGGCCACGGCCGCCGCCCCCGCGGGCTTCGGGAACACGGCCGTGACGGACACCGGGGGCACCCTCTACCCCGGGCTGATCGACCTGCACAACCACATGCCCTACAACGTGCTGCCGCTGTGGCAGGTGCCCCGGAAATTCAGCAACCGCGGCCAGTGGAGCCGCCACGCCGAATACCAGAGCAAGATCTCCGCGCCGATGCAGACGCTGGCGGCCACGCCCGAGTTGCTGGCGTCGATCTGCCGATACGTGGAGGCCAAGGCGCTGATCGGCGGCACCACCACCGGGCAGGGCATCACGCTGGCGAACCAGTCGGGCATCCGGCGCTACTTCCGCGGCGTGGTGCGCAATGTCGAGGCGACCGACGAGGAATCCGCGCTGCCCGCGGCCTCGACGCGGGTGCCCGACGTGGCCGCGAAGGACGCACGGGCCTTCCTCACGCGCCTGCAGAAGGAAAAGACCTGCTACCTGCTGCATCTTTCGGAAGGCACCGATGCCACCGCGCGCCGCGCCTTCCAGTCGCTGCAGATCGCCGGCGCCGGCTGGGCGATCACGCCATCGCTGTGCGGCATCCACGCGGCGGCGTTGCAGCCGCCGGATTTCCAGGTGCTCGCGGCCAATGGCGGCAGCATGGTGTGGTCGCCCTTCAGCAACATGCTGCTGTATGGCGCCACCGCCGACATCGCCGCGGCCAAGGCGGCGGGCGTGCCGATTTCGCTCGGCTGCGACTGGGCACCCTCGGGCAGCCGCAACCTGCTCAACGAGCTCAAGGTCGCGCATCTCTTCAGCGAGGCCCATGGCGGCATCTTCACGGCGCGCGAACTGGTCGCGATGGTCACGCGCGAGGCGGCCGGGCTGCTCGGCTGGGAGCGCGTGGTCGGCAGCATCGAGGCGGGCAAGCGCGCCGACCTCATCGTGGTCGAGGGCGCGGCGGGCGACCCTTACCTGCAGCTCATGCGCGCGAAGGAGTCGCAGCTCGCCTTGGTGATGATCAACGGTGTCGGCCGCTATGGTGACGCAGCGTTGATGCGCAAGCTGGGTTTCGCCGGCGAAGCGATCACGACGGGCGGCGCCCAACGCATGCTGTTCCTTGCGCACCCCGCGGAAGATCCGCTGACGCGGAAGCTCACGCTCTCGGCCGCTGGCGATCGCCTGACCCGCGCGCTGCGCGGCCTGCCCGCGCTGGCCCGCAAGGCCGAGCGCCCGCGGCCGATATCGCCCCTCGCTATGGCGCGCGGCGGCGCGGACACCTGGCGGTTGGCGCTCGACGAGCTCCTCGACACCGGCGTCGAGGTGCGCGCGAACCTGCCCTTGCACGTGCCCGGCGGCCGCACGCTGCGGGCCGCGGTGATGCGCCCGCTGTTCGCGGGAACGAAGAAGCTCTCGGCCGCCGTGATGCCGCTCGCCATCGACGCGTTGACCGTCGTCGATGATGCCGGCTACCTGGACGCGCTGGACGCGCAGAGAAACGTCCCGGAGTTCATCAAGGAGGGGCTGCGCGACCTGTGGTCGTGAAGCCCGCGACGCCATGGCCCTCCTGCGCAACGCATTGAGCGAATTCACCGTCAACTGGCGCGACGATCTCTCGCCGGCATGGCGCACGGCGCTTGCGGGCGCGAGCCCCGACCCGAGCGCCGTCGGCAGCGCCCTCACCTACGACGACCTGCAGCCCATCTATCCCGCGCGGCGCGGCAAGCCGCTGCCGGGCGCGCGATCGGATGCACACGTGTTCCGCGCCTTCGACGGGATCACGCCCGCGAAGGTGCGTTGCGTGCTGGTCGGCCAGGACCCGTATCCAGCCCTGAGCCGCGCGACCGGCCGCTCGTTCGAGCAGGGGGACATCGAGACATGGGGCCTGCCCGCGGCCTCCGTGGCAAGCAGCTTGCGCGTGTTGTTGCGCATGCTGGTCGCGGCGCGCACCGATGACCCCGCCGTTCTCCGGTTGAGCTGGGCGGCCTTCGTGCGGCACATCGCGACGCCGGCCATCGCGATCGAGTCACCCCGCGGCCTCTTCGACAGGCTGCAGCAGCAGGAAGGCCTTCTCTTCCTCAACGCCGGACTCACCATCACGCGCTACAAGTCGGGCGGTGCGCCCGAGCAGACGCGTGGTCACATTCCCTTCTGGCGGCCGGTGGTCGGCCAGGTCCTGCGCTCGATCGCGACGCGCCCGACCGGCCAGGTGGTCTTCCTCTGCCTCGGCGTCCCGGCGCAGAAGCTGCTCGCGAGCGAAGGCGTGAAGCTGGCCGCCACGCAGGCAGGCCATTGGGAGACGCGCGCCGCCGAGGTGGCGCTCCCGCATCCGGTGGCGCCGGGGTTCATCAACGGCCCGAATCCGTTCACGGCGGTCAACACGAAGCTCGCGGCGCTGGGAGCCGAGCCGATTGCCTGGTAGCGGGCGGCGCGCGCGAGCCGATTTCGCCCCCTCGCTGTCTCCTACAGCTTCTGCCACGGCACGCTCACAAACGCATGCGGGCCCCCGGGGAACATCGCGGCACACAACCCCAGGAGCCTGCCATGACGTTCCCACCCCCACAAGTCGTCGGACACGACGACGAGCGCGAACAGAACGAGGCGCGTGCCGCCGACCCGGAGGCCCAGCCATGAAGGCCCTCACCTACCACGGCTCCAAGGACGTGCGCGTCGAGAGCGTGCCCGACCCCGAGATCCAGCAGGACGACGACATCATCCTGCGCGTGACCGCCACCGCCATCTGCGGCTCCGACCTTCACATCTTCCGCGGCAAGATCCCCGGCATGAACTCGGGCGACATCCTCGGCCATGAGTTCATGGGCATCGTCGAAGACACAGGACGCGGCGTGACGCGACTCAGGCGCGGCGACCGCGTGGTGGTGCCCTTCACCATCTCCTGCGGCGACTGCTTCTTCTGCGCCCGCTCGCTCTTCGCCGCTTGCGAGACGACCAATCCCGGGCGCGGCGCCATCCTCAATACGAAGAACGTGCGCTCGGGCGCGGGCCTCTTCGGCTACTCGCACCTCTATGGCGGCTACCCGGGGGGCCAGGCGGAGTACGTGCGCGTGCCGAAGGCGAATGTCGGCCCGCTGGTCATCCCGGCGGGGCTCGCGGACGAACAGGTGCTCTTCCTCTCCGACATCCTGCCGACGGGCTACCAGGCGGTGGTGAATGGGGAGGTCGGGCCCGGCTCGACCATCGCGATCTTCGGTGCCGGGCCGGTCGGCCTGATGGCAGCCGCGTCGGCTCGCCTGCTGGGCGTGGAGCGCATCTTCATGGTCGACCACCATCCGTACCGCCTCGCGTTCGCGCAGCAGATGTACGGGGTCGAGCCCATCAACTTCAACGACGTGGACGACCCCGCCGCGCTGATCGTCGAGCGCACGGACTTCCGCGGCGTGGACGCATCGATCGACGCCGTCGGCTTCGAGGCCAAGGGCAGCACCATCGAGACGGTGATGACGGACCTCAAGCTCGAGGGCTCCAGCGGCAAGTCGCTGCGGCAGGCCATCGCCGCCACGCGCCGCGGCGGCGTGGTGAGCGTGCCGGGGGTGTATGCGGGCTTCATCCACGGCTTTCTCTTTGGCGATGCGTTCGAGAAGGGGCTGGTCTTTCGCATGGGGCAGACGCACGCGCAGCGCTTCATGCCGAAATTGCTGGAGCACATCCAGGCGGGCGAGCTGAAGCCCGAAGTCATCATCACGCACCACCTCTCGCTGGACGACGCGGCGCGGGGCTACGAGATCTTCAACCAGAAGGAGGAGGCGTGCCGCAAGGTCGTGCTGACCCCGGGCGGCCCGGCCCTCACCCGCCCCGACGGCGCGGACCTGACGGTGCGGCCTTCCCCCGCGTGAGTCGCGCTCCGGCATGTGATCGACGCCCAACGGGGCGAGGCCGGCCACAGGAATTCCGCAAGCGGGGGCAGGGCTGACACAATCCGGCCCCGATGACATCGAACCAGCGCGTCAGGCAGCGGATCATTGCCGCGGGCATCATCCTGCTCGCGGCCTTCACCGGCTCGGCGGTGTATGACGGCTGGCGGCTCCACGAGCAGATCATGCTGTCGAACGAGCGCGAGATCGGGAACCTGGCCAAGGCGCTGGCCGACCGCGGCGCGCGAAATCTGCAGGCAGTGGACGTGGTGCTGCGCGACACCTCGGAGTGGTGGGAAAGCATCGGCGGCGGGTTGCCGCCGGAGACGGTGTCGGCCGCGCTCGCGTCACGCGTGGTCGGCGTGTCGCAGATCAGCGTGCTGACGCTGGTCGATGCGCAAGGGCAGCAGCGCCACCGCTCCCGGATCACGGGCGAGCCGCTGGCCGACGTCTCGGACCGCCCCTATTTCCAGATCCAGCGCGACCACCCCTCCAGCGGCCTCTACATCAACGAACCCGTGGTCACGCGCAGCGAGCGCGTCCCGGCCCTGGTGATGTCGCGCCGTCTGAACAAGCCGGGAGGCGCCTTCGACGGCGTTGTGACCGCCATCGTCACGCTGCAGGAACTCCAGGGCGCCTATTCGGCGATCGACCTGGGTGAAGGCAGTGCCCTGCTGCTGACGCTCGACGACGGCACGCTGGTGGTGCGCCAGCCGGAGGCCGCGGGCCTGGACGCGAGCCGGCGCTTTCCGGAGTTGACGGCCCTCAAGGCGGCACCGCTGGTCGACCGCCTGGTCAGCCCGGTGGACGGCAGGCCCAAGCTGGTCGCGGCGGCGGGCGTCGGCACGAGGCCCCTGACGCTGACGATCACGCGCGACGAAGAGAACGCCCTGCGCCCCTGGCACGACGAGATGCGCAGCGCCGTCATTCGCACACTGCTGCTCACGGCCCTGGTGGTGGTGGCCATCGCCGGGCTGCTGCGCCAACTGCGGCGGCTGGAGGCCGGCGAGGCCGAGCGGGCGGCGCTCCAGGCACGCCTGCACAAGGCCGAGCGGCTGGAGTCGCTCGGCACCATGGCCGGCGGCATCGCCCACGACTTCAACAACATCCTGGGCGCGATCCTCGGCTTCGGCGAAATGGCGCAGCAGCATGCCGTGCCGGGCAGCAACATGCGGCGCCACATCGATCGGGTGATGCAGGCGGGCGCACGCGCCAAGGTGCTGGTGCGCCAGATCCTCGACTTCAGCCGCCGCGGCCTCGGCGACCGCGTCCCGGTCCACATCCAGGCGGTCGTGGAGGAGGCGATGGCGATGCTGCGCCCCACGCTGCCGGAGACCCTGCGCGTCGACGCGCGGCTGGAAGCAGGCGCGGCCACGGTGCTGGGCGACGGCACGCAGCTGTACCAAGTCGTCATGAATCTGTGCACGAACGCCGTGCAGGCGATGGGAGACAGCGGCAGCCTGGAGGTCCGGCTCGACCGCCAGGCGCTCGACGCGACGGCGCCGCTGCTGCACGGCGAACTCGCGGCCGGCGCCTACGTCCGACTCGTGGTGTCGGACACCGGCTGCGGGATGTCGGCCGAAGTGCTCCAGCGCGCCTTCGACCCCTTCTTCACCACCAAGAAGGTGGGCGAAGGCACGGGGCTGGGACTCTCGATGGTGCACGGCATCGTGAGCGACCTGGGTGGCGGCATCGACGTCGCGACCGCGTCCGGCCAGGGCACGCGCATCACGGTCCTGCTCCCGCTGGCTGGCGAATCCGAAGCGCAGCCCGCGCGGCCCGATCCCGACTGGCCACGCGGCCAAGGCCAGGTCGTGATGGTGGTGGACGACGAACGGCCGCTGGTGGAGCTGGCCGAGGAACTGCTGGCCGAACTGGGCTATGAACCCGTCGGCTTTGATTCGAGCGAGCGTGCGCTCGAGGCCTTCATGGCCGATCCGCATCGCTTCGACGCGGTGCTGACCGACGAGATGCTGCCGGGCCTCACGGGCAGCGAACTGGCCGCGCAAGTGCTCGCGCGGCGTCCCGGCGTGCCGGTGATCGTCGTGAGCGGCAACGCGGACGCGACGCTGGAGCAGCGCACGCTGGACGCAGGCGTCGCCGCCCTTCTTCGAAAGCCGCTCGAACTCCGGGAGCTGGCCGAGAGCCTGGCCCGGGCGCTCGGCCGCGGCGGGGCACCCCCGCCTTGATCCAGCGCAAGGCCCTGCCCGCCCATGCTTTCTATATTGGTGGCCTTCGCACCTTGAAGGAAAGCACATGAACCCCGATGCCCGGCTGCGTGGCGATGTCGTGGCCGAACGGGCCTGGATTCCGATGATCGCCGCCGCCCGCGCCAGCCACGCCCTGCGGATCGAGAGTTGAGCATGCGTGTCGCACTCGTCACCGGCGGCACCGCCGGAATCGGCGCGGCCACCGCCGAAGCCCTGCTCGCCGGCGGCATGCGCGTGGCCGTGAACTACGGCTCGGACACCGACGCGGCCCAGGCGTTCAGCGCCCGCACGGGCATCCCCGCGTTCGCCTGGAACGTGGCCGACGCGCAGGCCTGCCAGGACGGCGTGGCGCGCGTGGAGGCCGAACTCGGCCCGATCGACGTGCTGGTCAACAATGCCGGCATCACGCGTGACGCGATGCTGCACAAGATGAGCCACGCGCAATGGCGGGAGGTGCTCGATGTCAACCTCGGCGGCTGCTTCAACATGTGCCGCGCCGTCATCGAAGGCATGCGCGAGCGCCGCTTCGGCCGCATCGTGAACCTGGGTTCCGTCAACGGCCTGTCCGGCCAGGCCGGGCAGACCAACTACGCCGCCACGAAGGCGGGCCTCATCGGCTTCACGAAATCGCTGGCGCTCGAAGGCGCGTCGCGCAATATCACGGTCAACCTCGTGGCGCCCGGCTACACCGACACCGCCATGGTCGGCGCCGTGCCGGCCGAGGCGATGGAACGGATTCTCAAGGCGGTGCCCATCGGACGGCTCGCCACCCCGGCGGAGATCGCCCGCGCGGTCGCCTTCCTGGCGGCGGAGGAGTCCGGCTTCATCACCGGCACCACGCTGTCCGTCAACGGCGGCAAGTACATGGCCTGAGCCGGTGGCCCGGCTCGCGCCGGGCCAACCGCGCCCGGCCTGGCCTCAGGCGCTCGCGAGATCGGGCGTGAAAGCCTCGGTGCCCTGCATCGATGCCTTCGGCGCCGCGCCGCTCGGCCTTGCGGCCCTGACCAGCAGCACCGGCACCGGCGCCATCCGAAGAATCTGCTCCGCGTCGCTGCCGATCAACAGGCGTCCGACGCCACGGCGTCCGTGCGTTCCGATCACGATCAGCTCTGCCTGCCACGCCACGGCCTGCTCGACGACCAGCTCGGACAGCCGCCCCGCCAGCGAGGTGAACAGCACGCTGTCGGCCTGGATGCCCGCGGCCTCGGCGCGCTCCCTGCCCTGGCGCAGGATCAGCTCGCCGGCCTCTTCCATCAGCGGCACCAGGTCGGCGCTGTAGGTGGCGACGGTCTCGAAGCCCGTCACGTACTTCAGTTCGTCCACCACATGCATCAGCCGCAGGCGGCCTCCGGTGAGTCCGGCGATGCGAATGGCTTCGTCCAGGCCTTGCAGCGAGGTGGCGCTGCCGTCGATGGGAACAAGAATGCGCTGGTACATGGTGTCGGTCCTTGACTGCATGAGAGAGTGCGCACAGTCTGGCCGCGCCTTCCCACGCACGGTTTGACGCAGCGCAACGTTCTCGCCACCCGGCGTCCCTAGAGTGGACGAACCATGAAGCTCATCCAACTCATCCCACTTTTCGCCCTGGTCGCGGGTACCGCGGCTTCAGCCGCCCAAGACCTGCCCGGCCAGCTCAGCCCACCGCCGAGCGTCGCGCGCAACGCGGTCGACGCCACGGAAAAGGCCGCGCGGGAGGCTGCGCGAGAGGCCGCCCGCGCCGGCCACGAGGCCGCCGAGCGCGCCAGACAGGCTGCCGAGCGCAGTCGCGAAGCCGCCGGCACCACCTCCACCCGCATCGCCGAAGCCATCCGTCGGGCCGCCCGCCGGGCCGCGCAGGCCGCCACCCGCTTCGAGGAAAAGGCCGTCGCCGCCAGCAGGCAGGCACTGGGAGAAGGCCGCGAGTCCGCGCGCGTCGTGCGGGAGCAGGCCGGCCAGGCGGCCACCGCCACGCGCGAAGCCGCTCGCCAGTCCGAAGAGGCCGTCAAACAGGCCGCGCAATCTGGCAAGGAGGAAGCCGAGAAGGCCGCCCAAGCCACCCGCGAGGCGCTGCGAAAGGCCGAGGAGAGCACGCGCGCAGCCGCCGAGAAGGCCAAGGATGCCGCGGAGAAGGCGGCCGGCCGCAAGGCCGGGTCATGAGGCCAGCGTGATCGTCTTGCGGAATCTCAGCAGGGCGGCGGCGAACATCAGCCCGCCGAACGCCGCGATCACGAGGAACTGAGGCCACACCACGCCGAGCCCGGCGCCGCGGAAGAGAATGGCCTGGCCCGCCGAGACGAAGTGGGTGGTCGGCGCGGCAAGCATGATCTGCTGCACCAGCGCCGGCATGCTCTCGCGCGGCGTGCTGCCGCCCGAGAGCAGTTGCAGCGGCACCAGCACCAGGACGAGCAGCATCCCGAACTGGGGCATGGAGCGCGCGACCGTCGCCATGAAGATCCCCATCGAGGTGGTGGCGAACAGGTGCAGCGCGGCGGCCGCCATGAAGAGCGCGACCGAGCCTTCGATCGGCACGTGCAACGCGCCCCGCACCACCAGCAGCAGGGCCAGCCCCACCGCGGACAGCACCACCAGGCCCATGGACCACACTTTCGCCAGCATGATCTCCGCCGGCGTGACCGGCATCACGAGCAGGTGCTCGATGGTGCCGTGTTCGCGTTCGCGGATCAGCGCCGCGCCGGTGAGGATGACCGAGAGCATCGTCACGTTGTTGATGATCTCCGCCAGGGAGCCGAACCACGAGGCCTCCAGGTTCGGGTTGAAGCGCATGCGCAGGGCCAGCTCGATGGGCCGTGCCGGTTCGGCGCGATAGCGCTGGGCGAACTCGCCCACTTCTCCCGCGATGATCTGCTGCACGTAGGCGCTGCCGGTGAAGGCCTGGCTCATGCGCGTCGCGTCCACGTTCAGCTGCATCGCGGGCGCGCGGCCGGCCAGCATGTCGCGCTGGAAGCCGGGCGGGATGTCCAGCACGAAGGTCTGCTCGCCCCGGTCGAGCACGCCGTCGGCTTGCGCGATGGAGATCATCCGCGGCAGCTTGAAGCGCGGCGGATAGAAGCTCGCGACCACGCGGGCGGACAGCGGCGAGCCGTCTTCGTCGACGATCGCGATGGCCGCGTTGTGCAGGCTGTCCGGCATGGCGGTGGCCGCCATGTAGATCGAGAACGTGAAGGAGTAGACGATCAGCACCAGCATCGTCGTGTCGCGCGCCAGGCTCCAGAGCTCCTTCACGCCGAGGCGCCAGACGTTGACGGGCGAGGGCATCATGCTCAGGCCTGCTGCTTGCGCAGCAGCGCGATCGAGGTTCCCAGGATCACCGGCACCGCCGCGAGCATCGCCCAGAAGGACGCGCTCAGGCTCCCGAGCCCGAGTGCCTTGCCGAACACGCCCCGGCTGATGGTGAGGAAGTGCGCGGCCGGGTAGACGTGGCCGATGAAGGCGCCCGGTCCTTCGAGCGAGGACACCGGGTCGAGCAGCCCCGCGAACTGCACGCAGGGCACGATGGTGCCGATCAGCGTCACGAACACCGCGGCGATCTGCGTGCGCGTGAAGGTCGAGCACAGCAGCCCGAAGCCCGTCGAGCAGACGGTGAAGATGAGCGCCGCCAGGCTCAGCGCGGCGAAGCTGCCCGTGATCCGCAGGCCGAACACCGTCACCGCCAGCGCCGACATGAGGAAGAAGTTGAACATCGCGAGCAGCACGTAGGGCAGCTGCTTGCCGAGCAGGAACTCGGCGCGCGTGACCGGCGTGACGTACAGGTTGACGATGGAGCCCAGTTCCTTCTCGCGCACGACCGACAGTGCCGTGAGCATGGCGGGAATCATCATCAGCAGCAGCGGGATGATCGCCGGCACCATCGCCGGCAGGCTTTTCACGTCGGGGTTGTAGCGGTAGCGCGTCTCCACCGTGCTGACCACCGTCGCGCGCACACCCGCCTCATGCAGCGCGGTGTCGGCCAGCCAGCTGTCGTGCATGGCCTGCACGTAGGCGCGCACCGTCTCCGCGCGCGCCGGCATGGCGCCGTCGACCCAGGCGCCGATGCGCACCGGCGCTCCGCGCTGCACATCCCGCGCGAAGCCGTGGGGAATCTCGATCGCCAGCGAGAGTTCGCCGCTGCGCATGCGGCGGTCGAGTTGGGCATCGTCCTCGATCGGCGCCTTCTCGACGAAGTAGCGCGAGCCATAGAGATTGAGCGCGTAGGCGCGGCTCAGCCCGGTCTGGTCGCGGTCGAGCACGGCATAGCTGA
Organism: uncultured Variovorax sp.; assembly: GCA_966211435.1. Taxonomy (GTDB): domain Bacteria; phylum Pseudomonadota; class Gammaproteobacteria; order Burkholderiales; family Burkholderiaceae_C; genus Variovorax. Next base: position 339,607 of record CBIHOG010000002.1, on the reverse strand, counting down.
GATCCTGCACATCCAGGCTGATGCCGTAGCCCATGATGAACATCAGCATCACCGTGCCCAGCAGGGCCAGCGCGGCGCGGAAGGGATCGCGCCGCAGTTCGAGCGCTTCCCGCAGCGTATAGCTCAGGGCGCGCGCCGGACTGAAGCGGCGCCCGCGCCCGCCCGCGGACGGAACGGCGGCGGCAGGCGCCGCGGAGGTGATGGCACCGGACGCAGCGGCCTCCTGCCGCGAAGCCGGCGACTCCTCGGGCGGCGATGCTTCCTCCAGATAGGCGATGAAGGCTTCCTCCAGCGTCTTCTTGCCGCGCCGGCGCACCAGCGCCGCCGGGCTGTCGCTCACCAGCACGCGACCCGCATGCATGAGCGAGATGCGGTCGCAGCGCTCGGCCTCGTTCATGAAATGCGTGGAGATGAAGATGGTCACGCCATCGCCGCGCGCCAAGTCCACCATCAGTTGCCAGAACATGTCGCGTGCCACCGGGTCGACGCCGGAGGTCGGCTCGTCGAGGATCAGCAGCTCCGGCTTGTGCACCATCGCCACGGCCAGCGACAAGCGCTGCCGCATGCCCAGCGGCAGGCTCTCCGGCAGGCGGTGCGCCACCTCGCGCAAGCCGAAGCGCGCGGCCATCTCGTCCACGCGCGCATGGACCTCGGCCTCCGGCACGCGGAAGAGCCGCGCATGCAGCACCAGGTTCTGCCGCACGGTGAGCTCGCCGTAGAGCGAGAAGCCCTGCGACATGTAGCCCACGCGCCGGCGCGTGTCGAGATCGTCCGGCGCCACCTCGCGGCCGAAGAGCGTGGCGCGGCCCTCGCTCGACGGCAGCAGGCCGGTGAGCATCTTCATGGTGGTCGACTTGCCGCAGCCGTTCGAGCCGAGGAAGCCGAAGATCTCGCCGCGGCGGATGCGGAAATCCACGTGGTCCACCGCCACGAAATCGCCGAAGCGCATGGTGAGCCCCTGGGCCTCGATGGCGGGCGTGGCGTCCGCGTCACCCCGGAGCGGCGGCACGACGACCTCGCGGTGGGCCTGGCGCTTGTCCGGCGGAAGCAGCGCGATGAACGCGGCCTCCAGCGTGCGGGCACCGGTGCGCGCGAGCAGTTCCGCCGGCCGGCCCGTCGCGAGGATGCGCCCCGCATCCATGGCCATGAGCCAGTCGAAGCGGCCGGCCTCCTCCATGTAGGCCGTCGCGACGATCACGCTCAGCGGCGAGCCGGCCTCGGCACGTTCGCGTCGGATGCGCTCGATCAGCGCCCAGAAACGGCTGCGCGACAGCGGGTCCACGCCGGTGGTCGGCTCGTCGAGGATGAGAAGCTGCGGGTCGTGGATGAGGGCGCAGCACAGGCCGAGCTTCTGCTTCATGCCGCCGGACAACTGGCCCACGGGGCGGGAGAGAAAAGCCCGCAGCCCGACCGTCCGCGTCAGGCTGTCGATGCGCCGCCGCCGCTCGGCCGCGCCGTGACCGAACAGCCGGCCGAAGAACTGCAGGTTGTCCTCCACCGACAACGTCGGATAGAGGTTGCGCCCGAGGCCCTGCGGCATGTAGGCAATGCGCGGGCAGATGGCCTCGCGGTGGCGCGCGCGCGCCATGTCGCCGCCGAGCACCTCCACCCGCCCTTCCCCGATCGACTGCGCGCCCGCCAGCAGCGCCAGCAAGCTGGACTTCCCCACCCCGTCCGGGCCGATGAGCGCGACCATGCACGCGGCCGGCAGATCCTGCGTGATGCCGTCCAGCGCCAGGGTCTCGCCACGGCGCAGGCTCACGCCCGACAGCCGCGCGACCGGCGGTGCTCCCTCGGCGACGGCGTCCATCAGGGCGCCTTCAGCGCCAGGCCCGGGGGCCATGGCACGTTCGCGTCCAGCTTGATCCAGGCCACGCCCGGAAGGCCGGTCTTGACCAGCCGCAGATGCTTGAGCAGGAGATCGCGATCGATCCGCGCCTTGACGCGGAACATCATCTTCTGCCGCTCGCTGGCGGTCTCGACCGTCTTCGGCGTGAACTGCGCCGTGCTCGCGACGAAGGAAACGGTTGCCGGAATGACGTAGTCCGGCGCCGCGTCCAGCACGATGCGCACCTCGCCTCCGAGCGCAAGCCGGCCCGCGACCGCCTCCGGCAGGAAGAAGGTCATGTAGACATCGGAGAGATCCGCCAGGTTGAGCACCTTCCCGCCCGGCGCCAGCACTTCGCCCGGCTGGGCCACGCGGAATTGCACCCGGCCATCGCGCGGCGCCACGAGCGCGCTGTCGTCGATGTCGGCCTTGACGCGTGCGACGGTGGCCTGGGCGGCAGTCACCGTCGCGCGCGCACCCGCCACCTGTGTCCGGGCCGCCGCGACGGCCGCGCCGGAGGCTTCGGCCTGCGCCTTGGCGGCGACCAGCGCGGCCTGCGCGCCGCGCAACCGGGCGCGGTCGTCGTCCACCTCCTGCTCCGAGGACGCGCCTTCGCGCACCAGGGTTTCGGAGCGGCCGAGGCGGCGGCGCGCGGCATCGACTTCCGTCTCGCGCTGCGCCACCACGGCGAGCGCCGCCCGGGTCTCGCCCTCGCGCACCGTCACCTGCGCCTGCGCGCTCGCGACGGCCGTGACCGCCTGTTCGCGCCGGGCGACGGCCTCGTCGTGCTGGGCCTCCAGCGCCTCGATACGCATCGTCGCCAGCGTCTGGCCGGCGGTGACGAAATCGCCTTCCTCCACCACGATGCGCTCGACACGCCCGCCGAGCTTGGAGGCCACGTCGACTTCCGTGGCTTCGATGCGGCCGTTGCCGCTCACGAAGCCCTCGCCCGGCCCGTCCGGACGCAGCGCCTTCCAGGCCGAGACGCCCGCGAACGCGACGGCGGCGGCAAGCACCAGCGCGAAGAGAAGCTTCTTCAGTATCTTGTTCATGGCGCGAGCGATCCGCCCCCCAGCGCCGCATAGAGGCTGACGCGGCTGCTCAGCAAGGCTCGCCGCGTCTGGACGAGTTGCTGCTCGGCGGCCAGCAGGTCGCGCTGCGCATCGAGCACCTCCAGGAACGCCGAAGCCCCGTGGTCGTAGCGCAGTTGCGCGAGCCTGGCACGCTCGTGCTGCACGGCCAGCGCCTCCTGCGCGATGCCGACCTGGCGCGCAAGCCACTGCCGCGCCGACAGCGCGTCGGCCACCTCGCGGAAAGCGCCCTGCACCGCCTTCTCGTAGTTCGCCATGGCGATCCGGCCGCGCACGTCGGCCAGATCGAGATTGGCGCGGAGCCTGCCGCCATCGAAGAGCGGCAGCGAAACCATCGGCGCGAAGCGCCATGCGTGGCTGCCCGGCGCGAAGAGACCGTCGAGTTCCGCGCTCGCCGTGCCGAAGGCCGCCGTCAGGCCGATGCGCGGGAAGAAGGCCGCGCGCGCGGCACCGACGCTGGCATGCGCGGCCTTGAGCTGGTGCTCGGCGGCGACGATGTCCATGCGGTTCATCAACAGATCCGACGGCAGGCCGGCGCGCAACTCGCCCGCCACCAGGTTCTCGTCCAGGCCCTGCGCCGCGGGCGGCAGCGCCACCGGCACGCCGGCCAGCACCGCGAGCGCCTGCACCTGTTGCGCGCGCGCCTGCTCCAGCTGGGCGGCCAGGGCCTGGGCCTGGGTCATCAAGGTCTGGACTTGCGCCAGGCCGAGCCGCGATGTCGACCCCACCTCGACGCGGCGCGTGAAGATCCGCAGCGTCTCGGCGCGGCTGTCGAGCGTGCGGCGCGCAATGGCGATGCGCTCGTCGATCTCGCGCAGCGCGAGATAGTTGTTCGCCACCTCCGCGACCAGCGCCGTGGCGACCGCGCGCCGCGCGGCGTCGGTCGAGAGGAAGGCCTCCAGCGCGGCGTCCTGCTGACTGCGCAGCCGGCCCCAGAGATCCAGCTCCCATGAAGAGAGTCCGAGCGCGACCTGGTAGTCGCTGGCCGTGAGCGGCCGGCCGGTCATGCTCAGGTCGGCGGGAACGCGGGAGCGGTCCAGCCCGGCCTGCGCGTCGAGCGAGGGCAGCCGCTCGCTGCGCTGGATGCCCCAGAGGGCACGCGCCTCCTCCACCCGGAGCGCGGCGACGCGGAGATCGCGGTTGTACGCCAGCGCCTGCGCGACGAGCGAGCGCATCGCCGGGTCGGGGAAATAGTCGCGCCAGCCTGTCAGCGCCGCGTCGCGGCCTTCCGGCGGCTCGGCATGCGCCGGGAAGGCTGGCGACACCGGCAGCGCCAAGGGCTCGTCCGGCGGCGCGAGCGACAGGCAGCCGGCCAGCAGCGCGCATGCCGCCAGGCTGCCTGTCCATCGCGGGAGGTCCAGCGTCATGAAGATGGGGCGGTTCAATGCGCCATCAGCACGGGCACTGTCATATGGGAGAGGATCTCGCGCGTCACGCCGCCAAGCATGAGCTCCCGCAGGCGCGCATGGCCGTAACCGCCCATCACGATCAACTCTGCACCCAGGTCCGATGCACGCGACAGCAGCGCGTCGGCGAAGCCGATTTCCGTCACCTGCTGCTGCGCCGTGCTGGCGATGCCGTGGCGCAGGAGCCAATGCCGCATTTCATCGAGCCGCAGGCGGTCCGGCGCAACGGTCTCCTCGTTGCGGCTGAAGTTCAGCAACGTGAGTTGCGTCGCGCGGACCAGGAGGGGCAGTGCGTCGCGCAACGCCACCGCCGCCTCGCGGGAGCCGTCCCACGCGGCGACGATCCGTGCCGGCTCCTGCGTGAAGCGGCCCGCGAAAGGAAGGACGAGCACCGGCCGGCCCACGTTCATGAGTACCTGCGGCACCATGTCCGGGATGCGCACGTCGCGCGCGTCGCCGCCGTCCTGGCCCAGGACGACGAGATCGCTCGCGCGGCCATGATGAACCACGGCGTCGGCCGACATGCCGTCGACCTTGCGCACTTCCAGCGACAGCGGTCCCGGCCCCTCGGCCTGTTCCCTGAAGAGATCGGCGATCCTTTCCGCGCGCCGCGCGAGGTAGTCGGCCGATTCGGCAATGAAATCGCTGGCGCCGGTGGGCAGCGCGTCGGCCGGAATGGTGCCGTCGTAGAGCCCGGTCGGCAGGAGGCCTACCAGGTGGCCGCCGTGCGCGCGGGCCAGCCGCGCCGCGAATTCGACGCGGGCGCCGCAGCGCCCGGAATCGTCCAGGTGGACCAGGATGGTTCTAAGGGACATGGTCGTTCCTCGGAGAGCGGGCACCGCGGCTCGTGATCACGTCACTGAATCTGCAGCGTCCGGCTCGCGCTGCCTTCGCGCTTGGGCAGCGTCAGGCGCAGCACGCCGTCTTCCAGCTTGGCGACGGCCGTCTTGTCGTCCACGTCCGTGGCGAGCGTGAAGCCGCGCGAGACACTGCCGTGATAGGTTTCCTTCACGAGCGAGCGGCCGTGCTTTTCTTCCTGCTCCTTCTTGATCTCGGCGGAGATCGAGACGTAGTTGCCGTCGATCGAGACGCGGATGTCCTCCTTCTTCGCGCCAGGGATCTCGGCGCTGACCAGGTACGCCTTGTCGTTCTCGCTGATGTCCAGGCGGATGTCGGCCGGAAGGGAGGCATCGTCGAGCAACTGAAGCGGCCGCGACCAGCGGCGCATCATTTCCGGGAAAAGGTTTTCGATACGGTCGAGACGGGCAAGTGCGCTCATGATTTACTCCAGGTGGATTGATCGAAGTGATGTCGAGCCGAGGGCTGGCCGAGTCGGTGCATCGACGAAGTCAGTCTAAGAAGCAAGGCACCCGCGGAACTTGCGCTGAATCAAGGGACGCAGTGACGGCGGTCTTCCGTGAAAGACGCTGACCTTGCGCGAGCGCAAGGGAAGACGGGACGATCCGGCATCCAATCGGTGCAGACATCGCTCATCCCGGGAGGAGCCCCTGGCCGCCATCGACTCTCAACCATCAGCCGCTCCGCTCGACACCATGCGCGCCATGGTGCTGCCGGGCCCCGGCTTGCCACTTCGCCTGGAGCAGCGCCCCCTGCCGCAACCGGGCCCCGGCGAGCTTCGCCTTCGCGTGCTGGCCTGTGCCGTCTGCCGCACCGATCTGCACGTCGTGGATGGCGAACTTCCCTTGCCGCGTTTGCCCATCGTGCCTGGCCACGAGATCGTCGGCGTGGTCGAGGCGCTGGGCGCGGGGGTGCATCGGCATCGCCCGGGTGACCGCGTGGGCGTGCCCTGGCTGGGCCACGCCTGTGGCCATTGCCCCTACTGTGCGCACGGCAGCGAGAACCTGTGCGATACCCCTCGCTTCACGGGCTACCACCGGGACGGCGGCTTCGCGACGCACGTGGTGGCCGAGTCGGACTTCTGCCTGCCGCTGGACGGCCTTGCGATGCCGCCGGAGCGCATGGCGCCGCTGATGTGCGCGGGCCTGATCGGCTGGCGTTGCCTGAAGGCCGCGGGGGACAAGGCGCGGCGCCTCGGCCTCTACGGCTTCGGCGCCGCTGCCCACCTGGTCGCGCAGGTCGCGATCGCGCAGGGCCGCGAGGTCCATGCCTTCACCCGGCCCGGCGACGTCGCCGCGCAGGGCCTGGCACGCGGCCTGGGCGCGGCCTGGGCCGGCGGCTCCGACCAGGTTCCGAGCCAGCCGCTGGATGCCGCGATCATCTTCGCGCCGGCCGGCGAACTCGTGCCGGTCGCCCTGCGCGCGGTGCGCAAGGGCGGGCGCGTGGTGTGCGGCGGCATCCACATGAGCGACATCCCCTCCTTTGCCTACCGCCTGCTGTGGGAAGAGCGCCAGCTTGTCTCGGTGGCCAATCTCACGCGGCTCGACGGCCGCGAGTTCCTCGCGCAGGTGCGGGCGCGGCCGCTCCAGGTGCACGTCACCACCTATCCGCTCGCGCACGCCAACGAGGCACTGGCCGATCTGCGCGCCGGACGCGTGACGGGCGCCGCGGTGCTTGTGCCCTGAGGCGCTTCAGGCGCGGCACGCACTGGCTCGGCCGTTTGCCTGTTGCGAAGGCTGGCTGCATACTGCGGTCGCGAACGTGCCGGCAGCGGTGCAAGAACATTCGAGACAACAGGAGCGCGCGATGAGACAAGTCACGGATTCATCCGGGCCGCGGCCACTCATGCCCATCGACGGCACCAAGGTGGACGGATGGATACGCGCGCTGGGCGCGGCGCTGTTGGCCGCCGGCCTGTGCATACCCTACGCCGCGCAATACTTCGGCCTCATATCGGGCAGTGCCGCTGGCGACGGTCTATGGGATCTCGTGGAGCCGCTGGTCTTCATGTGGGGGATTCCCCATCTGCTCTACAGGAAACGCTCAAGTCGCGTGCGAGCCACGGCCTTGCTGATGTCGGGCGTGATGTTCGCCGGCTACGCCGCTGCCATGGTGGTCGGGTCCTATGTGGACGACAAGGCTGCGCGGGAATTCATCGAGCAATCGGTTCAGTACCCATGGGGGCCGGAGTCGGCGTAGCGAAGAGAACGGCGCGCGGGCGCGGCAGCGTGCCGACGTCGGAGAGGACCCATGTATTCCGGCAGGCCGGCGCGAGGACCTACTTTCCCGAGGGCCTTCCTCTCACCTGCGTGCCATGCGGCCCCGGCACACAGTGAAGCATGCAACCCGGCCTCTTCGCATTCAATCCCCTTCTTTCGTGGTTCGAGATCGCATCCGATGCGAGCGCCTCTTTCTTCGACCCCGGCTCCCGAGGCGCGATGGCGGCCGGCACCTCCATGCGGATGACGCAGGTGCATGACGGTTTCAGCCTCTTCGTGCCCACGGCCGCACCCCGTCGCGCGCCGCCCCTCCTGGTGATGCTTCATGGCGCAGGCCAGGATCCGGAGGACTTCGCTGCGGGAACCGCCATGAACTCGGCGGCCGAGCGCCACGGGTTCATCGTCTTGTACCCGGCGCAATCGACGCGCGACAACGCGCACCGGTGCTGGAACTGGTTCGACCCCGCGCACCAGACCCGCGATGGGGGCGAGCCCGCGCGCATCGTCGCGCTGACACTGGCGACGGCACGCGAACGGCAGGTCGATCCCGAGCGGATCTACGTCGCCGGCATGTCGGCGGGCGGTGCGATGGCCGCCCTGCTCGGCGAACTGTTCCCGGATGTCTACGCCGCCGTGGGCGTGCACTCGGGCCTGGCGGCAGGCTCGGCTTCGGATCTCTCCTCCGCCCTGGCGGCCATGCGAGGAAGTTCGCGCGCGGACCGCGGGCCCAGCGGCATGCCGACGATCGTCTTCCACGGCGACAAGGACTCGACGGTGAACGCGATCAATGGCGCGCACGTCATCGAGGCCGCGCTCGGGGCGGGCGGCCCGTACGAGTCCGTCGAACACACCGGCGCCGATGGACGGCAGCACACCCGCCGCAGGTATGCAACCGAAGGCTCCGGCGAGGCCGGCGAACACTGGACGCTGCACGACGCGGGCCACGCATGGTCCGGCGGAAGCAAGGCCGGGTCCTTCGCGGATCCGCGCGGGCCCGATGCCAGCGAGGAGATGCTGCGCTTCTTCGAGGGCCACCGGCGCGGCCGCGACTGAGGGCCGACGCCTGGCCGCCCTGGCCGGAGGAATTCACTCCTCATCGCGCTGATGATGCTGCCCCGTCAGGGTCTGCTGCACCGCCGGCGGCACGGTGCCGTAGTGCGACAGCTCCATCGTGTAGCGCCCCTGCCCGCCGGTCAGCGCATTGAGGCGCGATTGATAGCCGGACAGTTCCGCGAGCGGCACCTCGCCGCGGATCAGCACCATGCCCGCCGACCCATTGGAGGTGCCGGTGACCAGCCCACGCCGGCTCGACAGGTCGCCGGTGACGTCGCCGACGCCGCGATCGGGCGCGGCGATGTCGATCCGCACCACCGGCTCCAGCACCACGGGCCGCGCCGCCTGGATGGCCGCGACGAAGGCCTTGCGGCCGGCCGTGGCGAAGGCGATGTCCTTGCTGTCGACGCTGTGGTGCTTGCCGTCGTAGACCACCACGCGCACGTCGACCACCGGGTAGCCCGCGATCGCGCCATGCTCCAGCACCTCGCGCACGCCCTTTTCCACGGCGGGGATGAACTGGCTCGGGATGGTGCCGCCGCGCACCTCGTCGGCAAACTCGAAGCCCGCGCCGCGCGCCAGCGGCTCGACGCGCAGGAACACCTCGCCGAACTGGCCGGCGCCACCGGTCTGCTTCTTGTGGCGATGATGGCCCTCGGCCGGCATCGTCACGGTCTCGCGGTAGGCGATGCGCGGTGGCCGCGTGTTGACCTCGAAGCGATACACCTCGCGCAACCGCTCCAGCAGCACCCGCAGGTGCAGCTCGCCCAGGCCGTAGACCACGGTCTCGTTGGTGACGGCCACATGCTCCAGCCGCAGGCACGGGTCTTCGTCGACCAGCTTGCCGAGGATCTCCCACATGCGCTGCTCGTCGCCGTGGCGCTTGGGCTCGATCGCGAGCCCGTGCACCGGCACCGGGAAGTCCAGTGGCGCGAGATGCACGCGGTCGTCCTCGGCCGCGTCGTGCAGCACGGCATCGAAATGGATCTCGTCGACCTTGGCCACCGCCGCGATGTCGCCCGGCAGCACGCTGGGCACCTCCACGTGGTCCTTGCCCTGCAGCATGAAGAGATGGCCCACCTTGAAGGGCTTGCGGCCGTCGCCGATGTAGAGCTGGCTGTCGCGCGTCAGCGTGCCCTGGTGCACGCGGAAGATCCCCATCCGGCCGACGTAGGGGTCGACCGTCACCTTGAACACGTGCGCCAGCACGTGCAGCGACGGATCGGACGCGACCGCCATCGGCCGCGCCGCCTCGCCTTCGCCGACGATGAACTCGGGCGGGTTGGCCTCGGTGGGGCCGGGCAGAAGCTTGACGATCACGTCCAGCAGTTCGGCGATGCCGGCGCCGCTGCGCGCGGAGACGAAGCACACGGGGATCAGGTGGCCTTCGCGCAGCGCCTGTTCGAGCGGGGCGTGCAGCTCGCCCGGGTCCACGTCGCCTTCCTCGAGATAGCGGTCGACGAAGGCGGCATCGACCTCGACGACCTGCTCCACCAGCGCGCGGTGCGCGGCGTCGACGGGGCCGAAGTCGGACTGCCCGAAGCGGTTGAAGAAACAGTCCACCACCTGCTTGCGCACGCCGTCGGGCAGGTTCAGCGGCAGGCACTCGCGGCCGAAGGCGGCCTGGATGTCCGCCAGCAGGCCCGCCATCGAGACGCCCTGCGCGTCGATCTTGTTGACGATGATCATGCGGGCGAGATGGCGCGAGGCCGCATACGCCATCATGCGCACGGCCATCGGCTCGATGCCGGCGGCGGCGTTGATGACCACCGCCGCCGTCTCGACCGCTTCCAGCGCCGGCAGGCTCTGGCCGAGGAAATCGGGCCCGCCGGGCGTGTCGATGAAGTGGATGCGGGTCGCGGCGTGGGTCAGGTGCATGACCGAGGCGTTGAGCGAATGCTGCATGCGCCGCTCGATGGGATCGTGATCGCTGACGGTGCTCCCGCGCTCGATGCTGCCGGGTGCGCCGATGGCGCCCGCCCTCTGCAGGAGGGCTTCGGCGAGGGTGGTCTTGCCTGCGGCGGAGGCGCCGACAAGCGCCAGCGTGCGCACTCCTTGCGTTTCGGCCGCGAGGCCGTTCGATCGGCTTGGCATGGGATTGTCTCCTGCCGTGGGGGCTGCGCCCCGGCCCGGCAAATTGTCCGGCCGGAGGTGCGCTCATGCAAGCCGGGCCGAAGCGGCCGCTCGCAAGTCACGCTAGAGTGGCCCGCCAGCGGCCACCGTGGCCGGCCGGCATTCGCACCTGGAGCTCGACACATGGACAACTCATCGGACTACATCCCGCCCAAGATCTGGACCTGGAACAAAGGCAACGGCGGGCAGTTCGCGAACATCAACCGCCCGATCGCCGGGCCGACGCACGACAAGGAACTTCCCGTGGGCCGCCATCCCCTGCAGCTCTATTCGCTGGCCACGCCGAACGGCGTGAAGGTGACGGTGATGCTGGAAGAGCTGCTGGCCCTGGGCCACGAAGGCGCGGAATACGACGCCTGGCTGATCCGCATCAACGAGGGCGATCAGTTCGGAAGCGGCTTCGTCGGCGTGAACCCGAACTCCAAGATTCCCGCGCTCATGGACCGCGGCGGCCCGTCGCCGATCCGGGTGTTCGAGTCAGGCGCCATCCTCATGTACCTGGCCGAGAAGTTCGGCGCTTTCCTGCCGACGCAGCGGGCGCAGCGCGCCGAATGCCTGTCCTGGCTGTTCTGGCAGATGGGCAGCGCGCCCTATCTCGGTGGCGGGTTCGGCCATTTCTACGCCTACGCGCCGACGAAGATCGAGTATGCGATCGACCGGTTCGCGATGGAGGTGAAGCGCCAGCTCGATGTGCTCGACCGACGCCTTGCGGAATCGCCCTACCTGGCGGGTGAGGACTACACGATCGCCGACATGGCGGTGTGGCCCTGGTATGGGGCGCTGGCCAAGGGCCTGGTGTACGGCGCGGGCGAGTTCCTTCAGGTGGAGAGCTATGTCCATGTCCAGCGGTGGACGGACCGCATCGCCGAGCGGCCGGCGGTGAAGCGCGGCCGCAAGGTCAACCGCGTCTGGGGCGAGGCATCGGACCAGGTGCCCGAGCGGCACGAGGCCGCTGACCTGGGGAACTGAGGCGGCTCGCTGGCGCGGCCTATGCGCGCTGCTGGATGGCTTCGGCGCGCTGCGAAGTCGGCGCCGGCACGAATCGCGACGACGCCCTGGCTTCGGCCACCGACAGGCGATCGCGCCAGGCGCGCAACAGCGCCTCCAGCCGGGCCTCCCGGGCCGCATCGGACTTCGGTGCCTCGACACCGCTTCTGGCGACCGCATTGAGCACGCCGGTCAGGCCCTTGTTCGACCACTGGAGCGAGGAGGAGTGTTGCTTCGTCATGTAGTAAATTGTATTTATGACACTTACGTACTACTAGGAACGATTTCACACTCCCGGCCGATCCGTCGAGGCTTCATTCGTCATGCGCTCGCAGCCACGCCGCGATGGCCGTGGCGCTGCGGAAGTCGTCGCAGGCACGCGCGGGAATGGCCGGCTGGCGCTGGTTCCACATGCGGGTCAGCGATTGGCCCGGCCCGATCTCCAGCACGCAGCGCACCCGGCGTGCGGCGATGTTTTCCATGCATTCGTCCCAGCGGACCGTCCGTGCGATCTGGGCCGCGAGCGCGACCCGCGCAGCGCCCGCCTCCCGGATGCGCTCACCCGTGTTGCTGAACAGCGCGATGCGCGGCGCCTCGAATGGGACATCCGCGAGCGTGCGCGCGAAGTGCTGCGCCGCCTCCTGCATCCATGGCGTGTGGGATGCGAGACCGACCCGCAAGCGCGTGCAGTGACCCCCGTCCGCCGCGGCCATCCGCTGCGCCTGTTCCAGCGCCGCCTCGGGACCGCCGAGCACGACGCTCTCGATGCCGTTGCGGATCGCGAGCGAGAGGCCAGTCTCGCCAAGCAAGCGCTCCAGCGCGCCTTCGGCCAGACCGCTGACCGCGAGCAGGCCGCCGGGCATGCGTGCCGCACAACGGTCCATGGCCGCGGCGCGCAAGGTGGCCAGCGAAGTCGCGACGGCGCCATCGAAGACACCGGCCACGCTGAAGGCCGCGAGTTCGCCGACGCTGTAACCCGCGGCCGCCACGGGCGCCGGCACCAGCGGCGCCAGTTGTCCCCAGGCCGCCAGCGCAAGGCCGGTCAGCAGCGTCTGCGCGTGGGCGTTGTTCGACGCCCAGGCCGGGTCTTCGAGGCTGCGGCGCCAATCGTCCACGCCCAGGCGTGCACGCATCGCGTCGATCCGCTCGTCGTCGGCGAGCCAGGGCAGCATCGCGGCATGCTGCGTGCCTTGGCCGGAGAAGAGCAACGCGAAGCTCATGCGCGCGCACCGATGCGCATGACCCAGCATGCCGCGGCCAGCGTGTCGGCCGCGCCGCCGGGCGACAAGCGGCGCGCAACGAAGTCCTCGGCGATGGCCTGCGCCGCCGCGAGACCCCCGGGCCTTGCGGCCCCGCCGTCGCCGATGAAACGGCGCGCGGCGTCTTGCGCGTGGCGCAGTCCGGCGAGTCCGCCGCGATGGGCGAGGTTGCTGTCGTCCAGGACGGCCATCACATGGAACAGGGTGTCGAGCCGGGCGAGCCGCGGCGCCAGGCCCTGCGCCAGCCCTCTCGCCAAGGTGGGCACCGCAGTCTCGAACAGCACCGGGAAACCCGATGCGGCCTCCGCCGACGCGCCGCGCAGGCCCAGCCGACGGGCCGCGATGCCGCCGGGCAGCGTGGGTGTGCGCCGGCTGCGCGCGGACAAGGCCGCGCCCCAGTGTTCGCGCAAGGCGGCACGCAGTGGTTCCGGCTGCATCGGACCGCCGCGCTCGCGCGCGACGGCGCCCGCCGCGGCACACAGCAGGCCGAGCATGAAGATCGCACCGCGATGGGTGTTGACGCCCCGGGTGGCGGCAAGCATGCGCGCTTCCGCGCCGATCCCGAGGCGTTCAAGCGCGGCGAATCCGGCGCCGGCCTGGCCGGCCTCCGCCATCTGGACGAAGTAGCGGCGCAACGCGAACAGGCTGCGCATGAAGGTGTGCGCATCCATGTCTTCATGACTGCCGTTGTCGACCGGCGTGACGAGGCCGGGCTTGGGCGCCAGCACCAGTTCGTCGTGCAGCGCCAGCGTGGCGGCGCGGCCGATGGCCGTCGGCGAGAGCGGCGCACCTGGGCGCGGCAGGCGTGCGGAACTGTTCATGCTGCAAGCGCGCCAAGGCGGCCGCTCTCGCACCAGGAGGTGTCGTGCCGCAGCGTTGCGCCCGTCAGGCGCTTGACCAGCACGGCGCGCGTGCGTTGCGCGCGCCATGCCAACCATTCGCGCCACGCCAAGGCACTGCCGTCGGGGAACACGAGCTCCCCGTCCAGTCGCGGCTGCGCCATCGCGCAGCCGTGCAACTGCTGCGCCACCGCGTCCGCGTGACGGTCGTTCTCGACCGCCACCCACACATCGAGATCCGAACCCGCCCGCACATGGTCGAGGCCGCTGATCGCCTGCCAGCCGAAGCTGCCGTAGACGCGCGCCGTCGAACGGCATGACGCAAGCGCTGCCTGCAGATCGCCGGCAGCCGCGCATGCGGACAGCGGCAGCAGGTCGAGCAGCTCGGCCAACATAGGAAACTCCTCGAAGCGCAGCACGGCCGAAGGTGGCACCTGCAGTGCGAGCCGGCGGCGCTGCCAACGGGACGGCGCAGGCAAGCCCAGCGCGATCGAATCCCCCGCATCGACCACCTGTCGCGTCACGACCAGCGGCAACCGGTGCGCAGCCCAATGCGTGAGGCAATCACGCGCCTGCGGGTCCCAGGGCCGGGAAAGCACGGCCTGCCAGCCCTCGCCGCGAAGCCGCGCGAGCCGGTGCCGTCGCAGCGAATCCATGACGCGCTCCCCGCTTGTCATTGCGCCGCCAGCACGCGCTGCGTGACGAGCGCCGCGAGCTTGCGCCCACCGCGCTCGGCGCCATCCCGCGCGCGCATGTCCTCGACCGGCGAAGCCGCCAGCGCTTCGCGCAACGCGGCCGGAAGGTCGTCCCGCCACAACGCGCGGACCCCGCCCATCGCGACGTAGTTGTCCACGCCCGGCGCGAACACCGGGTTCGATCGCGACAGCGCCGTGAGCATCTCCTCCGGCAGCTTGGTCACCCGTGCCATGGCCGGGATGCGCATCACGCGGATCTCGGCCTCGGGCAGCGCGTAGCAGGCATCGGCGATCAACCCCGAGGTGATGAAGCCGCCCGACAGCGCCTGGTCGTACACCAGCCCGATCACCCGGTGGCCACGGCGCCGCGCCAGGTCGATGCTGGTGCCCAGGTGCGCCATCGCGCGGTTGATGCCGAGGGTCTCGTCGCGCCGGCGCAGCTGCTGGCCTTGCGTGTCGATGAGCAGCAGGATGGGGCGGCCCGGATGCCGGGCGATCGTGTCCAGCACCACGCGCGCCTGCGCCAGCGCCAGCGCGAAGCCGATCGGCGCGTGGTTGGTGGTGCCGATCACCGTGAGGGGTTGGCCTTCGAAGATCACGCTGCCCTGCAGGAAGTCGCCCGAGGCGCGCATGCCGTGGAAGGAGCCGAAGAGCCGGGTGGCGAGTGCGTTCCAGTTCATGTGCGTCCGCCTTCTCATGCGACGCGCAACGCGCGCACCGCGTCCACGTCCAGCTCGGGCACGCGCTCCGCGTGATCGACGCCCAGCGCGCGCCACAGCCGCGTCGCGGCGTCGCCGCCGTCGGTTTCGGGCGGCAGCAGGTGCTGCCGCGCGTCGAGCAGCGCGTGCTCGGCTTCCAGCGATTCGAGGCTGACCGGCCTGGACACCGTCATCGCGGCGATCGCCGCCGCGCGAAAAGACTGCACGTCATCCTCGACCAGCGCGTCGCAATCGCCGGTCAGCCAGCGGTGCTTGCCGCCGCTGGTGCGCCACACCAGCGCCCGGTCGCGCGAGTCGTACTCTTCCACCCCGTTCGAGGCCTCGATGACTTCGGGGCCCGACATGGCCAGCCGGCCGACGTCGCTCATCACGATGGTGTCGGCGCAGCGCGCCACGATGCCCATGCCGCCGAAGCAACCGTTGGCGCCGCCGATCAACACGACCACCGGGATGCCGGCGGCGCGCACGTCGAGCACCGCGCGCATCACCTCCGACACCGCGATCAGCCCGGCATTGGCTTCGTGCAGGCGCACGCCGCCGGACTCGGCCAGCAGCAGCACGGCGACCGGGCGGTCGCGCAGGGCACGCTGGAGCAGCCCGACCAGCTTGGCGCCGTGCACTTCGCCGACACCGCCGCCCATGAAGGCACCCTCCTGCGCGGCGACGAACACCTCCCGCCCCTCCAGCTTCGCGCGCCCGACCACCACGCCGTCGTCGAAGGCCGAGGGCACGCCGAGCTGCGCCAGGTGCGGGCTGGTGAGTCGTTCGGCCGGCGCAAGCCATTCATGGAAGCTGCCCTTGTCGAGCAGCAAGGCAAGGCGCTCGCGCGCGGAGCATTCGGCAAAGCTGATCATGCGCAAGCTCCCGCCAGCTCGGCCACCGCCTGGTCGAGGCGCAGGCTCACCACCGCGGGCGTCGCGCCCATGTCGTTGATGGAGATGCGCACGCCGCCCAGCGGATGCCGCGCGAAGAAGTCGCTCGCGACGGCCTGCCAGATCGGTCCGAAGCCGCGCGCGGAGGTCTCGACGCGCAGCGCGCAGCCGTCCCCGGCGGCGGCTTCGAGCAGCACTTCGAGATTGCCCGAGCCCACCACGCCGACGAGCACCGGCGCGAAAGGCCCGGCGGGCCGGCCGCCGGAGAAGGAGAAGTCCAGGGTTTCGAGCCCCGCGGGAATGTCGCTCATGGTTTGCTTCCTTTCGCTACCAGTTCCGAAAACGCTTCGGCGGCTGGTACAGCCCGCCGGATGCGCGCACCAGGTCGCGCATGCTGCGCGCGGCCAGCAGGTTGCGGGTGGCGTCGCGCGGATCGATGCCGAGGTCCTGCGGTCGGCGGATCACGCCGCGGTCGCGCAGGTTCTCCACCGCGCGCCGGTCGCGCGCGAGCCCCACCGCCGTGTAGCCGGCCACGCCGCGAATCGCCTGTTCGCGCTCGGCGTCGCCGCGGCACAGCAGCAGGTTGGCGATGCCTTCCTCGGTGAGGATGTGCGTCACGTCCTCGCCGTAGATCATGATGGGCGGCAGCGCCATGCCGGCCTGTTCCTGCAGCGTCCACGCATCGAGCCGCTCGACGAAGGCCGGCTGCATGTGCTCGCGGAAGGTCTCGACCATCTGCACCACCAGCTTCTGGCCGCGCGGCGTGCCCGCGGCGCCGCTTCGCCCGCCGCGTGCCTCCCGCCCGGCCTTGAGCCAGGCCGGGCTGGCGTGGCGCCGGCCGCGCGCGTCGGCACCCATGTTCGGCGCGCCGCCGAAGCCGGCGATGCGGCCCAGCGTCGCGGTCGAGCTGTTGCCGTCGAGGTCGATCTGCAGCGTGGAGCCGATGAACAGGTCGCAGGCGTAGTGGCCCGCCGCCTGGCAGAACGCGCGGTTGCTGCGCAGGCTGCCGTCGGGGCCGGTGAAGAACACGTCGGAGCGCGCGCGGATGTAGTCCTCCATGCCCAGCTCGGAGCCGAAGGAGTGCACCGATTCGACCCATCCCGCCTCGATGGCCGGGATCAGCGCCGGGTGCGGGTTCAGCGCCCAGTGCTTCGCGATCCTGCCCTTGAGGCCCAGCGATTCCCCGTAGGTGGGCAGCAGCAGCTCGATGGCGGCCGTGTCGAAGCCGATGCCGTGGTTCAGACGCTGCACGCCGTACTCGCCGTAGATGCCCTTGATCGCCATCATGGCCATCAGCACCTGGATCTCGCTGATCTGCGCGGGGTCCCGCGTGAAGAGCGGCTCGATGAAGTTCGGGCGCGGCGCCTGGACCACGAAGCTCACCCAGTCGGCCGGGATGTCGACGCGCGGCAGCGTCGTCGTGCGGCCGTCGACCAGCTCGTTGACCTGCGCGATGACGATGCCGCCCGAGAAGGCCGTGGCCTCGACGATGGCCGGCGTGTCCTCGGTGTTGGGGCCGGTGTAGAGGTTGCCCTCGGCATCGGCCGCCTGCGCCGCCACCAGCGCCACCTGGGGCGTGAGGTCGACGAAATAGCGCGCGAAGAGTTCGAGGTAGGTGTGGATCGCGCCGATCTCGATGCGGCCGGCCGTCACCAGCCCGGCCAGCCGCGCGCCCTGCGGGCCGGAGAAACTGAAGTCGAGCCGCGAGGCGATGCCGTTCTCGAAGATGTCCAGGTGCTCCGGCAGCGCCAGTACCGACTGCACCATGTGCAGGCCATGGACGCGCCGCGGATCAAGCCGCACCAGCGCCTGCGCGAGAAAGTCGGCCTGTTTCTGGTTGTTGCCTTCGAGGCAGACGCGGTCGCCCGGTTCGAGCACGGCCTCGAGCAGCGCGGCGACGGACTCGGCGGGGACGCACTTGCCCGCGAGCCGCGTGCCCAGCGCCTGCCCGGCCCGTGACAGCCGCGCCGTGCGGTTCTCGGCCTTCGTGTTCCAGTTGATGCGATCCATGGGATGGTGACCTCGATGCGGCAGGGCCCTGTGCCCTGGAGACCAAAGGTACCGGTGTCCCGGCCGGCGATCAATTAACCACGCGATCGAAAAATCGCGCGCGGCGGAATGATCCGGGTCTCAGCCCAGTTCCGCCCGCGCCATGCGGCAGACCGCCAGGAGCGCCAGCAGGTTCGGATCGCGCTCTCGCGTGCGCAGGAAGCTGACGCCGATCTTCTGCCGCATGAGATAGCGCGGCTGCAGCGGGATGAGCTGCACCCGCTGCGGCATCACGCCGCGCACGCGGCCGGGCAGCAGCGTGTAGCCGATGCCGCCGCTGACGAGATTCATGAGCGAGAAGATGTCGCCGGTCTCCATGACCACGTCCGGCGTGAAGCCGGCGATGCGGAAGGATTCCTGGAAGCCGTTGTAGGTCACGAAGCCCTCGGTCAGGCTCACGAAGCGCTCGCCGGCGCAGGCGCTCAGGTCGACCTCCTTCATGTCGGCGTAGCGCGAGCCGGTGGGCGCGGCGAAGAAGATGTCGTCCTCGAAGAGCGGCTCCGATTCCACATCCGCGGCGCCCTCGGGCCGGCCGATCAGCACGCCGTCGACCACGCCGTCGCGCAGCTTCTGCAACAGGTCGGCCTTGGAGCCGAGCACCAGCTCCAGCTGCAGCTCCGGCTTGCGCACCTTCATGCCCATCACGATCGCGGGCACGGTGTGGCTGGTCAGCGAATAGAGCGAGCCGATGCGCATGCGGTCGGCCGAGTAGCCGGCCAGCTCGCGTGTCGAGCGAACGCCGTCGGACATGGCGCGCAGCACCTCGCGCGCCACCTCGGCCAGTTCGTGCGCGGCCTCGGTAGGATGCAGGTTGCGGCCTTCATGGCGAAACAGGGCGCAGCGCATTCCCGATTCGAGTGAATGAAGCGCCCGGTGCACGCTCACCGTGCTGATGTCCAGGCGCTCCGCCGCACGCGCGAGATTGCCGGTCTCCATGAAGGCCAGGAGGATCTCGAGCTTGCGGAACGTGATCTCCTCGTCGATGCGGATGAGCATGGGCTGGTCGTGGCTGAAAGGCGCATCCTAATGCGGCGGGTCGAGATACCCGGGCCGCGAGCCTAAAGTTTCTGCGCCGCCTGCCGATATGCGAGTGCGGCAGCAGCGACCAACATTGCTCTTCACACGTCCCTGGAGCAGACGGTCGCCTGTCCGCACCCCACTTCCATCCCTCGCATCCCGGCCGTCCTGGAGTTCCCACCATGTTCCTGAGCAATGTCTCGATCAGCAAGCGCCTGGCCCTCGTGCTGGGCGCCATCCTCGCCCTCTTCCTGGCCAGCAATGTCTTCGCGGTGCTCAACTTGCGCCGGCTCGGTGCGGAAATCGACAGCATGGTCACGGACAGCGTCAGAACCGAGCGCGCCGGTGCGGACTGGCTGCGCCTGACCAGCGCGGGCGTGCTGCGCGCCTCGGCCATCGCCAAGAGCAGCGACGCCAGCCTGGTGGAATACTTCGCGCCCGGCTCGGCCGCCGCGACCCAGCAGACCACCGAGGTGCAGAAGCTGATCGAGAAGCAGATGGACCGCCCCGAGGAGCGCCAGGTGTTCGACAAGATCGGCGAACTGCGCAAGAACTTCTGGGCCACCCGTGAAACGGTGAACAAGCTCAAGCAGTCGGGCGACGTCGAAGGCGCGAACCGCGCCTTCGGCACCGGCTTCGAGCCGGCCGCGGCCGCCTACCTGGGCGCGGTGCAGCAGCTCGTGGACATGCAGCGTACGCAGCTCGATGCTTCGGCCCGGCACACTGCGGAACTGCGCTCCCAGACCAGCGTGCTGCTCACGCTCACCACCGCGGTGTCGGTGGTGCTCGGCGTGGTGCTGGCGTGGTTCCTGGCGCGCAGCATCACCGGCCCGCTTCGGCACGCCGAAAGCATGGCGCGCTCCATCGCCGACATGGACCTGACCGGCAAGCCGCAAGCCAGCTATGCCAAGGACGAGACAGGCCGGCTGCTGCAGGCCATCGATGCCATGCGCACCGCGTTGCAGAGCGCGCTCCAGCGGGTGCATGGCGTCGTGATGAACGTGTCGACCGCCAGCACGCAGATCGCCTCGGGCAACCAGGATCTCTCATCGCGCACCGAAGAACAGGCCAGCTCGCTGGAGCAGACGGCCGCGTCGATGGAGGAGCTCACCTCCACCGTCAAGCAGAACGCGGACAACGCGCGCCAGGCCAACCAGCTGGCCGTGTCGGCCTCCGAAGTGGCGGTCAAGGGCGGCAGCGTGGTCTCGCAGGTCGTGGGCACGATGGATTCGATCAATGCCGCCTCCCGCAAGATCGTCGACATCATCGGCGTCATCGACGGCATCGCCTTCCAGACCAACATCCTGGCGCTGAACGCGGCCGTCGAGGCCGCCCGCGCCGGCGAGCAGGGCCGCGGCTTCGCGGTGGTCGCGTCGGAAGTGCGCAGCCTGGCGCAGCGCTCGGCGGCGGCGGCCAAGGAAATCAAGACGCTGATTGGCGACTCGGTGGAGAAGGTCGAGGAGGGCAGCAAGCAGGTGGCCGAAGCCGGCAAGACGATGGAAGAGATCGTCGGCAGCGTGAAGCGCGTGACCGACATCATGGGCGAGATCACGGCGGCGAGCCAGGAGCAGACCTCGGGCATCGAGCAGGTCAACCAGGCCGTCACGCAGATGGACCAGACCACGCAGCAGAATGCGGCCTTGGTGGAAGAAGCCTCCGCCGCCGCGCAATCGTTGCAGGAGCAGGCGGGCAGCCTGTCGGAGATCGTCGGCCTCTTCAAGCTCGGCCATCACCAGGGCGCCCTCGCGATCCGGGGCTGAAGCGACGCGGCTTGCTAGGCCAGGCCGGCTTCCTGCAATGCCTTGAACGCCGGCAAGGCCCGCACTTCGCCCACGAACCGGCCACCGAGCCAGCTGTTGCCCAGTTCATCCAGCGGCGGGCTGAAGATCGCGAAGTCGGCGCCCTTGCGCCCGCCCGTTTGCGGCGACAGGTAGTTGCCGGTGCCGGACACGCCGGTCTTGGCGACGAGTCCGGTCGCCTCGGTGAATGCCGGACTGGCGCCATACAGGCCGCCGACGCGCATCTGCTCCAGGACCGCGGCCGCCACTTCGAGGGGCACGACCTGCTCGCCGGTATAGCGGTTGAGCCCGCCGTTCGAAAGCGTGTGGTACATCGCCGCCATGTCGGCCAAGGACATCCGCGTGGCGCATGCGCCGATGTAGGAAGCGTAGGCGGCCCACACCATCTCCATGCGCCGCGGGCCGTCGACGCCGGGCTCTCGCCGAGCCGTCGCCAGGTGCGCGAATTTCAGGTTCCCGTCCGAGTCCCGCAATTCCGAGTCGAACACCTGGGGGTCCGTCGAAACGGAAGGCCGCTCCCCAGGGCGGGCGCACATGCGAAGGATGAGCTTTCGAAAATGATGCTGCTTCCCGAGTTCGCCCAGGTCCCCGGCCCACGACGAACCAGCTCAGGCCGAGTCGATGTTGTCATGCACGCCCACCGCGCCGAGGTTGACCATGCCGTTGACCGGCGTCGCGTCGCCGTGTCGCGCCAGTTCGTCCCGAAGACCCTGGAACGATCCGCCGAGCTTCTCGTCGTTTGCGCGCCGCACGGCCTCCGGGTCATGGACATTGCCAAGGGTCGCCGGCGCGTTGAAGGCATGCGGGCTGGGCCGGGCGCCGATCGCCGCCGCACGCGGCGCCGGGTGCAGCGCCTGTGTCGCGCTTGCGATGGGCTTGCTGGCCGACTGCAGCGACAGTTGCGCGCCGGGCGTTTCCTGGCTGGAAATCGTCGTCCCGTCGGCCAGGGTGATGCAGAAGCCTCCGTCCGTCGGGGCGTCTTTCAGAGCCCGGATGTAGGACGCATTGGTACCCGGATTGGAGCCGGTCCTCAATGCTGCATAGATCTTCCCCGCCTCCACGGCCAGCTCGCGGACGCGCGGATGCCTCGGTGTTTCGCCGGACGCCCAGCGGATCACGGCCTTGAAGGCCTGGCTCGGCCTCGATGCCTCGCCGGACGCTTGCATGGCGAGCCGGTCCAGTTCGCGCATGGTGGGAACGGCACGGTCCGGCAGCCTCGCGGCGGGCCGCAGGTCGAGCGCGGACAGGCGACCCGCCACCTCCACTTCGGCGCCCAGCAGCGCGCGCCGATGCTGGAGGTCTCGCAGATGGGCCAGGTGGCGGGACGGCGTATCCGGCGTCACCGGCTGGCCCAGCGTCCGGTCGAGCGAACGGAGTCGTGCCTGGTTTGATTCGCGCCGCGTGCGGCCTGCAAGGGGCCAATCGTGCGCGGGAGGAAGAGTGGATGACGCTGCGGTCGAGGTGGAGAGAGACATGGCGTGCGAGTTTCGGGGCAACGAGGCCAGGGGCCCCTCCCGTCACGCGAAGCCAGCCGTGGGGTCACGAAGCTGCGTCGTCCTCCGCGAACCAGTGCGCACGCACGACCGCGGTGATCCACCAGGCGCCCGCGATATTGAGGACAAGGCCGAAGGCCACGACCATGCCGGCGAGACCTGCAAAGCCCGGCACGAGCGCAAGGAGCAGCAGCGCCAGCGACCACGGAAGCGCGCAAAGGATCGCCAGCGCGAGAAGCGCACTCTCCGCTTCCGGCGGACGAAGCGCGGCCGCCGCCAAGACGCACGCGACGGCCGTGAGCACGCCGGGCACCCACCAGATGCGCCGGGACCAGGGCGAAGAATGCGTTTCCCACATGAGGAAAATTCTGCGCGCTGGCCGCGGCTTCGTCAGCGCAATTTCACACGCGGCGAAGGAGCTTTCGCCACGGCGTTGTTTAGATGCGGCGCTCGCTCGCGGGACGGGTGAGCGAGCGTTGGAACAGCAGGGCCATGGGCGATGGCGACACTTGCTGGAGACGCCGCGCCCTGTCGATTTCGGCAGCCGCGGCGAGCGGGCGGCCGTGGCTGGATTCGTGGCGCAGCATCGCGGCCTCGAGTTCGGCGAGCATGCGCGGGTCGTGCATGGCGCGCTCAAGAAAGCGCTGGTCCGCGGCTGCCTTGGCTTGGCGCTGCGCAAAGGCACGCCACGCGGCGGCGGCGCGGGCAAACATCCCGCTGGCGTTACCGAACGTGGTGCTCGGGCCGCGGTGCGAAAGATCCTGGTCGACGATGGAAGTCATGCTGTTCCTCCCTGGAAAACGAGTGGCCGGAGGCCGAGGACTCCATCTTAGGGTTTTCCCCTAGTTCCAGGAAGTTCAGAGCGCTGATGTTTGGCATTCAGGCGGCTGATGACGGCATTTTTGCCGGCGCCGGGCCGGCGGGCGTTGGGATTCGCCCACAGCTTGCATCGAAGCCGGCGTTGCCGGTCCGGCCCTAGCCTCTCAACTCGACGATCGCGCCCTCGTCGACAAGCCGCCGATATTCCAGTTGGGGGATGGCGGCGGTCTGGGCGTTGCCCGCATCGCCCCAGCTCAGGACGACGCTGTCCGCGCCCTCCTCCACTTCGACCGGCCCTTCGGGAATACGGATGAGCGGTCCGTCGCCGGCCCGGTACTCGACCTTGCCGCTGATTTTTGCGTTTGCTGCCATGAACATGGTTCTACCCGGCGTGGCCGGCGACGCTGTCAGCACCCCGCACCGCGCTCCGTAGGCGGCAAGCCCGGCGCCGGGACGGCGCCTGCGCGCGCGGCTGATCGGGCTTCGCGCCGACAGGGCGCCCCGCCTCGCCTGCGCAGTCTTGGCGCTTCGCCCTTTGCTCCAGGATCCGCAGATGGAAGAGATGAACCCTCCGGCATCGCCGCCGGCCAGCGGTCTGACCGCCGAGGGCGCGCTGCACCTCCTGTGGCAACAGGCGCCCGACCTCGCTTTCGTCCTTCAAGATCGCGAGGGCGCCATCATCGGCTGGCGCGCGGCGGCGGAGGCCATCTTCGGCTATTCGGAACAGGAAGTGCTTGGACAGCCCATCGACTTCCTCTTCACGCAGGAGGATCGCGCCCTCGGTTTGCCTGAGCTGGAACGAACGGTCGCGCTGTCGGCGCACCGCTCCGAGGACGACCGCTGGCATGTCCGAAAGGACGGGACACGGATCTGGGTCTGCGGCAGTCTGATCGCGCTGCGCGAGGGCGATGCGCACGTCGGCTTCGCCAAGGTGATGTGCGACCGGACCAACCTGCGGGCACAGCTGGAGACGCTGGAAAACCGCCTCGAGCACGCGCACGACGCGCTGCATGGCCGCGACATCTTCTTCGGCCGCCTCACGCACGAATTGCGCAACGCCCTGGGGCCGGTCGGCAACGTCTTGCAACTCCTCGAGCGCAAGGGCCTGGTCTCGCCGGAGTTGGCGGCACCGATCGGCGTGGTGAAGCGTCAGGTCGGCCAGATGGAACGGATGATGAACGACCTCGCGGAGGTGGTGCGCTTCGGGGCCGGGAAGCTCCTGCTCGACAAGCAGCCCTTCGACCTCGCGCGGGACCTCGGCGAGATCGCCGCCGTCGTGCGGCCGGACGCCGAGCGCAAGGCCCAGTCGCTTGCGGTGCACGTGCCGGCCGGTCCGGTCCTGCTCCTCGCCGACAAGGAGCGCGTGCATCAGATCGTCTTCAACCTGCTTCACAACGCCATCAAGTACACGCCCGGCGGCGGCTACATCTGGCTGCAATGCAGCGTGGAGACGGACCAGGCCGTGATCAAGGTGAAGGACACCGGCGTGGGCATCGCGTCCTCGCTGCTGCCGGTGATCTTCGATCTCTTCACGCAGGAGAATCCGCACCAGTCCGGCGGCGGCTTCGGCGTGGGGCTGTCGCTGGTGAAGGACCTTGTCGACGCCCACCAGGGTTTCGTGGAAGTGCGCTGCGAAGGGAAGGACCAGGGAAGCGAGTTCACCGTGAGGCTGCCGCTCGGCATCGACCGGGGCATCTGAGCTTCTCTCCCACATCGTCCGTCGCATGCAGCCCACCTCGTCACGGCACCGGCGCGCCAGGATGAGGGCACAACACAAAGGCGCAGCGACGATCCACATGGTCCTCATCACATTCCTCGTCGAAGACAACGCCACCATCCGCGAGCACCTCGTGCCCACCTTGCGCGACCTGGCCAATGCCAGCGTGGTGGCCTATGCCGAGGAGGAAGGCGCGGCGATCGACTGGCTCAACACTCGCGATGGCGCCTGGGACCTAGCGGTGGTGGATCTCTTCCTGAAGGACGGCTCCGGCCTCGGTGTTCTGCGCGGCTGTCGTGACAGGGCAAGCCATCAGCGCGTGGTCATCCTCACCAACTACGCCACGGACGAAATCCGGCGCCAATGCCTCACGCTGGGTGCCGACCGGGTATTCGACAAGTCGACCGAACTCGATGAGCTGTTCGCCTTCTGCGCGGAATTGGGCGCCGCTGGCCCGACGGCCGGTGCCCGGGGCGTGGCGGAGTCGAGCTAGCGACATGTGCGTTGTTCCGGCGCCCTGATCGCCGGCCGATCCTGAGATCGGGCCGCGCCTGGCGCGCTGGCTGCCGCTGAGCCAGGACCGCGCCCATGCGGCCCCCTTCAAGGCGAGGCCAACGACGCATCACCCGAATCGCCCCATCTCCAGACGGGTTGTCACAAGCAGCCGCGCCGGATCGTCTTGATAGCATGGACGGGCGCATGGGGCGCCCGTCCGGATTTGCAAAGAGCATCGAAAGGACTGTGTATGAAGATCGTCGTCATCGGAGGCAGCGGCCTCATCGGCTCCAGGCTGGTCAGCAAGCTTCGCGAGAAGGACCACGAGGTGGTCTCCGCCTCGCCGAGCGAGGGCATCAACACGCTCACCGGCGAAGGCCTGGCAGAGGCGCTGAAGGGCGCGCAGGTGGTGGTGGACGTGGCGAATTCGCCGTCGTTCGAGGACGCGGCGGTGCTGGACTTCTTCGAGACCTCGGGCCGCAACCTGCTGGCCGCGGAAAAGGCGGCCGGTGTCGGGCACCATGTGGCGCTGTCCGTGGTCGGCACCGAGCGGCTGCTCGAAAGCGGCTACTTCCGCGCGAAGATGGCCCAGGAGAAGCTGATCGAGGCCTCGCCCATCCCCTACACCATCGTGCGCGCGACCCAGTTCTTCGAGTTCGCGGGGGGGATCGCCCACACGAGCACGAAGGACGGCGCGGTGCGCCTGTCGCCCGCGCTGATGCAGCCCATCGCGGCGGAAGACGTCTCGCAGGCGCTGTCGCATGTCGCGCTGGAAGAGCCGCTCAACGGCATGCTGGAGATCGCGGGGCCCGAGAAGCTGGGCCAGGACAGGTTCGTCGCCCAGTTCCTCGAAGCCATCGGTGATCCCCGGAAGGTGATCGTGGACCCGGATGCGCTCTACTTCGCGGCGGCGCGGGTGGACGACAAGTCGCTGACGCCAGGCGCAAACCCGCGCCTGGGCACGACCCGCTTCGCCGACTGGCTGCGCCGGCAAAGGAAGCCATGAGCCGATGACGAGCTTTGGCAGGCAACAGCCGGCCTGCGGGATCCGCGCGCTCCCGCAGGCCGGCGCGGAGGAGACAGGAACATGCAAGTCGAACGCACGGAATTCGCCGGCGCCCAGGGGCTGCGCCTTGCCGCCCGCCTGGATGCGCCGGATGGCGACGCACGCGCCTACGCGCTGTTCGCCCACTGCTTCACCTGCGGCAAGGACATCTTCGCCGCGAGCCGCATCGCGCAGACACTGACGGAGCACGGCATCGGCGTGTTGCGCTTCGACTTCACCGGACTCGGCGCCAGCGAGGGCGACTTCGCCAACACGAACTTCTCGTCGAACATCGCGGATCTGGTCGCGGCCGCGCAGCACATGCGCCAGACCTGGCAGGCGCCGCGTCTTCTCATCGGCCACAGCCTTGGCGGCGCCGCGATGCTCGCCGCCGCGCGGCAGGTGCCGGAGGCCCGCGCTGTCGTGACCTTGTGCGCGCCGAGCGACCCCGCCCACGTCACCGGCCTGTTCGGCGCGAGCCTCGCGGCGATCGAGGCCGATGGCGAGGCCGAGGTCCAGCTGGCCGGGCGCCCCTTCCGTATTCGGCGCGAGTTCCTTGCAGACGCGGCGCAGCACCGGCTCGACACGCAGATCAACGGGCTGGGCAAGGCCCTGCTGGTCATGCATTCGCCCGTCGACACGACGGTGGACATCTCGAACGCCACCCACATATTCATGGCCGCACGGCATCCGCGCAGCTTCATCTCGCTCGACGACGCGGAGCACCTGCTGCCGCGCAGGCGGGACGCCATCTACGCGGCGAACCTCATCGCGGCGTGGAGCGAGCGCTACATCGGCGACACGCCCTGACGCAAGGCGGTGCGCGCAAACCCGGCGCCGGGTCGCTGTTCCACCCGGCAGGCTTTCGGGGTGAAGGCCGACAAGGCGGGAGGAACTCCGCCTGTAACGTGGCTCTGTGCCGCGCAACCGCCTTCCCTCCCTCCGAGCGGCGGGGTTGCATGACCTCATCGACCCTCATTGACTCTTGCGAGACACCAGATGATCAAGATTGGAATCGTGGACGACCACGCCGTGGTGCGCGCCGGACTGCGCGAGTACTTTTCGGAGCACGTCGACCTGCGGGTGGCGGGCGAGGCGGCCAACGGCCGGGAGGCGATCGACCTGATCCGGACGACGGAGATCGATGTCCTGGTCATGGACCTGTCGATGCCGGGCCAGAGCGGGATCGACGCGCTGGCGATGATCCGCGCGAAGTCGCCGGATGTCGGCATCCTGATCCTCAGCGGCTACCCCGAGGAGCATTACGCGATGAACCTGATCCGGCAAGGCGCGAGCGGCTACCTGAACAAGGAGTGCGACCCGGCGGAGATCGTCAAGGCGATTCGCGTCGTCGCCCTGGGCCGGCGCTACATCACCCCCGCCGTCGCTGAACTGCTCGCCCGACAGCTCGACCGCAAGGATGACGCCGCTCCGCACGAGCAATTGTCCGAGCGGGAATTCCAGGTCTTCCTGAAGCTCGCCAAGGGCGAGGCCGTCGGCTCCATCGGCAGCGCGCTCTCGCTCTCGGTGAAGACCATCAGCACTTATCGGACGCGGCTGATGGAGAAGATGAACCTGGCCACCAACAGCGACCTGACCTACTATGCGCTGAAGAACCGGCTGATCGACTGATCCGACGGCCTAGTCGCCCAGCAGCTCGCCGATGGGCTGCAGGTCTTCCACGTGGTCGCAGATGGCCTTGGCGACCATCATGATCGGGATGCCCAGCAGCAGCCCCCAGATTCCCCACAGCCAGCCCCAGAAGATCACGCCCACGAACACCGCCACGGGGTTCATGCGGCTGGTCTTGCTGGTGAGGAAGGGTACGAGCAGGTTGCCCACCAGCGTGTGGATCAGCAGAGAACTGCCGCCCACGAAGAGCGCCATCTGGATGCTGTTGAACTGGAGGAAGGCGACCAACCCGGCCGCGGCCATCACGATGACCGAGCCGACGTAGGGGATCAGGTTGGTGACCGCGGCGATGATGCCCCACACCGCCGCGCTCTCCACGCCCAATGCCCAGAAGGCGAGACCGGTGGCGACGCCCACCAGCGCGCTGGTCAGGATCTGCACCAGCAAGTAGCGCTCGATGTGGCCCGTGATGTCGTCGAGCACGTGCACCGTGATCTTCTTTTTCTGCAGGCTCGGCCCCGTCATCTTCACCAGCTTGCGGCGGAAGGTGTCGCCCGAGCCCAGCGCGAAGAAGGTGAGGAAGGCCACGAGCGTGAGCTGGCCGGCGGCGGCGACCAGGCCGAGGGTGCCGCTCCAGAGGTAGTCGCGCACGTTGAAGGACGGCCGCTCGACGACCACGCGGGCCACGCCCTTGCGCGCGGCGACCTTGGCGGAGTTTTCCTCCGCCGCCTGTTCGAGCTGGGCGGCGGCCTTCTGGACGGTGTCGAGGGCACTGCTGCTGTCGGGCCCACGGGCCTTGGAGCGCACGGCCTGGCGCAACTTCTGCGCCGCGACGGGCAGCGAGTCGACCAGCTCGGCCGCGCTTCCGGAGAGCGAATAGCCGGTCCAGCCGAAAGCGCCACCCAGGCCGAGCAGGATCGCGGCCGCAGCGATCCAGCGGGAGATCTTCCAGCGTTCGAGGCGGTCGACCAGCGGCGCGAGCGCATAGGTCAGCAGCAGGCTCACCATCAGCGGGATGAACACGGCCGCGGCCCAGCGCAGGGCGAAGACGCTGGCCAGCACCGCGATCACGACGAGCGACGCGCTTCGCACGTCCACCGGCATGTGCAGCAGCACGCGATCAGGTTCGGGCGGCGCGGCTGGCGGCGCGGCCTTCACGGGCACGGCTTCGGCTCTTTCTTCAAGTCGAAGCGGCGGCGGGACTTCGACCTGTGCACTCATCTCAACTCCTTCAGGGCTTCACGCACCGCCGCCAGCTGGCGGCGCGACACGACAACGGGCTCCGGCACGCCGGCGAGGCGCAGCGCCCAGCCCTCGGCGTCTTCGCCGTCGTCGTACTTCTCCAGCGCGCGGATGGCGGCGCGCGCGACCAGCGCGTTGCGGTGCACGCGAACGAATCGCAGCGGATAGCGCTCCTCGAACTCGGCGAGCGAGCCGTCGTAGATGTGGCTGCGCACCGAGGTTCGCACGGTGAGGTACTTGAGCTCCGACTTGAGGTAGAGCACCTCGGCCAGCGGCACGCGCTCGACACGGCCGCGCTCCTGGATCAGCAGCATTTCCTGCGGCAGCTCGGGCGCGGGCTGCGCCCGGCGGTCCTTGAGGTATCGCTCGGCCTTCTGGAGCGCCTGCTGCAGCCGCTCGGCGCGCACGGGCTTGGTCAGGTAGTCGACCACTTCCAGCTCGAAGGCGGTCACGGCGTGTGCCGCGTGCGCGGTGACAAAGACCACCGCCGGCGCGCCCGGGCGGCCGTGCAGGCTGCGGGCCAGTTCGAGACCGTCGAGTCCGGGCATGTGGATGTCGAGCAGCACCAGGTCGATGCGCAGGTCGCTCAGGTGCTTGCGCGCGCCTTCGCCGTGCGCGGCCTCGGCCACGACTTCGGCGGCGGGAGCGCGGCAGTCGGCCAGCAGCGTGCGCAGGCGCGAGCGCGCGAGCATCTCGTCGTCCACGATGAGGGTGCGCAGGGGCGCGGGTGTCTCGGAGGGCTGTGCAACGGCTGTCATGTATCGGCGGGAATGGCGATGCGCACGCGGTAGTTCTTCTGGTCCATGCCTGCGCTGAACTGGGCCTGCATGTCGTGCAGCAGGCGCAGGCGGTCGCGCACGTTGGCCAGGGCGATGCCGTGGCCGCGCGGCAGGGGCTCCTCGGCCCAGCGCAGCGGCGGAAGGCTGTTGACGACCTCGATCACCACCATGCCGCCGCGCCGCTCGGTGCGGATGCGCAGCTTGCCGCCATGCGGGCTGGGCTCCACCCCATGCTTGACGGCGTTCTCCACCAGGGGCTGCAGCAAGAGGGGCGGCAGGCGGGCGGCACTGGCCTGGATGTCCAGGTCCCAGCGAATCTTCAGGCGCTCGCCGAAGCGCACCTGCTCGATCGCCAGGTAGCGCTCGGCCAGCGCGATCTCGTCGGCCAGTGTCACCGATTCGCCCGGGTCGGCCAGGGCCTGGCGGAAGAGTTCGCTCAGGTCCTCCAGCATGGCCTCGGCCTTGGCGGGTTCCTCGCGCACCAGGGCGATGGCGCTGTTGAGAGTGTTGAAGAGAAAGTGCGGGCGGATGCGCGACTGCAGCTCCTCCAGCCGCGCCGTGGTGGCGGCCGGCGTCCGCCCGCGGGCGCGCAGCACGAGCGCGGACATGACCAGGCCCGACATCAGCACGCCCGAAACCGCGCTGGCGAGCCAGGGCGCCTCGACGGCCACGCCCGTCAGGCGCAGCAAGGCACAGCCATAGAGCGCGGCAACCGCGCCCAGCAGCACGCCCGCGGCGTACTGCGCCCGCAAGGGGAGCCGGCCCAGCAGCTTCTTCAGCCCGCAGGCGGCCAGCAGCCACAGCAGCGTGGCCGGCAGCGCGCCGCCGGTCACGGTCGCGAGCATCAGCAGCCACTCCGATGGCGTGGAGGCGAGGAACATGGTGGCCGACGCCACCACCACCTCGACGAAGACCACCGTGCGTAGCACCACGCCGATCTGGCAGGCGTCGAAGGCCGCCGCACGCGCACGCAGGGGCGCCGCGGCCCTGCCTTGCGGGGGCTTCCTGGGAGATGCCGCACCGGGCGCCGCGGGCGGCACCGGGGGCGACGGAGGGGTGGCCGATAAAATCGTCGGGTTGCGCATCGCGGAAACACCGGGTGACCAACCCATTATTGCCTCCCGACCGGCCCTCCGAACCTTCCCCATGACCCAAAACCAATTCGACAAGAAATCCGAAGCCTGGTCCGCCCTGTTCTCGGAGCCCATGAGCGACCTCGTCAAGCGCTACACGGCGAGCGTGTTCTTCGACAAGCGTCTGTGGCAGGCGGACATCGAGGGTTCTCTGGCGCATGCCGGCATGCTGGCCGCGCAAGGCATCATCGGCGCGCAGGACCACGCCGCGATCGAACGCGGGATGAAGCAGATTCGCCAGGAGATCGAGGCCGGCACCTTCGAGTGGAAGCTCGACCTGGAGGACGTGCACCTCAACATCGAGGCTCGCCTGACGCAGCTGGTCGGCGATGCCGGCAAGCGCCTGCACACCGGCCGCAGCCGCAACGACCAGGTCGCGACCGACGTGCGCCTGTGGCTGCGCGGCGAGATCGACCTCATCGGCGGCCTGCTGACCGACCTGCAGAAGTCCCTGCTTTCGCTGGCCGAGAAGAACGTCGAGGTGATCCTGCCCGGCTTCACCCACCTCCAGGTGGCGCAGCCGGTGAGCTTCGGCCACCACATGCTGGCCTACGTCGAGATGTTCGCCCGCGACGCCGAGCGCATGGCCGACGTGCGCCGCCGCGTGAACCGCCTGCCGCTGGGCGCCGCCGCGCTGGCCGGCACCAGCTACCCGCTGGACCGCGAGGCCGTGGCCCGCGCGCTCGGCATGGACGAGGTCTGCCGCAACAGCCTGGACGCCGTGAGCGACCGCGACTTCGCCATCGAGTTCACGGCCGCCGCCTCGCTGGCGATGGTGCACATCAGCCGCCTGAGCGAGGAACTGGTGCTGTGGATGAGCCAGTCCTTCGGCTTCATCGACATCGCCGACCGCTTCTGCACCGGCAGCTCGATCATGCCGCAGAAGAAGAACCCGGACGTTCCCGAACTCGCGCGCGGCAAGACCGGCCGCGTGGTCGGTCACTTGATGGCGCTCATCACGCTGATGAAGGGCCAGCCGCTGGCCTACAACAAGGACAACCAGGAAGACAAGGAACCGCTGTTCGACACCGTCGACACGCTCAAGGACACGCTGCGCATCTTCGCGGAGATGGTGGGCGGCATCACGGTGAAGCCCGAGGCGATGGAAGCCGCTGCCCTGCGCGGCTATGCCACGGCAACGGACCTCGCCGACTACCTGGTGAAGAAGGGCCTGCCCTTCCGCGACGCGCACGAGACCGTGGCGCACGCGGTGAAGGCGGCGATCTCGCACAAGGTGGACCTCTCGGAACTGCCGCTCTCGGTGCTCCAGACCTTCCACCCGACGATCGAGAAGGACGTCTACGACGTCCTGAGCCTGCGCGGCTCCCTCAACCTGCGCAATATCCTGGGCGGCACGGCACCCGCGCAGGTGCGCCAGCAGATCGCCGGCCATCGCGCCCGGCTCGGTTGAGGAAATATTGGGGTTTACCCCTTCAATTTGTTTTCAAATGTAAGAATGTAGTGCTAAAGTTTGGCATTCGTTGTGCGCTGCAGCGTGCGGTGGTTCTACCGTCGGCAGGCGCACTCCAGCACCGAATGCCATGCCAAAACCCAGCTGCGTCGTCGTCATCCTGACTTTCAATTCCGCCTCGATCATCCGGGAGACCGTGTCGCAGGCGAAGAAGGTCAGCCCGCATGTCTTCGCGGTCGACTCCCATTCTTCGGACGGCACGCCGGCAATCCTCGAGGAACTGGGTTGCACCGTGGTGCAACGGCCTTTCTCCAACTACAGCGACCAGCGCAATTGGGCCATCTCGCAAGTCGAGAAGTCCTACGACTGGCAATTGCACCTGGACGCCGACGAGGTCCTCGACGAGGAATCGGTTGGAGAGATCAGGACACTGCTCGCCGGCACGCCGCGCTTCGACGCCTACCTGATCCGCCGGCGCGACTACTTCATGGGCAAGATGCTGCGGCACAGCGGGGTGAACCCCTGGCACCTGCGGCTCTTCAAGTCGGGCCAGGGCCGCTGCGAGGCCCGTCTGTACGACCAGCACTTCATCACCCAGGCGAAGTCGGGCCGCCTCCACGGCTTCATGCACGACAAGAACTCCGCCTTGTTGACGAACTGGATCGCCAGCCACAACCGCTGGAGCGACGCCGAAGCCAGGGAGAAGCTGGGCCCTCGCGCCGCCGTCGCCGACGACGTGCTGAAGCCGCGCCTGACGGGCGACGCCCGCGAGCGCACGCGCTTCATCAAGGAGATCTATTACAAGCTGCCGACGGGCATTCGCTCGCTCAGCTATTTCATCTACCGCTACATCTTCCGGCTAGGCTTCCTGGACGGGACGGCCGGCTTCTATTTCGCGTTTTTTCAGGCATTGTGGTTTCGCATGCTGGTCGATGCCAAGATGTATGAACAACGCACCCAGCAACCCTCGAACTGATCTTTTTACGGAGTGACCCCGCGCATGCGCAACTACAACGCCTCCAAGCGAATGCTCGTCACCGGCGGCGCCGGTTTCCTGGGCAGCCACCTGTGCGACCGGCTCCTCGAGCAGGGCCATGACGTGCTGTGCGTCG
The DNA here is from genome assembly GCA_966211435.1 of uncultured Variovorax sp. Classification (GTDB taxonomy): domain Bacteria; phylum Pseudomonadota; class Gammaproteobacteria; order Burkholderiales; family Burkholderiaceae_C; genus Variovorax. Next base: position 305,905 of record CBIHOG010000002.1, on the reverse strand, counting down.
ACAACTTCTTCACCGGCACCAAGCGCAACGTCGAGCATCTGCTGGACCATCCGCGCTTCGAGCTGATGCGCCACGACGTGACCTTCCCGCTCTACGTCGAAGTGGACGAGATCTACAACCTCGCCTGCCCGGCATCGCCGATCCACTACCAGCACGACCCGGTGCAGACCACCAAGACCAGCGTGCACGGCGCCATCAACATGCTGGGCCTGGCCAAGCGGGTGCGCGCGAAGATCCTGCAGGCTTCCACCAGCGAGGTCTATGGCGACCCCGAGATCCACCCCCAGGTCGAGGCCTACTGGGGCCGCGTGAACCCGATCGGCATCCGCAGCTGTTACGACGAAGGCAAGCGCTGCGCCGAGACGCTCTTCTTCGACTACCACCGCCAGCACCAGCTGCGCATCAAGGTCGTGCGCATCTTCAACACCTACGGCCCGCGCATGCACGCGAACGACGGCCGGGTGGTGTCGAACTTCATCGTGCAGGCGCTCAAGGGCGAGGACATCACGATCTACGGCGACGGCCAGCAGACGCGCAGCTTCTGCTACGCGGACGACCTGATCGAGGCGATGCTGCGCATGATGGCCACGGGCGACGACATGCCCGGCCCGGTCAACATCGGCAACCCCGGCGAGTTCTCGATGCTGGAGCTGGCCAACATGGTCATCGAGCTCACGGGCTCCAAGAGCAAACTGGTGCGCATGCCGCTGCCGGCGGACGACCCGAAGCAGCGCCGGCCCGACATCTCGCTGGCGCAGAAGCACCTCGGCGGCTGGGAGCCGAAGACGCAGCTGCGCGAAGGCCTCACCAAGACCATCGCCTATTTCGACCAGATCCTCTCGGAACCCACGGCGGCCTGACACATGAACATCTCCATCATCGGTACCGGCTACGTCGGTCTCGTCACCGGCGCCTGCCTCGCCGACATCGGCAACAACGTCTTCTGCCTCGACCTCGACCCACGCAAGATCGAGACGCTCAACAGCGGCGGCATCCCGATCTACGAGCCCGGCTTGAGCGAAGTGGTCGAATCGAACGTCGCGGCGAAGCGGCTGGTCTTCTCGACCGACATCCAGGCCTCGGTGGCGCATGGCGACATCCAGTTCATCGCCGTGGGCACGCCGCCCGACGAGGACGGCAGCGCCGACCTGCAGTACGTGCTCGCGGCCGCGCGCAACATCGGCCGCTACATGGAGAACTTCAAGGTCATCGTCGACAAGTCGACCGTCCCCGTGGGCACCGCCGATCGCGTGACGGCCGTGGTGCAGGAAGAACTGGACAAGCGCGGCCGTTCTGACCTGCGCTTCTCGGTCGTGAGCAACCCCGAGTTCCTGAAGGAAGGCGCGGCGGTCGACGACTTCATGCGGCCCGACCGCATCGTGATCGGCTACACCGACGACGAGACCGGGCGCCAGGCGCTGGGCGAGATGCGCAAGCTCTACGCTCCCTTCAACCGCAACCATGAGCGCACGCGCGTGATGGACGTGAAGTCCGCCGAGTTCGCCAAGTACGCGGCCAACGCCATGCTCGCCACCCGCATCAGCTTCATGAACGAGCTGGCCAACCTGGCCGACCGCGTGGGTGCCGACATCGAGGCGGTGCGCCAGGGCATCGGCTCGGACCCGCGCATCGGCTACAGCTTCCTCTACGCCGGCACGGGCTATGGCGGCAGCTGCTTCCCGAAGGACATCCAGGCGCTGACACGCATCGCGCGCGATAACGGGCAGGCGCTGCGCGTGCTCGAATCGGTGGAGGCGGTGAACGATGAGCAGAAGCGCGTCCTGACCAACAAGGTGCTCGCCCGCTTCGGCCAGAACCTGTCCGGCCGTACCTTCGCGCTGTGGGGCCTGGCCTTCAAGCCCAACACCGACGACATGCGCGAGGCGCCCAGCCGCGTGGTGCTGGACGTGCTGCTGCGCGCCGGCGCGCGCGTGGTGGCGCATGACCCGATCGCGGTCGAGGAGACGAAGCGCGTGCTCAAGCTGGACTTCGAGGACGCGCCCGCGCTGCTGGACAACATCAGCTTCTCCTCCGCCAAGGACCCGCTGGAGGCGCTGGCCGGCACGGACGCGCTGATCATCGTGACGGAATGGAAGGCCTACCGCAGCCCCAACCTGGAGCGGCTCAAGACGCTGATGAAGTCGCCGGTGATCTTCGATGGCCGCAACCTCTATGAGCCGACGGTCATGAAGGCCGCGGGCGTCGCCTACCAGGGCATCGGGCGCAACAGCCTCTGAGCGGCTTCGGCGCGCTTCCTTGTTCTACGCGATACCGCTCGAGAACCGGCCGACGTGGCGCAACCCGCCGTGGATGACGGTGCTGCTCATCGTCGTGAACATGCTGGTGTTCTGGGGACCGCAGCGCGCCGAGGAGAAGGCCGAGGAGCGCGCCGCCGGTTTCTACGCGAAGAGCAGCCTGCCGAAGATCGAGCTGCCCGCCTTCGTCGCGTGGCTGGACGAGACCCGCTCGCCCCGCGCGCGGGCCGCGAAGCGGCTGCTGGCGCGCGGTGATGTCGGGAATCTTCTTGGAGCCCTCCAGCGCGAGAAGAGCTTCCTGGCCAGGCTGCGGGCCGACCAGGTCATCACGCCCGCCGACCCGCGCCATGCCGGTTGGAAGAACGATCGCCGGCAATACGAGGCAATGCTGCCCGCGCCCTTCACCGAACGTTGGTCCCAGGACCACAACCAGGGCGCCGAATTCAAGCCCGAGACCTGGATCACCTCGGCCTTCCTGCACGGCAGCAACAGCCACCTGCTGGGCAACATGCTCTTCCTGTTCCTGTTCGGCTTCTCGGTGGAGCTGGCGCTGGGCCGCACGCTCTACCTCGCCTTCTACCTGCTGGGCGCCATCGGCGCGTCGGCGCTGGCGGCCTGGGCCTATGCCGGCAACGGCGGCTACGGGCTCGGGGCCTCGGGCGCGGTCTCCGCGCTGATGGCGATGTACGCCGTGATGTACCGGCTGCGGCGCATCCGCTTCTTCTACCAGCTCTTCTTCTACTTCAACTACGTCACGGCACCGGCGCTGATCCTGCTGCCTGCGTGGATCGTCAACGAGCTTCTGCAGCATTTCATCGGCGGCCAGGGCATCGCCTACATGGCCCACCTGGGCGGCCTGCTCACCGGCGCGATGCTGATGGCGGCGGTGATGCGCTGGCGAACGCCACGCCTGGAGGAAGCGCCCCCGGTGCAGGCGCCAGACGCCTTCGCGCAGCACGTCGCGAATGCGCGGCGCCTGTCCTCGGAGATGAAGTTCGAGCCCGCCTGCACGGAGTGGCGCGCGGCAGCGAGCCTGCGGCCGGGTCATGCGGAGACCCTGCGCGCGTGGTTCAACACCGCGAAGCTCTGGCCCGCGGGCGAGGACTTCCACCGCGCCGCGCGCGCCATCTTCAGGCTGTCGCCGCAGGACCCGGCCACGCTGGAGTTCCAGCACACGGCCTACAAGGCCTACCTCGACCACGCCAGGCCGGGTGCGCGCCTGCGGCCGGAGGACATGGCCCGGCTGGCCCGCCGCTTCACGCGCGCGAAGCAGTTCGCCGATGCGCAGCGCCTTTGCCAGGCGCTGCTTCGCACGGCGCCGGACCATCCCGAGCTGCCGGACACGCTTTCGCTCTGCGCCAACGGCCTGTTGCAGGCGGGCCGGCGCGAGCAGGCGCTCGACTGGTTGCCCGAGCTGCTGCGGCTCGCGCCCGACGACATGGTCACGCGCGCGCTGCAGAAGGCCTGAGAGCGCGACTGTTCACTACCCTTGCGGAATCTCGCGCAGCAGCCAGCGCACCTCCGAGGTGTGCTCGCTGTCGGGGTAGCGCGACTCCAGCGTCGTGAGAATGGGCTGCGCCATGTCGCGCCGATTGAGCCCTTGCACCAGCACGCGCGCCGCCAGCTCGTAGGCCTGCGGGATGCTGGCGTGACCGCGGAAGCGCTTGTCGAAGTTGGTCAACAGCGCCAGCGAGCCGCGCGCATCGCCGCTGCGCCACTCCGCGCGGCTGAGCGCCATCGTCGCGAGCGGATCGTCGAGTACGAAGCGGGGCTCCTTCTCGCGGCAGTCCTTGTAGACCTTGAGCGCCTCGGAGAGCAGATCGCGCCGCACCAGCATGTCGATGAAGCGCTTCGCGTGCGCGAGCAACGTGTCCATCTTGTCCGGCGCAAGCAGCAGCATGCGGTGGTAGCGGCGCTGAGCCGCCACGTCGTCCGGCTGGGTGCGCTGGCCCTCGTAGGCCAGCATCAGCGCGCCGGCCATGTCGCCGTCGGTCACCATTTGCGCGACCAGCGCGTCGTCGTGCTGCTGCGCGATCTGCGCCGGCGTGCGGTGGTCGGCCTGCACGTCATCCGCGCCGGCGCCGGGCAGCAGGTCGATGCCCAGCTCCGCATGGTTCTGGTACATCACGTAGCCCAGCAGGCTGGCCATGACCCAGCTGAAATAGATCATCACGAAGTTGATGGCAGGCAGCGCGAGCCAGCCCTTCATGAGCGGCATCAGCATCACGATCGCGATCTGCGCCCCCGTGTTGAGCAGGAAGAGGAAGAAGCACAGCAGCAGGTAGGGCCAGCCGACCGCGCGCATGGTCTGCAGCGCGAGGCTCGGGTTCAGCGACTGCCAGAAGCTGCAGGTCTGCACCAGCACCATGGTGGTGGCCGGCAGCGTGAAGGAGATCAGGAACAACGCGATCTTCGCGAGCACCGGGTTCAGCGCGCCCAGCAGGCCGGCGAGCGCGCCCTGCGCCAGCACCAGCGCGAAGAGCTTCCAGGGAAGGCTCTTCCACTCGTCGTCGAGCATGCGCGGGAAGTCGCCGGCGCGCACGATGCCGCGCGAGCCCAGTGCCATCACCTTGAAGCCGTAGCGCGAGGCCGCCAGCATCACCCCCAGCTCCACCAGCAGCAGCGCCAGGAACTGCGGGATGAAGAAGAGCAGATGGAAAAGCAGCGAACTCAGCGCCAACGCCGCCGCGTAGCCCAGGGGCTGCGGCTGGAAGGGAAAGGCAAAGAAGGTGTTCAGGCGGCGCCAGAACGGGCGTGGCTCGGCGGCGGTCGGCTCCTGCATGGGCGCTCCATCGGTCGGGAGCGTCCAGTATATGTTTCGACTTGTTGCACGAGCGGCCCCGGCATTGCCGGATGACGGGGCCGAAAGGGCCTCACATCGTGCGATAGAAGATGTAGTCGGCCTGGTACTTCACCACCTGCTTCTGCCCGGCGGACGAGGCGCCGCAAGCCATGGCGGGCGCGATGCCGCCCTGCGTGGCGACGCGCTGGATGTAGCTCACGCCCTGCATGGCGCCGGCGCCCATGGCCGGGTTGGCCTTCACGAGCTGGTAGGGGATGTTGGCCGCGCCATTGGGCGCCACCGCGACCTGCGTGGCCGTGACCTTGGAGCCGTCCATGCTTTCCCACGTGGCAGGCGGCCCATAGTACTTGCCGACCTGCTTGCCGGCGCGGTCCATCAACCTCGCATCCGGACCGACGAAGACCCACTCGAACTGGCCTGCCATCCCGGCCTTGGGGCGGCACTCGTAGGTGATGTCGCCGGCGCCCACGGTCTCCATCACGACGGCGTGGCCCGCCGGCACTTTCACGGCGTCGGGAAGGGCCGCCTGCGAATACATCATGGGCTTGGCGCTCATGCCGGAACAGGCGGCGAGCGTGGCGGCGGCGGTGACCGCCAGGACGGTGGCGAGGGTGCGAAGGGTCATGATCGTTTCCTTGTGTTGAGCCGATGGATGGCCGGTTGGCCGGGTGCGAGGGCTTTGTTATCGATTCGACTGGCGGCCTCGCGAACTGATACGCGCCGCCGACCCGGATGGATTCAACGCCGCGTGATGAATCCGCTGGCGCGCGCGGGGCGTACCCTTGGCATGCCGCACGATGGCCCACAATCCGCGCATGAGCGCACCCTCCCCCGACGCCGAACTGATGACGCTGCTCGACCGAATCGGCCAGCGCGACGAAGCCGCGCTGCGCGTGCTCTACGACCGCGTCTCGCCCAAGCTCTTCGGGCTGGCGATGCGCGTCGTGCGCCAGCGCGAATGGGCGGAGGACGTGCTGCAGGAGTCCTTCCTCACCATCTGGCGCGCGGCCGGCGACTACCGCGCCTCGCTCAGCCCTCCGATGGCCTGGATGGGCCTGATCGTGCGCAGCCGCTCGCTCGACCTGCTGCGCCGACGCACGGCCGACCGGGCCCAGCTGACGCAGGAATTCGACGTGCAGATGGACGAGACGTTCGAATCCGGCACACCCAACCCGATGGACACGGCCGATGCCAGCGAGCAGGCCTGGGCGCTGCACCAGTGCCTGACCCAGCTGGAAGGCCGCCAGCGCGAGGTGGTGAGCCTGGCCTACCTGCGCGACCTGAGCCACGGCGAACTGGCCGAGCAGCTCAAGCTGCCACTGGGTACCGTGAAGACCTGGATCCGGCGCGGCATCGAGAAACTGCGCAACTGCATGAAGCAGTTCGCCTGAAGGCCGACGCATGAACCTCTCCGCCAACCCCCGATTGCTCGAACTGCTGGCCGCCAGCCACGCGCTGGGCACCCTGCGCGGCGGCGCCCGCCGCCGCTTCGAGGCCATCGCCCGCGAGCAGGCGCCGGTGCGCGCCGCCGCGCTGGTGTGGCAGGGACGGCTGGCCAGCATGGCCGAGTTGCAGCCCTCGGTGGTGCCGGACGCGGCCGTCTGGACCCGGATCCGCAACCTGATCGATGCGGAACAGCAGCAGGCCATCGCGCGCCAGCGGGCGCAGCCACCGGCGCGCGGTGGCTGGCTGCGCAGCCTGCCGCTCTGGCGCGGCGCCGCGGCCGCGGGCGCCCTCGCCACGGTGGCCGCCGTGCTGGTGGGCGTGAACCTGGCCGAGCAACTGCGGCACGCGCCGGCCGTGCAGTACGTGGCCGTGCTGTCCGACGATCGCTCCGCCGCCTCCATGCTCGTGACCTTCGACCCCAGGAACCGCCAATTGGTGTTGCAGCGCGTGGGCGACTACCGCGAGGGCCAGGACAAGTCGCTCCAGCTCTGGGCACTGCCTCCGGGCGGCGCCCCGCGCTCGCTGGGCGTGCTGAACGACGCGCCGGCCCTCAAGCTGACGGCGTCCGAGGCGGACGTACGCGCCGTTCCGGCGCTGGCCATCAGCCTGGAACCCAAGGGCGGCGTGCCCAGCGAACGCGGGCCGACCGGCCCGGTGCTCTTCAAGGGCCCCCTGATCGAAAAGACGCTCTGACGGGTTTTGGCTCGAACCGTTACCATTTCGCGCGCGTTGCCGGGAACCTGACAACGCATCCGGGTCGAAAGACGTTTTGATTCCATGGTGCCGATGAAAGCTGCCTCCCGCCTTGCCGTCCTCACGCTCGCGCTGCTGACCGCGCTCGGTTCGCACGCGCAATCCGCCCCCGGTGCGCCGCAGCTCGCCGCCATAGACGCCCCTTCCCCCGCCTACCTCGCGGCCCAGGCCCGTTGGAAGAGCGATCTGGCTGCCTTCGCCAGCGCCGACAAGGAACGTCTTCCGGGCGACGACGGCGTGCTTTTCGTGGGCAGTTCCACCATCCGCATGTGGGCCAGCATGGCGCAGGACTTCCGCCAGCTGCCGGTGGTCATCAACCGCGGCTTTGGCGGCTCCACCATGGACGACTGCAGCCTGTTCGCGCGCGACCTGGTGGTGCGCTACAGGCCGCGCCAGGTGCTGGTGTACGCGGGCGACAACGACCTGGCCGAGGGCCGCACGCCACTGCAGGTGCTGGAGAGCTTCGCGCACTTCGCCAACACGGTGCGGGCCGAACTGCCCAACGTGCGCATCAGCTACATCTCGGTCAAGCCCAGCCCCTCGCGCGAGAAGCTGCTGCCGCAGATCCGCGAGACCAACAACATCATCGGCGCCTACCTGACGCGCCTGCCCAACAGCGAGTACATCGACGTCTTCACGCCGATGATGGCCGCCGACGGCCGTCCGCGCGGCGAGCTGTTCCGCGGCGACATGCTGCACCTGAACGCCGACGGCTACCGGCTGTGGCAATCGGTCATCGTGTCGCACCTGCCGGGCCAGGCGCCGCAGGTCGACGCCGCGCTGGCGCAGAAGCCGGACTAGCCGCGCCGCCGCCCCTCCAGCCACAGGGTGGCCCGCGCCACCGCAAAGAGTCCGGTGAACACCGCCGCCAGCAGCAGCACGTCGCCCCACCAGGGCCGCGCCACCTGGCTGTCGCCGTAGAAAGCCAGCACCGACAGCACCGCCACCAGGTGCGCGCAGAACACCGGCAGCGACGCCTTGCCCATCGCCTCCAGCCAATGCAGGCGAGGAATGCGCCGCATGAAATCCGGTCCGAAGCGCACGGCAACGATACCGAGCACCGCGAGGTTGACCAGCCGCAGCGGCCCCAGCTGCCACTTGTCGAACAGCATGTTGAGCTTCTCGTCACCGCCGAAAGGTGCCTGGCCGTTGATGCCGTGGTGGCGCCAGTACAGGCCGTAGAGCACGGCCGCGGCAGACACGACCAGCAGCCAGTTCGGGAAGCGCAGCGGCTTCGCGTCCGGCGCGTTGCGGCTGGAGCCGATCCACAGCCCCGCGAACCACAGGAACTGCCAGGCGAAGGCATTGAAGGCGCCCATCTCGCGAAAAGGCACCGGCAGGTGCAGGTAGCGCACGGCCAGTTCGTAGAGCCATTCGCTCAGGCCGAACTGCGCCAGCGCCCAGAGCGTCGCGCTGGCCACCATCACGAGGGTCCAGCCGTGCCGCATGGCGAAGGCCAGCACCCACGGGCTCATGAGCATGAAGAAGATGTACATCGGCAGGATGTCGAGCAGCGCGGGCTCGTACACCAGCAGCAACGAGAAGACGAAGCCTTCGCGCGGGCTCGACAGGTAGTAGGAAAGCAGGTTCTTGACCGCTGCCTGGTCGATGCGCAGCCCCACCGCCGTGATGATGGTGAAGAGGAAGAGCAGCGTCGCCGCCTGGCTCATGTACACCTTGAGCGCGCGGCGCCAGAAGGCGCGGCGCATCGAATCCACGCCCTCCCGGTAGCCCACGCGGCTGTAGACCAGGCCCGCCACGAAGGCCGACAGCAGCACGAAGCCCTCGGCGGCCGAGACGAAGCCGAAAGGCTGCCCCAACGGGTCGGTGAGGCGGGTGGGCAGGTGGGTCACGGTCATCAGCACGAGCATGAGCCCGCGCAAGGCGTCGATTTCCCAATAGCGTTTCATCGGTCGGCGTGGTCTGTGGAGCGGGTCAGCGCGCGGCACGCACGACGGGCCGCGAATTGTACGAAGCGCCCTCCGCTTCACGCAGGCACAAGGGTAAATCGGCTACGCTCCACGCCGAGCCGGATGGAGGAACACCGCTTGAGCCGATCGCTACCCATTTTCCTGCTGGCCGCCAGCGCATTCTTCGCGGGCCCAAGCCACGCGCTACAGGTCACCAGCCTCACGCCGCAGGGCGAGGTCTCGCGCGTACGCCAGGTGGTCGCCAGGTTCGACCAGGCCGCGGTCAGCTTCGGCGACCCGAAGGCCCCCGCCCCGCTGGCCGTGAGTTGCAACGACGCTCAGGCCGGCAAGGGCACGGGCCGCTGGACGGCCGACAAGCAATGGGTCTTCGATTTCGAGAACGACCTGCCGCCCGGCGTGCGCTGCACGGTCACGCGCGTGACCGGCTTCAAGTCGGCCTCGGGCTCCGAACTCACCGGCCCCGAGCGCTACCAGTTCAACAGCGGCGGCCCCTTCGTGCGCAACTGGCAGCCGAGCTACGGGAAGATCGACGAGCAGCAGCTCTTCATGCTGGAGCTCAACGGCCCCGCGACGCTGGAGAGCGTGCGAGAGAACGTCTGGTGCATGGCCGACGGCATCGGCGAGCGCATCCCGGTGAAGCTTGTGGAGGGCGAGCAGCGCGGCGCGCTGCTCAAGGCCTTCGGGCGCGACAAGGAGGCCGAGCGGACGCCGCTGCGCTTCGTCACGTTGCAGTGCAACCGCACGCTGCCCCCGGCCGGCCGCGTCGAATTGGTCTACGGCAAGGGCGTGGCCACGCCCTCCGGCGTGGTGAACAACGTCGAGCGGCGCTTCAAGTTCGAGGTGCGCGAGCCCTTCGCCCTCTCTTTCACCTGCGAGCGCGAGAACGCGCAAGCCGCCTGCCTGCCGCTCAAGTCCATGGTGCTGCAGTTCAACGCGCCGGTGGCGCGCAAGCTGGCCGCGCAAATCACGCTCAAGGGCGGCGGCAAGACTTTCAAGCCGAAGTTCGACGACGCAAACACGTCGGCGGACGACGATGCCGTCGTCGAGTCGGTCAACTTCCCCCCGCCCTTCGCGGAAAGCACGCCGTTCACCATCGAGCTGCCAGCGAAGTTCATGGATGCTTCCGCGCGACCGCTGGCCTCGCCGGACAGCTTCCCGATGAAGGTCGCGACCGGCGCGATGCCGCCGCTGGCCAAGTTCGCGGCCTCGCCCTTCGGGGTGGTCGAGCGCCTGGCCGAGCCGAACGGCGTGGCGCTGATGCCCGTCACGGTGCGCCGCGTGGAGCCCGCGCTGCAGGTGCAGGCTCTCACGCCGGGCAAGGTCAGCGACATGAACCCGAAGACCGACGCCGAGATCATCGCGTGGTTCCGCAAGGTGCGCCGTTACGACAACAGCTACACCATTTCGCGCAAGGAGGCCGCGCGTGACGCGAAGGGCCCGCTGCCCAAGGTGATCGACAAGGACGATCGCGAGGACATCCAGACCCGCATGGTCTCGCTGCTCGGCGGCCAGGCCGGCGTGAAGACGCTGGACATGCCCAAGGCCGAGAGCGGCGACCCGCGCCCCTTCGAGGTCATCGGCATCCCGCTGACGCCGGGCTTCCACGTGCTGGAGATCGCCTCGCGCAAGCTGGGCGATGCGCTGCTCGACGAGCGCTACGGCGACAGCCGCACGATGTACGTGCGCACCACCGCGCTGGCCACCAACCTCGCGGTTCACTTCAAGCTGGGCCGCGAGAACTCGCTCGCCTGGGTCACCTCGCTGGACAAGGGCAAGGTGGTCGCCAACGCCTCGGTGCGCGTCTCCGACTGCGCGGGCAAGGAAATCGCGACCGGCACCACCGACGCGCGCGGCCTGGTGCAGCTCGTCGGCATCTCGCCCGACGCGCCGAACTGCGCGGCCGAGGAGGACTACGGCGGCGGCGCCTATTTCGTCAGCGCGCGCGCCAGGGACGACCAGGGCGTGGAAGACCTTGCCTTCACCTGGAGCGACTGGCAGCGCGGCATCGAACCCTGGCGGTTCAACGTGCCGACCAGCCTGCAGCCGGAAGCCGACACCGTCGCCCACACCCTCTTCGACCGCACGCTGCTGCGCGCCGGCGAGACGGTTTCGATGAAGCACCTGATCCGCACGCAGACCAGCAAGGGCTTCGGCCTGCCGACGGACCTGCCGGGCACGCTGGTGGTCACGCACGTGGGCAGCGGCCAGCAATACACGCAGCCGCTCAAGTGGCGCAAGACCGCCACCGGCGGCCTGAGCGCGGAGAACAGCTTCGCGATCCCGCCCGCCGCGAAGCTGGGTGCCTACCAGGTCGACCTGCGCGACGGCAGCGGCAACGCGGAAGAAAGTGGCCAGCGCAGCTACGGCACCGGCCAGTTCCGCGTGGAGGAGTTCCGCCTGCCCGTGCTCGAAGGCCGGATCGCGCCAAGCGAGAACAAGCCCCTGGTCGCGGCCACATCGCTGCCGGCCGATGTGCAGATCAACTATGTGGCCGGCGGCGGCGCGGCCAACCTGCCGGTGCGGGTGTCGGCGATGGTGCGCGGCAAGAGCCTCGGCTTCGCGGACTTCGACGCCTTCAGCTTCTCCCCGCCCAGCAAGGAAGGTGCGGGCGCGGCCGATGCCAACGAATCCGAAACGGCCGCGGACGACGCGCGCGTGATCGCCGACAAGCTGCCGCTCACGCTCGACAGGAACGGCGCCGGCAAGGTGACCATCGACAAGATCCCGCTCGCCAAGGCCACGCCGCGCGAACTGCTGCTCGAGGCCACCTACGCCGACCCGAACGGCGAAGTGCAGACCCTGCGCAGCACGCAGACGCTCTGGCCGGCCGAGGTGATCGCCGGCATCAAGACCGAGGGCTGGGTCTCGACCAGCCAGAAGCTCAAGTTCCAGGCGCTCGCGCTGGACCTCGCGGGCAAGCCTCGCGAAGGCGTGACGCTCAACGTGCGCGCCACCGCGCGCATCACCACCACCAGCCGCAAACGCATGGTGGGCGGTTTCTACACCTACGACAACAAGACCGAGGTGAAGGAGATCGGCACGGTCTGCAGCGGCAAGAGCGACGCGCGCGGCCTGCTGCTGTGCGAGGCCGAGCTGAAGGAGGCGGGCCAGGTCGAACTGGTCGCGAGCGCCACCGACAAGGACGGCCGCGACAGCCGCGCCGCCAGCTCGGTCTACGTGACGAAGCAGGGCGAACTCTGGTTCGGCGGCGAAGACCATGACCGCATCGACGTGCTGCCCGAGAAGAAGAGCTACCAGCCCGGCGAGGTCGCGAAGTTCCAGGTGCGCAGCCCCTTCCGCTTCGCGACCGCGCTGGTGTCAGTGGAGCGCGAAGGCGTGATCGAGACGCACGTGGTGCAGCTCAACGGCCAGGACCCGACCGTGACGCTCCAGGTCAAGCCGGAATGGGGGCCGAACGCCTACGTCAGCGTGCTCGCGCTGCGCGGTCGCCTGCGCGAAGTCCCTTGGTACAGCTTCTTCACCTGGGGCTTCAAGGCGCCGCGCGAGTGGTGGACGGCCTTCTGGTACGAGGGCAAGGAATACGTCGCGCCGACCGCGCTGGTCGACCTGAGCAAGCCGGCCTACCGGCTCGGCGTGGCCGAGATCCGCGTCGGCACGCAAGCGCACCGCATCGAGGTGAAGGTGGCGAGCGACAAGCCCAGCTATCCGGTGCGCGGCAAGGCGCAGGTCACCATCACCGGCAAGCTGCCCGACGGCAAGCCGGCCGCGGGCGCCGAAGTGGCGCTGGCCGCCGTCGACCAGGCGTTGCTGGAGCTGATGCCCAACGACAGCTGGAACCTGCTGGAAGCGATGCTCCAGCGCCGCAGCTGGGGCGTGAGCACGTCCACGGCGCAGATGGAAATCGTCGGGCGCCGCCACTACGGGCGCAAGGCGGTACCGGCGGGCGGCGGCGGCGGCAAGGGGCAGACGCGCGAGCTGCTCGACACCTTGCTGCTGTGGAACCCGGCCGTGGTGCTGGATGCCAACGGCCAGGCCACGGTGACGGTGCCGCTCAACGACGCGCTGACCACCTTCCGGATCGTCGCCGTGGCGGACGCGGGCACGGGCCTCTTCGGCACCGGGCAGACCACCATCCAGGCCACGCAGGACCTGCAGATCGTCAGCGGCCTGCCGCCACTGGTGCGCGAGGACGACCAGTTCCGCGCGCAGATCACGCTGCGCAACACCACGCAGAAGCCGATGAAGGTCGAGGCCGCGCCGCGCGCCACGCTGCTCACGCTGGCGCCGCAGACGGTGGACATCCCTGCCGGCGAAGCACGCGAAATCGCCTGGAACGTGACCGCGCCCGCGCAGCTCGCGCAGACGCGGGCCGAGGCGATCCTCTGGGAGATCGAGGCCAGGGACACGCTCGGCGGGGCGCGCGACGCGCTGAAGGTGCGCCAGCGCATCGTGCCGGCCGTGCCGCTCACGGTGCAGCAAGCCACGCTGGTGCAGCTCGACGGGCCCTTCACGCTCGACGTGGCGCCGCCCGCCGATGCCCAGCCCGGCCGCGGCGGCCTGAAGCTCTCGTTGCAGCCGAAGCTGGCCGAGGGCCTCACGGGCGTGCGCGACTGGTTCGCGAGCTATCCCTACATCTGCCTGGAACAGAAGACCAGCAAGTCGGTCGGCCTGCGCGACGGCAAGGCCTGGCAGGCGGTGGTGGCGCAGCTGCCGAGCTACCTGGACGGCGATGGTCTCGCGAACTACTTTCCCCCGCGCGACGGCGAGGCCAACCGAGGCAGCGACATCCTGACTTCCTACATCCTCGCGGCCACGAACGAGGCCGCGACGCTGGACCCGGCCTTCGCGCTGCCGGATGCCGCGCGCGAGCCGATGGAGAACGGCCTCATCGCCTTCGTCGAGGGCAAGATCCAGCGAGAGTTCTGGAGCCCGCGCAAGGACCTGGACGTGCGCAAGCTCGCCGCGCTCGAGGCTCTCTCGCGCTACGGCCGCGCGCAGGGGCGCATGACGGGCAGCATCACCATCGCCCCGAACCAGTGGCCGACCAGTGCCGTGATCGACTGGCTCAACATCCTCAAGCGCGTGCCCGACGTGCCGCAGCGCGACAAGCGCATGGAAGAGGCGAACAACATCCTGAAGGCGCGACTGAGCTACCAGGGCACGAAGCTGGTCTTCAGCACCGAGCAGGATGACTACTGGTGGTGGCTGATGACCAACGGCGACGTGAACACCGCGCGCCTGCTGCTCACGGTGCTGGACGATCCGGCCTGGAAGGACGACATCGGCAAGCTGGCCAACGGCTTCATCGGCCGCCAGCAGAAGGGCGCCTGGCTCACGACCACCGCCAACCTGTGGGGCGGACTCGCGCTGGAGAAGTTCTCGAGGCAATTCGAGAGCACGCCGGTCGCGGGCATCACGGCGGCCACGCTGGGCGCGGTCAAGGCGCAGGTGGACTGGGGCAAGGTCGAACGCGTGAAGACCACCGACGCGGGCGGAGCGCCGAACCAGACCACGATGTTCGGCGCACCGGCCTCGCCCGGCAACCTGCGCAACAACGGCATGTTCCTGCCGTGGCCGGCGTCGGCCGCGCGCGACACGCTGCTGGTCACGCAGAGCGGCCCGGGCAAGCCGTGGCTCACGCTGCAGTCCGTCGCCGCGGTGCAGCTCAAGGCGCCCTTCGCGGCGGGCTATGCCATCAAGAAGACCATCACGCCGGTCGAGCAGGCGATGAAGGGCATCTACACGCGCGGCGACGTGCTGCGCGTGAGCCTGGAGGTGAACGCGAGCGCGGACATGACCTGGGTCGCGATCACCGACCCGATCCCCGGCGGCGCGACCATCCTCGGCGGCGGACTGGGCCGGGACTCGCAGATCGCGACGCAGGGAGAGAAGCGTTCGGGCGCCGGATGGGCAGCCTTCGAGGAACGCAGCTTCGAGGCCTTCCGCAGCTACTACGAATACCTGCCCAAGGGCGTGGTGAAGATGGAGTACACCGTGCGGCTGAACAACGTCGGCGACTTCGCGCTGCCGCCGAGCCGCGTGGAGGCGCTCTACGCGCCGGAGATGTTCGGCGAATCGCCGAACGAGCGCATCAAGGTCGAAGCGGCGAGGTAGGGCATGCTGCCTCTCGAATGCCCCTCCAGCGCCGGCATCGCGGGAACGCGAGCGGACCAGGGAGTCGTACCGGCTCATCCCTTCTGCGCCAGGTCCCCGTCCAGCCATTCCATGGGGGCCCGCGCGCCGCGGTAGTCCGGCGACGGGGAATGACACGCGCGCTCCGGGCGCGGAGCGTCACGACCTCCGACGCGTCAGCTGTGGCAACTGCCTGACGCCGCAGGCTTCATGCGGAGCGCGCCGCGCCTTCGATCGAGCCCTGCACTCCGGCGTGCCGGCGCCACACCTCGCGAAGTCCGCAGCAACCATGACGGGCCGCCTCAGGACCGCCAGACCGCCGTACCGCCGCGACGCTCGTCGCGAACGGCGACATGGCGAGCGGATGGCTCCCATCGATCTATTTCTTCTCCCGGACCAGGATCTCAGTCAATGGCGAGCTGTTGTTGTCGGCGGTCTTGCAGATCTTCACGGACACCACGTTGATCTGCTCGGTCCTCGGCAGATCGACGACGCGCATCACCTTGTCGTTGCCGGTGACGGTGGCGGCGTGCAGAGGCAGGCCCTGGCTCGTCGCCGTGTAGTAGAGGACCTCGAAGTCCACGGCCCCATGTTTGGTGAAGGTGGTGTTGAGCGTAGGGTCCACGGCATTGGCGGCGTCATCTTGCCGAGAGACGATGACGATCTGGTTGGCTGGCACGGGGCTTCCAAAGCGGGACTGCGGGCCCATGTTCAGGCATTGGCCGGGAGGCAGCTTGGGGTATTTCGCCGTCCAGGCCGCCGCGCCGTTCCAGCCTTTCTGCACCAGATCGCCATCCACCAATTCCGGCGGGGCCGTCTCGTAGCTGAACAGCGTGCC
The DNA here is from genome assembly GCA_966211435.1 of uncultured Variovorax sp. Classification (GTDB taxonomy): domain Bacteria; phylum Pseudomonadota; class Gammaproteobacteria; order Burkholderiales; family Burkholderiaceae_C; genus Variovorax. The sequence goes on along the minus strand of CBIHOG010000002.1, from coordinate 289,786 downwards.
GATCTGCCCATAGACCAGCCAGTCCGCGATGTTGTTGGTCGTCGGCCGGCAGGTGCCATCCGGCCGCGTACCGGAAAAGCAGATCGGCGCGGCCAGCGTGAGCTTCAGGTTGCGGACTTCCTGGATCGCGGAGGACGAGCCCGTGGAAGACACCAGGCCCATCATCAACCCGGCAGGCGCCGCGAAGGCGAAGGTCTCGCTCTTGAGGATCTCCGTCCCGTTGATCGACATGTTGAGCGTATAGCCCAGGTCGGGCGGCGTGCGCGGCATCATCTCCAGGACAACGTGGCGCAGACCTTGCGCGATGCCTTCCTCGCGCGTCGAGCATCTGTAGCAGATCCGCGCGACCGTGCTCCCCAGGGGTGCACTCTTCACGACCAGTTGACTGGTGTTGATGCTGGTTGTCTTGGGCCCTCGCACGGTGACACTGTGCGCGCGGCGGCCATCGGTCACTCCGCTCGGTGGCATCCAGCCATGGTTGTAGCCGCAGCGAGTCCGCGCGAAATTGCCGTAGTCGTCGATGGCGATGCCGAGATATGCCCCATTCATGTTGCAGTAGCCCATCGCGCCGCCACCCAGCGCGCCAGCTCCGGCCGCCGCGGCCTTCGGGTCGAAGAAGTAGATGGTGATGCCGTCGTTCATGAAGCGTCCGCCACCCCACGTCACGGTGTCGAACTCCAGGCGAATGGGCGCATTGGGCGGCAACACCGTCCTGGCCTGGACCCGTCCCAGCGCAGCCCTGTCCTCCGCGGACACGAGGCGCAGCCAGCCGCTGCCATCCGTCGCCGATTTCACCCTCGGCGCGCTCGAAACCGACCAGGCCGGCGCGCTGCCAGCATCGGTGAAGACACCCGTGATGTCCTGCGCACGAACCGCAAAGCCCGTCGTGAGGACCACCGCCGCCACAACCGGCGCCCACGCGCGGCGTGCGGGCCGACGCAACCATCCACTGATCTGCAAGCTTTTCATGCGAACCTCCCCAGGTAACGGGTTCGCACAGGCAACTTCGATGCCAGTGGTTCTTCATCGCGGGGCTCCATCAGGGATGCCGCGGGGTGCACAGGCCGGGCGGCTCGCGAATACTCCCCATCATCCGCGCGCTGCATCCACCGGCAGCGCGGGCCATCCGTCACGCCGCCGATGCGCCCTCGCTGTGGATGGACAGGATGTCGAAGATGGCGCGGTTGCACGGCGTCGGCACGCCCAGGCGCGCGCCGCGCGCCACCACGTCACCGCTGAGCCAGGGCACCTCGAGACGGTTGCCGCGTTCGAGGTCGTGGTGCATCGACGAGGTCATCCCCGCCGGCACCTGGTCGCCGAAGGCGAGCCGGTCCTGCGCGTAGTCCGCCGGCAGCGGCACGCCCTCGGCCCGCGCGACCTGGACCACCTCGTCCATCACGTCGTGCAGGAAGGCGCGCGAACGCGCATTGCCGCGGATGGGGCCGATCGGGCTGCGCGCCAGGGTGGTGGTACCCGACAGGCCGACCAGGAAGACGAACTTCTCCCAGATGGTCTGGCGGATGCGCTCGCTCACCTCGACGTCGATGCCGGATTCGACACACGCATCTCGAAAGCGCGCGACCCGCGGCGAGAGCGCGCCGTCGTACTCGCCGAACGCGAGCTTCTGCAGCGAGCCGGTGTGCCGGATCAGCCCGGGCTCCGCGATGGTCGCCGCGATGTAGCAGACGCCGCCGACGACGTGCGCCGGCCCCAGCACCTGGCGCAAGATGTCGTCCTTCACCACGCTGTTCTGGAAGGACACCACCGCCGTCTGCTCGCCCATGAGCGGCAGCAGCGACTCGGCCGCGGAGACCGTGTCCCACAGCTTCACACCGAAGAGAACGAGGTCCGCGCCGCCGATCTCGCGCGGGTTGTCGGTGACGTTCAGGTCCTTCAGGTGCACGTCGCCGCGCGGGCTCTCCACGCGCAGGCCGCGCTCGCGCAGGGCCGCGAGCTGCCGCCCGCGCGCCACGAAGGTGACGTCATGCCCGGCTTTCGCCAGGCGAGCGCCGAAGTAGCCGCCGACGCCGCCGGTGCCCATGACAGTGATATGCATGAAGTCTCCAATCCATCCAAGAAGTACAACGGGTTCCGGGGAGCGGTTTAGCAGCGACCGGCTCCGCGCGCCTGCGGACACGGCCCATGCCCCTACTCGAGCCGCGGCTCCGCCCGTTCCTCGGGCTCGGCGGTCGATGCGCCCTCGGCGATCGCCAGCACGGCCGCCGCCGTGCGCTCGGCCGCGCCGCGGTTGGAAGACGCGAAGCCGAAGGCGGCCTCGGCCATTGCCTCGCGCCGCTCGGGCTTCTGGACCAGGTCCAGCGCGGCCATGACGGCCTGCTCCATGTTCTCGACACGAAGCGATGCGCCCGCGGCCAGCGACAGACGCGCTGCCTCCGCGAAGTTGAAGGTCGAAGGGCCGAGGACCACGGGGCAGCCGCAGGCGGCCGCCTCGATGAGGTTCTGCCCGCCAAGCGGCTCGAAGCTGCCGCCCAGCAGCGCCGCGTCCGCCAGGCCGTAGTACAGCGCCATCTCGCCGAGCGAATCACCCAGCCAGATCTCCGCCGCCTTCGGCGCCCCGGCCGCGCTGCGACGCGCCACCGCGAAGCCCTGGGATTCGATCAAGGACGCGACCTCGTCGAAACGCTGCGGGTGGCGCGGCACGATCATCCACTGCACTTCCTGCACCCGGCGCGCGATGGAGCGCACGGCTTCCTGCTCGGGCGGCAGCGGCGCCAATGCACCGAAGCGCTTGAGCACTTCGAGCAGTTGCCGTTCCTCGCCGTCGCGCGAACTCGCGAGCACGACGACCGGTCGCGGCAACTGCATGCGCAGCTTGCCGGCGGCGGCAAGTTGGCGCGCATCCGGCGTGGCATCGAACTTGAGATTGCCGAAGACGCCGGCGACCTTCGCGCCGAGCGACACGAGGCGATGCGAATCCGCTTCGGTCTGCGCCCACACCGCCGCCAGCGAGGAGTAGGCCGGCCGTGACAGCCAGGGCAGGCGCTCGGCTCCGGCCATCGACTTCTCGCTCAGCCGCGCGTTGGCCAGCACCAGCGGGATGCCACGCTCGGCGCAGGCCGCGGTGGTCTCGGGCCAGACCTCGGTCTCCATCAGCACCCCGATGCGCGGGCGGAAGCGGTCGAGGAAGCGTGCCACCGGCCCGGGCGCGTCCCAGGGCTGCCACACCTGCAGGTCGCCGGGCTGCATCAGCTTGGCGCCCTCCTCGCGGCCTGTGGCCGTGCCGTTGGTGAGCAGGATGGGAATGCCCGGGTACTGGCGGCGCAACTCGGCGATCAGGATGCCGGCCGCGCGGGTCTCGCCGAGCGAAACCGCATGGATCCAGCACCAGCCAGTGCCCACGGCCGCCTCGCCGTAGTGGCCGAAGCGTTCCTCCACTGCGTGAGCGTAGCCCGGCTCGGCTACGGCCCGCCGCCGGAGCTTGCGCCGCAGCAGCGGTTGCGCGAGGGTGGTGAGGACGCCGTAGAGGCGCAGCAGCAGATGACGCACGCTCGAAAAGGGCTCGTCAGTGCGCGGCTTCGGCGAGGGTGGCGTCCGGCTTGACGCTCTTGAGCAGGGCGAGCATTTCCTTCTGGATGCGGTCGAGCGCGGCCTGCGTCTGGCCCTCGAAGCGCAGCACCAGCACCGGCGTGGTGTTGGATGCGCGGATCAGGCCGAAGCCGTCGGGCCAGTCGACGCGCACGCCGTCGATGGTCGAGACCTTGGCGGGCGCGGCGAACTTCGCCGTCTTCACCAACTGGTCGACGACCGTGTGCGGCTCGCCCTCGGCGCACTTCACGTTGAGTTCGGGCGTCGAGAAACTCGTGGGCAGCGCGTTGAGCACGTCGCTCGCATCGGGGCTCTTGCTCAGGATCTCCAGCAGGCGGCAGCCCGCATAGGTGCCGTCGTCGAAGCCGAACCAGCGTTCCTTGAAGAAGATGTGGCCGCTCATCTCGCCGCCCAGCGGCGAGGCGATTTCCTTCATCTTCGCCTTGATCAGGGAGTGGCCGGTCTTGTAGATCATCGGCACGCCACCCGCGGCTTCGATGGCCGGACCCAGGCGCTGCGAGCACTTCACGTCGTAGACGATGGTGCCGCCCGGCACGCGCGAAAGCACGTCCTGCGCGAAGAGCATCATCTGGCGGTCGGGATAGATGTTGTTGCCGTCCCGGGTGACGATGCCCAGGCGGTCACCGTCGCCGTCGAAGGCCAGGCCCAGCTCGGAGCCGCCGGACTGCAGCGCGGCGATCAGGTCCTTGAGGTTCTCGGGCTTGCTCGGGTCGGGATGGTGGTTGGGAAAGTTGCCGTCGACCTCGCTGAAGAGTTCGGTGACCTCGCAGCCGATCGCGCGCAGGATGGCGGGAGCCGAGGCGCCCGCGATGCCGTTGCCCGAATCCACCACGATCTTCAGCGGCCGTGCGAGCTTGATGTCGCCGACGATGCGCTTCGTGTAGGCCTCGGTCACGTCGACCTTGCGCACGCTGCCACCCGGTGCGAGCTTCGCGCTGCCGGCCTCCATCACCTGGCGCAGGCCCTGGATCTCGTCGCCGTAGATCGCGCGGCCGGCCAGCACCATCTTGAAGCCGTTGTAGTCCTTGGGATTGTGGCTGCCGGTGACCTGGATGCCGCTGGTGCACAGGGTGTTGGCCGCGAAATAGAGCATGGGCGTGGTGACGGCGCCGACGTCGATCACCTCGATTCCGGTGGCGGCGAGCCCCTTGATCAGCGCCTCCGCCAGCGCGGGGCCCGACAGGCGCCCGTCGCGGCCCACGGCCACCGCCCTTTCGCCGGCCGCGCGCGCCGCGCTGCCGAAGGCCTTGCCGAGCGCCTCGGCGACCTCCGCGTCGAGCGTGCTCGGCACGACGCCGCGGATGTCATAGGCCTTGAAGATCGATGCGCTGAGCTGCATGGGTCCACCCCTGAAAGTTCAAGAAAATGAAGACCATTGTAGGCATGCGGGGCGTGAGCCAGATGTCCGGAAATGGCTACTCCTGCAAAGCCGCGACCGTATCATTCCTCCCATGTCTTCCGCCCCCGTCACCACCGCCGGACTCGAGAGCGATGCCTGCTATCTGGCGATGAAGGCGCATGACGCACGCTTCGACGGGTCCTTCTTCACCGGCGTGACCTCCACCGGCGTCTACTGCCGTCCGGTCTGCCGGGTGAAGACGCCCCGGCGCGAGAACTGCCGCTTCTTCCGCCATGCGGCGCAGGCCGAGGCGGCGGGTTTCCGGCCCTGCCTGCGCTGCCGGCCCGAGCTGGCGCCGCGCGCGGCAAGCTGGTCGACGGAAGATGCCTCGCGCATCCTCGCGCTGCAGGCGGCACGCCTGATCGACGAGCCGGACGCATGGAGCGACGACGGCCCCGGCGCGGCGCAGATCGCGGCGCGCTTGGGCGTGAGCGACCGCCACCTGCGCCGCATCTTCGAGACGCAGTTCGGCGTCTCGCCGTTGCAGTACCTTCAAACGCGCCGGCTGCTCGCGGCCAAGCAGCTGATCGCCGACACGCGCCTGCCGATGACGCAGGTGGCGCTGGCCAGCGGCTTCGCGAGCGTGCGCCGCTTCAACGATGCGTTCGTGGCGCATTACGGGCTCAATCCGAGCACGCTGCGGCGTGCCGGCGCCACCGCCGCGGGCCGTGAAGGGGAGGCGGTCGAGGTGCGGCTGGGCTTCCGGCCGCCCTACGACAGCGCCGTGATGCTTGGCTTCTTCGCGCGGCGGGCATTGGGCGGTGTCGAACTGTTGTCGGAAGCGGGGCGCACGACACAGTACGCGCGCACGCTGCGCGTCACGCATGGCGGCGAGTCGCATACGGGCTGGCTGCAGTTGCGCTTCGACATGCCACGCGAACAACTGCGGTTGCGCGTGAGCGATTCGCTTGCGGCGGTGCTGCCGATCGTCATCAGCCGCGCGCGCGCGATGCTCGACCTCGACGCCGAGCCGATGGTGATCAACAGCGCGCTGCATGCGAGCTTCCCTCACGGCGATGGCCTGCGCGTGCCGGGCACGGTCGACGGCTTCGAGCTCGCGGTACGGGCCGTGCTGGGGCAGCAGATCACGGTCGCGGGTGCGCGAACCATGGGCACTCGCCTGGTCGAGGCTTTCGGCGAGCCGGTCGCCACGCCCATCGCCGGACTGGGGCGCCTGTTCCCCACGCCGGCCGCCATCGCCGCCGCGAGCGGCGATGCACTGGGCCAGCTCGGCATCGTCCGGCAGCGGCAAGGTGCATTGCTGGCGCTGGCGCGCGAAGTGCTTGACGGCCGCCTGGCGCTGCATGCGGGCGCGGACGTGCAGTCCACGCTGGCCGCATTGCAGGCGCTGCCCGGCATCGGCGACTGGACGGCGCAGTACATCGCCATGCGCGCGCTCCGCTGGCCGGACGCCTTCCCTTCCGGCGACGTCGCGCTGCAGAAGGCGCTCGGCGTGTCCTCCGCGCGCGCCGCCGCGGAGGCCTCGCGGGCCTGGCGCCCGTGGCGCAGCTATGCCGTGCTGCGCGCGTGGCACGGCCCGCTTCCCACGCCTTCCTCTTCAACCGAGACATCCACTGGCGCCAACGCCTGACTGCCATGAAGTTCAAGAAAACGATCATCCACAGCACCCACGTCGACAGCCCGCTCGGCGGCGTCACGCTTGCCGCGACGGACGCGGGGCTTGCCGGCCTCTGGTTCGACCAGCAGCGCCATTGGCCCGACATGCGCGGCTGGCGGACGAACGACGCGCATCCAGTGCTGCGCGAAGCCGCGGCACAGCTGCTCGCCTACTTCGCCGGCCAGCGTGAGCGCTTCGACCTGCCGCTGGACCTGTCGCACGGCACGGCTTTCCAACAGTCGGTGTGGCAGGCACTGCTCGCGATCCCGGCGGGGACGACGGTGAGCTATGGCGCCCTGAGCATGGACCTGGGCAACCCGGCCGCCGTGCGCGCGGTGGGCGCGGCCGTGGGCCGCAACCCGATCAGCGTGATCGTGCCCTGCCATCGCGTGCTGGGCAGCAACGGCTCGCTCACGGGCTATGCGGGCGGGCTCGACCGCAAGACCGCGCTGCTCGAACTGGAAGGCGCCTTGTGAAGGAAGGCGAAGCCACCCCGGCCGAGCCGGCAGCGGCGGCCCGCCCCGCCAGTCGCCGCTGGCTGGTCGACCTGGTCCTGCTGGGCGCGCTCTGGGGTGCTTCCTTCCTCTTCATGCGGATCGGCGCGGCGGAATTCGGCGCGTTGCCGACGGCGGCCGTGCGGGTGGCGATCGCGACGGTGTTCCTGCTGCCGCTGCTGCTGGTGCGCGGCCAATGGTCCGCCTTCCGGCAGCACTGGAAGCCGGCGCTGGGCATCGGTGTCCTCAACTCAGGCCTGCCCTTCGCCCTCTTCGCCTTCGCGCTGCTGACCATCAACAGCGGCCTCGCGGCGGTGGTGAATGCCACCGTGCCGATGTTCGGCGCGCTGGTGGCCTGGGCCTGGTTCGGCGACCGGCCAGGCGGCTCGCGCATCGTGGGCCTGGTGATCGGCTTCGCCGGTGTCGCGCTGCTGGCCGGGCGCGGCGCGGGCTTCCATTCGGGCGCGGACGAGAGCGCGGCGCGCTGGGCGGTGGTGGCCTGCCTCGGCGCCTGCATCTGCTACGCCTTCGCGGCGAGCCTGACGCGTCGGCATCTCTCCGGCGTGCCCACGCTTGCGACCGCGACGGGTAGCCAGATCGGCGCCACGCTGGCGCTGGCGCTGCCGGCCTTCTGGCTCTGGCCGGCAGCAATGCCGGGCCCTCGCGCTTGGCTGGCCCTGCTGGCCGTGGGCACGGCTTGCACCGGGCTGGCCTACATCCTCTTCTTCCGGCTGATCGAGAACGCCGGGCCGGCGCGTGCGCTGACCGTGACCTTCCTGGTGCCGGTGTTCGCGCTCTTCTACGGCGCGGTCTTCCTCGGCGAGGAGATCACCCAATGGATGCTGCTGTGTGCGGCGGTGATCGTCTGCGGCGTGGCGCTGTCGACCGGGCTGGTGAAGCTGCCAGGGCGGCTCTTTGCTACTGCATCGCGCCAGCCACCACGTTGATGGACAACGCCAGCACCAGCATGTTGAAGGCGAAGGACAACACGCCATGGACCAGCGTGATGCGCCGCATCTCGCGCGAGGTGACCTGCACGTCGGACACCTGCGAGGTCATGCCGACGACGAAGGCGTAGTAGAGGAAATCGAAGTAGTCCGGCTCCAGCTTGCCGGGGAAGTCCAGCCCCGGCCCGGCGGGCTCGGTCTCGCGCTCCTCCTGGTAGAAGCGGTGCGCGTAGTGGAAGGCGTAGATGGTGTGGATCATCATCCACGAGCCGGCCAGCGCCACGAAGCCGAGTGCGATGTGCGCCGCGCGCTCCGCGCCGGAGAGGCCGCGCACCTGCTGCAGCAGCATGACGATGACCACCACGCTCACGCCGACCACGGCCAGCATGCTGGCGAGGATGAGCGCGCTCGGCTGGTCGAGGGCGCGTGCCCGCGCTCGCGTCCGCTCGGCGTCGGAATGCTCGGCCAGCCACCACGCGGGCAGCAGGTACATCGCGGCGCCAGCGCACCATCCGAGCAGGCCGCGGGCGACGGCATCCAGCGGCCAGGGGAGCAAGGCGACGGCAAGGCCGAAGGCGGCGCCGCACAATAGCCGTTGCCAGCCGCTCAACTGCAGGTATCCGATGCGCATGCCCCGACTGTAGTCCGCCGCCGGCAACTGCTCCGGTCGAATGCGTGGGAACTGCCCCTGTTTCAGCGCAGGCCGATGCGCCATAGTCACGCCATAACAAAGAAGCACGCATGAAAATCTCCCGCCTGTTCCGTACCGCCTCGTGGCGGCTGCTGGCCGGCCTGCTCGCGGCCTGCGGCCTGGCGGCGGCGGCCCGCGCAGCCACGCCCGCCAAAGTGCCGGACACCATCGAGCAACGCGCCGCCGCCTGCATTGCCTGCCACGGACGCGAAGGTGCCAGCAGCAACGCCGGCTTCTTCCCGCGGCTGGCGGGCAAGCCCGAGGGCTATCTCTTCAACCAGCTGGTGAGCTTCCGCGACGGCCGCCGCTTCAATACCGACATGACGCACCTGGTGCAACACCTGTCCGACGCCTACCTGCGCGAGATCGCCCGCTACTTCGCGGAACTCGACCTGCCCTACCCGGCCGTCTCGCCCGCGAGCGACGCGTCGGCCGAGACGCTGGCGCGCGGCAGGGCGCTGGTGACGCAGGGCGACGCGGCGCGCGGCATCCCGGCCTGCGTGCAATGCCATGGCGACGCGCTGACTGGTGTGCAGCCCGGCATCCCCGCGCTCGTGGGGCTGCCGCGGCTCTATCTTTCATCGCAACTCGGGGCCTGGGTCACCGACAACCGACACGCGCTCGCGCCCGACTGCATGGCGCAAGTGGGGCGCAAGCTCACGACCACCGACATCAACGCCGTCGCCAGCTGGCTGGCGGTGCAGCCGATGCCAACCGACGCCAGGCCGCTGCCGGCACCGCGCCAGCCGCTGCCGATCGCGTGCAGCGCGATGAACCCGTGAGTTCCGCCATGCGCCGTTTGATCCAGATCCTCGCGATCCTCGTGACCTTGCTGGTGCTCGCGGGCGCGGCCCTGGTCGCGCTCAATTTGCGAGGCGAAGACCGGCTGCCCGCCGACGCGGCCGCATTCAGCGCCACGCCGGCCCAGGTCGAGCGCGGACGCTACCTCGCGCTCGCGGGCAACTGCGCGGGCTGCCACACCGCGCGCGGCGGCGCGGCCTATGCCGGCGGCGTCGGCATCGCGACGCCCTTCGGCACGGTGTATGCCAGCAACCTGACGCCCGATGCGAAGGCCGGGATCGGCGACTGGAGCGCGGCACATTTCTGGCGCGCGATGCACAACGGGCGCTCCAAGGACGGGCGCTTGCTGTATCCGGCCTTTCCGTACCCGAGCTTCACGCACGTGACGCGCGAGGACTCGGACGCGATCTACGCCTACCTGCGCACCGTCCCCGCCGCGCCGACGCCGAACACGGCGCACAAGCTGCGCTTCCCGTACGACACGCAACTCGCGCTCGCGGGATGGCGCGCTCTCTTCTTCTCGCCCGGCACCTTCGTGGCGGATCCGGCCAAGCCGGCCGAATGGAACCGCGGCGCGTACCTGGTCGAAGGGCTGGGCCACTGCATCGCCTGCCACGGCACGCGCAACGTGCTGGGCGCGACGCAGGAGAAGCTGGGCCTGTCGGGCGGATTGATCCCGGTGGAGAACTGGTATGCGCCCTCGCTCACGTCGAAGCGCGAAGCGGGCGTCGCCGCGTGGGACGCGAAGGACGTGAGCGCGCTGCTCAAGAACGGGACCTCGCCGCACGGCTCCGTGATGGGCCCGATGGCGGACGTGGTCTTCCGCAGCACGCAGCACCTGGACGATGCCGACCTGAACGCGATGGCGGTGTTCCTGAAGTCACTGCCGGACAGCACGCCCGCCGAGACGGCCAGCGCACCGGTGCGCCGCGACGCGGGCGTGATGGAGCGCGGCGCGAAGATCTACGACCAGCGCTGCGCATACTGTCACGGCGACGCCGGCCAGGGCGCCGAGGGCGCGTACCCACCGCTCGCGGGCAACCGTGCCGTGCTGATGGAGTCCACCGTGAACCTGATGCAGATCGTGCGCCATGGCGGCTTCCTGCCTTCCACGGCGGGCAACCCGCGCCCCTACGGCATGCCGCCTTTCGGCCATGTGCTGGACGACAACGAGATCGCCGCCGTCCTGAGCTATGTGCGCGGCTCCTGGGGCAACGACGCGGCGCCGGTCAGCCTGCGCGACACGATGAACCGCTGAACGCGCGTGCCCCGGCCGAGCGCGTCATGGCGCGGCTTGCTCCAGATGGGTCACGGTCAACTTGCCGTCGACCTTGTCCGCGCTGAAGCGGACCTTGTCGCCCGTCTTCAGCTTGTCGAGCATGCCGGGATCGCGAACCTGGAACACCATCGTCATGCCGGGCATGTCGAGGTTGTTCAGCGGGCCGTGGCGCAGCGTCAGCTTGCCGTTCTCCTTGTCGACCTTGCGGACTTCGCCGTCGCTGAGTTCGGTGGCCGGGGCCTGGGCATGGGCCGGCCCGGCGAGGGTGAAGGCGGTGATCAACGCGAGCAGGATGGATTGCAGTCTGGACATGATGTTGCGTGGAAGAACAGAGTTGGAAAGAAGAAGAAGAAGAAGTTGATTCAATGGCCCGCGTGGCCGCGCGGCTTGCGCACCTGCACCTCGACCTTGTCGGCCGGCATGTTCCGCGCGGGCATGGCCGCCGGGCCGGCGCCCGCGGCGCGCGGCGGCTGCGCGATCGGCGCGTCGAACTCGCGCGCCACCGTTCCCGGCGGATGCCGGAACCAGCCAGGGTCGGCATAGTCGCCCGGCTTCTGCTCCTTGCGCACCTTGAGCACGCTGAACATGCCGCCCATCTCCACCGAGCCGAAGGGTCCTTCGCCGCTCATCATGGGTGCGGTGTTGTCGGGCAGCGGCATCGCCATCTCCGCCATGTCGGACATGCCGCGCTCACCCATCACCATGTAGTCGGGCACGAGCCTGGCGATCCTGCTGGCCACGTCGCGATGGTCCACGCCGATCATGGTCGGCACGTCGTGGCCCATGGCGTTCATCGTGTGGTGGCTCTTGTGGCAGTGGATGGCCCAGTCGCCCTCCGCGTCGGCGAGGAACTCGATCTGGCGCATCTGGCCCACGGCCACGTCGGTGGTCACCTCGGGCCAGCGCGCGCCGCGAGGCATAGGCCCGCCATCGGTGCCGGTGACGATGAACTCGTGGCCGTGAAGGTGCATGGGATGGTTCGTCATCGTGAGGTTGCCGAATCGGATGCGCACCTTGTCGTTCTGCCGCACGTTGAGGGAATCGATGCCGGGGAAGATGCGGCTGTTCCATGACCACAGGTTGAAGTCGAGCATGGTCATGATCTTCGGCGTCGCGCTGCCGGGCTCGATGTCGTAGGCGTTGAGGAGGAACACGAAATCGCGGTCGACCTCGTCGATCAGCGGATGGCGGGCCTTCGGGTGCGTGACCCAGAAACCCATCATGCCCATGGCCATCTGCGCCATCTCGTCCGCGTGGGGGTGGTACATGAAGGTGCCGGGCCGGCGCGCGACGAACTCGTAGACGAAGGTCTTGCCGGGCTGGATGCCCGGCTGCGTGAGGCCGGTGACGCCGTCCATGCCGTTGGGCAGGCGCTGGCCGTGCCAGTGGATGCTGGTGTGCTCGGGCAGCCTGTTGGTGACGAAGATGCGCACGCGGTCGCCTTCGACCACCTCGATGGTGGGACCCGGCGACTGGCCGTTGTAGCCCCAGAGGTGGGCCTTGAAGCCGGGCGCCATCTCGCGCACGACGGGCTCGGCGACCAGATGGAATTCCTTGACGCCCTGGTTCATGCGCCACGGGAGCGTCCAGCCGTTGAGCGTGACGACGGGGTTGTAGGGACGGCCGGTCGGTGGCGTGAGCGGCGGCAGGGTATCGGCCGTGGTCTGAACCACGGGCTCGGGCAAGGCGGCCATGGCGACCTTGGCGACGGATGCGGCCGCGATGGCGCCGGTGATGGCGCCCGCGCCGCCCAGGAAGTTGCGTCTGCTGGTCATGGTGTGGATTGGGTGAGGGGCCGGCCGGTCACCGACGCGTCGAGCGTCGCGTCGGCCAGCCAGAACTGCCGCTGGGCATCGATGGCGGCGGACACGCTGGCGATCTGCTCGCGGGCTTCGGCCAGCAGTTCGAAAACGCCGATGAGCATGCCGTTGTAGCGCAGCATGTTCTCCTCGGCCATGGCCTGGCGCAGCGGCACGACCTCGTCGCGGTAGTGCCGGGCGATGTCGAAGGCGGTGCGGTAGGCGGCGTAGTCCTCGCGAAGCTGCGAAGTGGCATTGCGCGCGACGGCGTCGTAGCGGTTGGCGGCCGCCAGGGCCTGGGCGCCCAGCGCGTCGCGTTGCGCCGAGCCGAGGTCGAAGAGCGGCAGCCGGATGTCGAGCTCGAAGCCGCGTCGCGTGCCGCGCGCGCCGCCATCGAACACCGTGTCGTGGCGCGCACCCGCGTCGATGTCGACGAAGGTCGGCAGCAGGTTGATGCCCTGCGATTTCGTCGCGACCTCCAGCTTGGCACGGGCGAGTTGCAGGTCCAGCCGCTGTTCGCTGGCCGCCGCGGCGATCTCGTGCGCATCGCGCGGCGCCTTGGGCAGTTCGGGCAGGCGTTCGGGAAGCGTGAGCCGCGATGCCTGCGCATCGTCCAGGCCCAGGGCGCGCACCAGCGCCTCGCGCGCCGCCGTCGCAGCTTGCCGGCTCAGCGCGAGTTGCGTGACAGCATCGGCATGGAAGACCTGCTGCCGCGCCTGCTGGAGCTTGCTGAAGTTGCCGATGCGCTGCATGCGGCGCGCGAGTTCCGCGCTGGCTTCCGCCGCATCGTTGACCTGCTCGGCGTACTGGGCAGTCTGCCGTGCGGCGACCGCGCGCACCCAGGCCTGGCGGACCTGTATGACTTGGTCTATCGCAACGGCGGCGAGTTGCAGCCTGGCTTGCGCGGTCTCGCCGCGTGAGATCGCGCGACGCCGTGGCAGGAGGATCAGGTCGACCAGGCCGACGGAGAGCAGACGCCCGAGTTCCAGCTCGTCGCGCAGGCGCAGGCGCTCGAAGGAGAACACCGGGTTGGGCAGTCGGCCGCCTTGCTCGGCCGCGGCCATGTCCGCCCAAGCTTGCGCGAGGAGCGTCTGGATGGCCGGGCTGTTGGCGAGCGCGAGACGCACCGCGTCATCCTGCGAAAGCGGTCTGGCGAGCAGGTCGGCGCTCAAGGAAGCGCGTGCTTCGCGCTGCGCGTCGGTGCGGGCGAGCGCGAGCTCGCCGTTGGCGAAGCGCGGGGTCCGCGCGTTCGCCTCGTTCAACGCGTCGTCGATGTCCACCGACGCGCAGCCGGCGAGGAGCAGCGCGGCCAGGACGGCCGCGGCTGCGGGACGGACGGCGATCACGGCTGCTCCTTGTGCATGGGCATCGCATGGCCTGCGTGGGGGTCGGCGATGTCCCGTGGTGGCGCCGCCCGCTCGGCGCGGTGTTGAGATTCGGCATAGGCGCGCCAGCCGCCGCGGCGGTAGACGGTGTCGTTCGCCTCTTTCCAGGCGATGGCCTTGTCCTGGCCGAAAGGCCGGTAGTCCTCGAACGCGGAGCGGTACGGCAGTGCGTCCGGCGGAGGCGGCACGTGCGCTGCCCGCGTTTGCGCCGCGGCCGCCCCTGCCAGCAGGGCAGACACGAAGGCCAGCCACGCGGCCGGCATTGGATGGAACATGGGAAACCTCGCGATGTGCATGAACGGAATGACGCCAGCGAACCCACACGGGCTCGGACGACAGGCGATGCAGGAAGCGCCGGCTCGCCGCGGGGTCAGGACCGCCGGGCGCGCGACGCGGCTAGGCGCGAGGGGGTTTGTCGAGGACGCGGGGTGGCAGCGTCGCCATCGCGAGGGACGGCTCCGCGAGATCCGCCTGCGGCAGCGGCGCGAGCGCGGCCAGGGGCACGACGTCCATCAGCGCGATCGTGTGGCATGCGCTGCAGGTCGTGCACTTGTGGACGGAATGGGAAGATGCGTCGGCGTGGTGCGGCGCGTGACCAGACGCATCATGCGCGGTATCGGAGGCGTGCGATGCATGGGCATCGTGCGTGCGGTCATGCGCACTGTGATCCATGTGCGCCTCGCGGGCCGCCGCCAGTGTCTCGGGCGCATGCGCGGTCCCGCACAGCGCCATGGTCGCGGCCGCATATCCCTGGAAGGGAACGGCGAGCATCGCAAGCCACAGCAGGAAGACGCGAAAGCGGGACATGGCCGGATTCTATCGGCCGGCGGCGTGTTCTTTCAGCGGATGACGACCGAGAGGGTGGTGCCGGCGGGAACGCGCACGGTCTCGCCATAGGTGCCCGTCACGTTCTGCCGGATGACCGGCAGGCTCGCCAGCGATTCGAGATACGCCGGCACGGCCTGCGGCAGGGCCCGGCCGCCGCCGCTGAACGCGAGCGGGTCGATGGCGGGCAGGTTGAAGCCGCCCTCGCTGCGCGCCGGCATGCTGTATTCCGCGATGTTCGCGCCCAGCGGGATGAGCGCGCCGGAGGCCGTGGTGAAGTGGCGCAATTCCTTCGCCACGCCGGAGCCCGGCCGGTAGGTCTTGATGGCGGCGTCGAGCATCTGGACCGAATCCGTCAGGCCCGTGCTGTTCAGCAAGCTCTTGTAGAAGTCCAGGCCGAACTGGCGGTTGAGGAAGCCGCCGAAGGAGCCGGCCACCGCGTAGCTCTCGCAGGTCGCGGCCATCGGCGTCCATTCGGTCAGGCCGCAGTTGTAGCTGCCGGTGCCGCGGTAGTTCAGGTAGTAGGGGTAGCGCGAATCGCGGATGGCGTTGTGGCTGGGGTCGAGGCTGAAGCTGACCCAGTCTTCCATCATCATGGCGGACATCTCCTCCAGCCAGGTGTCGTACGTGTAGGCCGAGCCCAGCTTGATGCCGCGGCGGTAGAAGTTCTGCATGTGCGTGCCTTCGTGCGCCAGCGCCGTCACGACCTGCTTGACGCCTTCTTCGCCGTCGCGGTAGAGCGTTTCCGTGTCCATGAAGAGGCTCAGCGACTCATTGCTGTAGGCCAGCTCGCCCACGCCCTGCTTGAAGTTGTTCAGCGCCCAGAAGTAGCCCACCATGCCGTAGGCCTGGTTGTTGTGGTCGAAGTTGACGAGGAAGATGTCCACGGGCTGGCCGGCGCCGGCGATGAGCATGCTCGAGCTGGGGTTGCCCCAGAGCGGGCCGCCGACGCGCACCAGCATGTCGTAGATGCCGCCCGCGTCCGCGAACTTGTCCTGCATGCGCGCGGCCATCGCGGCCGTGATGCGGTCCGCCGCGAGTTCGCCGGTCTCTACCCATACGTTGACGGTGGTGCCGTCGGTGGTGGCCTTGCTCGTCACGAGCCGCACCGTGCGCTGCGAATAGTCGTAGAGGTAGACCTGGCGCTGGTCGTTGACCACGTAGGTTGCCGAAGGTGCCGGGGGCGTGGTCATCGACTTGAAAGCCGTGGGGTCGTCCTTGGATGCATCGCCCAGCAGCCGGGCGAAGCCCGAGCGGTTGAACTCACTGATCGCATCGGCATGTGCAGCGGGCGCCTCGGAGGCCGAGTTCATCGCCTTGCTGGCGGCGAAGTTGCCTTCGAACGAGGAGCGCATCACCAGGCTCGGCATGGCCTTGCGCGAATCGCTCTCGTTGGTGAACACCAGCGTCACGGTCTGGCCGGTGAGGCCGGAGATGGAGACCGGGACGTCCGAAGGAACCTGCGAGGCGTTGGTGCTCTGCCAGATACCCGTGCCCGAGCCCGCATAGGTGCTGTTGTCGACGGCCGCGCACCCTGTGCACGAGGCCTGGACCGAGTTGCCGTCAGCCGGCTTCACGCCTGGCGCACCGCTGCCCGCGGCCGGAGCAGAGGACCCGCCACCGCCGCCCCCGCCGCAGGCGGTCAGCGCGAAGGCGAATGCCAGCATCGCAATGCGTCCCCATGGGGAGGTCGATGGTGAGTTGCAGCGCATCTTCTTCTTTCTGTCCTGGTTCGCGGTTCAGCGACAGATCGAATCGGAAAGCGGTTCTCTCGTCGCACATCCCGGGACGATGCGAAGAGACGCGGCGTCGCGGCGGACGCCACCGGCCTTCATTCGAGGATTCGGGTTGCAACCAGATATCGGCAGCAGGGGAGAAAGCTTTAGGCCCGCGAGGCGGGCGATGAGGCTTGCGCGCCACCTGGACGGAGCTCGCCGGCTTCGCGGCGAATCCACGCGGCGACGCGGCGGACATCGTCACGCGGGTCGGCCTCCGCCTGGAGGAGCCAGTAGGCATTGGGACTGGGCACCGGCGCCGGGGGCGAGCGCACCGGCGTGAGTTGCCCGCCATCGACCAGGGGCTGAATGAGCTCCATCCGGCCGAGCGCCATGCCCTGCCCCGCCAGCGCGGCCTGGATGAGCTGGTCGTATTGGTTGAAGCGGAGGATGCCGCGCTTCTTCGCCCTCTTCCAGCCCGTCTCGTCGAGCCACGTGCGCCAGCGCAGCCAGGGCCGCGAGTCGTCGAACTCCAGCAGCGGCAGGCGCTCCAGCGCGTCGGTGGACTCGCCGAGATCGGCCTCCAGCGAGGGATGCGCGACCGGCGCGATCGTTTCGCCGAAGAGCCGCACGGCCCCAGCGGGCGCGGCGGAATCCTTGCAGTAGCGCACGGCCAGGTCGACGCCGTCGGCCTGCAGGTCGTTGAAGTGGTTGCTGGCCGAGAGCCGCACGTCGAGTTGGGGATGCAACTGCTGCAGCCGGCCGAGGCGCGGCAGCAGCCAGAGGCCGGTGACGCCGAGGCGCGGCAGCAGCCAGAGGCCGGTGACGCCGATGCTGGCGCTGACGGTCACGGCACGCGGACCGTCGGATGTTCGGATCTCGGCGGCGATTTGCTGCAGTTGACGCACCGCGCCATCCGCGCTGCGGAACAGGCGTTCGCCTTCGTTGGTGAACGAGACGCCTCGGTGCTTGCGCACGAAGAGCCTGACGCCAAGATGCGCCTCCAGCGCGTGGACCTGCCGGCTGACCGCCGACTGCGTCAGGCACAGGTCGTCCGCCGCGAGCGTGATGCTCATGCGTCGGCCGACGGCGACGAAGCCCTTGAGCAGGTCGAGCGAGAACAGGCGGTGGAGCGGAACTGTCATTCTCAAGCCTCATGTCTTGAACTTTTCCGCACAATTCAAGCACAACGCAGGCATGCGCCCGGCGCATGGCTGGCGGCATCAAAAGTCGGTTGAGCGGGAACGCGTGCGCCCCTTTAATCCAGCCATGACACGCGCCTCCTTCGCCCTGCACGATGCCCCTTCCCCGAGGCCGCCGGCGGCATGGTGGTCACAGGCCTGGGTGATGGTGCTTGCAGGCGGCATCGTCATGGGGCTGGCCTTGGGCGTGCGTCACGTGCAGGGCCTGTTCCTGCTGCCAATCACGCTGGAGCGAGGATGGTCGCGCGAAACCTTTGCACTGGCCATGGCGCTGCAGAACCTGAGTTGGGGCATTGCGCAACCCTTCACGGGGATGGTCGCCGACCGCTTCGGCTTCGCGAAGGTGATCGCGGGCGGCGTGCTCTTCTACGCGGCGGGCCTGTTCTTCATGGCACATGCCCAGACCTCTGTCGCCTTTGTCTGGAGCGCCGGCGTATGCATCGGCATCGCGCTGTCGGGTACGGCATTCGGCGCCGTCTATGGCGCGCTCAGCAAGCTGGTCGCGCCGCAGCGGCGCAGTTGGGCCCTGGGCATGGCCGGCGCCATCGGCGGCTTCGGGCAGTTCGCGATGGTGCCTGCGGCGCAGGAGCTGATCGCCGGCTGGGGTTGGCGCGGCGCGCTGCTGGTCCTTGGCGCGGTGATGGCGATGCTGCTCCCGCTGGCCATCCCGCTGAAGGGCGAGCCGCAGGCCCCACAGGTGAACGAGGCGCGAATGCCGATGGGCTCGGCGGTGCGCGAGGCCTTCGGGCACTCCGGCTTCTGGCTGCTGAACCTCGGCTTTCTCGCCTGCGGCTTCCAGCTCGCCTTCATCGGCACGCACCTGCCCGCCTACCTGCTGGACAAGGGCATGCGGCCTTCCGAGGCCGTCGCGGCGCTGGCGATCATCGCGCTCGCCAACGTCGCGGGAACCTACTGCTGCGGCGCGCTCGGTGCGCGGCATCGCCGGAAGTACCTGCTGGCGGGCATCTATCTGCTTCGCACTTCGGCGATGGCGCTCTTCGTGCTGCTTCCCTTGAGTCCTTGGAGCGTCTACGCATTCGCCGCCGTGATGGGCTTCGTATGGCTCGGCACGGTGCCGCTGACCAGCGGGCTGGTGTCGCAGGTGTTCGGCGTGCGCTACATCGGCACGCTCTTCGGCTTTGTCTTCTTCGGGCACCAGCTCGGATCCTTTCTGGGCGTCTGGCTGGGCGGTCGCGTCTTCGAGTCGACGAAGTCCTATGACCTGGTCTGGCTGCTGGCGATGGCGCTGGGTGTTCTCGCGGCGGCGCTGCACTGGCCCATCGATGACCGTGCGGTGGCGCGGCGGCGGGCCGCGGCGGTGCCGGCATGAAGGGGCGCATCCGCTGGCCGCGCTGGTCGCGTTGGCTGCCGGCGCTTCTTCTCGTTCCACCCTGCATCGTGCTCTTCGCGGCGTGGACAGCTTCCGGCAACGTGGCGGCATGGCTCCAGCTCGTGGCCTTCTGCGCCTGAGGCGGCTAGCGCCGGCCTCCGCCAGCCAGGACGTGCCGGATCAACTGCTGGACGTGCGCTGGCAGGACATCGAGACGCCGCACGCACACGACCAGGTTCCGCGCGGCCCAGGCATCCGTCAGCGCGAGCCGCTTGATCTTCGCCGAGCGCGCACAGCGCACCGCCACCGCTTGCGGAACAATGCCGACGCCGATGCCCGCCCCGACCATGCGGCAGATGGATTCGAAGCTGCGCAGGCGAATGCGGTAGCTGAGCCGCTTGCCCAGGCGGCGTGCATGACGTGTGATGTGTTCCTGCAGCGCGCTGCCCTCGGCGAGGCCGACGAAGGCATGGTCGGCCACCTCCGCCAGGCTCAGGATCGAACGGCTGGCGAGACCGTGGTCCCGCGGAACCACCAGCACCAGCGGGTCCGGCCGGAAGACGAAGCGCTCCAGCCCCTCGAGGTCGGCCGCATCGGACACCATGCCGATGTCGCACGCGTCGTTGCGCAGCGCATCGACGATCTCGTCGCTGGGCCGTTCTTCCAGGTCGATAGACACGCCGGGATGAGTGGCAAGGAAGCTGCCCAGCACTTCAGGCAGATGCTCGCTCAGGGCCGAGGTATTGCACAGCAGGCGGACATGGCCCTTGAAGCCTTTGCCGTAGTCGCCGAGTTCGCCTTGCATGCGCTCCATCTGCTGAAGCACGAGCCGCGCATGATGCAGCAGCGTGCGGCCCGCCGGCGTCGCCTGCACTCCGCGCCGGTCGCGCCGCAGCAGCGGGACACCCAGCGTCTCCTCCATGCCGCGGATGCGCTCGCTCGCGGAAGCGAGGGTCATGTGGCTGGCCTGCGCGCCGCCCGTGATCGTGCCTGCCTCGTGAACGTGGAGAAAGAGCCGCAGATCGGTGAGATCGAAGCGCATGGGCGCCAAGGTAGCACATGCCGCGCGCGCAGGCTCAGGCACCGCCTGAGGCCAGGTCAGCCAGATCCGCATTTTCAGCGGCCGGGCCGCTCGACAGAATCGATGGCATGAGCCTCTTCGAAACCACGCCGCTGCTGACCGCGGCGGTGTTTGCCCTGGCGGGCGTCGTCAAGGGCGTCGTCGGCCTTGGATTGCCCACCATCTCCATGGCATTGCTTGCACTGCTGATGTCGCCGGCGGAGGCCGCGGCCTTGCTGATCGTGCCGTCGCTGGTCACCAATGCCTGGCAGATCCGGCCGTTGGCGGCGCTCCGGCCGATGCTGCGGCGGCTCGGCCCGATGCAAGCCGGAGTCTGCATCGGCACGCTGGCGGGCGCGTGGATCTTCGGCGCACCGGCGGGCAGGTGGGCGATGGTGTCGCTCGGCGTTGCGCTGATCGGCTATGCGGCCTGGGGGATTTCCGGCGCCCGATGGATCGTGGCGCCTCGGGCCGAGAGATGGCTAGGCCCGGCGATTGGGGCGGCGACGGGTTTGGTGACCGCCATGACAGGCGTGTTCGTCATTCCGGCGGTGCCCTACCTCCAGGCGCTCGGCCTGCAGCGCGATGCGCTGGTCCAGGCGATGGGCATCTCGTTCACGGTGTCCACCCTGGCGCTCGCGGCGGGTCTCTACTTCAACGTCCATTATTCGGGCGCCATGCTCGGCGCATCGAGCCTGATGCTACTTCCCGCGCTCGCAGGCATGCAGGCGGGGCAGCTCCTGCGGACGCGCTTGTCGCAGTCGCTCTTCAGGCAGTGCTTCCTGGGAAGCCTCGCGTTGCTCGGTCTGCACATGATCGTGCGGGAGATGTTTGCGCCTTGACCGATCGGCGGGCCCAAAAGAAAAACGGGCTGCGGCAAGTCTGCTGCAGCCCGTTCCTGGACTTGGCGGAGTGGACGGGACTCGAACCCGCGACCCCCGGCGTGACAGGCCGGTATTCTAACCAACTGAACTACCACTCCTGGTAGACAACGTTCGCTCCATATGGAGCCAAGTGCTGCGACTTGTGCCTGCTTCACCAAGCGGTGAAAACTGGCGACCCTACGGGGATTCGAACCCCGGTAGCCACCGTGAAAGGGTGGTGTCCTAGGCCTCTAGACGATAGGGTCAAAACCTTCGGAACCGCGTTGCGATCAACGCTTGTTTTCTCGACGCCCTGATGGTGGAGGTAAGCGGGATCGAACCGCTGACCTCTTGCATGCCATGCAAGCGCTCTCCCAGCTGAGCTATACCCCCTTGGGTGTCGAGCCTCAAATTATAGCCTGAATTATTCGGCTTCCTTCAATCTCGTGAGCACAGTTTCACGAGAAAAGAGCGAGAGCACCGCATCGAGCGATGGCGTCTGCGCTGTCCCCATCACGAGCACGCGCACCGGCATCGCGAGCGCGGGCATCTTCATCCCGTGCGCGGCCAGCACTTCCTTGATGGCGCCGGCGATCGATGCCTTGTCCCACGCGATGTTCGCGAGCTTGCCGGCGAGTGTTGCAATCGCGGGACGCACGGCCTCGGTCAAGTGCTGCGCACGGTCCGCATCGCTCGGCGACACGTCCGCATAGAAGGCCGAAGCCCAACCCGCGAGCGCTGCCGTGGTATCGCAACGATCCTTGAAGAGTCCGCAGATGGCGGGCAGCCGCTCGTCGGCGGCGATGCCGCGCATTCTCAGTTGCTCGGCCACGAGCGGCGCGAGCGCTTCGTCGGGCATCGCCTTCAGGTGCTGCGCATTGACCCAGCGCAGCTTGGTCTCGTCGAACTGCGCGGCGCTGCGGCCCAGGTGGTCAAGGCTGAACCACGCGATGAACTGTGCGCGCGTGAAGATCTCGTCGTCGCCGTGGCTCCAGCCGAGCCTTGCGAGGTAGTTGACCATCGCGTCGGGCAGGAAGCCTTCATCGCGGAACTGCGTCACGGGCTTCGCGCCGTTGCGTTTGCTCATCTTCTCGCCCTGCTCATTGAGCACGGTGGGCAGGTGCGCATACACCGGCGGTTCCTTGCCAAGCGCGTGGAAGATGTTGATCTGGCGCGGCGTGTTGTTCACGTGGTCGTCGCCGCGGATCACGTGCGTGATCGCCATGTCGATGTCGTCGACGACCACGCAGAAGTTGTACGTCGGCGTGCCATCGGGCCGCGCGATCACGAGGTCGTCGAGTTCTTCGTTGCCGATCTCGATGCGCCCCTTGACCTTGTCGTCCCAGGCCACCACCCCGCCTTGCGGATTGCGAAAGCGCAGCACGGGCTGCACGCCCTCGGGCACGGGCGGCAACGTCTTGCCGGGCTCGGGGCGCCAGGTGCCGTCGTAACGCGGCTTCTCCTTGGCTGCCATCTGCTTCTCGCGCAGCGCATCGAGCTCGGCGACGCTCATGTAGCAGGGGTAGACCTGATCGGTGGCCTGCAACTCGGCGAGCACGGCCTTGTAGCGATCCATGCGCTGCATCTGGTAGTACGGGCCCTCGTCGTGGTCGAGGCCCAGCCATTGCATGCCTTCGAGGATCACATCGACGGCGGCCTGCGAGGAACGCTCGACGTCGGTGTCCTCGATGCGCAGGATGAAATCGCCGCCCGTCGAGCGCGCGAAGGCCCACGGATAGAGGGCGGAGCGGATGTTGCCAAGATGGATGAATCCAGTCGGCGAGGGAGCGAAGCGGGTGCGTGTCTTTTGCGTCATGCGAGGGTGCCGAGGCCGCGCAGCAGGTCGGCCTTGATGTCGTCGATATGGTCGAGCCCCGCCGCGACGCGGATCAGGCCCTGGCCGATGCCCGCGGCCTGGCGCTGGGCTTCGGTCAGACGGCCGTGCGAGGTCGTGGCGGGATGGGTGATGGTCGTCTTGGTGTCGCCGAGATTGGCCGTGATGCTCAGCACCTGCGTGCTGTCGATCACGTGGAAGGCGTTGGCGCGCGCCGCCTCCGGCGTGTCGCCGCGCACGTCGAATGACACCACCGCACCGCCCTGCCCCGACTGCTGCCGCATCGCGAGTTCGTGCTGCGGATGCGAGGCAAGGCCCGGGTAGTACACGCGCTTGATGGCCGGCTGCGTCTCGAGCCAGGTCGCCAGCGCAAGCGCGTTGGCGCAATGCGCCTGCATGCGGATGCCGAGCGTTTCCATGCCCTTGAGCACGACCCAGGCATTGAAGGGGGACAAGGCCATGCCCGCCGTGCGGACCACGGTCGCGAAGATATCGATCAGCTTCTGCGAGCCGCAGATGGCGCCCGCCAGCACGCGGCCCTGGCCGTCCAGGTACTTGGTGCCCGAATGGATCACGAGATCGGCGCCCAGTTCGGTGGGTCGTTGCAGCGCCGGCGAGCAGAAGCAGTTGTCGACCACCAGCAGCGCGCCCGCGTCGTGCGCGAGATCGGCGAGCGCGCGGATGTCGCACACGTCGGTCAGCGGGTTCGTCGGCGTTTCCGCGAACAGCAGCTTGGTGGTCGGGCGGATTGCAGCCTTCCACTCCGCCACGTCGGTCTGGGAGACGAAGGTGGTCTCGACGCCGAACTTGGCGAAATCGCGCCCGATCAGGTTCAGCGTGGAGCCGAACACCGAGCGCGAGCACACCACATGGTCGCCGGATTTCAGCAAGCCCATGCACATCATGAGGATCGCACCCATGCCGCTGGAAGCACCGATGGCGGCTTCGGTGCCTTCGAGCGCGGCCAGGCGACGCTCGAAGCTGGTCACTGTCGGGTTCGAGGTGCGCGTGTAGGTGAAGCCTTCCTCCGTGCCGGCGAAGCGGCGCGCGGAGGTCTCGGCATCTGGCTGCACGAAGCTGCTCGAGAGGAAGAGCGCCTCGGAGTTCTCGCCATACTGGCTGGGCTCGAGCGCGGTGCGCACCGCGAGCGTATCGCGGTGCAGGCCGGGGGGCAGGGGTCTTTCGTTCACGTTGTCTTTCGGCTCGATCGGTCTTGCGGCTCGCGGCTCATTCCACGGAGTTCGGCAGCGCGAGGCGGGAGGAATCTTCCTCGGTCTCCTCGATCCGCGGGCGGTTGCCGTTCATGCGCGTGATGGCATCGGTGTCGATGTCGCCCGTCACGTAGATGCCGTCGAAGCACGATGCGTCGAAGCCGTCCAGCTTGGGGTTGAGCGAACCGATGGCGCGCTTCATCGCATCCACGTCCTGGTAGATCAGCGCGTCGCAGCCGATCAGTTCGCGGATTTCCTCGATGCTGCGGTTGTGCGCGACCAGTTCATCCTTGGTCGGCATGTCGATGCCGTAGACGTTCGGGTAGCGCACCGGCGGCGCCGCGCTCGCGAGGTAGACCTTGCGCGCGCCCGCGTCGCGCGCCATCTGCACGATCTCGCGGCTGGTCGTGCCGCGCACGATCGAATCGTCGACCAACAGCACGTTGCGCCCCTTGAATTCGCTCGCGATCACGTTGAGCTTCTGGCGCACGGACTTCTTGCGCACGCCCTGCCCCGGCATGATGAAGGTGCGGCCCACGTAGCGGTTCTTCACGAAGCCTTCGCGATAGGGAATGCCGAGCAGATGCGCCAGTTGCGTCGCGCTCGGGCGGCTCGATTCGGGGATCGGGATGATCACGTCGATGTCGCTCGGCGGCACGGTCGAGACCACGCGCTTTGCCAGCGTCTCGCCCAGGTTCATGCGCGCCTGGTAGACCGAGATGCCGTCGAGCACCGAGTCGGGACGTGCGAGGTAGACGAATTCGAAGATGCAGGGATTCAGCGTCGGCGACTCGGCGCACTGCTCGATGTGCACCTGTCCCTGCAGGTCGACGAACACCGCCTCGCCCGGCGCGACGTAGCGGTCGAACACGTGGCCGGAACCTTCGAGCGCCACCGTTTCGCTGGCGACCATCACCGTGCCGTCGGCGCCGCGGCCCATGGCCAGCGGTCGGATGCCGTACGGGTCGCGGAAGGCCAGCAGGCCGTGGCCGGCGATCAGCGCCACGACCGCGTACGAGCCCCGCAGCCGGCGGTGCACGTTGCGCACCGCCTCGAACACCGTGGTGGAGTTGAGCATGCCACCGCGCGTCGAGCGTTCGAGCTCGTGCGCCAGCACGTTGAGCAGCACCTCGGAGTCGCTCTCGGTATTGGTGTGGCGGTGGTCGGTGGAGAACAGCTCGGCCCGCAGCGCATGGGCGTTGGTGAGGTTGCCGTTGTGCACCAGCACGATGCCGAAGGGCGCGTTCACGTAGAAGGGCTGGGCCTCCTCCTCGCTGTAGGCATTGCCGGCGGTGGGATAGCGCACCTGGCCCAGGCCGACGTCGCCGGGCAGCGCCCGCATGTTGCGCGTGCGGAACACATCGCGCACCATGCCCTTGGCCTTGTGCATGAAGAACTTGCGTTCCTGCAAGGTGACGATGCCCGCCGCATCCTGGCCACGATGCTGCAGGAGCAGCAATGCGTCATAGAGCAGTTGATTCACTGGAGCGCTGCTGACAACGCCGACGATTCCACACATGAAACGATCCTCTCAGGGCAGGTAGCTTGCCAACTTTTCAGGCAGCGCGGGTTTCAGGCCCTGCAATGCCGCATCGAGAACAATGGCGCTGCGCGATTCGTGCCACCAGGCACTCCCGCTCAACGCCAGCAAATGAACCACGACCGCCAGGGTCAGCAAGGCGACCGCGCCGCGCGCCACGCCGAAGGCACCGCCCAGGATGCGGTCCACCGGCCGCAAGCCGACCACGGTGACGAGCTTGCGAATGAGCGCCGCCACCAGCCCCACCCCGAAAGCCACGCCGATGAAAACCAGCACGAAACCCGCCGCGTAACGCCATGTGGCGCCCGGCTCTCCCATCGGCAGCCACGCGCCCACGTCTTGTGCGAACCACTGCGCGCAAAAGAAGGCCGCCACCCAGCCCCCCAGCGATATCACCTCGAACACCAGCCCCCGCACCAGCCCGATCAGCATCGACAGCAGCAGCAGCGCGACGGCGATCCAGTCGAGCAGGTTCACTTCAGCGCGCGAGCCTACAAGCTGAGGACGGAGGCCGGCAAAGACAAGCCCTTGACCTTGCCGGCCGCGCGCTCGGCCTCGGCACGCGTCGTGAAGGGGCCGACGCGCACGCGCGTGCGTTCGCCGGCGGATGTCTTCGCAACGTGGGTGTAGGTCTTCAAGCCCGCCTTTTCAAGCTTCTGGCGCACTTCCCTCGCCTTGTCGGCCTCGGCGAAGGCGCCGACCTGCACGACGAAGCGGCCGCTCTCCTCGGAGGCGGCGGCAGGCTTGGCCGCGGCGCTCGGCGCGGTCTTGCCTTCGAGCAAGGCGCGCGCGCGGCCGCCGTCGTCGGCGGGCGCCGGCTTCGGCGTCGCGGGCTTGGGTTCAGGCTTCGCTTCGGGCTTGGGTTCCGGCTTGGCATCGGCCCGGGCTTCGGGCTTCGGCTTCGCTTCTGGCTTCGGCTCCGGCTTGGGCTGCGGCTTCACCTCATGGGGCGCCTCCGGCTTGGCATCGGCCACCGGGGCATGGGGTGCGGCGGGCAAGGGGTTTCCGGCCGTGATCTCGGAGCCATCGGCGGATTCGGTGATGACGCCGCCGGACGCCGCGCTCGCGACGTCCGTGCCGGGCTTGGCGCCGCCCGAGGTCACCGGCGCCGCGGCGGGTGTCGACGGCGCGGGCAAGGGCTTGACCTTGTTGCGGTCCGGAATCTCGATCGGGATGTCGACGGCGACCGGCCGGGGCTGGGTGTCGAACAGAAGGGGAAAGCCGATCACGCCGACAAGCACCAGCACTGCCGCGCCGACGAGCCGGTGGCGTGCCCGCCGGCGCATGGCTTCGATGCTCTCCGCAGGCGCCGCCGCGACGCTGGTGTTTCGCGCTTCGTTGCCCTGCGAACCACGGGTGCGGAACTTGAAGAACGCCATGAAATTCGGTTTCCTGATGAGTGCAGCGTGAAGCTCGAAAGGGGAAAGGGCGGCGCCGGTGATCAGGCTTTTCAGGGACCGGGCGACAGGTGCCTGGCCCGCAGGCGGGGTGTTCCGTTTTCGAGCACACCACCCACTGTGAAGAACGATCCGAAGACGACGATTCTATCAGCGGGGTCTGCGCGATCGATGGCCGCCTGCAAGGCCTCCATGGGCGCGGCGTACACGGCGGCCGATGCATCGGTGCGCTTGTTCTGCGCCTCCCAGCGCGCGAGCAGGTCGGCGGCTCGCGCGGCGCGCGGCGTCGGCAGGTCGGTGAAGTACCAGCGATCGATGAGCGGCCCGATACGCGCGAACATGGGCGCCAGGTCCTTGTCCGCCATCACGCCGAACACCGCGTGGGTGGTGGGATAGAAGCCCATCGCATCGAGGTTCTCGGTCAGCGCGGCAACGGCATGCGGGTTGTGCGCCACGTCGAGCACCAGGGCGGGCTCGCCGGGGACGATCTGGAAGCGGCCGGGCAACTCGACCATCGCGAGGCCGGTGCGCACCGCCTGGGCGGTGATGGGCAGCTTCTGCCGCAGCGATTCAAGCGCGGCCAGCACGCCGGCCGCGTTGATGAGCTGGTTGGCGCCCCGCAGCGCCGGATAGGCGAGACCGCTGTAGCGGCGCCCGCGCCCGCTCCAGCCCCACTGCTGCTGGTCGCCCGACACGTTGAAATCATGGCCCACCCGCCAGAGGTCCGCGCCAATGGCCTGCGCGTGGTCCACCACGCTTTGCGGCGGCACCGGATCGCTCACGATGGCCGGCCGGCCGCCGCGCATGACGCCGGCTTTCTCGAAGCCTATGCTCTCGCGGTCCGGTCCGAGGAAATCCATGTGGTCGAGGTCGATGCTGGTGATCACCGCGCAGTCCGCGTCGATGATGTTGACGGCATCCAGCCGGCCGCCCAGGCCCACCTCCAGGATCGCGACGTCCGGCTTCGCGGCCGCCATGCACAGCAGGATGGCCAGCGTCGTGAACTCGAAGTAAGTCAGTGCGACCTCGCCGCGCGCGCGCTCCACGGCTTCGAAATGCACCGCAAGCTGGTCGCCCCGGACCGCCTCGCCCGACAGCCGCAGCCGCTCCTCGAAGCGCACCAGGTGCGGCGAGGTGAACACGGCGGTCCTGTAGCCGGCCTGCGAGAGGATCGATTCCAGCATCGCGCAGGTGGAACCCTTGCCGTTGGTGCCGGCCACCGTGATCACGGGGCAGTCGAACTTCAGGCCCAGGTGCAGGGCGACCGCGCGGACGCGATCGAGGCCGAGTTCGATGTTCTTGGGATGCAGCCGCTCGGCATGCGCGAGCCAGTCTTCAAGGGTTTTCATGGAGCGCGGAATTGTCGCCGACCCGCGCCCCGGGCATCATCGAGGAATGACGACGCTCTATGGCATCCCCAACTGCGACACCGTGAAACGCGCCAGGAACTGGCTCGACGAGCACGGCGTGGCCTATGAATTTCACGACTTCAAGAAGCAAGGCGTGCCCGAAGCCGAACTCGACCAGTGGCTGCGCAAGCCCGGCTGGGAAGCGCTGGTCAACCGCCGCGGCACCACCTGGCGGCGCCTGGACGACGAGACGCGCGCCAAGGTGGTCGATGCGAGATCGGCCCGTGTGGTGTTGCTGGCCCACCCGAGCCTGATCAAGCGCCCAGTGGTCAACTGGGGCGCCGGCACGGGCGTTACCACGGGATTCGATGCGGACCAGTGGAAAAGCCACGTTGTGTAAACGGTTGAACCGGCGCCCTTCCAGCGTATCCAATCGAGTTCAGCGGGCAATGCCCGCCTTCAGGAGCTTTGAGATGAATACCAAGATCGTTCGCAATTTCGCCGCCCTTTCGATGCTGGCGGCCCTTGCCGGCACGGCTTCGCTGGCCCAGGCCGAGCAGGTGTGGGCCCGGGTGATCTCGGCCACGCCCGTCAGGGAAGCAGGCGGCCAGACCAGCTTCAACGTCACCTACGAGTACGGTGGACGCCGCTACACGACGCGCACCGACGCGCAGCCCGGCGCCGAGATCGCGGTGGAAGTGGGCGCCTACGGCTTGGCGACCAGCTCGCCGGTCGCGCCACAATCGCAGTTGCAGTCGAGCCAGGACTACGGCCAGCCGCAACAGCAAGCCCAGCCCGACTGGAACAACGTCGTGCCCGAGCCCGGCGTCGTGGTGGGCAGCGGCTACGCCCAGCCTGCGCCGGTCTACACCCAGCCCGCGCCCGTGTACTACCAGCCCGCGCCGGTCTACGTGCAGCCCGCCTATGCCTACCCCAGCCCGTACATCTACCCGCCGGTGGGCCTCTCACTGAATCTTGGCTACTCGCGCGGCTGGCGCGGCGGCCACTGGCGCTAGGCGCGCGGCCGGCCGGTTCCCGGCCAGCCTAAAATCACGGGCTTTCCCAACCCGTGCACGGGGAGCGCCTTGCGGCATCGCAGCCGGGCGCGCTGCCGACGCCGAACGCCGGGCGCCTGGCGCCCCTTCAGATGACCACAACCGAATCCCTCCACAGCGCCGCGGTGTCCACCAAGGCCAACGTGTATTTCGACGGCAAGTGCATGAGCCACAGCCTGACGCTCGCCGACGGCAGCAAGAAGTCGGTCGGCGTGATCCTGCCGTCCACCCTCACCTTCAACACCGTCGCACCCGAGATCATGGAGGGCACCGGCGGCCGCTGCGAATACCAGCTCAGCGGCGGCAGCGAATGGGTCGGCTCGGGCCCCGGCGAAAAGTTCAGCGTGCCGGGCAATTCGAGCTTCCAGATCCGCGTGAGCGGCGAGCCCTACAGCTATATCTGCCACTTCGGCTGAACCGGGAAACGATCCATGTCCACCATTCTCCAGAACGTTCCCGCCGGCCAGAAGGTCGGCATCGCCTTCTCCGGCGGCCTCGACACCAGCGCGGCACTGCACTGGATGCGCAACAAGGGCGCGATCCCCTACGCCTACACCGCCAACCTCGGCCAGCCCGACGAACCGGACTACGACGAGATCCCGCGCAAGGCCATGCTCTACGGCGCCGAGAAGGCCCGCCTGGTGGACTGCCGCACGCAACTCGCCGCAGAAGGCCTGGCCGCGCTTCAGGCCGGCGCCTTCCACGTCACGACGGCCGGCGTCACCTACTTCAACACAACGCCCCTGGGGCGCGCGGTCACCGGCACCATGCTGGTGTCGGCGATGAAGGAAGACGACGTCCACATCTGGGGCGACGGCAGCACCTACAAGGGCAACGACATCGAGCGCTTCTATCGCTATGGCCTGCTCACCAACCCGGCGCTGAAGATCTACAAGCCCTGGCTGGACCAGACCTTCATCGACGAGCTGGGCGGCCGGGCCGAGATGTCCGAATTCATGCAGAAGGCCGGCTTCGCCTACAAGATGTCGGCCGAGAAGGCCTACTCCACCGACTCCAACATGCTCGGCGCCACGCACGAGGCCAAGGATCTGGAGCACCTGAACAGCGGCATGAAGATCGTCCAGCCCATCATGGGCGTGGCCTTCTGGAAGGACGAAGTCGAGGTCAAGCGTGAAGAAGTCACGGTGCGCTTCGCCGAAGGCCGCCCCGTCGCCCTCAACGGCGTGGAGTACGCCAGCCTGGTCGACCTGATCCTCGAGGCCAACCGCATCGGCGGCCGCCACGGCCTCGGCATGAGCGACCAGATCGAGAACCGCATCATCGAAGCCAAGAGCCGCGGCATCTACGAGGCCCCGGGCCTGGCGCTGCTTTTCATTGCCTACGAGCGGCTCATCACCGGTATCCACAACGAGGACACCATCGAGCAGTACCGCGACAGCGGTCGCCGCCTGGGCCGCCTGCTCTACCAGGGCCGCTGGTTCGACCCGCAGGCCATCATGCTGCGCGAGACGGCCCAGCGCTGGGTGGCGCGCGCGGTCACCGGTGAAGTCACGGTGGAGCTGCGCCGCGGCAACGACTACTCGATCCTGAACACCGTCTCGCCCAACCTCACGTACAAGCCCGAGCGGCTGACGATGGAAAAGGGCGAATCGAGCTTCTCGCCGGCCGACCGCATCGGCCAGCTCACGATGCGCAACCTGGACATCGTGGACACGCGGGACAAGCTGGCGATCTATACGCAGACCGGCCTGCTGTCGTCCACGCAAGGCGCGTCGCTGCCGCAACTGAAGAACGACGAGTAACCCCGAAGCCCGGAAACACCGTGGATCCGGCTTTGCCGGTCCACCGGCGTCGCCCACCGACAGGGGGTAGGCGAAGCGACAGGAAGCACGCGCAGCCTGGGGTCAGACCACCACGGGTTCGGGCTCCAGCCGGATGCCGAAGCGCTCGTAGACGCTCGTCTGGATGGCCTTGGCCAAGGTCATGACCTCGCCGCCCGTCACCGGGTCGGCCGTGCCGCCGCGGTTGACCAGCACCAGCGCCTGCTTCTCGTAGACACCGGCGTTGCCCACCGACTTGCCCTTCCACCCGCACGCATCGATCAGCCAGCCGGCCGCCAGCTTGATGCTGCCATCGGCCATCGGATAGTGAACGATCTTCGGGTCTCGCGCGATGATGTCGGCGCACTGTTCGGCCGTGACCGTCGGGTTCTTGAAGAAGCTGCCGGCATTGCCCAGCACGCGCCAGTCCGGCAGCTTGGCGCGGCGGATGGCGCAGATCCAGTCGAAGATCTCGGTCGGCGCAGGCGTGAAATTGCCAGTCTCCGCCATCTTTCGCTCCAGGTCCAGGTAACCGAGCACCGGCTTCCAGGGCTTGGGCAGGCGAAATCGCACCCGCGTGATCAACGCCCTGCCGGCGAGGCCGAAATCATTGTCGCCGCTGGCGCTGTGCTTGAACACCGAATCCCGGTAGCCGAAGGCGCACTGCGCGGCATCCAGCGTGAAGGTACGCCCGGTCTCCAGGTCGATGGCGTCCAGCGACTCGAAACGGTCCTGCAACTCGACGCCGTAGGCACCGATGTTCTGCACCGGCGAGCCGCCCACCGTGCCAGGGATCAGCGCCAGGTTCTCCAGGCCGGGGAAGTCCCGCGCCAATGTCCAGCGCACGGTGTCGTGCCAGATCTCGCCGGCGCCGGCTTCCACGATCCAGGCACGCGGCGTGTCCTCGACCAGCCTCAGGCCCTTGATCTCGACCTTCAGCACCAGCGGCTTCACATCGCCCGTCAGCACGATGTTGCTGCCGCCGCCGAGCACGAACTTGGGTGCATCGCGCCATTGCGCGTCCGCCAGCAGCGCGGCCACGTCCGCCTCGCCGGTGACGCGCACCAGGTGCTGCGCGCGCGCGACGATGCCGAAGCTGTTGTGCTGCTGCAGCGGTACGTTGTGCTCCACGATCATGGGAGAATTGTCGCATTCGCCCGGTCCGCAAGCGCGCCGGGCCCGTTCAGAATCCTGTTGCCGCCGGAGCCTTCATGCCGTCATTCGACACCGTCTGTGAACCCAACCTGCCCGAGGTCAAGAACGCGGTCGAGAACACCGCCAAGGAAATCGGCACGCGCTTCGACTTCAAGGGCACCGCGGCCGCCGTCGAGCTGAAGGACAAGGAAATCACCATGACCGGCGATGCCGAGTTCCAGCTGGTACAGGTCGAAGACATTCTGCGCAGCAAGCTCACCAAGCGCAGCGTCGACGTCCGCTTCCTGGACAAGGGCGACGTGCAGAAGATCGGCGGCGACAAGGTCAAGCAGGTCATCAAGGTCAAGAGCGGGATCGAATCCGAGACCGGCAAGAAGATCCAGCGCCTGATCAAGGACAGCAAGCTCAAGGTGCAAGCCGCCATCCAGGGCGACGCCGTGCGGGTGACCGGTGCCAAGCGGGACGACCTGCAGGCCGCCATGGCCCTGATCAAGAAGGACATCCCGGACATGCCGCTGTCCTTCAACAACTTCCGCGACTGAGCGGCCACCCATGAAGGCCGCCTTGCCGCTGCTGCTTGCCGCAGCCTGCAGCTTCGCGCATGCGCAATCGGTGATGCTCACCGGCACCATCGGCAGCCGCGCCATCCTGATCGTGGACGGCGGCGCGCCGAAGACGGTGGCCGTGGGCGAGACCTTCCAGGGCGTCAAGCTGCTGTCACTGCAGGGTGAGCAGGCCACGGTCGAATCCGGCGGCAAGCGCGTCGCCCTGCGCATGGACACGCCCGTCAGCATCGGCGGCGGCGGCCTGGGTGGCGGTGGCGGCAACCGCATCGTGCTGCCGGTATCCAGCGGCGGGCATTTCATGACGCAGGGCGCCATCAACGGCCGCACGGTCAGCTTCATGCTCGACACGGGCGCGACCAGCGTCGCCATGTCGGCCGCCGACGCCAAGCGTATCGGGCTCGACTACAGCAAGGGGCAGCCGGTGCGCGTGGGCACGGCCAACGGCGTCGCGCTGGGCTATCGCGTGCGGCTCAACTCCGTGCGCGTGGGCGACGTCGAGGTGTACGACATCGACGCGGTGGTGTCCGAGCAGTCGATGCCCTTCATCCTGCTCGGCAACAGCTTCATCAACCGCTTCTCCATGCGCCGCGACGCGGACCAGATGGTCCTGGAGAAGCGGTACTGAGCGTTCAGGCAACCGCTGCGGTCACCACGATCTCGATCTTGTAGCTCTGCTTGGCAAGCGCCGCCTGCACGGTCGCGCGCGGCGGCGTGTTCCCGGCGGGAATCCACGCGTCCCACACCTCGTTCATCATGACGATGTCGGTGATATCGGAGAGGAAGATCTGCGTCATCAGGATGCGCGACTTGTCACTGCCGGCCTCCGCCAGCAGGCGGTCCACCATCGCCAGCACCTGCGCCGTCTGGCCGCGGATGTCCTGCGAGGTGTCGTCGGGCACCTGGCCCGCGAGGTAGACGGTGCCGTTGTGCACTGCCGTCTCGCTCAGACGGGGGCCCACGTGAAAGCGCTGGAGGTCTGCCATGGTCATTCCTTTTTCTTCGAACCGAGTTTGGATTCCGTGCCGGCCGCGAGCCGGCGGATGTTTTCGCGGTGCCGCCAGATCAGCAGCAGGCTGATCGCGATCAGCGCCAGCAGCACCGTGCGGTGCAGCGGCCAGGCGATCTGCCCGCCCAGCAGGTAGTAGGCCGGCGCGAAGAAAGCAGCCACCAAGGATGCCAGCGAAGAGTAGCGGAAGAAGAAGGCGATGATCAGCCAGGTGGTGCCCGTCGCCAGCCCCAGCAGCAGGTCGATGCCCAGCAATGCGCCGGCCGCCGTCGCCACGCCCTTGCCGCCCTGGAAGCCGAAGAACACCGGATACAGATGCCCCAGGAACGCCGCCAGGCCCGCAAGCGCCGCAGTGCCCGGCCCCATGCCCAGCCCCTCGCCCACCTGCCGGATCACGAAGACGGGGATGAAGCCCTTGAGCGCATCCAGCACCAGCGTCGCCAGCGCGGCGCCCTTGTTGCCCGAGCGCAGGACGTTGGTGGCGCCCGGGTTCTTGCTGCCGTAGCTGCGGGGATCAGCCATGCCGAGCGACTTGCTGACGATCACCGCGAAGGACAGCGATCCGAGCAGGTACGACAGGACGATCGCGATGAACGAGGGAAGATGAAAACTCACGGTGTCTCCGGGCCGGCACAAACCCGGCGGCATGCCTCCGGTCGAGGCAGCCAGCTATTCTGCCAGCGCGCAGTTCACCGGCTTGGCGCCGAGCAGCCGCACGCAGACTTGCGGGTCGATGCCCACCAGGTAGCCGCGGCGGCCGCCGTTGATGGCGATCCTCGGCAACTCGAGGATGCTGGCTTCCACGTAGACCGGCATCGCCCGCCGCGTCCCGAAGGGCGAGGTGCCCCCGACCAGGTAGCCGCTGTGCCGGTTCGCGACTTCCGGCTTGCAGGGCTCGACCGACTTGGCGCCGATCTGGCGTGCCAGGTTCTTGGTCGAGACCGTCCGGTTGCCATGCATCAGCACGATCAGCGGCCGAGCGTCCTGGTCCTGCATCACGAGCGTCTTGACCACGGTGAACGGGTCCATGCCCAGCACCTCGGCGCTGTGCTGGGCGCCGCCGTGTTCGAGGTACTCGTACGGATGCTCGGTGAAAGCGACACCGTTCGCCCGCAGCAACTGGGTCGCCGGGGTTTCGCTGACGTGCGTCTTCTTGCTCACGGGGCCTCGTTCAGGCGGCCGGGTCTCGCATTTCCCAGCGAAGCTGGTCGATCTCGGCCAGGAGCTCGGGGGACAGCGTGGTACCCCATGCGTCCAGATCCTCGTCCAGCTGAGCCACCGAGGTCACGCCGATGATCGTGCTCGCCACCTGCCACTTGGTGTAGCAGAAGGCCAGCGCCATCTTCACGGGCGTCATGCCGTTGTCGCGCGCGAGCTGGTTGTAGCGGCGGGCCGCCTTCAGTGCGTCCGGCCGGCCCCACCGCTGCTTGCGCACCGACTCGTAGCCAGAGATGCGCGCGCCCTTGGGCGCGTCCGGCCCCTCGATGCCGCCCTTGTCGTACTTGCCGGTCAACAGGCCGAAGGCGAGCGGCGAATAAGCCAGCAGCGAGACGCCCAGGCGGTGCATCGTCTCGTCCAGCCCGTTCTCCAACGAGCGGCTGACCAGGCAATAGACGTTCTGCACCGTCGCCACGCGCGGCAGGCCGTGCTGCTCGGCGAGGCGCACGAACTCGTGCACGCCGTAGGGCGTCTCGTTCGACAGGCCGATGGCACGCACCTTGCCCGCCTTCACCAGCTTGCCCAGCGCTTCCAGCTGGTCGTGAATGGGCGTGGTCGAGGTTTCCTTCGCCGGGTTGTAGTAGATCTGGCCGAAGGCGGGCGTGTGGCGCTCGGGCCAGTGGATCTGGTAGAGGTCGATCACATCCGTCCGCAGCCGTTTCAGGCTGGCCTCGCAGGAAGCGATGATGTCCGCCGCCGTCATGCCCGTGCCTTCGCGCACCCACGGCGTGGCCCGCGTCGGGCCCGCCACCTTGGTCGCCAGGGTGATCTTCTGGCGCGTGCCCGGGTTCTTGCTGAACCAGTTGCCAATGATGGTTTCGGTGGCGCCGTAGGTTTCCTTGCGGGTCGGCACCGCGTACATCTCGGCGGTGTCGAGGAAATCGACGCCGCGCTCCAGGGAGCGGTCGAGGATGGCGTGCGCGGTGGCTTCGTCCACCTGCTCGCCGAAGGTCATGGTGCCGAGGCAGATCGGCGTCACGTGGAGGTCGCTTTGACCAAGCTTGATTTTTTGCATGCGCGAAATGCTACCGCTTGCGTGCGTCCCGCGCCTGACTGCGCCGAGGCCGGGCCCTTCGTATCATCGAACGCATGTACCAAGCCCTCCGCCCCTCCCGCAGCGAATTCGTCCCAGTGCGCAAGCTCAACTACCACGTGCGTGTCTGGGGCGAGCCCTCGCCCGGGCGTCCTCCGCTCGTGCTGCTGCACGGCTGGATGGATGTCGCGGCGTCATGGCAGTTCGTGGTCGATGCCCTGGCCGAGGCCCGCTGGGTGCTCGCACCCGACTGGCGCGGATTCGGCCTGACCGGCGGCGGCGAAGTCGACAACTACTGGATGCCCGACTACCTGGCCGACCTGGACTGGCTGCTCGACCACTACGCCGGAGACATCCCGGTCGACCTGGTCGGCCACAGCATGGGCGGCAACGTCTCGATGCAGTACGCCGGCGTGCGACCGGCGCGCATCCGCCGCCTGGTGAACCTGGAGGGCTTCGGCATGCCCGTGTTGCAAGCCCAGGAGGCACCCACGCGCTTCGGCAAGTGGATCGACGAGCTCAAGCGGCTGCACCGCGGCGAGATGGCGCTGTCCACCTACGCCGACGTCGACGGCGTCGCGCGCCGGCTCATGAAGACCAACCCGCGCCTCACGCAGGACAAGGCCGACTGGCTGGCCGGCCATTGGTCCACCGGCAGGACGCTGGCCGACGGCAGCGAGCGCCGGGAGATCCTGGGCGATCCGGCGCACAAGATCATCAATGCCAACCTTTTCCGCGTCGACGAGATGCTCGCGCTCTACGCCGGCATCACGGCGCCGCTGCTGGCCGTGGAGGCTTCGGACGACAGCCTCTCCGGCTGGTGGAAAGGCCGCTACACGCTCGACGAATACCACGAGCGCCTCAAGTCCGTGCCGAACGCCCGCATCGCGCGGGTGGAAGACGCCGGCCACATGCTGCACCACGACCAGCCCGCACGCGTGGCCGGGCTGATCGAAGAATTTCTCGCCGATTGACGCGGCGCCGCGCATCGGACATGACGCTCGCCATAATGCGTGCACAAAAACAGTGCCACGGGACATTCATGCAGAGAACTCGCCTTCGCGCGCGCGGCGCGGCCATCGCGCTTTGCGCGCTGACCGTCCTTGCCTCCCCTTTTTGCCAGGCGCAGCAGCGGCCGTCCAACGTCAGGGACGAGCCCTCCTGGGATCTCATCATCTCGCCCTACACGCAGCACTTCAGCAACGACGACCATCGCCACGTCTACCTGCTGGGCCTGCAGCGCAACCAGCTCGACGGCGCCATGTGGGGCCTGTCGCTTTTCCGGAACTCCTTCGGCCAAGGATCGGGCTACGCCTACTACGGCCACCGCTGGGACGCATTGTTCGGCGTCCCCGAACTCTATGGTGACCTGAGCGCCGGCATCATCTATGGCTACAGGGGCGAGTTCAAGGACAAGGTGCCCTTCAACCACGGTGGTTTCGCGCCGGCGATCATCCCGGCGCTGGGCTACCGGGTGACGCCCAAGGACGCGTTGCAACTGGTCATGCTGGGCAAGAACGCCCTGCTCTTCGCTTACGTCCGGGCGCTCTGAGGGGCCACGCCCCGGCCACGTGAGAAAATGCCGGATTGCCCCCCGGCTGGCTCCGGGCCCACACACCCTCGCAGGACACCCCCATGGACGCAGAACAAATCAACCAAATCGGCGCAACCCTCGCAGACCTGAGCGCGCGCACGGTCGATCTCCGGAGGTATCTTTGACTACGATGCCAAGGCCGAACGTCTGAGGACGGTCAACGCATCGCTCGAAGATCCCAAGGTCTGGGACGACCCGAAGAAGGCCCAGGAACTGGGCCGGGAGAAGAAGTCGCTCGACGACGTGGTCGTCACGCTCGACCGGCTCACCAGCGGCCTCTCGGACAACACCGAACTCTTCGAAATGTCGAAGGAAGAAGGCGACATGGACGGGCTCCAGTCCATCGCCGATGACGCCGCCGCGCTCGAGGCCGACATCAAGCAGCTCGAGTTCCGCCGGATGTTCAACAACCCGGCCGACCCGCTGAACGCCTTCGTCGACATCCAGGCAGGCGCCGGCGGAACAGAGGCCTGCGACTGGGCCAGCATGCTGCTGCGCCAGTACCTGAAGTACGCCGAGCGCAAGGGTTTCAAGACCCAGATCGAGGACGAGACCCCCGGCGACACCGCCGGCATCAAGGGCGCGACCATCAAGGTCGAGGGCGACTACGCCTTCGGCCTGCTGCGCACCGAGACCGGCGTGCACCGCCTGGTGCGCAAGTCGCCCTTCGACTCGTCGGGCGGTCGCCACACCAGCTTCGCCAGCATCTTCGTCTACCCGGAAATCGACGACTCCATCGAGATCGAGATCAATCCCTCGGACGTGCGCGTGGACACCTTTCGCGCCAGCGGCGCGGGCGGCCAGCACATCAACAAGACCGACTCGGCCGTGCGGCTCACCCACATCCCGACCGGCATCGTCGTGCAGTGCCAGGACGGCCGCAGCCAGCACAGCAACCGCGACGTGGCCTGGAAGCGGCTGCGCTCGCGCCTGTACGACCACGAGATGCGCAAGCGCCAGGAAGAGCAGCAGAAGCTGGAAGACAGCAAGACCGACGTCGGCTGGGGCCACCAGATCCGCAGCTACGTGCTGGACAACAGCCGCATCAAGGACCTGCGCACCAACGTCGAAGTCTCCGCCACCCAGAAGGTTCTGGACGGCGACCTCGACGTCTTCATCGAAGCTTCGCTGAAGCAAGGCGTCTGATGCAGGCCTCCCCGCGCTCCGTCGAGGCCCTCATCTTCGACATGGACGGCACCATGGTCGAGTCCATGCCCTGGCACGCCAAGGCATGGGTCGAGTACGCGCGCCGGCGCGGCATGCGCATCGACGTGCCGGATCTCATGCGCCGCACCACCGGCCGCACCGCCTACGAATGCGCCTGCGAGCTGATGGGGCGCGAGGTGAGCGAGGCGGAGAGCGCCGAGATCACCCACGAGAAAGAGTCCATCTACCGCGAGCTCTTCGGCGCGGAGTTCCGCGAAGTGGCGGGCTTTCGCGCCTTCGCGCGCACGGCCGCCACGCGCGGCCTGAAGATCGCCGTCGGCACGGCCGGCGACCGCAACAACATCGCCTTCACCATGTCGCTGCTCAAGCTCGAGCCGGCCCCGCTCGCCATCGTGGGTGGCGACGAGGGCTTGCCCGGCAAGCCGCAGCCCGCCATCTTCCTCGAGGCGGCTCGCCGCATCGGCGCGGCGCCCGAGCGCTGCATCGTCTTCGAGGACGCCCCCTTCGGCATCGAGGCCGCCCGCCGCGGCGGCATGCGCGCCGTGGCCGTCTGCAGCAGCCACAGCGCCGCCGAACTCGCAGGACCGCACGTGATCGCGGCCGTGCGCGACTACGAAGAACTCGCCCAAACTAACTTTCTGGAGACACTCGATGCTGTTGCGTGATGCCCAAGGCCAACCCATCGCGATCCGTCGCGAGGACT
This sequence comes from uncultured Variovorax sp., assembly GCA_966211435.1. GTDB lineage: Bacteria > Pseudomonadota > Gammaproteobacteria > Burkholderiales > Burkholderiaceae_C > Variovorax. Next base: position 250,202 of record CBIHOG010000002.1, on the reverse strand, counting down.
ACAGCGCGCCCGCCTACTGGATCGACACCGTCGACCTGACCTTCGACCTCGACCCGGCGAAGACGCGCGTGCTCAACCGCATGCGCCTGCGGCGCAACCCCGACGTGCCGGCCGAGCCGCTGCGCCTGGACGGCGACGAACTCAACCTGGCCCGCGTGCTGGTGGACGGCCAGGGCGCCTCCTTCCGCATGGAAGGCGACGAACTCGTCATCGACAACCTGCCCGACGCCTTCGAGCTGGAGATCTTCACCACCTGCTGCCCGGTGAAGAACACCAAGCTCATGGGCCTCTTCGTGAGCGAGGACACCTTCTTCACCCAGTGCGAGGCCGAGGGTTTCCGCCGCATCACCTATTTCCTCGACCGCCCCGACGTGATGGCCAGCTACACGGTCACGCTGCGCGCCGCCAAGGCCGCCTACCCGGTGCTGCTGTCGAACGGCAACCTCGTCGAGCAGGGCGAACTGCCCGAGGGCCGCCATTTCGCGAAATGGGTCGACCCCTTCAAGAAGCCCAGCTACCTCTTCGCGCTGGTGGCCGGCAAGCTGGTCGCGCGCGAGCAGCACATCAAGGCACGCAACGGCAAGAACCACCTGCTGCAGGTCTACGTGCGCGCCGGCGACCTCGACAAGACCGAGCACGCGATGAACTCGCTCATCAACTCGGTGATGTGGGACGAAGCCCGCTTCGGCCTGCCGCTCGACCTGGACCGCTTCATGATCGTCGCCACCAGCGACTTCAACATGGGCGCGATGGAGAACAAGGGCCTGAACATCTTCAACACGAAGTACGTTCTGGCCAACCAGGCCACCGCCACCGACGCCGACTACAGCAACATCGAGAGCGTGGTCGGCCACGAGTACTTCCACAACTGGAGCGGCGACCGCGTCACCTGCCGCGACTGGTTCCAGCTCTCGCTCAAGGAAGGCCTCACGGTCTTCCGCGACCAGGAATTCAGCCAGGACCTCTGCGCCGACGCATCGGCACGCGCCGTCAAGCGCATCGAGGACGTGCGCGTGCTGCGCACCGCCCAGTTCCCCGAGGATGCCGGCCCCATGGCGCACCCGGTGCGGCCCGACAGCTACATCGAGATCAGCAACTTCTACACCGTCACCATCTACGAGAAGGGTGCCGAGGTCGTGCGCATGATGCAGACGCTGGTCGGCCGCAAGGGCTTCGAGCGCGGCATCACGCTGTACTTCGAGCGTCATGACGGGCAGGCCGTGACCTGCGACGATTTCGCGCAAGCCATCGCCGACGCCAACCCGGACTCCGACCTGGCCCGCCTGCTGCCGCAGTTCAAGCGCTGGTACAGCCAGGCCGGAACGCCTCGCCTCGCCGCGCACGGCGTCTACGACGCCGCCGCGCGCAGCTACACGCTGAGCTTCGTCCAAAGCTGCCCGCCGACGCCTGGCCAGCCGTTGAAAGAACCCTTCGTCATTCCGGTGAACCTCGGCCTGCTCGGCCCCGACGGCCGCGAACTGCCCGTGCAACTCGAAGGCGAGGCCGAGGCGATGCAGGGCACGCGCACGCTCGTGCTGACGCGCGCGGGCGAGCAGGTCACCTTCGTCAACCTCGACGCCGAACCCGTGCCCTCGATCCTGCGCGGCTTCAGCGCGCCAGTGATCCTGAACTACGAGTACAGCGACGCACAGCTGCTCACGCTGCTCGCGAACGACCCGGACCCCTTCAACCGCTGGGAGGCCGGCCAGCGTCTCGCATTGCGCGCAGCCATCCAGGCCATCGGGGCGCCAGCCGCCGGTGGCGCCGAAACGCCGCTCAACGAGGCCTACATCGAGGCCATGCGCAGCGTGCTGCGCAACCCCGCGCTCGACGCCGCCTTCAAGGAGCTGGTGCTCACCCTGCCCTCGGAAACCTACATTTCCGAGCAGCTGGACGTGGTCGACCCGCAGCGCGTGCACATCGTGCGCGAAGCCATGCGCGCGCAGCTTGCCGGCGCCCTCTTCGCGGACTGGGAGCAAGCCTACGAGCAGAACCACGACACCGGCGCCTACGTGCCCGACGCCGTTTCCTCCGGCCGCCGCGCACTGGCCGGCATGGCACTCACCCACCTGTGCCTTGCCGCTCGCGCGACGGGCGACGTGGTGTGGCCTGGCAAGACGCTGCAGCGCTTCAAGGACGCGGGCAACATGACCGACCGCTTCAACGCCCTGAGCGCGCTCGTGTCCTCCGGCCATGCGCTGGCGGCACAGGCGCTCGCGCGCTTCCACGCCCTCTTCAAGGACGAGGCGCTGGTCATCGACAAGTGGTTCTCCCTGCAGGCCGGCGCCCCCGACCGCGGCGGCGACATCCTGCCGCTGGTGAGACAGTTGATGAAGCATCCGGACTTCTCCATCAAGAACCCGAACCGCGCGCGCAGCGTCATCTTCAGCTATTGCAGCGCCAACCCAGGCGCCCTGCACCGCCCCGACGCGGCCGGCTACGTGTTCTGGAGCGACCGCGTCATCGAGCTCGACGCGATCAACCCGCAGGTCGCGGCCCGCCTCGCGCGCGCGCTCGACCGCTGGAGCAAGCTGGCCGAGCCCTACCGCAGCGCCGCTCGCGAAGCCATCGCCCGCGTCGCAGCCAAGCCCGACCTGAGCAAGGACACGCACGAGGTCGTGACCCGCGCGCTGGCCGACACCTGAACCTTCACCGAAGACCCATGGCGCAACAGAAGATTTCCCTCACCCGCTACCTCGTCGAGCAGCAGCGCGCCGACGGGCTCATCCCCGGTCAGCTGCGGCTGCTGCTCGAGGTCGTCGCCCGCGCTTGCAAGACCATCAGCCAGGCCGTCAACAAGGGCGCCCTGGGCGGCGTGCTCGGCAGTGCCGAAAGCGAGAACGTGCAGGGCGAGGTCCAGAAGAAGCTGGACATCATCGCCAACGAAGTGCTCATCGAGGCCAACGAATGGGGCGGCCACCTCGCCGCCATGGCCAGCGAGGAGATGGACAGCATTCATGTCGTGCCCAACCGCTACCCGCAGGGCGAGTACCTGCTGCTGTTCGATCCCCTCGACGGCTCCAGCAACATCGACGTCAACGTCAGCATCGGCACCATCTTCAGCGTGCTGAAGAAGCCCGACGACACCCCCGGCGTGCAGGAAGCCGACTTCCTGCAACCTGGCACACGGCAGGTGGCGGCCGGCTACTGCATCTATGGCCCGCAGACCACCCTTGTGCTCACCGTGGGCAGCGGCGTGGCCATGTTCACGCTCGACCGCGAGCAAGGCTCCTTCATGCTGACGCAGGAGGATATCCAGATCCCCGCCGACACGAAGGAATTCGCGATCAACATGAGCAACATGCGCCACTGGGACGCCCCCGTGAAGCGCTACATCGACGAGTGCCTGGCCGGCAAGGAAGGGCCGCGCGGCAAGGACTTCAACATGCGCTGGATCGCCAGCATGGTGGCCGACGTGCACCGCATTCTGATGCGCGGCGGCGTCTTCATGTATCCCTGGGACAAGCGCGAACCCGAGAAGGCCGGCAAGCTGCGCCTGATGTACGAGGCCAACCCGATGAGCTGGCTGGTCGAGCAGGCCGGCGGAGCGGCAACCAATGGGCGCCAGCGCATCCTCGACCTGCAACCGGGCAAGCTGCACGAGCGCGTGGCTGTTGTGTTGGGGTCAAAGAATGAAGTCGAGCGGCTGACGAGTTACCACGAACCGCTATAATCGCGGGCTTAGCCGGTGTAGCTCAGTCGGTAGAGCAGCTCATTCGTAATGAGAAGGTCGGGTGTTCGATTCATCTCTCCGGCACCAATCGCAAAATCAAAAGCCCGCAGTCCTCAGGACGGCGGGCTTTTGCATTTCCCGTAGCATCGACCGCCGCGCTATTCGGACATGAACCAAGGCGCTTCGATGATGCGCTCACGCACCCAGTTCGCGCCGCCGAGCTTGCGCAACTTCTCTCTCTGCCTTTCAGTCATCTTGATCGTCACGTGGACGATCACCTCTCCGGGATATTGAGGCCGTCTTCCTGAGCCAGGCCTGGGGCCTCCCTTGCTGGGTATTTTTGTTTGCATGCCCCGCATGCTAGAGGGCTTGGCTCACGAGAAACAGATCTGAAATCTGGAGATTTCTCGCTGTCGCGCCTTGCCCACTTCCTTCCCTGGCAGCCGGAAGGAACAGCGGCGAGGTCGAACCACTATTCACGCAACACGCGGCAGCGGCGCATGCGTCCGCATGCTCCGTGACTTGACGTTATTTCCAAGATAATGGATATTCAATCCATCATGCAGGATGAACAAGCGCCCAACGTCCACGACCGCATCGCCCAACGCGTGCGCGACCTGCGCGCCGCGCGTGGCCTCACGCTCGACGCGCTCGCGAAGCACTGCGGCGTCAGCCGCTCGATGATCTCGCTGATCGAGCGCGGCGAAAGCAGCCCCACGGCGGTGCTGCTGGAAAAGCTGGCCACCGGGCTGGGCGTTGCGCTGGCCTCGCTGTTCGATGCGCCTGAGGCAGCGCCGGACCCTGTGTCGCGCATGGCCGGCCAGTTGTCCTGGCGCGACCCGCACTCCGGCTATGTGCGCCGCAACGTGTCGCCTGGCGGCTTCCCGTCGCCGATCCAGATCGTCGAGGTGTTCTTCCCGCCCAAGGCGCGGGTGGCTTACGAGACGGCCGCGCGCGAGCCGCAGATCCACCAGCAGGTGTGGGTGCTCGAAGGCACCATCGAGATCACGCTCGGTGACGACCACTACCGCCTCAACACCGGCGACTGCCTGGCGATGGCGCTCGACCAGCCGATGAGCTATCACAACCCGACGCGCAAGGCCGCGCGCTACGCCGTCGTGATCACGAGCCTGCCTTCTTCCCTTTCCGCTCTTCCTTCCGCACCCTCCTGGAGATGAATGACATGTCGACCGAAGCCAGCACCGTCCGCCGCCTCGCGGTCCTGACCGATGCGCAGGCGCATGCGCTCGCAGAGCTGCTGATCGATTGCGTCGATGGCGGCGCCTCCGTCAGCTTCATGCACCCCTTGCCGCTGGCCAAGGCGCTGGCCTACTGGCGCGGCGTCGCCGACAGCGTGGCGCGCGGCGAGCGCGTGCTGCTGGTGGCCGAGGACGCGGACGGCATCGCCGGCACGGTGCAGGTGATGCTGGACATGCCGGAGAACCAGCCGCACCGCGCCGACGTGATGAAGATGCTGGTCCACCGCCGCGCGCGCCGCCGGGGCCTGGGTGCCGCGCTGATGCAGGCCGCCGAGCGGGCGGCGGGCGATTGCGGCAAGTCCCTCCTGGTGCTCGACACCGCCAGCGCCGACGCCGAGCGGCTCTACGCGCGGCTCGGGTGGCAACGCAGCGGCGTGATACCCGGCTATGCGTTGCTGCCACAAGGCGGACTCTGCAACACGACCTACTTCTATCGCGTGCTGGGCACCTGAGACCGGTCTCGCGCGGAGCGGACGACGGACATGTTGCGCTTTATCCGACAGCCTTGCCGCTCAAGCGCGGTGAAATGAAAGCTCTTCGAGCTCATCGGACCTCAGCTCATCAGCTCAAACAGGAGCAGCCACCATGTCGAACTCGCAGCCGGCAAGAAAATGGTCGCAGCACGTGACCGAAACCAGCGACGCCCTGGACCTGAAGGAAGGCGTATTCAAGGAACGCGACCCCCGCAAGATCGCCCTGTCACTCAAGCGTTCCGCCGAGCACAGCCACCGGCGCAAGAGCGATCCGTACCGTTCCGCGATGTCGATGCTGACCTTCTACATCAACCGCGCGGGCGATTCACTGCGCGCAGCGCAACGCAAGCGGCTCGAAGCGGCAAAGGACGAGTTGCGCTCACTGTTCGGCAAACAGAAGCGCCGGCCCGCGCACTGAGGCCTATTCGTCCAGCAGGTCTTTCAGCGCGGCCCTCAGGCGGCTGATGGCCTGGCTGTGCAATTGGCAGACGCGCGACTGGCTCACCTCCAGGATCGCGCCGATCTCGCGCAGGTTCAGCTCTTCCTCGTAGTAGAGATTCAGCAGCAATTGGTCGCGCTCCGGCAGCGCGGAGATCGCATCGATGAGTTCATGGCGAAAACCGCTCTCCAGCAGTTGCGCGAGCGGGTCGTCACCGGTGCGGTCGCTGCGCGCGTCTTTTGCGTGCAAGTCGAGGAAAGGGTTCTCCGCCTCGCCTTTGGAGAAATCCTCGACATAGAGCAACTGGCAGCCCTGGATCTCCTGGAGCAGGCCCTGATAGGCTTCCAGCTCCATCTTCAGTTCCTTCGCGATCTCGCCCTCGGTCGGCGACCGGCCGAGCTTGTGCTCAAGCGACTGGATGGCCTTCTCGACGTTGCGAGCCGACTGACGCAAGCCGCGCGACCCCCAATCGCTCGCGCGCAACTCGTCGAGCATGGCGCCGCGGATGCGCTGGCTCACGAAGGTCTCGAACTGGGCGCCCCGGTTGTCCTGGTAGCGGCTGGAGGCATCCAGCAGGCCGAGCATGCCGGCCTGGATCAGGTCGTCGAGTTCCACGCTGGCGGGCAGCTTGGCGATCATCTGGAGCGCGATGCGGCGCACCATGGGCTGGTGCTGCTCGAGCAAGTGGGACTTTTCAATGGTTCCCTGTGCGGTGTACACGGCCGTCCTTTGTGCGTTGGTTCGAGCCGCCCTCAGGCGGCGGCTGTGCTCATCAGTCCTTGCGCCGTGCGGGCAAGGAACTGTGGGTTCGGGATGTGCGCCGGCGCGGGCGCCTGGCGCCACGGCCATTTGCCGATATCGGCGGAGATGCGGCGGAAGTCAGCGGCCGCGGGGCTGGCCGGGAAGGCCTCCACCACGGTCTGGTTCAAGCGCCGCGCGTCCTCCATGTGCGGGTCGTAACGCGACCAGCCCGCGGGCTCCAGCGAGACCGCGAGGTAGCGGCTGCCGGTGTTGGCGAGGTTGGTCGTGATCTGGTGCGCAGCCTCCGGGCTCGCCACGCCGTTGACCAGGAAGCGCAGTTGCTTCAGCCCGTGTGCGTAGTGCAGCCGCTTGATGCCGGCGTAGGCGGATGTGATGGACACCGGCTGAGGCTGGAGCACCAACACCAGTTCGTCCGCCTGCCGCGCAAGTGGTGAAAGCCTGCCTTCGCTGTCGCAGGCCGCATCGATCAGGATCACCCCTCCTTGCAGCAGCGCGCGGGGATCCATGCCCTCGCCTTCGCCCGATGGCGCCGGCAACACGCTCGCGCCGCAGGCGGCCCGCGCGGCGGCGCCGTGGCACGTCAGGCGGCCGGAGGCAACGTCGGAAAACATTCCCGACGGGTCGAGCGACCACACGGCGCAGATCGACTCCGCCTTGGGGCAATGCTCATCGAGCAGCAGTACGTCCTTGCCCTGCTGGACCAGGGCCGCGGCAATGTTCATCACGGCCGTGGTCACGCCCATGCCGCGCGCCATGCCGGCCACCGCGATGACGCGGGTCGGCGTGCGCGCCAGCAGGCGCCGCAGTCCGTCGGCTTGATCCGCCACCAGTTTGCTCATTCCTTCTGTCTCCTTGCGCTCATCAACCTTGTTGTTCCATGGCTTCGGGTGCGCGCGTCGGCGCGGTGGATTCGGTGCCCAGGGCCTCCAGCAGCAGGAAGAGCTTGCCCACGCCCACGAACAATGCGTTGCCGGTCAGAGGCCGGCTCGAGCGCACGGGGCGCCCCGTCAGCTGGTTCAGCAGCGCGCGCGTGCGGTCGGCCCACTCGCCCTTGGCGTGCAGCAGGCGCCAGACGGTGGTGGTGACCTGGCCGGCGATCAGCAGGCGCTTCATCATGTCGGGGTCGCCCAACTCGCCCAGGCCACCGACGAGCTGCAGGCCCTGGCGGATCAGGCGGAAGCAGGGGTCGGCCTCGCCGGCCCAGGCCTGCCATTGCGCGAGTTCGCCCACGCCGACCTCCGTGCCGACGTTGGACAGCGCATAGCTTTGCGCGACGATCTTCTGCGTGCGCGCATCCAGCAGACGCGTGACGACGCAGCGCAGGGCGGGCAACTCGGCCTTGTCGGCCCCGGCGGCCGCACTGCCGCGCAACAGCACTTCGGCGTGTGCGTGGCATTGCATCACGGGCTTGCCGCGGAAGCTGGCAGGACATGCCTCGCCGAACGCGAGTTCGAGGCGAGCCAGCGTGGTGGCGATGCCGGAAGCCGCGTCGACGACGGCGGTCGCGCCCGGTGCGCGCGCCAGCCATTTCTGGCCCTGGCCCTGCCACGACACGATGAAGTCCGCACCGGGCAGCTTGGTCAGCACGTGCACCACCGGCTTGTCGAAGTCCTGCTGGCGCAGCCAGTTGACCTGGCGCATGCCAGGCTTGCGCTTGGCGTCGGGCGTGCCGCGCGTCGCTGCCGTGGAAAGCCACTGGTTCGGCGCGGCAAGCGGCAGGCCGCTGCGATCGGACAACAGCAGGCTGCCCTGGCACTCGTAGGCGTCGCCACCCTCGGCGGAACGGATGCCGACCTGGCCGCACAGCGCCAGCACATGGCCGTCGCAGGCGGCCGCGATCTCGCTCTGCGCATGAACCATCAAGTCCTGCAGCACGGTCTTCTGGCCCACGCTGTCGTCGCTGGCATTGCGCCACAACTGGCGCGCGCGGTCGAAGCCGATCTGCGCACCGGCGAGCGCGCCGGCGGCGGTGGCCAGCTCCTGCGCGTCGTGCGCCATCGCGCGGATCAGGTTCTGGTATTGCACGCGCAGGCGCTCGGCCTCGGCCTGGGCCTGCACGACCTGCGCCGAGGGCGCATCGCCGGCCGGCTCGTCCTGCAGCTCGACTTCGGACGGCACGAACAGCGGGTTGTGGCGGCGCGGCTGGAACACGCTGTCGATGAGCTGCGCGCGGTCGGCCGGCATCAGGTTCTCAGGCACCTTCTGGCCGCTGGAGACGTAGTGCACGGGCAGGCGGTGGCGGATCACGGTGTCGATCAGCGCGCCGGGGTGCGTGGCCTCGTCCACCTTGGTGAAGATGCAGCCCGCCAGCTCGCTGCCCGCGCCGCTGTTGCGATAGGCATGCACCACTTCATTGAGCGTGTCGCCATGGCTGCTGGCGTTCAGCAACAGCAGCCGCTTGACCGGCCGGTGGCTGGTGCACAGCATCGCGATCTGATCCGACACGGCGCGATCGCGCTGGCTCATGCCGACGGTGTCGATGAGCACCATGTGCTTGTCGCGCAGGTCTTGCAGCACAAGGTGCAGGTCGGCCGCGTCCTTCACGGCGTAAACGGGCACGTTGAGGATCTGGCCGTAGATGCGCAGTTGTTCATAGGCGCCGATCCGGTAGCTGTCGGTGGTGACGAGCGCGAGCTTGTCGGCACCGAAGCGCATCACGCAGCGCGCGGCGAGCTTGGCGGTGGTGGTGGTCTTGCCGACGCCGGTGGGGCCCATGAGCGCGTAGACACCGCCTTGCGTGAGCAGCGCGTCTTCATCCTCGTGCACGGGCACCGCGCGGATCAACTCCGCGCGCGCGAAGGCCATGCCCTGCGCGTAGCTCTGCCCGGTGGGCAGCTTCTCCAACATGGCTTTCGAGAGCCGGGCGCTGAAGCCTGCACCCAGCAGCGTGCGCAGCAGGCGGCCGCGCACCGGGTCCTGGCGCTGCTTTTCGTTCCAGACCACGCTGGCGAGTTGCTCTTCGAGCATGCCGCGCATCGAGTGCAGTTCGTTCAGCACGGTGTCCGCCGGCTCGGCGCGCACTTGCGGCTCGGCCTTGGCGGCAGGCGCCGGCACGGGCACGGGGATCTCCGCGACCGGTGCAGCAGCGGGCGCCACGGGCGGGGGTGCGATGCGCGCGGCCGGCGCGGCCGACGCGGGCATTGCCGGCGCGGCGGGAACCGGGGCGGCGGCCGTCGCAACCGGCGCCACGGACGCGACCGGCGCAGCCGCGATCGCCGGCGCCGCGTTCTCCAGCACTTCGGTCACATCGCCCTCGGCCATCGCGACGATCTCCACGCCCTCTGCGGTGGCGCGGTTGGTCAACACGATGGCTTCGGCACCCAAGGCCTCGCGCACCAGGCGAAGGGCCTCGCGGCTGGTGGCCGCGACGAATCGGCGCGCGGCGCTGCGCACGTTGGTGGTGATGGGGTTCAAACGCGTCCTCCGATGGTGGCGGTGATCTTGATGTTGCGGGAGTCAGGGATCTCCGCATGGGAGAGCACCTTGAGTTGCGGCAGGCTGCGGCGCAAGAAGCGCGCGAGCAGCACGCGCAGCGAATGCTGGACGACGAGCACGGGCGCAAGACCCAGCTGCTCCTGGCGATGGATGGCCGCCTGCGCCTGGCGCAGCAGGCTGTCGGCGATGCCGGGCTCGATGCCGCTGCTGTTGGCGAGCGCCTGCTGCAGCACGCCGTCGAGCGAGCCATCCAGGCCGATGACCTGGAGTTCCGTGTCGCCCGGGAAGAGCTGCTGCGTGATGGCGCGGCCCAGCGACAGGCGCGCGAGCGTGGTGAGCTCGGTCGCGTCCTTGACGGTCGGCGCATGCTCGGCCATCACGTCCAGGATGGTCTGCATGTCGCGGATCGGCACCTCTTCTTCCAGCAGGTTCTGCAGCACCTTGTGCAGCGTGCTGAGCGTGACGACCTTGGGCACGAGATCCTCGGTGAGCTTGGGCGCGGTCTTGGAGATCTGGTCCAGCAGTTGCTGCACTTCCTGGCGGCCCAGCAGCTCGGCGGCATGGGACTGGATCAGGTGGTTCAGGTGCGTGGCCATCACCGTGCAGGCGTCGACCACCGTGTAGCCATAGGCCTGGGCCTGCTGGCGCAGGTTGCCGTCGATCCACACCGCCGGCAGGCCGAAGGCCGGGTCCTGCGTCGCCGTGCCGGAGAGCGTGCCCGTCACCTGGCCGGGGTTGATGGCCATCCACTGGTTCGGGAAGGCCTCGCCTCGGCCGATCTCCACGCCCTTCAGGCTGATGACGTAACTGTTGGGCTTGATTTCCAGGTTGTCGCGGATGTGCACCACCGGCACCAGGAAGCCCAGCTCCTGCGCGATCTTCTTGCGGATGCTCTTGATGCGGCCGAGCAGCTCGCCTTGCTGCGACTGGTCGACCAACGGGATCAGGCGATAGCCGACTTCCATGCCCAGCGGGTCGACGAGGGCGACGTCGTCCCAGGTCGCTTCGGCGCTCTCGGCCTGCGGCAGCATGCTGATCGTCTGGATGGAGGAGGCCTGGCCCGCCGCCGCGGCGGGCTTGTTCAGCAGCGTGCGCCGGCCAAGCCAGACCAGCGCGCCCGCGATGAGCAGGAAGGCCAGGTTGGGCATGCCCGGAATCAGGCCCATCAGGCCGACGATGCCGGCCGTGAGGAACAGCACCTGCGGGTTGGAGAAGAGCTGGCCCGTGAGTTGGCGGCCGACGTCCTCGTCGGTGGTCACGCGCGAGACGATGACACCGGCCGCGGTCGAGATGATCAGCGCCGGGATCTGGGCCACCAGGCCGTCGCCGATGGCCAGCAGCGTGTAGGTGGTCGCGGCGGTGGAGAAGTCCAGGCCGTGCTGGGCCATGCCCACCACCAGGCCACCGATGATGTTGATCACCATGATCAACAGGCCCGCGACCGCGTCGCCGCGAACGAACTTGCTCGCACCGTCCATGGAGCCGTAGAAGTCGGCTTCCTGCGCGACCTCGGTGCGGCGCTTCTTCGCCACGTCCTCGCCGATCAGGCCGGCGTTGAGGTCGGCGTCGATGGCCATCTGCTTGCCGGGCATCGCGTCGAGCATGAAGCGCGCGCCGACTTCAGCGATGCGGCCCGCGCCCTTGGTGATGACCATGAAGTTGATCAACACCAGGATGATGAAGACCATCACGCCGACGGCGAAGTTGCCACCGACGAGGAAGTGCCCGAAGGCCTCGATCACCTTGCCCGCCGCGTCGGGTCCGGTGTGGCCGTGCATCAGCACCACGCGGGTGGAGGCGACGTTGAGCGACAGGCGCAGCAGGGTGGAGAACAGCAGCACCGCCGGGAAGGCCGCGAAGTCCAGCGCCTTCATGGTGTACATGCTCACCAGCAGCACCATGACGGAGACGGCGATGTTGAAGGTGAAGAGCAGATCCAGCAGGAAGGGCGGCAGCGGCAGCACCATCATGCTCAGGATGAGCACGATGAGGATCGGGCCCGCCAATCCCTTGAACTGGGTGCCGGAGAACATTTGCGTCGGCAGACGCAGGAAGCTGGCCATCGAGTTCATGCGGCGTCCACGGTGTATTCGAGTTCTGCGGGAATCGGGAGATCGCTGGGCTTGCGCGGCGCATCGCCGCCTTCGTTCTTCCAGCGCTTGAGCTGGTAGACCCAGGCCAGCACCTCGGCCACGGCGGTGTAGAGGCCGGCCGGGATCTCATGGCCCAGCTTGGTGTGCTTGTAGAGCGCGCGGGTGAGGGGCGGCGCTTCGAGGATGGGCACGTTGTGCTCTTTCGCGAGGTCGCGGATGCGCTTGGCGATCAGGTCGCTGCCCTTGGCCACCACGCGCGGCGCGCGCATGTCGTTGTCGACGTACTTCAGCGCGACGGCGAAGTGGGTCGGGTTGGTGACGACGATGTCGGCCTTGGGTACGTCGGCCATCATGCGGCGGCGGGCCATGGCCTGCTGCTGGCGGCGGATCTGCGCCTTGATGTGCGGATCGCCTTCGCTTTCCTTGTGTTCCTGGCGCAGGTCCTCGCGCGACATGCGCAGCTTCTTGTAGTACGTCCACAGCTGGTAGGGAACGTCGATGAAGGCCACCAGGAAGAGCGCACCGGCGATCAGCGCGCACCAGCGGCCCACGAGCATCATGGTCTGCGGCAAGGCCGCGCTGACCGGCTCGGCCATGAGCGACATGACCTGCTCCAGGTTGCCGACGATGACGAAGTAGGCGACGCCGCCGATCAGCATCGACTTGGCGAGCGCCTTGGTCAGCTCCGCCAGCGATTGGAAGGAGAACATGCGCCCGATGCCGGCAAGCGGGTCCAGCTTGCTGAAATTGGGCGCGATGGACTTGGTGGAGAAGAGCCAGCCGCCCAGCAACAGCGGCGCGACCACGGCGGCCACGACCATCATGGCGAAGAAAGGCGCGATGGTGAGCAGGGTGTCCATCGCCATCATGGCCACCTGGGTCAGCATGTGCCGAGGATCGAAGGCAGAGGCGCGGTCGAACTGGAGGCCGCGGCGCAGGATCGCATTGGCGTTGCTGCCGAGCGAGCCGGCGGAGAGCCACAGGCCCGCGATCGCGGTGGCCAGCATCACGAAGGTGGTCAGTTCGCGTGACCGGGCGACGTTGCCTTCCTCGCGCGCCTTCTCCAGGCGCCGCGGGGAGGCCGGTTCCGTTTTCTCGAGATCGCTTTCCTCAGCCATTCATGCTCCGAAGAGCAGCGGCGAAGGTCGCTGCTCGTGGACTGATTATTCGATCCAGTCGCTCGGAACAATCGGAGGATCAGGAGGACTAACGCCCTCCTTCTCGGGCAATCGGGGGCGCGCCCCCGAGGCTTTCCGCACTTCGTGGCGGATGCCGCCCCCTGCAGGGGCGGCGGGCGGCCGCATCGGGCGGCCGTGCGCGGGGGGCCCCCCGGGGGGGGGCCCGCGCCGGGGCCCCCCGGGGGCGGGGGGGTGGGGGGGGGGGGGGGGCGTGCGCGGCGGCCCCCTGGGAGGGGTCGCCGCGCGGTCCCGGCGCGGGGCCGGGCGGTTGGGCGGTTGGGCGGGACGGGCGGGCCGGGCGCTAGAAGCCCAGGCTCTCCAGGAGGTCGTCCACTTGTGCCTGGTTGGTCACGGCGTCGGGGTTGTCGGCCTTGATCTGCGGGCCGTTCTGCAGGCTGGACGCCGCGGGCGGGCTGACGTGGCTCACGGTCTGCGCGGCCGCGGACTCCGGACGCTTGTCGGCCGGGGAGTTGTCGATCAGCACCTGGAGCAGCTGCGTCTCCACGTCATTGACCACTTCCATCATCTTCTTGATGACCTGCCCGGTCAGATCCTGGAAATCCTGCGCCATCAGGATTTCCATCAGCTGCGCGTTGATCTCGCTCGCCTTCTTCGGCACGTCCTGCAGGTAGCCGCGGGTATCGCGCACCAGTTCACGCGCGTCGTTGAGCTCGATCGGGCTCTCGAACCACTCGTCCCAGCGCTTGTTGAGCGCCTTGGCGTCGGTGGCCAGGCCTTCCTGGAGCGGCTGCGCGAGGTCGATGGCGTTGAGGGCGCGGTGGGCGGCGCGCTCGGTCATGTTGGCGACGTAGCTGAGGCGGTCGCGGGCATCCGGGATGGACTGCGCGGCCTTTTCCAGCTGCTTGTCCAGGCCCAGCTCACGCAGGCCTTCGCGCAACTGGCGCGTCAGCTGCCCGATGCGGCCCAGCAGCTCTTCGGCGGTGTTCCCCTGCTCGGGGGCGTCTGACGCGTTCTTGGACATACTCAGGCCTCTTTCGCGAGCTTCTCGAAGATCTTGTTCAGCTTTTCCTCCAGCGTCGCCGCGGTGAAAGGCTTGACCACGTAACCGTTCGCCCCGGCTTGCGCCGCGGCGACGATGTTCTCCTTCTTGGCTTCCGCCGTCACCATGAGGACGGGCAGCTTGGCCAGTTCAGGATCGGCACGGATGGTCTGCAGCATGGTCAGCCCGTCCATGTTGGGCATGTTCCAGTCCGAGACCACGAAGCCGAAATTGCCGCCGCGCAGCTTCTCGATGCCGGCGGCGCCGTCCTCTGCCTCGTCCACGTTCAGGAACTCGAGTTCCTTCAGCAGGTTGCGCACGATGCGGCGCATGGTCGGGAAGTCATCCACAACCAAAATTTTGATGCTCTTGTCGATCACGATTACTTCACTCCACTAGTTCGTTTCAAACCCGGTTCGCGCGTTCGCCGAAGGTGCGCAGGTGCGCGAGCACCCGGCGGCTCATTTCCCCAAGGGGCGCGATCTCGTCGGCCGCGCCCAGTGCAATGGCTTCCTTCGGCATGCCGAAAACCACGCAGCTCGCCTCGTCCTGCGCCAGGGTGTGGGCGCCGGCGTGCTTCATGCGCAGCAAACCCTCGGCGCCGTCCTTGCCCATGCCGGTCAGGATCACACCGATGGCGTTCTTGCCGGCGTGCTTCGCCACCGAGTCGAAGAGCACGTCGATCGACGGACGGTGGCGGTTCACTGGCGGCTCCTGGTCGAGATGCGCCACGTAGTTGGCGCCGCTGCGGGCCAGCGACATGTGGAAGCCCCCCGGCGCGATGTAGGCATAGCCAGGCAGCACGCGCTCGCCGTGCTCCGCTTCCTTGACGGTGATGCGGCACAGCCCGTCCAGCCGCTGCGCGAAGGATCGCGTGAAGCCGCTGGGCATGTGCTGCGTGATGAGAACCGCCGGGCTGTCCGGCGGCAGGGGCGTGAGCACTTCGCGGATGGCTTCGGTGCCGCCGGTGGAAGCGCCGATGATGATGAGCTTCTCGGTGCTCAGCAGCGGGCTGCGCAGCAGAGCCTCCTGCGGGGCCTCCGTGGCGGCTTTGCCTGCGGCGCTGTGGCGCGAGGGCAGGATCCGCGCGGCCGCGGCGGTGCGGATCTTGCCGGCGATCAACTCCGTGTAGTTGAGCAGGCCGTCGCGCACGCCCAGGCGCGGCTTGGTGACGAAGTCGATGGCGCCGAGTTCCAGCGCGCGCAGGGCGATCTCCGAGCCGCGCTCGGTGAGCGAGGACACCATGACCACGGGCATGGGCCGCAGGCGCATGAGCTTTTCGAGGAACTCGAGACCATCCATGCGCGGCATTTCGACGTCCAGCGTGAGCACGTCGGGGTTGGTCACCTTGATGAGGTCGCGCGCCACCAGCGGATCGGCGGCTGTTCCAACGACCGTCATGTCGGGCTGGCTGTTGATGATTTCGGTCATCACGCTGCGGATCAGAGCGGAGTCGTCGACGCAGAGGACCTTGATTTTTTGCGAGCTCACCAGATTCCTTTGTTTCTTGTCGCCGCCGCATCCGCGGAGGCATTGGTTTTTTCCTGGTCGGGAGTGGAGCGCAAGGCGGCCAGCTTGCGCAGCAGTTCGCCCTCCTCGCGCTGGATGAGCTGCACATCGTTCTGGCTGCGCAGCTTGCGCACGACGGCCTTCCCGGTCGACGGGATGAAGCACACGCGTCGCGCGTGCTGGCCGCGCAGGTCCTGCGCCGCGATCTCGATTCGCTGCGCGCGCAGGTAGCGCAGCACGAAGTCCGCATTGCGGTCGCCGATGTTCAGCGTGGTCATGTTGGCCAGCACCGCACCGCCGCCGAAGACCTTGGCTTGCAGGCGTTCGCGCCGGGCGCCGGCGCGCAGGAGTTCGCGGATGAGCACGTCCATCGCGTAGGCGCCGTAGCGCATGGATTCGCTGTGGTCGCGCGAGCCACCGCCGTCTTCCGGCAACATGAAGTGGTTCATGCCGGCGACGCCGTTCTCGATGTCCAGAATGCAGGCGGCCACGCAGGAGCCGAGTACCGTGGTCAGCACGGTGTCGGTGGTGGTGACGTAGTATTCCGAAGGCAGCAGCTTGACCGCCATCGCGCCCACGTCGCGATCGTAGTAATGGTGGCTCGCGATCGAGTCCGGGGCGGCCGCGGCATTCATGCGGCCCCCGCGCCGCGCACGCGCGACAGCTCGTAGACGGTATGGCCGAGCGGCTTGAAGCTCTGGTTCACCAGTGACGCGTTCTCCGAATGTCCGGCAAAGAGCAGGCCGCCCGCCTTCAGCAGCGGCGCGAAGCGATCGAGGATCTTCTTCTGCGTCGGCTTGTCGAAGTAGATCATCACGTTGCGGCAGAAGATGGCGTCCACCGGCTCCTTCACCGCCCAGACCGGGTCGAGCAGGTTGAGCCGCGAGAACTTGACGATCGAGGCGATCTCCGGGCGGATGCGGACCTTGCCCGCGTTCGAGCCCGTGCCCTTGCTGAAGAAGCGCTTGAGCCGCTCGCTCGAAAGCCGCGCCACCTGCTCGGTCGTGAAGACGCCCGCCGACGCCTTGGCCAGCACGGCGGTGTCGATGTCGGTCGCGATGATCCTGGCTGAAGCCGCGCGCTCGCCCAGCGCCTCGAACAGCGTGATGGCGAGCGAGTACGGCTCCTCCCCCGTCGAGGCGGCGGCGCACCAGATGGTGACCGGCTGCTGCGCCTTGCGCACGTGCTCGGCCAGCACCGGAAAGTGGTGCGCTTCGCGGAAGAAGGAGGTGAGATTGGTGGTCAGCGAATTGATGAAGGCCTGCCACTCCTCGCCGTCGTGCGTGGATTCCAGCATCGCCAGGTAGGTGGAGAACTCGGGCAGGCCCAGTTCGCGCAGCCGGCGCGAGAGACGGCTGTACACCATCTGCCGCTTCTGTTCGCCCAGGGCGATGCCGGCGCGGCGATGGATGAGGGTGCGGACTTTCGAAAAGTCGCTGTCGGTGAAGGTGAATTCGGTGGTCACAGCCGCAGTCGGAGCATGGCTTTCAATGTACATAGCAAGCCCCTTGGGCAATGGCCCGATCAAGGGGCCAAAGACGTTGCAGCTTGCTGGACATGGTCAATACCCCACTTCGGAGGGGCTCACGTCCTGGGCCCAGGTCAGGGCCGAAAGGTGCGCCGCGTTCACTTGTTCCGCGCTCATGAGGAGCGACTCCGACAGCCGCGCCGCCGCGGCGCCGTCGGTCTCGCACGCCTCTGCCAGGGCCAGGAACGGCCCGTAGACGCCGCCGCGCGTGAGGATGGCCTGCTGCACCGATTCGGCGAGCTGGACCTTGCCCAGCACCTCCTCCATGGTGACGCCCAGGAGCTGGTCGATCAGCGAGAACATGCCGACCACGAAGAGGTTGTCCGCGTCACTGTGCGGCAGCATGCCCAGGCCCATCAGCTCGACGAAGCGGCCGCGCATGATGGCCTTCTTGGTGAGGAAGGGCGAGATCGCCTTGTTGCTGGTGGCCAACAGCAGCGTGAGCCAACGGAACAGCGGCGCGTAGCCGAGCATCGACACCGCATGGCGCAGCGAGTGAATCTCCACACCCGCACCGATGGCGGGCGAGTTGATGTGGTGCAGCAGGCGGAAGGTGAGCGCCGCGTCGTGCTTGAGCGCCGCCTCGATGGAGCGCACGTCCTCGTTGCGCTGGATCATCTGCATCAGCCGCACGATGAGCATGGATTCGGGCTGCAGCGTGCCGGCGGTCGCCTTGACGGGCACGAAACCGCACTTGCCGTCGAAGAACACGTCCACGCGGCGCGACGCGCAGCCGTCGAAGTCCTTCCAGCTGTCCATGCGGGTGGCGATGGGGTGCAGCGTCGGCGTGCCGGGCTTCTGCTGGCGGCGGATGCTGGCGATCAGGTCGGCCTTGCCCGCGCCGACGTCCACGTGCGAGATGATGGCGCTGATCTCCGGATCTTCCGGCAGCGATTCCGCCTCCAGCAGCATGAAGCCGAAGCCTTGCTCGCGCAGGAACAACAGCATGGAGCGCGTGTCCTCGTCCATGAAGTCCGCCAGGCGCATGCACAGCACGACGTTCTCCGGCGGCAGGGACTGCAGCTCGCTCAGGAAGAGCGATTCCACGGTCACGTCGAAGAACAGCAGCAGGCCACCCAGCCGCCAGCCCTTGGGCGGGTTGAGATATTTGGAGACGCAACTCACGAGGGCATGGAAATGCGCGTCCGCCTGGGCCGGCTCCCCGGCGCTCCAGGCCATGCGGTAGCCCTTCACGCGCTGCTGCGGATCCAGCAGCATGGTGTAGGTCACGTAGCCGCCCGGCTCGCCCGCCCCTTCGGGTCTGGGCGGCCGCGCCTGGACTTCCGGCTCGGCAGGCTTCGGGGCGAGTGCTTTGACAGTTTCGTCTTCTGCCGCGGTTCCGTGGGAGGCGGATCGCCGGAAAAAATCAAAGCGCATGGGAATGTCTCCGTCGGGGAATCTCGGTTCTGGTTGTTCTCGTCAGGCCGCGAGCGCGCTCGACCTCGATGCGCCTGCCAGGGCCGCGGCGCTGGCCGCCTGGGCGCGCTGGATGCGAGGCATCGCGCCGACGTCGATGATGAAAGCCACGCTGCCGTCGCCCAGGATGGTCGCCGCGGAGATGCCGGGCACCTTGCGATAGTTGGTCTCGAGGTTCTTCACCACGACCTGGTGCTGGCCGAGCAGTTCGTCGACCATCAACGCGAAGCGCGCGTCGTCGGCCTGCACGATCACCAGGATGCCTTGCGTCGGGTTGGTCTGCGCGCCAGCCACGTCGAAGACGCGGTGCAGCTCGATCAGCGGCAAGTACTCGCCGCGCACCTTGATGACATGGCCGTCGCTGGTGATGGAGTGCAGGTGCTCGGACAGCGGCTGCAGCGACTCGATCACGTAGCTCAGCGGCAGGATGTAGGCCTCGCTGCCCACCTTCACGGACATGCCGTTGAGGATCGCGAGCGTGAGCGGCAGCACGATGCGGGTGGTGGTGCCCTGCCCGCCGCGCGAGCTGATCTCGACGTGGCCGCCCATTTCCTGGATGTTGCGCTTGACCACGTCCATCCCGACGCCGCGGCCGGAGATGTCGGTGACCTGTTCGGCGGTGGAGAAGCCGGGCGCGAAGATCAGCTGCCAGACCTCTTCGTCGGGCATGGTCTCGCTCACCGGCAGCCCCTGCTGCATGGCCTTGGCGAGAATCTTCTCGCGATTCAGGCCCGCGCCATCGTCGCTCACCTCGATCACGATGTTGCCGCCGTGGTGCTGCGCGGAGAGCAGCAGCTGGCCGGTTGCATCCTTGCCCTTGGCGACGCGCACGTCGGCCGTCTCGATGCCGTGGTCGAGGCTGTTGCGCACCAGATGCGTGAGCGGGTCGACGATGCGCTCGATGAGGCCCTTGTCGAGCTCGGTTTCCTTGCCGTAGGTGTCCAGGCGCACCTGCTTTCCGAGCTTGGCGCTCACGTCCCGGATCACGCGCGGGAAGCGGCTGAAGACGTAGTCCATCGGCATCATGCGGATGGACATCACGGATTCCTGCAGGTCGCGTGCGTTGCGTTCCAGGTGGCCGAGGCCGCTGAGGAAGCGCTCGTATGCGACCGGATCGAGCATGGTGGCGGCCTGCGTCAACATCGACTGCGTGATGACGAGTTCACCCACGAGGTTGATCAGCTGGTCGACCTTCTCGACGTCCACGCGGATGGAGCTGGATTCCTTGGCGCCCGCGGCACCCGCAGCGGCGGCCGCGGGTGCACCGGCACCGGCACCGGCGCCGGCAGCTGGCTGGGCTTTCGCGGCGGGCTCGGCAACGGCCACGGCGGCAGGCGCCGGGGCGGGCGCGGGCACGGGAGCGGGCGCCGGGGCAGGCGCCTTGGCGACGGCAGCACCAGCGGCCTCGCGGGTGATGTCGATCTGCGACTCGTCGATCACGAAGCAGCAGACCGCGACGATGTCGTCCGGGTCGCACGTCGTCTCGAGCATGACGGTCAGCTGGTCGTTCGCCCGCTCCCTGGACACGATCTTGCCCAGGTTGCCGAGCTCGTCGGCCAGCAACTCGCATTCGCTGTCCGACAGGCGGGCAAAGCGGATGCGCAGCATGCCGGTGCCCACGGCAGCGGGAGCGCTCGCGGGAGCCGTGGCCACCGGCGCCGGGACGGGCGCCGGCGCCGCGACCGGCGCGGGGGCCGGGGCGGGCCCGGCCGACGCACCGGCGTTCGACTCGTCGTTCTCGAGCGCCAGTTGTTGAAGCACCGCGCAGATGTGCGCGACCATCTCAGGCTCGGGTTCGTTGCCCGCCTGGTAGGCAGTGATCTGTTCTTGCAAGGCGTCCTTCGTTTCTAGAAAGGCATCGATCATCGGACCGCTCAGCTGCAGCTGGCCGTGGCGTGCCCGGTCCAAAAGGGTTTCAAGCAAATGGGTCGTGCTGGTCAGGCCGGTGAAGCCGAACGTCGCCGCGCCGCCCTTGATCGAATGCGCGGCGCGGAAGATCGCGTTGAGCTGCTCGCTGTCCGGCGAGTCCACATTGAGTTCGAGGAGCAATTGCTCCATCTCCGCCAGAAGCTCGATGGCTTCGACAAAGAATGCTTGCGTGAATTGACTCAGATCCATCTCGTTGCTCCGGTGCCGGCGTTTTCTCTCGGTGATATCTGGTTATCGGCTCGGCACGGCGGGTTTGAAGGCCGTCGGCTTCAAGTTGTCGCTTGCGGGACCCGCAGGGGCCGCCGGCGCGGCGGGAACCACGGCCGGGGCACCGGGCGCGGCGGGTGCGCCGGCGGTCGTGGAGGCGATCCCGCCCTCGTTCTCGCGCTCGATGCGGTCCTGCGTGCGGCGGTTGAGGACGATGATGCTGATGCGCCGGTTGATCGGGTTGCGCGGCTGCGCCTTGTCCAGGTGCATGCTGTCGGCCAGGCCGACGACGCGCAGCACCTTGTCTTCCTGCATGCCGCCGGTCACCAATTCGCGCCGCGAGGCGTTGGCGCGGTCGGCGGAGAGTTCCCAGTTGCCGTAGGACTTGTCGCCGTTGGTATAGACGATGGCGTCGGTGTGGCCCGAGAGCGTGATCTTGTTCGGCAGGTCGTTCAACGCCGGCGCGAGTTCGCGCAGGATGGCGCGCATGTGCGGCACCACGCGGGCGCTGGCCAGGTCGAACATCGGACGGTTCGCGCTGTCGACGATCTGCAGGCGCAGGCCCTCGGTCGTGATGTCGATCAGGATCTGCGAGCGGAATTGCTTGAAGGCCGGGCTGTTTTCGATGATCGCGTCCAGGCGCTTCTTCATCGTCGCGAGCCGGTCGGCATCGAGCTCGTCCTCGCTCGGGCTTTCGGCCTGATTGACCTCGCCGTCCTTCTTCATCGGGTCGTCGCCGCCGCCGGGGATGACGCTGCTGCTCAGGCTGCTCTTCTCGCCGCCCGCGAGCGCCACGCGCAGCGGCATGCGGAAGTGCTCCGCGATGCCTTCGCGCTGCTTGGGCGTCGAGATCGACAGCAGCCACATGACCAGGAAGAAAGCCATCATGGCCGTCATGAAGTCGGCGTAGGCGATCTTCCAGCCGCCGCCGTGGTGGCCGCCACCACCAGCGACCACGCGCTTGATGACGATCGGATGCTTGTCTGCGCTCATGATCCCGCCCCTGCCGAGATCAACGTGCCTTCACTTCCCGAACGTGGCTGTCCAGTTCGGTGAAGGTGGGACGTTCGGTCGAGAACAGGACCTTGCGGCCGAATTCGACGGCCAGCTGCGGCGCATAGCCATTCAGGCTCGCGAGCAGCGTCACCTTCGCGCACTGGTAGACCTTCATGCTCTCTTCCACCTTCTGTTCGATCAGGGTCGAAAGCGGCGTCACGAAACCATAGGCGAGCAGAACGCCGAGGAAGGTGCCGACCATCGCGTGAGCGATGAGCGCGCCCATCTCCGAAGGCGGCAGGTTCGCGGAAGCCAGCGCGTGGACAACGCCCATCACCGCGGCCACGATGCCCAGCGCGGGCAATGCATCGCCGACGCGCGACAGACTGTGGCCCGGCACTTCGGCTTCGTGGCGGATGGTCTCGATCTCGTGGTCCATCAGCGCCTCGATCTCGAAGGCGTCCGTGTTGCCGCTGATCACCAGGCGCAGGTAGTCGCAGAGGAACTCCATCACGTGGTCGTCGCCCATGATGGTCGGATAGCGGTTGAAGATCTCGCTCTTGGCCGGATCCTCGACGTCGCTCTCCAGCTTCATCATGCCGTCCTTGCGGGCCTTGGCCAGCAGCTCGTACAGCAGCGCCAGCAGGTCCATGTAGAGCTGGCGGTTGTGCTTGGAGGAACGCAGCAGCAGCGGCAGTTCCTTGATGGTGGCCTTGATCGTCTTGCCGTTGTTGCCGGCGATGAACGCCCCCAGCGCGGAGCCGCCGATCATCAGCAGTTCGATGGGCTGGAAGAGCACGCCGAAGTGACCGCCCATGAGTCCGAACCCGCCGAAGACAGCGCCGCAGACAACGAGATAACCAACCAGAACAAGCACGACCGTCCCCTTTGCCCTCAGGCGTTCATTTCAAAACCCTTGTATCGGCAAACAAGGAACGTTTCTTTAGTGCGCTCCACCCGTATTTCGCGCGAGCTCCGGGGAAAAAGCCGCGCTTTCCAGCGAAGAGGTGAGATTCGAGCCTTCCGGGCCGCCCAGCGGCGAACCCACTTCCGCGCAATCTGCGCCACGCGTCTCGATGCGCTTGGCGCCGCGCGCCTTGCCGGCGCGCGAGGGCGGACGGCACAGCACGCAGACGTAGCCGCTCTTGTTGTCATGCGCATGGGCGACGAACTGGCCGCGGCAGCGGGTGCAGGTGCTCAGCTGCAGCATGTCGCTGTCGAAGAAGCGCACCATGGTGTAGGCACGGGTGAAGTCCAGAATGACTTCACCGCCGTGCGCCTCGATCTGTTCGAGGTACAGGCGGTAGCTCTTGATCAATGCCTGGAGTTCGCCTTCATCAGCTTCCTCCAGCATGAACCGGTAGATGTTGTAGAACATGGACGAATGGATATTCGCCAACCATGTCATGTACCAATCGGTTGAAAACGGCAATAAGCCCTTAGGCGGGGATACGCCCTTGAGTTCCTTGTACAGGCGAATCAGACGCTCGCGGCTCAATCCGACTTCCGCTTCCAGGAATTGGAGCCGGGCGCCCAAATCAATCAGTTCGACGGCCAATTGGACCTGGCGAACCTCGCCAAGAACGCTTTTCTGGCTCATGCGAGGGCGCCTGCATCACGAATCTGCATTTGGCGGGCGGCCATCAGGATGGACATGTGCGCCTGTTGAAGCGTCGTGTCCTTTCCTTCACCGACCGCGGCGAACATCGGATGATCGTCCAGGCGGAAGCTGCAAAGCAAGAAATTGGAGGCGGCCAGCTTGACGATTTGCGTGAGCGACATGTTTGCCAGCAAATCCGCCAATTCGCGTCCCACGCCGAGGCGAAACATGGCTGCAGCCCTGTCTTGTTTCACAAGCTTCTGGGCAAGCAGCATATACGCCAAATTAATGTCGCCGATTTCCTTGGAAATCTCGCCATTAATCGTCATCTTGTCATTGTCCTGTTCCACTCTGCACTCCGTTCCAAACGAGGCCTCAGTTTATACACAAAATTTAACATGTTTAACATTCACGCTCTGCCCGGCAGGCAAAGTGAGACTTATCTGACAGTGAGGGAGGTATTTATCCGACATGAAAAAGTCACACTTTGCGAGGTGTAGGTCGATTTCATTCAGAAATAAAACCCGGCTCCGTACAGTTAAATTGAATGTTAAAGTACTAACTTCCGAGATCTACTTAAAAAGTACTATTCTATTAATTGCCAACTAGTAAACAGATATTTCATTTCTCGAAACAGAAGGTATCAATTTACTGTAACGACCCTGTGCCGCCGGTTCCGCCGGCCGAGCCGGCCGCTTCCGCATCGCCTTCGAGGCGGTAGATCCAGGCCATGAGTTCCGCCACCGCCAGGTACAGCTGGGGCGGAATCTGCTGATCGAGGTCCACCTGCATGAGCAGCTTGACGAGATCCGCCGATGCGTGGACATAGAGCCCGTTCGCGCGGGCCTCCCGCATGATCGATTCGGCGACGACGCCGTAGCCCTTGGCCACCACGACCGGAGCCTTGCCCTTGTCGGCGTACGACAGGGCGACGGCGCTGTGGCGGTTCTCGAGCGAGGGGTGGGTCATGCCGCAACCCTCTCGCTCACCTGCAATTCCTGCAGGCGAAGGCCCGCGGCCTCGAACCGGCTGGAAAGGCTGCCGCCCTCCGCGCGCATTCGCGTGACCGTGCTGCCTTCGCCGGCCAGGTGCGCCTGGACAATCGGACCGGTGAGGCTCAGGCGAAGATCGACCGCCCCAAGCCTCGGCAAGGTGAGCGACAGCATGGTCGACCAGCGGCGCGGAACCGCTTCGCCCGACACCGCTTCGCCGCGCTCCCGCGCCTCTTCCTCGATGGACCAGTTCATCGGCACCCCGGGCCAGGCTTCGCCGCTCCAGCGGAACTGGGAACTCGCGAGCAGGTCGAGTTGCTGGTGGACCAGCGACACGGCCTGCGGGTGGATCACTTCAACGGCTGACGCCGGCTGCGCATTCGCCGCGGAAGCCGCGCTCACCTGCCGAGCGGCTTCTTCCACGCGGTGGGCCGGTGAAGTGCCGGCGGCCTGGCCCGGCGCGGCCGATTCGGCCCAACGGTATGCCGCCTGCATGCGCGTCGCTTCGGTGCGTGCATCCGCTTCAGCGGAGCCTGTCGTCACGGGCTGCTGCGGAAGCGTGGATGAAGCGAGCTCGCCATGCGCCAGCGAAGCGCGCGCAGCCGGGCCGGCGTTGGATGCAGGTTGCGTTGCCGATTCGCCTTCGGCCTGCGGCGTCACGGTGCCTTGCGCGGCGGCCGCTGTCAACACGTCCTTCAGCACGGCAGCCGCGGGCATGTCGACGGCGTCGGCGGAAGGCGGTGCAAGCGCCGCGGTTGACTGCGCGGCT
This sequence comes from uncultured Variovorax sp., assembly GCA_966211435.1. Taxonomy (GTDB): domain Bacteria; phylum Pseudomonadota; class Gammaproteobacteria; order Burkholderiales; family Burkholderiaceae_C; genus Variovorax. Next base: position 224,944 of record CBIHOG010000002.1, on the reverse strand, counting down.
TGAGCACCGCCCTGCGCCGCCGCGGCTTGCGGCGCGGCGACATGCGTCGCGGCAACGGGCGAGGCCCAGCGTGCCTGCGGCTCCTGGCTCAGTTGGGCCAACGTGCGCGTGCCGGCGGCGAACTGAACCAGATGCGATTCATAGAAGAGACCGCTGTCGGCGACGGTCTGCGCCAGCGTGCCGGCCAGTGCCGTGCTCGGCACGCCCTGCGGCGAGGGCCAGGCCGGCGCCGCGCCACGCACCGGTCCGGGTGCCGCACCCAGGTCCGCGAGCACCGCGCTGATCACGCGCGCGGCAACCGACAACTGTGCGCTAGCCGACGCGTTCGTGCCGCCCGCGGGCTGCTGCACGGCACCGCTGCCCGGTACCAGCCGGTCGAGCGCCGCGTTGGAAGGCAGCCGTACGTCGTTCTCGATCTTGCCGATCTCGATCACCGGGCCGGGCGCTCCGATCGTCGCCTCGGGCTTGATGCCGAGCACGTCCAGCCGCGGTGCGAGCCTCGCGGCCAGCAGCGCGTCGATCAGTCCGGTGAGTCCGCTCATGGCTGCCGCGTCTTCGTCAGTGCGGCGGTCCGTAGGCCTTGCCGAGGTTGCGCTGCTGGTGCAGGTACCCCATGCGGCCGATCAGTTCGTCGAGCTGCGGCTTGATCAGTCCCGACACTTCGGCCTGGTCGATGCGGATGCGGTCGATCAGGCGCAACGCCTGTTCGAGCTGCGTCGAATCCAGCGATTCCAGCGGTTCGATGACGCGCAACCTTTCGACAACGGCCGAACATTGGGCTTCCAGTGCCGGAAGCTGCCCCCATTCCTTGGCCCGGGCAAGCTCCACCATCTGCGAGATGCTGGAGGCAAGTTGCCCGTAGCAATGAACCACTTCACTCCTGGCTGCCATGTTTTCCTGCTGCTTGTGTTTTTCTTGGTCGCGCATCACTTGCGTCCATGAGCGTCGATCTCGCGCCATGCGGAAGCGATGTTCTCGAGCAGCCCGTCTGCTTCGTCCAGCGCCTTCGTGTCGTTGCGAAGATTCGCATAGGTCAGGCGCTGGATGACGTAGTCGTACAGCGCCGACAGCCGGCCCACGAGCTCGGCGCCTTCGGGCCCGGCGGCCGTGGCGTCAAGCGCCGCCTTCAGCCCGCTGTCGACGATGTTCACCGCCTTGGAAATCGCGCTGCCCTTGGCCGCCACATCGCCGCTCGCCATGTGGTGGCGTGCCAAGCCGATCGCGGTCTTCGCGCCGTCGAACAGCATCACGATCAGCTGGTGCGGCGACGCGCTCATCGCGCCGGATTCCACGCCGACGCGGGCGTAGGCCTTGGCACCGGTACGGTAGTTGTGAGGGGTGTACATCGCTGTCTCCACGCTATGGGCTTCGGTCGTGTTTACTTGCCGGAGTTCATCGCATCGAACTGCTGCGTGAGGTACGTCATCGTGTTGTTCATGCTGTTGACGAGCACGTCGAGCGCGGTGAACTGGTCCTTGTAGCGAGCGATCGTCGCGTTGACGCGGTCCTGCATGGCGTTGTACTGGTCGCTCAGGTCGTCGAGCGTCGAGTTCACGCCGTCCGTCGCGGCGGTCAGCATTCCGGAGGAAGAGGTCACGTCGTCCACCAGCGCGCTCACCTGCTTGCCATAGCCCGTCTTGCTGCCGTCGTCGCTGGAGAACAGGGCAGCCACGCCGGCCGGGTTCTTGCCCATGGCGTCGGCGAGCTTGCCGGTGTCGAGGGCGAGCGTGCCGTCCTTCTGGAAGCTCACGCCGATCTCCGACAGCACCTTCATGCTGCCGTTGACGCCGGGCTGCGGCGTCGTCAGCGTCTGGCGCACGCGCGTCAGCAGGTTGCGCAGGGTCTGGTCGCCGGTGAGGGCCGATGCCTTCTTCGTGTCAGGGTCGTAGTTCGACAGCGTATCCGCCGTCTTCTGCAGGCTGTTGTAGGCGTTGACGAAGGCGGTGATGGCGGTCGTGATGCTCGCCGTGTCCGTCGTCATCTTGAGGCTGGTGGTGCCGGTCTCGTTGAGCGTGAGGGTCGTGCCCTGGATGGCATCGGTGACGGTGTTGCCCGCGCTGCGGATGGCGATGTTGTTGACCGTGAGCAGGGCGTCCTGGGCCGCCGCGGTCTGCTGCATCTTCTGCGTGCCCGCGGGATCGAAGGCCACCAGGTTCTCCAGCGCCGGGTCGCCGGCCACCGAGATTTTCATGCTCGACTTCTCGCCGGTCTTGGTCGAGACGAGCTGCAGGCGGTAAGGCGTGCCGCTGCCGTCATTGACGATGCTGGCGGTGACGCCGGCGTTTGCCTTGTTGATCGCGTCGCGGATGCCGGTCAGCGAGTTGTTGTTGTTGTCGATCGTGATTTCGGTCGCGGCGCGGTCGGCGTCGGGCGTGAAGCCCGCGCCGCTGTAGTGGCCTGTCGCCGGGTCCAGCGTGCCGCCGGTGATGGCACCGAACTGGATCTTGATCTTGCCGTTGCCGACGCCCACGCTCGTGGTCAGCTGGCCGTTGGAGACGAGCGATTGCTGCTGCGCGAGCTGGGTGACGTTGATGTTGTAGCTGCCGGCAGGGGCGTTGGTGGTGGTGGTCGCGCCGAGCACGTCGGGGTCGCCGACGGCGGCCTTCACGGTCTGGAAGAAAGCCGGATCCGCCAGCTTGTCACCGGCGGTCTTCAGCACGTTCAGCGCGCTCTGGATCTGCGAGTAGGCCGACAGCTTGGTGGTGTAGCTCGTGGCCTGGTTCTGGATGTCGACCAGGGGCTGGCTCTCCGCCGTCGTCAGCTGGTCGAGTAAGCCGGCGAGGTCGAGCTTCGAGCCGACGCCGATGCTGCTGATGGTCATGTTGGGTCCTCGTTGTACTTGGTTATGGGTGGTGATCGAGCGGCCGCGTCAGGCCGATTGATCCATCAATGCGCCGGGCACCTTGCCCAGCAGCTTGGCAATGCGAAGCACCTCTTCGGAGGGGATCTGGCGGATCAGCTCGCCGCTCACGCGGTCGACGACCTTCACGACGAGCTTGTCGGTGTCCTTGTCGACCTCGAATTGCACGCCGACGGACTGGCCCTTCATGGACTCGTTGATCTCCTGCACCGCGCTCTCGATCGAACCGGGCGACACCGGCGCATCGACGCCGGAGGAATCCGGCGCCTTGCGCGACGCGGACAGGGCATCCGCCTCGCCGCCGCGGTTGGCCAGTAGTTGCGCTGCCCAAGCGCTGTCCGCCACGGGGCCGACCGGGATTGACATCTTCGACTCCTGTTGTTTCGCTTTTCTCTGCGGCCTCCGGTGAGGGAGGCCGCAGGGAAAAGCGCAGACGCGCAGCCCGGGGGCTCCACGTCCGCGCCACCAGTCGCACCCCTTCCAGGCGGGTGCGGCGGCGCTTTCGCTGATTAACGCAGCAGGGACAGCACGCTTTGCGTGGTCTGGTTGGCCTGCGCCAGCACCGAGGTGCCAGCTTGTTGCAGGATCTGCGCGCGGGTCATGTTCGACACTTCAACGGCGTAGTCGGCATCTTCAATACGCGAACGGGCGGCCGACAGGTTGTTGGTCGTGTTGTTCAGGTTGGTGATGGTCGACTCGAAACGGTTTTGCACCGCACCGAGTTGGCTGCGCAGTTCGTCCACGCCGGCCAGGGCCGCGTCGATCGACTTCAGCGGATCCGGGTTGTACTGCTCGCCCAGCGTGACCGTGCCGTCGGAAGCCACGTTGGCCTTGTAGTACACGTCCGAACCGTTCTTCGTGCCCTTGACCACATAGCCGCCGTCGCTGCCGTCGGCGTTCGTGACCTTGTGCAGCGTCGGCGAAGCGCCCACGTCGCCAGCAGCCAGGCCCGACAGGTTGGCCGTGACGGCGGGAACCGCAACCGGGGGAACTTCGTACTTCGTGATCGAGCTGGAGATCGCGCCAGCCGGGGGGGCTTCGGTCGCGAAGTCGGCGCTGTCGTACGTGACTTGGCCGTTCGTTGCGTTGAACGTGGCCGCGATCACGTTGGTGCCACCGTCGCGCGACACGAAGAAGTTGCCGGTGTCGTCGACGTACATGTCGATCGTGGCGGCAGCGTTGCTGTCCACGACCTTGACGTTGTCGACGTTCACGGTGGCGCCGCCGCCAACCGAGATTTCCTGGCCAGCCGTCGTCGCGGTCGGGGTCGTCGGGGTGACGGCCGTCGAGCTGTCGAAGGTCAGGACGCCGGAAGCGCTGCTGTAGGTGGCATCGTAGAAGGTCGTGCCGCCGTCGTTCGACACGTACAGCTTGTCAGCGTCGGCGCTGTCAACGTACACGTCGAAGGAGCTGGCCGTCGCGCTGTCGACAGCGGTCAGGTTCACGGACGTGGTCGTGCCGGTGGAAGCCGGAACAACGGTCGTCGTCGCGGCGGTCGCCACGGTCGACAGGTCGAGACCCTTCTTGGACAGGTCGAGGTTGCCGAGGCCGAGGGTCTTGGAGGTGATTTCCTTCAGGTCGATGTCGATGGTTTCGCCGTCGTTCGCGCCGACTTGGATGCTCAGCTTGCTGTCCTTGGCCAGAACGTTCACGCCGTTGAACTGCGTCTGGGCCGACACGCGGTCGATTTCGTCGAGGCGTTGCTTGATTTCAGCCTGGATCGACGAAAGGTCGCTGCTGGAGTTCGTGCCGTTGGCGGCTTGCACCGACAGTTCACGGACGCGTTGCAGGTTGTTGTTGATTTCGTTCAACGAACCTTCGGTCGTTTGAGCGAGCGAGATGCCGTCGTTGGCGTTACGTGCAGCTTGCGTGAGACCCTTGACGTTCGCGGTGAAGCGGTTGGCAATGGCTTGGCCAGCAGCGTCGTCCTTGGCGCTGTTGATACGCATGCCGGAAGACAGACGCTCGATCGCCGAGTTCAACGAACTCTGGGACTTGTTGAGGTTGTTTTGAGCAACCAGCGAGAGGTAGTTGGTGTTGATGACTTGCGTCATTCTCGACTCCTAGTAAGAAGAAAGGTTGAAAGCAATGGACCGTAACGCTGGACCTGCCACTTGCGAGACCCAATCCACCGTTGATTGGTTATCGACCGGGCTTTTCAAACCTTTAGGGCGGGAGTGGAAAAAAGTGCGCTCCGTCATCCAGGCCCTGGTCAGGCCGGCATGTTCATGATTTCCTGGTACGCATTCACCAGCCGGTTGCGCACCTGCACGCCGGTCTGGAAGGCGACGTTGGCTTTCTGCAAATCGACCATGACGTCGTTGAGCGCCACGCCGGGCTTGCCCAGTTCGAAGGACTCGGCCTGGGCGTAGGCGCTCTGCTGGGCATCGCTGATGCCGTTGAGCGAGCGCTTGAGCTCGGCCGCGAAGCCGCCGCTCTCGACGGCGGCGCTGGACGCGGGGGCAATGCCTGTATTCAATGCGGTGACGCGCATTTGCTGCAAGACGGATTCGATGGCGGCAATCGACATGACTGTTTTCCTGGGTGAGAACTTTCAGCTTGATATGGAAGCGTCCAAGAGCTTCCGCGTGCCGCCAGCGTATCAGCGGGGCCCCAAAACACATGGGCCCAACTGACGGCAAAAACCCCGGCTGTTCGACCAATCGAATTCAGACCGGCTGCTGACAATCAATCGCGAAACGTAACGCCGGCTGACTTCATCACCGGCTGTCCGTCATGACCCTTCAACAACGACGAATTCCTTTGCTCAACATGAACCAGGATCGATCAGGCCGCGTGGCCATGAACGGGGCTCTCGCATGAGCGCAGCCGCTACCGCCGGCGCCGTGCCACCGGCCACCCCCGCTCTTGTGCCGATCCTGGAGCGCATCCGCGCCCAGCCGAAGCTGCCGCTGATCATCGGCGGCGCGGCGTTGGTGGCCGCCGCGGCGGCCTTCATGCTCTGGAGCCGCGCGCCCGACTACAAGGTGCTCTACACCAATGTGTCGGACCGCGACGGTGGCGCGATCATCGCCTCGCTCCAGCAGATGAACGTGCCTTACAAGTTCGCGGAGGGCGGCGGCGCCATCCTCATCGCTGGCGACAAGGTTCCTGAAGTGCGCCTCAAGCTGGCGGCGCAGGGCTTGCCCAAGGCCGGCGGCGTGGGCTTCGAGCTGATGGACAACCAGAAGTTCGGCACCAGCCAGTTCGCCGAGCAAGTGAACTACCAGCGCGCGCTGGAAGGCGAACTCGCCCGCTCGATCGAGTCGATCGGCACGGTCGATTCGGCGCGCGTTCATCTCGCGCTGCCCAAGCCCTCGCTCTTCGTGCGCGACCAGAAGAAGCCATCGGCTTCCGTGGTGCTGACGCTGCAGCGCGGCCGCAGCATCGACGAAGGCCAGGTGAGCGCCATCGTGCACATGGTCTCCAGCAGCGTGCCGGATCTGGAAGCCAAGAGCGTGACGGTGGTCGACCAGCGCGGCAACCTGCTGTCGGCCGCCAAGACCGCCGGCCGCGGCCTGGACGTGAGCCAGCTCAAGTATGCGCAGGAGATCGAGCAGGGCTACATCCGCCGCATCGAGACCATCCTGCAGCCGATCCTCGGCGCGAACAATGTGCGCGCGCAGGTGGCGGCGGACATCGACTTCTCCATCGTCGAGAACACCGACGAGAAGTACCGTCCCAACCAGGAGCCGGGCACGGGCGCGATCCGCAGCCAGCAATCGAGCGAATCCCTGCAGCACGGCGGCACCCCGCCGGGCGGCATCCCGGGCGCGCTGACGAACCAGCCGCCGGTGAATCCGACGGCGCCGATCTCCGGCCCGCGGGCACCCAATGCGCCGGGCGCACCAGCACCCGGCACCCCGGGCGCACCCGGCGCCCAGGGCGCGGCGGCAGCGGCGGCGGCATCGACCGCCACCACGGCCGCGGCGGCCACCGGCCCCTCCAGCTCGCGCAAGGACACGACCACCAACTACGAGCTCGACCGCTCGATCCGCCACGTGCAGCAAGGCGCCGGCGGCGTCAAGCGCCTGTCGGTCGCGGTGGTGGTGAACAACCGCGAGGTCACGGACAGCGCGGGCAAGACCACCAGCCGCGCGCTGACGCCGGCCGAGGTCGACCAGATCCGCAATCTCGCCAAGGAAGCCATGGGCTTCAGCCAGGAGCGCGGCGACTCGCTCAACGTGGTGAACAGCGAGTTCGCCCGCGACGGCGACGGCCCGGCACCGGAGGTCCCGTATTGGCGCGATCCGCAGAACCTCGAGCTGGCCAAGACGATCGGCGGCTACCTGCTCATCGCCGCGCTCGCCCTCTTCGCCTGGTTCGCGATCTTCCGGCCGCTGCTGCGCAAGCACCTGGCGCCGCCGGCGCCGCCCGAGCCGGCCGTGGCCGAGGAACCGCAGGTCTCCGACGAGCCCGCCGAAGGCGAGAAGATCTCTCCGGAAGAGGCCCTGCGCCAGCGCGAGGCCCTGCGTCACCGCGCCGACATGGAGTACGCGCAGCAACTGGGCGAGCAGGATCCGAAGCTGGTCGCCACCTTGATCCAACACTGGATGAGCAGCCATGACCAATGAACAGGGAACCCGCAAGAGCGCCATCCTCCTGATGGCGCTCGGTGAAGACCGTGCCGCCGCGGCGCTCAACCACCTGGCGACGACGGAGGTCCAGACGCTGGGCCTCGCGATGGCCAAGCTGACCTCGGTGTCGAAAGACGAACTCGCGGCCGTTCTGCGCGAGTTCCGCGAAGAGACCGAGCAGTTGTCGGCGCTGCACCTGGGCTCGAGCAGCTACATCCGCGCCGTGCTCAAGAAGGCGCTGGGCGACGACCGCGCCACCCACCTGCTGGAAGACATCCTGCAGCCGGACGAGCCGCACGGCGGCATCGAGCGGCTCAACGAACTGGAAGCCGGCGAGGTGGCCGAACTCATCCGCGACGAGCATCCGCAGATCCTCGCGACGCTGCTCATCCACCTGGACCGCATGAAGGCGTCCGAGGTGCTGGAGAAGTTCGCGCCGCGCCTGCGCCACGACGTCATCATGCGCATCGCCACCTTCGGCGGCGTGCAGCCCTCGGCGCTCAACGAGCTGACCGACGTGCTGACCGAGATGCTCTCCGGCCAGGGCCTGAAGCGCAGCCGCCTGGGCGGGGTGCGCACGGCGGCGGAGATCGTCAACCTCATGAGCAGCGCGCAGGAAGAGGAAGCCATCGCCCACGTGCGGGAGCACGACGACGCCCTCGCGCAGCGCATCGTCGACGAGATGTTCGTGTTCGAGAACCTGCTGGGTCTGGAAGACCGCAGCATCCAGCGCCTGCTCAAGGACATCGAGTCCGACTCGCTCATCATCGCCCTCAAGGGCTCGCCGCAGGAGCTGCGCGACAAGTTCCTCACGAACATGTCGCAACGCGCCGCCGAGACGCTGCGCGAGGACATGGAGCTGCGCGGCCCGGTTCGCGTGTCGCAGGTCGAAACCGAACAGAAGGCCATCCTCCAGGTCGCCCGCCGCCTTGCCGAGGCCGGCGAAATCGTGATTGCCGCGCCGGGTACCGATGACTTCGTCTAAGCACCAACCCGCGCCCGGCGAGCGGCCGAGCCTGGCCGCGCTGTACACGGCCACGCGCCCTGTCCCGCCGCAGAAGCCGACGCTCTCCGCGTGGGAGCGCTGGGAGATGGGCACGCTGCACGACGAAACGCACATGCCGACCGCCGCGCTTCGCAAGGCGCTGGAACGCGCCGCGGCCGCGCCGCCGGCACCGCCCGCGCCGGTGATCGACAAGGCCGAGCTGCAGCGCCTGCGAAAGGAGGCGCGTGCCGAGGGCCTCGCGCAAGGCCGCAAGGAAGGCTGGACGCAAGGCCACGCGGAGGGCCATGCCGAGGGCCTGGCCTCGGGCCTTGCCGCCGCCAGCGTCCACGCAGAGCAGTTGCTCGCCCTCGCCGCCACCCTGCCCGCTGCGCTGCGTCGCGCGGAGAGCGAACTGGCCGACACCATCCTCACGCTGGCGCTCGACGTGGCACGCCAGGTGGTGCACCGCACGCTGCGGGCGGAACCCGAATGGGTGCTGCCGCTGGTGCAGGATTTCCTCAACGCCGAGCCGGCCCTGCAGGGCGAGCCCCGCCTGCTGCTGCATCCGGAGGACGTGGCCCTGGTCAAGAACAGCCTGGGCAACGAACTGGCGATCGCCGGCTGGCAGGTGCGCGCCGACGAGACCATGGCACGCGGCAGCTGCCGCGTGCAGTCCGCGACCGGCGAGATGGACGGCAGCCTGGAGACGCGCTGGAAGAGCGTGACCGCCGCGCTCAGCCGCGATGCCGACGCGCAGGGGATCTGATGCCCATCACCACCAACATCTCCGCGCCCGCCGACGCTCCCAATCCGCACCTGCAGGCCTGGCTCGGAACGCTCACCAAGGCGCGGGCGGACGTGAGCCGCGTGACCACGACCACCACCTCCGGCCGTCTCACGCGTGCGGTCGGGCTGGTGCTCGAAGCCGTCGGCCTTCAATTGCCGGTGGGCAGCGACTGCCTGATCGAACTGCCGCCGGGCTATCCGCACCGCCATGCCGAGGCCGAAGTGGTCGGCTTCTCGGGCGATCGCCTCTTCCTGATGTCGCAGACCGAAGTCGCGGGCCTGCTGCCTGGCGCGAAGGTCTTCCCCCGGCCCGCGCCGGCCGAGCCGGGCGCCGGCGGCGATTCGCACACCAAGCGGCTGCCCGTCGGCCAGGGCATGCTCGGCCGCGTGGTCGACGCGGCCGGCCGGCCGCTGGACGGCCTGGGCCCGCTGGAGATCGACCGCAAGGTGCCGCTGTCCACGCCGCCGATCAACCCGCTGCTGCGCGCACCCATCGACTCGGTGCTCGACGTTGGCGTGCGCGCCATCAACGGCATGCTCACCGTAGGCCGCGGCCAGCGCATGGGCCTCTTCGCCGGCTCCGGCGTCGGCAAGAGCGTGCTGCTGGGCATGATGGCGCGCTACACCAGCGCCGAGGTCATCGTGGTGGGCCTGATCGGCGAACGCGGCCGCGAAGTCAAGGATTTCATCGAGAACACGCTGGGCAAGGAAGGCCTGGCGCGCGCCGTCGTGGTGGCCGCGCCCGCCGACACCTCGCCGCTGCTGCGCCTGCAAGGCGCGGCCTATGCTACCTGCCTGGCGGAGTACTTCCGCGACCTGGGCAAGGACGTGCTGCTCATCATGGACTCGCTCACGCGCTATGCGATGGCGCAGCGCGAGATCGCGCTGGCCGTCGGCGAGCCGCCCGCCACCAAGGGCTACCCGCCTTCGGTGTTCGCGCGGTTGCCCGCGCTTGTGGAGCGCGCCGGCAACGGCGCGCGCGACGCCCAGGGCCGGGGTGGTTCGATCACGGCCTTCTACACGGTGCTCTCCGAAGGGGACGACCAGCAGGATCCGATCGCCGATTCGGCGCGCGCCATCCTGGATGGCCACGTGGTGCTCTCGCGCACCCTGGCCGAGGCGGGCCACTACCCGGCGATCGACATCGAGGCTTCCATCAGCCGGGCCATGACCTCGCTGATCGAGCCCGGGCAGTTCGAGGCGGTGCGCCGCTTCAAGCAGATGCTCTCGCGCTACCAGCGCAACCGCGATCTGATCAGCGTCGGTGCCTACGCGCCGGGCCACGACTTGCAGTTGGACCAGGCGATCGCGATGTATCCCAAGATGGAAGCCTTCCTGCAGCAATCCATGCACGAGCGCGCCGACTACGGCGCCTCGATCGCGCAGATGGGCAGCCTCTTCGACAAGACGGCCTGATTCCTTAAACACCCCAAGGAGCCCCCATGCCCCAGAAGCTACCCCTCGACATGCTGCTCGATCTGGCGCGCACGCGAACGGACGATTCCGCCCGCCGCCTGGGCGCTTTGCAAAGCGCGCTCATCACGGCCAGCCAGAAGCTGCAGTTGCTGATCCAGTACCGCAAGGACTACCACGACCAGCTCGACGCGATGATGCGCGACGGCCTGCCCTCCTCGCAGTGGCGCAACTACCGCAACTTCCTGAGCACGCTGGACGCGGCCATCGAGCAGCAACGCTCCATCGCCCTGCAGGCCGAGACCAAGCTGGACAACGGCCGCAGCGACTGGCGCACGCAGAAGCGCCGCCTCAATTCCTTCGACACCCTCGCCGAACGCGTGCGCCAGCAGGAGCAGATGCTCCAGGCCAAGCGCGAGCAGCGCGACAGCGATGAACGCGCGACGCGGAAGTTCTTCGACCGCAACTCCCACCCGACACCTTGAACCAGGAACCGACATGCCTTCACTGATCATGCCTCCCGTCAGCCCGAACGCTTCCGGCCAGCCGGTCTCGAACACCGGCCCGCGCGGCCGCGGCGGCGAGCCCGCGGACGGCCGCGGCTTCGGCGCGGCCCTGGACCGCTCGCGCGCCGCCACCGACAAGAAGACGGCGGAGACGAACGCTGCCGTGGTCGACAAGCTCACGGGCCACAAGGGCCTGCCCGGCGAAGACAAGTCGAAGAAGGACGAGACACCCACGGACCTGCTGAATCTGGCGTTCCTGGGCAACGCGCAGTTGCCGGTGGACCCGGCGCTGGCCGCCGCCCGCGCGGCGGCGCAAGGCCAGGCCGACCTGGGCACGGCCGCGGAGGCTGGCGCCGCCACGGCCTCGGCTGCCGCGCAGGCCGCCGCGAAGAGCACCGCCGCGCAGGACCCCCTGGCCGCCACCCTGCCCGACGCCACCGCCGACGCGACCGATGCGGATGCGGCCAAGGCGCCGCTCGCCGCGGAGGAAGCCGTCAAGGCCGCCATGGCGCGCGCGGCGAAGGATGCCGCGCCCTCGGATGCCGCCGCCGATCCGGATGCCGCGCAAGCCACGCTGCCCGCGGGCTCGGCCAGGGCCGACACCGCGACGCAAGCCGCGACCCTCACGGCCGCGCTGCCGCCGGCCGTGCCGGCAGCAGCAGGCGCACAAGCCGGAGCCGCGAGCGCGGCGGGCGCATCGACCTCGCGCAGCAACTCGCGCGACGCCGTGCCCACCACGGCCAATGCCCAGCAAGCCAAGCCTTCCACGCCCGCCGAGACGCCCGACGCGCTCAAGGCCGCGCAGGCAAGCAACACGCCCGACCTGGGCAAGCAGGAGCCCGCGCCCGCGACCGCCCCGCTGGCGGCCACGGCTGTGTCGCAGGTCACGACCGGCACCACCGACCGCAGCGCCGCGCCGGCCGACCGCGCACCCGTGCTCAGCGTCGCGCCGCCGGTCGGCAGCGAGGAATGGGGCCCGGCCATCGGCCAGCAGATGCTGCGCATGAATGCCAGCGGGCATCACGTCGCCGAACTGAACCTCAACCCGGCCAACCTCGGCCCGCTGAAGGTGACGCTGTCGCTCGGCGACAACCAGGCGCAGGCGATGTTCGTCTCGGCGCACGAGAGCGTGCGCAAGGCGGTGGAGGCCGCGCTGCCGCAGCTGCGCACCACGCTCGCCGAACAGGGAATCAGCCTGGGCCAGACCTCCGTCGGCGCAGAGCCGCGCCAGTTTGCCGGCCAGGGTGCCAACGATTTCACGCAGCAGAACCAGCAGAAGCCTTCGGGCGACTCCGACTACCCGGGCTCCAGCCGCTTCGAGGCGAACGCCGTGGTCCAGGCCCAGCCGGCCACGCGCACGGCCGTGCTTCGCAACAGCGGTTCGGGCGTGGACACCTTCGCCTGAACCAACTACGTCACACATCCGCCGCGCCCCGCTGCAATGAACGGATCTGAAGCGCTTTTCCACGCTTGATCAGCCGTTCGCTTGCAGGGGAGTTCGCCAAGAATAGACCGAACCAGTCCTACAGCTCATCATGGCCACCAGTCCTCAAGTCGCTATCCCCGCTCCCGCAGCCGCGCCGCGTTCGTCGAAGCTCCTCATCGGGCTCCTGATCGCGGTCGGCGTGCTCGCCGCCGGCGCCGTCGGCTACATCCTTCTCGCTCCGAAGCTCGCGGGCGGAACGAGCGAGGCGGCCAAGCCCGCCGCGCTGGAGAAGCCGATCTTCGTGACGCTGGAGCCGCTGACGGTCAATCTCCAGGCCGAAGGCAAGGGCCGCTTCCTGCACATCGGCATCTCGCTGAAGGTGAAGGACGAACAGGCAAAGGGCCAGATCACCGAGTTCATGCCGGAGCTGCGCAGCCGGGTGCTGATGCTGCTGTCGAACCGCGCGCCCGAGTCGCTCGTGTCGCCGGAAGACAAGACCAAGCTGGCCGATGAAATCCAGAAGGCGTTGAACGCGCCGCTCAGCCCGCAACTGCCCTCGCAGGGCATCACCGGTGTCTCCTTCAACACCTTCGTGGTGCAGTGACCCGTACCAGGCACGTGATCCATGGCCTATGAACAGGTTCTTTCCCAGGACGAGGTCGATGCCCTCCTCCAGGGCGTCACCGGCGGCAGCGTCGACCAGACCGCGTCGCCAGCCAAGCCGAAGGACGGCCTGCCGACCTACGACCTCGGTGCGCCCGACCGCGTGGTGCGCAGCCGCATGCACACGCTGGAGGTCATCAACGACCGCTTCGCGCGTGGCCTGCGCGGCTCGCTGCTGAACTTCATGCGCCGCAGCCCCGACATCTCGGTGGGGCCGATCCAGATCCAGCAGTACAGCGAGTTCGTGCGCCACCTCCCGGTGCCCGCGAACATCAACATGATGCACATGAAGCCGCTGCGAGGCACCGCGCTCTTCGTGTTCGACCCGAAGCTGGTGTTCCTCGTGGTGGACAACCTCTTCGGCAGCGACGGCCGCTACCACGTGCGCGTGGAAGGCCGCGACTTCACCCGCACCGAGCAACGCATCATCAAGCGGCTGCTGGACCTTTCGCTCCAGTGCTACGGCGACGCCTGGCAGCCTGTGTTTCCGCTGAACTTCGACTACGTGCGCGCCGAGATGCACGGCAAGCTGGCCAACATCGTGGCACCCAACGAGGTGGTGGTGAACACCACGCTGCAGATCGAGTTCGGCCCGGTGGGCGGCTTCCTGCACGTGTGCATCCCCTACTCGATGATCGAGCCGATCCGCGGACTGTTGTCGAACCCGATCCAGGACGAGGTCGAGGTGGACAAGCGCTGGGTGAACCAGATGTCCCGCCAGATGCAGAGCGCCGACGTGGAACTGGTCGCCGATTTCGTGAAGATCCGCTCGACCATCGGCGAAGTCATGAAGCTGCAGGTCGGCGACGTGCTGCCGATCGAGCTGCCGACGACGGTCATCGCCAAGGTCGACGGCATCCCCGTGATGGAGTGCGGCTTCGGGACTTCGAACGAGCGCTACGCCCTCCGCGTGCAACAGATGATCACCCATCAAGACAACGATTTGAAGAACGACCATGACTGACAACACCTCTTCCAGCAGCGACGCGGACGACTGGGCTGCCGCGCTGGCCGAACAGACTTCGGCCCCCGCACCCGCCCCCGCTCCCGTGGCCGCGCCGGCGGGCGCGCAGGTCTTCCAGCAGATCCAGGAGCCGGCAGCCGCGGCCGGCGCCGCATCCTCGGTGGACATCGCGCGCGTGCTCGACGTGCCAGTGCAGCTGACGGCCGAGATCGGCCGCACGCGCATCACCATCAAGAGCCTGCTGCAACTGTCGCAGGGCTCGGTGGTGGAGCTCGACGGGCTGGCCGGCCAGCCGCTGGACGTCCTGATCAACGGCTACCTGATCGCCCAAGGCGAAGTGGTGGTGGTGAATGACAAATACGGCATCCGCCTGACCGACATCATCACGCCGTCCGAACGGATGCAGAAGCTCAGCCGCGCATGACCATCCGGCGTCGGCTGCAAGCCGCATCCCTGCTCGCCTGGTCGGCCGCGCTCGGCGCCCATGCCGCGTTGCCTACCGTGCCCACGCCCGCTGCGGCGGCCGAGGCCGCGCCCGTGGCCGGCGGCTCCGGGCTGATGCAGGCCGGCTTCGGCATGCTGGTCGTGCTGGGCCTCATCTTCCTCTGCGCCTGGCTTGTGCGGCGCTTCGGGCTGCCGCGCTTCGGCGGCGGGCAATTGGTGAAAGTGGTGTCGAGCTCGATGGTCGGCCAGCGCGAGCGCGTGGTCGTGGTGGAAGTCGGCGGCACCTGGCTGGTGCTGGGCGTCACCTCCAGCCAGGTCAACACGCTGCACACGATGGCGGCGGAATCCATCCCCACGGCCGCGGCCGCCACGGTGCCGGTCCTCGACGCGGGCCTGCGCAAACCCCTCGACCTCTTCGCACAGAAGCTGCGCGAATCGCTCACGGGCAAGACACGCCCCACCGCATGATGCAACCCCTCGTTCGTCGAAGCCTGCGCGGGGCACTCCTGCTGCTGGCCGCCGCATTGCCGATGGCCGCCTGGACGCAAGGCCTGCCCGGCCTGACCAGCACGCCCGGCCCCGGCGGCAGCCAGACCTGGTCGCTGAGCGTCCAGACCCTGGTGCTGCTGACCTCGCTGAGCTTCCTGCCCGCGCTGCTGCTGTCGATGACCAGCTTCACGCGCATCCTGATCGTGCTGGGCCTGCTGCGCACCGCCGTCGGCACGCAGTCCTCGCCGCCCAACCAGGTGCTGGTGGGGCTGTCGCTCTTCCTCACCTTCTTCGTGATGTCGCCGGTCTTCGACAAGGTCTACAGCGAGGCCTACCAGCCTTTCTCGGAGAACAAGATCAGCGCCGAGAAGGCGCTGGAGCGCGGCATCGCGCCCTTCAAGACCTTCATGCTCAAGCAGACCCGCGAGAGCGACCTCGCCCTCTTCGCGCGCCTGGCCAAGGTGCCCGACATGCAGGGTCCGGAGGAAGTGCCGCTGCGCATCCTTCTGCCCTCCTTCGTGATCAGCGAGTTGAAGACGGCCTTCCAGATCGGCTTCACCATCTTCATCCCCTTCCTCATCATCGACCTGGTGGTGGCGAGCGTGCTGATGTCCATGGGGATGATGATGGTGCCGCCCGCCACCATCGCCCTGCCCTTCAAGCTGATGCTCTTCGTGCTGGCTGACGGCTGGCAGCTGCTCATCGGCGCGCTCGCCCAGAGCTTCTATCTCTAGCGTCCGGAGAATCCGAATGACCCCTGAAACCATCATGACCATGGGCTACCGGGCCATCGAGGTCTCGTTGTTCCTGGGCGCTCCGCTCCTGCTGGTGGCGCTGATCATCGGCCTGATCATCAGCATCTTCCAGGCGGCGACGCAAATCAACGAGGCCACGCTGTCCTTCATCCCGAAGCTGCTGGCCGTGGCCGCGACCCTCGTCATCGCGGGGCCCTGGATGCTCGAGCGCATGCTCGACTACATGCGAACCCTGTTCTCCAGCATCCCCCAGCTGGTGGCGTGACACCTTCGATCTTTTCCGTCACCTCGGCGGAGTTGAACGCCTGGACGGTGGCCTTCCTCTGGCCCTTCGTCCGGATGATGGCGCTCATCAGCACCTCGCCGATCCTGGGCGAGGCGTGGATTCCGCGGCAGGTGAAGGTCGGGCTCGCGGCCATCCTCGCGATCGTTCTGGCGCCGACCATCGGCCCGATGCCGGACGTGCCGATCGTATCGGCCGGCGGACTGTGGATCATCGTGCAGCAGATCCTGATCGGCGGCGCCATGGGCTTCTGCATGCGGCTGGTGTTCACGGCCGTGCTGGCCGCGGGTGAATACATCGGCCTGCAGATGGGCCTGTCCTTCGCGTCCTTCTTCGACCCCATGAACGGCGGTGCGACCACGGTCGTGGCGAGCCTTCTGCACATGCTGGCGATGCTGATCTTCCTTGCACTGGACGGGCACCTGCTGCTCATCACGGCGTTGGCGGAGAGCTTCACCACGCTGCCGGTCGCGGACGCGCCGCTGTCCGGCCAGGGCTGGCTCGCGCTGGTCTCCGGCGGAGCGAACATCTTCTCGTCGGGCCTCATGCTCTCCCTGCCGCTGGTCACGGCGCTGCTGACGCTGAACCTGGCGATGGGCATCCTGAACCGGGCCTCGCCGCAATTCAGCATCTTCGCGGTGGGCTTTCCGCTCACGCTGCTGGCGGGCATCGGCATGCTGCAGTTGCTGATGCCCAACCTGGCGGCCTTCCTGGAGCCCCGCTTCGCGGAAGGCTTCCAGGCGATCGCGCAGTTCACGCAGGCGCTGCGACCGTGATCACGGAACGTCGGGCCACTGCGCCCGCTCCTTGAGACGGTCGAGAAACCAGCGCCCCGCCGGCCCCGGCGGCACGTCGCGCCGGTAGACCGCATACATCTGGATCTGCTGCGACTGGGCCTGGAAATTCTCCAACTGGATGATGACGAGTTCGCCCGAGGCGACGTCGTCTCGCACCATCGCGAGCGGCATGTGGCCCCATCCGAAGCCGGCGCGCAGGAACGCGTGCTTGGCGCCGAGGTCGGCCAGGCGCCAGGTGAGCGGCGAATAGACGCCGAAGTCCTTGCCTTCGGTGAGCGTGGAGCGATCGGTCAGCACGAGCTGCACGTGCTGCTCCAGGTCGCGCTGGCGGATCATGCGTTTCTCGGCGGCGAGCGGATGCTTCGGGGAGACGACGGTCACCATGAAAACGTCGAGCAGCCGCTCCGAGGCGACGCCCTCCGGCACCATGGGCAGCGAGCCGATGATGCCCGTGCGGCACACGCCGTCCATCACCGACTGCACCACGCCGCCCAGGACCTCGACGTACAAGCGCAGCGGCGTGTGCGGGAAGGCCTCGCGGAAGGAACCGACGGCGGCGGTGAGCGAATCCATCGGGTACATCACGTCGACCACCACCGAGAGCTCGGGCTCCAGGCCTTCGGCGATGGTGCGCGCCTTGGCCTTGAAGCCGTCCATGCCGTTGACCACCGCGCGCGCCTCGATCAGCAGGGCCGCGCCTTGCTCGGTCAGTTGCGGATAGCGGCCGGCGCGGTCGAACAGGCGCACCTCGATCTGCGCCTCGAGGTTGGCCAGGGTCTGGCTCACGACCGACTGTGCACGCCGCAGCTTGCGACCGGCGGCGGAGAAGCTGCCCTCATCGGCGGCGGCGATGAAGGTGCGCAGTTGGTCCATGGAAACGCCGTCGAGCATCGATGTATCTTTATTGACGATGGATTGCATCGAAAGATATAGGCTTCCACGATGGAAGTCCAGATCCTATCTTCGGCACATGTCGTTGCTTACCGAAGGAGCTTTCATGGGTCAGATCGATGCACCGGTGCTGTCGCGGGGGATCGTCGCGCGCACGCGTGGCCGCCGCCACGGGCCGATCACGCGGGTGGTGAGCCCTTCGGACATCGGCGAGTTGATCAAGCCCTTCGTCTTCCTGGACTACTTCGAGTTCCAGCCGACCGGCGAAAGCCTGTTCGCGATGCACCCGCACTCGGGCATCGCGACCATCACGGTGCTGCTTTCCGGCAACGTGCGCTACGAGGACACGACCGGCGCCTCGGGCGTGCTCACCGCAGGCAGCATCGAGTGGATGCGCGCGGGCAACGGTGTCTGGCACGACGGCGGGCCGGCGGGGCTGGAGCGCTTCCATGGCTACCAGGTCTGGGCCGCCTTGCCCCGCGGCCTGGAGAACGCCGCGCCACAGAGCCACTACCTGCCGGCGGCGGAGGTCGCGCAAGCCGGGCCTGCGCGCGTGGTGCTCGGCAGCCACGCGGGCGCCGACAGCCGCATCGCCGCACCGGCCGGCATGAACCTGCTGCACGTGCACCTGGCCGACGGGGAGCGCTGGCACTACGCGCCGCCGGCCGGCCACACCGTCGCCTGGGCCCACGTCAACCGCGGCTTGCTGCACGTCGATGGCGCCCGGCTGCAGGGCGAACTGGCTGTGTTCGGCGAATCCGAAGACGCGCTCGACTTCCTCGCTGAAGGGGAAGCCGACTTCATCCTCGGCTCGGCGGTGAAGCATCCCCACGAGCTGGTGTTGGGACGCTATTCCGTCCACAGCTCCGAGGCGGCGCTCCTGCAAGGCGAAGCCGAGATCGCGCGGATCGGCGCGCGACTGCGCGCCAAGGGGCGCATCTGACAGCGCATCCCTCCATTCCAATTCTTTCCCTCAACCCCTGAAGACTCACATGACCAAGGTTCTTGTTCTCTACTACTCCTCTTACGGCCACATCGAGAAGATGGCGGAAGCCGTTGCCGAAGGCGCCCGCGCCGCCGGTGCGCAGGTCGACATCAAGCGCGTGCCCGAAACGGTGCCGCTGGAGGTCGCGAAGGCGTCGCACTTCAAGCTCGACCAGGCCGCGCCGATCGCGACCATCGACGAGCTGGCGAGCTACGACGCCATCATCGTGGGCACCGGCACGCGCTTCGGCCGCATGGCCTCGCAGATGACGGCCTTCCTGGACCAGGCCGGCGGCCTGTGGATGCGCGGCGCGCTGAACGGCAAGGTCGGCGGCGCCTTCAGCTCGTCGGCCACGCAGCACGGCGGCCAGGAGACGACGCTGTTCTCGATCATCACCAACCTGCTGCACTTCGGCATGACCATCGTCGGCCTGCCGTACAGCCACCAGGGCCAGATGAGCGTGGACGAAATCGTGGGCGGCGCACCCTATGGCGCGACCACGGTGGCCGGCGGCGACGGTTCGCGCCAGCCCACCGCGATCGACCTGGCCGGCGCCCGCCACCAGGGCGAACTGGTCGCGAAGACCGCGGCCAAGCTCTTCGGCTGATTCAGCCTCTCGCGAGACCCCGTCAGAGGGTCTCGCACTCCTCGATGAGTTTCTCCAGCAGCTTCTTGAGCTGCGTGGTCTTGCGGGGGCCGAGCGCTTCCTCGATCACTTCGTGGTGCGCGTCCACGCTCTTCTTCAGCCTCGACACCGTTTCCAGCCCCAGGTCGCTGATGTAGACCAGCACCTTGCGGCTGTCCTTGGCGTCGGCCGCGCGCAACACCAGCCCGCGGCTCACCAGCTTGTCGATGTTCTTCGTGAGCGCCGGATGGTTGAGGAGCACCGTCTCGGCGAGGTCGCCCATCGGGTGTCCCTGCTCGTCCGCGAGCACCTGGAGGATGCGCCAGTGCTCCTCGGTGACCTCCTCGGCGGCGATGGATTGCGCGAGGCCGATCCGCATCCGCCGGTGGGCGGAGGCCAGCAGATAGGCCAGGTATTGCGAGATGTCTTGCTCGGGCATGGGGGATGCGACGGGTGTCTTCATGGGTTGTCCTGAAGCACAAGTTTACGCATGATCCCTTTCCTTGGAAAGGATTGGCGCGCTTTTTGCGACAGCGCTTCTCCTCCATGCCGTCTTGGTGCATTCGTTCTTGCCCGGGAGCTTTCGATGCTGTCATATCCTGGATTGCCCACACGCAACGCGTCCTGGCTTCCGTCGCCGGCCTCGCCGCCGCGGCAGGAGCTGAACGTCGCGCTGTGCGTTCCGCTGGGCGGAACGGCGGGCATCTGGGGGCCGTCGGCGCTGGCCTGCGCCAAGCTGGCGGTGGCGGAGCTCAACCGCGATGCCGGCATCGCCGGGCAGTCCTGCCGGCTGCTCACGGTCAACGCGTCGGATGACGCGCCGGATATCGAGGCCACGCTGATCGAACTGGTCGAGGCCGGCGACATCGATGCCATCATCGGCATGCACACCAGCGCCGTGCGGCAGCGCATCCTGCGCGCGGTGGGCGGGCAGATTCCCTTCATCTACACGCCGCTCTATGAAGGCGGCGAATCGACACCGGGCGTCTTCGCGATCGGCGAGACCACGGCGCGGCAATTGCATCCGGCGATCCAGTGGCTGGGCAAGCGCAAGCATCCGCGGCGCTGGTTCGCGATCGGCAATGACTATGTGTGGCCGCACGTCTCGCACAGGCTGGCGCGCGGCTACATCGCGGAAGCGGGGGCCGAACTGGTCGGCGAGCGCTACGTGCCCTTCGGCGCCACGGACTATTCACAGGTGCTCGACGAGTTGCGCCACAGCCATGTGGACGCGGTGCTGTTGTCGCTGGTCGGGCAGGACGCCGTGGACTTCAACCGCGCGTTCGGCCGCGCCGGGCTGTCGCGCTCGATGCTGCGGCTGTCCTGCGCCATCGGCGAGAACGAGCTGCTGGGCATCGGCGCCGAGAACGCGGAAGACCTGTACGTCGCCTGCGGCTACTTTGCCACGCTGGAGACGGACGCCAACCTCGCGTTCAAGGAGCGCTACCGCGCGCACTTCGGCGAACGCGCACCGACGCTCAACACCTTCGGCCAGTCGACCTACGAAGGACTGCATTTCCTCGCCGCGCTGTTCGGACGCAGCATGCGGCCGTCGACCTGCACCGAGCCGCTGGGCGAGGCACCGATGGCCTACCGCAGCGCGCGCGACGCAGCCTACGAAGGCGGCGGCGTGAGCCGCACGCCGATCTATCTCGCGCGAGCCGAAGGCAACGCGTTTCGCGTTCTTACGCAGCTCTGAATCCGATACTCGCAAGAGTGATTTTTGTTTTCCATGGAAAACAAAACGCTTGACTTGGAAAATACACGACTCCAAAATTCGAGCGCGCCGGGCCCCCTGGAATCGGCGTGAACTCAACAAACCGCGGAGTCAAAACATGGCCATCAAGCGCCCTACCCTCGACCAGCTGCAGGACGTCGCCCTCAGCCTCGGCATCCACCTTTCGGAAGAACAGGCAGGCGTCTACAACACGCTGCTGCAGGGCAACTTCGACGCCTATGACGCGATCGACGCGATGCCCGACTACCAGCCCGCCGTGAGCTACGCGCGCACGCCCGGCTACCGCCCCGCGGGGGAGGAAAACAAGTACGGCGCCTGGTACGTCAAGACCACCATCAAGGGCAAGCCCGAGGGCTTGCTGAGCGGCAAGACCGTCGTGCTGAAGGACAACGTCTGCCTGGCCGGCGTGCCGATGATGAATGGCGCCTCGACCATGGAAGGCTACGTGCCCAACGTCGATGCCACCATCGTCACGCGCCTGCTCGACGCGGGTGCCACCGTGGTCGGCAAGGCCGTTTGCGAATACTTCTGCTTTTCCGGCGGCTCGCACACCAGCGCCTCCGGGCCGGTGCACAACCCGCACCGCCATGGCTACTCGGCCGGCGGCTCCTCCTCCGGCAGCGCCGCGCTGGTGGCGGCCGGCGAGGTCGATCTTGCGATCGGTGGCGACCAGGGCGGCTCCATCCGGATGCCCGCCTCGTACTGCGGCATCTACGGCATGAAGGCCACGCACGGCCTGGTGCCGTACACCGGCGTGATGCCGATCGAGCTCACCATCGACCACACCGGCCCGATGACCAACAACGTGACCGACAACGCCCTGATGCTCGAAGTGCTTGCCGGGCCTGATGGTTTGGATCCGCGCCAGCACGCCGGCCAGGTCGCCAAGCCCTACAGCCAATTGATGAAGGATGGCGTGAAGGGTTTGAAGATCGGCATCGTCAAGGAAGGCTTCGGCTGGCCACAGTCGGATGCCGCCGTCAGCGCCAAGGTGCGCAAGGCCGCGGAGGTCTTCACGAAACTCGGCGCCATCGTGAGCGAGGTGTCGGTGCCGATGCATGCCGTCGGCCCGGCCATCTGGCTGCCCATCGCCGCCGAGGGCGCGACGCAGCAGATGATGAAGGACAACGGCCACGGCTTCAATTGGAAGGGCATGTACGTGACCAGCATGGTGGACTTCCACGCCGGCTGGAAGCAACGCGCGGACGAACTCTCGGAGACGCTCAAGATCACGATGGTGCTGGGCGAATATTTCATCAAGCACTACCGCGGCCACTTCTACGCCAAGGCGCAGAACCTGGCGCGCCAGCTCAAGGCGGCCTACGACAGCACCTTCGCCGACTACGACCTGCTGCTGATGCCCACGCTGCCCATCACCGCCACGCCCATTCCGAAGCCCGGTGCGCCGGTCGAGGAAGTGATCGGCCGCGCCTTCGAGGTGCTGCCCAACACCTGCCCCTTCGATATCACCGGCCATCCCTCGATGAGCATCCCCTGCGGCCTGGTCGACGGCCTGCCGGTCGGGATGATGCTGACCGCCAAGGACTACGACGAGGCCACGATCTATCGCGCCGCCTATGCCTTCGAGCAGGCCGGCGACTGGAAGGCGATCTGAGCGCCTGTCGAGTGCGTTCGAGCACGTTTTTCTTTCGCATTGCTGGGGCGCCATGGCGGCGCCCCGCGCCCCCATTCACATAAAGAGGAGTTGTTCCATGGATCGTCGTTCCTTCATCAAGGCCACCAGCGCCACGCTCGCCGGCACCGCCGCGCCCCTGTTCCCCATGGCCGCCCTGGCCGCCGACGAGATGATCATCGGCAGCATCCACGACCTCTCCGGGGGCCTGGACATCTACGGCAAGCCGATGGCCGACTGCATGACCCTGGCGATCGAGGAGCAGAACGCGGCCGGCGGCCTGCTGGGCAAGCAGCTCAAGCTCGCCACCTATGACCCGCAATCCAACATGCAGCTCTACGCCCAGTTCGCGCAGCAGGCCGCGCTGAAGGACAAGGCCGCCGTCGTGATGGGCGGCATCACCTCCGCGTCGCGCGAAGTCATCCGCCCGGTGCTGGACCGCAACCGAACGCTCTACTTCTACAACACGCAATACGAGGGCGGCGTGTGCGACCGCAACACCTTCTGCACCGGCGTGACGCCCGCGCAGACCGTGGCCAAGCTGATCCCCTACGCGATGAAGAAGTGGGGCAAGAAGGTCTACGTGGTCGCGGCCGACTACAACTACGGCCAGATCACCTCGCAGTGGGTGAAGAAGTTCGTGCAGGAAAACGGCGGCTCGGTCGCCTCCATCGACTTCTTCCCGCTGGACGTGACCAACTTCGGCCCGACCATCTCGAAGATCGAGGCCGCCAAGCCCGACATGATCGTCTCGGCGCTGGTGGGCGGCGCGCACATCTCCTTCTATCGCCAGTGGGCCGCGGCGGGCCTGACCAAGAAGATCCCGCTCGCCTCCACCACCTTCGCGGGCGGCAACGAACACATCGTGCTCTCGCCGGCCGAGGCCGACGGCTTCCTGGTGTCGTACAACTACTTCCAGAACCTCGACACGCCCGAGAACAAGGCCTTCAAGGAACGCTTCTACAAGCGCTTCGGCAAGGACTACCCCAACATCACCGAGCTCGCCATGGGCACCTACCAGGGCTTCAAGCTCTGGGCCGAGGGCGTGAAGAAGGCCGGCTCGCTGGACCGCATGAAGGTGATCGAGGCGCTCGAATCGGGCATCAGCATTGCCGGGCCGAGCGGCAAGGTGTCGATCGACCCCGAGACGCACCACTGCGTGCTGAACGTGAGCATCGCCGAGGTGAAGAACAAGGAGCTCAGCATCGTCGAGACCTTCCAGCAGCAGAAGCCCACGGACACCAGCGCCGTGTGCAACCTGAAGAAGAATCCGAAGGACAACCAGCAGTACGTCATCAAGGCCTGATCGGCCACGCCCTCCGGAGCGCCACGCATGGATCTCGCCCTCGTCGTCATCGTCCAGGTTCTTTACGCGGTGGCCAGCCTGGTCATCATTTCGGCCGGGCTGGCCGTGATCTTCGGGATGATGAAGGTCATCAACCTCGCGCACGGCGAGTTCATGATGCTCGGCGCCTACGCCGTCATCGGGGCGCTGAAGCTGGGCGTCAACCTCTGGGTCGCGATCTTCGTCGTCGCGCCGATCGCGGTCGGCATCGTCGGCGTGGTGCTGGAGCGGCTGGTCATCCGGCGGCTTTACGGCCGCATGGTCGACACCATGCTCGCGACCTGGGGGCTGTCGCTGCTGCTGGTCGGCATCGTCACCTCGATCGCGGGCAACACGACGGCCGGCGTCTCGGCGCCGCTCGGCAGCTTCTCCATTGGCGCCTACTCGGTGAGCGGCTACACGCTGGTGATCATCGCGGTCGCGGTGGTGCTGTCGCTGGCCATCCGCTGGGTGCTGATGCGAACCCAGCTCGGCCTGATCGCGCGCGGCACCATGCAGAAGCCGGACATGGCCAATGCGCTCGGCATCAGCCCGAGCCTGGTGTATTCCGTCACCTTCGCGGTGGGCGCGGCGCTCTCCGGCCTGGCCGGCGCGCTCCTCGCGCCGCTGACAGGGGTGGTGCCCACCATGGGCGCCGCCTTCGTCGCCAAGGCCTTCATCACCGTGATCGGCGGCGGGCCCGCCATCCTCGCCGGGCTGGTCGGCGCCTCCTCGCTCTTCGGCGCCATCAACCAGCTTGCCACCTTCGCCACCACGCCGGTGTTCGGCGAGGTGGCGCTGCTGGTGGCCGCCATCGTCATGCTGCGCCTGCTGCCGCAAGGCATCACCGGCCGCTTCTTCAAGGGATCGCTGTGAACCGCTTCGCCAAGTCTTGGACGAGCTGCGCCTTGTGCATGCTCATCGGCATCGCGATGCTGTTCGGCCTGCCGGGCGTGATGGACGACTACACGCTGATCCAGGTCACCATCTACGCCGTGATGTCGATCCTCGGCGTGAGCCTGGGCTTCATCTGGGGTTTCGGCGGCATCCTGTGCTTCGGCCAGGCCGCCTTCTTCGGGCTGGGCTCTTACACCTACGCGCTGGCAGTGATGAACATGGGCGACAGCACACTGCCCTTCTTCCTCGCCATCGGGGTGCCGGCGCTGTTCGCCGCCGTGCTGGGCTACGTGATCTTCTACGGTCGGCTGTCCGACGTGTACATGGGCGTCATCACCCTGACCGTGACGCTCATCCTTTTCAACCTGGTCAATTCCACCGCCGGTCCCGAGTGGCGCATCGGCGACGCCCCGCTGGGCGGCTTCAACGGCATCCCCGCCATCCCCACGCTGAACGTGCCGGGCCAGCCGGACAACGTGCTGAGCCCCAAGGACCTGTTCTACGTCACCTTCGTCTGCCTGCTGATGGTGTACCTCGGCCTGCGGGTGCTGATCAGTTCGAAGATCGGCCGCGTCATCGTGGCCGCGAAGGAGAACGAGCAACGCGTGCTGCTGCTGGGCTACGACGCGCGGGCTTACAAGCTCTTCTGCTTCACGCTCGGCGGCGCCATCGCGGGCCTGGCGGGATGCCTCTTCGCGAATTGGGGCGCCTTCACCAGCCCGACCATCTTCGGCCTCGCGCAATCGGCGCAGATCATCATCTGGGTCATCGTCGGCGGGCTGGGCACGCTGGTCGGCCCCATCGTCGGCTGCGTCGCGATCCAGTGGCTGACCACGCAGATCGGCACCCAGCAGACGCTCAACTCCAACCTCGTGCTCGGTGCCATCCTGGTCGTCTTCGTGCTGATGGTGCCGCGCGGCATCGTGCCCAGCCTGGGCATCGCGCTCGAATCGCTGTGGCTGCGCCTGCGCCGGCCCCGGCCCGACGCGCAAGCCGCCGAAGCCTCTTCCGGTCCCAAGGACAGCACCCACGCCATGCCTGCCACGGAGCAGCCCACATGACCCCCTTGATCGAGACCCGCGACCTCAACGTGCGCTTTGGCGGCGTGCATGCGACGCGGGACGTGAACTTCAGCCTGGCCGAAGCCGAGCTGCGCTGCGTGATCGGTCCGAACGGCGCCGGCAAGAGCACCTTCTTCAAGCTGCTGACGGGGCAGGTCAAGCCGACCTCGGGGCAGATCCTGTTCCGCGGCAAGGACATCTCGGACATGCAGCCCCACGAGCCCGGCCGCCTGGGCATCGGCATCAAGACCCAGGTGCCCAGCCTCTTCAATGGGCTGAGCGTGTGGGAGAACGTCTGGCTCTCCGCGCGGCGCCTCAACAGCACGGCGGGTGCCGACCGCATCACGCGCGAGACCCTGGAGCGCGTGGGCATGACGGCCTACCGCGACGTGCAGGCCGGACTGCTGGCGCACGGCATGCGGCAGTGGGTCGAGATCGGCGTGGTGATCGCCGCCGACCCGCCGCTGATCCTGCTGGACGAACCGGCCGCCGGCATGAGCGATGCCGAGGTCGCGCGCACCGCCGAACTCATCCTGGAAATCAACCGCCAGCACGCGCTGGTGGTGGTGGAACACGACATGAACTTCATCCGCATGATCGCCAAGAAGGTGACGGTGCTGCACCAGGGCGCGATCATCAAGGAAGACACGCCGGACCGGATCATGAGCGACCCGCTGATCCAGCAGATCTACCTCGGCAAGAAGCCGCACTGAAGCCGGAGACCGACATGCTGGAAGTTTCGGGCCTGCACGCCAGCTACGGGGCCATCCCGGTGCTGTATGACATCTCGCTGAAGATCACCGCCGGCGAATCCGTCGGCATCCTCGGCCACAACGGCATGGGCAAGACGACCCTGCTGCGCACGCTGATCGGCGCGTTGCGCGCCACCGCCGGCACGGTGCGCTTCAACGGCACGGACGTGACGCGCTACGCGCCGCACGCCCGCGCCAAGCTCGGCATGGCCTACGTTCCGCAGGGCCGTGAGATCTTCCCGACGCTCAGCGCCATGGACAACTTGCGCATGGGCCTGGTGAAGACCGGCGAGCGCGACCTCCACACCATCGAGCAGCTTCTGGAGGACTTCCCGCGCATCAAGCCGCTGCTGGATCGCCCGGGCGGATCTCTCTCGGGCGGCGAGCAGCAGCTCCTGGCGCTGGCGCGCGCGCTCGCCGGCAAGCCCACGCTGCTGCTGCTGGACGAGCCCACCGAGGGCATCCAGCCCTCGATCATCGAGGAGATCGCCGAGACGCTGGCCGCATTGCGCGATCGCATGAAGCTCACTATCGTGCTGGTGGAGCAGAACCTGGAGTTCATCGCGGCCGTTTCGCAGCGGGTGCTGGTCATCAAGCGCGGCCAGGTCGGCGGCGAGATCCCGCGAGAACACCTGGGCGACTTCGAGATCATGAGCCAGTACACGGGCGTCCACGGCTGAGCCCGCGCGCCACTTCAAGAACCATCACGAAGGAAGACAAATGGATCTCGGACTCAAGGGGCTCAATGCCCTCGTGACCGGCGGCACCAAGGGCATTGGCCGGGCCATCACGCAGACCCTCGCGGCCGAAGGTGCCAACGTGGCCTTCTGCGCGCGCAATGCCGAGGAGGTGGCCGCCACCTCCGCGGAGTTCGCACGCTACGGCGTCAAGCTCTACGGCGGCGTCGCCGACGTGGGCGACGCCAAGTCCCTGCAGGCCTGGGTGGCGGACGCCGCGGACAAGCTGGGCGGCATCGACATCGTGGTCGCGAACGTCAGCGCGCTCGCGATCTCCAACGACGAGGCCGGCTGGCAGCGCGGCTTCGAGGTGGACATGATGGGCACGGTGCGGCTGGTCGACGCGGCCATGCCCAGCCTGGAGCGCAGCCAGCACGCGGCGATCGTCACCATCTCCAGCGTCTCGGGCCGCGAGATCGACTTCGCGTCCGGGCCCTACGGCGCCTTCAAGGCGGCCATCGTCCACTACACGCAGGGCCTGGCCTACCACCTGGCGGCGAAGAACATCCGGGCCAATAGCGTGTCGCCCGGCAACACCTACTTCCCCGGCGGCGTGTGGAACCAGATCGAGACCGGCAACCCCGAGCTCTACAAGCAGGCGCTGGCGCTCAACCCGACCGGGCGCATGGGCACGCCGCAGGAAATGGCCAACGCCGCCGCCTTCCTGGCGAGCCCGGCCGCCAGCTTCATCACCGGCACCAACCTGGTCGTCGACGGTGCGCTGACGAAGGGCGTGCAGCTGTAGCCGCGTTCAGTCCCGGTCGAGGGTCCGGTTGAGTTGCAGGGCCAGCAGCGTGCAGGCCGCCCCCGAGAGCAGGTAAACGCTCAGGTAGGCGAGCCCGAAGTGGGCCGACAGGCCCAGCGCCACCAGCGGCGCGAAGGCCGCGCCGATGAGCCAGGCGAGATCGGAAGTGAGCGCGGCGCCGAGGTAACGGTAGCGGGATTCGAAATTGGAAGTGACGGCGCCGGCCGCCTGGCCGTACGACAGCCCCAGCAAGGCGAAGCCCAGCAGGATGAACGTGTCCTGCCCGACGGTGCCGCCGCCCAGCAGCAGCGGCGCGAAGCCGCTGAACACGGCAATCACCACCGCCAGCGTGCCCAGCGTGGTCCGGCGCCCGGCATGGTCGGCAATCCAGCCGGAAGCAATGACCGCCGGAATGGCGATCACGCCTCCGATGATCTGGACCACCAGGACATCGTTGACCGGCTGGGTGGAATACAGCGTGATCCACGACAGCGGGAACACGGTGACGAGGTGGAAGAGCGCGTAGCTCGCCAACGCCGCGAAGGCGCCGATCAGCAGGTTGGCACCGCGCGCGCGCAGCAACTCGCGCAGCGGCACGGGCTCCAGCTCACGCTCCTGGAGCAGGCGCTCGTATTCCGCCGTGACCACCAGCCGCAACCGCGCGAAGAGCGCCACCACGTTGATGGCGAAGGCCACGTAGAAGGGATAGCGCCAGCCGAAGTCCAGGAAGTCCTCCTGCGTCAAGCTGGCGTTCAGGAACAGGAAGAGCCCGCTGGCCACGATGAACCCGATCGGCGCTCCCAACTGCGGGATCATCGCGTACCAGCCGCGCTGATTCTCCGGCGCGTTCAGCGCCAGCAGCGAAGGCAGGCCGTCCCACGAGCCGCCGAGCGCCACGCCCTGCAGGAAACGCAAGATGGACAGGAAGACGATGGACGCGAAACCCAGGCTGGCGTACCCTGGCAGGAAGGCCATCCCCACCGTGGAAATACCCAGCAGGAACAGCGCCACGGTCAGCTTGGCGCCCCGCCCCCAGCGCTGCTGGATCGCCATGAAGGCGACCGTGCCGAGCGGCCGGGCAATGAATGCGAACGAGAAGATGACGAAAGCGTAGAGCGCACCCTCCAGCTTCTCCTCGAAAGGGAAGAAGACGGAAGGGAAGACCAGCACCGAGGCGATGCCGTAGACGAAGAAGTCGAAGTATTCGGAGGCCCGGCCGATGATCACGCCCACGGCGATTTCACTTGGCGCGATCGTGGAATGGTCGGCCGTGATGTGGCGGACGTCCCGCTCCATGGCGTCCGTCGAGGGCTCGGGGTGCTCGTGCGTGATGCTGGACATCGTTAGTTCTTGCGGTTCAAGGCGTGTTCAGGGAGTGTTGCTTCATTCCGACATCTAAGGGTCTCACCTCTTGCGCAATCCCGCCATAGGACAAAACGTCCAATGCCCGCCGGACGTGGATCGTCGTAGATTCTGCTCGTTCCTGAACCAGCTCTCCAACTTTTCGCACGGCATGCCTCCCCTCAAGCCCCTCCGCCGCCTTCGCGGACTGCTCCTTCTCGGCGGCATCGCCCTGCTGGCGGGCTGCTCCGGCGTGGTGATGAACCCGTCCGGCGACGTGGCGGCCCAGCAACGCGACCTGATCATCATCTCGACCGTCCTGATGCTGCTGATCATCGTGCCGGTGATCGCACTGACCTTCTTGTTCGCCTGGCGCTACCGCCATTCCAACAAGGAGGCCGAGTACCAGCCCGACTGGGACCACTCCACCCAGCTGGAACTGGTGATCTGGGCGGCGCCGCTCCTGATCATCATCGCCCTGGGCGCCCTCACGTGGATCAGCACCCACACGCTGGACCCGTACCGCCCCCTCCAGCGCGTGGCCGCCGGGCGCCCGGTGCCCGCCGATACCAAGCCGCTGGTCGTGGAAGTGGTCGCGCTGGACTGGAAATGGCTGTTTCTCTACCCCGAGCAGGGCATCGCCCTGGTCAACGAGATGGCCGCGCCAGTCGACCGGCCGATCCAGTTCAAGATCACGGCGTCGACGGTGATGAACTCCTTCTACATCCCCGCGCTCGCGGGCCAGATCTACGCCATGCCCGGCATGGAGACCAAGCTGCACGCCGTGATCAACAAGCCTGGCGAGTTCGAAGGCTTCTCGGCCAACTACAGCGGCGCTGGCTTCTCCGGCATGCGCTTCAAGTTCCACGGCCTGAGCGGCGCGGACTTCGACAAGTGGGTGCAGGCCACGAAGGCCGCCAACAGCGAGCTCAGCCGCGCCGGTTACCTCGCGCTGGAGCGCCCGAGCGAACGCGACCCGGTGCGCCGCTATTCCAGCGTCGCGCCCGGCCTCTACGACGCCATCCTCAACCGCTGCGTGGAGGCCGACAAGATGTGCATGAAGGACATGATGGCCATCGACGCCGGCGGCGGCCAGGGCATGCCCGGCGCCTACAACCTGGCCTCGCTCGACCCGGCGCTGCGCGGCCGCCTGGACCTCGGCGCCAACGGCAAGCCGCTGCGCAACTACGTCAGCGCCATGTGCTCCGTGAACGAAGCGCCAGACACCTACCCGCGTCCCCAATAAAACGATGTTCGACCATCTCGACCTCACGAAGCTCGTCTTCGGCCGCCTCACCTGGGAGGCGATCCCCTTCCACGAGCCCATCCTGCTGTACACCTTCATCGCGGTCGCGCTCGGCGGCCTGGCGGTCGTCGGCGCGCTGACCTACTTCCGCGTCTGGGGCTACCTGTGGCGCGAGTGGATCACCAGCATCGACCACAAGAAGATCGGCATCATGTACATCATCCTCGGGCTGGTGATGCTGCTGCGCGGCTTCTCCGACGCGATCATGATGCGGCTGCAGCAGGCCGTGGCATTCGGCGACGCCACCGGCTATCTGCCGCCGCACCACTACGACCAGATCTTCACCGCCCATGGCGTGATCATGATCTTCTTCGTCGCGATGCCGCTGGTGACCGGCCTCATGAACTTCGCAGTTCCGCTGCAGATCGGCGCGCGGGACGTAGCCTTCCCGTTCCTGAACAACTTCAGCTTCTGGATGACGACCATGGGCGCGGGCCTGGTGATGGCCTCGCTCTTCGTCGGCGAATTCGCCAAGACCGGCTGGCTGGCCTACCCGCCGCTGTCGGGCATCCTGCAGAGCCCGGACGTGGGGGTGGACTACTACATATGGTCCCTCCAGATCGCGGGGGTGGGCACCTTGCTCTCAGGCATCAACCTGATCGCCACCATCGTGAAGATGCGCGCACCCGGCATGGGCCTGATGAAGATGCCCATCTTCACCTGGACCGCGCTGTGCACCAACATCCTGATCGTCGCCGCCTTCCCGGTGCTGACCGCCGTGCTGGGCCTGCTCTCGCTGGACCGCTACGCCGGCACCAACTTCTTCACGAACGACTTCGGCGGCAACGCCATGATGTACGTGAACCTGATCTGGATCTGGGGCCACCCGGAGGTCTACATCCTGATCCTGCCGGTCTTCGGCGTGTTCTCCGAGGTCGTCTCCACCTTCTCCGGCAAGCGCCTCTTCGGCTACGCCTCGATGGTGTATGCGACGGTGGTGATCACCATCCTCTCCTACCTCGTCTGGCTGCACCACTTCTTCACGATGGGCTCGGGCGCCAGCGTCAACTCCTTCTTCGGCATCACGACGATGATCATCTCGATCCCGACAGGGGCGAAGATCTTCAACTGGCTCTTCACCATGTACCGCGGCCGCATCCGCTTCGAAGTGCCGATGCTGTGGACCATCGGCTTCATGGTGACCTTCGTGATCGGCGGCATGACGGGCGTGCTGCTGGCCGTGCCGCCGGCGGACTTCGTGCTGCACAACAGCCTCTTCCTCATCGCGCACTTCCACAACGTGATCATCGGCGGCGTGGTGTTCGGCCTCTTCGCCGGCATCACCTACTGGTTCCCGAAGGCCTTCGGCTTCAAGCTCGACCCGTTCTGGGGCAAGTGCTCCTTCTGGTTCTGGCTCACCGGCTTCTACTTCGCCTTCATGCCGCTCTACGTCCTCGGCCTGATGGGCGTCACGCGCCGCCTGAGCCACTTCGAGGACCAGTCGCTGCAGATCTGGTTCGTCATCGCCGCCTTCGGCGCCTTCCTGATCCTGCTGGGCATCGCCTCCTTCATCATCCAGCTGGCGGTGAGCTGGAAGCGGCGCGAGTCGCTGCGCGACACCACAGGCGACCCGTGGGACGGCCGCACGCTGGAATGGTCGACCTCCTCGCCGCCGCCCGCCTACAACTTCGCGTTCACGCCGCGCATCCACGACAGCGACGCCTGGTGGGACATGAAGAAGCGCGGCTACGAGCGCCCCCTCAGCGGCTTCATCCCGATCCACATGCCGAAGAACACCGGCGCCGGCTTCATCCTGGCGCTGCTGAGCGCGGTGTGCGGCTTCGCCCTGATCTGGCACATGTGGCCGCTCGCGATCCTGTCCTTCCTCGCGCTCATCCTCTCGGCGATCGTCCACACCTTCAACTACAAGCGCGACTATCACATCCCCGCGGAAGACGTCGTGCGCATCGAAGGCGATCGCACCCGTCTCCTGACCAGCCATGTCTGACATCACCGCCCCCTCCCCCGCCGGCGCCATGAACCCGGCGAAGGCGCCCGACAACCTGCGCTTCTACGTGCCGGAAGAACACCATCCGGAGAACGGCACCCTGCTCGGGTTCTGGCTCTACCTGATGAGCGACTGCCTGGTCTTCGCCTGCCTGTTCGCGATGTACGCGGTGCTGGGCCGCAGCTACGCTGCCGGCCCCTCGGGCGCCGACCTGTTCGATCTGCCGCTGGTCGCGCTCAACACCTCGATGCTGCTGCTGTCGTCGATCACCTACGGCTTCGCGATGCTGGAAATGCAGAAGAAGCGCGCGGGCGCGGTGCTCGCCTGGCTGGCCATCACCGGCCTGCTGGGCGCTGCCTTCATCGGCCTGGAACTCTATGAATTCGCGCACCTGATCCACGAAGGCGCGGGCCCGCAGCGCAGTGCCTTCCTGTCCTCCTTCTTCACGCTGGTCGGCACCCACGGGCTGCACGTGACCTTCGGCATCGTCTGGCTCGTCACGCTGATGATCCAGGTCGGCCGCAAGGGGCTGATCGCGGAGAACCGCCGCCGGCTGATGTGCCTGTCGATGTTCTGGCACTTCCTGGACGTGGTCTGGATCGGCGTCTTCACCTTCGTCTACCTGATGGGAACGCTGCCATGAGCGCACACGACACCCCCCACGCCGGCCACCACGACGACCACGGCCACGACGACGGCACGCCGCACAGCACCTTCAAGGGCTACGCCATCGGCTTCGTGCTGTCGGTCATCCTCACGGCCATCCCCTTCTGGCTCGTCATGGGCAAGGTCTTCGACAAGTCCAGCGTCACGGCGATGGTCATCCTCGGCTTCGCGGCCGTGCAGATCGTGGTCCACATGATCTACTTCCTGCACATGAACACCAAGGCCGAGGGCGGCTGGTCGCTGCTGGCCCTGGTGTTCACCATCGTGCTCGTGGTGATCACATTGAGCGGCTCGCTGTGGGTGATGTTCCACCTCAACCACAACATGATGCCGGTCAGCGCGCACGACATGAAGAACATGCCTTGAGGCGCGCGCTGCTCCTCGGCGCGGCGGGCCTGGCCTTCGCGGGCTTCGTTGCCCTCGGCACCTGGCAGCTGGAGCGCCGCGCCTGGAAGCTCGATCTCATCGAACGCGTGGAGCAGCGCGTCCACGCGCCGGCGGCACCGGCGCCCGGGCCCGCGCGGTGGCCGCAGGTCAGCGCGGCGTCCGACGAATACCGCCACGTCCGCCTCTCCGGCACCTTCCTCCACGACCGCGAAACCCTGGTGCAGGCCGTCACCGACCTCGGCAGCGGCTTCTGGGTGCTGACGCCCCTGCGCATGGCCGACGGCAGCACCGTGCTCCTCAACCGCGGCTTCGTGCCGCCCGAGGTACGCGAACGGTCCGCGCGATCCGCCTCCGAGCCGGCCGGCGAAACCACTGTCACCGGCCTCCTGCGCATCACCGAACCCGGCGGCGGCTTCCTGCGCAAGAACGACCCCGCGGGAGACCGCTGGTACTCGCGCGACGTGCAGGCCATCGCCGCGGCCCGCGGGCTGGAGCGCGTGGCGCCCTACTTCGTCGATGCGGCGGCCACGGTGCCACGCACCTGGCCCGCCGGCGGCCTCACGGTCATTGCCTTCCACAACAACCATTTCGTCTACGCCCTCACCTGGTATGCCCTCGCGCTGATGGCCGCCGGCGCCGCCTGGCGGCTTCGGCGCGAGAATCGCGGCGATGAACGAAGCGAAGATGCCCGTCTGGGCTGACCCCGCCGCCAGCCTCGACGACGCGACCGGCCACAAGAACATGCAGCAGCTGATCCAGCTGCGCTGGATCGCGGTCGTCGGGCAGGTCGTCACCATCGAGGTCGTGCACTACGGCTTCCAGATCCCGCTGCCGCTGGAGCACATGCTGGGCGTCCTGGGCTTCCTCGTCGCCTTCAACATCGCCAGCCTGCTGCGCTGGCGCACGCACCGCGAGGTCACCAATGGCGAGCTCTTCGTCGCGCTGCTGGTCGACGTGGCCACGCTCACCGCGCAGCTCTACCTGAGCGGCGGCGCGACCAATCCCTTTGTCTTTCTCTATCTGCTCCAGGTCATCCTGGCGGCGGTGCTGCTGGAAGCATGGTCGATCCAGGTCATGGTCGCGATCACCACCGCCTGCTTCGCCGGGCTCGCGCTCTTCGGCCAGCCGCTCTCGCTGCTGCCCGACCACGACCGCGGCCTGGCCAGCCCCTACATCCAGGGCATGCTGGTCTGCTTCGCGCTCAATGCCGCGCTGCTGGTGATCTTCATCACCCGCATCAACCGCAACCTGCGCGAGCGCGACGCGCGCCTGGCGGACCTGCGCCAGCGCGCGGCCGAGCACGAGCACATCGTGCGCATGGGCCTGCTGGCTTCCGGCGCGGCACACGAGCTGGGCACGCCGCTCGCGACCCTGGCCGTCATCCTCGGCGACTGGCGGCACATGCCCGCATTCACGAAGGATCCGGAACTGCTCCAGGAGGTCGCCGAGATGCAGGCCCAGGTGCAGCGCTGCAAGGCCATCGTGAGCGGCATCCTGCTGTCGGCCGGCGAGGCGCGTGGCGAATCGTCCGAGAAAACCACCATCCGTACCTTCCTCGACGCGCTGGCGGCCGAATGGCGCGCGACGCGCCCCTCGGCCACCTTCGTCTACGAGAACCGCTTCGGCCAAGACATGCCGATGGTGTCCGATTCGGCGTTGAAGCAGATGATCTTCAACGTGCTGGAGAATGCCTTCGAGGCCTCCCCGCAATGGCTGGGGCTGGAGGTGGCGCACGGCGAGGACGAGACGATGACACTGACGGTGACCGACGACGGGCCCGGCTTCGCGCCCGCGATGCTGGCGGAGTTCGGCAAGCCCTACCAGTCGAGCAAGGGCCGGCCGGGCGGCGGGCTGGGCCTCTTCCTGGTCGTCAACGTGGCGCGCACGCTGGGCGGCGAAGTCACCGCACGCAACCGGCCCGAAGGCGGCGCCGTCGTGCGCATCACCCTGCCGCTGCCGGCCATCACGTTGAGGGAGGACGAAGGACATGCCAGCTGAACGCCTCCTGCTCATCGTCGAGGACGATGCCGCCTTCGCGAGAACCCTGTGCCGCTCCTTCGAGCGGCGCGGCTACAAGGTCCTCCTCGCCGCGAGCCTGCAGGAGGTCGAGACCTTGCTGGAGACCCATTCGCCCGGCTTCGCCGTGGTCGACCTCAAGCTCAATGGCGAAGCCTCGGGCCTGGCCTGCGTGCAGACCCTGAACGCGCACAGCGCCGCGATGCTCATCGTCGTGCTCACCGGCTTCGCCAGCATCGCCACCGCCGTCGAGGCCATCAAGCTCGGCGCCTGCCACTACCTCGCCAAGCCCTCGAACACCGACGACATCGAGGCAGCCTTCGGCCGCGTCGAGGGCAGCACCGAGGTGGAGCTGACCAACCGGGCCTCGTCCATCAAGACGCTGGAGTGGGAGCGCATCCACGAGACGCTGGCCGAGACCGGCTTCAACATCTCCGAGACCGCGCGGCGGCTCGGGATGCACCGGCGGACGCTGGCGCGGAAGCTGGAGAAGCAGCGGGTCAAGTAGCGCGTCAAGCAGCGACGCCGATTTCCTTGCGCAAAACCTTCGCCGCGGCAACCATCGCGCTCAGCTTGCCGACCGCCACATCCCGCGCCAGATACTTCATCCCGCAGTCCGGCGCCAGGATCACGTTCTCCGCCTTCACATAAGGCAGCGCCCGCCGCACTCGCTCGACAATCGTCTCGACCGACTCCACCGCGGGGTCCGACAGGTCGATGCACCCCACCATCACCCGCTTGCCGTCCAACGCCTGCAGCGCCGAGCAATCCAGGTGCGACTGCGCCGTCTCCACCGACACCTGCCGGCAGCTGCACTGCGCCAGCTCGGGCAGGAAGGAGTAGCCCGTCGGCCGCTCGTGGATGATGGCCGCGTAGCCGAAGCAGATGTGCACCGCCGTCGTCCCGGTGATGCCGTCCAGCGCGCGGTTCAGCGCCTTCAGCCCGTACTGTCGCGCCTTCTCCGGCCGCGCCTGCATGTAGGGCTCGTCGATCTGCACCACGTCCGCGCCAGCCGCGAAGAGGTCGCGGATCTCGGCGTTGACTGCGTCCGCATAGTCCATCGCCGCCTCTTCCTCACTGGCGTAGAAGTCGTTCTGCGCCTGCTGCAGCATGGTGAAGGGGCCGGGCACGGTGATCTTCACCTGGCGGTCGGTGTGGGCGCGCAAGAACTTCAGGTCCTCCACCTCCACCGCATGGCGCCGGCGAATCTTGCCGACGATGCGCGGCACCGGGTTCGGGTGCCCCGAGCGGTCCAGCGCGGTGCCGGGGTTGTCCAGGTCCACGCCGTCGAGCGCGGTGGCGAAGCGGTTCGAATAGCTCTCGCGGCGGATCTCGCCGTCGCTCACGATGTCCAGGCCCGCCTCTTCCTGCGCGCGGATGGCGATCAGCGTCGCATCGTTCTGCGCCTCCTCCAGGTACTGCGGCGGGATGCGCCACAGTTCGCGCGCACGCACGCGCGGCGGAAAGCGCCCCGCGAGCTTGGCGCGGTCGATCAGCCAGTCCGGCTGGGGGAAACTGCCGACGATGGTCGTGGGGAACAACAGCATGGTTTTCTCCTGAACGTTGGACTCGGTCAAACTCCCAGATAGGCGCGCTGGATCTCCGGGCGGGCGAGCAGCTCGCCGGGCACGCCCTCGGCCACCACGCGGCCCTCCTCCAGCACGTAGGCGCGCTGCGAAACTTCCATCGCCATCACGACGTTCTGCTCCACCAGCAGCACCGACATGCCTGCGGCATTGATGCGCCGGATGGCGGCGAACATGTCGTGCACGATCAGCGGCGACAGGCCGAGCGAAGGCTCGTCGAGCAGCAGCAGCTTCGGCCGCGCCATCAGCGCGCGCGCGATGGCCACCATCTGCTGCTGCCCGCCGGAGAGCTCGCCGGCCGGGCTCGCGAGCTTCTCCCTGATCACGGGGAAGAGCTCGATCACCTGCTCCAGCGTCTCGCGCCGGTGTGCCTTCGCCTGCGGCAGGTAGCTCCCCAGCTCCAGGTTCTCCAGCACGCTCATGCCGGTGAAGAGCCGCCGGCCCTCCGGCACCAGCGCGATGCCGGCCTCGCAGAAACGATGCGCGGGCAACTGCGTGATGTCGCGCCCCTCGAAGGCGATGCGCCCGCCGCGCGCGCGCAGCACGCCGGCCACGGTGTTGATCAGCGTGGTCTTGCCGGCCCCGTTCGGGCCGACCACGCACAGCAGTTCGCCCGGCCGCACGTCGAGCGAGACGCCCCACAGCGCGGGCGCGGCGCCGTAGGCCACCTGCAGGTCACGGACTTCAAGCATGGGCCTTCCCCAGGTAGGCGGTCATCACTTCAGGCCGCTGCATCACATCGGTGGCCGCGCCTTCGGCCAGCAGTTCGCCGTGGTTGAAGACCACGATGCGGTCGGTCAGCGCCATCACCGCGCGCATCACGTGCTCGACGAAGACGATGCTCGATCCCTGGTCGCGGATGCGGCGGATCAGCGCCACCGCATCGTCGATCTCGCTGGGCGTGAGGCCGCACAGCACCTCGTCGAGCAGCACCAGGCGCGGCCGCGAAGCCAGCGCGCGGGCGAGTTCGAGGAACTTGCGCTGGTGCAGGTTCAGGTCGTCGGGCCGTGCATGGGCCTTGTCCTGCAAGCCGGTGAATTCGAGCCAGGTCATGGCCTGCTTGCGCGCGGCGGCCGGGTCGCGGATGGCGCCGCCGAACATGGTGGCGATGGCGACGTTCTGCAGCACGTCGAGGTGCGCGAAGGGCCGGGGGATCTGGTACGTGCGCGCGATGCCGCCGCCCGCGATGCTGTGGGCCGGCAGGCCGTTGAGGCAGCGGCCTTCGAACCAGATCGCGCCACCGGTGGGCGTGTAGTGCCCGCTGACGACGTTGATGAAGGTCGATTTGCCGGAGCCGTTGGGCCCGAGCAGGCCGAGGATCTCGCCGCGCCGCACCTCCACGTCCACGCCCGCCAGCGCACGCACGCCCTTGAAGGACTTGCTGAGGCCCTGCACGCGCAGCAGCACCTCGCCCTGGCCCGTGCGCGCCACGGCCGCCGAGGGCGGCGCGCTGGCCACCGGGGTTGGGTGCGCCGCCTGCGCCTTCGCGGCCGGCGCGCGCTTCCACATCCGCCGCAGGCGCTCCAGGATGCCGTCGGGCATGAAGAGGATGGCCGCGATCAGGATCACGCCCACCATCGCCTTGCCTGCCACCGCATGGTCCGCCGCCGTGAAGCTGTAGAGCAGCCCGGTGATGGCGACCGCGCCGATGGCCGGCCCCGCCCAGTGCCGCGTGCCGCCGAGCACGCTCATCAGCACCACCGTGAGCGGCACGGCGATCGTGAAGACCTCGCCCGCCGTCACGTACGAGAGAAAGAGCGCATGGATGCCGCCCGCCACGCCCGCCAGCGCGCAGGAGATGGCCAGCGCCATCAGCTTGTAGCGGTAGGTCGGCACGCCCATCACCTCGGCC
Source organism: uncultured Variovorax sp. (assembly GCA_966211435.1). GTDB lineage: Bacteria > Pseudomonadota > Gammaproteobacteria > Burkholderiales > Burkholderiaceae_C > Variovorax. The sequence goes on along the minus strand of CBIHOG010000002.1, from coordinate 185,506 downwards.
GCGTCCTCGTCGTCGTGGATGGCGAAGAGCCCCGCGCCGAACTTCGAGACCTGGATGCCCCAGGCGATCAGCAGCGTCCCCACCGCCGCCGCGAGGGCGAGCAGGTAGAAGGTGGACGAGGGCGTGGGCCCGATCTTCGGTACCGCGACGGCCGCCAGCGAGACACCATTGCCGCCGTCCAGCGGCGTGTTGACCACGATGGTGCCGATGACGAAGGTGATCGCCAGCGTGAGCAGCGCGAAGAGCTCGCCGCGCACGCCCTTGACGCGGAAGACGACCGCGCCGAGCGCCACGCCCAGCACCGCCGCCACCAGCGCGGCGACGGGCAGCGTCCACAGGAAGGGCCAGTCGTAGCGCGACATCAGGTTGGCGCTGGTGTAGATGCCCGCGCCGAAGAAGGCGCCGTGGCCGAAGGAGAAGTAGCCCGAATAGCCGGAGAGGATGTTCCACGAGGTCGCCAGCACGATCCAGTGCAGCATCAGGTAGAGCAGCGAGTCGTAGAAGGCGGGCAGGCCGAGTTGCGGTACCAGCGCCAGCGCGATGCCGGCGGCCAGGATGAGCACGGGGGTGCGTTTCATCGTCAGGAAGTCTTTCCGGGCCGCAGCACCAGGATGAAGATCAGGAGCGTGAAGGACACGATGGGTGCCCACGAGGGCGCGGTCACGGCCATGGTGATGGCCTCGCTGACGCCGATCAGCGTGCCGGCGATCAGCGGCCCGAGCGCGCTGCCGAGCCCGCCGAGCATGACGGCCGCGAACACCACGCCGATCCATGCGTACATCTGCGACGGTGCGAGCGTGAAGCTCAGGGCCAGGCACACGCCGGCCACGCTGGCGAGCGCCGCGCAGGTGCCGGCGAGCATCAGGCCCAGCGCCTTCTGGTTCACGCCGAAGGCGGCGGCCACGGGCGCATCCTGCGCGGCGGCGCGCATGGCCTTGCCCAGGTCGGTGAAGCGCAGCACGGCCCACACGGCAAAGCACAGGCCGACGGCCAGCAGCAGCGTGATGAACTCCGGGATCGGCACGAAGAGTTCGCCCACCTTGAACTTCTGGTGCGCGTAGCTCGACTCGAGCTTGCGGAAGTCGGCCGTCCAGATCGCCTGGATGATGCTCTCCGCGATGCCCGTGAGCCCGAAGGTCAGCAGCAGCGAATTGAAGGGCGTGACCGCGAAGCGCACCATCACCCAGTGCAGCCCCGCGCCGAGCGCGAAGAAGAGCGGCACGATGACGGCGAGCGTCAGCAGCGGATCCATGCCCATCGTCGCCAGCTGATAGCAGAGGTAGGCCGCCAGGAAGGCGAAGGCGAAATGCGCCAGGTTGATCAGCCGCAGCAGGCCCCAGCTCAGGCTCAGCCCCAGGCCCATCAGCCCGTAGAGCGCACCGACGAAGACGCCGGAGAGGATGGACTGGGACAGCAGCGACAGGCTGGGCAGCGTGAAGCCGCTCACGGCGTGAGCAGCTTCGCGCCGCCCGAGGTCACTTCCTTCGGCCAGACGACGACCCACTTGCCGTCCTGGATCTGCTTGATGCGCATCAGGTCGTCGCCGAAGTTGCCGACGCCGTTGAAGCGCAGCTTGCCTTGCAGCGTGTCGACCTTGTTCGCTTTGAGCCAGGTGCCGATGGCCTTGTCGTCCAGGCTCTTGGTGTTGACCACGCCGGCCTCCAGGATCTGCCACGCGGTGTACGAGGCCGCGGCCTGCGTCTCGACCGAGGTGTCGGTGAAGCCGGCCTTGGTCGCGCGCTCGCGGTAGAGCTTCACGAACTCGGCCGCGCCGAGGTTGCTGGTGAAGGGCGGCTGGTCCTCGAAGATCGTGGCCGACAGCGCGTTCTTCGCATCCGGCGACGCGAGCAGCGGGCCCGGCGCGGGGTAGAGGTAGAAGTGCTGGGGCGGCAGGTAGTCGATCTTCTTCATCGCGTCGAGCAGCAGGTTGCCCTCCAGCCCGATGGCGCCGACCCAGACGAAGTCGGGCTTCGCGTCCTTGATGCGGTTGGCGATGGGGCCGAAGTCGCGGTTGCCGAAGTCCCATTCGAGGAAGAGCACCTCGGTCAGCCCGCGCTTCTTGATCACCTCGCGCGCGCCCGCGCTCATGAACTGGATGGAGGGGAACTTGCTGGTCACCACCGCCACCGTCTTCGGCGGCTTGGGTGACGCGGCGAGCGCGTCGAAGAGCGTGTTGGGCACGGTGGTGGCCGGGTCCGAGCCGATGGACCAGGCCGGGAACTGCATGTCGTACTTGGCAAGCGAGGGGATGCCCAGCGTGTGGTGCACCAGCACCTTGTTGTAGCGCTGCGCCACGCCCATGGCCGAGAGGATGGCGCCCGTGGCATAGGGGCCCATCAACAGGTCGACCTTGTCGGCCGTCACGAGCTGCTCGTAGAGCGTGCGCGCGAGATCGGGCTTGGACTGGTCGTCCTTCACCACCCACTCCACCGGCCGGCCCAGCAGGCCGCCGCGCTTGTTGACCTGCTCGATGTAGATGTCGCCCACCAACTTGTGGATCTGCGCCGTGGCCGAGAGCGGGCCGGTCAGCGCCAGCGTGCTGCCGATGCGGATCGGAGCGCCCGAAGGCTGCTGCGCCAGGGCGATGCCCGCCGCGCCCAATGCGAAGGCGGCGACCGCGGTGCGGCGGCGGATGCCGGGGAAGGTCTGCGTGTTCATGGTGCTTGTCTCCTCTTTTGTGATGTACGAAACGGAAAACCGGTCGGTCCCGGGCTCAATCGACCTGCGCGCCGGAGCGCTTCACCAGGCCGGCCCACTTGGCGAGTTCGGTCTTGTTGAAGGGCGGCAACTCCTCGGCCTTCATCGCCTTCGATTCGATGCCCTGGTCGCGCAGGCGCGCGAGGACTTCGGGTTGCGCGAGTGCCGCCGCGCTGGCCGTGCGCAATTGCGCGAGCAGGGCCGGCGGCGTGGCGGCCGGCGCGTAGACCATGAACCACGCGACGAGGTCGAAGTCGGCGATGCCCTGCTCCATCAGCGTCGGTACGTCGCTCGCCGCCGCGCTGCGCACCGCGCCGCTGGCTCCCAGCGCGCGCAACTTGCCGGCCTTGATCTGCGGCATCACCGCCGCCGGGTGATAGAACATGAAGTCCACCTGCGAGGACATCACGCCCGTCAGCGCCACCGCGCCTTCCTTGTAGGGCACGTGGATCATCTTGCCGCCCAGGCGCTGCGCGAGCAGCTCGCCGGCCAGGTGGCCGGAGGTGCCGTTGCCGGCGGAGGCGAAGGTCACGCCGGCCGGCCGCTGGGCCGCCTGCGCCAGGTCCTTCAGCGACTTGAGCGGCGAATCGGCCGCGACCACCAGCAGCGTCGGCGTGTAGCCGATGAAGGCGACAGGCGCGAAATCCTTCACCGGGTCGTAGGGCAGCTTGCTGAAGAGGGCCGCGTTGATGGCATGCGTGCCCACCGTGCCCATCACGAGCGTCCGGCCATCCGGCGCGGCCTTGGCGACCAGGTCGGTGCCGGTCGAGCCGCCGGCGCCCGCGCGGTTGTCGATGATCACCGGCTGCTGCAGGTTCTTGCCCAACGCCTCGCCGAAGACGCGGCCAACCGTGTCGGTGGTGGTGCCCGCGCCGAAGGGCACGATCATCTTGACGGGGCCGCGGTCCTGGGCCTGCGCGCCGCCGAAGGCCAGCAGCATGCCCGCGAGCAGCGTGGTGGTGAGTGTCTTGAATGTCATGGTCTTGTCTCCGTTCTTTTCCTGCGCCGTGCCGTTCGTCTCTATGTCTTCTTCCGCCGCAACTCTTCGCGTATTTCCTCGTTGTGCTCGCCCAGCGTCGGCGGCGGCCGCACCTTCAGCGCGCGCTCGCCGTCGAAGCTCACGGGCGAGCGCACCGTGCGGAAGAGCCCCATCACCGGATGCTCGGCCGAGGTCATCAGCTGCAGGTGCCTGGCCTGCGGGTCTTCCAGCGCCTCGCTGGTGTCGTACATCGGCGCGTTCGGCACGTCCTCGCGCTGCAGGCGGCGGCACCACTCGTCGCGCGGCTGAGTCGCGAAGCGTTCGCCCAGCAGCTGGATCAGCGTCTCCTGGTTCTCGATGCGCGCCTCGCGGCTGGCGAAGCGCGGGTCCTCGAAGAGCCGCGGCTGCTCGATCGCCGTCGCCAGCCCCTGCCAGAACTTCTCCGGCGAAGACATGTGCAGCGCGATCCATTTGTCGTCCGCGCAGCGCAGCACGTAGGACTGCGACACGCTCGGCCGGCTGTAGGGGCCCATCACCTCGTCGACCTGGAAGAAGTGCGTGAAGGCATCGAGGTTGAAATGCGTCATCGCCTCCAGCATCGAAACTTCCACCTTGCGGCCGACGCCCGTGCGGCCGCGCTCGAACAGCGCGCCCAGCACGCCGTAGGCTGCATAGAAGCCGGTGAGCGAATCCGCGATGGCCGGTCCGACCACGCGTGGATTCGCCGGGTTCACCAGCAGGTTGAGGAAGCCGCTCGCCGCCTGCGCGACCGTGTCGTATGCGGGCCGCCCGGCCGCCGGCCCGGTGGCGCCGAAGCCGCTGATCGAACAATAGATGAGCTTCGGGTTCAGCGCCCGCAGCCGCTCGGCGCCCACGCCCAGCTTCTCCGCCACGCCGGGCCGGAAGTTCTGGATGTAGACGTCGGCATCGGCGATGAGCGCGTCCAGCACCTCGCGGTCGTCCGCGCTCTTGGTGTCCAGGGTGATGCTGCGCTTGTTGCGGTTGTAGGTCTGGTAGTGCGGGCTGTAGAGGCCGTTCTTGAAGGCGCGGAACGGGTCGCCCGTCTTCGGCACTTCCACCTTGATCACATCGGCGCCCAGGTCGCCCAGCAGCATGCCGGCGGCGGGACCCGTGATGAAGGTGCCCTGTTCGATGACCTTGAGGCCCTGGAGAACCTGGATCATGCGCCGTGCTTCCCGAAGTGGGGCGGCAGTTCGCCGTCGTATGCCATCTCGCGCGTGGCCTGGTAGGACAGCGCGAAGCCGATGGGCTGCTGCATCTCCTCGTACATGTGGGCGATCAGCCCCGCCGTGCGCGCGAGGATGGGCACGCCCTTGAGCGCCTGCACGGGGAATCCCGCGCCCAACAGCACCGAGGGGATGGCGCCCGAGACGTTGAGCTTGAGCGGCTTGTTCACGACCTCGGGCATCAAGGCTTCGACCGCCTCGGCGATCGCGACGAAATGCAGGCTGGTGCCCGCCGCCTTCGCGGCGTCGAAGAGCGCGCCGACGCGCTCGTCGCGCTCCTTGTGCAGCGGATGCCCATAGCCGGGGATGGAGCGGCCGGCCGCGCGCCAGGCCTTCATCACCGAAAGCGAGGCAGCCTCGATGGAGACGCCGCCCTTCACCTGTTCGTCGATCTCGACATACATGCGCCCTGCCGTCTCCGACGAGCCGAGCACCACCGAGCCGCAGCCCAGGATGCCCGCCGCGACCGCGCCCTGCATCGCGTCCGGCGCGGCGGCGAAGGTCATGCGCGCGGCCTGCACGCTGGGCACCAGGCCGTGCTCGGCGATGGCGACCAGCGTGGCGTTGAGCACCGCCGCCTCCCCCGCGCTCGGCGGCCTGCCCATCAGCAGGAGGAAGAAATGGTCGACGAAGGAGATCTTGCCGATGAGGTCGCGGGAAAGGTCCCTCCCGCGGATGACGATGGTGTGTTCGTCCGAGGTGCAGATGGACGTGCGGGGCACGGTGGCCTTGCCGATCTTCATGGAAATCCTTGGATTGGAGAGTGCTGCGGATGCGCCTTCACGCGGGCACGGGTGCCAGGCGGAAATCGAAGCTCGCCGAGTGGTAGGGCACGCGCATTTCACGGCCGTCCACCGCCTTGCCCGGCGGATGCGATTCGAAGTCGACCACGAGGCTGTCGCGCTTGCCGAAGACGGCGTCGTTGTCGATGTAGGGGCTGCCGGCCACGAACAGATGCGTGGTCAGCTTCACGTGGCCCGGCGCGGAGACCTGCATGTGGATGTGGCCGGGGCGGTAGATGCTGCGGGCGGTGGCGCGCATCATGTCGCCCACCGGGCCATCGTCAGGTATGGGGTAGTAGGCGGGGCGGATCGACCAGAACCAGTAGCGCCCTTGCACGTCGGTGCGGAAACGGCCGCGCGCCTTCATGGTGGGCGTGTCGCTCAGCTGCACGTCGTACTTGCCCTCGCCATCGCCCGACCACACGTCCAGCAGCGCGCCGGCCAGCGGCTGGCCGTCCACGTCGGTCACGCGGCCCATGTAGAAGGCGGGCTCGCCCGGCACATCCTCGGCGATGTCGGCGCCCAGCGGCAGTTCGGGCGCACCTGGCCAATAGAAGGGCCCCTCGACGGTGGCCTCGGTGGCCTCGGTCGCGCCCTTCACGTCGCCGCTGGCGCGGGCCTGGGCGAGCGCGACGACCATCATCGACAGGCCGAGCGTGTCGGACAGCAGGATGAACTCCGGACGCTTCTCGGTGGAAATCTGGCCCGTCGCATTGAGGAAATTCAGCCCGGCCAGCCACTCTTCGGGCGTGAGATCGACCTCGCGGGCGAATGCGTGGATGTGCCTGACCAGCGACGTCATGAGTTGGCGCAGGCGCGGCGCGGGCGTTCCTTCGAAAGCGGCGAGCACGTCGCGCGTGATCGCCTCCTGGTTGTATTCGGACATGGTCTTTGTCTCCTGATGCGCCGTGGACCGGCGTCGTGGATCGCGGGCTGCGACAGGACGGGACGATAGGGCCCCGGGCAGGCGCGCACAAATGATGAATTTCCATGCACGTCATCGATGTCATCGATGATTCATGGGGGTTTTCATGGAGATCGATGATCGCCGGCCCGCACCGCTCGCAGATGCCGATATCGCAGCCCACGAGAAACTGAAGAATTGTCACGAATTGGAATTCGGACTCCACGATTTTATAAAAATATCTATTCGACGTCGAATCCCAAGACGGCGAGAAATTCTTTCAATCAATTCAGCTCAACATATTCGTTCATGAAATTCAATCAATGGGTTAGCGCACTTGCACTGATCGCCGCGTCTTCGGCCGCGGTGGCCGCCACGTCCCCCGCCGCGCTGCCGGTCGCCGGCGCGGAAATCAATCTCGCGGCGGGCGCTCCGGCTTCCGTCATCCAGGAGCAGCTGTGGTACGGCAAGCTGGCCTATGACTTGGTCCCCTATTCCGTGCTGTCCGATGGCGACCGCGTCACCCCCGGTCCCGACGTCGTATGGACTGCTCAGTCGGACTTCAGGCCTCAGTATCAGGTGGACCTCCTGCGCCACCGCTGCCAGGCAGAGGTTTGCCCCGCCAGCACGGTGAGCGATTGGAAGGACGTCAACAAGGTGGTTGTCTATTCCAGGCAAGACGCGGGCAGCGCGCAGGAGCCCACGGACTCCACCACCTTCACCCAAAGCGGCGCCGTTGATTTCAAGATCCGAGGCCTCGTGGTGGAATTCTTTCGCGGAATGTGGTGGTACGGCGACACGATCGACCTCGCGGAGGTCAAGGGCAACAATCTGGTCAAGCGCACGGTCGAGTTCAAAACCCCCGAGCTCAAGAATGTCTGGCGCTACGCCAATTCGCCCAATCCCAATCCCAATGTCAAGATCGGCAAGCTGGAGGTCATCGTGACGAAACAGGCAGGAGACAAGGGCCCGACCCCGGACCTGCAGCAGGCCGAGACCTCGATCGTCGAAATCGAAGCCTTCGAACGCTGAAAGCGTCCTGCTCCCGCCTGCCTCATCGATAACATCGCTCCCGTCGATCATTCACGGGGTTTTCGATGGAGATGAGGCATCTACGTTATTTCGTCGCGCTTGCGGACTGCCTGAGCTTCACGCGGGCCGCCGAGCGCGTCCACGTGACGCAATCGACGCTCTCGCACCAGATCCGACAGTTGGAAGACGAACTCGGCCAGCCACTCTTCGAGCGCATCGGCAAGAAGGTCGTGACCACCGAGGCCGGCGAGCTGTTGCGCGGCTTCGCCACCCGCGCGCTGCGGGAGGTGGACCAGGGCACGGCGCTGCTCAAGCCCGGCAACGGCAGCCTCACCGGCACCGTGCGCGTAGGGGCCACGCACACCTTCAACATCGGGCTGATTCCCGAATGCGTGGCACAGCTTCTGGCACGGCACCCGGGCGTGCGGATCAGCGTGGAGGAGCTGTCCGCCGAGGTCATTGGCGCCCGGCTGAGGGCCGGCGAGCTGGACCTCGGCATCGCCTACCGGCCGAACGACCCGAGCGACTTGTGGTTCGAGCCCCTCTACAACGAGGAAATGGTGCTGGTGGTGTCACCACAGCACCCGCTCGCGCAGCGCAAGCGCATTCGCATGGTGGAGCTGCACCGGCAGGAACTGGTGCTGATGTCGTCCTACTTCTCGACGCGCACGATGCTGGACGAATGCTTCAGCGCCAGCGGCGCGGAGCCGACGATCGTGGCCGAGATGTCGACGGTGGCGCCGATGCTGGCGTTGGTCGCGCGCACGAAGATCGGCTCCATCGTCGCCATCAACGCCGTCCCGGGCACGATGGCCGGGTTGAGGGTGATTCCGCTGGAGGATCCGACTCCCGTCCGCACGCCGGGCATCCTGTGGCGGCTGGGGGAAACCAAGCCCGCGCTGGTCCAGTCCTTCGCGGTGATCCTGCGCAAGACCGCGCTCGGCAACAGCCTGCGACACGAAGGGCCGGGCTGATGCGCGAAAGCGTGCCCGTCCCACAGGCCGGACCCCGTCGCGCGTCCACAGTGCTGGCTTTCCGCTCGTGGAAGAGGAACCAACATGACACCATTGAACAAGGCGCTTGCCGGTCTTTGCCTCACGGCATGGCTGGGCGTCGGCGCGGTCTCGGCCCAGCCGGCCGGGTCCACGCTACCCTGCGACGGCGTGCAACAGGACAAGGCCGCATGTCTTCGTGAATCCGGCGCCGCAAAGCAAGAGGCCGCGCGCAACGGCCTGACTGGCGCGAGCGCCGCCGGCTACGATGCCAATGCCATGGCCCGTTGCAAGCTGCAACCGGCCGCCGATCAGGCGGACTGCGAAGCGCGCGTGCGCGGCGGGGCCGGAAGTTCCACGGGCGGCAGCGTGCTGGGTGGCGGCGTGATCCGCGAGACGACCACCCCGGTGCCGGCCTCACCGCGTTGAGGCCGCCGTGAGAAGCATTGCCAGGTTGACGCTGGCTGTCGCGGCATGGGTTCTCATGGGTCCGGCGAGCGCGGCCGGCGGCTGCGATGCCCTCATGGCTGAGATCGACGCCAAGATCCGCGCCGGCGGCGTCAACGACTTCAACCTCGCCGCGGTCGATGCCGCCGATTCGGCCCTCGCGGGCAAGGTTGTCGGCAGCTGCGAACTCGGAACGAAAAAGATCGTCTATTCGCGTCCCGGCCCGCCGGCGGCGCCTGCCGGTCCCGCCGGCCCTCGCCGCGAACCCATCCTTACCGAATGCAAGGACGGATCCGTGACGGTCGGCGGCGACTGCCGCAAGTAGCGCATCAGTTCTTCACCGAGACGATGTGGGCCTGGATCTTTCCTTCGACCGGGCCCGCGCCGAAACGGGCGGCGAGCGCGGCGGTGCACGCCACGGTGGCGGCCTGGAGGTCCGCGCCGTGGCGGCTTTCGATCTCGTTGCGCAACGGCGTCGCCTGGCAGAGCGCCACGGCCGGCACCTGTGCCGAAGCCGCGCGGCTGCGCTGCGCCAGCGTCTCGAAACTTGCTTGCGCGCTGAAGCCCGCGCTCGCAAGGTCGCGTGCGATCGCCGCCTGGTCGAAGTAGCCGTGCGGCGTGCGCGCCATGAAGACCGGCGGGTCGGCAGGAAAAAGCGCCGCGAGCGCCTGGCTGACAGTGTCGGCGAACTCGTTCTCCTCGATGCGGTCCCAGACGTTGAACAGCAGCGTGCCTCCGGGCCGCAGCACGCGCCGGGCTTCGCCGAAGGCGTGGACCTTGTCCGGAAAGAACATCACGCCGAACTGGCAGACGACAAGGTCGAAGCTCGCATCGCCGAAGGGCAACCGCATCGCGTCCGCCTGCTGCCAGGTCACGGGCCTGGCCGTTCCGACGACTGCGGCGCGGTCCAGCATGGGCTGGTTCAGGTCGGTCGCGACCAGCTCGACCTCGGCAGGCAAGGCACGGGCCATCGCGCGGGTGACGACGCCCGTGCCGGCCGCCGTCTCCAGCACGCGCGAAGGGCCGAGCGCGGCGGCCCGCCGCGCCAGGTCGGCCGCGTAGGGCTCGAAAATCAGCGGGACGAAAAGTGTGTCGTACAGCTCCGGAATGGGGCCGGCGAAGCGTGCGTCGGAACGGGGGTTGTCCATGAGCCACCTCTTTCTTGCGCCGCCCATCCTAGGCGCGCTGAGGCGAATTGAACAGCCGCGCGAACCACGAATCACGACACAATAGCCACATGAAATGGCTCACCCTCCTTCCGCCTCTCCTGGCGCTCGCCGCATGCGGAACCGTGCCCAACGAAGTCGTGCCGCTGGCTGACGGCCTCTTGCGCGCACCGACCTATATCCAGGCCTCGCACTACTGCGAGCAGAAGGGCCTGGGCGCGCAGCCCCAAGGCCCCGCGCCGGCGCAGACCGGCATCACCTTCCGCTGCAAGTGAGACCGAGCCTGAGCGCGAGCGCCTGCGCTCAGCTTTTCGGCGGCACCGCTGCGTCGGCCTCGTAAGCGATCTCGCGCCTGTCGGCGGTCAGGGTACGGATGGGCTTCCCCTTGATCCAGGCGCGGATGTTCTCCACCGACTCCCCGTAGTAGTGCTCGTAGGAGCCCTTCGTCACGTAGCCGATATGCGAGGTGGCGATGAGGTTGTCCAGCGCGCGGAAGGGATGGTCCGCCGGCAGGGGCTCGACGTCGAACACATCGACGCCCGCGCCCGCGATCTGCCTGCGCCGCAGCGCGTCGATCAGCGCATCTTGCGACACGATGGGCCCGCGCGCCGTGTTGATGAGGTAGGCCTGCGGCTTCATCAGCGCCAGTTCGCGCGCGCCGACCAGGCCGCGCGTGCGCTCCGACAGGCGCACGTGGATCGAGAGGATGTCGCTGCGGGCCATCAACTCATCCTTGCTCACGTATTGCACGCCCAGCTTGCCGGCAGACTCCGCCGTCATGTTCTGGCTCCACGCGATGGTCTTCATGCCGAAGGCGTGGGCGATGCGCGCGGTGGCCGCGCCGGTGTAGCCCAGCCCCAGAAGGCCGAGCGTCTTGCCGTGAAGGTCCGTGCCCACCGACACCTGCCACCCGCCGCCGCGAAAGGATGCAACCTCCTTCGGCAGGTCGCGCACGGCCGCGAGGATCAGCGCCCAGCTCAACTCCGAAGCTGCCGTCAGCGAGGTGGCCGTGCCGCACACGGTGATGCCCAGCGCATCGGCCGCCTCGATGTCGATGGCCGCGTTCCACGGGCCCGTGCTCGCCAGCAGCTTCAAGTTGGGCAACCGCTCCAGCAGGCTGCGCCGGAACCACGTGCGCTCGCGCATGACGCACAGCACGTCGAAGGGCCGCAGGCGCTCGACCAGCGCGTCCTCATCGTCGAGGTGGTCGCGGAAGACGGTGATGTCGGCGTGCTCGCGCAGGCCGGCCCAGTCGCCGAAGTTCAGGGCGACGTTCTGGAAATCGTCCAGGACGGCTATCTTGTGCATGGAAGAGGTCATTCGATCTTGATGCCGGCGGCCTTGATGACGGCGCCCCAGCGATTGTTCTCGGAAAGCACGAAGCCGACGAAGCTCTTCGGATCGCTCAGGTCCGGCTGCAGGCCCAGCTCGATCATGCGCGCCTGCGTCGCCGGCAGGTGCACCACGCGCGTCATCTGCGCCTGGATCGCGTCGACAGCCGCCTGCGGCGTCCTGGGCGGCGCGAGCACGCCGAACCAGATGTTGGCGTCGACCGGATAACCCAGTTCAGCGAGCGTCGGCACGTCCTTCAAGCCCGCGTAGCGCTCGGGCGAGGCGACGCCGTAGATGACGAGTCTGCCGCGGTTGGCGATGACCAGTGGCGTGGGCACGAGCATCAAGTCCACCTGCCCCGCCAGCAGGGCGACCAGCGCGGGCGCGGTGCCGAGGTAGGAGACGCCGAGCATCTTCTTCGCGCCGCTCTGCGACTGGAAGATCTCCATGCCGATGCGCCCGTTGCTGCCCGCACCCCAGTGCGCGTACGAGTACTCCTTGGTCTTCGCCTTCTCGACCAGTTCGGGCAGCGTCTTCGCGTCGATGTCCGCGCGTCCCGCGAGCACCACCCCGATCTTCGCGATGGAAGCCACCGGACTGAAGCCGTTGGGCTGGAACTGGATCTTGGGATAGGTGAAGGGGCTGATGGAAATCACGTCCGCCGAGCCGAAAAGCAAGGTGGTCGCATCCGGCGGCGCGGCGTAGACATAGTCCGCAGCGATCACGCCGTTGGCGCCGGGCTTGTTGTCGACCACCACCGACTGGCCAAGGCTGTCGCCCATGCCGGCCGCGATCAGGCGGGCCGCGATGTCGGTGCCGCCGCCGGCCGGGTAAGGCACGATCAGCCGCACGGGCTTGGCGGGTGTCCAGGCCTGCTGCGCCCAGGCGAGCCCGATGCACAGGCCACCGAGCACGGCGGCCAGGGCCAGCCTGGCGGAGAAGGACGAGATGCCGATGCGCTTGTTCATGATGTCTCCTTCGGGCCGCTCAGCCTTGCGGCTTCACGTTGGCCGCGCGCATCACCTCGCCCCAGCGCGCCGCGTCGGGCCCGATCGACTTGGCGAAATCTTCCTGAGTGCCCGCCAGCGGAACCACGCCCAGTTCTTCGATCTTCTTGCGAATGGCGGGATCGGCACTGACCTCGGCCAGCGCCTTGGCGATGCGATCGATGACGGGCTTGGGCGTGCCCGGCGGCGCGAAGAGCCCCTGCCAGACTTCCAGGTCCACCGGCACGCCGAACTCGGCCATGGTCGGCACCTGCTTGAAGCGCTCGTAGCGCTGCTTGCCGGCAGCGGCGAAGGTCGTGATCTTCGACTCCATCGCAAGGAAGAGCGGCGACGGCAGGTACATCATGTCCACCTGCCCCGCGAGCAGCGCCTGCGCCGCCGGCGCCGTGCCTTGGTAGGGAACGGTGAGCGTGGCGGGCACCTTGCCGAGCGTCTTGAACATCTCGGAGCCCACGTGGCCGGGGCTGCCGTTGCCCCAGGAGGCGAAGCTCAGTTCCTTCTTGCGCGCGAGCTCCAGCAGCTCGGGGAAGGTCCTGGCCTCGATGTTGCCGCGCCCGGCCAGCACGAAGGCCACCGCGGCCGTCGGGCCGATGGCCACGAACTCCAGCGGCTTGTAGGGCAGCTTGGTGAAGAGGTGCGGCGCGATGGTCATGATGTCCGCGTTGCCCCACAGCAGCGTGTAGCCGTCCGGCGGCGCGCGGTAGGCAATCTCCGCGCCGATGGCACCGCCCGCGCCGCCGCGGTTGTCCACCAGCACCGGCTGGCCCAGCTTCTGGCCCAGCGCGTCGGTGATGGCGCGCGCCGTCACGTCGGCGCCGCCGCCCGGCGGGTAGGTGACGATGAGCTTGATGGCGCGGTTCGGGCTCCAGGTCTCGGCCCTGGCGAGGCTCGCCGCGCAGAGGCCGGCCCCGGCCAGCAGGACTTGCCTGCGCCGCAGCGAATGGGTGGATGTCGTCATGTGTTGTCTCCTTCTTTGTGATCGGGCAGGAATTCAGCGGCCCCAGCGCAGCACCATCGGATCGAGCCGCCGCGCGGTCTCCAGCAGGCCGGCTCGGGTGTCCGGATGCATGGCCGGGAAGGGATGGCGCGGCGCCTCGCAGGCGATCACGCCGCCCTCCTTCATCAGCGCCTTGCAGGCCAGCAGGCCGCATTGGCGGTTCTCGTAGTTGATGAGCGGAAGCCAGCGCTCGTACAACAACCGTGCCTCGTCGCGACGGCCGGCGCGGTGGGCATGGACGATGGCGCCCAACGCATCGGGGTAGGCCCCGCCGGTCATCGAGCCCGTGGCGCCGGCGTCCAGGTCGGGCAGCAGCGTGATGGCCTCCTCCCCGTCCCACGGGCCCTCGACCGCGTCGCCGCCGAGCCGGATCAGCTCGCGTAGTTTCGAGGCCGCGCCGGGCGTCTCGATCTTGAAGTAAGCGACCTGCTCGATCTCGCGGGCCATGCGTGCAAGCAGCGCCGCGCCCAGCGTGGTGCCGCTGACGGGGGCGTCCTGGACCATGATGGGAATCGAGATCGCATCGGACAGGCGTGCGAAGAACTCGAAAGACTGCGGCTCCGGCACGCGGATCGTCGCGCCGTGGTACGGCGGCATGACCATCACCATGGCGGCGCCCGCCCCTTGCGCGCGGCGGCTGCGCTCGGCACAAACCCGGGTGCTGAAGTGAGTGGTGGTGACGATGACCGGCACGCGGCCGCGCACGTGTGCGAGGATGCTCCGCGTCAGCAGTTCACGCTCCTCGTCGGAAAGCACGAACTGCTCGGAGAAGTTGGCGAGGATGCACAAGCCGTCCGATCCCGCGTCGATCATGAAGTCGACACAGCGTTTCTGGCTGTCGAGGTCCAGCTCGCCGGTCTCGGTGAAGGTGGTGGGGACCACCGGGAAGACGCCGCTGTAGCGCGGGCTGCGTTCGGTGCCCATGGCCTACTCCCCCGCCAGCTCGCGCACGAACTCGGGGTCGTCGCGCCGGTAGTGCCACTTGCGGCCCACCTGCAGACCCGTGCGCTCGCGCAGCCGGGCCAGCATGGCGGCATAGGCCCAGGTGACGCCGAAGACGTCGAGCACGGGCACCGCGTCGATCTCCTTCACGCCGTTGACGTACAGCAACTCGGCAAGCATGCCTTCGGCGGGGATCACCACGTCCGCGCCATCGGCGATGGCCAGCCGCGCGGCCCTGCGAAAGGAGTCGATCACCGGCCCCGGCTCCTCGAAGCCGACGGCCAGCGCGGGCTCGTCCAGCGGCGGGTCGATGGACTGAACGCGCAGCACGCGAGCGGCCAGCCCGTGCGCCTCGACCGACATGCGCGTCATCCACGCGGTGGTCGGCATGTTGGAGACCGGCGCGCTGTACTTGCCCATCGAGCAGGCGACGAGCAGCGCCGACTCGGTGAGCGACACCACCGGGATGTCCACCGCCGAGCGCAGCTCGCGCAGGAAGGGCTCGCTGAACGAGCCGATCACGAAGGCCTCGAAGCCTTCCCGCTCCGCGCGCACTGCATTCGCCAGCACCGGCTCCAGGATGCGGTGGTGCACGAAGGCATTGCCCAGCGCATCCGAAGGCGCGCGGCCCTTGTAGCGGCCGGCCGGCATGCCGTGCACGGTGATGGCGGCGTCGTCGCCCAGGATCTTCTTCGCATGATCGACGAGCGAGCGCTTGTAGGCGCCGAGTTCTTCGATCTCCGTGCTGGATTGGTGCCAGATTCGCATGGTCGCTTCCGTGTGTTCCGTTCGGTCTGGTTCAGTACGACCTCGGCATGCCGAGCACGTGCTCGCCGAGGTAGGACAGGATGAGGTTGGTGGAGATCGGCGCGGTCTGGTAGATGCGCGCCTCGCGCCACTTGCGTTCGATGTCGTATTCCTGTGCGAAGCCGAAGCCGCCGTGCGTCTGCAGCGCCGCCTCGGCCGCCTTCCAGGTCGCCTCGGAGGCGAGCAGCTTGGCCATGTTGGCTTCCGCGCCGCAAGGCAGTCCGCGCTCGAACATCGCGGCGGCCTTGCGCGCCATGAGATCGGCCGCCTCCAGTTCCATGTGCGCCCGCGCGAGCGGGAACTGAATCCCCTGGTTCTGGCCGATGGGCCGGCCGAAGACCTGGCGCTGGTTGGCATAGGCCACGCCTTTGCCCACCAGCCAGCGGCCGTCGCCGATGCATTCCTGCGCTACCAGGATGCGCTCCGCGTTCATGCCGTCGAGGATGTAGCGGAAGCCCCTGCCCTCCTCGCCGACCAGGTTCTCCACCGGCACTTCGAGATCGTGGATGAAGATCTCGGTCGTGTTGTGGTTGAGCAGCGTCTTCACGGGGCGGATGTCCAGCCCCTTGCCCTTGGCCTCGCGCAGGTCGACCAGCAGCGTGGACATGCCGTCGGTCTTCTTCGCGCATTGCTCGATGGGCGTGGTGCGCACGAGGAGCAGCATGAGGTCCGAATGCAAAGCGCGCGAGGTCCAGAGCTTCTGGCCGTTGACGACGTACTTGTCGCCGCGGCGCACGGCGCGGGTCTTCAGGCGCGTGGTGTCGGAGCCGCTGTCGGGCTCCGTCACGCCGAAAGCCTGCAGCCGGAGTTCGCCGCTGGCGATGGCGGGCAGGAAGCGCTGCTTCTGCGCCTCGCTGCCGTGGCGCAGCACCGTGCCCATGATGTACATCTGCGCATGCGCGGGGCTGGCGACGCAGCCGCTCGCGTTGATCTCCTCCAGGATCACCGCCGCCGCACGCAGCGGCAGGCCGGAGCCTCCGTAGGCTTCGGGGATCAGCGCGCCCAGGAAGCCGGCCTGCGTGAGCGCCTGCACGAACTCGGTCGGGTAGCCGCGCCGGTCATCCAGCGCCTGCCAGTAGCTGCCGGGGTAGTCCGTGCAGACGCGGCGCACCGCGTCGCGCAGCTCGGGATAGTCACGGTCGAAGGCGAGCGTCGCTTCTTGCACGGGGAGGCCTCTCGCTCAGTTCTCGATCTTGATGCCGGAGGCGTTGATCGTCTTGCTCCAGAAGGCGTAGTCCTCCGCGAGGTAGGTGCCGAACTGCTCGCGCGTGGCGATGAAGGGGACCAGCCCCACGCGGTTGAGGTTGGCCGCGACCTCCGGCTCCGCCATGGTCTCGGCGAAGGCCTTGGCGAGCGCGGCGGCGACGGCCGGCGGCGTCTTGGGCGGCGCCAGCACGCCGACCCACGCATCGGCCAGCACGGGCGTGCCCTGCTCGGTGAGCGTGGGAATGTCCTTTACGGATTCGATGCGGCTGGTGGACGCGACGCCGAAGGGCGTGAGCTTGCCGCGGAAGCTCGCGGCCAGGTGCATCGGCATCATGGCCAGGTCCACCTGGCCGGCCATCGCGGCCTGCGCGGCGGGCGCCGCGCCCTGGTAGGGCACGTGGATCATCTCGGTGTGGGCCACCGAGTTGAACAGGCTCATCGCGATGTGCGCGCCGCTGCCGTTGCCCCAGGTGCCGTAGGTGAGCTTGGTCTTCTTCGCCAGCGCGATCAGCTCGGGCAGGTTCTTCGCCGGCAGTTCGGGGCGCCCCATGATCACGAAGTTGACCTTGGCCGAAGGCGCGATCGGCACGAAATCCTTGGAGACGAACTTGGCCTTGGGGTAGAGCGGCGGGTACATCGAGTAGGTGTCCGCGCTCGACATCAGCAGCGTGTAGCCGTCCGGCGCGGCGTTGAAGGCCAGTTCGGTTCCGATGGCGCCATTGGCGCCGCCGCGGTTCTCGATGACGATGGGCTGGCCCAGGCGGTTGCCGAAGGCCTGCACCACGATGCGCGCCACCGTGTCCGAGCCGCCGCCGGCCGGATAGGGCACGATCATCTTGATCGGCTTGGTGGGGACCCAGTCGCCCTGCGCCCGCGCGGCGGAGGGCAGCGCGCCCAGCCCCGCCGCCAGCGCGGCGGCGGGCAAGCCGACGCACAGCAGGCGCCGCAGTGCCGCGGCCCGGGCCGGGATATTCCTGGCGTTCTTCTTCGAATCCATCTGTTTGTCTCCTTCTCTTTTGATGTGACGCGGCCGTCGGGCGGCCATCGTGAAACGTTTCCATATCTCGACGGCCCTGCGCGGCCGCCCATCGCTTCCTCCCCTTCAGCTCTGTGGCTGGATGTTGGCGGCTTGCATGAACTCCTTCCACCGGACCTGGTCGGCCGCCACCGACGCGGCGAACTCGTCCGCGCCGCCCGCGATGGGCAGGCCGCCGAGTTCTTCCACTTTCTTCTTCACGCCGGCATCGCCCATGACATCCTGCAAGGCGCGGGAGAGCCGGTCGACCACGGGGCGCGGCGTCCTGGGCGGGGCGAAGAGGCCCTGCCATACCTCCAGTTCCACCGGTACGCCCAGCTCGGTCATGGTCGGCACGTCCTTGAAGGGCTCGTAGCGCGTGCGCGCGGCGGCCGCGTAGGTGGTCACGCGCGTGCGCGTGGTCAGCCACAGCGGCGAGGTCATGAACATCGCATCCACATGGCCGCCGACCAGCGCCTGCACGGCCGGCGCCGTGCCCTGGTAGGGCACGACCAGCAGCTTCGGCACCTTGGCCACATGGCGGAACATCTCCGCGCCAAGGTGGCCGCGGCTTCCGTTGCCCCAGTGCGCGAAGCTCAGCTCCTTGCCGCGCGCCAGCGCGACCAGTTCGGGCAGCGTCTTGGCGCCCAACTCCGGCCGCCCGACCAGCATGAAGGACACCGCCGCCGTCGGCCCGACCGCCACGAACTCGCGCGGCTCGTAGGGCAGGCTGGTGAAGAGATTCGGCGCGACGGTGAGGATGTCCGCATTGCCCCACAGCAGCGTGTAGCCATCCGGCGGCGCACGGTAGACGAAGCCGGCGCCGATCTTGCCGTCGGCGCCGCCGCGGTTCTCCACGATCACCGGCTGGCCCAGCTTCTCGCCGAGGCGCTCGACGATGGCGCGCGCCGTCACGTCGGCGCCACCACCGGGCGGATAGGTGACGACGAGCTTGATGGGGCGGGACGGGTCCCACGCGGGCTGCGCCATGGCCTGGGTGGCGGCCCACGCTCCAGTGGCGAGGATCACGCTGCGGCGGCGCAGGGGCGAAGCGAGCGCCTCTTCGAAGGTGGTCACGCGATCTCCTTCACTTCAAAGCCCAGCGGCAGGCCCGCCTTGGCCATCGCGCCGAGCAGCTCCACCTGCGGCAATTCCTTGCGGAGGATCTCGCGCACCCGCAACAGCTTCGGGATGTCGATGCCGGTGCGCCAGTCCATCGATTCGAGCAGGAACACGAGGTCCTCCGTGACGATGTTGCCGCTCGCGCCCGGCGCGTGCGGGCAGCCGCCCATGCCGGCGAGCGCGGAATCGAATTCGCGGATGCCCGCCTCCAGCCCCGCCGCGACGTTGGCGAGGCCGAGGCCGCGCGTGTCGTGCAGGTGCAGCGCGACCGGGACGCCGCCCGCCGCCGCCAGCACGCGCTCGACCAGCGCGTGGATGGCCGAGGGGTTCGCATAGCCGACGGTATCGCCCAGCACGATCTCCTTCGCGCCGGCGTCGAGGTAGCTCTTCACGACATACAGCACCTGTTCGTGCGGG
This sequence comes from uncultured Variovorax sp., assembly GCA_966211435.1. Classification (GTDB taxonomy): domain Bacteria; phylum Pseudomonadota; class Gammaproteobacteria; order Burkholderiales; family Burkholderiaceae_C; genus Variovorax. The sequence goes on along the minus strand of CBIHOG010000002.1, from coordinate 166,415 downwards.
ACGCGGCCCTCGATGGTGCAGCCGAAGGCGGTGGAGACGCCGCCGACCGGCAGCGTGCTCGTGCCCTCGGCCAGACGCGCGACCTGGCGGAATCCTTCGATCGACTCCTCGCGCGTGCGACGCACGTTGGCGCGGTTGTGGCTTTCGCTCGCCGAGATCACGTAGTTCAGCTTGTGCACGCCCAGCGCCAGCGCATCGTGCGCGCCGCGCGCGTTCGGCACCAGCGCGGCGACCGTGAGGCCCTCGATGCCCAGCGCATGCCGAACCACCTCCGGCGCGTCGATGAACTGCGGCATCAGCTTCGGCGGCACGAAGGAGCAGACCTCGATCTCACGCACGCCGGCCGCGAACTCCGCGTCGATCCAGGCCAGCTTCGCGGCCGTGGGCATGATCTGCGCGATGTTCTGCAACCCGTCGCGCATGCCGACTTCGCGCACGCGGACCTGTCTTCCACCATGGGCCGGGGACATCGCCTACCTCCCGGAGAAGCGCGGCGGACGCTTCTCGTTGAAGGCGCGGATGCCTTCGTTGCGGTCCTCGGTGGCAATGAGGCGGTTGTAGGCCTCGATCTCGAAGAAGAGGCCGGTGCGCAGGTCCATCTGCAGGCCGTAGGTCACGGCTTTCTTGGCCTGGCGCACGGCGATGGGCGCATTGGCCAGGATGCGCTGCACCAGCTTCATCGTCTCCTCGCGCAGCGCCGCGCGCGGGTAGACGTGGTTGACCAGGCCGAGGCGAAGCGCCTCGTCCGCGCCGAAGGCCTCTCCGGTGAAGATCGCCTCCTTGGCACGCCGCACGCCGATGGCGCGCGGCAGTTGCTGCGTGCCGCCGCCGCCGGGCATGATGCCGCGCGTGACTTCCGAGAAGCCGAAGCGCGCATGGTCGCCCGCCACGATGAAGTCGCAGGCCAGCGCGAGCTCCAGGCCGCCGGCGATGGCGGCGCCGTTCACGCAGGCGATCATGGGCACGGGGCAGTCATACACCGCGCGGACCATGCGCTCGAAGAGATAGTGCTGGGTGTTGAACTGCGCATCCGTCATGTGGTCGCGCTCCTTCAAGTCGGCGCCGGCGCAGAAGATGGTCTCGCCCGCGCCGGTGAGCACGACGCAGCGGTAGTCTTCCGGCGCGGCTTCGAGCGCGCCGAAGACCGAGATGATCTCGCGGCCCATCTGCGTGCTGATCGAATTCGCGACCGCGGGCCGATTGAGCTGCACGACCAGCAGGCCTTCGAAGGGCGAGGACAGCGCGAGGGTTTCGAGCGAAGGCGAAAGCTCCGCGACGAGGTTGGACATCAGTTCTTCTCCAGGACAGGTGAGGTGTGGACGGGGCCGAGCAGATGATCGTGCTCGCCCAGCGCGGGTGTGTTGCCGGGCAGCGGCGGGCGCCGGCCGTCGAAGGAAAGCGGCAACGCCACGGTGGTGGTCTTCTGGTCGGGGGTCTTGCGCAGGATGTCGAGCGAGACAGTCTGCTCGTTCGTCACCACGCGGTCGACCGATTGCAGCGGCCCGCAAGGGATGGATTCAGCCTCCAGCAGCGCAAGCCATTCCTTGGCGGGCCGGTCCTTGAAGCGCGCCTCCAGCAGCAGGATCAGCGCCTGGCGGTTCGATACGCGGTGGCCGTTGGTGAGGAAGCGCGCGTCGTCCGCGAGTGCCTGCAGGCCCATGGTCTTGCACAGGCGGCGGTAGAGCGTGTCGTTGCCGGCGGCGACGAGGATCGCTTCGTCGGCGCAGTCGAAGACCTGGTAGGGCACGATGTTCGGGCTGCCCGAGCCCATGCGCGCGGGCTGCTTGCCGCCCGCCAGGCTGTCGGACAGCGGCACGGTCATCCACGCCAGCGCGGTCTCGTAGAGGGACACGTCGATGACGCGGCCCTGCTGCGCCTGCGCGCCGGGCCGGCCGCGCAGCGCGGCCAGCACGCCGATGACGGCCCACATGCCCGTGCCCATGTCGTTGATCGACACCGGCACGCGGCTCGGCGCATCCGCGTCATGGCCGACGATGCTCATCATGCCGCTGTAGGCCTGCACCAGCGGGTCGTAGCCGGGCTTGTCGCGCAACGGGCCGGTCGCGCCGAAGGCACCGAGGTTGCAGTAGATGAGCGAAGGGCAGAGTTCGGTCAGGTCCTTCGCGCCCAGGCGGTGGCGGTCCAGGTTGCCGGGCTTGAGGTTCTGGATCACCACGTCGGCCTCGGCGACGATGAACTCGCGGATGCGGTCGATGCAGTCGGGGTCGTTGAAGTCCGCGCTGATGCTCTGCTTGCCATGGTTGATGGCATGGAACAGGGCCGAGGCGCCGTCGATGAAGGGCGGGCCCCAGCCGCGCGCGTAGTCGCCGCCGCTGGCGTTCTCGATCTTCACGACGCGAGCGCCCAGGTGCGCGAAGATCAGGCCGGCGTAGGGCGCGGCCAGGCTGTGGCCGATCTCGACCACGCACACGCCTTCGAGCGGCAGCGGCGGCGGCGCGGAGGACGAAGGCGCCTCAAGCATGCTTCGGCCCTGCGTCATCCAGCTTCGCGCCGTACAGCTCGCGGGCGGCGCGTTCGCTGATGTAGCCGTCCAGCAGGTCGTGGCGCACGGCTTCGGCGGGCCTGGATCTCGGGTCGCCGTAGCCGCCGCTGCCGGCGGGCTGCACCACCACGCGGTCGCCGCGGTGCACCACAGCCGTCGCTCCCTTGGGCGGCATGGTGCGCGTACTGCCATCCGGCGCCAGGATGCGGCAGTCGAAGAGCGCGCCTTCGAGGCCGCCGAAGTAGCCTTCGGGCGCCGCCTTGCCGCGCTCGCCCGCGACGGTGAAGGTCGCCTCGTCGAACTCGACGCGGTAGGTGCGCCGCGCGGTGAGGCCGCCGCGCCAGCGCCCTGCGCCGCCGCTGTCGGTCATGAGCGCCCAGTCTTCCACCACCAACGGCATGCTCTGCTCGATGAACTCCACCGGCAGCGAGCCGGCATTGCCCACGTAGACGCGGATACCGTTGATGCCGTCACGCGTGGCGCGCGCGCCCATGCCGCCGCCATGCGGCTCGACCATGCTGACGAATTCCTTGCCAGTGCGGCGCACGCGGTCTTCCACCGGGTCGCGGCCGCCGAAGACGCCGGAGCAGGCGGCGCAGTTGCTCTGCCCGATCACACGCTCGGGCACGGCCTGCGACAGCGCCTTGAGGCACAGGTCGATCACGCGCGGCGAGGTCTCGGTATTGCCGCTCACGACCGAGGCCGGGAACTGGCAGTTGACGATGCTGCCCAGCGGCGCCTCGATGGTGACGGGGCGGTAGCAACCCTGGTTGATCGGGATGGAGACGTCTGTCAGCGCCTTCACCGTGAACCACGTGCTGTTGCAGGTCACGGCCAGCGGGCAGTTGATGCCGCCGCGCGTCTGGGCGCCCGTGCCGGTGTAGTCGAAGTGGATCTGGTCGCCCGAGACCGTCACCTTCACCTTCAGCGGCACCGGCGCACCGCTCCAGCCCGGGGCTTCCACGCCCTCGGCGAAATCCTCGGCCTCGTACACGCCGTCCGGGATGCCGCGGATGGCTTCGCGCATCAGCGCCTCGGAATGATCGAGCGAGCGGCGCATCGCGTCGCGCAGCGCGCCCGCGCCGTACTTCTTCGCCAGGGCCTGGATGCGCTGGTCGCCCACGTAGGTGCCGGCGTACTGCGCCTGGATGTCGAGCAGGCGCCCTTCGGGATCGCGCGTGTTCTGGACGATCATGGTCTGCACGTCCTGCACGATCTCGTCGTTGCGGTAGAGCAGCACCGGCGGGATGCGGATCCCCTCGCCGAAGATGTCCCAGGTGTTGAGCGTGTAGCTGCCGGGCGCCTGGCCGCCGATGTCGGTCCAGTGGCCGCGCGTCATGACGAAGGCGACGAGTTCCTCGCCCACGAAGACCGGCCGCGTGACCTGCACGTCGGGCTGGTGGTTGCCGCCGCCCAGGTAGGCGTCGTTGCTGATGATCACGTCGCCGGGGCGCAGCTTGTCGCGGCCGATGGCTTCCACCGAGACCTTGGTGGAGATCACGGCCGAGCCGAGCATGGTGGGGATGTCGTTGCCTTGCGCGACAAGCTGCATCTCGGCGTCGAAGACGGCGGCCGATGCGTCGGCGCCCAGGTGCATGATCGGACTCGCGGCCGTGCGCATCATCGCGATCTTCATTTCGCGAGCGGTGGCGTAGAGCGAGTTGCGCAGGATTTCGTAGACGATGGTTTCCATGGCTTGCCTCAGAGCGCGATGCGCAGGTTGCCGGCGCGGTCGATGCGGGCGGTCTGGCCGCGCTGGAAGATGATGCAGCTGCTTTGTTCCTCGATGATGGCCGGCCCCTCGATGGGCCGGTCGACGGCGAGATCGCCGCGGTGGTGCACGGGCAACGGCTGCATCCGGCCCTCGACGTAGACGTTGCGCTCCTTCTTGGCGGCGCCGCTCTTTCGCACGGTGCCGGCCTGGCTCACGATGCCGCGCCAGCCGGTCTGCACCGTGGCCTGGAGACGCAGGTTCACCAGCACGATCGGCTGGTCGGCCTTGATGAAGTTCCACATGCGCTTGTGGTTGCGCTCGAAACCGTCGCGGATGTGGGCGACGAGGCTGCCGGAGGCGCCGCCTTCGAGCAGCTCGGAGGCGATATCGACCGGGATGGCGGCCGGCTGGCCCGCATAGCGGCAGTCGGCGCGGTAGAGGGTCTTCACGCCCAGCGCCGCCTGCTCGGGGCCGAAGGCGGCGCGGGCCTGCTGGTCCAGCGCGGCGCAGTGGCTGCGGATCTTTTCCGCCGGCACGGCTTCGAGCTCGGTCTCGACGGCGGTCTGGCCATCGAACTGGCGGTCGGCGACGATCATGCCGAAGGCGCTGAAGAGGCCCGGCAGCGGCGGCACGATCACTTCCTTGATGTCCAGTTCCTGCGCGAGGTCGATGGCATGCACGGGGCCGGCGCCGCCGTAGCACATGTAGGCCAGCTCGCGCGGGTCGTAGCCGCGCTCCACCGTCATCAGGCGCATGGCCTGCGCCATCAACGCATTGGCGACCACGCGCACGGTCCACGCAGCCTCGAGCACGGAGACGCCGAGCGGCTTGGCGAGATGGGTCTCCACCGCGGCGAGCGCGGCCTGCGTGTCGAGCTTGAATTCGCCGCCGAGGAAGGAATCGGGGTCGACGTAACCCAGCAGCAGGTTGCAGTCGGTCACCGTGGGCCGCGTGCCGCCGCGTCCGTAGCAGGCGGGGCCGGGGTCGGCCGCCGCGCTCTCGGGGCCGATGTGCACGCCGCCGCCGCTGTCGATCCAGGCGATGGAGCCGCCGCCGGCGCCGATCGAGTCGATGTCGATGGTGGGCGCGCGCACCGCATGCGTGTGCAACAGGCCGCTCGTGCGGATCTCGGGGCGCGAATCGCGCACCAGAGACACGTCGAAGGTGGTGCCGCCCATGTCGCCCAGCAGCACGCCGCGCAGCGCGGCCTGCTCGCTGCTGCGCACGGCCGCGCTCACGCCGCCTGCCGGGCCCGACTCCAGCAGCACGATGGGCTTGGCCGCGACGACCTGCGTGGAAGCGAGGCCGCCATTGGACTGCATGAAGAGCAACTCGCCGCGAAAGCCCGCCTCGCGCAGTTGCGCCTCGAAGTTGTGGATGTAGCGGCCGCAGACGGGGCCCAGCAGCGCATTCATCACGGTCGAGCTGGTGCGCTCGTACTCCTGCATCTCCGGGTTGACCTCGTGCGACGCGGTGATGAAGCAGTTCGGCAGCAGGCGCTTGAGTTCGGCCAGCGCGGCGCGCTCGTGTTCGGGGTTGACGTAGGCGTGGAGGAAGCAGATGGCCACGGCCTCGATCTCGGATTCCTTGATCCGCGCGGCCAGTTCCTGAAGTTCCACGAGGTCGAGCGGCGTCTCCACCGTGCCGTCATGGCGCATGCGCTCGCGCACCTCGAGCCGCCAGCGGCGCTCCACCAGCGGCCTGGGGTTCTCGAACTGCAAGTCGTAGAGGTCCGCGCGGTCGTGGCGCGAGAGCCGGCGCAGCTCCAGCACGTCGCGGAAGCCGGCGGTGGTGATGAGCGCGGTCTTCGCGCCCTTCCCCTCGACGATCATGTTGGTCGCCATCGTCGTGCCGTGGCCGATGAAGCCGACCTCCGCGCTCGCGCGGCCGCTGAGTTCGAGGATCTTGCGAAAGCCGGCCATGGCCCCCACCACCCTGTCGGCCGGCGTGGTCGCGACCTTGGCCGACCAGATCTGCCCCGACGCATCGTCCACCAGCACGATGTCCGTGAAGGTGCCGCCGACGTCAATTCCTATGCGATTCATGAATCGTCTCGTCCTTGTCTCGTTTGGGAACGTTTCCAATTTGTCGTCTCGAATGCACCTCGAAGGTGACGATTCAGCCGTGACGGCGTTTAGGAAACGTTTCCAATATTAGGCTCTCAAATCGACTTGTCAAGCGGGGCGACCCCCATTCGCGGTGCGGCGCAGGATTCGCGCACGACCAGTTCCGCATCGACCGTCAGGCGCCTGCGGCGCAGTGTCGGGTCGGCCAGGCGGTCCATCAGGAAGCGGCCGGCCGCCTTGCCGAGCTGGTCGTGGCTCCAGCGCACGACCGTGAAGGGCGGCGTGGACAGCAGCGCGACGTCGCTGTCCGCGCCCGCGATGATGGAGAGATCCTTCGGGATCGAGAGGCCTTTCTCCCGCGCCGCCTGCATCACGCCCGGCAGGAGCGAGGTGCCGCCAGCGATGATGGCGGTGGGCGGCGAAGGCTGCTCCATCAGCCAGCGCGATTCGGTGTAGCCCACGTCGCGACTGAAGGAGGCGGAGCGGATCAGCGTGTTGTCCACGGGCAGGCCGCGTTCCGCATGCGCGTCGAGGTAGCCCTTCATCCGGCTCCGCGTCGGGTGCACGCCTGGCTCGCCCGAGATGATGGCGATCCGGCGGTGACCGAGGTCGGCCAGGTGCAGCACGGCCTGGCGGATGCCCGCCGCATGGTTGACCGACACGGCGTCGAGTTCGTCGGGCAGCTCGCGGTCGAGCAGCACGATGGGGAAGGTCGCTTCCTTCAGCATCGCCAGCAGCACGGGCTCTTCTTCCGACGAGGTCGCGATCACGAGGCCGTCGATGCGGCGCTGCTGGAAGCCGCGCAACAGCTCGAGTTCGCGTTGCGGGTCGTGGTAGCTGGAGGCCACCATCAACGAGAAGCCGAAGGCGTCGATCTCCTTCTGCATCGAGTCGACGAACATGCTGAGCACCGGCACGGTGAAGTCGCGCATGACGCAGGCGAAGGTCATCGAGCGATGGTTGCGCATGCTCTGCGCCACGATGTCGGGCACGTAGCCCAGCGCCAGGATCGCGGCCTTCACGCGCTTGCGCTTTTCCTCGCGCACGTTGGGATGGCCGTTGATCACGCGGGAGACGGTACCCAGCCCGACCTCAGCCAGCAGCGCGACATCGCGGATGGAAGGCTTGCGCTCCTCGCCGGCGGCCGCGGCGTTGCCGGAGCTCAGGGAGCCGCTTCGCCGCGCCGCGTTGGATTTAGGTTCAGAACTCATTCCGATGGGGGAAGCCCTGCGTCGAAGCCGGACGATGTGCGCCGGATTCTAGCCGCGCGAACGCGGCGCCCCGTCCATCAGAGGTAGTTGAAGAGAGCGATATTGCTCAGCCGCGCGAAGGTCAGTTGCGTGGCCTGCAGCGAGGTCTGGCGCTGGTAGAACTCCGAGATCGCGGCCACGGGGTCCAGGTCCTGGATCTCCGACAGGTAGCCCTTGTCCATCAGGTCGCGCGAGGCGCCGGCGGAGTCGAGCGAGTCGAGTTCGTTCATGCGCGAGCCGACCGAGGACAGCACCGTCAGCACGTTGTCGTGCGCGTTGGTGACCTTCACGTTGGCCGTGCTCAGGGCATTGAGCAGCTTGGCCTGCGCCGCCGGGCCGCCGCCTTCCAGCGGCGTCTTCAGCGCGGTGATCAGCTGGCCGATGGAGGCGAACATGTCGGTGCCGGCGTTCTTGGCGGTCGTCACGTTGAAGGTGTCGCCGTCCGCTGGCGTGCCGGTGATGCTGATCTGCAGGCCGCCGAAGGAGATCGGGTCGCCGTCGACATAGGGGCCGGTGGCCACCGTGACCGGCGGCGTGTCCTGCGTCGCGACGGTGTAGACACCCGCGGCGAAGCTGATGCTGAAATCCTTGCCGTAGTTCGCGTTCGTGGCGTCCATCACGCCGACCGTGCTGAACACGGCGTTGCCAGTGTTCGCGCCCGCGGCCGAGGTGACGTAGCCGGCACCGCCCTGCACGGTCTGGAAGATGCTGCGGCCGTCGTCGGTCGTCGACATCTGGCGCGCCACGTCGACCTGCATCAGGCGCTGGCCCTGGTCGCCCATGTACTGGATGCCGCCGCCCGCCGAGGCGACAAAAGGAGCGCTGCCGCTCTTGAAGCCGGCGAAGAGGAACTGGCCATTGCCGTCGTCGGTGTTGGCCAGGCCCACGAGCGAGTCGAGGTTGCTCTGGATCTCGGTCGCGATCGAGGCGCGGTCGGCGTCCGACAGCGTGCCGTTGCCGGCTTGCACCGTCAGCGTCTTGATGTTCTGCAGGATCGAGGTGACCGAGTCGAGCGCGTTCTCTTCGCGCGACAGCGACAGCATCGCGCGGTCGCGGCTGGTGGCGTACTGCGATGATTCCGACAGCGTCTGCGACACGCCCAAGGCGCGCGCGGCGGCGACCGGATCGTCCGCGGCGGTGAGGAACTTGCTGTTCGTCGCGAGCTGCTGCTGGACGCGGAACAGGTTCTGCTGCTGCTGACCCATCGCGAAGAGATTCTGCTCGTAGAAAGAACTGGTGCTGATGCGCATCATGACTCCTTGGTTCGGTGCGGCGGGCCGGATCAGCCGCTGATGCCCAGGATCGCGTCGAACATCGTCGTCGCGGTCTGGATCACCTTGGCGTTGGCCTGGTACATCTGCTGGTACATCAGCAGGTTGGCGGTTTCCTCGTCCTGGTTCACGCCGGAGATGGATTGCTGGCTGGCCTTGATCTGCGCGGTCACGCTGTCCTGCGTGGTGCCGGCGACCTTGACTTCCATGGCCTTGTTGCCAACTTCGCTCACGAGCTGGGCGTAGGCGCCGTTGAAGGTGGTCGTGCCGTTGGCCATCACCGTCTTGCGTTGCAGCGCGCCCATCACCAGCGCGTTGCTGCCGTCGGAGACGCCGCCGTTGTTCTTGCCGATGGTGAAGGTGTCGCCGTTGGAGGGCGCGCCGGTCATGCTCATCGTGACGCCGCCGAAGCTCATCGTGGCGCCGGCGGTGTAGGGTACGGGTGCGCCCGCCGCGTAGTTGTTGACCGTGCCGTCGGGCAGCGTGACGGTGACGGGCGCGGTGGCCGGGAAGCCCGAGAGCGTCCCGGTGGCGCTGTCGAAGGTCAGCGTGACCGTGCCGGCCAGCGGCGCAGCCAGGTAGGTGGAGTCGACGGTGGCGGGGCTCAGGGCGCCGGTGCCCTTGTTGCCGGCCGTGTTGCCCGTCACCAGCGGAGATGCGGCGGCGACCTTGGAGGGGTCGAGCACCAGAACGTCCATGTCGCGCGCGCCGGTGCGAGTCGGCTGCACGAGGAAGGTGTCGCCGGCCTGCGCCGTGCCGCTGGCGGCGGTGAGGCTGACACCGTCGAAGGTGATGGGGAAGGTGGTGAAGTTGCCCATCGACGTCTTGTCGGAGAGGCGTTCGACCGAGTAGGTCAGCACGCCCGCGACGTCCTTGACCTCGATCGAATAGTCGCTGGTCGTGAGCTGCGAGATGTCGCTCACGGAGCCGCCGAGCACCAGGTTGCCGGTGTTGTGGGCGTTGCTGTAGGCGCCGGGCGAGGCGGTCGTGAAGAAGTCGCCACCCAGCGCGCCGTTCAGGTCGACACCGAGGTTGTGCTGCGCATTGACCGCGTCGGACAGCGACATCGCGAGACGGCCGATGGCGTTCTGCGTCGGGATCAGCGTCTGCGCGCGGAAGGCCATCAGCCCGCCGAGCGAGCCGCCGGTGAAGGCGGAGTCGGGGAACTCGGTCACGTTGCCGGCGATGCCGGTCATCACGACGGAGGTGCGGGTCGGGTCGGCTGGCGAGCGCACGGCCGCCAGCGTGGCGGCGCGGTCGGAGGTCACGAGCGACTGGCCGTTGCCGATGGACACGTTGTACTTGCCGCTGTCCTGCACGACGACCTTGACGTCGACGATCTGGCTCAGCTGGCTCACGAGCAGGTCGCGCTGGTCCATCAGGTCGTTCGGCGGCTGGCCGCCGGCCACGGCCTGGGCCTGGCTGATCTGCTGGTTCAGGCTGGCGATCTGCTTGGCGTAGGTGTTGATCTGGTCGACGCTGCCCTTGATCTGGTCATTGACCGAGGAGTTCAGGTCCGTCAGGTACTGGTCGGTCGAGCGGAACTTGTTCGACAGCGACTGCGCCGAGCTGATGAGCTGCTGGCGCGCGGCCGAGTCGGCCGGCGTGTTGGCCACGCCTTGCATGGCGGTGAAGAAGCTCTGCATCAGCGGCGCCAGGCCGGCCGTCTTGTCCGCCAGCAGCGTGTCGATGCGGTTGATCTGCGAGCCATAGGTGCTGAGCGCGGCGGAGGCCGACTGCGCGCCCGAAAGCTGCGCCGTGAGGTAGGCGTCGAAGCTGCGCGAGACGGTCGTCACGCGGGCGCCGGTGCCGATGTAGCCAGCGCCGGAGGAGATGGCACCGTTGGTGGCCACTTCGGCCAGCTGGCGGCTGTAGCCCGCCGTATTCACGTTGGCCGTGTTATGGGCCGTGGTCACCAAGTTGGCTCGGGCCACGCTGAGGCCGGAGAGGCCTGTGAGAAACATGTTTCCGGACATTGGGTTCTACCTGTATGAATTGGTTGGTGTTGCTTTGGGCACCGTCTCGACGCCCTCTTTTTCTATATCGGCAGGGGAGCCGAAAATTTGAGCGGTGCGACGGATGAACAACACCAGCGCGGCGCATATCGGCACGGCGGCGAGGACGGCGAAGCCGCCCTGCCACGTCCGCATGCGTCAGAACTCGGTCCAGTCGTCGTTCTTGCCGGCGCCGGTCATTGCCAACTGGGGTGCCGCGGCTTCCTTCTTGGCCGAGGGCAGGACCTTGGAACGCGCCTTCGGCGCCGCCGGCTTGGCCGCGGGAGCGCCTTCGATCGGCGTGATGCGGGTCAGGGCGGGGCCGGTTTCATTGCCGTCGCCGGCCAGCCTGAACACGCTGACCGCTTCCACAAGGGCGCCCGCCTGCTCCTGCAGGGATTGCGCCGCCGCCGAGGCTTCTTCCACCAAGGCCGCGTTCTGCTGCGTGGTCTGGTCCATCTGCGTGACGGCCTGGTTGATCTGCTCGATGCCCGAGGTCTGCTCCTGGCTCGCCGCGGTGATCTCGCCCATGATGTCGGTCACGCGCTTCACGCTGCCCACGATCTCTTCCATGGTGCGGCCGGCTTCGGCCACCTGCTTGCTGCCCTCTTCGACCTTGCCGACCGAGTCGCCGATGAGCGTCTTGATCTCCTTGGCGGCGGCGGCCGAGCGCTGCGCGAGGCTGCGAACCTCCGACGCCACCACGGCGAAGCCCCTGCCCTGCTCCCCGGCGCGGGCGGCTTCCACCGCCGCGTTCAGCGCCAGGATGTTGGTCTGGAACGCGATGCCGTCGATCACGCCGATGATGTCCACGATCTTCTTGGACGACGCATTGATGGAGCCCATGGTCTGCACCACGCTGCTCACCACGTCGCCGCCCTTCACCGCCACTTCCGACGCCGACACCGCCAGCTGGTTGGCCTGGCGCGCGTTGTCCGCGTTCTGCTTGACGGTCGAGGTCAGCTCCTCCATCGACGCGGCAGTCTGCTCCAGCGAGCTGGCCTGTTCCTCGGTGCGCGACGAGAGATCCTGGTTGCCCGCGGCGATCTCGCCCGAGGCGGTCGCGATGGTGTCGGAGGATTCCTTGATGCGAGCGACCACGCCCGTCAGCTGGTCCTGCATCTGCTTGATCGAGAAGAGCAGGCTGCCCGGGCGTGCCGAGCGCGCGTCCACATCGACCGTGAGGTCGCCAGTGGCGATGCGGCTGACCACGTCGGCCGCATAGGCCGGCTCGCCGCCCAGCTGGCGCGCGAGAAGCCGGGCCACCACCAGGCCGAGGCCCACGCTGATCAGCACGCCGCCAAGCGCCAGCACCACCATCAGCAGTCGCGAGGTCTTGTAGGTTCCGCCGGCCTGTTCCACGCTGGCCTTCGCGAGCCCGTCGCTGTGCGCCACCATGGCCTTCAGCACGGCTTCGAGCGCACGCGAGTCCTTCAGCAGCTGCGTGCTGTCTTCCACCACGCGGCCGTCGAATTGCGAACTGTCCAGCGACTGCTTGCCGATGAGGGCCACGAAGTCGGTCATCCGCTGCTTCAGCGGCGGCATCAGCGCCTCGTACTGCTTCTGCAGCTTCTCGCCTTCGGGCGTTTCCTCGAAGAAGGGCTTCACGTCGGCGACGCGCTTCTCCAGGCCCTCGATGGCAGCCTTGAGCTCGTTCGCGCCGGCATTGCGCTCGCCCCGGGTGGAGGCGGACAGCAGGCCCATCTGGGCGCGGCTCGCGTAGAGAAGATTCAGGTTGCCGTCCTGCACCGCCTGCAGCGCCTGCAGCTCATGGGTGTACAGCCGCTCGGTCGAGGCGTTGATGCGGCTCATGTAGAAGATGCCGAAGGCACTGACCGCCGCGCCGATGGCAGCGACAACGAGGAAGCTGAGGATCAGCTTGACAGTCACACGAAGTTTTTGGAACCACTGCATTTTTCTTCTTTCCGGTGAATGGCCGTTGCAAAGGGGGATCGCGGCCGTGATGTGAATCGGCGGGCGTGGCCTGGGTCAGGCCACGGAACCGCCACCCATGGCAAGTTGTGGGGGGAACGGGCCTTCCGGCTCGCGCTTGACTTTCAATTGCCTCGTGCCCGGCGCGGACACGCCGCCGAGCTTGAAAACGCTGACCGCCTCGACGAGGCCGCCGGCTTGCTCGCGCAGCGACTGCGCGGCGGCGGAGGCTTCCTCCACCAGCGCCGCGTTCTGCTGCGTGACCTGGTCCATCTGCGTGATGGCGAGGTTGACCTGCTCGATGCCGGAGGTCTGCTCCTGCGTCGCGGCGGTGATCTCGCCCATGATGTCGGTCACGCGGCGGACGCTGTCGACGATCTCCTCCATCGTCCTGCCGGCCTCGGCCACCTGCCGGCTGCCCTCCTCGACCTTGTCGACGGAGTCACCGATGAGCGTCTTGATCTCCTTCGCGGCGGCCGCCGAGCGCTGCGCCAGGCTTCGCACTTCGGACGCGACCACCGCGAAGCCGCGGCCCTGCTCGCCGGCGCGGGCGGCTTCGACGGCCGCGTTCAGCGCCAGGATGTTGGTCTGGAACGCAATGCCGTCGATCACGGCGATGATGTCGACGATCTTGCGCGAGGCGGCATTGATCGATCCCATCGTGTTCACCACGCCGCCGACCGCCTCGCCGCCCCTCACCGCGACCTGCGAAGCCGACATGGCCAGCTGGTTGGCCTGGCGCGCGTTGTCCGCGTTCTGCTTGACGGTGCTGGTCAGTTCTTCCATCGACGCGGCGGTCTGCTGCAGCGAACTGGCCTGCTGCTCCGTGCGCGACGAAAGATCCTGGTTGCCCGAGGCGATCTGGCTCGAAGCCGTGGCGATGGTGTCGGTGCCGCCGCGCACCTGGGTGACGATGCGCACGAGGCTGTCGTTCATTTCCCGCAACGCGCCCATCAGTTGCCCGGTCTCGTCCTTCGAGCGGACCTCGATGCGCGACGTGATGTCGCCGGAGGCGACGGTCTCCGCCAGCTTCACGGCCTCGCCGATCGGCCGTGTGATCGAGCGGGTGATGAGCCACGCAATGGCGGCGCCAGCCAGGATGGCGAAGATGCCGAGCCCGATCATCATGCCGCGCGCGCGGTGATACTCGTCGTTGGCCACCGCATTGGCCCGCTCGGAAAGCCGGGTCTCGTGGGCGATCACTTCGTCCAGCGCCGCGAGTGTGGTCCGCACCGCCGGGCCGAATTTCTTCATCAGGAGCTCGGTCGCTTCCTGGTTCTTGTTCTGCAGCGCGAGTTCGAGCAGCTGGTTGTTCAGCGGGCCCGCGACGGCGAGCGCCTGCTCGACCTTGTCCAGCAGGCCCTTGCCTTCATCGCTCCCGACCATCTTGGCGAGTTGCGTGCGCGCAGCCGTGTAGCGCTCGCGCGCGGCAGTGACCTTCTTCATCTCCTCCTGCATCGCCGCCGGATCCTCCAGCAGGACGAGGTTGCTGCCATAACCCGAGATGTCGCGGATCGCATCCAGCATCCGGTTCGCCGCCGCCACCTTGACGTTGTTGTCGGTGACGATGCCGTTCAGGCGAGCCTGAATGTCGGCCAGGGAGCTGACGCCCAGGCCGAGCACCGCCGCCAGAAGCAGCAGGACGGCGGCGAATCCCAGCCCGAGGCGGGTGCCGATCTTCAGGTTGGACAGCATGGCCATGGCTAGAACTCGGTCCAGTCGCCGGCGCCGGCGCTGCCGCCGGCCATGGCCAGCTTAGGCGCGGGCTCCGCGTGCTTCTTGCCGCGCGGCAGAACGGCGGCGGCCTTGACGCCCGCCTTGGGCGCGGCGACCTTCGCAGCGGCCACGGGCGTGAGCGGCTTGAACACCGCGCCCGAAGCGCCGTCCAGCTTGAAAATGCTCACGACTTCGGAGAGGCTGCTCGCCTGCTCTTGCAACGATTGCGCCGCCGCCGAGGCTTCCTCTACCAACGCGGCGTTCTGCTGCGTGGCCTGGTCCATCTGCGTCACGGCCTGGTTGATCTGCTCGATGCCCGAGGTCTGCTCCTGGCTCGCCGCCGTGATCTCGCCCATGATGTCGGTCACGCGCTTCACGCTGTCCACGATCTCTTCCATCGTGCGGCCGGCTTCGGCCACCTGCTTGCTGCCCTCCTCGACCTTCTCCACCGAGTCGCCAATCAGCGTCTTGATTTCCTTGGCCGCCGCCGCCGAGCGCTGCGCCAGGCTGCGCACTTCCGACGCGACCACCGCGAAGCCTCGGCCTTGCTCGCCGGCGCGGGCGGCTTCCACCGCCGCGTTCAGCGCCAGGATGTTGGTCTGGAAGGCAATGCCGTCGATGACGCCGATGATGTCGACGATCTTGCGCGAGGACGCGTTGATCGAGCCCATCGTGTCCACGACCTGCGACACCACGCTGCCGCCCTTGACCGCCACTTCCGAGGCCGACACGGCCAGCTGGTTGGCCTGGCGCGCGTTGTCCGCGTTCTGCTTGACGGTGGAGGTGAGTTCCTCCATCGATGCGGCCGTCTCCTCCAGCGAGCTGGCCTGTTCCTCGGTGCGCGAGGAGAGATCCTGGTTGCCCGAGGCAATCTCGCTCGATGCCGTCGCGATCGTGTCCGTGCCCTGGCGCACTTCACCCACCACCTTCGCGAGGTTCGCGTTCATTTCCTTCAGCGCGCCCATGAGCTGACCCAACTCGTCGCGGCCGTGGACTTCGATGCGCGAGGTCAAGTCACCGCCGGCCACGGTCTGCGCGACCATCACGGCGCGGCTCAGCGGCCGGGTGATGCTGCGCGAGATGAAGAAGGCGCAGAGGCCGCCCACCAGCAGCGTCAGCACCGTCAGCAGCACGCGCAGGTTGAAGGCGCGCTCGTTGGCCGCATCCAGCTTGGCGCCGAAGTCGTCGATGGCCTTGCGTTCCATCGCCAGCAGCTCCAGCACCTTGCCTTCATAGGCCTTGGCTGCTGGCGTGAAGCTTTCGTTGAACACGCGTTCCGTATCCGCCGCGTTGCCGCCGGCCTTGGTCTTGGCGACCAGGTCCTTCGCCACCTGGTACTTCGCGCGCAGGTCGACGATCTGCTTGAAGGTCTCCTTCTCGACGTCCGCCACCAGCAGCGCCTCGACCTTGGCCATGGTCGCGCTGCCCTTCTTCACGCTGTCTGAGATGACTTCGGCGAAGGTGACGGGCAGCGTGTCGTCCGTGGTCCGCGCGATCATGGCGGTGCGCGCTATGGCCGAGTAGGTCAGCACGTACCAGTCCGAGATGAGCCGCTCCTTGGCCAGCGGGCTCGCCAGCATGTGGCGGGTGGCTTCCGCGTTGGCGCGGGCGCCGACCAGCGCATAGGCGGCCGAGATCACAGTGAGGCCGAGGACGATCGCGAAGGCGATCGCCAGGCGGGTGCCGATGCGTAAGTTGGACAGGAAGTTCATGGTACAGGCCTTGAAGGGTGTGGCAGGCTGGTGTCAGGTGACGAGCGGATGGGCCGGGGCTTCAGGCCGCCAGCTTCTCGACCAGCCCCATCTCCTCGCTGGACATCAGCTTGTCGATGTCCACCAGGATCAGCATCCGCTCTTCCAGCGTCCCCAGGCCGATCAGGTAGTCCGTGTCCAGCACCGATCCCATCTCCGGCGCGGGCTTGATCTGCTCCGCCGTCAGCGTGATCACGTCCGACACGCTGTCCACCACCATCCCCACCACCCGCCCGCCGATGTTCAGCACGATCACCACCGTGAACTGGTCGTAGCTCGGCGTGCCCAGCGCGAACTTGATGCGCATGTCGATGATCGGAACAATGATCCCGCGCAGGTTCACCACCCCCTTGATGTACTCCGGCGCGTTCGCGATCCGCGTCACCGCGTCGTAACCCCGCAGCTCCTGCACCTTCTGGATGTCGATGCCGTACTCCTCGTCACCCAGCGTGAACGAGAGGAATTCCAGCGGGGTCAGGGCGCGCGCCGCGCCGTCGGCGGCGGGCCTGGATGAGGTCGTTGCTTTCATTTGCATCTCCGTCTTCGGTTCAAAACTCTTGCCAGTCGCCCGCATCGTCCCTGGCCATCGCCAGTTCGGGTGCGGGTTTCGATTTACCCCCGGCGGGGGATGTGAGGGCCTTGGGGCGCGGCTTCGGCGCCGCCTTGGTATCGCGGATGGTCTTGGCCAGCGTCATCGGCGTGAGGGTCACGCCCGGCTGCTCGCTGGTGTCCAGCCGGAACACACGCACGACCTGGGAAAGGGTGCCGGCCTGCTCCTGCAGCGATTGCGCCGCGGCGGAGGCTTCTTCCACCAGGGCCGCGTTCTGCTGCGTGGCCTGGTCCATCTGGGTGATGGCCTGGTTGACTTGCTCGATGCCCGAGGTCTGCTCCTGGCTCGCCGCCGTGATCTCGCCCATGATGTCGGTCACGCGCTTCACGCTGTCCACGATCTCTTCCATCGTGCGGCCGGCTTCGGCCACCTGCTTGCTGCCCTCCTCGACCTTCTCCACCGAGTCGCCAATCAGCGTCTTGATTTCCTTGGCCGCCGCCGCCGAGCGCTGCGCCAGGCTGCGCACTTCCGACGCGACCACCGCGAAGCCTCGGCCTTGCTCGCCGGCGCGGGCGGCTTCCACCGCCGCGTTCAGCGCCAGGATGTTGGTCTGGAAGGCAATGCCATCGATCACGGCAATGATGTCCACGATCTTGCGCGATGCGGTGTTGATCGAATCCATGGTGCTGACGACCTGCGACACCACGCTGCCGCCCTTGACCGCCACTTCCGAGGCCGAGACGGCCAGCTGGTTGGCCTGGCGCGCGTTGTCCGCGTTCTGCTTGACGGTGGAGGTGAGTTCCTCCATCGATGCGGCCGTCTCCTCCAGCGAGCTGGCCTGTTCCTCGGTGCGCGAGGAGAGATCCTGGTTGCCCGAGGCGATCTGGCTCGACGCCGTCGCGATGGTGTCGGTGCCGTGGCGCACTTCGCCGACCACCTTCGCCAGGCTGGCATTCATGTTCTTCAGCGCCTGCATCAACTGGCCCGTCTCGTCGCGGCTGTCGACCTCGATGCGGCTGCGCAGGTCGCCCTCGGCCACCGTCTCGGCGACCTTCACCGCGCGGCCCAGCGGCCGGACGATGCTGACCGTCAGGCGCCAGGCGAGCAGCGTGCCGACCAGCAGCGCGACGGCGGACAGGACCATCAGCGCCATGCGGCCGGCATGGTGTTCGGCGGCAATGCCTTGCGCCACCATGTCGATCTGCTCGCGCTCGTACTTGGCGAGGTTCTCGACCGAATCCTCGTAGGCCTTGAGCACGGTGACGAACTTGGTGTCGACCAGCTTGTTCGCGCCCTCGCGATCGTTCGCGGCCTTGAGCTTGACGATGGCGCCGGAGACGGCCAGCAGGCCCTGGCGGGCCTCGGCCACTTCGGCGAGGAGTTTCTTCTCTTCCGGCGAGGTCAGCAGCTCCTCGAGCTTCTTCTGCACCGGGTTGATGAGCGCGGAGCCGTCGGCGCGGCCCTTGTTGAAGAAGGCCTCGACCTCGGGGTCGGTGGACTTGGCCATCGCGACCGTGCGCACGAGGTTGGCGCCCAGCAGGTTGGACCACTCGTTGGCCAGGCGCTCCTTGACCAGCGCGCCCTGGATCATCTCCTCGGTCGCGTCGCCCACGTTCTCCAGGCGCAGCATGCCCGTGCCGGAGATGAAGGCCATCAACAGCAGCATGACCGAGAAGCCGATCCCCAGTCGCGTGCCGATCTTCAGATTCTTCAGACTCATCGTTCTTCTTTCAGTACTTGCAGTTGGAATTCAGGACGCGGCGCCGGCGAACGCGAGCCGTGGCTCGGCATCGAGCCTGAACACGCCCACCGCGTGGGAGAGGCTGCCGGCCTGCTCGCGCAGCGCACCGGCAGCCGCGGCCGCCTGCTCGACCAAGGCGGCGTTCTGCTGCGTTCCCTGGTCCATTTGCGAGATGGCCAGATTGACTTGTTCGATGCCCGAGGTCTGCTCCTGGCTGGCCGCCGTGATCTCGCCCATGATGTCGGTCACGCGCTTCACGCTGCCGACAATCTCTTCCATCGTCTTGCCGGCCTCGGCCACCTGCTTGCTGCCCTCTTCGACCTTCTCGACGGAATCGCCAATCAGCGTCTTGATTTCCTTGGCCGCCGCCGCCGAGCGCTGCGCCAGGCTGCGTACTTCGGAAGCGACCACCGCGAAGCCTCGGCCCTGCTCGCCGGCGCGTGCCGCTTCCACCGCCGCGTTCAGCGCCAGGATGTTGGTCTGGAACGCAATGCCGTCGATCACGCCGATGATGTCCACGATCTTCTTGGACGACGCATTGATGGAGCCCATGGTCTGCACCACGCTGCTCACCACGTCGCCGCCCTTCACCGCCACTTCCGACGCCGACACCGCCAGCTGGTTGGCCTGGCGCGCGTTGTCCGCGTTCTGCTTGACGGTCGAGGTCAGTTCCTCCATCGCGGCGGCGGTCTTCTCCAGCGCGCTGGCCTGCTGTTCAGTACGCGCGGAGAGGTCCTGGTTGCCCGAGGCGATCTGGCTGGAGGCGGTCGCGATGGTGTCGGTGCCCTGGCGCACATCGCTCACCACGCTGGCCAGGCTGTCGCGCATGGTCTTGATGGCGTGCAGCAGGCTGGCGTCGTCGTTCTTGCGCAGCTCGATCGCCACCGAAAGGTCGCCTTCGGCGATGCGGCGGGTGATGCCAGCCGCGGCCTCAGGCTCGCCGCCCAGCTGGCGCAGCAGGCTGCGCGAGATCAGGAAGCCGATCGCGAACAGGATGGCGGCCAGCACCAGCGCGCTGATGGAGAAGCCGACCAGCCGGTCGAGGATGGTGGCATGCACCGTGTCCACGTACACGCCCGAGCCGATGATCCAGCCCCAGGGCTTGAAGCCCTTGACGTAGGAAACCTTGGGCACCGGCTCCTTGCTGTTCGGCTTGGCCCACAGGTAGTGGACAAAGCCGGCGTCGCTCGCCTTCACGGTCTTCACGAACTCGACGAAGAGCGCCTTGCCGGTGGCGTCCTTGTTGCCGGAGAGATCCTTGTTCTCCAGCGCCGGGCTGATCGGATGCATGAGCATCCGCGGCTCCATGTCGTTCAGCCACAAGTATTCATTGCCGCTGTAGCGCAGGCCGCGGATGGCCTGCATGGCCTGTTCCTTGGCCTGCTGTTCGGTCAGAACACCCTTGACCGCCAGCCCCTGGTAGTGGACCAGCAGGCCATGGGCGGTTTCCACCACCTGTCGCACACCGCTCTGGCGCTCTTCCATGATGAGCTTCTGCTCGGAGACCGTGAACAGCGCCGTCAGCACGACGATGCCGCCCACGGCGCTGGCCGTGAGCAGTCCAAGCTTCCTGGCGATGCTCATGGAACGAAGGTTCGGCAGCTTGGACATGGGCGTGGTTGGCAGGGGGTTGGCGGAGGGTGTCTACCTGTTATCGGCAGCTAGCCGCCAGTCTTGAGGCCTGTGCTCAAAATTCGGTCCAGTCGCCCTGGCCGGACGCGCTGCCGGCCATGGCCAGCTTGGGCGCCGTGGCCGCGCTCTTCGGACGCTGGGTCGGCAGCGCGGCCGCCTTGGGGGTTGCCTTCGGTGCCGCCGGGCGGGGGGCGGTGACACGGGTCACCGGCTTGAAGACAGCGCCGGAACCGCCGTCCAGCTTGAACATGCTCACGACTTCGGAGAGGCTGCTCGCCTGCTCTTGCAACGATTGCGCCGCCGCCGAGGCTTCCTCTACCAACGCGGCGTTCTGCTGCGTGGCCTGGTCCATCTGCGTCACGGCCTGGTTGATCTGCTCGATGCCCGAGGTCTGCTCCTGGCTCGCCGCCGTGATCTCGCCCATGATGTCGGTCACGCGCTTCACGCTGTCCACGATCTCTTCCATCGTGCGGCCGGCTTCGGCCACCTGCTTGCTGCCCTCCTCGACCTTCTCCACCGAGTCGCCAATCAGCGTCTTGATTTCCTTGGCCGCCGCCGCCGAGCGCTGCGCCAGGCTGCGCACTTCCGACGCGACCACCGCGAAGCCTCGGCCTTGCTCGCCGGCGCGGGCGGCTTCCACCGCCGCGTTCAGCGCCAGGATGTTGGTCTGGAAGGCAATGCCGTCGATGACGCCGATGATGTCGACGATCTTGCGCGAGGACGCGTTGATCGAGCCCATCGTGTCCACGACCTGCGACACCACGCTGCCGCCCTTGACCGCCACTTCGGAGGCCGACACGGCCAGCTGGTTGGCCTGGCGCGCGTTGTCCGCGTTCTGCTTGACGGTGGAGGTCAGTTCTTCCATCGACGCGGCCGTCTCCTCCAGCGAGCTGGCCTGTTCCTCGGTGCGCGAGGAGAGATCCTGGTTGCCCGAGGCAATCTCGCTCGATGCCGTCGCGATCGTGTCCGTGCCCTGGCGCACTTCACCCACCACCTTCGCGAGGCTGTCGTTCATGTTCTTGAGTGCCTTCATGAGCTGGCCGGTCTCGTCGCGGGCATCGACCTCGATGTGCGAGCTCAGGTCGCCGGCGGCCACCGTCTCCGCCACCGAGACGGCGCGGCCGAGCGGACGCACGATGCCGGCGGACAGGCGCCAGGCGAGCAGGGCGCCCGCGACCAGCGCGATGGCCGCCAATGCGATCAGCGCGGTGCGGCCGGCGTGGTGGTCGGCGGAGATGCCCTCGGCCGCGCGGTCGATCCGCTCGCGCTGGTAGGCGCCCAGCTTGGCGACGGACGCCTCGTAGACGCTCAGCGAGGCCGCGAACTTGGTATCGGCGAGCGTGTTGGCGGCCTCGAAGTTCTTCTCTTCCTTGAGCTTGGCCAGCGCGGGGAGGATCTCCAGCACCGTCTTGCGCGCCTCCGCGACGCCTTCGTAGAGCTTCTTCTCTTCTGGCGAGGTCAGCAGTGCCTCCAGCTTCTTCTGGATCGGCGTGATGGCGTTCGAGCTTTCGACCCGGGCCTTGGCGAAGAAGGCCTCGTTGGCAGGCTCGGTGGCCTTGACCATGGCGAAGGTGCGCACGATCGTCGGCCCCAGGAGGTTGGACCACTCGTTGGCCAGGCGCTCCTTGACCAGGGCGTCCTCGATCATGCCTTGCGTGGCGCGGCCCACGTTCTCCAGGCGCCAGAGGCCGGTGCCGGTGATGAAGGCCATCAGCAGCAGCATGACGGAGAAGCCGATGCCCAGGCGGGCACCGATTTTCAGGTTCTTCACATTCATCGCGATCTTCTTTCGATTGACTTGCTTGTTCAGGACGGGCGGAAAAGGGGGGTGCCTCAGCCGGCGATGGTGTTGGCGTCGGAGAAGTGCAGCCGGGGCGTGGCGTCGAGCCGGAACACGCCCACGGCCTGCGAAAGGCTGCCGGCCTGCTCCTGGAGCGATTGGGCGGCGGCGGAGGCCTCTTCCACCAGGGCAGCGTTCTGCTGCGTCACCTGGTCCATCTGCGTGATGGCGTGGTTGATCTGCTCGATGCCCGAGGTCTGCTCCTGGCTGGCGGCCGTGATCTCGCCCATGACATCCATCACGCGGCGCACGCTGGCGACGATCTCGTCCATGGTGCGGCCGGCCTCGGCCACCTGGCGGGTGCCGATCTCGACCTTGTCGACCGAATCGCCGATGAGCGTCTTGATCTCCTTCGCGGCCGCGGCCGAGCGCTGCGCCAGGCTGCGCACTTCGGAGGCGACCACCGCGAAGCCGCGACCTTGCTCGCCGGCACGGGCGGCCTCGACGGCCGCATTCAAGGCCAGGATGTTCGTCTGGAAGGCAATGCCGTCGATGACGCTGATGATCTCGACGATGCGACGCGAGGATTCGTTGATCGAGCCCATCGTGCCGACCACCTGGGAGACCACGCCGCCGCCGCGCACCGCCACCTCGGAGGCCGAGACGGCCAGCTGGTTGGCCTGGCGCGCGTTGTCGGCGTTCTGCTTGACGGTGCTGGTGAGCTGCTCCATCGAAGCCGCCGTCTGTTGAAGCGAACTCGCCTGCTGCTCGGTGCGAGCGGACAGGTCGTGGTTGCCGGAGGCGATCTCGCTCGATGCCGTCGCGATGGTATCGGTGCCCTGGCGCACCTCGCCGACCACGCGGGCGAGGCTGTCGTTCATCTCCTTCAGCGCCTGCATGAGGAGCCCGGTCTCGTCGCCGCTGCGGACCTCGACCTGGCTGGTGAGGTCGCCGCCGGCCACCGTCTGGGCGACGCGTACCGCGGCGTTGAGCGGGCGGGTGATGCTGCGCGTGAGCCACCAGGCAAGCACCGCGCCGAGCGCCAGCGCGATCACGGCGAGCGCGACGAGGTTGATGCGGCCCGAGCGGTAGAGGCTGTCGATGGCGTTCGCCGACTTGTCGATCTGTCCCTGCTGGTGGTTGAGCATGGCGCGGATGCTGCCGTCGTAGCTGTCGAGCATCGCCAGCAGCTTGCTGTTGGTCAGCTGCGTGGCCTCGTCCTGCTTGCCGTCGGCCTTGAGCTTGAGGATCTGGTTGCGCAGGCCGACGTATTCGCCGCGCTTCGTCTTGATGTCGGCCGCGAGCGCGAGTTCCTCGGGCGTCACCAGCATCTCCTCGAGCTGCTTCTGCGCTTCGGTGATGATCGCGCTGGTCCTGGTGATGTTCTTCTGCAGGTAGTCCTGCACCTCCGGGTCGTTGCTCTTGAGCAGCGAGAAGGTGCGCACGCTGTTGGTGCTGGTGGCCAGCAGCCAGTTGGCGGCGAGGCGCTCCTTCGCGAGCGAACGGTGCGCCATGTCCTGCGTGGCGTCGCCCACGCCCTGCAGGCGCAGCACGCCGATGCCGGCGATGGCGGCCACCAGGGCCAGCACCAGCGCGAAGCCGATCGCCAGCCGCGAGCCGATCTTCCAGTTCTTCATCGTGTCTCCCTCTCTGTCTGTGGAATGGTTTTCCGGGCGACGGCTCAGGCGGCCATCTTCTCGATGAGGCCCATCTCCTCGCTGGACATCAGCTTGTCGATGTCCACCAGGATCAGCATCCGCTCTTCCAGCGTCCCCAGGCCGATCAGGTAGTCCGTGTCCAGCACCGATCCCATCTCCGGCGCGGGCTTGATCTGCTCCGCCGTCAGCGTGATCACGTCCGACACGCTGTCCACCACCATCCCCACCACCCGCCCGCCGATGTTCAGCACGATCACCACCGTGAACTGGTCGTAGCTCGGCGTGCCCAGCGCGAACTTGATGCGCATGTCGATGATCGGAACAATGATCCCGCGCAGGTTCACCACCCCCTTGATGTACTCCGGCGCGTTCGCGATCCGCGTCACCGCGTCGTAACCCCGCAGCTCCTGCACCTTCTGGATGTCGATGCCGTACTCCTCGTGCCCGAGCGTGAAGGTGACCACCTCCAGCCGGTTCGAGTTCGCGGCGGCGGCGGCCGCGGCGCCCGCGCGTTGATGGAAGCTTGCGATCTCTGCCATGGAAGATTCCTTTGTGTGGCGTGGATGTGGGGTCTGGGAGGAAAGCCGTTCAGCCGAACTTCTGCATGATGCGAACCAGCTTCGAGCCGTATTCCGGGTCGGTCGCGTAGCCCGCGCGCTGCAGGCCGTGCGCGGCCTCGGCCGGATCGTCGGTGGCCAGCACGTTGGCGTAGCGCGGGTTGCGCGTGATGAACTTCGCGTAGTCGGTGAAGGCCTCGTCGTAGGAGGCGTAGGCACGGAACTTGGCGCGCACGCGCTGGGGCTCGCCGTCCACGTATTCGGTGGTGGTGGTCTCGACCACGGCGCCCTTCCAGCCCTTGTCCGCCTTGATGCCGAAGAGGTTGAAGCTCTGCGTTCCGTCGTCGGCGCGGATCTCGCGCTTGCCCCAGCCGGATTCAAGCGCGGCCTGCGCGAGGATCAGCGGCGCGGGCACACCGCTGGCCGCGCTCGCGGTCTGCGCGGAGGCACCCATGCGGTTGACGAAATCGTCGACGTGGCCCTGCAGCGACGCCATCGATCCGCCTGCGCCGCGACGATCGCCGTTGTACTGGTAGACGCTGAGGTCGGCCGCGCCGCGCCCGGCCCCGGGCACGGGCGCCGAGCCCAGCGGGATGCCGGATTGCTGCCGCAGCGGAAAGGCGCGCGGCTCGAAGGACATGCCGGCCGGCGCGTCGCCGCCCTCCTCGCCCGAGGCGCTGACCGGCAGGGTGCGCTTGAGCTGCGCCAGCATCGCCTCGGCCAGACCGACGCCGCGGCCCGAGAGGTTCTGCGTGAGCTGCTGGTCGAACATCGACTGGTAGAGCTTCTCGTTGCGGTTGTCGAGCAAGTCGCTGCTGGGCGTCGCCTCGCGCATGCTCTTGAGCACCATGTTCATGAACATGGCCTCGAACTGGCGCGACACCTGCTTGAGGCCCTCTTCCGGCGAATTGCGCGCGACGCGCTTGAGCGCATCGACGCCCTGCACGTCCAGCGCGAAGCGCTGGTCTAGCGCGCCGGCGCGGCTGGCGTCGCCCGAGTTCCAGTTGTTGGCGGCGGAGACGGTCATGCCGGTCCTCAGATGATTTCCAGCTCGGCGCGCAGGGCGCCGGCCGACTTCATGGCCTGCAGGATGGAGACCAGGTCCTGCGGGTTCGCGCCCAGGCTGTTCAAGCCCTTGACGACGTCGGCGAGCGAGGCGCCGCCGCGCACCATCTGCAGCGCGCCGCCGCCCTGGTTGACCGAGATCTGCGAGGTCTGCGCGGCCACCGTGCTGCCGCCCGAGAATGCACCCGGCTGGCTCACCACCGGCTCGGTGTTGATGACGACCGACAGGTTGCCGTGCGCCACGGCGCAATCGCTCACTCGCACGGCCTGGTTCATGACGACCGAGCCGGTGCGCGCATTCACCACCACGCGGGCGGCCGCCTGCATCGGCGTGATCTCGATGTTCTCCAGTTTCGCCAGGAAGCCGACGCGCTCCTGCGCATCCGGCGCCTGGATGCGGATCACCCGCGCGTCCACCGGGTCCGCGGTGCCGGCGCCGAACTGCCGGTTGATCGCATCCACCGCGCGCTGCACGGTGCCGAAATCGGAGCGGTTGAGTTCCAGCGAGAAGCTGCCTTCGGAGCCCACCGGTGCCTCGACCGCGCGCTCCACCAGCGCGCCGGCCGGGATGCGGCCCGAGCTCAGCTGGTTGATCTGCACCTTGCTGCCGTTGGCCGATGCGCCCGCGCCGCCCACGACCATGTTGCCCTGTGCGATCGCGTAGGTCGCGCCGTCCACGCCCTTGAGCGGCGTCATCAACAGCGTGCCGCCACGCAGGCTCTTGGCATTGCCCATCGAGGACACGGTCACGTCGATGGCCTGCCCCGGCCGCGCGAAGGACGGCAGCGTCGCCGTCACCATCACCGCCGCCACGTTCTTCAACTGCATGTTGATGCCCGCCGGAATCGTGATGCCCAGCTGTTGCAGCATGTTGTTCAGGCTCTGCGTCGTGAAGGGCGTCTGCATCGTCTGGTCGCCGGTCCCATCGAGCCCGACCATCAGCCCGTACCCGATCAACTGGTTGTCCCGCACCCCCTGAATGGAAGCCAGCTCCTTCAACCGCTCCGCATGCGCAGGCGCAAGAACCGAAGAACAGCAAAGCAAGGCGAAGCAAAGCCGCGCCAGCGCAACGACCGGGAAACGCCGCGGACCCGGCTGCGCCGGTCCGCCGGCGTTGCCCCCTGAAAGGGGGTTGGCGGCTGGGCGAAGTGAGCAAGACTGGGGGAATTTCATATCTAGAACGGCATGACGTTGAGGAAGAAGCGCTGCATCCAGCCCATGTGCTGGGCCTCGTCGATGTAGCCCTTTGCCGTGTATTCGATCTTGGCGTCTGCCACCAGCGTGGACGGCACGGTGTTGCTGCCCGAGACGGTGCGCGGGTTCACCACGCCGGAGAAGCGGATGAACTCCGTGCCCTGGTTGATGCCCATCTGCTTCTCGCCGCTGACCAGCAGGTTGCCGTTGCGCATCACGTCCACCACCGTGACCGTGATCACGCCGTTGAAGGTGTTGTTGGCGTTGGCGCCACCCTTGGCGTCGAGCAGGTTGTTGCCGGAGAGCTTGGTGTCCTGGCCATTGAGCAGCCCGCCGATCAGCTTCGGGATGCCGCCGGCGAAGGTGCCGGTGGTGCTGCCGGTGCGGCTGGCGTTGGCACCCGAGTTCTTGCTGGCGTTGACCTTCTCGCTGATGACGATCGTGAGGATGTCGCCCACGTTGCGCGGCCGGCGGTCCTCGAACAGCGCGTTGCCGCCGGGGCCATCCTGGAAGATCGCGCCGCTGGCACGCCGGGTCTGCAGCGCGAAAGGGTCGGCCCGCGCCGTCATCGGCTGCGCCACCAGCGGCTCGCGCGGGATCTGCGCGCAGCCCGTCGCGAGCGCGGCGACGAGCGGCAGCACAAGCCGCTGCGCGCCGGAGACACCACGGAACCGGCTGCGCCGGGCCGTCGGCGTCGCCCCCTGCAAGGAGGCAGGCGAAGCGACACGAAGTGCGCGGAGCCTGGGGGTTCGCATGATTACAGTTGCGCGAGGCGTTGCAGCATCTGGTCGGACGTCTGCACGGCCTTGCTGTTGATTTCGTAGGCGCGTTGCGTGGCGATCATGTTGACCAGCTCTTCCACCACGTTCACGTTCGACGCCTCGACCGAGCCTTGCACCAGCGTGCCGGCGCCATCCACGCCGGGGTTCAGCTGGTTCGGCGCGCCGGAGGAGTCGGTCTCGGCGTAGAGGTTCTCGCCCAGGCTCTGCAGGCCCGTCGGATTCACGAAGGTCGCGAGCTGCAGCTGGCCGACCTGCACGGCCGCCGTGCTGCCGGGCTGCGTCACGGTCACGATGCCGTCGCGGCCGACAGTGATGGTCTGCGTGTTGGGCGGCAGGGTGATGCCTGGCTGGATCAGGAAGCCGCTCTGGGTCACGAGCTGGCCGTCGCGGTCCTTGTCGAAGGTACCGTCGCGGGTATAGGCGGTGGTGCCGTCGGGCATCTGGATCTGGAAGAAGCCGGTGCCGTTGATGGCCACGTCCAGCGGCTTGTCCGTCTTGGTCATGTTGCCTTGCGTGTGGATGCGCTCGGTGGCGACCACCTGCACGCCGGTGCCGACCTGCAGGCCCGAGGGCAGGCGTGTCTGGTCCGAGGTCTGGCCGCCGACCTGGCGCAGGTTCTGGTACATCAGGTCCTGGAAGCCGACGCGGCTGCGCTTGAAACCGGTGGTGCCGACGTTGGCCAGGTTGTTGGCCACGACGTCGAGCTGCGTCTGCTGGGCATCGAGGCCGGACTTGGCGACGTAGAGGGAACGAATCATTCAATAACTCCTGCGGGGTGTTCGGGGCGGTGCGGTGGCGGGCGTGTCAGCCGTACGACAGCAGCTTGTTGGCCGCCTGCGCATTCACGTCGGCGGTGGTGATGGACTTCATCTGCATTTCGAAGCTGCGCGCGTTGGCGATCATGGCCACCATGGCCTCGACCGGGTTGACGTTGCTGCCTTCGAGGGCGCCGCTGGCGACGACGACCGTGTCGTCGGCTTCCGCGGGCGGCAGTCCTTCGCGCATGCGGAAAAGGCCGTCCTCGCCGCGCACCAGGTCGGTGGTGGGCGGGTTGACGAGCTTGAGGCGGCCGATCTCGGCCACGCCCACCGGCGGGTCGCCGGCCCCGCGCGCCGCGACGATGCCGTTGGCGCCGATGGTCACGGTCGAGCCGGGCGGCACCGCGAGCGGGCCGCCTTCGCCGACGACCGGGCGCGCGCCCATGGTCATGAGCTGGCCGTCGACACCCACCTGGAGGTTGCCGACGCGGGTGTAGGCCTCGCCGCCGTCGGGCGTCTGCACGACCAGCCAGCCCTCGCCGCGCACCGCCACGTCCAGCTCGCGGCCGGTCTCCGTGATGGGGCCGTGGCTGAAGTCGGCGCCCGGCGTCGTTGCGGCGACGAAGGCGCGCGTGGGCGCCTCCTCGCCGACCACGGGCACCGCGCGGAAGGTGTTGATCTGCGCGCGGAAGCCGGGCGTCGAGACGTTCGCCATGTTGTTGGCGACCGAGGCCTGCTGTTCCATGGCCTGCTTGGCGCCGCTCATGGCGACATACAACATTCGATCCACTGCTTGCTCCTGGAGATGGGTGGGTGCGTCGGTTCAGGCGTGCGCGTCAGCGGATGTTCATCAGCGTCTGAAGCACCTGGTCCTGCGTCTTCACCGTCTGGGCGTTGGCCTGGTAGTTGCGCTGGGCGACGATCAGGTTGACGAGTTCGGAGGTGAGGTCGACGTTGGACGATTCGAGCGCTCCGGCTTCCAGCGAGCCTTGCTTGGAGCCTTCGCCCGGCGTGCCGGTGAGGGCCTGGCCCGAGGCCGCGGTTTCGGACCAGACGTTGTTGCCCTGCGGCTCCAGGCCATTGGGGTTGGCGAAGGTCGACAGCACGACCTGGCCCATCAGGCGGCTTTGCTCATTCGAGAACTTGCCGGTGATGGTGCCGTCCGGGTTGATCGAGAACGAGGTCATGTTGCCGGACGTGTAGCCGTCCTGCGTCAGCTTGCGCATGTCGTTGGCATTGCCGAACTGCGTCGTGCCGGAGAAGTCCACGGTCGCGTTGAGGGCCGCGGAGCCGTTGGGGAAGTTCAGCGTCGGCAGGGTGAAGGTGCCGCCGGCGGGCGCCGTCATGTTGCCATTGGCGTCGAAGGTCAGCGTGGCGAGCGGCGTGACCGGCGGGCCGGCGTTGAGTTGCGCGCCATCGGCGGTGCCGTAGACGGCCCAGGTGTTGGCGCCGGTCTTGACGAAGTAGCCGGCGACCTCGTGCGGGTTGCCCAGGGAGTCGTAGATCGGGCCGATCGAGTTCGAGTAGCTGTAGGTCTCCGAATCCGCCGCATTGAAGGGCGTCTTCGTCGGCGGGTTGAGGCGCGAGTCAAGATTGAACTCGGCCTTGACGCTGGTCGTCGCGTTCGGGTTCATGGTGGAGAAGGGAACCTGGATCGCCGTCGGCGTGCCGCCGTCGAGGCCGCCGGCCGCATTGACGCCGTAGCCGGTGAGGCGCAGGCCGGAGCCGTTGACGATGTAGCCGTCCTTGTCGCGCGTGAACTGGCCGTTGCGCGAGTACATGATTTCACCGCTGGGGCTGCTCAGGCGGAAGAAGCCGTCGCCGTTCAGGATGGCGATGTCGAGCGGGCGGCTGCTGGTCTGTGTCACGCCCTGGCCGAAGTTCTGCACCACGCCCGCCACCGAGGCGCCGAGGCCGACGCGCGAGCCGGCGTAGATGTCCTGGAAGGTCGCGGCCGCCGACTTGTAGCCGACGGTGCCGGAGTTGGCGATGTTGTTGCCGATGACGTCGAGGTTGGCGGCGGAGACGGCCAAGCCGCTGATGCCCTGGGAGAAACTCATGATCGATCCTTAGGTCGTTTTCAATGCAATGAAAAGATGCGCGGGCTCAGAGGAACATGCGCACGTCGGAGAGAGTGATGCTCTGGCCCGTCGCCAGCTCGAGGGAGACGCCGCTCGCGCCCTGCTTGACGGCAGCCACTTGCGCGAAGGTGAGGGAGGTCGATTCGACGGCCACGCCCTCGTTGCTGGCGGTGACGGCGAAGTTGTAGGCGCCCGCGGGCACCACGTTGCCGGCGTCATCCTTGCCGTCCCAGGTGACGGCATTGACACCTTGCGTCATCGGGCCGGCGTCGAGCGTGCGGACCACCTTGCCGGTCGAATCCGTGATCTTGATCTGGACATCGCCGGCGGTGCCGGGCAGTTCCACCGCGAAAGGCACCTTGCCGGGCTCCTCGCCTTCCTTCGGCTCCGAGGTGGCGATGGTGTTGCCGGGCGACAGCACGTTGTAGCCGATGAGCGACGCGGCCTGCAGCACCTGGTTGGAGCCGGTCTGGTTCACCAGGCCCGAGAGTGTCGAGTTGAGCTTCTCGATGCCGCTCACGGTGCTCATCTGCGCGAGTTGCGAGGTGAGCTCGGCGTTCTCCATCGGGTTGAGCGGATCCTGGTTGTTGAGCTGCGTGACCAGCAGCTTCAGGAAGCGCTGCTCGTTGTCGGAGCTGGAGACGCCGCCGTTGAGTGCCGCCGCGGCGTCGGCCGCCGCATTGGATCCGCCGACGCCGGATGTATCGTTGACTGCCATCGTGTTCTTTTCAGGTTGGGGGTTTGTTATTGACCGATGCTGAGCGTCTTGACCATCAGGGTCTTGGCGGTGTTGAGCACTTCCACGTTGGCCTGGTAGCTGCGCGAGGCGGAGATCATGTTGGTCATCTCCTCGACCACGTTGACGTTCGGCATCGCGACGTAGCCGTCCGCATTCGCATGCGGGCTCTTCGGGTCGAAGACCATCTTGAACGGCGATGTGTCTTCCACCACGCGGGAGACCTTGACGCCGCCGATGTCCTGCCCGGCGGCGGCATCGACTTCGAAGACCACCTGCTTGGCGCGGTAGGGCATGCCGTCGGGACCGGCCACGCTCTCGGCGTTGGCGAGGTTGCTCGAGGTCACGTTCATGCGCTGCGATTGCGCGGTCATGGCGGAACCCGCCACGCTGAAGATGTTCATGGAAGAACCGGGATACGGCATGCGCGCTCCTGTGCGTGTGACTTACTGTTGGGCCGCCGAGAGCAGCGACTTGATCTTGGCGTTGAGCACCGTGAGGTTGGACTCGTAGCGCAGCGCGTTGTCGGCGAAGTTGATGCGCTCGACATCCATCTCGACCGTGTTGCCGTCGAGGCTGGACTGGTTGGGCGTGCGGTAGAGCAGGTCCTTGTCGGGCACGGCCTGCGTCTCGGCGCGGATGTGGCGCGACGAGGTCGTGCTCATCGCGAAGGACTGCGAGGCACGGCCGCGCTCGACGGCCTCCGTCAGGCGGCTGCTGAAGTCGAAGTCGCGCGCCTTGTAGTTGGGCGTGTCCGCATGGGCGATATTGGCCGCCAGGACCTCCTGCCGTTCGGCGCGGAGATTGAGGGCTTCGCGATTGAAGCGAAACGCGGCATCCAGCTTGTCCATCACATGGTCTTCCATCAGTTGAGCGTCGCTTCGGCGCAAGGCGTGGCGACTGATGGAAAGCAAGTCTATGCACGGCCTGCTTTTGCAATGGGCTGAACAAAGGGGGTTTTGGCCTGCACTTCACACCTTCGATTCGCGGCCGAGTTTCTAGAATGACCCAGCGCCGGTGGTGTCTTCATACCTATGGCGTACACCGTCTTGATGCGAACTTTTCACTCCGGAAAATGAAGCGACTTCGATCCAGGCTGCGGCCTCTCCTGATCGTCCTTCCCGCGCTGGCCGCGGGCCTCGGCGCGGCCGCGTCGCTGGCGCAGACGGCGCCCGGCGCGTCCGCCGCAGCCGAGCCGGTCATCGAGAAGTTCCTGCAGGCGCAGTCGAACGGGCTGGCCGGCAAGGCCACGGCGAAGCTGCTGCCGCCCGGCGCGGGCAGCCTGCCGGCCTGCGACCGGATCGAGCCTTTCCTGCCGGCCGGCTCCGCCTTGCGCGGACGGGTGTCGGTGGGCGTGCGCTGCCATGGCGACAGGCCGTGGACGCGCTTCGTGCAGGCCTATGTGTCGGTGGAGGGCAGCTATTTCGTCGCCGCGCGCACGCTGGACGCCGGCCAGGCGCTGGGGGCGGGCGACTATGCCGAGCGCACGGGCGACCTGAGCCGCCTGCCGCGCTCGGTCATCACCGACGCGGCGGAACTGCACGGCGTGGTGCTCGCCAACCGGGTCGCCGAAGGCGCACCGCTGCGCCAGGAGGCCGTGCGCGGCGTGCTGGTCATCCAGCAGGGCCAGACGGTGCAACTGGTGGCGCAAGGCGAGGGATTCACCGTCAGCACGGAGGGCAAGGCCATGACGCGGGCCGCGGCAGGCGCCGTGGTGCAGGCCAAGACACGGGATGGGCGCTTGCTGTCCGGCGTAGCCGACGAGGACGGACAAGTCAAGCTGGCGCAGTAGCGGCCCTTGCCAAATTCTTGCCCTTTGCGCCTAAAGTTATTTTCCGCACTGCCGATATACGGGTCAGCCTTTTGAGGAATCATCGTGAAAATTGATCAACCCGCCCCCTCGGCGACGCCTCTCATCCGCACTTCCAAGGCGGGCGCCCCGGCGACGTCCGGGAGCGACGCCGCTGAACGCGCCAAGGACCTGGCGCCGGCTTCGGGGCAGGTCCATTCCCTGCCCGAAGTGCCGGGCGACTTCGACGCGGCACGCGTCGCGGCGATCCGCGAGGACATCCGCGCCGGGCGCTACGAGATCAAACCGGAGCGGATCGCCGACGGCCTGCTGGCCAGCGTGCGCGACCTGCTCGACCCGAAGGAAACACCGTGAACACGCTCCTGCTGCATCTGCGCGAGGAAAAGGCCTGCGTCGAGGAATTCCTCGCCGTGCTGGACCGCGAGGAAGAAGCGATGAAGGAAGGCCGCTTCGCCGAACTGGGCGAGATCACCACCGCCAAGGCCCAGTTGCTGGACCGCATGGCGGAACTCGACGTCGGCCGCGTGTCGGTGCAGGTGTCGATGGGTTTCGAGCCGAGCCGTGACGGCGCGGACGCCGCGGCCTCCGAGGGGGGCGCCGAAACACGCCGGATCTGGGCCTCGCTGCTGGAACTGGCCGAGCAGGCCAAGGCCGCCAACCGCCGCAACGGCTCGATGGTCTACACGCACCTGGACTTCACGCAGAAGGCATTGCATTTCCTGCAGGCCAGCGCGCAGTTGTTCTACGGTCCGGACGGCACGCGCAGGGCCTCGTCCGGCGCGGGCACCCGTCTCGCGCTCGGCTGAGCGCGGACTGCGCTTCTCCTTTGCTCAACCCTTGGCGGGGTTGAGCAGGTACTTCTCCCCGGTCGCGTGCCGCGCGTAGACCGCGATCTCGTCCAGCCCCAGCGCCTCGATCATCGACACCTCCTTGGTGTAGCGGCTCGCGAAAGTGGTCTTCAACCCGGACGCCACGCGGGCCTTGAGCTTTTGCGCACCTTCCGGGCCGATCTTCTGCAGGAAGGGGAAGAGCAGCCAGCCCCCCATGCCCCACGCCATGCCGAAGTTGCGCGTGAACTCCGTCGGCGAGCGGTCCAGGCCGCCGTAGAGGTAGACCTGCTTGTGGGTCGTGGAGCCGTAGCGGCTGTATTCCCTGGCGGTCCGGTTCAGCGCCGCTTCCATGCACGTGAGGATCTGGCCGGCGAGCTTGCCGCCGCCGATGGCGTCGAAAGCCAGCGTGGCGCCGGTGGCGACCAGGGCCTCGGTCAGGTCCTCCATGAAGCCGGGCGAGGCGGTGTTGCACACGTGCTTCGCGCCGGCCGCGCGCAGGATGTCTTCCTGTTCCTTCTTGCGCACGATGTTCACCAGGGCGATGCCGTCCTCGATGCAGATGCGGTTGAGCATCTGGCCCAGGTTGGAGGCGGCCGCCGTGTGCACCAGCGCCTTGTGACCCTCGCGCCGCATGGTCTCGACCATGCCCAGCGCCGTCAGCGGGTTGACGAAGGACGATGCGCCATCGGCCGGTGTGGCGCCCTCGGGAAGCAGCAGGCACTGGGCGACGCCGATGCAGCGGTATTGCGTGTACATCGCGCCGCCGAGCAGGGCGACGGTCTTGCCAAGCAGGGCTTGCGCCGCTGGGGAGGAGCCCGCATCGACCACCACGCCCGCGCCTTCGTTGCCGACGGGCATGGATTGGTCCATGCGTCCGGCCATGCTCTTCATCGCGGCTTCGGGGATGGCGGCCGTGATGACGGGCCTGGCCGTCGAACCGGAGCGTTTGGCGGTCCGCATGTCCGCCGCGCCGAAGAGCAGGCCGAGATCGGACGGGTTCATCGGTGCGGCCTCGATGCGCACGATCACTTCGTCGGGGGCGGGCTTGGGCAAAGGCGTCTCGGCGAGGGACAACTCCAGTTCACCGGTGCTCTTGACCAGGGAACGGAGTTCGAGGGTGGTCGCGGGGGTGTCGCTGCGCATGGCGGGGTCTCCAGGGTGGGCTGGCAGTATAGGAAGCTTCGGCGCGGCGCGTGGCCCGACCATCTTCACACCCGTTCGGCGAGATCCCGCAGATGCCGGGCGTTGGCTGCCGCGATGGCGCGGAAGCCTTCGCTGATGCGCTTGTCGGTGGAGGCGCGCGCCCAGAAGCCCGAAGCCGCCTCGCAGGCAGCCATCCAGGTCGCACGCTGCGCCGGCAGGGGAAGTGGCGGCGTGAAGACGCGAGCCGGGACCTCGCCGCCGGGCAGGGGCGCATAGAGCATGGGCAGCATGTCGTACGCGGGTGCGAGTTCCAGCGCGCCGTGGGGCCGGAAGCTCAGATTGCCCAGGTGCATGTCGCTGTTGCCGATGAGCCTGCCGAACCACCACAGGCGCTGGATGCGCTGTTCGTCCTCGGCCGTGAGAAGGCCCGCCCGCACGAGGCGTGCGGCGAGCCTCGGCCACTCCAGCGAAGTCTCGCCGACGAGCGCGGCGTTCACGGTTTCCAGGCTGATCAGCCGGCTCCTGCCGGACATGCCGATGCGGTCGAAGCGCTCCACTTCCAGGAAGGTGCGGCCCGCATGCGCCACGATGCGACTTCTTGCGCTCGCGATACCGGGCAAGGTGGCAGCGCATTCGAGCGCGAGGTGTTCGGCGGTCAGCAGGTCGGCCCAGCGCGTGACGGCGGCCGAGGCTTCGGCACCGGAGAACTTCACGAGCACGTGCGGCGTCGCCTGCCCTTCCAGGGTCCGCAGCGCGGCGAACTTCGGGAACTCGCCGGCGGCACTCGACCCGGGCACGCCGGAAGCGATGGCCTGCTCCGCCAGGCGCGCGTACGCCGCGCCGGTCCTCGACGCAGCAAGCGGCTCGGCGGGCTCGACCTTGGCCTGCAGCCAGCGCTCGCAGGCCGGGTCGCCGAGGATCAGGCTGCCGCTCACGTCCGAGCCGCTGCGACTCAGCACGAAAAGGATGTCGTCGTCCGACCAGGTGCCCGGGTCGTCGGAGACGGCCAGTTGGCGATGCTCCGCCCGCGCGAACTGGCGGCCCATGTAGCCCTGCGGACGCATGTCGTGGAGCGGATAGGGCAGGCCCTCCCACCAGCCGTCGCGCGCCTCGTCGGCCACCGGCCAGCCGGCCTGCGCGATGGGCATCCAGGCCCCCTGCGGCGAGACTGGCGTCAGGTGGGTCAGGAGGGTGGGCTGGCCTTGGGCATCGACTTCATACAGCGGCAAATCGACCAGGCTCCCGCGCAGCGGGCGGCGCATCGCATAGCGGGCGCGGCGGGCCTTCCCGCTGGCGATCACCTGCCCGTCCATCTCGGCCAGGACCCGATGCAGCGTGGGCACGCTGACGCCCACGGCCTCCGCGAGTTCGGCCGCGCTCGCCATCGGCCGGCGGGCCAGGATGGTCGCCAGCTGGTCGCGAGCGGCCTCGTTGCGGGTTCGCATGCTCTTTATGAGAAGATTCTTGAGAAGATTCTTCTCATTCTCCCATAGGAGAGAAGCGCTGTGTTCTCGTTTATATTGAGAAGATCTTTGAGATGATTTTCGGCTTCAGGGCGCCAGATCAGCCGCATCGGCATCCGGAAAGGCCAGCACCCGGTCGATCCGCTTGCCTTCCAGCGCCGCCACCTCGAAGCACCAACCCGCGCAGTCGATGCGCTCGCCGACCTCCGGCAATCGGCCCGAGACGAACATGAGCAGGCCGGCGACGGTGTTGTAGCGGCCGCGCTCCTCTTCGGGCAGCTCGCGGATGCCGAGCCGCGCGCGCAGTTCCGACACCGGCATCAGGCCGTCGAGCTCCCAGACGCCGTCCGGGCGCTCGCGGGCCCAGGCCTCCGCGTGGGTCGGCACTTGCAGTTCGCCGGTGATGGCTTCCAGCAGGTCGCGCGGCGTCATGAGGCCCTGCACCACGCCGTATTCGTCGACGACGAAGACCAGGCGGCCGGCGCGCTCGCGGAACTGCTCCAGCAACTCCATGCCGGTCAGGGTCTCCGGCACGAAGACGGCCGGCTGCGCGGCCTGCTCGACGGTGCCCTCATGGGCCGTGCCCAGCGTGAGCAGGTGCGCGACGCTGATCACGCCGACGACGTCGTCCAGCGAGTTGCGGCAGACCGGATACCAGGAGTGAACGAGGTTGAGCGCGCCGGCCGCGGAGACCTTCTGCAGACTCTGCGCGACGGTGAAGCTCGCCTCGAGCCATTCGATGTCGGCGCGCGGGATCATCAGCGAACTCAGGCGCCGGTCGTCGAGATGGAACACGTTGCGCACCATCTGGTGCTCGTGCATCTCGATCACGCCGGCATCGACGCCCTCCTCCAGGCTGGCGGAAATCTCTTCCTCGGTGACGACGCGCGCCGCGTTCGAGTCGATGCGCAGCACCTTCAGCGTGGTGGCGGTGGCGCCCGAGAGCAGCAGCACGAAAGGCTTGGCGGCCGTGGCCAGCCAGCGCATGGGACGCGCCACGTAGCGGGCCACGGGCTCGGGGTAGAGCTGGCCGATGCGCTTGGGCACCAGTTCTCCGAAGATGATCGTGAAGAAGGTGATGCAGGTCACGACGACGGCGGTGGAGGCGATGCTCGCCGTGCCCGCGCCCATCCCGGCCTTCTGCATCCATACGGACAGCGGCTCTGCAAAGGCGGCCTCGCCAACGATGCCGCTGAGCATGCCGATGGAGGTGATGCCGATCTGGACGCTGGAGAGAAACTGGGTCGGGTCCTCCATCAGCTTGAGCGCCGCGGCGGCGCCGGCGTCGCCCGTTTCGGCCAGCGCCGCGAGACGCGCTCGCCGGCTGGTCGAAAGGGCCATTTCGGACATCGCGAACAACGCGTTGAGCGTCGTCAGCATGGCCAGCAGGAAAACATCCATGGACGCGGGAGAGAATGGGGACCATGGCACTCTACCTGATCGGTGATGTACAGGGCTGCGACGACGCGCTGCGGCGCCTGCTGGACCACATTGCTTTCTCCCCGAGCCGCGACACCGTTGTCCTGCTGGGCGACTTGGTCAACCGTGGCCCGGCCTCGGCCGAGGTGCTGCGGCGCGTGCATGGCTACGGCGGCGCGGCGCAATGCCTGCTGGGCAACCACGACCTGCACCTGCTGGGCGTCGCCTGCGGCGCGCGCAAGGCGGGCCGCAAGGACACGCTGGACAACGTGCTGCGGGCACCGGACCGCGACGCGCTGCTCGACTGGCTTCGCCAGCAGAGCATGGCGCTGCACCGAACGCTGGGGGGCGGCGACCTGCTCATGGTGCACGCGGGCGCATTGCCGCAATGGAGCGTGGCCGACACGCTGGCCTGCGCGTCGGAGGTCGAGTCGGCGCTGCGCGGCCCGGCCATCGTGGACTTCCTGCAGTCGATGTACGGCAACGAGCCCGCGCAGTGGAGCGACACGCTCACCGGCAGCGCGCGGACGCGGGTCATCGTCAATGCCTTGACGCGCATGCGCTTCTGCAGCGCGGAAGGCGTGATGGAATTCGAGAGCAAGGATGGCGCGGCCACGGCCCCCGAAGGCTACATGCCGTGGTTCGACGTGCCGGGCCGCAAGACCGCCGTGGCCACGGTGGCCTTCGGCCACTGGTCGACGCTGGGCTGGCTGTCGCGGTCGGACCTGATGTCGACCGATACGGGCTGCGTGTGGGGCGGCTGCCTGAGCGCGGTGCGCATCGGCGCGACCCCACTGGAGCGGGAACTGATCCAGGTCAAGTGCCCGCAGGCGCAGAAACCGGGTTGATGCCGGCCGCCTCGCGCGTGGGCCTCAGCCGGGTTCTCGCGTCTTGAACAGCGCCGCGACCTTGCGCTTGGACTTGATGTTGCTGGAGATGCCGCGTGCCGGCGCGGCCTTCGCGGCGGCCTCCCAGGCGGGTGCGGCTTCGGTCTGCGGTGGTGCCTCGTAAGGCTGCTCGAAGAAGGGATCGCGCGGCGCGGAAGGCGCGCGGTGCGGACGTCCGCCGCCCCGCACGGGCCGGCTCTCCGCGCGATCGCGCGGACGGTCCAGCGTGTCGAGGACATCGCGTGCGTCGCCCGCCTCGCCCTCGTCGCGCCAGTGGCGGCGCCCGTCGTTGATGCGGCCGCGCGGGCGGTCTTCCTCGAACTCGACCGGCTCGAGCTCGATCTTCTTCTTGATCAGCTTCTCGATGTCGGCCACCAGGCGCACGTCGTTGCCGCCGCTGGCAAAACTCACCGCCAGACCGGAAGCGCCGGCACGGCCCGTGCGGCCGATGCGGTGCACGTAGTCTTCGGCGTTGAAGGGGATGTCGAAGTTGAAGACCGCCGGCACGTCCTTGATGTCCAGACCCCGCGCGGCGACGTCGGTGGCGACCAGCAGGTCGACTTCGCCCGCCTTGAAGGCGGCGAGCGCCTTGAGGCGTTCGTCCTGGCTCTTGTCGCCGTGCAGCGCGGTGGTCTTCAGGCCCTCGCGCTCCAGCGAGCGTGCAAGGCGTGCACAGCCCAGCTTGCTGTTGACGAAGACGAAGGCCTGCGTGATGCCGCGCTGGCGCACGATCTGCTTGAGCGCGCGGCGCTTGTCGTCGTCGCTCACGCTGTAGAAGTGCTGCTCGACGGTGGAGGCCGTCTCGTTCGGCCGCGCCACCTCGATGGTGACCGGGTTCTGCAGGTAGCTGCTGGCCAGTCGCTTGATTTCCGGCGAGAAGGTGGCCGAGAACAGCAGCGTGGTGCGCTGCTTGGGCAGGTAGGACAGGATGCGCTGGAGATCGGGCAGGAAGCCGATGTCGAGCATGCGATCCGCCTCGTCGAGGACCACGTACTCGACCTGATTGAGCACGGCGTTCTTGGCTTCGATGTGGTCCAGCAGGCGACCCGGCGTGGCGACCAGCACCTCCACACCCTTCTTGAGCTCGAGCGTCTGCGGCTTCATGTCGATGCCGCCAAACACGACCGTGCTGCGCAGGTTCGTGTACTTCGCGTAGAGCTTGACCTGTTGCGCGACCTGGTCGGCCAGCTCCCGCGTGGGGAGCAGCACCAGCGCGCGGACCGGATGCCGGGCGGGTGAGGTCGAGCTGTTCTCGTGCTTGAGCATGCGCTGAAGCAGCGGCAGCGAGAAAGCAGCCGTCTTGCCGGTGCCTGTCTGCGCCGCGCCCATCACGTCCTGGCCGGACAGGACCACCGGAATGGCCTGCTCCTGGATCGGCGTCATGGTCTCGTAGCCCATTTCGGCGACGGCACGCGCGAGAGGCTCGGCCAGGGAAAGATTGGAAAAGGAACTTGTCATCTAGCCCGCTATTGTCGCACCGCCGCAAAATCGTGGCTCGCCCCCAGCCTACGCGCACTTTGTGTCGCTTCGGCTACCCCGTTGCGGGGGCCGGCGGGCCGCTTCGGGCGGCCGTGCGCGGTGGCCCCTGGGGCTGGCCGTCGCCGCCCGCTACAGACTCCGGGCCGCGAAAGTGTCGCAATCCTGGATGTTGCCGCTCTTGTAGCCCGCGCCGAACCAGCGCTGGCGCTGCGCGCTGGAGCCGTGCGTGAAGCTGTCGGGCACCACGGCGCGGCCGGCGGCGCGCTGCAAGGCATCGTCGCCGATCTTCTGCGCGGCGTTCATGGCGGCCTCGATGTCGCCTGGGTCGAGCCACTGCTTCGACTCCTGAGAATGGTGCGCCCACACGCCGGCGAAGCAGTCCGCCTGCAGTTCGACGCGCACGCTCATGGCGTTGTTCTGCGTCTGGCTCATGCGCCCGCGGGCCTGGTCGACCTTCGCGGTGATGCCCAGTTCGTCCTGCACATGGTGGCCGACTTCATGGGCGATCACATAGGCCTGCGCGAACACGCCCGGCGCTCCGAGCTGGTTCTTCAGAGTGTCGTAGAAGCCGAGGTCGATGTAGACCTTCTTGTCGCCCGGGCAATAGAAAGGTCCCATGGCCGACTCGCCCGTGCCGCAGGCCGTCGGCGTGGCACCGCGGAAGAGCACCAGGCGCGTGGGCCTGTAGGCGCCGCCGTTCTGGCGGAAGATGTCGGTCCACACCACCTCGGTGTTGCGCAGGATGGTCGACACGAAGGCGGCCTCCTTGTCGTCGGCCGGCGGCTTGTGCGCCGGGCCCTGCTGCTGCACCTGCGGCGCCGGCTCGCCGCCGCTGAGCAGCCCCAGCACCGTGAGCGGATTGATCCCGAATATCCAGCCCGCGATCAGCGCTACCGCGACAGTTCCCAGCCCGACGCTGCGGCCACCGATGGGCAAGCCGCCAAAGCCGCCCCCACCGCCGTCACGCCGGTCCTCGACGTTGTCGGATTGCTCGTTGCCTTCCCATCTCATGACGCTCTCCTCGCCGCGCCGC
Source organism: uncultured Variovorax sp. (assembly GCA_966211435.1). GTDB lineage: Bacteria > Pseudomonadota > Gammaproteobacteria > Burkholderiales > Burkholderiaceae_C > Variovorax. The sequence goes on along the minus strand of CBIHOG010000002.1, from coordinate 125,620 downwards.
TGCGGCAGTCGGACGGATGGTACGCGCTCAGCGCGATGCCACGTAGCCGACGTTCATCACACGGGCGCGTGATTCGCGCGCGACAGGGGCCGCCGCATGGCTCGCAGGCAACGCCGCCGCGGACTCAGCCGGCGGCTGGGCGTAGTGCGCCTGCGCCTTCTGGACCTGGGAACGGGTGACCATGACCATTGCCGCCACCTGGGCCAGCACGACGGCGGCCAGGACTGCGAGCAGCAGCAAGTGATAAGGGCGCATCGCGCGCAGGCCCGGGATCGACATGTTTGGCTCCTTGCGCCCTCCGGCGCCTCGAATATGGAATGGGAGCGAATGTGACGGGCCGAGGGCCGCCACGCAGGAGCCGCCGGCCGCGAGCCGGTGTAGGACCGGGCCGCCGCTATGCCTTGGGCAGCGTCACGCCTGTCTGGCCCTGGTACTTGCCGCCGCGGTCCTTGTAGCTGACCTCGCAGACCTCGTCGCTCTCGAAGAACAGCACCTGGGCGCAGCCCTCGCCCGCGTAGATGCGCGCCGGCAGCGGCGTGGTGTTGCTGAATTCCAGCGTCACATAGCCTTCCCACTCCGGCTCGAAGGGCGTGACATTGACGATGATGCCGCAGCGCGCATAGGTGCTCTTGCCCAGGCAGATGGTGAGCACGTTGCGCGGGATGCGGAAGTACTCGACCGTGCGGGCCAGCGCGAAGCTGTTGGGCGGAATGATGCAGTAGTCGCCGTGCATGTCGACGAAGCTCTTCTCGTCGAAGTTCTTCGGGTCGACCACCGTGCTGTGGATGTTGGTGAAGACCTTGAATTCGGGTGCGCAGCGGATGTCATAGCCGTAGCTGGAGGTGCCGTAGCTGATGATGCGGTGGCCGTCCTGCTCGCGGACCTGGCCGGGCTCGAAGGGCTCGATCATGCCGTTCTGCTCGGCCATGCGCCGGATCCACTTGTCGCTCTTGATGCTCATGTCGGGGGTCCTTCCTCGGGGCCGCTATTCTAGGCAGCGGCGTGGGTTACGCTGCGGCCTCGATGCCGCCTCCGACAGCCACTGCTCCCGCCGCCCTTCCGGCATCCGCACCCGCCACCGGCCTGCTCCTGACGGGCGGCGGCGCCCGCGCCGCCTACCAGGTGGGCGTGCTCGAAGCCATCGCCGACCTGCGGCGCGAGGCCGGGGCGCAGCGGCAAGGCAACCCCTTCCCCATCATCACCGGCACCTCGGCCGGGGCCATCAACGCCGCGGCGCTGGCCTGCGGGGCCGACGACTTCGACGCCGCCGTGCGCCGGATTGCGCTTGTCTGGCGCGAGTTCCGCGCCGAGCAGGTATACCGCGCCGACTCGCTGGCGATGCTGGACGCGGCCGCACGCTGGCGCCTGTTGCTGGGCGCGGGGCAGTTGATCGCGAAATGGCTGCGCATCAAGCCGCGCTCGCTGCTCGACAACACGCCCCTGGCCGAACTGCTCGCGCGCATGGTGCCGCTGGAGCGACTGCCAGCGCTCATGCGCGCGGGCCACCTGAAGGCCATGGCGGTCACGGCATCGAGCTACAGCTCCGGCGAACACGTGACCTTCTTCGAGGCCGCGGTGCCGATGGAGCCCTGGGTACGCTCCCAGCGCCTCGCGGTGCGCGACCGCATCACGCACGAACACCTGATGGCTTCCTCGGCCATTCCTTTCATCTTCCCGGCGACGGCGCTGCCGATGCAGGGGCACACGGAGTATTTCGGCGACGGCTCGATGCGGCAATCCGCGCCCATCGCCGCCGCCATTCACCTCGGCGCGCGGCGCATCCTCGCCATCGGCGCCGGCCGCATGCGGGAGCCGCGCGAGGCGGCGGGCGCTCCGAACACGCTGACAGGCTATCCGACGATGGCTCAGATCGCAGGCCACGCGCTATCAAGCATCTTCCTGGACTCCTTGGCCGTGGACGTGGAGCGCCTGCAACGCATCAACCACACGCTGAGCCTGATTCCGGCAGACGCGCTCGCCTCCAGCACGCTGAGGCCGCTGGAACTGCTGGTGATCTCGCCCTCGGAGCGCATCGACGCGATCGCCGCCAGGCACGTGCATGCACTGCCGGGCGCGGTACGGCGGCTGTTCGGCGGCCTCGCCGCCAATGCAACGGCCAATGTGAAAGGCGCCGCGTTCGCGAGCTACCTGCTGTTCGAGTCGGAATTCACGCGGGAGTTGATGGCGCTCGGCCGCTCCGACGCGCTGCGCCAGCGCGACGAGGTGCGTGGCTTTTTCCGTTGGGATGCGCAAGCCGCCACTTGAATAATCGGGCGCGGCGGCATTTAACGCTGCACTCTCGAATCTAATCAATTCTCGCGAGCGGATTCCGCCGGGCTTCTCAGCCGCGAAAATTCAATGCCTCATCGAAAGAAGAGGTGAATTATTTCGCAACTGCTCCGATATCACGCACTCTTTTTCGAAGGAGGCGTGGTTGTTTCGGAGAAACCATATCCCCGGCCAATCATGATCAGCAAATCATCCATCGCCTTGGCGCTTTGCGCCAGCCTCCTGCTTCCGAGCACGTCATCCGCCCTTGTCTCACCCGATGAATGGGATCTTTCGAGCGGCGCGCGGCAAACCGACTCGGAATGGCTCAGCCTGACGCGGGCCAACGAGACCACGTCGACGGCCAGCGTCCAGTCGAAGAAGGGCTTCGGGCCGGCCGATGTCATCAAGGTCGACTTCGACTACGTCAGTTGGGGCGGCGCCGAGCCGGGCGCCGACGGTCTGGCCATCTACTTGTTCGATGCCAATGCCACGGCGGCCGGCGCCGGCGGCGGCTATTACAGCGCGCTGGGCTATTGCGGTGTGGCGGGCGCCTACATCGGCATCGGCCTCGACGAGTTCGGCAATTTCTCCTTCAGCTGCGAAGGCAAGCAGGATGGGACGAAGGTACCCAATAGCGCCACCATTCGCGGCCCGCAGACGGCGGACTACGGTGTCGTGAAGAATGTCCCGCTCGCGGAACCGCTCGCTTGTTCTGAATGCACGACGCGCGACCAGGCCATTGCCCGTCGCCTGAACAAGGTCTCCGCTTATCTGCTGCCCAGGACGGATGCGCCGGGCTACAGCGTCAATTTATCGATCAATGGAAAGCTGGTCATTCATGGCGCGGACTATCCGCATGCCGCGCCGGCGGTTCTCAATGTGGGAATTTCCGCGTCGAACGGCAGCCTCACCAATCATCACGAAATTCGCAACCTGAAAATCAACGCCACGCAGATCTGCAAGCGCTGACAGATTTTGGGTACGACGAAAGAATTTTTCAATTTCAAAGAAGCAAGCATGATCATTAAAAATATCGCACGCTCGGTTTGGCTCTGCGCTGGTCTGGCCCTGACTTTCGCGACATCGGCGGCTCCGATTTCTGCGCAGGACTGGAGCTTTTCGTCCGGCGTCGCGCAATCGGATGCCGAATGGCTGCGCCTGACGCGGGCTGCGGAAGTCAGGACCTCCGCGAACATCCAGTCGACGCGCACTTTCACTCCCAACCAGTTCCTGCATGTCGAGTTCGACTATGTGAGCTGGGGCGGGAGCTCCATCAGCGGCGACGGCCTGTCGGTGTACCTGTTCGATGCCTCGATTCCGGGCGCCGGCACGGGCGGAGGCACGGGAGGTGCCCTCGGCTATTGCGGACTTGCCGGCGCGTACCTGGGCATCGGCCTGGACGAGTACGGCACCTTTACCTCAAGCTGGTGCGAGAACCAGCGGCAGGACAAGATGCCAGGCGTCGACAGCGTCACGCTCCGCGGCTCGCAAGCGCGGGGCTACGCCGCCGCCGGGACCTTCCCCGTGAAGACGGCGGTGCTGTCCTGCAAGGGCACGGGATGCACGACGCGCCAGCAGGCCATCGACAAGGTCGGTGTCAAACGCGTCGTGGTCGACCTGATCCCCAAGCCGACCGGTACCGGTTACACCATCAACCTCTCGATCGACGGCAACGCGATCGTCCAAGGCGCCGACTATCCCTACGCGGCCCCCGCCACCATGCGGCTCGGCATTGCCGGCGCGAATGGCGCCCACACCAGCGGCAGCAACCATGAGATCCGCAACCTGCGCGTCGACGCCATGGGCGGCGCATGCGCGACGCCGACGCAGCCAAGCGTCGGATTCGGTGTGCCGGCATATCTGGCCGACAGCGCGCTGATCCTCCACTACCCCCTGCTCAATGATGGTGACCGCGTACAAGCGGGCTGGAACGGCACCGGCAAATGGACGGGTCGCATGCAGGCGCCCGCGAGCTACGGCCTGGACCTGTCAGGCGCGGCGTGCCAGGACAGCGACGGCGCCTGCACCACGAACCCGGGCCGCGGCGCGGTCCCCATGAACACCGTCGTGGTCTACGCCCGTCAGGACGACGGGCAGCGACAGGAGCCCACCGACGCCACCGTCTTCACGCAGTTCGGCCCTGTCGATTTCGACATCGAGGCCTGGGACGACGCGAAGAACGACTGGATCATCCTCGCGGAAATCCGGGACAACAAGTTCGTCAAGCGGACAATTTCATTCCCGACGATCCGGACCGCACACATCCAGGTCCACGTCCATCGCGCCGCCGGCGGCAGCGCACCGGCAATCGTGGAACTCGAAGCCCTGCAAAAGTAGGCTCAGGGCGCCGCCCGCAGTTCCTTGATCATCCGGACGGCATCCTCCACGCCTTCGTAGTAGCCGGCGCTCTTGCCGGCCTCCAGGAAGCCGTGGTGCGCATAGAAGGACTTGGCCGCGCTGTTGCCGGCCCGGGCCTCGAGCTTGATGGCGCGGAGGCCGGCCACGGCCGCCGTGGCCTCGAGCCAGCCCAGCAGCGCGGAGCCGAGGCCGCTCCTGCGCTGCGCGGCGCGGACCGCGAACAGCGGGATGTGCGCATCGTCGTCGCCGTAGCGCATGATGGCGAAGCCCAGCAGTTCGCCGCCACTGCGCAGCACGGCCACATTGGTGGATGCGTCCCGGATGCAGCGCAACACGCGCCGCTGCGTCCAGTTCCAGGAGAGTCCGTATTCGATGGCATCCCGGGAAAGCTCCGAGATCGCCTGGGCGTCGGACGTCTGCGCAAGGGTGATTTCGTACTCGGTGATCACGGCGGGCCCTCTCGTTCGGGAGCTTTGTCGGAGGCACTATAGCCCCGGCACCTAAAATGCCTGTCCGCTCCGTTTCCCTCTCCCCCGAAAGCGCCCTCTCGATGTCCCAGCGCAAGATCTTCGTCACCACTGCCCTGCCCTACGCGAACGGCAAGTTCCACGTCGGCCACATCATGGAATACATCCAGGCCGACATCTGGGTGCGCTTCCAGCGCATGCAGGGGCACATGGTGCATTTCGTGGGTGCCGACGACGCGCATGGCGCACCGATCATGATCGCGGCCGAGAAGGCCCACAAGACGCCGCAGCAGTTCGTCGGCGAGATCGCGGCCGGCCGCAAGGAATATCTGGACGGCTTCCACATCCGATTCGACAACTGGCACTCGACCGACAGCGCCGAGAACACTGAACTCGCCCAGGGCATCTACAGGAAGCTCAAGGCCGGCGGCATGATCGCCACGCGCACCATCGAGCAGTTCTACGACCCGGTGAAGGGCATGTTCCTGCCGGACCGCTACATCAAGGGCGAGTGCCCGGTGTGCCATTCGAAAGACCAGTACGGCGACGCCTGCGAGGTTTGCAGCAGCGTCTATTCGCCCACCGAGTTGATCAATCCCTACTCGACACTCACGGGCGCGACGCCCGAACTGCGCAGTTCGGAGCATTTCTTCTTCAAGCTCTCCGACCCCCAGGTCGTCGACTTCCTGAAGAGTTGGACGCAGGACGGCAAGCTCCAGCCCGAGATGGCGAAGAAGGCCAGCGAGTGGTTCGAAGCCGGCATGGCCGACTGGGACATCTCGCGCGAGGCGCCCTACTTCGGCATCGAGATCCCGGATGCGCCGGGCAAGTACTTCTATGTGTGGCTCGATGCGCCGGTGGGCTATCTCGCCAGCCTGAAGAACCACTTCGACAAGGGCCAGGCCGCGCGGCATTGGCACGAACCCTCTCGCACTTCGCAGAGCTTCGAGGAGTTCGTGGCCGACGCGGCGGTGGAGCAGGTCCACTTCATCGGCAAGGACATCGTCTACTTCCACACGCTGTTCTGGCCCGCGATGCTGCAGTTCAGCGGCCGCAAGACGCCGAGCCAGGTCAACGTGCACGGCTTCATCACCGTCTCTGGCGAAAAGATGAGCAAGAGCCGCGGCACCGGCATCGACCCGCTCAAGTACCTCGCGATCGGCATGAATCCCGAATGGCTGCGCTACTACATCGCGGCCAAGCTCAATGCGAAGGTGGAGGACGTCGACTTCAACCCGGACGACTTCATCGCCCGCGTCAACTCGGACCTGATCGGCAAGTACATCAACATCGCCAGCCGCGCGGCCGGCTTCATCGCCAAGCGCTTCGGCGGCAGGCTGGGCACGGTGACGGATGATGGCGCGGCGCTGCTCGCCGCGCTGCAGGCCGCCTCGGCCCCATTGCAGGCGCTCTACGACAGCCGCGACTACGCGCGGGCGCTGCGCGAGATCATGCTGCTGGCCGACAAGGTGAACGAATACGTCGACCAGAACAAGCCCTGGGAACTCGCCAAGAAGGAAGGCATGGAGGCGCGGCTGCACGACGTGTGCACGGCCTGCATCGAGGCCTTCCGGCTGATGACGATCTACCTCAAGCCCGTGCTGCCCGCGCTCGCGGTGCAGGTTGAGGCTTTCCTCGGCAGCGCGCCGCTGCTGTCGGCCGATGCCGGCAGCTTGCTGGGGGCCGGCCACACGATCAGCGACTACAAGCACCTGATGCAACGTGTGGATGCCAAGCAGCTCGACCAACTCTTCGAGCCGCCCGCGGGCGAGCCGACGGCGCAAGCCGCGGCCGAGACCGCGCTGCCTGGCGGCGAGGCGATCGCGCCCGTCATCACCATCGACGACTTCGCGAAGATCGACCTGCGCATCGCGAAGATCGTGGCGTGCGAGAAGGTCGAGGGCTCGACCAAGCTGCTGCGCCTGACGCTGGATGCCGGCGAAGGCCGCATGCGCAATGTGTTCAGCGGCATCGCCTCGGCCTACCAGCCCGATCAGCTGGTCGACAAGCTCACGGTCCTGGTCGCGAACCTGGCGCCGCGCAAGATGAAGTTCGGCGTCTCCGAAGGCATGGTGCTGGCCGCGAGCCATGCGGACGAGAAGACGAACCCCGGCATCCACGTGCTCGAACCGTGGCCTGGCGCGACGCCGGGCATGCGGGTTCGCTGACCCCCTTCCAGGAGACGCCCGCCATGAACCGCATCGCCCTGCTCGCCGCGCTTGCCTTCGCCTTGCCGCTCGGCGGATGCGCGGTGGCCTCGGCCGCGGGCACCGTCGTGAGCGTGAGCGCGGGCGCTGTCGGCCTCGCGGCGGACGCCGCGATCGGCACGGTGCGCATCGGCGGCAAGGTGGTGGGCGCGGCGGCCGACGCGGTGATACCTGGCGGCGGCGACGCCCCGTGACACGGGACGCCTCCACAATAGCGCCATGACCTCGCCCCTGAAGTTCGCGCGCTTCCATCCCCGGCTGATCGACGCGCTCGCGGGTTACGACAGGGAACGCTTCTTCAGGGATCTGGGCGCCGGCGCCACAGTCGGCATCGTGGCGCTGCCGCTCGCGATGGCCTTCGCGATCGCGTCGGGGCTCAAGCCCGAGGCGGGCATCTGGACCGCGATCATCGCGGGCTTCCTCATCGCGGCGCTGGGCGGCTCGGCCGTGCAGATCGGCGGACCGGCCGGCGCCTTCATCGTGATCGTCTACGGCATCGTGGAGCGCTACGGGCTCGCGAACTTGCTGATTTCCACCGCCTGCGCGGGCGTGCTGCTTTTCCTGCTCGGCCTCTTCAAGCTGGGCACGCTGGTGCGCTACGTGCCGGTGTCGATCGTGATCGGCTTCACGAACGGGATCGCCGCGCTGATCCTGATCTCCCAGTTGAAGGACTGGCTGGGCCTGGAGATCGCGAAGATGCCGGCCGATGCGTTCTCGCAGCTGCACACGCTGGCCACGCATCTCGACAGCTTCAATCCTTATGCCTTCGCGCTCGGCACGGTGTGCGTGGCCGGCCTGTTCGCCTGGCCACTGCTGCTGCACGACAAGTCGCGTTTCGGGCATGCAGTACGCCGGCTCTTCGGCCGCCTGACGGAAACACGCGCGGTCCGCATGGGCTCGCGAATGCCGGGGCCGATCGTCGCGCTGGTCACGCTCACGCTGGCGGCCTGGGCTCTCAAGCTGCCGGTGGAAACCATCGGCTCGCGCTTCGGGGGGATTCCGGAAGGTCTGCCGACCTTCGCGTTGCCGGATTTCTCTTGGGAGACCGTCAAGCAACTGGTCACGCCGACGGTCACGATCGCGCTGCTCGGCGCCATCGAATCGCTGCTGTGCGCGCGCGTGTCGGACCAGATCAGCGGCCAGCCGCGCCACGATCCGAATCAGGAACTGATGGCGCAGGGCGTGGCCAACCTCGTGGCGCCCTTTTTCGGCGGCATGCCGGCGACCGGCACGATCGCCCGCACAGTGACGAATGTGCGCGCGGGTGCGACTTCGCCGATCGCAGGCATCGTGCATGCGCTGACGCTGCTGGTGGTGGTACTGCTGGCGGCGCCGCTCGCGAGGCTGGTACCGCTGTCGGTGCTCGCGGGCATCCTGCTGTTCGTGGCCTGGAACATGGGCGAGTGGCGCGAGTTCGCGCCCTACATGCTGCGCCGATTCAGCCGCCACTATCGGCTGCTGATGCTGGGCACCTTCTTCCTGACGGTCGTGTTCGACCTCACGGTGGCGGTGCAAGCCGGCATCGTGCTGGCCTGCGCGCTGTTCATCCGTCGCATGAACGAGCTGTTCACGGTGGAGCTGGTGTCGCTGCAGCCGCCGGTGCTGACCTACCGCCTGTATGGCGCGCTCTTCTTCGGCGCGGCGGCCAAGCTGGATCCAGCGGTGCAGGCCGTCGAGCGCGCCCCTCGCGGCATGACGGTGGTTCTCGACGCGATGCACCTGGTGTCCATCGACGCGACGGGCCTGGACGCGCTGCGGCAACTCCACAGGGCCGTGCTCGCACGCGACGGCGTGCTCCGCGTCGAATCGCTGCAGGCGCAGCCGAAGGAGAGCTTCGAGCGCTCGGGCTTCGCTGCGGAACTGGCCGCGGCGCGCGGCGCCTAGGCTTTCAGTTGGCCTCGGTGCCGCGATCGGGCGACGAACCGGAACGCACGACACGCTGGTCGTCGTTCAACGTCGCCGTGAACACCATCGGCGCGTTCGGTGGCTGCACCCAGCGCCATTCCCACTCGGTCTCGCCGCGCAGGGGATAGGGCGTGCGCCGGGCCGGCTTGCCCAGCAGCTTGCGCAGGTCCTCCATTGCCATGCCGGGCTTCACCTTGCCGAAGTTCTCGGGTGTGAGCACCTGGCGCAGGGCCGTCATCCTGCCGTCGGCGCCGATCGTGATCATGTAGTTCTTCTGGCCCTGCGGCTGGCGGTTGTATTCGAGGATGCGGCCGTTGGGTGCATCCCAGACGTTCTCGGGCTCGCCGAAGCGCGCGCGCACGTCGGCCTCCGTGGAGACGCCTTCTTCCAGCTCGCTGATGCGCTGCGGATCGCAGCCGGACAGCCAGAGGGTCGCGCCCAGCAGCGCCAGCACGGCGTGGCGCCGGATCATCTTTCGTGGAACCATGCGCCGAGTCTAGGCGCTGCGCGCGCGACTCAGCTCAGTTCTGAGCGAAGCAGTAGAGCAGGCCGGCGCCGCCCGTCTTCTTCAGCGCATCCACGCCGCAGCCCTGGGTCGGATGCGAGGAATTCCACGACTTCGACGGTGCGTCGTCACGCAGGCCCATGCGGTCGTGGTGGCCGACGATGGCCGAGCCGTCGCCGCTCTTCGTCCAGTTGCCGCAGGTATTGTCCTTGCCGTCGCTCACCGCGCGTCCGTCGGGCGAGGAGCCGGTCAGGATGTCGTGCAGGTTCACCGCGTCGCCCCGGCCACTGATGGCCTCGCCCTTCTCCGTCAGCGCGGTCTGCTTTGTGAGCTTGTTGGTGCCGTGGAGCTCGTCGACGCTGTTCGCGATCAGCTCGCCCTTGACGTTGTACCAGGGGCCGCTGCCGATCCGGTCGCGCGCGTTCGTCGCCGGGCTGCCGGCGAGCGCGCTGTTGCTCAGGTAGGCTCGCCAGGTGCGGCCGCCGATGCCGGCGTTGGCCGCGAGGCTCTGGCAGTAGCGGTCGGCGCCCGCAAGCCCGCCGAAATCGGCCCCCTTGCCGGAATTGACGCTGGTCACGAAGAAACTCGCCTTGTTCTGCGCCGAGGAGGAACCGCCCATGCCGCCGCAGGCGGCCAGGAGCGCAGCCACCGTGGCGGCGGCGGTGGCGAAATACAGCGAATATCTGCGCGTCATGGGTGTGTCTCCTGGGTTTGAATGGAGCCGCCACGCTAGCCGATGCGGACCCTGCGTTCAATGTGGTATGCCCGATGCGAGGGGGCAACGCCCGCGTCGTCGCATCGGGCCGGTAAAATGCGCGCCAAAGGTCCAACCCCATGTCCATCTTCGCCCGCCCCCACTACACGTCCGAAATCACGAACTTCATCGAGGACATGAAGGAAAAGAAGCCGACGCTCGAAGCGGAGCAACGCGCCGGACGCGCCTTGCTCTGGGACAAGAACCTCGACCGCAGCCTGCTGAGCGAATACAGCGAAGCCAGGGTGCCGCAACAGCCCTACGTCTACCAGACCCGCGTCAAGTAAGTGAGCATCCGGCCCGTTGCGACCGCCCGGGACCGCCGCCGGCAGCGTGACGACGCCGCGGCTGGCGGTGTTTCCGTCGAGGATGACGGCAACCCTCCGATCGCTCCGATGCCCGAGGTCGTCGACCAGGTCGCGCTGGCCCGGCTCTACGGCGAGCCGCTGTTCGCGCTGCCGAACGACCTCTACATCCCGCCCGAGGCACTCCAGGTGTTCCTGGAAGCCTTCGAGGGTCCGCTCGACTTGCTGCTCTACCTGATCCGCAAGCAGAACTTCAATATCCTCGACATTCCGATGGCGGGGCTGACGCGCCAGTACCTCAGCTACGTCGACGAGATCCGCCAGACCAACCTCGAACTCGCCGCCGAGTACCTGCTCATGGCCGCGATGCTGATCGAGATCAAGTCGCGGATGCTGCTGCCGCCCAAGAAGACGGCCGACGGAGAGGAAGCCGAAGACCCGCGCGCCGAACTCGTGCGCCGCCTGCTCGAGTACGAGCAGACCAAGCTTCAGGCCGCGGCGCTCAGCGCGCTGCCGCAGGCCGGCCGCGACTTCTGGAAGGCACAGGTCTACATCGAGCAATCGCTGAAGCCGCGCTTCCCGGACGTGAACGTGGTCGACCTTCGCGAGGCCTGGGCCGACATCATGAAGCGCGCCAAGCTTGTTCAGCACCACAAGATCTCGCGCGAGGAACTGAGCGTGCGCGAGCACATGAGCATCGTGCTGCGCCACCTGCAAGGACGGCAGTTCGTCGAGTTCGAGAAGCTCTTCGACGTGACGCGCGGCACGCCGGTGCTGATCGTCACCTTCATCGCGATGCTGGAACTCGCGAAGGAAACGCTGATCGATATCACGCAGGCCGAGGCCTTTGCCCCGATCTACGTGCGGCTGGCATACTCGCCCGCCTGAGCCGCGGCCACATGCCACGCCGCCCCCGGGGCGACGCATCTTCACCGCTTGGACGAGAGCGCAAAGCGCCCACTGGACTTCAGGGAGTTCGACCATGCCAGACATTCCGGGCCACGCCGGCCCCGTTCCAGCCGCCGCATCGCCAAGGCGCAAGCCGCTGAGCCTGCCGCGCCTGGAAGACATGCACTCACGGGGCGAGAAGATCGCGATGCTGACCGCCTACGACGCGACATTCGCCGCGATCGCGGACGCCGCTGGCGTCGACTGCCTGCTGGTCGGCGATTCGCTCGGCATGGTCTGCCAGGGGCTGGACAACACCGTCGGCGTCACGCTGGAGGCCATGCGCTACCACACCGAATGCGTGGCGCGCGGCCTGCGCCGCACCCAGGGCGCGGCATGGCTGATCGCCGACCTGCCCTTCGGCAGCTACCAGGCATCGCCCGAACAGGCCCTTCGCAGCGCCACGGTGCTGATGCAGGCGGGCGCGCACATGGTCAAGCTCGAGGGCGGCGGATGGACCACCGAGACGGTGCGCTTCCTGGGCGAGCGTGGCATCCCTGTCTGCGCCCACCTGGGCCTGACCCCACAGACGGTGCACGCGCTCGGCGGCTACCGCGTGCAGGGCAAGGGCGATGAAGCCGCGGCCCTGCTCAGGTCGCATGCCCACGCGCTGGAAGACGCAGGCGCCGACATGCTCGTGCTGGAGATGGTGCCCGCCGCGCTGGCCGCCGAACTGACGGGCGCGCTGCGGCGCTGCGCCACCATCGGCATCGGCGCGGGCCGCGGCACGGCGGGCCAGGTACTGGTGATGCACGACATGCTCGGCATCCACCTCGGCAAGCCGCCGAAGTTCGTTCGCGACTTCATGGCCGACGCTGCCAGCATCGCCGAGGCCATGGCGGCCTACGTGCGGGCGGTGAAGGACGGCAGCTTTCCCGACGACGCGCGGCACGCCTGGTAGCCCGCCGCCCGCCCACCGCTTTCACATCCCGATCTTCACTGCTCCGAAGGAGGACCATGCGCATTGCACGAACCATCCCCGAACTGCGGGAACAGCTGGGCGCCCATCGGCGTCCGGCTTTCGTCCCCACGATGGGCAACCTGCACGACGGCCACATCGCGCTGGTACGCGAGGCGAAGCCGCTGGGCGACGTCACGGTGGCCAGCATTTTCGTCAACCGCCTGCAGTTCCTGCCGCACGAGGATTTCGATACCTATCCGCGCACCTGGGCCAGTGACTGCGAGAAGCTGGAGGCTGCCGGCTGCGACCTGTTGTTCGCGCCGGACGAGAAGGCGCTTTATCCAGAAGCGCAGACCTGCAAGGTGCACCCGGACGGCGCGCTGGCGGACATCCTGGAAGGGCATTTCCGCCCGGGCTTCTTCATCGGCGTCTGCACCGTGGTGATGAAGCTCTTCGCCTGCGTGCAGCCCCGCGTGGCAGTGTTCGGCAAGAAGGACTACCAGCAGTTGATGATCATCCGCCACATGGTGCAGCAGTTCGCCTTGCCGATCGAGATCGTGGGCAGCGAGACGCGGCGTGCGGAGGATGGGCTGGCGCTCTCCTCGCGCAACGGCTACCTGAGCGAGCGTGAGCGCGCTGAGGCAGTGCAGTTGGCAAAGGCGCTCAAGGCCATGGGCGAGGCGCTGCGCGCGGGAGAACAGGACCTGGCGGCCATCGAGGCTCGCGCCATGCAGGCACTGGCGCAACGCGGCTGGCAGCCCGACTACCTCGTACTGCGCCGCCGCGCGGACCTGCAGGCGCCATCGGCCGGAGCGCCCTTGGTGGCGCTCGCGGCCGCGCGGCTGGGCAAGACACGGCTGATCGACAACCTGGAAATCGACAACATCTGATTGCGCTTCGATGAGCTACAGCGTCAAGGAAATCTTCTACACCCTGCAAGGCGAAGGCGGCCAGGCCGGCATGCCGGCGGTGTTCTGCCGTTTCGCCGGCTGCAACCTGTGGAGCGGCCGCGAGAGCGACAGAGCGAACGCCGTCTGCCGCTTCTGCGACACTGATTTCGTGGGCACCGACGGCACGCTGGGCGGCAAGTTCGCGGACGCCGGAGCGCTGGCCGAAATCATCGCGGCACAGTGGCCGACCAGGGATGCGGCACACCGCCTGGTCGTGCTGACGGGAGGCGAACCGCTGCTGCAGGTGGATGCTTCGCTCATCGCCGCGCTGCACGCGCGCGGTTTCCGCATCGCGGTGGAGAGCAACGGCACCGTGCCCGCGCCCGAGGGGATCGACTGGCTCTGCATCAGCCCCAAGGCCGGTGCGCCTTGGGTGCAACGCGCAGGCCAGGAGCTGAAGGTGGTGTGGCCGCAGGCCGGTCTGGACCTGGATGCTCTGCTGGCCGGCGGTCTATTCACGCATCGCTTCCTGCAGCCGCTGGACGGGCCGGCGCAGGCCGAGCACATCGCGCTTTGCATCGAGACCTGCATGCAACGTCCCGCTTGGCGGCTGAGCCTGCAGACGCACAAGCTGACCGGCATCCGCTGACGCAGGAGACGACGCGATGCCCGAACGGCAATTCACCATCAGCCAGCGCTTCTTCTTCGACGCGGCGCATACGTTGCAGCGAGAGATCGAGGCGGAGGGCAGCCGCCGCATCCACGGTCACACGTATCACGTCGAGGTGGCGGTGCGGGGGCGGCGCGATGCGGTCACCGGGATGGTCATCGACCTCGGCGTTCTGCGCCAGCACCTCCAGGCGGTACGCCAACAACTGGATCACCATCTTCTCGACGACGTGCCGGGGCTCGGTGCGCCGACGCTCGAGAACCTCTGCGCCTTCATCGCGGACGCACTCGCCGGCATGCGCCCGCCGCCGACGCAAGTGCGCGTCTGGCGGGAGGCGCTGGGCGACGGCTGCATGCTGCACATCGACGGCTGAGCCCGCTTCACGCGGGCAGGTCGTCGTCCAGTGCGGCGTCGATCCAGCCTCGCAGGCTGTTCACGAAGGCGAGCGCGCGCACGCGCGGCAAATCCTCCACGCGCACCACGGCCTCGACCAGGCGGCCCTCGCGCAGGCAGCGGGCACGCGCGATGCCGCCAAGCAGGCCGCAGTGCAATGCAGGCGTCACCCAGCGACCGTCGGCCATCCGCAGGGCCACGTTGCCGCGCGTGCACTCGGTGATCTCACGCCGCGCGTTCCACAGCAGGGTGTCGAACACGCCGGGCCGGGTCGGAGCGAAGGCATCGTAGTGCGCGCGGCGGGTGGTCTTGAAGCGCACGAACTCGCTGCCGGCCTCGTCGAAGGCGCGGTTCGCCAGTTGCAGTCGCACGCTGGCGGGCAGGGCGTCCATGGGAAAGGCCTGCACCTGCATGCGGCCTTGCGCATCCAGCAGCATGCGCAGGCGCCATCGTCCCGCGGCATGCCGAATTCGCGCTGCCTCGAGGCAACGTTCGGCCTCCAGTTCATTCCATGCGAAGCCGAAGTGCCTGGCAGACGCGGCCATTCGCGCCAGGTGGGCCGGCGCGTCGCGCGACTCGCCATCGTCCAGCGCCAGCGTCTCCAGAAGTTCGAAGGGCGCGCTGGCGCGATCCAGGAACGCGCGCTTGTGTCGCCACTCTCGCCACTCGTCCTCGGCACGAGCACCAGCCGTGATGCCGCTGCCGATGCCGCAGCACGCCGCGTTTCCGCGCAAGGTGACGGTGCGGATCGGCACGTTGAAGGTGGCCGCGCCACCCGGCCGCAGCACGCCCACGGCCCCACAGTAGATGCCACGTGCATCCGGCTCCAGCGCGCGGATTGAGCGCATGGCGGCCACCTTGGGTGCCCCGGTCACGGAGCCGCAGGGAAAGAGCGCGGCGAACACGTCGGCCAGCGTGCAATCCGCGCGGCTGCGCGCCTCGACGTCCGAGGTCATCTGCCAGACCGTCGGCAAGGCCTCGGTGTGGAAGAGTCGCGGCACACGCACGGAGAAGGGTTCAGCGATGCGCGACAGGTCGTTGCGCAGGAGGTCGACGATCATCACGTTCTCGGCGCGCTCCTTGGCGCAGCCGCGCAACGCGGCAGAGGCGGCGGCATCTTCCCGCGCCGTGGCGCCGCGCGCCGCCGTCCCCTTCATCGGTCGCGTGAGCAAGCGCTGCCCGCGCCAGTCGAAGAACAACTCCGGCGATACCGACAGGATTTGCTCATCCCCGGTGTCGATATACGCGCCGTAGCCGCCCGGCTGGGCTCGCTGGAGCGCGGCGAAGAAGGCCAGCAATTGACCGCACGCCTGCTGCGAAGTCCCTGCTTCGAGGACACCCCGCAGTCGCGCCGTGTAGTTGACCTGGTAGAGCTCGCCCGCGGCAATCGCGCGATGGATCTCGGCAACCGCCTGCTCGAAGGCGGGCCACGCCAGTGCGGCATCCCATGTCGCGCGTGGCGCGGCTGAAGGATCGGGCTGACCCGCGGGCCAGGGCTGCGCGCTGTCATGCACGCCGAACCAAGCCAACGGACCATCAGCTCGCTGCACCGCCAGCGCTGGATCGAAGGCAGGCGCTGCCTCGTAGCGAACGTAGCCAACGCACCAGTGCCCGCGCTGGGCCTGCGCCTGCGCTGCGTCCAGCAAAGGCCTCACCTGATCGCACGAATGGGCCACCAGCGTCTGCCGCGGCGTGCCGAAGGCCAGGCGCAGCCTCGAAGCCCCTGGGTCGCAGGGATCGGAAAAGTCGATCAGTGCCGAGAAGGCGTGCGCGTGCGCCTCTGGAACCATCGCCTCAGGCGGATTCCACGCCGGGCTCGCGCCCCATGAGTTCTGCGACGGCTTCGGCAGGCCGCATCCGCCCGTCGAGCAACGCGACCACGCCGGCCGAGATGGGCATTTCCACGCCCAAATGCCGCGCACGCTGGACCACGGTGCGCGCGCAATAGACGCCTTCAGCCACGTGGCCCAAGGAATCCACCGCCTGCGCCAGCGTACGCCCTTGCGCGAGCAGGAGCCCGACCTTGCGGTTGCGCGAAAGATCGCCCGTGGCCGTGAGGACGAGGTCTCCGAGGCCGGACAAGCCCATGAAGGTTTCGACCCGCGCACCGAGCGCCACGCCGAAGCGCGTCATCTCAGCCAGCCCGCGGGTGATCAGCGCCGCGCGGGCGTTGAGGCCCAGCGCAAGCCCGTCGGCCAGCCCCGTTGCGATCGCAAGCACGTTCTTGACGGCGCCTCCCACCTCCACGCCCACGATGTCCTCGTTCGCGTAGACACGCAAGGTCGGCCCGTGGAAGGCCTCGACGAGCAGGCGGCGCACTTCGGCGCGCGGACTGGCGGCCACGAGGGCCGTCGGCTGCCCCCTGGCCACCTCCAGCGCGAAACTCGGCCCGCTCAGCACGCCGCCGGCCAATGCCGGCGCGACCTGCCCCTGGATCTCATGCGCCAGCAGGCCCACGCCGCCCGCCTCGCCGAGTGCGGGCTCAACGCCCTTGGAAAGCCAGGCCACCGGACAACGGAGGTCGCGCAGCATCGCCAGCTGCTCACGCAGCGCAGACATGGGCGTCGCGACGACAGCCAGCGCGGCGCCCTGGAGCGCCGCCACAGGATCGCCCGACTGGAGCGTGAGTTGGGGGGGGAGTGCGATGCCCGGCAGGTAGCGCGCGTTCTGGCGTGCCTGCGACATCGCCCGGACCTGGTCCGCGTCACGCCCCCACAGGGTCACCGCGTGGCGGCCGGCCGCGTTGACTGCCAGCGCCGTGCCCCAGGCACCAGCGCCGAGCACGCAGATCTTCATCGGCGCGCGGTGCAGGTTTACTGCGTGATGATCGACGAGGCCTGGCCGGCGGCCTGCGCCTGCTGCTGCTCGAACATCGCCTGGAAGTTGATCTCGGCCAGGTGCACGGGCGGGAAGCCGCCGCGCTGGATCACATCGGCCACGTTGCCGCGCAGGTAGGGGTAGACGATCTGCGGGCAGGCAATACCGAGGATCGGGCCCATCTGGTCTTCGGGCAGGTTGCGGATCTCGAAGATGCCGGCCTGCTTGGCTTCGACCAGGAAGACGGTGCGGTCCTGGATCTTGGTCTGCACGGTGGCCGAAACGGTGATCTCGAAGATGCCTTCGCTCACTGGCTGGGCGTCGACGCCGAGCTGGATGTCGACGGTCGGCTGCTCTTGCTCCAGCAGGATGGCGGGCGAATTGGGTTGCTCGAGCGACAGGTCCTTCAAATAGACGCGCTGGATCTGGAAAACGGGGTCTTGGGATTGGTCGGCCATGCTGAGCTTTCGGATGTCAAAACAACGCCCGCCCGGAAGGGCATTCCGTGGCGGGCCGATGAAGGTAGCCGACGATTATGACCGGCCTGCGTGACGCTTCAGGCAGTTTGCATGAGTAACGGCATGAGACCGCCGCGGCCATCCAGCGCGATGAGATCGTCGCAGCCCCCGACGTGGGTTTCGCCAATGAAGATCTGCGGCACGGTGCGGCGCTGCGTCATGTCCATCATGGCGGCGCGTGCCTTCGGATCCATGTCGATGCGGATCTCCTCGATCTGCTCGACTCCCTTGGACTTGAGAATCTGCTTCGCTCGAATGCAGTACGGGCAGACGGCGGTCGTGTACATCTTGACGGCTTGCATCATGGACATCTCGTGGAGGTTCAGGCTTTTTCAACCGGCAGGTTAGCGTCTTTCCAGGATTTCAGCCCGCCGGAGATCGCTTGGGCCTGCTCGTAGCCGAGCTTCTTGGCTGTCGCGACCGCACGCTGGGCACGGGCGCCGGAGGCGCAAATGAGAAGCAGTGGTAACGACTTGTTTTTGACCGTTGTGGCGAGCTTGGCTTCGAGCTGGTCCAGCGGCACGTTCTTGGCGCCGGTGACATGGCCGGCCGCGAATTCATCAGGCTCGCGCACGTCGACCACCACCGCGCGCTCGCGGTTGATGAGCTGGACCGCGCCTTGCGCCGTCAGCGAGCCGGCGTTCGCGCCGCGCACCAGGGGCCACGCCAGCATGGCGCCGGAGCTGAGCGCGATGAGGATGAGCATCCAGTTGTCGACGATGAATTTCACGATGTTCCTTGGGTGGCAAAGCGCGGATTTTAGAATGTCGCCTTTCCGCACGCGTTCCCAAAGGCCTCTCCCATGCACAAACTGGTATTGATCCGCCACGGCGAATCGACCTGGAATCTCGAAAACCGCTTCACCGGCTGGACCGATGTCGACCTGACGCCGACCGGCGTCGAGCAGGCCAAGCAGGCCGGCCGGCTGCTCAAGGCCGAAGGCTACGACTTCGACATCGCCTACACCAGCGTGCTCAAGCGCGCCACCCGTACGCTGTGGCACACGTTGGACGAGCTCGACCGCACCTGGCTGCCGGTGGTGCATTCCTGGCGTCTCAACGAGCGCCACTATGGCGGCCTGCAGGGGTTGAACAAGGCGGAAACCGCCAAGAAATACGGCGACGAGCAAGTGCTGATCTGGCGCCGCAGCTACGACACGCCGCCGCCGCCGCTGGAAGCGAACGACCCGCGCAGCGAGCGCGGCGACCTGCGCTACGCCAAGCTCCCGCCCGAGCAAGTGCCGCTGACCGAATGCCTCAAGGACACGGTGGGCCGCGTGCTGCCTTTCTGGAATGAATCCATGGCCCCGGCGATCCGCGCCGGCCGCCGCCTGGTGGTCGCCGCGCACGGCAATTCGATCCGCGCGCTGGTGAAATACCTCGACGGCATCTCTGACGACGACATCGTGGGCTTGAACATTCCCAATGGGATTCCGCTGGTATACGAACTCGACGACGATCTGAAGCCGCTGCGCCACTACTACCTGGGCGACGCCGCGGCTGCGGAAAAAGCCGCCGCCGCCATCGCCGCACAAGGCAAAGCTTGAGGAAAATCAACCTGCCCCGGCAAGTTCAAGGAACCCCCGGCAGACAACTTGCTTCCAAGCTGTGTATATTGGTTTGACAGGCGACAAGGACACTTACACATGGGCCAGAAACTGAAGATCACCGGCTGGGTTGCGGCCGGCGCCGTAGCCGGCGTACTCACCACCGTCTCGTTGCAAACCGTTGCACGAGGCTCCCTGGCTCCCCTCCCGCTGGAGGAACTGCAGCAACTCGCCGCGGTCTTCGGCATGGTGAAGAGCGACTACGTCGAGCCGGTCGACGAGAAAAAGCTTATCTCCGATGCGATCTCTGGCATGGTCGCCGGGCTCGACCCGCACTCGCAGTATTTCGACAAGAAGTCCTTCAAGGAATTCCGCGAGGGCACCACCGGCCGCTTCGTCGGCGTGGGCATCGAGATCTCGCAGGAAGACGGTTTGATCAAGGTGGTTTCGCCCATCGAGGGCTCGCCTGCCTTCCGTGCCGGTCTCAAGCCCAACGACCTGATCACCAAGATCGACGACACGGCCGTGCGCGGCCTGTCGCTGAACGACGCGGTCAAGCGCATGCGCGGCGAGGCCAATACCAAGGTGCTTCTGACCATTTTCCGCAAGGACGAGAACCGCACCTTCCCCGTCACCATCACGCGCGAGGAAATCCGCACCCAGTCCGTGCGCGGCAAGGTGATGGAGCCTGGCTATGGCTGGATCCGCCTGTCGCAGTTCCAGGAAAGAACCGTCGAGGACTTCGTGAAGAAGGTCGACGAGATCTACAAGCAAGACCCCAACCTCAAGGGCCTGGTGCTCGACCTGCGCAATGACCCGGGCGGCCTGCTGGACGCCGCCGTGGCGATCTCGTCCGCCTTCCTGCCGGAGAACGTCACCGTGGTGACGACCGACGGGCAGCTGAGCGAGAGCAAGGCCGTCTACAAGGCCGCGCCGGAGTTCTACCAGCGCCGTGCCGGAAGCGACCCGCTGCGCAGCCTTCCCGCGGCCCTGAAGACGGTGCCGCTGGTGGTGCTGGTCAACGAGGGCTCCGCCTCGGCGAGCGAGATCGTTGCCGGCGCGCTTCAGGACCACAAGCGCGCCACCATCATGGGCAGCCAGACCTTCGGCAAGGGCTCGGTGCAGACCGTGCGCCCGCTCGGCCCCGACACCGGCCTCAAGATCACGACGGCGCGTTACTACACGCCGAGCGGCACCTCGATTCAGGCCAAGGGCATCGTGCCGAACGTGCTGGTCGACGAAAGCGCGGAAGGCAGCCCCTTCGCCGCGTTGCGCATGCGCGAGGCAGACCTCGAGAAGCATCTGGCCAGCGGCCAGGGCCCCGAGAGCAAGGATCCGGAGCGCGAGAAGGCCCGCGACGAGGCGCGCAAGCGTCTCGAGGAAGAAGCCAAGAAGCCGCCGCAGGACCGCAAGGTCCCCGAGTTCGGCACCGACAAGGACTTCCCGCTGGTGCAGGCCCTCAACCGGCTGAAGGGCCAGCCGGTGCTGGTCAGCAAGACGCAGGTGATCGTCGACAACAAGGAAGAGAAGAAGGAAAACTGATCGCGGGCGCATGGAAGACAACGATCTCCTGCGCTATTCGCGCCACATCCTCCTTGAAGAATTCGGCCTCGACGGCCAAGCGCGGGTCAGCGCCGCGCATGCGCTCGTGATCGGCGCCGGCGGGCTGGGCTCGCCGGTCGCCCTCTATCTCGCGGCGGCCGGTGTCGGACGCATCACGCTGATCGACGACGACGAGGTTGACCTCACCAATCTTCAGCGGCAGATCGCGCACACCACTGCGCGCGTCGGCATGGCCAAGGTCGACTCCGCGGCCGAGGCGATGCGTGCCATCAATCCGGAAGTGAAGGTCGAAACCTACCGGCAGCGCGCCGGCGAGGATCTTCTCGAACAGGTGGTCGCCTCGGCCGACATCGTGATCGACTGCTGCGACAACTTCAACACGAGGCATGCGGTGAACAAGGCTTGCGTCGCACACGCCAAGCCGCTGGTGGCGGGCGCGGCAATCCGCTTCGACGGCCAGTTGAGCGTGTATGACACGCGCGATGCCGCCTCGCCCTGCTATGCCTGCATTTTTCCGCCCGATGCCGACTTCGAGGAAACCCGTTGCGCCGTGCTCGGGGTCTTCGCGCCCGTGGTCGGCACCATCGGCACGCTGCAGGCGAGCGAGGCACTGAAGTTGCTCGCCGGCATCAGTCCCTCGCTTGCCGGCAGCCTGCTGATGTTCGACGGCCGTCGCAGCGCGTTCGATACCTTGCGAGTTGCGCGCGACCCAGATTGCAGCGTCTGCGGGCGGCGCCCTGTGGACTGATCAGATTCCTATTGTTTCTTCGCCTTGATCGCGCCGGCCGCGGCCGCGCCGGTTGAAGGCTGCTTCGCCCTCGCCAACACGTCTTGGCAGTCCGCATCGTGGCCCGGGCCGGTCTCGATCGTCGCTGCGAGCGCGAGGAGCGGGTTGATCGCGCCCAGCGCCAATGCCGCGAGGCCGCGGGCTGCCAGGGGACCAGCCTGGACCCCGCCAGAAGGCGAAGCGAACGTTCCACCGACGACCAGCGGCGTGCGCAGGGAAAGAATGCTCATGTCCTTGGGCTGCTGCCGGATCACGAAATCCAGCGTTTCATCCGAGAGGCTGGCGCCGCCCGTCACGGTGAACACCGTGTCCTCCGTATCGAAAACCAGACTGCGCCCCCGCATCGCCCCTTTTTCCACGTCGAAGGCCACGGCGGCGCAGCGCAACACCACGTTCCGGTCGCCGCCCATCAGGAACTTGATGATCTCGCCGCCATCGAGGCCCATGAACTCGAGCAGGAGGTTGCTGAATTCGCCTCGGCCCGTGATGGCCGCGACGTCGCCCGACGCACCGCCCAGCCAGGCCGCCACTGAATTGCCGCGGCCGGAGAGGTTGATGCGGCCATCGAGCTTGCCGAAACTCGTGCGCAGCGTCTCGACTTTGGGGATGAGGCGATTGAGCTGCATCGCCCGCACCTCCAGCGTCGCGCGGATGTCGGCAGGGTTCTGCGTGGAGTCGATGCGGAACGAGCCCGCCAGCTTGCCGCCCGCGATGCCCAGGTCCAGCGGGTCCAGTGACAGCACGCCATCTTTCAGTTTCACTGCGACACCGCCCTTGTCGAGCGGAATCTGCCGCACGTTCTGGATCCGATCGGCCACGTACTTCACGTCAGCGTTCATGGCACGCAGGCGCTCGAAATCCAGCGTGGCGGTGGGCAGCACCTTGCGGCCGGGGTCGCGCTGGGCCTTCTTGACCTCGGAAATGGAAGGGGGCGGAGCCACGCCCTCGACGGCTTTGGCCGAACGCTCGGTGGGCGGCAGCCCGATCAGCGGGCCGAGGTCGTCCATGTCCATCACGCGCGAACGCAGGGTGCCCGCAAGGTACGGCACCTTCGGGGCTTGGTCGAACTTCATGTCCCCGCCGAGATCGGACAAGCCCAGCTTTCCCTTCATGCCGACCACCTCCCACAGCTTGCCGCGCTTGCTCAAATTGCCGCTGAGCGCATACGGAGAGGTCTCGGGTAGCGCGATCCCGAGCAAGGCATACAGGTCGCCCAGACTCTGGCCTTGGAGGTCGAACTTCGCGTCGACGCCGTCGAGGCTGGCCAACTCGCCGACCGTGCCGCTCGCCTTCAGGCGCGTCTGCCCTGCGGCGGCATCGATCTCAATGGGGAATGGCGGCTGGCCCGCGGCGTTGAGCTGCATCACATTGCCGGTGCGCCCCTTGGCGGTGAGCGGTTGCCGCTGGTAGCGGCCCTTGACTTGGTAGCTCAGCGGCATGTCGCCGCGGGTGGTGTCGAAACTGAAATCGGCGTGCAAGTCGACGCCCAGATGCGCCGCGACGAAATCAAGCGCGCCATCGTCGATCTGCAGCAGACCGATGGTAGGCACAGTGCCTTCGTCGGAGGTGTCCTTCCCCAGCGCCCAAGTCCGCCGCCCGTCCGCCTCCATCTGCAGCCCGAGCGAAGGCGAAGTGAGCGCAATGCGCGGAATGACAACCCGGCCCGCCAGCAGCGGCCATAGCCGGATGTCGAATTCGGCCCGCTGCGCCCGGATGAGGTACGGGTCGCGCGCCCACGCCGGGTTGGCGAACTCGATCCCATCGAACTTGACCGTAGCGCTCCGCAGACCGAGGCCCACATCCAGGCGCCGTGTGATCTCGAACTTGCGGCCGGTCTTTTCGCTCACGTACCGGTTGAGCGGCTCGCGAAGGACGTCCCAGGGGAAGAAGATCAGCAGCAGCACCAGCGCCGCCACCAGTGCCGCCAGCGCGCCGACGACCTTGAGCCAAAGCGGACGGCGTGACGGCTGCGCTGCGAGGGTTGCGGCGGCCTTCGTCATTCGACGGCAGGCACGGCCGCGGAACTCGCGCCGGTTTCTGGCGTACCGGCGAAACAGAGCATGCCCACGCCGCGGGTCGCTGCCTCGGCAAGCCGCAACTCAGCGTTAGCGGGTTCGCCCACCACCACCCCAGCAGCCGTCGCGATGGTTAAGAGGCCGACGGCTACATAGTTCCAAGCGATATTCATGGCGGCCTCGGGGCATTCCCGGCAGATTGAGCAAGGTCGTCCGCCCGATTGCGGACAACGCGAGGAGCGTACGCGTCACGGCATTCGCAGGAGGTCGGTCTGAGGCCGCATGTCCTGTGGGGCCAAGCCTACGACCAAAGGTGATCACCCTGCGTAAGAACAAACCTACAGCGCCGCACCGCCAAAGCCTGCATGATCCAAGATACGAAACTGCCCTCCTCCATCGGCAACCCCGGCTGCGCGTGGTTCTCCATGGACCCCACTTTGAAAACCTACATCGTCGAAGACAACGTCACGATTCGAGAGAATCTCGTCGGCACTTTGGAGGAACTCACCTGCATCTCGGCCATTGGTTTCGCCGAAACGGAAGCAGACGCCAGCCGCTGGCTGAACGAGAACAGTGAAGAATGGGAACTGGCCATCGTGGACCTCTTCCTGAAGCAGGGCAGCGGCCTGGGGGTGCTGCAGACCTGCATGAGGCGCCGACCCGAGCAGAAGGTGGTGGTGCTCAGCAATTACGCCACGCCCGACATTCGCAAGCGCTGCGCGCAGTTCGGCGTCGACGCCGTCTTCGACAAGTCCAACGAGATCGATGCACTCATCGACTACTGCATCGAGCAATCAGGCACGCTGCGTCCCGCCCCCGGCGAGAATTGCGGAGACTGACCGGCCGGCGTCCGCGCCGGCGAGCCTCAATCGATCAGCTTGTTCTTCAGCGCGTAGTAGGTGAGATCGCTGTTGGAGGAGAGGTTCATCTTCTCCATGAGGCGCGTGCGGTACGTGCTTACTGTCTTGACGGAGAGCGACAGCGTCTTGGCGATATCGCCCGCCGTCTCGCCCTTGGCCAGCTTGAGGAATACCTGGAATTCGCGCTCCGAAAGCTGCTCGTGCGGCGCGGCATCGTCCTTGCGATCCAACTGGCGCGCCAGCAGTTCCGCCACTGCCGGCGTGATGTAGCGGCGCCCCAGCGAGATGGTCCGGATCGCGTTCACGATCTCGATCGGATCGCACTCCTTGTTGAGATAGCCGCTCGCGCCCTGGCGGATGAGGTTCATCGCGTAATGTTCCTCGGGGTAGCCGCTCAGGATGAGAATGCCCACGTCCGGCGCCTTGGCACGGATCATCGCCAGTGCATCGATGCCGCTCTGCCCCGGCATGGACAGGTCCATCACCAGCACGTCGAGTTCGGTGGTGCGCACGAGCTCGATGGCCTCGCGGCCGCTCGCCGCTTCTCCCGCGACACGCAAATCCACGTGCTCCGAGAAAAACTGGCGCAAGCCGGAGCGCACGATAGCGTGGTCGTCCACAATTCCGATCTTGATCATCTGTTACCTTCGTCGTTGTATAGCGGCCTTATGCGTCGCAACATGCCGGTCCCTGTTGGGCTTCGATTATTCACGAATTTGAGCAGCCGGCATCTCTCGGAGACCTCATGCGTTGGTTAGCTTTTCCGAAGATGGCCCTGGGACTCACGCTGGCGACGCTGGCGGCGCTGATCCTGGTGGGCATCAACGAGGCTGGTTATCGCCAGTCCAGTCAGGCGCTCACCGAGGTGGGCGACGCGGAGCGCGCGCGAACGCTTCTCAACCTCATGCTTCAGAATGTCCTTGACGGTGAAACGGGCCAGCGCGGCTTCCTGTTGACCGGGGAAGCCCGCTACCGAGAACCCTACGACGCGGCGGTGAAGCAGGTGGACGGCCATCTTGCCGCCCTTCAGGTGCTCTACGCGAACCGCCCTGCCGAGCTTGCGCGGCTGGGTGAACTCTCCAAGCATGTCTCGCGCAAGCTGGGCGAGATGGAGATGAGCGTGCGCCTGCGCCAGAGCGGCAACGAGGACGCCTGGAAGTTCGTCATCACCACCGACGTGGGCCGGGAGGAGATGGAGGCCATTCGCAAGGAGACGGGCGAGCTGATCGCGATCAGCAACGAAGAACTGGACAAGGGCCAGGCGCAGATCGCGCGCTCGCTGCAACTCTCCCGCGTCGGCATCGCGCTGGTCGCCCTGGCCGGCCTGACGGCCTTCTACCTGTACCTGCGGCAGACGCACGCGCTGCGTTTCGCCGGAGAGCGCCAGCAAGAGGCACTGCAACGCGAGCGCAACGCGCTGGAAGACGAAGTGCGTGAGCGCACAGCGACGCTGGCCGAACTCGCCACCCACCTGCAGCAGGTGCGCGAAACCGAGCGGGGCTTCCTGGCCCGCGAATTGCACGACGAACTGGGCTCGCTGCTGACCGCCGCCAAGCTCGACGTCGCGCGCCTGAAGTCGAGGCTGGCCGAAGCGCCGGACGCCATCCAGCGCCTGCAGCACCTGAACGAGTTGCTCAACAGCGGCATCGCGCTCAAGCGACGGATCATCGAGGACCTGCGGCCGTCCTCGCTGTCCAACCTGGGTCTGGTCGCCTCCCTGGAGATCCTCGGCCGCGAATTCGCGGAGCACTCGGGCGTGGAGGTCGAGATGGTCCTCGAGCCCGTGGTGCTCGATGAACCCAATCAGCTCACGGTCTACCGCATGGTGCAGGAAAGCCTGACCAACATCGGCAAGTACGCGCAAGCGACCGAGGCGAACATCGTGATGAAGAACTACGGCAACCACGTGATCGTGGAAGTGGCGGACAACGGACGGGGCTTCGACATGCTGCAGGCCCGCCCCTCTTCCCACGGCCTGGCCGGCATGCGGCACCGGGTGGAGGCAGCCAAGGGCAAGCTGAGCGTACTTTCCAAGCCCGGCGAGGGAACCCGGCTCAGCGCCATCCT
Source organism: uncultured Variovorax sp. (assembly GCA_966211435.1). Classification (GTDB taxonomy): domain Bacteria; phylum Pseudomonadota; class Gammaproteobacteria; order Burkholderiales; family Burkholderiaceae_C; genus Variovorax. The sequence goes on along the minus strand of CBIHOG010000002.1, from coordinate 98,873 downwards.
GCCTTCGACAGCCGGCTGAACTGCCGCCCGCACAGGATTGAGGGGTATCCGCCGAAGCGCCGGCGCGCCATGGCACAGTGCGGCCCAGATAAAAATTCAGGGAGCAATGAATGCATGCAGGAACCAAGAGGCCGGCGCCGCCGGCGTGCCTGAACGCCGCGGACACGGCCCGGCTCGAAACCCTCCACCAGGTGCTGGAGAAGGCCACGGCCGATTTCCTCGGCTATCCGGTCGCCAAGGATTTCGAGTTCGAGCAGCTCAAGCGCTTCCTTGATTTTCCGCTCAACAACCTTGGCGACCCCTTCGTGGAATCGACTTTCCTCGTCGGCACGCGCGAGATGGAGCGCGAGGTCGTTCACTTCATCTCGGAACTGCTGCGCGCGCCCCCGGGCGGAACCTGGGGGTACGTGACCAACGGCGGGACCGAGGGCAACCTTTACGGCCTCTATCTCGCGCGCGAGCTTCTTCCCAAAGGCATCGTCTATTGCTCCGAAGAAACGCATTACTCGGTGGCCAAGAACATCCATTTCCTCGGCATGCGCTCGATCACCGTGCGCAGCCAGAAGAACGGCGAGATCGACTACCTGGATCTGCGCGAGACCCTGCGCGTCAACCGCGACAAGCCAGCCATCCTCTTCGCCAACATCGGCACGACGATGACCGAGGCGCGCGACGACATCGGCACGATGCAGGCGCTGCTGGATGAATTCGCCATACGCGACAGCTATATCCATTGTGACGCGGCGCTTTGCGGCGGCTTCGCGCCCTTTCTCGACCCGCGGCCGGCCTTCGACTTCGCGGACGGCGCCGATTCGGTCTCGATCAGCGGTCACAAGTTCTTCGGCTCCCCCATTCCCTGCGGCATCGTGATCGCGCGCAAGGGGCACGTCGAGCGGATCGCGCGGTCGATCGGCTACACCGGTTCGCTTGACACCACCATCACAGGTTCTCGCAACGGCTTCACGCCGCTGGTGCTATGGCATCGCATCAGGTCGCTGGGCCTTGAAGGGCTGCGGCGACGAACGGACTCGGCACTGGCGCTCGCGGCCTACGCCGAGGTTCGCATGCGCGACGCCGGCATCCCCGCCTGGCGCAACCCGAACGCGTTGACGGTGGTGTTCCCCAAGGTGAGCGATGGCCTGATGAAACGCTGGCAACTTGCGACGCAGGGCGTGTCGCATCTCGTCGTGATGCCTAACGTCACGCGGGAACAGATCGACCGCCTCATCGACGATCTCATCGAGGACTACCGCATCGAGGCGCGCGAAGAAGCCCGCGTCTGACCGCGCACGCGCCCATCGGAACCTCTCCAGACAGGGGCGCGCTTCGCATCGGCACTCTCCTACGCCCCCTGGCCTCCGCTGCTGACAGGGCCTGGAAGGCCGCCCCTTTAACGTGGATACCTAGCCGGTACAGGAGCTTCCTCAGCGAGGGAATGTGCCGCTCCAGCGACAACAACGGGGTCATCCCGAGAAGGAGTACAGCATGTTGCACTACGCAGTCGTGTTTCTGGTCATCGCCTTGATCGCCGCACTGTTCGGGTTCGGCGGCATCGCGGCCAGTGCGGTGGGTATCGCGAAAATCCTGTTCATCATCTTCATCGTCCTGGCCCTCGCCAGCTTCATCGCAAGCTTGATACGACGCGGGTAGCGTCGTTACGATGAGCAGCCACAACTCCAATCATTCCCGGAAGGATTTATTCAATGAACACGACAGTCAAGACCCCCTCGCAACTCGCAGACGATGCGCGCCAGACCGCAAACGACGCGATCGATACGACCCGGGCGTACGCGCAAAACGCGGTGAATGCCGCTGGTGAAAAGGTCCGGGACCTCCGCCGTGAAGCGGAGCCGACCGTGGAGCAGATCGCTGCTCGCGTGCAACAGGCCGTGCAGCGCGGCCTGGACGCCGCGTCGACGACCAGCGCACGCGCCCAGCGCCGGCTGGAGCAGGCCGCGGACGTGACCGGCCGGTACATCGCCGACCAGCCCGTGCGCTCAGTGCTGATCGCCGCCGCGGCAGGCGCGGCCATCACCGCGCTGATCGTGCTTGCCAGCCGCCGCCGGGACGACTACTGATCGAAGTCCGTCGATTTCCGCGCTCGGTCCAGCCTTCGGCACCATGCTCCATCCCATTTTCTCCACGGTGCTCGGCCATCCCGAGTTGATTGCAGACCATCTTGCCAATTACGGGGCGCTGGTCAGGCTGGAAGCCAAGGAGGCATCCCGAGGTGTCGTGGGCCGAGTCGTGGCCGGCGTTCTCGCCGCCGTCAGTGCCATCCTGGCGCTCGGCCTTATCGGCATTGCCATCATGCTTGGCATGCTTCACGGGAGTTTTCACTGGGTGCTGGCGATCGTGCCCGGCGTCGCGGTGCTTATCGCGGCAATCGCCGCCTACCTGGCAGCGCGACCCAGCGAGTTCCATGGTTTCGAAGATCTTCGCACTCAGGTCGCAGCCGATATCAGCGCGCTTCATCTCGCGGGAGAACGCCGTGGCCGCTGATGTCGACATTCTGACCCCTCAACAGCGGCTGGCCTATTCACGGCGGGCGCTGATGCATCAACTCCAGGGCGGCGACCCGGACGACGTGGAGCCTCATCTCACGCAGCCGCCGCGGCACGACGGCATGGCCCGCCGGTTCTCCTGGGCCTCGATCGGCGGCAATGTCATGGCGCGCTGGTGGCGCAGGCACCCAGCGAATGCGGTGGGTCAACTCGCTCGGCCCGTGCTGGATCGCTACGCCCGCAAGGAGCCCGTAAAGCTCATGACGGCCGCCGCGGCGACAGGCGCCTTGGTCGTGCTGATCAAACCTTGGCGGCTGCTGTCGATCACGGCGGTCATCGCCGCCGTGCTGAAGACTTCGGACGTGGCGGACATCGTCACCACGCTGATGAACAAGAACTCAAGCCCACGAAAGGATTCCCCATGAATACCGCTGTCCAAGAACGCCCCGAACACCTGGAACTCGACCAGACCGCCATCGACGCCGCATCCAGAAGCCTGGACGAAGGCGCCGTGACGCCGAGCTACGGCCCATGGCGGGACGACATCGTCAAGCTGCTGAACGACGCCCTGGCGACCGAACTGGTCTGTATCCTGCGCTACAAGCGCCACTACTTCACCGCGAGCGGCGTGAAGTCACCAGCGATCGCGGACGAGTTCCTGGTCCACGCCAATGAGGAAACCGCGCACGCTGACAAGATCGCGGAGCGCATCGTGCAACTCGGCGGCGAACCAGACTTCAATCCAAGGAGCCTGATGGATCGCAGCCACGCCAAGTACGACGAATCGCTGGAATTGCAGGCGATGGTCCGGGCCAATCTCGTCGCCGAGCGCATTGCAGTAGAGGCTTACCGCCAGATGATCGTGCTGATCGGCGACAAGGATCCGACGACGCGGCGCATGCTGGAAGAAATCCTTGCGGATGAAGAAGAACACGCGGATGAACTGAAGGATTGGCTGGGGCACTGAAATCCCAAGCGTAAAAAAACCCGGCGTTCGCCGGGTTTTTTGTATGCGCCAGAGGCTCAGAGCTTGTCAGCACCCTGCTTGATGGCGTCTTTTGCCTTTTCCTTGGCATCGCCATAGGTGCTCTGCACCTTGCCACCGGCCTGGTCCACGACCCCCTCGGCTTGCAACTGCTCGCTGCCCGTCACTTTCCCAGCAGCCTCCTTGACTTTGCCCTTCACCTGATCGACGCGACCTGCCACTTGATCCTTGTTCATAGCTGTTCCTTCAGAGGTTGGTTGAACACATGGCTCGAGCGAACCACTGGATTCAATTTACCCAGCCGAACTGCCAAGAGAGCGCGAGCGAGCCCCGTCCTGCTGTAGGACACCGGGAGCAGCGACCGGCCTCAGGCGCTGAGGATCCAGCCCTCGAGCGCGTCGATGTCGGCCGGCAGGCCATAGCCCGGCCCGGCGCTCATTCGCCGCTCCGCCCCCCAGGCAGCCTGGACGAGGCAGAGAGCCGCATCCATTCGGTCGCCCTTGGCGTCCGCCAACAGCAGGTCGCGCTCGGCATTGCCGAGCGCCAGCCGCAGACCCAGACGTGGCGAGCCTCTTTCCAGCGCGGCCAGAAGGTCGGCACGCGCCACCCAGCGCTCGGCGGTCTGCGCGGCGGCATCATCGCTTTTGTAGCTGCGGCGTCCGATCAATTCGCGCGCCAACAGGCCCGGATAGGCTTCCAGCGCGACGCGCCTCGCTTCAGTGGCCGGCGATGGCGTGTGGAGACCAGGAAGCACCGCGCCGGCCGCCACCAGTCGCGGCACGCCCGCATGCAGCATGTACGCGACCGGCGGGTTGACCCATTTCATCGACGGGCTGGAACCCGCCGGCCCGTCGGTCACTCGGTGCGCGAACTTGCCGCCGCTGGGCCGCGCGTCGCAGAAGGCCGCGAAGGTTTCGCGAATCTCGCCTCGCGTGAGCGCGCCGTAATGCGCGATGAGGGGCGCCCATTGCAGCGGCCAACCCAGGTGAAGGACCAGCTCGCGCGGAAGGCCGAAGGGAAAATCGAAGCCGCCGACCCACTCCGGCTCCGACGCCAGCCACCCGCCCCACGCATCCAGCGAGTCGAACTGCTTCAGCCCGGTGAGCCTGACCCGCTTCTTCAGGACCGTGCCAAGCGCGATCAGGATCGGTTTGCGCGAGGTCGGCGCGCTCGAGAAATCGCAGCCGAAAAGCAGCATCCGCGTGAGAGCGCCCGCGCCGGCGCGTCAGTGGCGGCCGACGATGGCCGCCGTGGCCATCAACTCTTCCAGCAGCGCTAGCGAGACCTTGCCCGACACCGAGTACGGATCGAGTTCCGGTTTTTCCGAGTATTTGAGCAGCGTCGAAACGTTGAGCTTCGACAGGTTCACCTGACCCATCGTCCAACTGCCGAAGCGGCGCTCGGAGATTTCCTCGTAGTGCAGCAGCACCACATCCTTGTGGCGCGGGTCCCGCTGGATGTGGCCGTACAGCTCGCTGATCGCCATCCGCCCGCCTTCGATGGCCTGCAGGAAGGTCCCGCCGCCATAACAAAGGATGCCGGTCACGCCGCAAGCCGTGTTGTGCGAGCGCGATTGCGCCAGGATCGCATCGATCGTCGCCTGGCTGGTGTCGACGGCGCGGCTGGCGTAGAGGAGTCGGACGAGCATGGCGTTCAGTTCTTGCGCGGGAGAAGGGAGAGGAATTCGCGCCGCAGGTTCGAGTCCTTGAGGAACACGCCGCGCATCACGGAATTGATCATCTTGCTGTCCATTTCCTTCACGCCGCGCCACTGCATGCAGAAGTGCTCGGCCTCGACGACGAGGGCCAGGCCGTCGGGCTGCGTGCGCTCCTGGATCAGGTCGGCGAGTTGCACCACCGCCTCTTCCTGGATCTGGGGCCGGCTCATCACCCACTCGGCCAGCCGCGCGTACTTCGACAAGCCGATCACGTTGGTCTTCTCGTTGGGCATGACCCCGATCCAGAGCTTGCCGATGATGGGGCAGAAGTGGTGCGAGCAGGCGCTGCGCACCGTGACCGGCCCGACGATCATGAGTTCGTTCAGGTGCTCCGCGTTGGGAAACTCGGTCAGCGAGGGCTGTGGCACGTAGCGGCCCTTGAACACCTCGTTGACGTACATCTTCGCCACCCGGCGCGCGGTGTTGCCGGTGTTGTGGTCGTTCTCGAGATCGATCACCAGGCTTTCCAGCACGTCCTTCATCTTGACCTCGACCTCGTCGAGCAGACGCTCGAGTTCGCCGGGTTCGATGAACTCGGCGATGTTGTCGTTGGCGTTGAAGCGCTTGCGAGCGGCGAGAAGACGCTCGCGGATCTTGACGGAAACAGGCGTTCCCTCGTCGTCCATCCCTTGGTCGGGGCGAGGTGCGGTGTCGATTTTCCTTAGCATGCGGGCATCCTATCAGCGAACGGCCAGGCGTGAATCACGCTTGCAAGGCCGACCTTGCTTGCCGATACCGCTACTCTTTCGATAGCACGAAATCCGTGACCAGCGGCAGGTGATCGGACATGCGGGCCCAGATCGGGCCGCGCGGCACCGAGCTGGCGACCGGCTCGACCCAGCGGCCGTAAATGAAATCCAGCTGCGTCACCGGCAGGCGGGAGGGGTAGGTCAGGGTGCGCGGGCCGCGAAGGTCGCTTGAATCGCGCAGGCCCATTGCATTCATCGCGTAGCGCATGCGGGCGCCCCAGTCGTTGAAGTCGCCGGCCACGACCACCGCTTCGCCCGGCGGAATCTCGCGCTCGATGAACTCGCGCAGCATCGCGACCTGCCGCACGCGGCTACCCTTGATCAGGCCAAGATGCACCACGATGGCGTGCACCGGCCGGCCCTCGACCTCGATCGCCACGTGCAGCAGACCGCGCTGCTCGAAGCGGTGGTCCGAGATGTCCTGATGCGTCTTGCGCAGCACGGGCCAGCGCGTGAGCAGCGCATTGCCGTGCTCGCCGTGCCGCGTGACGGCGTTGGTCTCATAGACGGCTGTATAGCCCTCGGGCGCGAGAAAGTCGGCCTGCGGCATGTCAGGCCAGCGCTGGAAGCGGGCGGCCGCCTGCCGGTTCATCTTGCGCACTTCCTGCAGGCAGACGATGTCGGCATCAAGCTGCTCGATCGCATGGCCCAGGTTGTGGATTTCGAGCCGCCGTGCCGGCCCGATGCCTTGCACACCCTTGTGGATGTTGTACGTCGCCACCCTGAAGGTGTTCACCGGCGAATTCATTGCGCAAATTGTGGCAGCAGCAGGATGGCTTCGGCATTCGAAGGGGAAAAGCACGCGTCCGCCGCCTCGCGATAGGGCAGCCACTTCCACGCCGTATGCTCGCGCGGCTCGAGGCGCGGCGTCAGGCGCTCCGGCACGCAGAGGCCGAAAAGATGCTCGGTGTTGTGGGTCACGCCCGGTGCGTAGCGGGCCCGCCAGCGCGGGTAGATCTCGTAGACGTTCCGCAGGCCCCAGTCGACAAGCCGGGGAGCCAGTACGCTGCCCTCCGCGCAGTCGATGCCTGTTTCCTCCGCGACCTCGCGGACGGCGGTGAGCCTGAGCGGCTCGTCCTCGGCGTCCTTGCTGCCGGTGACGGACTGCCAGAACTCGGCCGCGTCGGCGCGGCGGATGAGGAGCACCTCGAGCGCCGGCGTATGGATCACGACCAGCACCGATTCTGGGATTTTCCAGGGCCGCTCGCTCACGCTGGCGACCCCACCGTTCAGGCCACTTGCGGCGTGTTGCGCAGCTTGATGTGCAGCTCGCGCAATTGCTTCTCGTCCACCGGGCTCGGCGCCTGCGTCAGCAGGTCCTGCGCGCGCTGGGTTTTCGGGAAGGCGATGACGTCGCGGATCGACTCCGCGCCGGTCAGCAGCATCACCAGGCGGTCCAGGCCGATCGCGATGCCGCCGTGCGGCGGCGCACCGTACTGCAGCGCGTCCAGCAGGAAGCCGAACTTGTTCTGCGCGTCCTCCGCATTGATCTTGAGCGCGCGGAACACCTTGCTCTGCACTTCCTCGCGGTGGATACGCACCGAGCCGCCGCCCATCTCGATGCCGTTGAGCACCATGTCGTAGGCCTTGGCGATGCACTTCTCGGGCGCGGTGTCCATGAGGTCCTCATGGCCGTCCTTGGGCGCCGTGAACGGGTGGTGCACGGCGGACCAGCGCTGGCCTTCCTCGTCGAACTCGAACATGGGGAAGTCCACGACCCACAGCGGCGCCCAGCGGTCGTCGAAGAGGCCGCTCTTGCGGCCGAAGGCGCTGTGGCCGATCTTCACGCGCAGCGCGCCGATGGCATCGTTGACGACCTTTTCCTTGTCCGCGCCGAAGAACAGGATGTCGCCGTTTCGCGCACCCGTGCGAGCGACGATCTCGGCCAGCGACGCGTCGTTGAGGTTCTTGACGATCGGGCTCTGCAGGCCCTCGCGGCCCTGGGCAGCGTCGTTGACCTTGATGTAGGCCAGTCCCTTGGCGCCGTAGATCTTGACGAACTCGGTGTAGGCGTCGATGTCGCTGCGCGACAGGCCGCCCTCGCCGCCGCCACCGGGCACGCGCAGCGCCACGACGCGGCCGCCCGGCATGCTGGCGGCCTGGGCGAACACCTTGAACTCGACGTTGCGCATCACGTCCGTCAGCTCGGTGAACTCCAGCTTCACCCGCAGGTCGGGCTTGTCGGAGCCGTACTTGAACATCGCGTCGCCATAGCTCATGACCGGGAAGGGCGGCAGCTCGACCTCGGCCGCGGCACGGAAAACCTTGCGGATCATGCCTTCGAACATCTCGCGGATCTCCTCCTCGCCGAGGAAGGAGGTCTCGATGTCGATCTGCGTGAACTCGGGCTGGCGGTCGGCGCGCAGGTCCTCATCGCGGAAGCACTTGACGATCTGGTAGTAGCGGTCGAAGCCCGACACCATCAGCAGCTGCTTGAAGAGCTGCGGCGACTGCGGCAGCGCGAAGAAGCTGCCATCGTGCACGCGGCTGGGCACCAGGTAGTCGCGCGCACCTTCGGGCGTGGACTTGCCCAGCATCGGCGTCTCGATGTCAATGAAGCCGTTGGCATCCAGGAACTTGCGTACCTCCATCGTGACCTTGTAGCGCAGCATCAAGTTGCGCTGCATCGCCGGGCGGCGCAGGTCAAGCACGCGGTGCGTGAGGCGGGTGGTCTCCGACAGGTTGTCGTCGTCCAGTTGGAAGGGCGGCGTGACGGAAGGGTTGATCACCTTCATTTCGTGACACAGCACTTCGATCTTGCCGCTCTTGAGGTTTTCGTTGATCGTGCCCTCGGGGCGCGCGCGCACCAGGCCCTTGATCTGCACGCAGAACTCATTGCGCAGCCCCTCGGCCGTCGCGAAGGTGGCGGCGCGGTCGGGATCGCACACCACCTGCACGTAGCCTTCGCGGTCACGCAGGTCGATGAAGATCACGCCGCCATGGTCGCGGCGGCGGTTCACCCAGCCGCACAAGGTGACGGTTTGGCCCAGCAGGGCTTCGGTCACGAGACCGCAGTAGTTAGAACGCATGGACATAGATGGATTCCGGACGCCTCACGGGCGCGTTTTTTACCTGATCGCCACCGTGGCGGGGCCGCCTGGAACGACCACCCCCATCGAGACGATGTACTTGAGCGCGTCGTCCACGCTCATCTTGAGTTCGATGCAGTCGCTGCGCTTGAGCATCACGAAGTAGCCGCCGGTCGGGTTCGGCGTGGTCGGCACATAGACGCCGAGGAAGTCGCCGCCGCCCAGGTGAGCCACCACGTCGCTGCCCGGCGTGCCGGTCACGAAGGCGATGGTCCAGACACCTTCGCGTGGCCACTGGATCAACACAGCCGTCCGGAAGGCGTTGCCGTTCTCCGAGAACAGCGTATCGGACACCTGCTTGACGCTGGAATAGATCGAGCGGACCACGGGAATGCGGCGCACCACCGCGTCGCCCCAACCGAGCAGCCGCTTGCCGACGAAATTGCTCGCAACGGCGCCCACCACCAGCAGGATCGCCAGCGTGAGCAGCACGCCCAGACCGCGCACGCGATGGTCGGTGAGCCATTGCTGCCACTGCTCAGGCAGAAGCCAGAGCGTCTGGTCGAGCGTGCCGATGATCCAGTTCAGCACGCCGAGGGTAATGACCAGCGGCACGATCACCAGCAAGCCGGAGAGCAGCCATTTGCGCAACGCGAGCATGGGACGGTCTCAGTCGCTCTTGGGGGCGGGGGCTGGCGCGGCCGCCGGAGCGGGTGCCGGAGCAGGCGCCGCCGCATCCGCCGACTTGGCCGGGGCGCTGGGGGGGGCCGCACCGTCGGCGCTCTTTTCAGCGGGCTTGTCGCCCCCCTTCTTGCCGCCGCCGTCACGGAAATCGGTGACATACCAGCCGGACCCCTTGAGCTGGAATCCGGCGGCGGTGACCTGCTTGCTGAACGCGCTCGCGCCGCAGGCCGGGCACTCCGTGAGCGGCGCGTCGGAGAGTTTCTGCAGCACATCCTTGGCGAAGCCGCAGGCGCTGCATTTGTAGGCGTAAATGGGCATGGATCGGGGGGAGACGAAGGAAGCGGCCGGCGGCCGCTCGCAAAGCCCTCGATTATAGGCGCCGCCCTACCACAGGCGGACCGGTACGGCTCAGGCGGGGTCGACGGCCAGCGGCCGGTGCGGCGTGCGAGTGTTGGACACCCACTGCGGCGCCAGCGACCCGACCACCATTCCGGCCAATGAGGCCAGCACGCCCGCCAGTTGCGCCGGAAACTCGGCGCCCCAAGGCATCGCCATGAACAGCAGCCAGACTCCGATGCCGAGCACGACCGAGGCCACGGCGCCCTGCGTGCTCGCGCGCTGCCAGTACAGCCCGCACACCAGCGGCACGAAGGCGCCCACCAAGGGCACCTGGTAGGCGCCCGACACCAGTTCGTAGATCGGCGTTCCCTGCATCCGGATCGCGTAGGTCAGCACCGCAGCGCTGAAGACAAGCACGGTGATACGCATCGTCATCAGGTTCTGACGGTCGGTGCCGGCCGGGCGGAACTGGCGCCAGATGTTCTCAGTGAAGGTCACGCTCGGCGCCAGCAGCGTGGCCGAGGCGGTGGACTTGATGGCCGAAAGCAGCGCGCCGAAGAACAGCACCTGCATCACGAAAGGCATCTTCTCCAGCACGAGCGTGGGCAGGACCTTCTGTGGGTCATCCTTCAGCAGCGCGGCGGTCTGCTCGGGCATGATCAGCAGCGCGCTGGCCACCAGGAACATGGGAACGAAGGCGAACAGGATGTAGGCGAGGCCGCCGATGACGGGCCCGCGCGTCGAGGCCTTGACGCTGTCGGCCGACATGACGCGCTGGAACACGTCCTGCTGCGGGATCGAGCCGAGCATCATCGTGATGGCGGCGGCAAAGAAGAAGATCATGTCCTTGAAGCTCGGCTCCGGCCAGAACTTGAAGAGGTCCTTGCTGGCGGCGAAGGCAATCACCTTCTCGGCGCCGCCGGCCATGTTGCCAGCGAACATCGCGATCACCGCCAAGCCGACCACCAGGATGATCATCTGCACGAAGTCCGTCACCGCGACGGACCACATGCCGCCGAAGAGCGTGTAGGCCAGGATGGAAACCACGCCGATCACCATGCCGAGCGACACGCCGATGGCGCCGCCGGAAAGCACGTTGAAGACCAGCCCGAGCGCCGTGACTTGCGCCGACACCCAGCCGAGATAGCTCAGCATGATGATGAGCGAGCACGCCACCTCGACCAGGCGGCCGTAGCGTTCGCGGTAGTAGTCGCTGATGGTGAGCAGCGTCATGCGATAGAGCTTGCCGGCGAAGAACAGCCCCACCAGGATCAGGCAGGTGCCCGCGCCGAAGGGATCCTCGATCACGCCGTGCAGGCCGCCCTCGATGAACTTGGCCGGTATGCCAAGCACCGTTTCGGAGCCGAACCAGGTCGCGAAGGTGGTCGTCACGATCATGAAGAGCGGCAGGTGCCTGCCGGCGATCGCGAAGTCGGTGGTGTTCTTGACCCGCTTGGCCGCGTAGAGGCCGAGCGCGATCGTAAGCAACAGATAGACGATGACCAGGGTCAGCAGCACGACGGAATCTCCTTTCAGAACAGACGCACGCGCACCAGCACCTGCATCACCAGCAACCCCAATACAAATCCTATGCCACCGTAGATGATGGTCTGCAGCAACCGGTTGGTGCGCTTCTGCGCCGCCAGCAGCTCGGCGAGTTCGCGGCGATGGTCCGCGGGTCGATTTTCAAGGAAATCGTGCAGCAGGCGCGGCAGCTGCGGCAGCAGCTTCGCATAGCGCGGTGCCTCGGCGCGCAGCTGCTCGAAGAGCTTGCGAGGGCCGATCTGGTCGGTCATCCACTTCTCCAGGAAGGGCTTGGCCGTGTGCCAGAGGTCGAGTTCCGGGTCGATCTGGCGGCCGAGACCCTCGATGTTGAGCAGCGTCTTCTGCAGCAGCACGAGCTGCGGCTGGATCTCGACGTGGAAGCGGCGCGAGGTCTGGAACAGCCGCATCAGCACCATGCCGAGGGAGATTTCCTTCAGCGGCCGGTCGAAATAGGGCTCGCAGACCGTGCGGATGGCCGCCTCAAGCTCGTCGATGCGGGTGCCCTCCGGCACCCAGCCGCTTTCCAGGTGCAGCTCCGCGACGCGCTTGTAGTCACGGCGGAAGAAGGCCACGAAGTTCTGCGCCAGGTATTCCTTGTCGGACTCGGTGAGCGTGCCGATGATGCCGAAATCGAGCGAGATGTAGCGCCCGAAAGTCTCCGGCGCCAGGCTCACCTGGATGTTGCCGGGATGCATGTCGGCGTGGAAGAAGCCATCGCGGAACACCTGCGTGAAGAAGATGGTCACGCCGTCGCGCGCCAGCTTCGGGATGTCGACGCCGGCGGCGCGCAGGCGGTCGATCTGGGCGATCGGCACGCCCTTCATCCGCTCCATCACGATGACCTCGGGATGGCAGAAGTCCCAGAACATCTCCGGGATCATCACCAGCTCGAGCTTGTCCATGTTGCGGCGCAGCTGGGCCGCATTGGCCGCCTCGCGCACCAGGTCCAGTTCGTCGTGCAGGTACTTGTCGAACTCGGCCACCACCTCGCGCGGCTTCAGGCGCTTGCCGTCGGACGACAGGCCTTCGACCCAGTCGGCCATCATCGCCATCAGCGCAAGGTCCTTCTCGATCACCTCGCGCATGCCCGGCCGCAACACCTTGACAGCGGCTTCGCGCACGCCGCCCTTGGCATCGCGTATGGTCGCGAAGTGCACTTGGGCGATGGAGGCGCTGGCCACGGGCGTCTCATCGAACTGCACGAAGACGTCGGCGAGCGGCCGCCTGAAAGCCCGCTCGATGGTCGCGATGGCGATCTTCGAGTCGAAGGGCGGCACGCGGTCCTGCAGCCAGGCGAGTTCATCCGCAAGGTCCGGCGGCAGCAGGTCGCGCCGGGTCGAAAGCACCTGGCCGAACTTCACGAAGATGGGCCCCAGCCGCTCAAGTGCCTCGCGCAGGCGCTGGCCGCGCGGCGCTTCGAGATTGCGGCCGACCGAGACGACGCGCGCCACGACGCGCAGCCAGGGCTTCTGAAAGCTGCTGAGGACGAGTTCGTCGAGGCCGTAGCGAAGCGCGACCCAGACGATGAAGATGCCGCGGTAGAAGCGCCTCATTCCGCGCCCGCGGGGCCGCCGGTCTTGCCGGTGCGTTCGCCGACGAACTGGCGCAGCGCCGCGACCACCCGGCGTGCGCCGGTGGCGATGGTGTGGGCCGGCACGTCGCCGATGGCGCGCGCGAGATCATCCTCGACATCCCAGCGGACGTGGTCGACCAGCCAGTTGACCTCCGCCGCCAGTTGCACGTCGCCCTCGATGCGGACAGCCGGCTTCTCGCCGCGGAAGGCCGCGCGCGCGAGGCCGAAGGGAGAGTCCTCGGTCACGGTCAGCGTGAGTTCGGCGGCCGCGCCTTCCAGAGCGAGATCGAGCAGGCCCGCCGGCGTGGCGACGAGCTTCATCGTCACGAAGCGCCACTCGAACTGCACCACCCTGCCCTGCAGGCGCAGCAGCCGCTGCTGCGCTTCGGGCTCCTGCTGGAGCACGTGGTTCAGGAACAGCACGGCACGGTGCTGGATCTCGTGGACGGCCCAGGCCGGCGGCTGCAGGCGGCTGCCGACGCGATTGACGAACTCGTCTAGAAAAGCAAATGGGGACGATGGTGTGGCCATGTCCCCATTATTCCCGAGCCGGCGGCCTGAAGGCCGCCGCATGCGAGGCTATTGCAGCGCCTGCACGCCGGCCACCAGCCAGCCGCTGGTGCCGCTGGTCGGCTTTGTCATGTTCCAGACTTCGCGGAACGGGCTCGGGCCGGAGGACACGTCCTCGCGGATCATCCCGGAGAACTCGACGCTCGCGAGGTAGGCGTCGGGGAGTTCCTCGATGCCCAGCAACTTGGCGTCCAGCATCACGACCTCGGTCTTGTTCGATTGTCCGCCGGTGTGGCTCTCGCGATCGGCGAGTTGCTGCCGGATCTCGCCGACCATCTCGTCCGTCATCATCGAGCGCAGCGTACCGATGTCCGCGCGGTCCCAGGCATCCTGCAGCGTCACGAAGTTGCGCTTGGCCGCCGTGAGGAAGCCCTCGGCGTCGAAACCGGCGGGGATGCCCCAGGCCTGCGAGCCGGCCAGCGCCGAGCCGATCATGCTGCCGCCTGCCGCGCCGGCCGCGCCCGCCATCGACGAGCCGCTGCTGCGGTCGGCGTGGGGCTCTGGCAGTTGCGCGGGGGCGGTGTCGAAGGCCGCGGAACTGCGTTCCCATGGCCGGGCGGAGGCGTCGTTGCCGACGTTGTTCGGGCTGTACTGGGCTGGCGCCGTCGCGTTCGCGGGATTGCCCGCGCCCTGGAAGGCGAAGCCGCCGTTGCGATTGGCCGTGTTGGTGCCGCGCGAACGGGCCGCGATGATGCGCCACACCACGACGGCGGCCAGCACCAGCAGGCCGATCAGCAGGATGTTGCCAAAAGCGGCGCCCAGACCCAGCGAATGGGCGAGCCAGGCCAGGCCGAGGCCCGCGGCCAGGCCGCCGAGCATTGCGCCCCAGGGACGCTTGGGCGCGGCAGCAGCCGGAGCGGGCGTCGCGGGCCGGGCGGCCGCATTGTTCGCGGTCTGGGCCGGTGCGCCCGGCGTGGCGGAAGGCGAGGCAGGCGGCGTCGCCTGGCGTTGCGTGACGTTGCCAGACTGCTTGCCGAACGAGCGTCCGCCTCCCATGCGGGCAGCGTCGGCATCGATGCTCACGATGGCCAGCGCGGCAACCAACAAAACGGACCAGATATTCTTCATGACGTCTCCTCTTCGGCAACAAACAACTTCGTTCAACACTTGATTCCAACATGCAGGGCGGCAACGCCACCCGTCATGTTGTGATAGTCCACATGTCCGAAACCGCCCTCCTTCATGAGGGTCTTGAGCTCCTCCTGCGCGGGGTGCATCCGGATGGACTCGGCCAGGTAGCGGTAGCTGGCGTCGTCGCCCGCGACCACCTTGCCCAGACGCGGCAGCACGCTGAAGGAATACCAGTCATACATCTTCTGCAGCGGCTTGGCGACCTTGGAGAACTCGAGAACCAGGAGCTTGCCGCGCGGCTTGAGCACGCGGTTCATTTCCTTGAGCGCGACGTCCTTGTGCGTCATGTTGCGCAGGCCGAAGGCGACGGTGACGACGTCGAAGTGGTTGTCCGGGAAGGGCAGCTTTTCCGCGTCGCAGACCAGCGTGGGCAACGCGACGCCCGCGTCGAGCAGGCGATCGCGGCCTGTGCGCAACATGGCCTCGTTGATGTCCGTATGGACGACCTCGCCCGTCGCGCCGACCTTCTTCGCGAAGGCGAGCGCGAGGTCGCCGGTACCGCCCGCGATGTCCAGGACCTTCGAGCCCTCGCCCACGTTGGCCACCATGACGGTGTAGGCCTTCCATGCGCGATGCAGGCCGGCCGACATCAGGTCGTTCATGAGGTCATAGCGCGAAGCGACCGAATCGAACACGCCGCGGACGCGGCGTGCCTTGTCGGCCTCTTCGACCGATTCAAAACCAAAATGAGTGGTGCTCATGCACCCGATGTTAGGCCGGAAGCGTTCACATCAAGCCGACGACCCCGCGAGGACACCGGACATTCGCAGCTCAATGGCCGCCGCAGGCGTGGTCGTGCTGCGCGGCCTTGGAGGCCATCGGGGCATCGCGGTCGACGCCGGCGGCGGCGAGGCGGCGTTCGTATTCGGCCCACAAGCTGTCCTGCTTCTCGCCCAGCTCGTAGAGGAAATCCCAGGTGAAGATGCCGCTGTCGTGGCCATCGCTGAAGGTCGGTTGCACGGCGTAGTTGCCCACTGGCTGCAGGTCGACCAAGCCGACCTCGCGCTTGCCGGTCTGCAGGATTTCCTGACCCGGGCCGTGCCCCTGCACTTCAGCCGACGGTGAATAGATGCGCATCAGCTCGAAGGGGATGCGGAAGGTCGCGCCGTCCGAGAAGCCGACTTCCAGCACGCGCGACTGCCCGTGGACGGTGATCGATTGCGGCGTCGGTGCGCCGGCCTGCAAACCTGCCATCAGAAACTCCTTGTCGCCAGTCGCCGGATCATCTCGCGTTCCAGCCCGGCCTGTTGGACTTCGATCGCCGCTTCGCGTTCCGCGTCGCGCTCGCGCTGTGGCGCCGCCCACACCGGCGCGGGAAAGCGGCTGTCCCAGTCGAAGCGCGCGATGACGTGCCAGTGCAGGTGCGGCACCACGTTGCCGAGGGCGGCGAGGTTGATCTTCTTGGGCGCAAGCGCATCGCGCAGGCATTGCTCGACCAGCGTGACGGCCTCCATGCAAAGCGTGCGCTCCTGCGCGGACAGGTCCGACCACTCGGCCACATGCTCCTGCCACACGATGCGATAGAACGCCGGGAAGCCCGTCTCCTCAGCATGAATGACCCGGAACCTGGCGGCCTCGAAGACCAACCTGCCGCCCGCTCCCTCGCACAGGGGACAGCCCGCGACCCGCGCCGCCGTCATACGAGCACGCGTTCGATGCCGCCACGATTGGCGGCCGCCACGTATGCGGGCATCCAGTCCTTGCCGAGAATCTTGTTGGCCATCTCGACGACGATGTAATCGGCTTCCAGCAGCCCGTTGTTCAGGTCGTTGCCGTAGCGGCTCAGGCCCTGCAGGCAGCTCGGGCAACTCGTGAGGATCTTCACGTTGTCCTGCGCCCCGAGCCCGCCGCCGTCACGCAGCGCGGCCTCGCCCTTGCGCAGCTCTTCTTCCTTGCGAAAGCGGATCTGCGTGGAGATGTCCGGCCGCGTGACGCCCAGCGTCCCGGATTCGCCGCAGCAGCGGTCGTTCTTGAGCACGTTGGCGCCAACCAGGGCCTTCACGGTCTTCATCGGGTCCTGCAACTTCATCGGCGTGTGGCAGGGATCGTGGTACAGGTAGCCCCCGCCGCCCGCGTCGCCGAGCGTGATGCCCTTCTCGAGAAGGTACTCGTGGATGTCGATGATCCGGCAGCCCGGGAAGATCTTGTCGAACTGGTAGCCCTGCAGCTGGTCGTAGCAGGTGCCGCAGCTCACCACCACCGTCTTGATGTCGAGGTAGTTCAGCGTGTTGGCCACGCGATGGAACAGCACCCGGTTGTCAGTGATGATCTTCTCGGCCTTGTCGAACTGCCCCGAGCCCTTTTGCGGATAGCCGCAGCACAGGTAGCCCGGCGGCAGCACGGTCTGCACGCCGGCATGCCAGAGCATGGCCTGCGTGGCGAGGCCCACTTGCGAGAAGAGGCGCTCCGAGCCGCAGCCCGGGAAATAGAACACGGCCTCCGTCTCGGACGTCGTGTTCTTCGGGTCGCGGATGATCGGGACGTAGTTCTTGTCCTCGATGTCCAGCAGCGCCCGCGCCGTCTTCTTGGGCAGACCGCCCGGCAGCTTCTTGTTGATGAAGTGGATCACCTGCTCCTTGATCGGCGCGGTGCCCACCGTCGACGGCGGCGCCGCCGTCTGCTTGTTCGCCAGGCCGCGCAGCAGGTTGTTGGCCACGCGCTGGGCGCGGAAGCCCACGTCCACCATCGCCGTGCGCAGCAGCTTGATGGTCTCCGGGTTGGTGGCGTTGAGCATCATCATCGCCATCTTGTTGCCCGGGCGGAAGCTCTTCTTGCCCATCTTGCGCAGCAGGTTGCGCATGTTCATCGACACGTCGCCGAAGTCGATCTTCACCGGGCAGGGCGACAGGCACTTGTGGCACACCGTGCAGTGGTCGGCCACGTCCTCGAACTCTTCCCAGTGCTTGATGGACACGCCACGGCGCGTCTGCTCTTCGTAGAGAAAGGCTTCCACCAGCAGCGAGGTCGCGAGGATCTTGTTGCGCGGGCTGTACAGCAGGTTGGCGCGCGGCACGTGCGTGGCGCACACCGGCTTGCACTTGCCGCAGCGCAGGCAGTCCTTCACGCTGTCGGCGATGGCGCCGATGTCGCTCTGCTGCATGATGATCGACTCATGCCCCATCAGGCCGAAGCTCGGCGTGTAGGCGTTGGTCAGATCGGCGTGCAGCACGCTTCCGTCGCGCGCGGCGTGCGAGTTGTCGCGCAGCAGCTTGCCCTTGTTGAAGCGCCCTTCCGGGTCGACCTTGCGCTTGTAGTCAGTGAAGGGCTGCAATTCCGCATCGCTCAGGAATTCGAGCTTGGTGATGCCGATGCCGTGCTCGCCCGAGATCACGCCGTCCAGGCTGCGGGCCAGCACCATGATGCGCGCGACCGCCGCATGGGCGGCCTGCAGCATGTCGTAATTGTCGCTGTTGACCGGGATATTGGTGTGCACGTTGCCATCGCCCGCGTGCATGTGCAGCGCGATCCACACGCGCCCCTTGAGCACGCGCTTGTGGATCGCGCCGCACTCGGCCAGGATGGGCGCGAACTCGGCGCCGGTGAAGATGGCTTGCAGCGGTGCGCGGATCTGGGTCTTCCAGCTCGCGCGCAGCGTGTGGTCCTGCAGTTGCGGGAAGAGCGCGTCCACGTCGTCGAGCCAACCCTGCCACAGCGCGCGCGTCTCGCGCACCAGCGCCACGGCCTGCGCGACGCGATCTTCCATCAGTTCAGCGGAAGGAATCTCGTTGGCATCGTCGCTCTTGCCGAGCGGCAGGTTGCCGCGGGTGAAGAAGGCCTCCAGCTCGTCCGCGAGTTCGAGCTTGTTGCGCAGCGACAGCTCGATGTTGATGCGCTCGATGCCGTCGGTGTACTCGGCCATGCGGGGCAGCGGGATCACGACGTCCTCGTTTATCTTGAACGCGTTCGTGTGCCGGCTGATGGCAGCCGTGCGCTTGCGGTCGAGCCAGAACTTCTTGCGCGCATCCGGACTGATGGCAATGAAGCCTTCGCCGCTGCGCGAGTTGGCGATGCGTACCACTTCGGAGGTCACGCGCGCCACCGCGTCGGCGTCGTCGCCAGCGATATCGCCGAAAAGCACCATCTTCGGCAGCCCACCATGCTTCTTGGACTTGGTGGCATAGCCGACCGCCTTGAGGTAGCGGTCATCCAGATGCTCGAGGCCGGCCAGCAGCACGCCAGAGCGTTTCTGCTCGGCGAACATGAAGTCCTTGATCTCGACGATGCTGGGCACCGCATCCTTGGCGTTGCCGAAGAATTCGAGGCAGACGGTGCGCGTGTGCGCCGGCATGCGATGCACGATCCAGCGGGCGCTGGTGATCAGGCCATCGCAGCCTTCCTTCTGGATGCCGGGCAGGCCGGAGAGGAACTTGTCGGTCACGTCCTTGCCGAGGCCTTCCTTGCGGAAGGTCCGGCCCGGGATCTCCAGGCGCTCGGTGCGCAGCGGGGTCTTGCCATCGGCGGCGAAGTACTGGAGTTCGAACACCGCGCTCTCGGCATCGTGGATCTTGCCGAGGTTGTGGCCGATGCGCGTGATTTCGAGCCATTCGGCCTGCGGCGTGACCATGCGCCATGACGCGAGGTTGTCGAGCGCCGTGCCCCAGAGCACCGCCTTCTTGCCGCCCGCGTTCATCGCGACGTTGCCGCCGATGCAGGATGCTTCGGCCGAGGTAGGGTCGACTGCGAAGACGAAACCGCCGCGCTCGGCCGCGTCGGCCACGCGCTGGGTGACGACGCCGGCCTCGGTCCAGACGGTGGGGACGGGTGCGTCGAGGCCGGGCAACGACATCATCTCGACTTCCGTCATCGCCTCCAGCTTCTCGGTGTTGATGACGGCGCTGTTCCAGGTGAGCGGGATCGCGCCGCCCGTGTAGCCGGTGCCGCCGCCGCGCGGGATGATGGTCAGGCCGAGTTCGATGCAGCCCTTGACCAGGCCGGCCATCTCGGCCTCGGTGTCGGGGGTGAGCACGACGAAGGGATACTCGACGCGCCAGTCGGTCGCGTCGGTCACGTGCGATACGCGCGAGAGGCCGTCGAACTTGATGTTGTCCCTGGCCGTGAGCCGGCCCAGCGTCTTCGTGGCCTTGCGGCGCAGCGCGGCCACTTCGCGAAACATGGTGTCGAAGGCCTGCACGGCCTGCGCGACCAGGGCGGTGAGTTCGCCGACCGAGGCATCGCGCTGCGGGTCGCCTTCGGGCGTGCGGCGCTTCTGCACCTCACCTAGGCGGTGGCTGAGCGCATCGACCAGCTGGCCGCGCCTGCGCGGATTGTCCAGCAGGTCGTCGACGAGGTAGGGGTTGCGCTGCACGACCCAGATGTCGCCGAGCACTTCGTAGAGCATGCGGGCCGAGCGGCCCGTACGGCGCTCGGAGCGCAGCATCTGCAGCAATTCCCAGCCGCGTTCACCCAGCAGGCGGATCACGATCTCGCGATCGGAGAAGCTGGTGTAGTTGTAGGGAATCTCACGCAATCGCGCGGGCTCTGCGGCCTGCGACAACAACGCCGTCAACACGGTCGGGGCATTCATCGGGGATTGGGCCTCGGTCGGGCGCTGCGCGCCCATGTACCAGGGGAACGGATTTTAAGTCAGCCCCGAAGAACGCGCCCGAGGGCCAGGCCGGCGCCAGATCGCCTAGAACAGCACCCTGCTGCGGATCGTTCCCGGCACCTTCGCCAGCTTCTCCAGCGCGATGTCCGACGAGGCGGCATCGATATCCGTCACCACGTATCCCACCTTCTCATTGGTCTGCAGGAACTGCGACGCGATGTTGATGTGGTTGTCGGAGAAGATCCTGTTGATCTCCGACAGCACACCCGGCACGTTGCGGTGGATGTGCAGGATGCGATGCTTGCCCGAATGCGCCGGCAGCGCGACCTCCGGGAAGTTGACCGAGGACGTCGACGTGCCGTTGTCGCTGTACTTCACAAGCTTCTCCGCCACCTCCAACCCGATGTTGGCCTGCGCCTCCATCGTCGAGCCGCCGATGTGCGGCGTGAGGATGACGTTGTCCAGCCCGCGAAGCGGCGACTGGAACTCGTCCTTGTTGCTGCGCGGCTCGACCGGGAACACGTCGATCGCCGCGCCCAGCAGCTTCTTCTGCCTCAGTGCGCCGGCGAGCGCATCGATCTCGACCACGGTGCCGCGCGAGGCATTGATCAGGATCGCGCCCGGCTTCATCGCCGCGATCTCGGCCTCGCCGATCATCCATTGCGTGGCCTGTGTCTCAGGCACGTGCAGGCTCACGATGTCGCTCTGCGCCAGCAGATCGGGCAGCAACCGCACCTGACGCGCGTTGCCCAGCGGCAGCTTGGTGACCACGTCGTAGAAAGCCACGTGCATGCCCAGCGCCTCCGCCAGCACGGACAATTGCGCGCCGATCGAGCCGTAACCCACGATGCCCAGCGTCTTCCCGCGGATCTCGTAGGCGCCTTCGGCCGACTTCAGCCAGCCGCCGCGGTGCGCGACGGCGCTCTTCTCGGGCACACCGCGCAGCAGCAGGATCGATTCGGCCAACACCAGCTCCGCGACCGAGCGGGTGTTCGAGTAGGGCGCATTGAAGACCACCACCCCGTGCTCGCGTGCCGCATCCAGGTCGACCTGGTTCGTGCCGATGCAGAAGCAGCCGACGGCCACCAGCTTGTGAGCCGCGGCGAACACCTCTGCCGTGAGTTGTGTGCGCGAGCGGATGCCGAGGAAGTGCACGTCCGCGACGCGCGCCTTCAACTCCTCGTCGCTCAGCGCACCCGACACCGATTCGATGTTGCTGTAGCCCGCGCCGCGCAGCACTTCGAGGGCCGAGGGGTGGATGCCCTCCAGCAGGAGGAACTTGATCTTGCTTTTGTCCAGGGAGGTCTTGCTCATGGCGTCATTGTGCAGCGCCGCATGAGGCCCTGCAGGCAGCGTCCCAAAAAGGGTTTCCCCGGCTGGTAGAGTGCGACCCCGCGCGAAAGAATGTGACGCCGCCGTGTCATATAGCTGGCATAGCATCCGCGCTTTTGTTTTCCCTCAGGAGTCTTCATGCGATTCAAGACGCTCGCCTTGGTTGCGGCCTCGGCACTGGCCGCCACACTGACCTTGCCTGCCCAGGCCCAAACCGAAATCACGTGGTGGCATTCCATGGACGGTGGACTGAACGACTGGGTCAACGACCTGGCCAAGAACTTCAACGCGAGCCAGAAGGAATACAAGGTCGTCCCCACCTACAAGGGCGAGTACGACCAGTCGCTGGCGGCCGGCATCGCCGCCTTCCGCGCCGGCAACGCACCGGACATCCTGCAGGTCTTCGAGGTCGGCACGGCCACGATGATGTACTCCAAGGGCGTGGTCAAGCCCGTCGCCGAGCTCATGAAGGAATCCGGCGTTCCCTTCGATCCCAAGGCGTACATCCCCGCCGTGTCCGGCTACTACACGGCACCGAACGGCCAGATGATGTCCTTCCCGTTCAACAGCTCGACCACGGTCTTCTACTACAACAAGGACGCCTTCAAGGCCGCCGGCCTCGACCCCGAGAAGGGTCCGGTCACGTGGCCCGACGTCGTATCGGCCGCCGCCAAGCTCAAGGCCTCCGGCAACGCCTGCCCCTTCACCACCTCGTGGATGACCTGGGCGCAGCTGGAAAGCTTCTCGACCTGGCACAACACCTCGTACGCCACCAAGAACAACGGCTTCAATGGCCTCGACGCCCGCCTCGAATTCAATTCGCCGCTGCACGTGCGCCACTTCGAGAACCTGGCCAACATGTCCAAGCAGGGCCTGTTCCTCTACAAGGGCCGCGCCAGCAAGGCGACATCCTCCTTCACCTCGGGTGAATGCGCGATGTTCATCGGCTCCTCGGGCAGCTATGCGTCGATCAAGAAGGACGCCAAGTTCAAGTTCGCCGAATCGGCCCTGCCCTACTACCCGGACGTCGCGGGTGCGCCGCAGAACACCATCGTCGGCGGCGCCAGCCTCTGGGTGATGACCGGCAAGAACGCCGACCACTACAAGGGCGTGGCCAAGTTCTTCCAGTACCTCTCGGATCCCAAGGTCCAGTCCGAGAGCCACATGCGCACGGGCTACCTGCCCATCACCACCGCCGCCTATGAGCTGACGCAGAAGTCAGGCTTCTACGCGGAAAACCCCGGCACGGACGTCGCGGTGAACCAGATGATCCGCAAGACCACCGACAAGTCCCGCGGCGTGCGCCTGGGCAACTTCCCGCAGATCCGCGCCATCCTCGACGAGGAAACGGAACAGATCTGGGCCGGCAAGAAGACCGCCAAGGAAGCTCTGGACAGCGGCGTGAAGCGCGGCAACGAATTGCTGGCCAAGTTCCAGGCCGCGAACAAATAATCCGGCAGACTTGACGCGGGGCGCATCGTCCCGCCAGCAGGCAGGCCCGCGGTGCATCTCGCGCCGCGGGCCTCCTGCGCATCTACGACTGTGCAATGGAAAAACGCGTACTCTTCCGCTCCTCCTGGCTGCCCTGGCTCTTGATCGGCCCGCAGCTCATCATCGTCGGCGTCTTCTTCTTCTGGCCCGCCATCCAGGCACTGGTTCAGTCCCTGCAGCAGCAAGACGCGTTCGGCTCCTCCATCACCTGGGTGGGGCTGGACAATTTCAGCGCGCTGTTCGCGGACGAGACCTATATCGCGTCCTTCAAGACGACGCTGATCTTTTCGGTGCTGGTGGCGGTGTGCGGCCTCGGCATCGCGCTTGTCCTGGCAGTCTTCGCCGACCGGGTGATCGGCGGCGCGACCTTCTATCGGACCTTCCTGATCCTGCCCTACGCGGTGGCGCCGGTGGTCACGGGCGTGCTGTTCACCTTCATGTTCTCGTCGTCGCTGGGAGTGGTGGCCTACTGGCTGCGGCAGGTGGGCATCAGCTGGAACCACCTGCTCAATGCCAACGACGCGATGGCGCTGGTGGTGATGGCGGCCATCTGGAAGCAGATCTCCTACAACTTCCTGTTCTTCCTCGCTGGGCTGCAGTCGATCCCCAAGTCGCTGATCGAAGCGGCTGCCATCGACGGGGCGCGGCCGCTGCGCCGTTTCTGGAGCATCCAGCTGCCGCTGCTGTCGCCCACCACCTTCTTCCTGTTCGTGATCAACATGGTGTATGCCTTCTTCGACACCTTCGCGATCATCGACGCCGTCACGCAAGGCGGACCGGGCAAGGAGACGGCGACGCTGGTCTACCGCGTCTACTTCGACGGCTTCCGCGGGATGGATTTCGGCAGCGCCGCGGCGCAGTCGGTGGTGCTGATGGCGATCGTCATCTCCCTCACCGTCATCCAGTTCCGCTACGTCGAAAAGAAGGTTCACTACTGATGCAAGCCCTCCTCTCGCAACCGGAGGCACCACGTGGTTGAGCGCCGCCCCCTCCTCAACCTGCTGGCGCACCTGGTGATGATCGTCGGCGTGCTGCTGATCGCCTTTCCGATCTACCTCGCCTTCGTGGCCTCGACCCACACGGCGCAGGAAATCATCCAGGTGCCGATGCCGCTGCGCCCGGGCAGCAACTTCTGGGAAAGCTACCAGGCCGCGCTCACCGGCGGCGCCCGCACCAGCGGCGGCGGCTCGGTGTCGCGGATGATCTTCGTGAGCTTCGTGGTGACCTTCATCATCACCTTCGGCAAGATCATCATCTCGCTGCTGTCGGCCTTTGCGATCGTCTATTTCCGTTTCCCGCTGCGCAACCTGTGCTTCTGGCTCATCTTCGTGACCCTGATGCTGCCGGTGGAAGTGCGCATCGGCCCGACCTACCAGGTGGTCGCGAGCCTGGGGATGATCAACACCTTCGCGGGCCTTTCCGTGCCGCTGATCGCCTCGGCCACGGCCACCTTCCTGTTCCGGCAGTTCTTCCTGACCGTCCCGGACGAATTGGTGGAGGCCGCCCGGGTAGACGGCGCGGGGCCGATGCGTTTCTTCTGGAACATCCTGCTTCCTCTTTCCACCACCAGCATCGCGGCGCTCTTCGTGATCCAGTTCATCTACGGCTGGAACCAATACCTCTGGCCGCTGATCGCCGCGACCAGCGAAGACATGTATCCCATCGTGGTCGGCATCAAGTCGATGATCGGCAACGGCGAGGCCGCGGTCGACTGGAACGTGGTGATGGCCACCGCGATCATGGCGATGCTGCCACCGGCGCTCGTCGTGGTGCTCATGCAAAAGTGGTTCGTCAAGGGCCTGGTAGATACCGAGAAATAAGCGAAAAGATTCATGGCAGCCCTCTCACTACGCAACGTCATCAAGCGCTACGGCAAGGGGCCGAAGGCGAACCAGGTCATTCACGGCGTGAGCGCCGAGGTCAACACGGGCGAATTCGTCGTGATCGTCGGGCCTTCGGGCTGCGGCAAGTCGACGCTGCTGCGCATGGTGGCCGGCCTGGAGGAAATCAGCGCCGGCGAAATCTTCATCCGCGATCGGCTGGTGAACGACCTCGAGCCTGCCGAGCGGGACATCGCGATGGTGTTCCAGAACTATGCGCTCTACCCGCACATGACGGTCTTCGACAACATGGCCTACGGCCTGAAGATAGCAAAGGTGCCGGTGCCGGAGATCAAGACGCGAGTCGACAAGGCCGCGAAGATCCTGGAACTCGGCCACCTGCTGGAGCGCAAGCCGCGCGAACTCTCGGGCGGGCAGCGCCAGCGCGTGGCGATGGGGCGCGCGATCGTGCGCCAGCCTCAGGTCTTCCTCTTCGACGAGCCGCTATCGAACCTCGACGCCAAGCTGCGCGCGCAGACCCGCATCGAGATCCAGAAGCTGCATCGAGAACTGGGCATCACCTCGCTCTTCGTCACGCACGACCAGGTCGAGGCGATGACGCTTGCGCAGCGCATCATCGTGATGAACGGTGGCGTGATGGACCAGTTCGCACCACCCGAGGAGGTGTATTCGCGACCCGCCACCACCTTCGTGGCGAGTTTCATCGGCTCGCCGCCGATGAACCTGCTGAAGCAAGCGCCAGGGGTGCGGCCGGGCACCATCCTCGGCATCCGGCCAGAGCACCTGGTCCTGGACGCGGACGGCTGGTCGGTGCAGGTCGAGCATGTCGAGCTGCTGGGCGCCGAGCGACTGATCTATGGCCGCCTCGGCGACGAGCAGCTCATCATGCGGGTCGACGAAGGCCAGACGCCACCATCGGCCGGCGACACGGTGAAGATCGCGGCGCGGCAGGACAAGCTCCACTGGTTCGATGCCGGCTCCGGCAAGCGCACGGAATGAGCGGCATGGCCTTCGCATCCGATTGGCCCTACCCCCGCTGGGTCGCCCACCGCGGAGCAGGCAAGCTGGCGCCCGAGAACACCCTGGCGGCCTTCCGGCTCGGCGCCGAGCACGGCTACCGCATGTTCGAATGCGACGCGAAGCTGAGCGCGGACGGCGTGCCCTTCCTGCTGCACGACAGCACCCTGGAGCGCACGACCAATGGGCGCGGCATCGCGGGCGAGCGCGCCTGGTCGGAGCTGGCCCAGCTCGACGCGGGCGGCTGGCATTCGCGCCGCTACGCGGGCGAGCCGGTCGCGACGCTCGAAGCGCTGATCCGCTTCTGCCTGGCGAATCGCCATGACCTCAACATCGAGATCAAGCCCACGCCCGGCGTCGAGCGCAAGACCGGCGAAGTGGTCGCGCGGCTCGCAGCGAAGCTGTGGGCCGACGCCGACCGGCCGCTGCCGTTCCTCACCTCCTTCGCGCCCGACGCGCTGCGCGGCGCCATGGCGGCCCAACCCGAACTGCCGCGCGGCCTGCTGCTAGAAACACTGCGGGACGGCTGGCTCGACACCGCGCGCGAACTCGGTTGCGTCGCGATCGTCTGCAACCACGCGCTGTGGGACACCGCGACCGTGGCGCAGGTGCACGGCGCCGGGATGCGTGCGCTGAGCTACACCGTGAACGACGAATGGGCCGCGCAACGGCTGATCGATCTCGGCACCGACGGGATCATCACCGACCGTGTCGACCGCTTCAGCCCCGCCGGTTGACGCGGTCGAGCCGCGCCTGTCGGAGACTTCCGGCCAGGCGAGCCCCGGCGGCCTTCTATGATGGGCCATGCGCCGGACCCATCGCCTCGCGGCCCTGCTGCTGGCCGCCGCACTCTGCAGCCCCACCCTTTCCCAGACCACGCCTGCTCCCGGCGCGGAGCCTACGGTGGAGCAGCTGCGCGCGCAACTGGACAAGATCCCCGACGCGGTCCAGAGCAATGATGACGTGCGCGTCCTGCTCGAGCAGCTCAAGGGGATCAGCGCGGCGACGGACAAGTTCATCACCTCGCGCAGCGGCCAGCTCAACGACCTGAACGCGCGGCTGGGGGAACTCGGCAATGCCCCGGCCGGCGGCGCGGCGGCGGAGGACCCGGACATCACCCGGCAGCGCGCCGCGCTGACCAAGGAACGCAATGCGCTCGACGCGGACATCCGGCTCGCGCGGCTCGTCACGGTGGATGCGCAGCAGCGCGGCAGCGATCTGCTGGCCAAGCGCCGGGCGCTCTTCGAAGCCCAGCTCACCGAACGCGCGCCTTCCCCGCTGGGAAGGGAATTCTGGAGCGACATCCACGACGCCTGGGCGACGGACATTGCCCGGTTGCAGGCCCTGGGAGCCGAGCTGAAGAGCGGCTTCACGGCCGCACGGCAGCCGGAGCACGTCTTGCCGGTGCTCGGCGGCGTCATCGCCGCGCTGTTGTTGGCGCTGCTGGGCAACTGGGCGGCCGAGAACGGGCTGGCCCGTCTGGCCGCGCGGGTGTTGCCGGCAGGCCGGCTGCGGCGCTCGCTGCTCGTGATCGCGGTGGTCGCCACCAATGTCGCCCTGGTGGCTCTCGCCGCCCAGGGCGTGTTCGCGATGCTGGATGCCTACGAGGTCTGGGGCCCGCAAAGCCGCAAGCTCGGCCAGGCGGTGGTGCAGTCCAGCATCTTCATCGCCTTCGTGGTCGGCCTCGGCCGCGCCCTGCTTTCCAATGCGCGCCCATCCTGGCGCCTGCCGCCCATCCCCAGCGCGATGGCCAAGCGGCTCGCGCCCTTCCCCTGGCTGACGGCGCTGGTCGCCGCCCTGGTGTGGGCACCCGCGCAGGTCAATGCCGTGGTCGATGCCAGCTTCGCGGCGGTGGTGGCGGCGCATGTGGCAACCGCGCTCGCCTTGACGGCGCTGATCGGGGCGATGCTGCTGCGGCTGCGCGCTCCAAGGCCCGGATCCGGCGTCGAGGCGGCATCCGGCGACACAGGAGCCAAGACCGAGACGAAGGATTCCGCGGCCGCCCCCGACAGCGCGGACAAGTCCGCGCCGGTCGAGCGGCCGCTCTGGGTCGGCCTGCTCGTGGGCGTGGTGGCCTTGCTGCTCGTGGTGATCTGGATCCTGGTCGGCCTGGGCTATGTCGCGATGGCGAGCTTCCTGGCGAGCCAGCTCACCTGGACAGGCATCGTCGCGGCCGCCTTCTACCTGCTGTTCAAGTTCGCCGATGACCTTTTCATGGCGGTGTTGTCCTCCCGCAGCGGCTTCGGCCAGCGTCTGCAGCAGAGCTTCGGCCTCGCGTCCAGCACGCTGGACCAGGCGGCCGTGGTGCTCTCGGGGCTGAGCCGCGTCGCGCTGTTCTTCTACATGCTGATCGCGCTGGCCACGCCGCTGGGCACCAGTCCCGGCGAGGTGTTCCAGCGCAGCGGCAAGTTCGGCACCGGCCTGAAGATCGGCGAATTCGCGCTCGTGCCCGGCGCCATTTTCAGCGCCGTCGCGGTGTTCGCGATCGGCTTCATCGTGCTGCGCGTCCTCAAGCGCTGGCTGGAGACGCGCTACCTGCCGCAGACTTCGCTCGAACCCGGCATGCAGAGTTCACTGACGACGCTGCTGGGTTACGTCGGCGGCGTGCTCGTGGTCGCTGTGTCGCTGTCGGCGCTGGGCATCGGCATCGAGCGGATCGCCTGGGTGGCGAGCGCGCTGTCGGTCGGCATCGGCTTCGGCCTGCAGGCGATCGTTCAGAACTTCATCTCCGGGCTCATCCTGCTGGCGGAGCGGCCTGTGAAGGTCGGCGACTGGGTGGTGCTGGGTACGGCCGAGGGAGACGTACGGCGCATCAACGTCCGCGCGACTGAGATCCAGTTGGGTGACCGCTCGACACTGATCGTGCCGAACTCGGAGTTCATCACGAAGACCGTGCGCAACATGACGCTCTCGAACGCCGAGGGCCGCGTGCTGATCCGGCTGCCGATGCCGCTCACCACCGACGCGAACCGCGTGCGCGAGGTGATGCTCTCGGCGTGCACAAGGCACGACGGCGTGCTGACGACGCCCGCACCCTCGCTCACGCTCGAAGGCATCGAGAACGGCTTCCTGATCTTCCAGGCGATCTGCTATGTCGCCAGCCCGCGCCTGGCGGGCGGCGTGCGCAGCGACCTGCTCTTCGCGATGCTGGAAGGGCTGCGCGAGGCCGACCTGCCCCTGGCCGCCTACGCGGCGGCGCCCATGCCGGCGCCCGCTTCGGGCCCGTCGGCGGAGGCTTCGGTGACGCCGTCGGTTCCAGGACCACCGGTCTCAGGCTCGTCCTAACGCCGCCAGCCGCCCGCTGCCAGCCACTGGCTGGTGCCGCAGGCCAAGGCCAGCGCGATGTAGGTCGCCATCTTTCCGTCGCGGCCGAAGATGAGCAGGCCGCCAGCGAGCACCGCGATGCCCACTACGAAATTGATAGCAGCCAATGCCCACCAGGCCGGAGCCCTCGGGCCTCGCCCCAACGCGAGCCGGCCGAGCACGGCGCACAGGAGACCCACCGCGAATGCGGGCGCGACGAAGTTGAGGAGATGGTCGAGGAGGTCCAGCGGTGCCATGGATGAGCGTCCTAATCAAGGCGATAGAGACGTCTATCTCCTTCGGCCGGACCGGGTGCGGCTGCTGATTTTATAATCAGCCCCATGTCAGTCTGGGCTCTTGGCTTGAACCACACGACCGCGCCGCTCGATTTGCGCGGTCGTTTCGCGTTCGCCATCGACCAGATCGCCCCGACGCTGCACAGCCTGAAGCACTCCTTCGGCTCGAACCGGCATCCGAATGTCGAGGCCGCGATCATCTCGACCTGCAACCGCACCGAGATCTATTGCGCCGCCGAGCACCTCGCGTTGGACCACACGGTGGACTGGCTTGCGCAGAGCGGTGGCGTGGCGCCCGCGCTGTTGCGCTCACACGCTTACACCCTGCATGACGATCAGGCCGCGCGCCATGCCTTCCGCGTGGCCAGCGGGCTGGATTCGATGGTCCTGGGCGAAGCCCAGATCCTCGGCCAGATGAAGGACGCAGTTCGTGCGGCCGAAACCGCCGGCGCGCTGGGCAGCACGCTCAACCAGCTGTTCCAGCGCTCCTTCGCGGTCGCCAAGGAAGTGCGCACCGCCACCGAGATCGGGGCGCATTCGATCAGCATGGCTGCCGCCGCCGTCCGGCTCGCGGCCCAACTGTTCGAGGATCTGAAGCAGACCCGCGTGCTCTTCGTGGGCGCCGGCGAGATGATCGACCTCGCGGCCACGCACTTCGCGGCCAGGCAGCCGAAATCCATCGTCATCGCCAATCGCACGCTGGAGCGTGGCGAAAAGCTGGCCTCTCGCTTCGGCGGCGAAGCCATGCGCCTGGCTGACCTGCCGGCGCGGCTGGCGGAGTTCGACATCGTCGTGAGCTGCACTTCCAGCACGCTGCCGCTGATCGGCCTGGGTGCCGTCGAACGGGCCTTGAAGCTGCGCAAGCACCGGCCGATGTTCATGGTGGACCTGGCCGTGCCGCGCGACATCGAGCCCGAGGTGAAGGCGCTGGAAGACATCTATCTCTACACCGTCGACGATCTCGCGCAGGTCGTGCAACAGGGCCACGCGAACCGGCAGGCGGCTGTGGCGCAGGCGGAGGTCATCATTGACGCGGGGGTGCAGAGCTTCATGCACTGGCTGGGCCAGCGAGGCACCGTGCCGTTGATACGGCAGCTCAACGCGCAGGCCGATGAATGGCGCGCGGCAGAGATGGCCCGGGCGCGCAAGCTTCTGGCCAAGGGCGAACCGGTGGAGGCGGTGCTGGATGCGCTCTCGCGCGGCCTTACGCAGAAGATGCTGCATGGCGCGATGGCCGAACTGCACGCTGGCGACGCCAGCGCGCGCGAGCACACGGCCCAGACGATCTCGCGCCTCTTCCTGCGCAACGAACCGCGCAAAGAGCGTTAGCGACGCCCGTCGCGCCGGCCCGCGCCCGCCGCGGCCCTTCTCCTTCGCCGTTCCGCGCAGTGTCCGGCCAGGTCCTTTCCGCCTTTTTCTTCGTCAGCCGTGAAAACCTTCCTCCGCACCCAACTCGAGCGCTATGCGCAGCGCCTCGGCGAACTGGACTTCCTGCTTTCGCGGGAAGACATCATGTCGGACATGTCGCAGTATCGAACCATCTCGCGCGAGCATGCCGAGGTGACGCAGATCGCCGGACGCTTCGCGCGCTTCAAGCAGCGCGAGGCCGACATGGCGAGCGCGCGTGAGATGCTGGACGATCCGGACATGGCGGAGATGGCGAGGGAAGAGATCTCCGGCGCGGAGGCCGAACTGGCCCAGCTCGAGGACGAACTCCAGCGGCTGCTGCTGCCAAAGGACCCGGACGACGCCCGCAATGCCTTCCTGGAAATCCGCGCTGGCACGGGCGGTGACGAATCCGCCCTTTTCGCCGGCGACCTGCTGCGCATGTACACCCGCTACGCCGAGCGCGCCGGCTGGCGCTGCGAGATCGTGAGCGAGAGCCCGAGCGAGCTCGGCGGCTTCAAGGAGGTCGTGGTGCGCATGGTGGGCGACGGCGTCTTCGGCAAGCTGCGCTACGAATCCGGCGGCCATCGCGTGCAGCGCGTGCCGGCGACCGAGACGCAGGGACGCATCCACACCAGCGCTTGCACGGTGGCCGTGCTGGCCGAGCCCGACGAGACGCAAGCGGTGCAGATCAACCCGGCCGACCTGCGCATCGACACCTACCGCGCCAGCGGCGCGGGCGGGCAGCACATCAACAAGACCGACTCGGCGGTACGCATCACCCACATCCCGACCGGCATCGTCGCGGAATGCCAGGACGACCGAAGCCAGCATCGGAACAAGGCCAAGGCCCTGCAGGTGCTGTCGGCGCGCATCCAGGAAAAGGATCGCAGCGAACGCGCGGCCAAGGACGCGGCCTTGCGCAAGGGGCTGGTCGGCAGTGGCGACCGCAGCGACCGCATCCGCACCTACAACTTCCCGCAGGGCCGGCTCACGGACCACCGGATCAACCTGACGCTCTACAAGCTGCTGGCGATCATGGAGGGCGACCTGGGCGACGTGCTGGCGGCCTTGCAATCCGCACGCGAGGCGGAGCAACTGGCCGAGCTCGAATCCAGCCTGCCCGCGTGATGGCTGCCTGGCTGCCTTCAACCTTGGCCGAGATCCTGGCTCGCGCCGCCGCACTGGGCGTCGACCGCCTCGATGCACAGCTGCTGCTGTTGCACGTGCTGGGCCGCCCTCCGAGCGATCGGGCGTGGCTGCTGGCGCATGACACCGATGCGCTGGCCGGTGACGCTTGCGGCGCGTACGCGGCCCTGTGCCAGCGCCGGCTCGCGGGCGAGCCGGTGGCCTACCTGGTCGGCGTGAAAGAGTTTCATGGCCTCGATCTTCAGGTCGACGCGCGCGTCCTTGTGCCGCGCCCGGACACCGAGACGCTGGTGGAGTGGGCGCTGGAATGCCTGGCGGACCGTCCGGCGCCGTCCGTCCTCGACCTTGGCACCGGCAGCGGCGCCATCGCACTGGCAATCCAGCAGGCACGCCCGGATGCGCATGTCACGGCGGTCGATGCAAGCACCGGTGCCCTGGTGGTCGCCCGCGCCAATGCGCGGCGGCTCGGTCTCGGCGTGCGCTTCGTCGAGGCGAGCTGGCTGGAAGGAGCGGACACGGGCCACGACCTGATCGCCTCGAACCCGCCCTACGTCGCCGCCGGCGACCCCCATCTGCCGGCCCTGCGGCATGAGCCGCTCTCCGCCTTGGTTTCCGGGCCGGACGGGCTGAAGGACATCCGCCGCATCGTCCAGGACGCTCCCGCGCATCTCCAGGACGGCGGCTGGCTGCTGCTGGAACATGGCCATGACCAAGCCGAGGCCGTGCGCGGTCTGCTGGCCGCCCGGGGCTTCGCCGAAGTCCAAAGCCGCAACGACCTTGCCGGCATCGCGCGCTGTTCCGGCGCAATCTGGCGCACGGTGAAATAATCCGCCCAAAGCCCATTTCAAGGAGTTCCCCATGTCCGACGCCCAGCAACGCATCGACGACCTCGTCAAGACCAACGACCTCGTGCTCTTCATGAAGGGCAACGCCAGCTTTCCGATGTGCGGTTTCTCGGGCCGCGCGATCCAGATCCTCAAGGCGGTGGGCGTCGACACGCGGACGCTGAAGACGGTCAATGTGCTCGACGACGGCGAGATCCGCCAGGGCATCAAGGAATACAGCAACTGGCCGACCATCCCCCAGCTCTACGTGAAGGGCGAGTTCGTCGGCGGCTCCGACATCCTGATGGAGATGTACGAGTCCGGCGAACTGCAGCAGATGCTGAACGGCAGTCCGGCCTGAGCACCGGGGCCGGCCTCATGAGCCACGAACATGCCGGCCACGCGCATTCGCATGGCGGCGATGCCGCCTGGAAGCACGATGGCGTGCGCGTCATTCCTGCCAACCAGCTCGATGCGAACACAGCCCAGACGCCCGGCATGAACCGGGCCGCGGCCATCAACTTCGCCCGCGTCGGCGCCCAGAAGCTCTGGGCCGGCACCGTCACCATACACGCCAACGCGAAGACCGGCGCTCATCATCATGGCCACCTCGAATCCGTGATCTACGTCGTGCGGGGTCGCGCTCGCATGCGCTGGGGCGAGCACCTGGAGTTCACGGCCGAAGCCGGCCCCGGCGACTTCATCTACGTGCCTCCCTACGTCCCGCACCAGGAAATCAACGCCAGCCAGACGGAGGCGCTCGAATGCGTGCTCTGCCGCAGCGACGGCGAGGCCGTTGCCGTCAACCTCGACATCGAGCCAGCGGAGAAGCCGGAGTCGGTCCTGTGGGTGGACCCCACGCATCCCCACGGCGGAGTGTGACGTCTTCGCGACAGTACGGGAAAACACCGAAAAGCGAGAAAACCTAGACATCCGTCGCCGCTGGGCACGGCTTATGCTGTCTCCAAGTGTTCGACGTTGGAGGTTTCCATGGATTCCCGCAGTCTCGTTCCCTCGGCCCCGTCCTTCCAGTTGCCGGTGGCCAATCTGCGCAGCGTCTTCCAGACGCACGACGTCGAGCGCAAGCTCGCCAAGCTCCCTGAGCGCGACCACGAGCATCTGCGCACGACCTACGAGCGCATGCTGGAACGCGGCCCGGACCGCTTCCAGGTAAAGCCCAGCGGCATCCCGGAGATGGCCGCCCTCTATGCCCAGCTCCCGAACTTCACCGAGGTGCTCGACGACGTGCGCCGCCACGTCGCGCTGGCGCAGGACAGCCGCGACGGGCTCGAGGTCACGCCCATGCTGCTGCTGGGCCCGCCCGGCATCGGCAAGACCCATTTCGCGAAGAAGCTGGCGGAACTGCTGGGCACCGGTATGTCGCTGGTGCCGATGAACTCCATGACGGCCGGCTGGTTGCTCTCGGGCTCGTCCTCGCAATGGAAGGGCTCGAAGCCGGGCAAGGTGTTCGAGGCACTGGTCGACGGCCAGTACGCGAACCCCGTGATGGTGGTGGACGAGATCGACAAGGCTGGCACCGACGCGCAGTACGATCCGCTCGGCGCGCTCTACAACCTGCTGGAGCACGACACGGCGCACGCCTTCGTCGACGAGTTCGCGGAGGTGCCGATCGACGCCAGCCAGGTGATCTGGATCACGACGGCGAACGACCCGCGGGGCATTCCCGAACCAATCATGAACCGCATGAACGTGTTCGAGATCGAGTCGCCCTCGCCGGAGGCGGCGCGACAGATCGCGCGCCAGCTCTACATCTCCATCCGCGGCGAGCACGACTGGGGCCGCCGGCTCTCGGCGGAACCCTCCGACGACGTGCTGGACCACCTGGCCACGCTGGCGCCACGCGAGATGCGCCGGGCGTTGATGACCGGCTTCGGCAATGCGCGCCTGGCCAGTCGCGACGAGGTTCGCATCGAGGACCTGCCGCGCCCCAACGCCGCGCGCAGCCGCATCGGGTTCGTGCAGTAGAGGGCGGGCGCGGGCTCATGGCACCATGGCGGTCTTCACCGACCGTGCCATGACCCTGACCCAAAGCCTGCTCGTCATCGTCCTGCTGATCGCGACGAGCGCCTTCTTCTCCCTCGCCGAGATCTCGCTGGCCGCCTCGCGGCGGCTGCGCCTGCGCCAGATGGCGGACGAAGGCGACGTGCGCGCGGAGCGGGTGATGCGCGTGCAGGAGCAGCCGGGCCACTACTTCACCGTGGTCCAGATCGGCCTGAACGCCGTCGCCATCCTCGGCGGCGTGGTGGGCGAAGGCTCGCTCAGCCCCTATTTCGCGGCGCTGTTCGAACTGTGGTTCACGGTCGAGACTTCGCAGACGGCGGCCTTCCTGGCCTCCTTCGTCACCATCATCGCGGTATTCCTGGTCTTCGCCGACCTGTTCCCCAAGCGGCTGGGCATGAGCAACCCGGAACGGCTGGCCGTGCGCATGGTGGGGCCGATGCAGGTGCTGATCACCACCTTCAAGCCGCTGGTGTGGCTCTTCACGGTCAGCACCGACTTGCTGTTCAAGCTGCTGGGCATGCCGACGCAGCGCGACGAGAAGATCACTTCGGCCGACATCCTCGCCATGACCGAAGCCGGCGCACGCGCCGGCGTGCTGGCCGTGCGTGAGCAGCAGGTGATCGCCAACGTGTTCGAGCTCGACACGCGGCTGGTGAGCAGCGTGATGACCTCGCGCGACCGCATCGCGTGGTTCCTGCGGGACGATCCGGAGTCGGTCCTGCGCGCGCGCATCGTGGCGGAGCCCTTCTCGGCCTACCCGGTGTGCGACAGCGACATCGACCATGTGCTGGGCTACGTGGATGCCAAGGACATGTTCCAGCGCGTCCTGAACGGCCAGCCCCTTTCCTTCGACCAGGGCCTGCCGTTGCACAAGGCACTGGTGATCTTCGACCGGCTGTCCCTCACGGAGGTGCTGGAGCAGTTCCAGCAGGCGCACGAGGACTTCGCGATCATCGTCAACGAGTACAGCCTCGTCGTCGGCGTGATCACGCTCAACGACGTGATGAGCACAGTGATGGGCGACCTCGTAGGATTGCAGGACGAGGAGCAGCAGATCGTGAAGCGTGACGAGAACTCGTGGCTGATCGACGGTGTGACGCCGATCCAGGAGGTGCAGCGCGCGCTGGACATCGACGCGCTGCCGCACGCGGACGAGTACGAGACGATCTCCGGCTTCCTGATGGTGATGCTGCGCCGGGTGCCCAAGCGCACGGACTCCGTGAGCTGGGGCGGCTACACCTTCGAGGTGATGGACGTGGACAACAACCGCGTGGACCAGGTCCTGGCAAGTCGCATGACCGCTTGACGCGGAGCGCCAAGAGAGAGCCAATACGGGCAGGGAGGGCCGCGGCAAGCAAGCGGCCGGGCTACATCTCATGGAACAGGCATGGCGTGCCCTTGTTGCTGCATTTGCTCTCGCACTGTCACTGTGCGGATGCACCGTGGTGCCGCCCGAATCCGTCAAACTCTCCGCCACGCTCGGGCAGGACATCCGCGAGATCCGAAGAGCACACCTTTTTTACATCAACAGCTTCTACGACAACCTGGAATCGCGGGTCAACGCCGCGGTGGACGATGTCTACGCGCCGGCCATCATTTCCGCAGCGCTCAAGGGGGCGTCAGGGCAGGTCCTCCTGCAGCGCCTTGAAGGGGGGAAGATGGGGGGCGAGAGTGCGACCGACGCCGTCGAGTTCACGACCAGGTTCTTGGCACTGATCAGGGCCACCGTCGAAACCCGAAGAGCGGAAGACCTCAAGCCGATCCAGGACGCCCGCCGGGCCGCGATCGCCGACGCGGAGGGCGCCTACCTGAACGTTGAACTCGGCAACGCCACGCTGACCGCATACCTCGCTTCGATCGCAAAGGTCAGGGAATCGCAGGACGACATCTTCGCGATGGCCGGAATCCCGAAGTTTCAGTCCGAAGTCGCCAGCAGCCTCGCGGGCATTTCACAGGAACTCGACCGGGTTGGCAACGAGGTCCGGGACCAGAGCGTCGACCTGGACAAACGCAAGGCGACGATCCAGAGCATCCTGGACAAGCTCCGGGAGAAACGCGATGACGGGAGAAAGCCATGAGCACGACCAAGGAGTTGGAAGAGTTCGACCGGATGTTCGCGGACGACATCAAGGCCATCCGGGATGCGAACGCCGGGCGCTATGGCGGTGCCGTCAGGGAGCTTCTGGAACTGTCCTTGCAGGTCTCTTTCCAGGGCGCTATTTCGGCCCGGACGGTCGAGGAGTACTCGGCCCTGATCACGCTGGTGGAGCGCGCGTCCAGGATGAACCTGGACCAGGCGGCCCTCAAGGAGCGCATCGTCTCGCTGGGGAACGAGGCTGTCGGGATCGCGAAGAAGACCACGTCGCTGGCCTCGATCTTCTAGTGGCGGAGAGTGTGAGATTCGAACTCACGGACGCTTTCACGTCGGCAGTTTTCAAGACTGCTGGTTTAAACCACTCACCCAACTCTCCTGGGAAATCGCCCGCTCAAGTGGCGCCGATGCGGGATTTTAGTCGTACCCCTCTTGCGGCCCGGCGGACGCTGGCGTCGAAGCAGGCGCCCACCCGCGCATCACGAGTTCGACGATGCCCTCCGCCCACGCGCGGCGCTCCTCCGGCCCCGCCAGCGGCTTCGAGATGAAGAAGCGCACGCCGCCGAAGGCCAGCGTCGAAAGCTGGACCGCCGCCAGCTCAGGCGACGGCACATGCAGCCTGCCCGTGCGATGCGCTTCGGCCAGGTATTCGACCACCGGCGCAAGCACGTAGCTGTTCTCCGCATAAAGCGATTTGGCAAGTTCAGGAAAGCGAACCGCTTCCGCAATCACCAGGCGCAGCAGTGCCAAGGTCTTGGGCTCGGTCGCGCCGAGGTACATGCGCTCGACCAGGTCGAGGAGCGTCTGCCGCTCGTTCACGCCTCGCTCAACCAGGGTCGCCTGCATGGTGTCGCGGGCATTGCCCACGGCGCGGTGTACCACCTCCCGGAACAGCGCCTCCTTGTTGTCGAACTGCCGGTAGATGGTGATCTTCGCAACGCCGGCATCGCGGGCGATGGCCTCGATGCTGGTCGCCGCGTAGCCCTTGTCCAGGAAGGACGCAAGCGCCACGGCGAGAAAGGATTCGCGCAACGCTGCCGCCTGCTGCGGGCTCGGCCGCCCCCGCGACCTGCGCTTGGCTTCGTTGGCTTCGGGCGTGGGGTCGAGGGGCTTGTCCATGGCAATGGTGCTCATGCGTCTGGCAGGAAGAGCGCCTGGAGGTCGCTCAAGAAATCAAAGCCGCGCGTCGTAGGCCACGCGCGAGCCAGGTCGCGCCCGACAAGGCCCTTGCGCTCGGCCTCTTCGAGGCCCTGCTGGATGGCGGTCATCGCCAGGCCGGTGCGCTCGCCGAACTGGGACAGCAGGAAGCCGTCCTTCAGGCGCAGGGCGTTGAGCATGAACTCGAAGGGCAGCGCGGAAATGGCGACCTCGTCGCTCACCGCGACCCCGTGGCCGGCGATCGCGTTGTCCATGTAGAGACGTGGCTCCCGAAATCGAACTTGACGCAGCACCCGGTGCGCGAAGCTGAGCTTGCTGTGCGCGCCGGCGCCGATGCCGAGGTAGTCGCCGAACTGCCAGTAGTTGAGATTGTGCGCGCAGCGGTGGCCTGCACGGGCGTACGCCGAGATCTCGTAGCGTTCGAGGCCGCGCTCGCCGGTGCGCTCCGTGATGCGGTCGAGCATCTCGTAGGCGAGATCGTCCTCCGGCACCGTGGGTGGGAACTTGGCGAAGTAGGTGTTGGGCTCGATCGTGAGATGGTAGACCGAGAGGTGCGGCGGTTCGAGCGCGAGCGCCTGCGCCAGATCCGCATCCAGCTCCTCCAGGCTCTGCCCCGGCAGCGCATACATCAGGTCGAGGTTGAAGGTGTCGAAGGCGTGAGCCGCTTCCTCGACGGCCGCGATCGCCTGCGCGCGGTCATGCACCCGGCCGAGCGCCTTCAGGTGATCGTCATTGAAGCTCTGCACGCCGACCGAAAGCCGCGTGACGCCCGCGCCCCGATAGGCCCTGAAACGGTCGCGCTCGAAGGTGCCCGGGTTGGCCTCCATCGTGATCTCGCAGTCGGGCGCCAATTTGAGACGGGCGCGCAGGTCGCCGACCAGGCGGTCGATGGACGCGGGCGAGAAGAGGCTGGGTGTACCGCCGCCGATGAAGATGGTGTGGACGGTGCGGCCCCAGATCAGCGGGAGTGCCGCGTCGAGGTCGGCCACCAGTGCATCAAGATAGCGCTGCTCGGGAACCTCTTCCCCCCCGCCGCGCCATTCGTGCGAGTTGAAATCGCAATAGGGGCACTTGCGCAGGCACCACGGCAGGTGGACGTAGAGCGACAGCGGCGGCAAGGCTGAAAGCTGCAGCGGCCCTGGCCGCATGAGGTGCAGCACGTCGTTGGCATGGGGCGCCCCGCCGGCGCGCTCGCCGCCGTCCGCCGAGATCGGTACGACCAGGCTCACAACCAGCGCTCGCGCATCAGCGCCAGCATCTGGCGTGCCGCCTGGCCGCGGTGGCTGTTGGCGTTCTTCACTTCGGGTGGCAGTTGCGCGAAGGTCTTGCCGAACCGGGGCAGGAACATCACGGGGTCGAAGCCGAAGCCGTTGTCGCCCACCGGG
Organism: uncultured Variovorax sp.; assembly: GCA_966211435.1. GTDB lineage: Bacteria > Pseudomonadota > Gammaproteobacteria > Burkholderiales > Burkholderiaceae_C > Variovorax. Next base: position 59,206 of record CBIHOG010000002.1, on the reverse strand, counting down.
GCGCGGGTGATCTCGCCCGGCGCCCGGCCGACGGCGATCAGGGGTTCCGGGTCGTCCGCGCGGCGCAGGGCGACCAGGGTGCTGACCAGCGCGGCGCGGCGATCGTCAACGCCGGCCAATTGCTCCAACAGGGCGCGCACGTTGTTCGCGTCGCCCTTCTCGTAGCCGAACCGCGTGGCGTAGAAGGCGGTGTCCACGCCGGGCAGGCCGCCGAAGGCCTCGACGCACAGCCCGGCATCGTCTGCGATGGCGGGCAGGCCGGTGGCCGCCGACGCGTGGCGGGCCTTGGCCAAGGCGTTCTCTACGAAGGTGCGAAACGGCTCTTCGGCCTCGCCGACGCCGAGTTCGGACTGGCGCACGAGTTCGACGCCGAGCGGCGCGAACAGGGCCTGCAGCTCGGCGAGCTTGCCCGCGTTGTTGGAGGCCAGCACCAGTTTCATGGTGCTCAGGCCGAAAGCGCCTGCGTCTGCATCGCGGTGAGTTCGGCAATGCCTTTTTCCGCCAACTTCAGAAGGGCGTTCATTTCCTCGCGGGAAAAGGCGGCGCCTTCGGCCGTCCCCTGCACTTCAACGAAATGGCCGGCCCCCGTCATGACGACGTTCATGTCAGTGTCGCAGGCGGAGTCCTCGATATATTCCAGATCGAGCAGCGGCGTGCCCTGCACGATTCCGACGGAGATCGCGGCCACATGGCCGCGAATGGGCGACGCCGCGATCTTGCCTGCCACCAGCAGCTTGTTGACCGCGTCCTGCGCCGCGACGAAGGCGCCGGTGATAGCCGCCGTACGCGTGCCGCCATCGGCCTGCAGCACATCACAGTCCAGATGGATGGTGCGCTCGCCGAGCGCGGCCAGGTCGAACACGGCACGCATCGAGCGGCCGATGAGGCGCTGGATCTCCTGCGTGCGCCCGCTTTGCTTGCCGCGCGCCGCCTCGCGGTCGCTGCGCGTGTGAGTGGCGCGGGGGAGCATCCCGTATTCCGCCGTCACCCAGCCCTCGCCGCTGCCCCGCTTGTGGGGCGGGACCTTTTCCTCGATGGAGGCGGTGCAGAGGACGCGCGTCTGTCCGAACTCGATGAGCACCGAACCTTCGGCATGGATGGTGAACCCGCGGGTAATGCGCACCGGGCGCAACTGGTCGGCGGCACGGCCGCCGCTTCTTGCAAACACTGTCATGGTCAAGAGGATGTTGGAGGAAAAAGCTACGCTTTGCGCGCGGCGGAGCGTCGGATCGCCTCGTTGATCTCGGCGATCGAGCGCTCGATCGCGTCTTCGTCGAGGTCGTCGAGTTCACTGTCGGAAGGCATGCCCGCCTGGATGGTCGAGGCGAACACGCCGTCGCTGATGCTGTCGGTCGAAACGCCGCGGTCGTGGGCCGGGTCCTCGGGCGTCTCCCATTCCAACGCGATCAGGGTGACGTTGTCGCTGTGGGTGCCGCCGTTGCGCAAAGCCATCTCGGCCAGGTCCGGCGCGACGTCGGAGACGGGCTTGCCGGATGACAGTGTATGGACGATAACGGCATCGTCCAGCACGCCCCAGAGGCCGTCCGAGCACAACATGATGCGGTCTCCACGCTGCAGTTGAAGCGGAGGCGACACGTCGAAGAGCGGCGTGGTCGGCGAGCCCAGGCAGGTCAGCAGGAGGTTCCGGTTGACGGCCTCGGCGCCTGCGTTCGCGCGCGGGCGTTCGGCGTGGGAATGGTCGCGAGTGCGGGTGAGAAGGACGCCGTCTCGCACGACGTAGAGCCTCGAATCGCCGCAATGGATCCAGGTGGCGGTCGTGCCCTGGAGCACTGCGGCGACCACCGTGGTGCGCGGCGTGTCGAGCATGCCCTTGTTGCCCGCGTAGCGCATGATCTGCTGGTGCGCGGCCATGACGGACGCGGTGAGGAATGCCTTCACGTCCTTGACGACGGGCCGGGCTTCCCGTTGGTAGAGCGCGGCGATGGATTGCAGCGCCAACTGAGCCGCAACTTCGCCTTCGGGATGGCCGCCCATGCCATCCGCCAGCACGAACAGGCCGGACTCGCGGGTATAGCAGTACCCCATGCGGTCCTCGTTCTTGAGACGGCCGCCCTTGCGGCTGACCTGGAAGACGGAAAACTTCATGCGGGACGCGTCGTCGGCGCCGCCGCCTTGGGCAGCCCCTTCTTCTCGAAAGAGCGCATGTTGTCGATCGACAGCCGGACCTTCTCGCCGACCGTGAGTTTGGTGTAGCGGCGTTCGCCTTCGCGGCTCAACTCCTTCTGGAGCGCGAACACCGACTGCGGGCGCGACAGCGGGTCGAGCGACATGCACCACTCGACCACCTCGATCAGGTTGTCGGAGTAGATGCCGCGCAGGCGCGAGAGCGAAAGGCTGAGCCGATCCTTCTCGATGCGCTGCGGCGCGTCGTTGGGCGGATAGCCCTGCATGCAGGCGTAGATGCACGCGCCGATGGCGTAAATGTCCGTCCAGGGGCCCATCGATGAATCCCGGCGGTACATCTCGGGCGCCGCGAAGCCGGGCGTGTACATCGGGCGGATGAAGTTGCCTTCCTTCGAGAGCACTTCGCGGGCGGCGCCGAAATCGATCATCACGGCGCGGTCGTCGTCCGTGACGAAGATGTTGGCTGGCTTGATGTCCAGGTGGAGCATCTTGTGCTGGTGCACGATGCGCAGTCCGCGCAGGATCTCGTCGAAGAGGGAGCGGATGGTCGACTCGCGGAAGACCTTCTGTTTCTTGAGATCGCGCGCGGTGACGACGAAATCCTGCAAGGTCGCGCCCTCCAGGTAGTTCATCACCATGTAGACGGTCTCGTTCTCGCGAAAGAAGTTGAGCACGCTGACCACCGAGGCGTGCGAGATCTGCGCGAGCGAGCGCCCTTCCTCGAAGAAGCTCTTGAGCCCGAGCCGGTAGAGGGAAAGCTTCTCGGGCGGCACCTGCGGCGCCAGCTCGCCAGTGCCGCGGGTGGCGAGCGAAGAGGGAAGGTATTCCTTGATGGCGACCTGCTGGCCACTGTGGTCGACAGCAAGGTAGACCACGCCGAAACCACCGGCGGAAAGCCGGCGCACCACGCGGTAACCGCCGATGACCGTGTCGGGCAGAAGGGGCGAAGGTTTGACCTTTGACATAATCCGGGAGTTTCGCCCGAAGGCAATGGTGCGGCAAGCGAACGCTGTGCCGTCGTCTCGGTGCACGCAGACAAGAACTTCTCAGCGAGGCGCAATGCCAGTTTACAGCATGACCGGCTATGCCAGCGGCCAGAACGGCCCCACCGGCAGCCACCCAGAAGGCGACGCAAGGCCCTCGGCCGCGGGCCGGCTCGGGGTCGAAATCCGCTCGGTCAACAGCCGCTTCCTCGATCTCACTTTCAAGCTGCCGGAGGAGCTTCGCCAGCACGAACCGGCCCTGCGCGAATTGCTCACCCGACAGCTCAAGCGCGGCAAGGTCGAGCTTCGCGCCGCAGTGGAGAACGCGGCGAGTGCCGGCATCAGCGAGCCCTCGACCAAGCTGCTGCAGCGGCTCAACGGCCTGCAGGACAGCATCCGGTCGTGGCTGCCGACGGCGCGCGAACTCAGCGTCGCGGACGTCCTGCGGCTCGCGTCCGGCGATTCGACCGCCAGGGGCGACTGGGGCACCGAATTGAGCGACCTGACCGAAAAGACGCTGAAGACCCTGCTGTCCTCCCGCGAACGCGAGGGCGCGCGCCTGGCCAAGATGCTGCAGGATCACCTGGCGCAGCTGCGCAAGCTGGCAACCCAGGCACTGCCGCTGGTGCCGCAGCTGGTTGAACAGCAACGCACGCGCTTTCTGGAGCGCTGGACGGAAGCGATGGGCCTCGGCGGCGGCACGCCCCCCGAGACAGCCCAGGACCGCGCCCTGAGCGAGGCCACGGCCTTCGCGATCCGCATCGACGTCGCCGAGGAACTGACGCGCCTCAACTCGCATCTCGACGAGATCGAGCGCCTGGTCAAGAAAGGCGGCGAGATCGGCAAGCGCCTGGATTTCCTGATCCAGGAATTGCACCGCGAAGCCAACACGCTGGGCTCGAAGTCGGCGACGCTCGAACTCACCCGCATCGGCGTGGACATGAAGGTGCTGATCGAGCAGATGCGCGAGCAGGTTCAGAACATCGAATAAGCTGACGACGAATGGACTACCCCGGCAACATCTTCGTGGTTGCGGCGCCGAGCGGCGCCGGCAAGTCGAGCCTCGTGAAGGCCTTGATGGAACTTGACTCGGCCGTGCAGCCCTCTGTTTCCCACACCACCCGCGACCCGCGCGGGCAGGAAAAGCATGGGCGGGAGTACTTCTTCGCCTCGAGTTCCGAATTCGATGCGATGGTTGAATCCGACGCCTTCGTCGAATGGGCGCACGTGCACGGCCAGCGCTACGGCACGTCGAAGAAGGCCATCGAGGAGCGCATCGCCCAGGGGGCCGACGTCATTCTCGAAATCGACTTCCAGGGCGCCATCCAGATCCGCAAGACCTTCGCCAATGCGGTGATGATCTTCATTCTCCCGCCGAGCTGGGAAGAACTCCGCTCCCGGCTGGAACGGCGGGGCGAGGACAGCGCCGCGGTCATCGAACTGAGGCTGCAGAACGCCGCCGAGGAGATGGCACGCGCCAGTGAATTCGATTTCGTTATAATCAACGAGTTATTTGAGCGCGCACTGTTCGACCTGAAAGCGATTGTCCACGCTCAGCGGCTCCGGTATTCCGCCCAGCGCCGCGCCCGTGCCGATACCTTCGCCGCGCTGAACATTCCCTGATCCGCTCCACCGTCCGCCCTCCAAGCCGAAAGATCCTCATGGCCCGCATCACCGTCGAAGATTGCCTGCAACACATTCCCAATCGCTTCCAGCTCGTGCTCGCCGCTACGTACCGCGCGCGCATGCTGAGCCAGGGCCACGCCCCGAAAATCGAGAGCAAGAACAAGCCAGGCGTGACCGCGCTGCGCGAGATCGCCGAAGGCAAGATCGGTCTGGAAATGCTCAAGAAAGTCCCCGGCTGAGGCTGATGCCGCCCAACAACAAGAAAGCACCGCACGCGGTGCTTTTTTTGTGGCTGTTTTCGGGGTCAAGAGCGTCCATACGCCCGCCACGCTAAAGTGGTAGGCATGAGCGCGGTCGTCAAGTCACCTTCAGATGCCCCCCGAGGCACGCCCCGGCCCACGCCGGCGGCGTTGAATGCGGCCGCCGCCAGCTTCGCGGCCCTGACCGACCGGCTCGATTACCTGGGCGCGGAAGATGTCGAACTGGTGCGCCGCGCCTACCGCTTTGCCGACGAGGCGCATCTCGGTCAACTGCGCAACAGCGGGGAGCCTTACATCACCCACCCCATCGCGGTGGCGGCGCAATGTGCCGAGTGGAAGCTGGACGCGCAGGCCCTGATGGCCGCCCTGCTCCATGACGCGATCGAGGATTGCGGCGTCACCAAGTCCGAGCTGATCGAGCGCTTCGGCGCACCGGTGGCGGAGCTGGTGGATGGCTTGACGAAGCTGGACAAGCTCCGCTTCAACACTCGCGAGGAGAACCAGGCCGAATCCTTCCGGAAGATGCTCCTGGCCATGGCCCGCGACGTGCGTGTCATCCTGGTCAAGCTGGCGGACCGCACGCACAACATGCGCACGCTGGACGATGCGCCGCGCGAGAAATGGGCACGTATCTCCAGCGAGACGCTCGACATCTATGCGCCGATCGCGCATCGCCTGGGGCTCAACCAGACCTACCGCGAGCTGCAGGACTTGTCCTTCCGCCATCTCCGGCCGTGGCGCTATGCCATCCTTTCGAAGGCAGTGGCGAAATCCAGGGGGCGGCGCCGCGACCTGATCCAGAAGGTGCAGCAGGAGCTGGAAACCGCGTTCGCCGGCGCCGGCATGAGCGTGCGGATCGCGGGACGCGAGAAAACGCTCTATTCCATCTACCGCAAGATGGACGAGAAGCACCTGAGCTTCGCGCAGGTCACGGACATCTATGGCTTCCGCCTCATCGTGCCCACCGTGATCGCCTGCTACACAGGCCTCGGCATCCTGCACCAGATGTACAAGCCGCTTCCCGGCAAGTTCAAGGATCACATCGCGATCGCGAAACTCAACGGCTACCAATCGCTGCACACCACGCTGGTCGGGCCGGCGGGCGTGAACGTCGAGTTCCAGCTTCGAACCGAGGCCATGCACGTCGTGGCCGAGTCGGGGGTTGCCGCCCATTGGCTCTACAAGGCCGCCGAGCCGAGCGCCGCGACCAGCGAACGGCTCGGGGCCAAGTGGCTGCAGTCGCTGCTCGATATCCAGGACGAGACACGCGATGCTGCGGAGTTCTGGGACCACGTGAAGGTCGATCTCTTTCCCGACGCGGTGTATGTCTTCACGCCGAAGAGCCAGATCATGGCGCTGCCACGCGGGGCGACGGTGGTCGACTTCGCCTACGCCATCCACAGCAACATAGGCGACCACACTTCGGCGGCCCGCATCAACGGCGACCAAGTGCCGCTGCGCACGGAACTGAAGAACGGCGACGTGGTGGAGGTCATCACCGCGCCGGTGTCGACGCCGAATCCCGCTTGGCTCGGCTTCGTGCGCACGGGCCGTGCGCGCTCCAAGATCCGCCACTATCTCAAGACCCTGGCGCATGCCGAATCCGAAGGCCTGGGCGAGAAGCTGCTGGCGCAGGCACTGCGCGCTGAAGGCCTCGGCACCCTCCCCGCCGACGATGCGGAGCATCAGGGCATCTGGGAGAAGCTGCTGCGCTTCACCGGCAACCGAAGCCGCTCGGAGTTGCTCACGGACATCGGCCTGGGCAAGCGCATCGCGAGCATCGTGGCCAAGCGGCTCATGGCGCTGCTGTCGGAGCGCGGCGAGAAGCCGGACGCGCTGATGCTCAGCAGGGAACGCTTCACCGCACACGAGGGCGTGTCGCAGGGCGCGGTCACGCTCGACGGCAGCGAGAATTCCTCGGTCCGCTTCGCGCTTTGCTGCCGGCCCATTCCGGACGATCCGATCATGGGCTACCTCGGGCATGGCGAAGGCCTCGTGGTCCATACCGAAGCGTGCGGCGTGGGCCAGCGCCTGCGCCACAAAGACAGCGAACGCTTCTTCGCCGTGGAATGGGCGGACGATCCCGTGCGCACCTTCGAGACCGGCGTCGTCGTCACCGTCCGCAACGACAAGGGCGTACTCGCCCGTGTCGCGGCGACGCTGTCGGATGCCGAAGCCGACATCACGCACGTCGAGATGGCCGACGAGACGCCGCAGGATTCGACGGACCTTCGCTTCGTGGTGGCTGTCCGCGACCGTACGCACCTGGACGCCGTGCTGCGCGCCGCACGGCGCACGCCCTCCGTGCTGGCCGCCGCGAGGACTGTGCCCGCGCCCTGAGCGCGTCGTTCAGGCCTTGCCAGGCGCCGGGTAGCTGACCGCCAGCACCTCGACGTCGTGGACGCCGCCCGGCGTCGCCAGCTTGACGACATCACCTTCGCGGGCTTTCAGCAGCGCCCGCGCGATGGGCGAGATCCAGCTGACCTGCGACTGCGCGCTGTCCGCCTCGTCGATGCCCATGATCGTCACGCTCCGCTCGTTGCCGGCCTCGTCCTCGTAGCGCACGGTCGCGCCGAAGAAGACCTGGTCGCTGCCGTGATGCACCGAAGGATCCGTGACCTCGGCGATCTCCAGCCGCTTCGTGAGAAAGCGGATGCGGCGATCGATCTCGCGCAGCCGCTTCTTGCCGTAGATGTAGTCACCGTTCTCCGAGCGGTCGCCGTTCTTCGCGGCCCAATGCACGGCTTCGACCACCTTCGGGCGGTCGACGTCCATCAGTTCGAGCAACTCGGCGCGCAGGCGCGCGTAGCCCTGCGGCGTGATGTAGTTCTTGCCGCCAGCGGGAAGCGGCGTCGCTGCGCCGGTGTCGTCGTCTTCGTCCGCATCGGTCTCTTTGGTGAATGCCTTGCTCATCGCGGAAAGCTGTCTATGGAAACAGGCTCTGTTTTACTCCACTGCCAAGCATGACCTCCGCGTGCGTTCGAGCTATTCGGTAGAGGAACTATTTCACGAAGAGCATGCCGCATCGCATGTTTATGTGAGAACTAAGGTATTCGTGTAGTTACAATTTTCTACACAACTAAACATCAGGTCGCTTACGGGCGCCTTTTTCTGGCCTCCATTCCCCGAATGCCATGACAGACCCCATCGAAAACAACGAGCGCTATCCCAACGAGCCCGACACCATTCCTTCGAGGCTGGACGAACTGACGGCACACCGCCGGTTGGAACAACGCGAAGTGCATCGAGCGGGATGGCGGCGCAACTTGTCCATCCTGGGTGTCGTGATCGCCGTGGCGGTCATCGTGCGGATGCTTGCGCGCTAGCATTTGGAGTCGTGTCGGCCACAGGCCGACAGCATGCGCTTCACACGATTCGCCAAAGAGAAGAGGGTCAGGACGCTTGGCGTTCTGACCCTCTGAAGAGTGGTGCGGCTGGCAGGAATTGAACCCACGACCCCTTGGTTCGTAGCCTGACCGCCGCGAAGTTAGTGCTTATAAATCAACGACTTAGGGCGTCCACCCTGTTGGTTTTCGCAGCGAGTTGCCTAGGGGCGCAGAGACGAGTTGCGCAGAACTCGCGCAGCCAGGCTCATTCGATTTTCTTCGAGGAGATGGCGAAGGAATGAATGTGCCCCAAGCCGTAGCGAGGCTTCTCGAACTGCATCCAAACATGGACCGGCTTGCCGGAAGTGGTCAGGGCCAGCGCCGCAGCGAACTCATGCTCGGTCAGGTCCACGTAAAATCTGACCTGAGGCTTCACGGCGACGATGCTTCCCACAACCGTAGCGGGCTTCAGATCCTGCTCGGATTTCTGCGCCAAGGTGATCTCGAAGTCCTTGATCCCGCCGAGGCCGACCGACAGCAGCCCGCGGAGTTCGATCCCGAAATAGGCATGGCGCTCGGGGAAGTTCCGCCCGCTCGCTCCGCTCGTGTGCACGTACACGTCCCAGTCTTCGCTGATGCCGCTGTCCAGCATAGGCTGCTGTTTCGCTTTCTTGCGCGCTGTCGCCATGGCTTTCCCCTCGTGCTGTAGGCCACAGTTTGCCGGCACCCAAAGAAAAGCTGGGAAAGCCGTGCCGGCTGAAGCCTGCTCATAGCGCGATCAGTCGCGGCTAAGCTTTGATTTCATCAACATCGATGCGGGTGAAGAAGGCCACTAGCTGGGCGATCAAGGCTGCTGAGCCTTTTTCCGCAGCTGACCCATGGCGGGTCAGTTGTGCCAAGCCAGCACGGGCTGTGTAGGTGATCGCTCGCAGATCCACGTAAGACTCGGGCAGGACACCTTCGAGGGACGGCAGGTAGAAAAAGGCGAAACGATTTCCGGCTCGAACCGTGTCTCGCATCTTCTCGTCGGGGATGCTAGCCAGACCGAGCACCGGCGCAATCAACACGGGAGCCTTCCCGCCGTTCTTGTCGATCTCACAGTTCTGCGACAAGACAAGAGCCTGGTGGGATTTGCCACGCGCCAAGAAGTGGCCGAAGCCTTGAGCGTCCGCCTTCCACGCACTCTCCTGCCAGAAATTCAGGTTGCCCTTCTGGGTCGGGCCGCGAAGAAGCGCCGTGCGCGGGTGAGGAGCCGCGCCAATCCATGCGTCCGAGAGAAGATCGCCCTGCGACAGTTCCCCCGCCAAGTCGGAGGCCCAGTACTCTCTCACGGATTAGAACGCGAACTCTGGATCAGCGAGTGTCGATTGGTCAGGCAAGCGCGGGGATCTCGCTATCGCCGCAGTGAGCTTCGCAAAATAGCCAGGCGGTGCCTCCAGCGCATCTCGGGCCCGAGTAGCATACCCCTGCGCGCTTGGAACAATTTGCAGCACAGACGCCGGCAAGGGCTCCGCCGCCACTGAAACCAAGCCAGTGACCAGTAAGGTGGCGCTTACTACGCCCTTGGCAACCCATTGCCCGGTACGCACAACCCGCTTCGATTCGCCACGCGGCTCTGCAACGTGGATCGCGAGGATGCCATCAAGCCACTTGCTGGGAAGGTAGTTATCAAAGCCAAACATGCTATTTCAGACCTTTGAGCCAGGGAAAACGTTCCGCACTTTGCTTCAACGCGTCTAGCAAGGCAAACATCGCGCCACTAGGGAGGTTCACTCGAACCACCGCCTCAAGAGACAATTTTCGAAGCGTAGCCAGTTGCTGAACAGCAAACGGCGACGCATAGTAGAAGTCCATGCACCCATTCGACCCGCTGTAACCGGCCATCACCACGCTGCTGCTCAAAACGACACTCTGATCAGCATTGCCATCGAACTCGGTGATCTTAGATTCTGGCAGGTTTTTCGCGAACTCGGCGTACTTGGTGGCGAAGTCATCATTCACAACATTCATGAACTGCTGCACAGATTCTGGCGCCATGTTGATCACCAACATCGACAAGAGGCCAGATCCGATGGGCTTTCGCTGTGCGAACAGTAACTTGATGACTGGGCCGTCGACCTGCAGGCCAACCGCGTCGCAGGAGAATCTACGGTCTGGAACCGGAAGCGTGGTCAGGTCTAGCGAACCTGTCACACTCCCTTGGTCGGTCGTGATCATGGTCAGATCCACCGAGTAGCCCTCGCCAGGGCGATTGTGGAATTTCTGAACGACGCCCGCCTTCTTAGTAACCATGGGTTAGTCTAGCATTCAGCCTTCTGAAGGCAGTTTGAGGGCGGGAGACGGGCACCGGTACGTTTCGTCGAACTCTCCATCTTGTGGTATATTAGCAACTTGCCCAAGTTGATGGGCAAATGCCTGCGCAGGCAAGCCGCATCTCACGCCGGCGCGTCGAAGTCACCACGACGAGAAAAGCACAAGGTGGCTTCCGCAAGTGAATATTTGCCGTAACGTGGGTCGCGTAAGTGCCCACGGCCAGATCCCCTGCGCCCGCCCCGTGCGGGCTCTTCCATGTGCCGCCTTTACCCCTCTTAGTTTTGCTAAGGGCCCGCCGCTTGAAGGCTGCCTAGTTTGGGGCGGGCGAGCCTCAGCCGCGGTGCTCTGTGTTTCGCTTGCGGGTGGCTGCGGCCTTCTTGGCGGAACCCGACCGCGCCGCTGCGCTGGGCGAGGCCGATGCGGCCCCACCCAGGCGTCCGCCTTGTGCGCGGACGCATGGTTCTCCGCCTTGCCCCGGCCCGCGCCGCTCTTCTTGCCACCGCCGGTTCCGCATTCAAAGTTGGCGTCGTGAACCTCTAGCCTGCCACCGAGATGGAATGCATACAGAGCGATGGCTCGGCGAGAACTACTTCACAGTTTTTCGCTACCTGACCAGCGCAGCCTGCCTCCTTCGTGGGCGCCCTGCTTAAGATTTGTCTACGGTCTAGGCCCTGGCCGCTCCTGCGTCAGGGCACTCCTCACTATCCCCTAGGACCGTCTTTCGCCCTTCACCTCACCGTGAGGGGCTTTCTTTTTGGGCATCAAGAACCGGAGCAGAGGCGCGTGCAAATGTAAAATAGTGTCATGAACGGCGACAGCGTCCCGGCGAACGAAACCCGCGAGTCTCTCGCAAAGCTTCGTCGTCTGATCAGCGCGATTCAGTGTTTGCGAATGGACCTCATCGAGATGCAACTCCGGCGCTCGCCTCCTCTGATCGACCGCAGAGATGCCGAGATCGCCGAAGCAATCCTCACGCGAGCCGCCCGGCGATAGGGCCCGCAGCACCCTTGGTGTTCGACTTCGCGACAGCCGGACGGCGGTCGTTTGGTAGCAACTGGCAACACGCCCACCCCGGGCCAGCGTGTTCCCTCGCACCGGCACTTCCCGGGGCTTCCTTCAATCTCAACTCCTACAAGCACGATGCACGGCGGCGCGCATGCTGTGCCTTCGGGCCCGCCTATGAAAGGGGTTCCTCCGCTTTTGGCTGGACACATCGCGCACGTCCCGGTAAGCGATCAATCCAACCCAGCGCAGATCAATGAACCTGAACCCTACTTCCTCAACGGAGAGCAGAGAGCGCACCTTGCCCCCGCTTGCGCCGCCTGAGTGGACGATGCAGGTCGGACGCGAACAGAGCGACGGAACGCCGTGCTATTACGCAGAGGTCCGAAAGGGCCCGGAACGCATGTGTCGCCTATTGCTTGTGGGCACAGACTGCGACGAGCAACAGGCGCGTGCGGCGCTTGCGGACAAGGCACGGAGCTGGATTGCGGAATACCGCTCGCGCCATACGTCTGCCGCAGCGCCGACCGGGGAAGCCCCCTTGGAGTAGGTATCCGGCGCGATCGAGTTTGCTCTGCACCTACAGCTTGGCCTGCAATCGAATGCGTGAATGGCCTGCATGAAGCAACGCGCCAACCGCATCAGATTCATTCAGTGGCTGTCGGCGGAAGAGCGCCTCACACAGCCTGATCCCGAGGAATGGCTTAAGGAACACAACATGGCAGACGACAAGACGAAGACCGGCGGCCAGGACCGCCAGCGCATCAACCTCAACGAGGACTACGAGGTGCGCGATTGGACGAAGCGCCTGGGCGTGACCGAAGAAGAACTCCGCAAGGCGGTGGCCGCTGTCGGCGATCAGGCGGACAAGGTGCGCGATCACCTTGGCAAGACGTAACCATCGGCAGCCCAGTGCTCAGGCAGCTCTCGCCGCGCAGTTTTGACCACGACGCCGCGCCATCGTGAGTCAATCCACTGATCGCGGCGACCGGCACAGCGGCCGAATTCCGCCGCGCGAAAGGCGCCTCTCGCGCAGAGCCATGAGCACAACAAATTCACGTATCGCGGATAGCCATACCTGCGGCATGGTTGCACGATGATCAATGGGGAGTACGCTGGTGCCCACGGAGCTACTAAAGCGGATGATCAGTGACCTGGTTCGCCTCGGTGTGGAGGTGCCCTCCATCCCCCATATGGAACCACCATTCTCGCTGCGCTTCGATGCAGAATCCACACCAACGGAGCGGCTTGAGGACCAGCGCTTCCAGGCTCGCATCGCGGAGTGGAAGAAGATTGTGACCCGCCTTCACGAACAACATTGCGCAGAAAAATCCGGGCGTTGAGGCGCCCCACGCTCGGTTGATTGCCGCGCCGGGCAGCCCAGAAGCGCTCGATCTCTCGTTCGGAAGCAGTCTCGTACCCTGTTCTATATCAGTTCACGGTCCCGTCCCCAACGGGATCTGCGTCCTCATCCTCATCTGCTGCGATGCGCGGGCCGGTCTTCCTGTCATCCGCGAGTTCTTTCATGGCCTGCACGCCGGCGTCGAGGGCTTCATCCCAGCTCTCGAAGTCGATCGGTGAGGCCTCGACCTCGACCATCGCCGTGCCCCCTTCCTCCTCTTCCAAAATGATCCAGCCGAACCGACCTGGGGCGAGTTCTTCGATGCTCAAGGAAAGCGCGCGTAGTAGGGAGTTCATGCGGCAAACATGCAGCGTGCGCGCGCCGCCTTGTGTCGGAACGCCGCCCATCGACCTTTCTGCGTTGGCCTACGTGCCCCGTCGAGCTGATCCTCGCAGAGCCTGAGCGCCAAGCGCCGCCGATCTGTTCGTGGCTCAGGGGACAATGGCGGGGGGATTGGCCTGGCAGGAGGCGCCGGGGTCCACTTGTCGATCAATCTTCCGGGCTTCGTCCTTAAGCATCTCGCTGCGGCTGCCCGCTCGCATTGGGCCCGGATGAGCTGTAACTTCTTAGCAATGTGCGCGCCAGTCCTACACCGTCGCTCCGAAAATTTGCCAAGTATTGGCGATCAGCACATGCGGGAAAAGGTTGAAGCAACATGGGTCGATCGGTTGACAAAAAAGACCTCGCCGAGTCAGTCGCAATCCGAGTGGCGGGCCCTGCAAGCGCCCTATCAAACGACGACCTGCTGGCGACAACGAGCTATTTGCGATCAATGGTGGACCGGGGCGAGTCCTCGGCCAAAGAGGATCTGACGAAATTTGAGCAGGAGCTCACCCGCCGCTTCGGTGGCACCACAACCGTCGCTGCAAACCTTGAAGACCCGCCTCCGCCGAAACGCTTCCTTTCCGCTCTCAAGCAAGCATTGCTAGATCGGCGGCACTAGCAAGGCGATGGTGGTTCTCATCCTTCAGGAAGAGTTGGAGGTAGCGGGGCTCAAAGTTCCGCCGTTTCCCTCACCTACATTCCAGTTGAGTCCCGTGTATGACTCGTTGGACTTTTCGTCTTCTGCCGAAGAACTGGCCTCGGATCAAGAATTTCAGGAGCGCATCGAAGCTTGGAGGGCTGAGATCCGGGGGCTTCACGCAGCCCATTTCTCAAAGCGCTAAGCGACGGGCTGGCCTGGGTGATTAGGTCGCCCCGGCCTGCTCTGCGATCTTCCGCACGGCGTCGCCGGCGCGCTTTGAGCCAGCCGACGACCCGAGCCAGTAGTTGCAGACCTGCACAAAGCCAGGAATGAGCGCGCCAAATAGCACGTTGAGGAGATTGGCGGTGCGCTCGTCCCAGGTGCGCTCCACGATGAACAGCATGGCCACGCAGCCGAAGAAGCCGACCACGATCACCGTGCTGATGACAGGCGCCGCCCATGCGATTGACGACGCAGTCCTCGCCAGCTCAACGGTCTGCTGACGGGCGCCCTGAGTGTCCTGCATCGAGGCCGCCTCGCGTTGCGCATAGATGCGTTCCATCTCCAGGGTGAACTGCTGCTCGCCAGCCTTGAGCGCAATGAGCTGATCACCGCTCAACCCGCCAGCCACTGCAACCGCAATCTCGTCCTCTGTTGCCTCAGGGTTGCCCAGCAGCTTGTCACCGAGCACTTTCACCGCGGCTGCTGCGATTGGGGCTAAGGGACCGCCGATGGCACCCGCAAGCGTGGGAGCGACAACGCGGATGACGGATCGCCAGTCGAAGTCAGGCATCACGACACCCTTTCTCGAATCCAGCCGAAGAGGAAATCACGCTGCGACTTGTCGCCCTCCGCGAGTTCCAGGTAGCGCGTCGCCTGCACACCGTTGAGGGCCTTGAGCATCACCTTGATGCCTTCGATACCTCGCCACCTTAGGAAGGCTCGCAATGCGTCGAGGCTCAACGTCCCAAGCCGACCATCGACGAAGAGGTCGGCGTATCGCGAGCCCCCACTGTTGAAGCCGTTGAGCCAGCGCTGCAGGAACTCAGCCGCACGGCTTGGACCCATGTTCACGCCGGTGTCGATCAACTCGGATGCGATGTCGGCATTGATGTCGGCCACCTTGTCGAACTTCGGTTCGACGATGTACCGGCGATCGTAAATGCTGCGGGCCAAGCCGATGGGGAGATCCCGCATAGAGCCCTGGTATCCGTTGGCGCGCGCTACCGCGACCGTGATGCCGTAGTTCGTCGGGCCGCCGCGATCGCTTGGATGATCGACGTAGCCCTTCTCCACCGCCAGGATGCGATCAATGATTGGATCGAAGTTCACTGCAGGTCTCCCGGCTTCGTGAAGCTCCCCGCAGCCCATCGCTTGAGCCGCATGCCCCATTCCGTCTCTTCGCGCCACCACTTGCGCAGCAGGTACAGCACCTGAAGCACACCGAGCGTCACCGCAATCACGGTCGTCCAATTCATGTCAGCCCACCATGCAATTGCGCCGGCAGGAGTCGTGCGGACCACGAGTTCAACGGCGATGTCCTTGAGTTCCTGTTTCATGGTCACCCCTGAATCACGCCGCTGTGGACGCAGGCCAGGCCAGTGATGCCCCCTGTGTAGCTCGCAGTCGAGACCACATCCTGCTGCGCGTAGACGTTGAATGTGTGATATCCCTCGGTCGTCACGGCATCGAGGCAGCAGGCAACCGGCATCAGCGCCCCAGCTTTGTATGCCTGCACGGCTGTATATGAGGGTGTGTTCGATGCATCAAGAAATGTCGCCGTGCTGCTCACCGAATCGGCAACATTGTTCTGCACACGCCCTTGGAAGCGTGACGAGACACCGCCGGCCCAGGTCAGAAACTCCAGCAGGAGGGCATTGGAAAGGATCGTGTAGGCACCGGTGCTGAAGCTGCCAACCGAGGCTCCTATGGACGCAGACAGGACTAGGGGTTGCCTGTTGAAGTACGAGATGACAAAGCGCTGCGTCAGCGAATCGGCGAAAGCCGGCCCCGCGATCGGTCGTGCCATGCCAACGAGCGTGCGCGTGGGATCTCCGATCTTGACTTCTACACCTGTGGTCGGATCGGTGGTGTGGCCTACCGTTGACGGCTCCAGAGCTATGCCACCGCCCCCCATACAGGCATAGAGGTACTGCAATGAAAAGGGGGCGAGTCCCGTGGGCGGAAGCGAAACGCCGCCAGCAGGGATCTTCACCGCAGCGCCGGCGATCGTGATCAAGTTGCCCTGAAACGGCTGCAGGACGACGTTCGTGCCGGACTTAACGAGCCGGCACTGGCCGAAGCGCGTCGTCTCCAGCACCACCTGGTCGCGCCCCTTGAACAGCGGCCGCGCCATGAGGCCCGCCAACATCTCAGTAGTCCCCTGCCGCGATGCCGACGATGTGCACTTGGTTCGCTCCGGCGACCGCAGTCTTCACCCGTGCACGCAGCGTTGCTCCTGACGCCAGCCAGAGCGCTCCGCCTTCGCTGTAGTTCAGCGCGGGAATGTCCACGGGGTTGAGGGCAGCAACCGACTTCGCCGCGCCGTTCGTGCCGGCGCCGATGGGGACCGCTACCTCGCCGATCACATAGTCGATGCCAGAGACCTGCACCGCGAGCTGCAGCACATTTGCATTCGCCGCGTCACCGTTGCTCACTGCGAGCGAATCGACGCGCGTCCCGAGCGCGCCGCCGGTGATGACGTTCTTGAAGGCCGTGCCATCGGCGTTGACGATCGCGACGACCGGCGTCTTGGGGGTTGCGATGAAAGAAGCAGCAGCGCTCATCAGAGGCCTCCGAAATTGAATGCGTGCGTCGGCATGACCGCGTTGCGCAGGTTGGTGTCGACTTCTTCGATGGCGCCTTGCGCAGTGGTCGAGAGGATCGTCGCCGTGGGGGTGAAGGGGAGGCTCGAGGCGTTGGCCGCCGTGATGAAGATCTGCCAGCGGCCGGCCGCGTAGTCCGCGGCGAAGTTCACGCTGGTGTGCGCAATGGCGCAGACGTATGCCACTCCGCCGACGTCGATCAGGTCGTTCACCGCATAAGCTGTGGCGACCGTCCACAGGCCGCGCGGGTTGAGCTTCGACTGGAGGGCGACTCGCGCGGCCGTGGACAGGTTGTAGAGCTCGACGATCGCGTCGCGCAGTTTGCCGTCGTCGCGCTGAATCAGCGCGAGGTTGGCAATGAGCGCATTGATGCTGACGGAGATGTCGTCGAGCTCGTCATCCACCTGGTCAGTGCGCACCGTGGAGCGGCCACCGACATTCGAACGTTCGTCACCCGCGAAGTTTGCGTTCCGGTTGTATTGAGGTGCTTGCATCCCGAGATTGGGCACGCCACGCGAAGAAGTTTTCTCCCCAAATGGCACCTGCTCTACACTCGGAGCATGTCGCGCTACGACTTCTTCGCCACTGCCCTCGTGGTGGGCATCATCGGCCCGCTGTTCTGGCTGGGCGTGAACATCTTCGAGAACTGGCTGAAGCGGCGGGTCTATCCGCGCTTCCGCGCTCGCTACCCGCGCACCACTGCCCTACTGCTCAAGCAGGTTGGCGGTCGAAAGACCAGCGCCACCGCCGAGAAGCTGGGTGGGCCGGGCCGGATTGGCGAACAGCAGATTGGCCGCTGACATCGGCTTGACGCCGACGGGCTGCCGCGACATGAGCCCGCCTGCGATCTTAGGGTCGAGCAGTGCCTGCGCCAAGAGCGACTGAATCTTCTCCTCGGGCTCCGAATAGAGGAACTTCGCCACCTTCGAGACGCCGGGCAGGTTGAGCGCTCCGCTCACCACTCCGGGCGCCCCGGAGCGTTCCGCGATGTTGCTCATCGACAGCTTCTGGAAAGTGTCGGAGCCGGGACCGCGCCCCAGGTTTTGCGCGTTCGTCTTGCGCGCCAGGTCTCCCGCGATTCCTTCGAGCGATGCCATCTGATCGGGCGTCATCAGGTCGGCCATGCCGGTGCCCTTGAACTTCGTCGCCTTCACCGCCGTCTGATCGGCGTTGCGCATCGCGGTGGCGAACTTGCTCGCGGTCTCGCTGGCTAGGCCGCCATAGTCGTTCAGGGCCGGCTCCAGGCGCGTGAGCAGTTCCTTGCCGACATCCATCTGCCCGATCGGCTTCGACATGTCGGCGTAGGTCGTGCGTGCCGCCTTGAACTGAGGGTTCGCACCCTCCATCCAGTTGAGCAGCTGTCCGCGCAGGGCCTTCACCGAATCTCCCGCCGCGCCGGCGTATCCCGACGCAGGGTCGGTCAACATGGCATCTACCGCCATCTTCAGGTCCTGCAGGCCCTGGCCGGTGATCTGCCGCGACGCCTGCGCTGCCTGTACGCCGGTGCCGGCCATGGTGTTCCAGGGCTCGACGTCGAAGGTGAACGGACGCTGGTTGTTCCCGGCGAGGGTCTTCGCGCGCTCGAGCGCTTGTCGCATCGCAGGCGTCTGTAGCAGCCGTTCGAGCGCGGGATCGACGGTGTAGTTTGCGCGCGTAGCCTGCGAATAGAGCTGTTCCGTCGCGGCCTTGCGCGCGGCAACTGCGGCGGCGCGCGCGGTGTCGTCCTGCGCTATGCCGCGAAGCGCCGCGGTGCGCGCCGCCGCCTGCTGCATCCCACGCTCTGCGAAGGCGGCGGGTTGCGACGCTGCGATGCTGCGCTCCAACGCCGCGATGCCGCCGTTCTCGGCCACCTGAGCCGCCGTGGGCAAGGAGCCGGGCACCAACTCGGCAGCCTGATTGAGCCGCTGAACCACGTCCTGAGCGCCCTCGCCTGCCGCGCGCGTCAGCGTGCGCCCTGCGATGGCCTCGCGCCCGCCCTGGTACAGAGGCTCGGCGACAGCCTTGGCGGTGCGACCGATAGCCGGCACCGCTTCCAGTACCGCGCGCCCCGCCGCAGGCAGCACCTGGCCGCCGACCACAGCCGCCGTCGCCCCGCCCGCTGCGCGGCCAGCGCGCTCTCCAGCAGTGCCGTACTCCAGCGCGCCAGGCAGGGCGCCGGCCGCCGCGAGACGTAGCCCGGTCCCGACGGCGGTCGCGCCACCGCCCACCGGAATCACCATGCCCGGCACGGCCTCCCCCACGGCGGTCGCGATCGGGTGTGCATCCTGCAGCGGCTTGTAGGCCTCGTCCTTGGCGGTGACGTTCTTCTTCAGGCCCCCGAGCGCCGAGTCCTCGCCGCGCGCCGCGAGCCACAACTGAGTGATGCCGTCGAGCATGCTGTCGAAGGCACGTCCGGTGCCGATGACGCCCGACTTCAGCACACCGGGGTCCTCCATCTGCGGCGCTGCCGGCGCGGCGGGCGCAGGCTTGCCGAACTGCTGCTGCGCGAAGGCGAGCACGTCGGCCTGGCTTGCACCTTCCGGGCCCTCGAACACATGGATGGCCCCATCCGGACCCTGCACGCGGTACTTCGCCATCGATTACTCCTTGCCGAGGTATGTGAACCCGCCCGCAGCCGGAGCGGCCGGAGCCGGCGCCGCCGGCCCGCGCGGCGTGATCTTCGGGACGTTGTATCCCGACGCCTTGTAGAACTCCTCGGCATCCTCGACGATGGCCTTGTAGTTCTTCACAAACAGGCGCAACTTCTTCGCCGACGTTGCCTGGTCGTCGTACACCGTCGGGATGAATGGGGCCAGCCGCGGGAACTCCGATGCGGTGACGGCGGCCCCGGAACGATCGTGGATCACCAGGCTACCCAGGTCAGCTACGGCGGCGCGAGTGTCTACGCCCTTCGGATCCACGCGGTTCAAGACCTGCATAGGCAGCACGCCCTTCAAGCCGGTCGCCGCCTTGTCGCCCTTCGCCCCGTCGTATTCCATTCCTTCAACCAACGCCAATGCCTTCTCAGCGCGCTGCATGTTGGTCTGGTTGTCGAGGTAGCCCTTCGCGGCGCTGGCTGGCAGAGGTTTGCCGCCTCCACCGGCCGCGCCCTTCCCCTTCAGCGTCTCGCCGTCCGCGTCCGTAGCAGGCCGAGAGATGCCGGTGAGCTTGTTCACGAGTTGGATCGAGCCGTCTGCGCCTTGCTGCACCACGATATCGCCGGACTTGATGCCGCGCTCCGTCTCGCTGCGCTTCTGCGCCGCGCTCGCGCGGGAGTTGTCGGCGGATGCATAGCTGCTCGCCGCAGACGCGCGCGACGCGCCGGCCTGAGCCTGCCGAGCTTCGATCTCAGCCTGGCGGTTCCGCGCGAAGAGTTGAGCCGGGCCGGTGCTATCGTCGAGTTTGCCCGTGAGGTTGTTGCCGACGCCGTACTCCGAGAAGTGGAACGGCGCGCTGCCCTTCACCGCATATTGCGACTGCGACACCTTCATGGGGTCCGCTGTGCCGGCAATGATCGCGTCGCCCAGCGCCATCTCGCGATTCGTTTCGAGGCCCTTGGCGATGCTTGACGAACTCTTGTCGCCGATGGCCAGGGCGTTCTGCGTTGCTGCCAACTGGCGCGCGAACGATCCCAGCTTTGATTCCCACCCCGGGCGTGGCAGGACAGGGCCTTGCTGGTCGGCCGGCAGCGCGTCGTACTGCGAACCGAGCTTGCCCGTCTTGACGAAAGTCTCGGCGTCCGACGCTGCGTCGAGTGGAATGCCGGTCGTCGCCAGTGCGTTGTCCCGCAGGGCCGTGGGCGACTGGAAAGCGGCCTCGCGCTCTGCCTCGTCGGCTTTCGCGTTGGCGAGCCGCGTCGAGGCCAGGGCCTGCGCGAGCTTCGATTGCAGCGAGGCCTGCTGCTCGAAGCCCTTGTCGTATGCCATGTCGCCGCCGGCGAACGCCTGCGCGCCGCGCTGGAGCCCCGGGGTGAGGCCCGCGAGGATACCGGCGCTGATTCGAGAGGTGGGCATGTCAGCGTTCTCCAGTCCAGCCGCCGGTGGTATTCCAGGCGAGTTGCCCGCCGCCCGCGCGACGGCTGGCGCCGGAACTCAAGTAACTGCCGGCCAGTGCGGAGCCAATCTGGCCCAGTTGCCCATAGACAGGCGGCTCAATGCTCTCGGCATCCATGCTGTTCGCGCGCGCGAGGTTTGCATTGGTGCCTCGGACATTCGACAGATTGCCAGCCAGGTTGGCCTGGCTCAGGCTGTCGTTCAGCGTGAGCTGGCCGGGCGCGCGGATCTTGGCAAGCTCTCGGCTCAACGCGGTCAGGCGCGAACCTTCGGTGATGGCGCGGTCAGCCTTGGCCGTGAGGAAGTCCTTCGAGACGTTGCCGGGATCGCCTGCGGTCGCGATGGTGGCGCCACCAGCGCCCTCCAGATCCTGATTCGCACGAGTCGCCGCGGCGTCCTCGGCGGCAGCCATCTCCGCGGCGCGGGCCTCGGGCGAGAAGCGCTCCCCTTCGTCCTGGATCAGGTCAACCTGCTTTTTCGTCGCTTGCTCGGTGTTTTCGATCTGGCGGTTCAGCGTCTTGCGGCGTTCATCAGCCGCCTCTTGCTGGGCCGACACGCTCGCGGCGGTGCCGCCGGCCGCAAGTGCCAGGGCTGCGATCTCACCAACGCCCATTCCTGCCATGTCGTGCTCCTTAGCTCTGCGAGATCGTGCCGCTCGAAGAGCGCACCTTCGGGGTCGTAGTGCTCGGGGTGAGCGAATTCCACCAGTCGGTGCCTGCCGCCTTGCCTTGGCTGTACTGGCTGCGCTGGTTCAGCAGCCCGGCATTGGCGAACAGGTCACCGATGCTCGTGCCCTGGGCTTCGGCCGCCGCAGCGTCGCTGTTGTTGGCGAGCGAATTCGCCGCCGACGAGAGCACGCTGCCCGCGTCCATGCCGCTGTCGATGCCTTGTAGGAGGTTCAGGCGGGTCCGCTCATCATTGCTGCGGAGTTCCGTCGCAGCGCTGTCCGCCTTCGCGCCGAGATCGAGAATGCCCTTGTCGTAGGTGCGGCCGAGCAGCGCGGACTGGTTGATGTCCTCGCTGCCGCCGTTCAAGCCCTTGGCGAACAGCTCGAAGCGCAGATCGCGCGCCGCCTTTTCCCGCTGTTCATCGAGCCCGCGCTTGCCGGCATTGAAAGCATCACCGCGCACCTTGCTGTAAAGCGCCTCGCGCGCGGCCTTGTTGCCGGTAATGCCGTTGTTGAAGGCAAGATCGGCGTCGTAGCCGGCCTGGTCGAAGACTTGCTCTTGGCGGGTGAGCGGCACCGCGCCGCCGCCGTAGTTGCCATTGGGGCCCGAGCCAGAGTTGTAGCCAGCGTCGCCCTCGCCGCTGCCGCCGGAGCCGGGGCCGATGGCCCCATTCAGCCCGGTCGCGCCGGGGACGGGGGTCACATCGCGCCCTGCGTCATCGATGGTGCGCGTCGAGATATACCGATTGCGGTCTACCTCCGCCGGCGCTCCCTCACCGAAGAGCGCGTTCAGGCGCCGGCGGGCCTCTGCCTTCTGGTCCTCAACTGCCTGCTGCCGCGCTTCGTACCCGCTATCGCCACCGCCACCGCCCATGATCTTCTCCTTATGCGCCCGGCGTGATGTAGATGTCACCCGCGGTCGCGCTGTTGAACGCGAGCTTGTCCGTCGGCGACAGGCCGAAGATTCGATACGTATTCTTGGCGACGAGGAACTGGTCCGTGCCATCGACGACCGCCACCGGCGCGGCGCCCTTGCGAAAGAAGCAGTCCTGCGTCGGCGTGACCACGACGGTATCGGTGCCGAGCGCCAGCGCCGTTGCGTTCGACACATTGCCACCCGCCAGCGTGACCTTTTGCGAGGAACCCGGATTCGTCACCGCCAGGGTGTATTCGATGTTGTTCATGCGGAAGCCTTTCCAAGAATTGCGTACAGCAGGACGTCCTGCCCGTCCTTGCCAGCGCTGCGCTTCACGCCCTCCAACTCGAAGCCCAGCGATTCAGCGAAGCGGATGGCGCGGGGCCAAGTCGAGAGCACCATGCACTCGATGCGCCGCGTAGTCTTGAGCGCGTTTCCACGGACTGTGCGGGAGAAGCGAAGAAGTTTTTTCCACGATTGGTGCGACATGCGGGGGGTCGCGAGCAGCCACGCATTCAGGGTCCATGCGTTCACTTCGGACAGCCCCAAGATGGCAATCGGCCGGCCCTCTTCATATAACGCCCAGGCCGCGCCAGGCGTCTGCCAACGATTGATGGCAAGGAGATCTGAATCGCACGCGCCGACCACCGCGACGAGGCATTCACGGTCCTCCACACGCATGCCGCTCGTGACGACGAGGGCGTCAGGGAGGGTGAGCTGACGGAAGGTCACTGCGGCCCCAGCAGGTGGTAGTAGAGCGAAAGAGCGTCCAGTTCGAAGTACTCGTCGCGCATGTGACGGAACACCGGAGCTATCGCTGGCGCCATCACATCAACCGGCTGCATGTCGCCGGGCCGCGTGTCGCCGCTGATCGTCTGCGGGATGCTCTCCTTCGACAGGTCGCGAGGGTCGTACTTCATCGAGAAGTCCACGCTGCCCACCGCAACCAGGTCAGCACCCCAGACCATCTTGTTAACCCCCGGCGTCTTGGCATCCTGGAAGGCCATCTGGATCTCCACAGGCACCAACTGGTTGCCATCCGTGAACTGGGCTGCGCTGACTTCGTAGAGCACGTCTTCCGAGCGGACGTAGATCACGCCGTCGAGCGTCGCCAGTCCTGTGACGTGCACCGGGAAGGTGTACTCGCTCCAGCATGCGATCTTCGACGACTTCGAGTATGTGTACGCCCAAACCTTCGAGTAGCTGCCCATGTCCATGACGAGCCAGTATTGGCCCACCTGATGAATCCACACGCCGAAGGGCTCGATCGGGTCAATGAGCGCTTTACCAACGGCGACGTCAGGCACCACGAGCTTGTCGATCGGCACGCCGACGTCGTTGTCATCGATCCGATTCGTCTGAGCCTGCACCGTCATGGTCCGCAGGCCGAACGGCGACAGGAACATCAGGTCGTTCGAGAACGGCGCGAGCGACAGGGGGGCCTGTGTGCCGACACCGGCAATGCGCTTCGACAGCACATTGGCCGACGGATCGACCGCCACATTCCAGATCTGCGCCTGCTCGGGGAAGAACACGACGAGCGACTCTTGGAAGGTTCCCACTGCGGTGCACGCGCTCTTGGTATCGGCCTGCAGGCCCACCGGCAGGAAGCCGGCATCGCTGGCGGTCGTCCAGTCCCGAGGATTCCCGGCCTTGCAGTACCGCACGCTCTCGCCGCCGATGGCGAAGATGCGGCTCGCCGCTTTCGTCACGGAGTTGGTCTGCGGGCAGTTCACGTCCGTCACCGGCGTGGTGGGGTTGGCGTCCACATAGTGGTGCCAAACGACCTTGTTGGTGTAGCGCGAGACCACATAGGGGAAGCCGCTGAACAGGTCGGCGTAGAGGATTCGGTCAAGCGCCGTGCCGGCCGCAGCGGCTGGCTTGTCCAGCTCGATCTTGTCGCACTGCGCCGGCGGCACGAAGGCCGAGCCGCGATCGACAAAGACCTTCAGACGCCCGCTGATCGCCTCCAGTCCGCTCGATCCGGCCAGTCCCGAGACGACAGGCTTCAACGCCGGGCGCTTGGCGATGCGCTTGCCCAGGGTCACATAGGCATTGCGCAGCACCCACAGCTTGTTTGCGTCCTGCACACTGACCGGCAGGCGACGATCGAGCCCGCCCCCGAAATCGTTGTAGGTGATCGTGCTCATGGGAAGACGTCACGCCCCACGACCTGCGGGCGCTGCAATGGCGCGTCGGCGGTGCTGCGCGTGTAGACACCGTTGGAGCCGAAGCTGTAGCCACGGATCGCGCCGAGCAGCGTGTCGAGCTGGCCCTGGTAGCTGGCGGCGTCCGGCTGCCGGTAGTGGGCCTTCGCGAAGGTGGTCGCGTGCAGCAGCACCATGCTGTCGTCGATGCTGCAGCGGTCCTCGTCAGCCTGGAATGGCTTCAGGTCCAGGATGCGCCAGATCCGCAGCTTGTAGACCGCATTCGCCTTGGGCCACAGAACAATCTGCTCCAGCCGTTCGTAGCGCGACGGGTAGCTGAGCGTGTCCATGGTGTTCCACGCATCGGTCGGGATGCCCTCGCGCAGTTCACTCCAGAGCCCGCCATTGAATAGCTCGATCTTCAGGATGCGCCGGTGCCGCGAGCAGCTCTCCGGGAAGTCGATCAGGTTCTGCTCCGAGCCGACCGTCACTTCGTCGTAGAACTTGAGGTTGTTCCAGTCCTGGAGGTGATAGAGCAGGTTCTGGCCTTCGTAGAGGAAGGAATCGATCAGCACCTGGTTGGCGCCCCCGGACGCGCCCTGCCCGCCGAACCCCAGGCGAGCGAGGACGATGCGACGCAGTTCGCCGAGGGTTCGA
This sequence comes from uncultured Variovorax sp., assembly GCA_966211435.1. GTDB lineage: Bacteria > Pseudomonadota > Gammaproteobacteria > Burkholderiales > Burkholderiaceae_C > Variovorax. The sequence continues at coordinate 33,942 of CBIHOG010000002.1, read as the reverse complement.
TACTGGGGCGCGGGCATGGGCTCAGTCCTTCGCGGCCGAGTCGTTCGCCATCAGGGCGGTTTCCTCGACGATCAGCTTGTCGCGAGCCTCGGCGTCCAGGGCATTGAAGGCCTTCTTCGTCATGCCCTTGCGCTTGAGCAACGAGGCGACGACCTCCTTCTCGTCGGGGGCGTGCAGGTCCTCATCGTCGCCGTCCGCCGGATTCTGCTCGGCGTACTCAGCCCAGGCCACGAAGCCGTCGGCCGTCGCGACCTTCAGCGGGAACTTGGCGGCAAGCGATTCCGCCTCTTCGCGGGTCACTTCCTTGGAGATGTGGGTCGCCGAGTCCTTCTCGACTTGAACGTGCAGCAGCATGGTTGACTCCTTCGGGTTGAAAATCAGATGGAAACGCCCTCGGCCTCGGCGAGTTCGACCAGGCCGGCCTTGTCGAGGGCGAGGAACTGCTTGCGGCGCTCCAGAATGGCGGGCTTCTCGGCCTCGGGCGTGTCCTTGGCGACGTCCACCACGTAGCCCGTGCCGATGACGAGCTGGCGCAGTTGTGGGATGGGCAGATCCTTCAAGGTGGGCTTGCCCAACATGGCGGCGAGTCGCCCTTCACGCGCGCGGCCATAGATACGCTCGACGACCAGCTTGTCTTCGTCCTGGCACTTGCCGTAGGCGGCGGCCAGGCGGGCCCATTCCTCGACGGCGTTGCCGATGAAGACGAAGCCGATGCCCGCTGCCTCGCTGGGGCGCGTCAGGTCGTCCTGCTTCTTGTTGTGCTGGAGCATGTCGAGCGGCTGGCGCGGCTTGTGGTCCTTGTCCAGGAACGCGGCGGGGTCCTCGATCACGGTGACGGCGCTGCCCTCGCCGGAGTCGTCGCCGGTGCCGTGGATCTCCTGGAAGATCGGCAGTTCGTGCTCGAAGATGACCTTCGGCGTCTTGATGGTCATGCCCTGGTCAATCGTGACCAGGATGCGACGGGAAAGCATTGCGCGGCTCTGGGCGACGCGGGGACGTTCAGCGGTTTCTTGGGCCATGGAGATCCTCAGTTGTGTTGCGGCGGTTCAAAAAAGACCGAGGCTCCAGCCCCGGCCGTAAAGGCCCCGACACCGCCAGCGCCGGGAGCAAGGAGAAACAGGTGGGCGCCGCAGGGGCGAGCTGCAGCGCCCGATTCATCACGCCAGCGCCAGGGCGGCGTTGGCGTTCGCGCGGTTCATCGTCATGGCACCGCGCCAGGTGATGCCCCAGTAGTACTCGTACCGGTCGTAGGCGCGGGGCGGCTTGCGCGTCACCATGTCCTGACCCTCGATAGGGCGCAGCTTGACGGTGTCCAGGTTCAGGAAGTACGCGCGCTTCTCCCACGGCGTGGCCGGACCGAACCGTGCGTCCAGTTCCGCGAACTCGGGCGACCAGGTGAGCGGCACACCGTGGAAGCTCAGCGTCTCCGTGCCGGCGTCCACCGTCTTGCCGAAGGCGCCGCCGGTGAAGTCGATCCGGCCGAAGCTGTTCAGCAGGAAGTTGCGGTAGCCGTCCAGGAACTGCGAGCCCACCAAGATCAGGTTCGGGGTGCCACCGTTGCGACGAGCCATGCGCCAGGCGATTTCCATCTGGTTCAGGATCGTGCCGGTGCCGGTCGTGGTCGTCAGGCCCGTCGCCACGTTGTTGCGCCAGTAGCCGTTCGTCGCACGGTCGATGCCGCCCACGGTGCCGCTGGTCGGCGTGAGCGAGATCAGGCCGTCGAGTCCGGTGATCGCGTCCGGGTTCTGCGTGCCGTCGAGGTGCAGCTGATAGCTCATTTGCTCCTGGAAGCCCAGGCGCAGCACTTCCATCTGCTCTTCGAACAGGTTGGTGAGCTGGATCTTCTCGGCCTCGGAGGCGTTCTTCGGCCCCTTGTCGTCGGTGATCACGATCCCGTTCTGGATCAGCCGGTCTTCGTCGAGGGCCAGGCCGTCATGGGCCGAGCGCCACGGGTAGTTGGCTTGCGTGTTCGTGACCCGGCGGTTGTAGGTCACCGTCTGGTTGCCGTTGAACCACTGGAAGTTCGATGCGTAGCCGGTGCGGAGTTGTTCGACGATGAACTGCTTCGCGCCGGGGGCCGACTTCTTCTTGCCCATGAGGGCCTTCAGAAGCGGGCGTTCGACGGCCACCTGATCGATGGGCTTGGTTGCGAGGTAGAAGTCCAGGCCGATCTTGCCGGCGTCCTGGATTTCCTGTGCGGAAAAAGGCATGGTGGTGCTCCAAATACAAACGTTGATGAGTTCTCTTGCTGTGCCGGCGACGACCCACGGCTCACGTCACGTTTGCGTGCGGCGAAACCACGCTTACGACCGATCTGCGACTCCGAGAGGCCCGGCGGGAAGCGATCCCCGCCTGTACGCAACCCTTGATCAGGGCTGGACCTCTCCGAACATCGCTTGAAACATGGTGGCGGGGCGCGCAACCGGGTTGTCCGCACCGCCAGCCCGAAGGGTTCCCGCTGAATTGCCGCGCGCCGGTGCGCCCATGCTCTTCATCAGGTCGTACTGACGTTTGAAGGCATCGGCCCATTTGGCCGGCGGCAGATCCGAGAACATTTCGGCGACGCGCGGTAGCAGCGCCGCCTCGATGCGGCCGAAGTCGAGGTCCGTGCGTTTCAGTTCAGCGCAAAGCTGATCTACGGCGAGCACGGCCTGCTGGCGCGCACGCTCGTGCTGCTGGGCTTGTTGCTCGCCCTGTTCGTGGCGTTCCCGCTCACGCTGGCTCTGCTGCGCGCGGTGCTGCAGCATCTGGCGCTCGGTGCGCGCACGCGCCATCTCGGCAGCGTCCTCACGCGTCAGTTGCAGGTTCTCGACCTTTTCCTTCAGGTCGGGCATGCCTACCAGCGCGTCGATACCGTCGATCGGCTGGCCGCTCAACAGCGCCACTTGGCGCATCTGCTCCTGCATACCCTTGATCACCGTGGGCCAGTCGCCGCGGTTCATGGCGCCGATAAGGCCGACGGCGACTTCGAATTGCGGCTGCGTGATGCCGTTTTGCTTAAAGGAAGTCCCGATGTACTCGGTCTGGGCGCGCAGGGACTCAACTTCCTGCGTCATCTCCTTGTTTACGTTCGCCAGCGCGCGGAAACGCTCCTGCGCTTTGGGCGCAAGGCCTTCGGGCATGGCCGTAACGTCCTCCGGCTTCGCAGCGGGCTTCGGCGCGGCCGGATCGACCACTTCGGGCGCCTTTTTCGGGTCCAGAGCGCCGGGCGCGGCCTTCGGGTCCGGCTTCTTGCCATCGACGCTCGCAGAAATGGCCTCGAGCAGCGTCTTCGGCGCGTTCGGGTCGGCGGGCGGCGCGGTCGAGGCTGGCGCGACGGCTGCGGGAGCCTCTACGACACCTTCGACCGGCGCAATCGGCGCAGCGACCGGGCCGGCGGCTGCTTCGGGCGCCAGAGTGGGTGCAACGACGGTGTCTGCGCCAGAGCCTTCGACTCCGGGTTCAGGATCGCGGTAGAGGCGAGTGAAGAAGCGGCGGATTTTCATGATTTATTGCAGGAGTGGCCCTGCTTCTGTGGCGGATTGAGGGCCGATCTCTGCCGGCTGTTGCGGCGGCGCCATCGAGGGCGCGCCAGCGGGGTTTTCAATGGTCTGGATGGCGACCATGAAGGCCTGGAGCGCGGCAGCAGGGTTCGCCGACGTCGCAACCTGCGCCGCAGCCTGGTAGATGTCCTTTTCGGCGGCGCTCTGAAGCTCCTGGTTCTTCGCCGTCAGCGCCTCGATCTGCGCCTTCGCCTGCACCAGCATGCGCTGCATGTTCTCCGGGTCTTTCGGGTCCTTCGACTGCTTCGGCAGGAACTCGTCGATGTCGAGACGTTCGTCGAAACGGCGCAGCGTCTCGCGCGTGAGTTCGATGACGGACTGGGCCAACGGCTCGTTGCCCTTCTCGCGCAGGTCGGCCACCGTGGTAACGGCCTCCTTGATGACAGGCAAGAGCTTCGTCCAGCGGTCCTGCTCCTGAAGGCGATCGGGCTTGCCCGTCGAGCCTCCGCGCACCTCGATGGCAACGAGGTTGAAGATCTGCTCGATGGAAAGTTGCGGCCAGGATGCGTCCTGCCCCGCGATGGCCTTCACCTCGTCGATCGTCATCTTGCGCAACATGACTTCGAGCGCATAGGGGCCTGCCTCGTTCAGGACGTCCTCCATGATGTCCTGACGCTCCGCGCTGCGGCCGCGCAAGCCCTGGCTCACGATCTCGGCCTCGGTAGCGGTCTTGGCCTTCAGTACCGTGCCGCGCGCCGCGTCGCCGCCGCCCAGCGTCTGCTCGATGTCCGCGCGCACCGGCGCAGTGTCGTAGACGGCCGGATCGAGTTGCACCTGCTTGACAGGCATGAAGTCGTCGGAGATCGGCTTGCCGGGGATGCCTTCCACCACGATGGTTTGGCCACCCTTGCGGTTCACGAGTTTCGTGACGTCATCGGGCTTAAGGTTGCCCCCCTTGCGCACCACGTTGAACGGCAGCGCGTCCTCTCGGTCGCGGGCGAAGTCGTCGCGCGTGTCGTTGTATTCCCGGACCAGGCGCTCAGTCAGTTCGATGTCCGACAGCGGGTAGAAGCTGCCGTCGATCTCGTTGAACGCCCCGCCGAAAAACGGATACCAGCGCTTGCCGGTCCAGTCAGGCGACTGCGACGGGCGGCAGACGCCCTCCTCGCCCGCACACACGTAGTGCACGCGGTTGGCATCTTGATCCCAGATCTCGTACACGCAGTACAACGAGCCGTCGTCGTTGGTCGAGTCGTTCGGGCTGGAGATGATGGCGGGCGACGGAATGCTGCGGTTCTGGGTCGCGTTGGCGACGTCCATGGCGCTGTACCGAGTGGCCTTCTCCGGCGCGTAGCCGAAGGTCGCCTTGTAGCGCTCGCGGGTCATCCAGATCCGCTGCGCGAGCGCGGACGCATCGCAGTAGTCGGTGACGGACGCCACGCTCGGGTCCAGCACGATCAAGTCCTCGGCCTTCAGGAAGTCGAGCACCAGCCCGCGCGAGATGACGATCTCCTGCTGCACCTCCAGGCCGGCGAGCGCTTCGCGGAGCTGCGCGAGTTGCAGATCCTGGTCGGCGCGCAGCTCGGGCTCGACGATGCTTTCGCGAAGCTGCTGGATGCGATCGATGTTGTCCTGGGTGTCCCTCAGGCGCGCGACGACGATAGGGTCCGTCTGGGTCTTCTCCTGCCAGGTCAGCTTCCACCAGCCGATCGATGTGGCGTAGGCCGAGCGGAGCATCTTCTTCGCCTTGGTCTTCAGCTTGCAGTCCTTGACCAGGATGCGCTGCACCATGATCTCGGCCGTCATGGAGAACTTCTTCGCTGCCTCAAGTTGCTCCGGGTCCACGCTGGGCAACGGACGGCAGGAATAGTCCGGGTCCTTGGCGTAGACCTGCGGCAGCATGGCGGCCATGTTCGCGAAGTGCAGGTTCGTCCGCATGCGCTGGCCGGGCAGATCCTGATCCGTGCCGGTGGCGTCAGGGTTCCGGCCGGCCAGCAGGAGCCGGTTGCGCTTGAACGTCTTGTGGGCGCGCTGAACTTCCGGGCGATCGAGAGCCGCGGCGATCCGCTTCAGCCAATCGGCTGCGAAGGCTTTGTCTTCGGGGGATACGACACGCGACTCTGCCATGCGATCAGCCCATCACGTCGAGGTTCACCGCGCCGCTGGTGAAGGCAGTCACGACGGCGCGCATGTAGCGGGCCAGCTTGACCTCGCAGACCATGCCGGAGTCGGGGTTCACGATGGTCGTCTTGGCGGGCGTCGAGACCGAGCCGGCCGAGTTCGTGCCGACAGCGGGTGACACCACGGGCGCCGCGGCGGTCCCGCCTGCGTTCGCAGCGGCGGCGAAGTCCGCATAGGAATCGTAGGCCTCGATGTCGAGCGTGCCGACCAGGTTGCCCGCAATGTTCAGCGCATTGCTGTGCTTCGCCATCTGAGGCGTCACGTCCATGATCACCGCGACGCGCGGCGTGCCGCCGTGGGCGCCGTTGCCGACCGAGCCGACGAGTTGCGCCGTCGTGGCGGTCAGCATCTTCAGAGGCCACTCGCCGTTGGCGTTCGTGTTGCCCGTGATGCCGGAGACCGCGATGCGGTCGCCGTCCTTCAGGCCGCTGTTCGCGCCCAGGGTCACGACGATGGGAGTCGCATTGGTCGAGCCGCTGATCGTGATGCCAGCGGCGGCGGCGCCTGCGCGCCCGAGAGAGGTGGTCTTGATGGTCATGTGAGAACTCCAGTGGCGCTTAACGGTTGCCAGCGGGTAGAGGACGCCACTACCAGACGGGTGCAGAGCGAGGGGCAGCACCGCCCCGTGGGATCAGGATCAGGTCGCGCTTCGGTAGGCGTCCAAGTTCACGGCATCGCCGAAGCCGGCGGCGCGCAGCAGGGCAACGTCGCGCTTGAAATCGTGGTTGTCGCCGCGCAGCGCCTGGTTGACGCGCTCCATGCCGCCGACGGCGGACAGGCGAGCAGCGGCCAGAGCGCCCTTCGCCTTCACGGCCGCGTCGGCGTTGATCGCGGAGATGGTGGTGTCGAGGCCCGCGCACGCCAGTTCATCAGCCTGCTCACGGGTGTCAGCAAACACGGCGATGGCGTCGCCACCGACGGTGCAGCCTCCCTCCTGCGTGGCGACGTTCACGCCATGCAGCCAACCGGCAACGGTGTAGACCCACTGTGTGGGCGCATCGATGCGCGGCAGGTGGTACTCGAAGATGACGGCGGGCTCGTCCAGCTGCGCCAATTCGTCCAGGCTCAACTCGCGGCGCTGGCTGAAGCTGGGGACGTGATCGACAGTGGCATGGCTCGATTGCATGCCGACGATTGAACGCGCGCGAGGCGGAAGTTTTCCCCCCGATTGAAGCCCTACGTGCCGACGCGCTTGTAGAGCCGTGCGTTGTAGAGCGCAGGCGTGTTCGGCGGGAACGCCGCCTTCGAGACGCCCGAGTACAGCTGCACGCCGTCGCCGATCGTCCCTCTCCCCTCGTCCCCGGTGAGCGTGTAGACGCCATTCGGTGTCCAGATGAACCTACCGCCAGCAAAATCGTCCGGGGCAATCGGCGCACCGAGGAACGCGGCCCCGAAGTACAGCAGCACCTCCGCCCCAAGGTCTGTGTAGTTCGTGATGAGGCATGGCGTCACCAGCGTCGCGTAGCGCGTGTCTTCGAGGGCTCGCGAGTACACCGTCCACGGGTTGTTCGGGTTGCTCGCCCACGCCGCGGCGCTCGCAGACAGATCGATCGGCGGAGGTGGGGGAATGACGAGGTCAAGCAGGGGCCGAAGGGCGTCACGCTGACCGTCATTGCTCGGGTGAATGACGTCGTTCATCAGCGTGGACGTCGGCTGACAGACCCTGCCGAACACCTGTTGCTTGTCCAGGCTCACGACATTGGCGAAAGCTCCAACCAGCGAGTTATAGGCATTCCACATCACATCGGTGTACGCCTGCGCGCTCGCAAGCGGCACCACATAGCCGGTGGAACCGGGATCGGTGCTCAGGAAGCTGTTCGGCGTCCAGAGCACGATGTCGCAGTTCGGTCGGTTCGCCTTGACCAGGTTCACCGCCGTAGTGATGCTGGCCGCGAGCGCGGAGGCAGTCACCCCACCCGTCCGCACGTCGTTGATGCCGAAGCAGATGATCAGCAGGTCGGGGTTCGTGGCGTAGATCTCACTGATGCTTCCCAGCGCGCCGGCCATCGTCTGGCCGCTGGAGCCCATGTTGATGACATTTACGCCTTCGAGATAGCCACCGGCTGACGAGATCTCGCCCTGCATGATCTCGAACATCACCAGAGCGAGTTGGGTCGTGCTGTCGCCCCAGAACGTCATGTTCTTTCCGGCCATCGTCCCGGACTTCCACCGGACCAGCGGAGACGCGGCGGCGCTCCCCGGCATTGCGCGTGTCAGGCCAAGACCGAGGCCAAGGCGCATGTCAGACGGGGCGCCCCAGGGCGCTGATCAGGCGATTCATGCGGGCATTGCACCCCGACTGCCCGGAAGTTTTCTCCCTGTTCATCCGTTCTGCATTACCCATTCGAGTGACCACGGCTTCGGGCCCTTCGGCGTCGGCACCTTCACGTTCGAGAGCGGCCGGGACATGCAGGCGTAGCGGGTTTCGTCGGCCGCGTGATCCTCGCCGTCGCTGTCGATGTCCTCGATGCGGTGCTTATCGTGCTGGCACGCAGGCACGGTGCGCTTCCAGTCCAGGCAGTCGTTCGTGACATACAACAGCGGCCGATCGCCCTCTCCGTTGATCCGGGCGCGCATCTGGCTCCAGCCGACGACACGCGAGTTGTCGGCGGCTCTGAAGCGTGGCCCGGCGCCATTCCGCACACCCATCATTCGCTCAATGAATGAGGGGCCGCCGTCTTCCTTCCACATCGACGGGTCAGCGACGCTGGCCTGCTCGTCGATGGTCTCGCCCTTCTCGCGGTCCAGGATGCCGCGCGCGACTACCTCAACATCGAGCTTGAGCCCGACATTCGCCTCGCCCGGCTTGCAGCCATACCACTCGCGGTATCTCACGATTGCGCCGCGAGGAAGCCGCATCTCCGATCCATCCTTGAACTCGGCCCAATGATCGTCCGTCGCAATCGCCCACCAGCCGACGGAGAACGGCTTCGCGCTACCCCAGTCCATAGACCGAAAGCGCGTCCATTCCGCTGGCGGGTGCCAGGGAGGCAGATAGATCGCTGGCGTGATGTTGTCGAAGAAGGCGCCCGCAACGATGTCCCAATTGCCCTCCAGCCACGCCTGCCGCAGGGCCTCATTCCCGCCGGTGGCGGCCAGCAAGCGCGATCGGTAGCCGGGATCAGCCGTCATCAGGATCTTGTTGTCCGACAGCTTGGAGGGCACGTACATGCGCGTGAAGCCCGTCTCAGGGTCGCGGTATGCAGTGCGTGGCGCGGCGATGCTGACATACCGTCCCTTCACCCAGACGTGCCCGATGCCACCAGGGTTGCCCGTGGCACGCATGGTGCAGGGCACGCCGCGCGGGCTTCGCAGTGTCGAAAGCATCTTCAGCAGACCATCGGGCGAGGCGTATTCGGTCACCTCGTCGAAGCTGATCCCGGTGTATTGGTGCCCGTGATACCGGCCGTAGTCCTTCTCGTTCTCGATGAAGCGCATCTTGACCGACGCACCCGAAGGCCAGTACCAGCAGTTGGAGAAGGGGAAGCCTGCGCTCGGCTGCGTCTTGAACACCGCACCCTCGGCGGGGAATATCTCTGTCGCGCGAGCCTGGAGTTCCTCAAGCTCGGGATAGGTCTTCCGAAACATGATGCCGCGCCAGGCGTCGCCGTATCGCAGTGCGCCGTCCTCCTGGTAGCCGCATTGGAAGTCGGACTTTCCGCCTCCGCGTTCACCGCCGAAAAAGATCTCGTCGCACCAGTCGGCTTCCAGCGCCGCGAGCTGCGGTCCCTTCTGCGGAACCCACATCAGGACAGCCCGTGCTGTTGCAGCCACTCCTCGCGGCTGATCTGCGGACGCACCGGCGTCGGCGTCTCCGGCTCTTGCTGCTCGTTGAGCTTGGCGATCTTTTCCTTATTCGCCGCCAGCAGGTTGACGGCGATGCTGCTGGAGTCGTTTGCCAGGCGCGTCATCAACGCCACACCCTTCATCGCCTCGACGCTCTTGGTGCCCAATGGGTCGGCGTCATCCACCTTTGCCACCTCGGAATTCGCCAGTGCGTTCAGACGGTGCGCCGTCTTGGCGCCGTAGTAGGCGGCACTCGCCAGATCCTCACTGATCGCCATCAGACGGTCCGCGAGTCTTTGCGCGTTTATCTGCGCGGAAATCGGCAAGGATTTCAACGCAGCCTCGGTTTCAACGATCATGCTCGCGACCTTCTGCACGGTCGGCAACTTCTCCATCTTGGCGAAGTACTGGCGAAGGGTCGCCTCGCTGATGCCGAATTCACGGGCGAGCGCGCGCTGGGCTTCCCCATCGATCATGCGTCGGCCGATGTCGGCCCACTGCTCTGCGGTCAGCTTAGACTTTCGGCCCATTGCGGCTCCACGGTGATTCGAAACTGCTTCTCCTGCTCCAGGTACTTCGCGGGGCAGAAACGGGCATAGAGCTGAAGCACCATGCGGGCATCGCTGTCCTTTGGCTCGGTGCCATTGGCCCAGCTCTGGACGGTCTTCACGTCTCGGCCGCACTGACGGGCGACCTGGCTCATGGACATCTCTGCGGCCATGAGGTCACGCAGGATGCGGAACCAGTCGCGCTTTTGCTTTCGGATGTTCATGTGGTCTCGCGCTGCCCGCAGGCCATCAGGAACGCTCTGCGTAGTCGAAGGGCTCCATGCCGAGCCGATCTGCAGGCGTCAGTGGCACAGGTTCGGTGGAGACGTCCAGAAGGTCTGGGCGCTCCTCGATTGCTTCGGCGGGTGGCGTTTGAGTGTTTGTTACTGTGGTCATAGATCTCGCGGCAAAAAAAAACCCGCACGGCCTAGACCTGCGGGTAGAGAAAGTAACGGGGCTGAAGGGAGCGAAACTAAGGGCTGAGAAGCTGCTTCCGGATGTGATGACTCGCTAGCTGCCGCACACTCAGGGCACTGCAGCCGCGGCGGGCGCAGCGATAAAGGGCAACTGGCTCGGGAGGGATATGGGCGCGCTCAGCGACTTCGCACTTTGCAAAAGCGCGTCCAGATCTCGCTTGGCCAGATTGAGTTCGGCACTCTTCTTTTCCTCTGAGTCCCTGGAGTTGCGTGCCCTGTCGATCCGCAAGCCGACTTCCTGCAGTTTCAGATCTGTCATCGCGGCCACCTGATTGAAGTGCTTGACGCAGAACTCGCCGAAGCTGTCAGACACCTTAGAGCCGCTTGCCAAACGAGACAAGCACAGTTGGGGAGTGTCATCCGTGTTGATGATGTCCTGCACAATGATTCGGACGGCCTCTACAACTTTCTCCTGCGGGGCGGTCGAGGTGGTAGGGATACCTACAGCACTTATCACAGCCGTCGCGCTGCCGGTGGCCATCAAGCCGCGCGCACTTTCAAGCGCCTTCAGTGTTGTCGCCTTGACGGAGTTCAGCCGGGCTACCTCTTCGTCTATCACGGCGATTTCAGCGGCATCAGCCGTTGCAGCCTTCTTTTTACCGAGCTCTACAAGCTTTCCATCGATGCTTGCGATTTGCGACGACATCTCAGTCAAAGAGCGTGATGCTTCTGCACTGCCGGCAGTGCTGATCGAGACACTTGGGGCCCTGACTGCACCGGTAAGTTGCTCAATCGCCATTAGTGCAACGGTGTGCTTTTGCGCCCTGCGCGCGCGCAGGTCGTGCTGCTCTCTCGAACTTGCGCCGTTCATGTAGTCGATGCAGTTGTAGGAGATCTGGTCCCTCAGAAGCTGTATCGAGCTAGTTCGCACACCGATAGACGCTGCACTTTCCTGAAACGACGCCGCGACCTGAGCGCCGACCTTTTCTGAGGTTGCCGCAATCTCCGCCGCGTAGGCCGCAAGCGCGTCTGGGCTTGGTTCCGGACACACCACGCGCTGCGTCGTGGTTGTGGATCCAGCGGACTCGATGCGATTCCCCACCAAGATTGCTCTTTGCTTTGCGTCAACCAATGCGCCCGGCCCATTCACCGTATCGATCGGACGATAGATGCTGTTGAAGTTGGCGCATCCCGATAGCGCTCCTAGCAACGTCGCGGACAGAGCCACTCTGGAAGCATTCATGCCAAGTCCTCACGGGTATCGGACTGACAATGTACGGCGACAGTCTGACGCCACAATACCTAGAAGTGGGGATAGCGCCTGTTCAGTCGCTAGTTCCACTCATCCATTACCCGGTGCAAGAGGTGTCGCCGCAACGGGCCTTCATGATTGCAGTGGTCGGCCCCGCTTCGACGACCGGCGCGGTGCAAGCCTCGTGGTGAGCGGGTTCAGCTCACTTGAGCGCGGGCCTAGACAACGGCAGGGGTTGGGGCATGGCATCGATAGTCCGCCGCGTTCCTTCAGCTCCGAGGCGCCACGGACCGACTGGCAAGACATCCGCTTTAACCAGTCCCTTGATGGCCGGGTTCTTCGCTTCGGCAATCGGAATGTCGATGTCGCGCCGGTCTCTCACCTCTGGATAGCCTGCAGCCACCACCGAGTTTCCGAAGAAAGCTTTCCCCAGTTCCACTTCCATGTGGAGGTTGCCGAGATAGGTAATCTCGCCTGCGCGCGCTACAAATTTCAATGGCTCAGGCGGTGTTCGCGGACGAATGCGGAGACCATCGCCGCCGATCTGCCAGTTCCGGATGAAGTGGTCGCCGGGCGAGACCTCAAGCACGTAGACGTTGCCGTACAGGTCAGGAAAGTCGCTCGCGCGCGGAATTCCCAGTGTGCTTTCGCTTGCGCGCAGATGTACCTGCGTCGCGAAGTTCTCATCGTCCATGTAGAAGATGGCGTTCGCCCGACGACCAGCCTCTTCATTGCTGGTAGCTGAAACGATCACGACCGCCTTCGTTGCAAGTTGGGCCGCATCCGCAGACTTTTCGAGTCGCTGGCCAGCGCACCCTGTAATCAGCAAGACAACCCCGAGAAGCGAAAGAAATTTCATTCAGAACTACCATCTGGACCAAGTATCCAAATGTACCAAACGGTTTACGCTTATCACCGACCAGGCGACCTGCCCGGCTGAGCTACATCGATCTCTTCAAACACTCGGAGTGCGGCCTGGATCACTCACAATCAAGTCTCACAAACTTGGATAGAGGTTGCATGAGATTCGAACTAACAGGCGGCGACGTTGCGGTGCTGGTGAAGCGCGAGGGCGACGCGCCCATCACCGAGACGGTATCGCCAGGTGACTTCGGCGGCGCTGAGGACGGTCCTGGATTCGAGCGGGACGGCGATGGGGTTTGGTCCTATGGCGGGATATTCAAGGCGTTTCGCGAAGACTACACGGTCGTGCTTGAAGTGGCGTTCGTCGAGTACGAGTGCCGCAAGTGGAGCGTCTTCGTTGAGGACGTCACCGTCATATCAGCCGTCGTGACCCCGGAGAGCGAGGATCTCACCTACGAACTCGACTACACGGACTCAGAAAAGGTCTAACGGACAAAGAACAAAGCCGCCGAGCTTGAGGCAGGGCGGCTTGACTGGTTCGGGCGGCAGTTCCCCCTGAGGGATCGAGCTGCTCTTATTTTGGCCGGAACACCCGGCCTTTGTACAGGTAAGGCAATTCTACCGAACGGTAGATCATTCGCAAGCGACTCAGCGTATTTCTCAACACACGCGCCTTGTTATCCCCTCAGACTCAGGTGCGCGCTGAGACGCTTCATGGCTTCCGGGCCAGCTTTTGATTGATGTTGCTCCATGTGAGCTACGAGCCAGCCTGCCAATTCACGCTGGTGGCCCGGAAACTGGCGCTCGAATGGCATCTTGCCGACTCCGCGGCAATCCTTGCAGTCCCGGTTCCCGAGCGTCTTCGTTCCAGGGATCAGCAGTTTCCCGTGCCCTCCGCATGGCTTGCACACACCATCACGATGCCATGCAAGGCAGGCTTGTGCCATGTCATAGGCCTCCACCCTGTTGAGCTTCACGCGCATGGCCCTGGCCTCCCGCCATGCGTCGTCGGCGAGTGTCTCGGCAATTGCTGCGGCCGCCTTGTTGTCGCCGCAAAACAGGCGCTGTAGTGCTACGGCCAGCGGGAAATCGCGCGCAGCAAGCCCCATCGAGCCTAGCACGTCAGTGTCAGATGCAACTGACCGCACATCGCTCCTCAGGTTCGTTGACCGGACTGCGCTCGCGTACCGCTCGATGATGACGCTCATGAAGTGCCTTGCTCCTTCTTCATTGCGTCGCTGATACGCGCCGCCAGCATGCGCCGACTGCCGTCGATGGACGGCCCGCTGCCTGCATCCCCAAGGCGCTTCAGCATCGTCTGGATCTGTGCCTCAGTCAGCACCCCGCTGTCGCGCAGCAGCCCTGCAAAGCCAGCGATCACCTCCGCCGTCGCAGCACGATGCGTGTTCACGACATCGGCGAAGTGATGCGAGGCCTTTAGGTATTGATCGAACTCCTTCATGCTCATGCTGCATCTCCCAAGCTGTCGCGCAGTTGCCTCACCTCTTCACGCTCGACCAACAGCGGCCGCAGCTCGTCCGCCTTCGCACTGACTTCGTCATCTGTGCCGAAGGCGATCAGCAGGTAGTCGTTGGACGTGTTTGCCCGGAAGAAGCGCATCCCGGACTCTGCGGTCTGCGCAAGGGGTTCGACGTGGAAGCCGTTGGACTTCCTGCTCCAGAGAAGCGCATAGGTTTCTTTCATGGGTACTCCCGGGTTTGGAACTCGATGTGGCAATGGTTCTTGAGACTGAAGTCGCGCCGGGCCGGGTCCGAGTGCTACATGTTGTGCGGAGGACAATGGGTCGATGCAGCAGCTCTGGCCGTTCATAGCCGCCGCGATCGTGAGTGCTTTGCTTGTCCTCGGGATTGGCCGGAAGCGGATCGACCTTTGGTCCGTTGCGCTCGACGTCATCGTCTTCGCCGCCGTCCTCACCTTCCTTGCGTTTGAGATGCTCCGATAGCTATAAGGTGCAAGCCTGTGTGCGCTGATCGAGAGGTCCGTGTTCATTGGTGCTCCTGTTACCTATACAACTGCTGTGAATACGGGGACTGACCCCGAGCGGACAGACCTAGCCCATCCCGGGTAGGCCTTCACATGTACCGACTTGACCCGTCGCGTTGCATGACCCGTCAGCCGCTCGATGCAAGGGCGCTAACTTCGCCACCCTTCGCCCCTGTCTCAGCATCTGATCCAACAGTAGGGGCCTCCCCCTGCGCCGCTGCCGTTAAACAATGTCCAACCAGCGCAGTGATGGGTTGAGCGACTACTACGGCACTGTCTGCGCCTTATGGCTGCGGGCCTGCATGAGCAATGAGCACACTGCAAGCAGCCCTTCGCGCGCATGGACATCGTTGGCATCCTCGCCTTCGATCGGACTCATGCAATAGGGCAGACCCGTCTCCTGCGCAGCAGCTTCACCTGCGCGCTTTCCGGTCCGCTGTGACAACAAGTCGTGGTCCGCGAAGACGTATCGCCGTCCTGTCTTGAGTTGGCTCGCGACGTGGACCAGGTTCGAATCGCTGAAGCAGACAAGCACGGCCGCGTTCAGTCGCATCTGCCGCGCGGCAAGTTCGATGGAGAGCCCGGTGGCATAACCTTCGGCCAGGACGGTCTCCGTGCTTCGGCCGGGTCCGATGCGAAGTACCGCGCCTTTGGCTCTCATGCCGGGCAGCATCTTCTTTTCCCACTTCAGGTCTGCCGCGTTCCAGCGGATGATCTGTGCGCCTTGCAGTTCGTTGGTGAACAGGTTGCGCATCGGCACCAGCAGTTCGCCCGACGGCAGCACCAACCCCTGTGAGTCTGGAAGGCGTTTCCGTATCAGGTAGTCGTGCGGCCCTGGCTTGGTGGTTCGCAACATCTCTGCGGCCTTCCTCGCTGCCGCCTGGTGGCTGGCGTCCTGCATCGCCTGCGCGGCACGGCGCTTGGCTTTCCAGGCCTCCTTCTCTGCCTCGGTCCATGGCTTGGCGTCAGGATCGTCGTACCACTGCGTGACGGCCTCACCGTCCCATGCGAAGACCCAGCCGCGGCGGCCGTCCCAGAAATATGCCCCGTTCTTGCTTCGCGGCTTCTCCGTAGTGCCGCAACGGCGTATCCGGTCGCTGGGCGTGAGATCGCCGATCTCCACACCATGAGCACGAGCGAAGTCGATGAAGCTCATGCGGCGGCCCTACTGTGCGCGCGGCGAATGTTCTCGTACCGGAAGCGGCTCGCGACGGCGTCGGTGATGGCAACGTCTGGCGCCCCATCGAAGGTGAACTCATAGGGCGGCCAATCGCCCGTCCACTCCTTGAACTTCAGCTTCGCAAAGCCTTCCTTCCGCAGGATCTTGGACGACTTTCGCGCATGCGCGCAGAGTTGGGCCCACAGATGGGCTTTGTCATCGGCTAAGCGCTTCTTGCCGATCACGATCTCGTGCATCTCCCCGGCCTCGTGAGCCACAAGGGACTGCGCGACGATCTCGTGTCCGCAGGACATGCAGCGCTGGCGGAACGGCTTGTATCCGCAAGCCGGGCAGCCCTTGCGCTCCTTCTCCTCTGGTCCCTCCGGGCGGACCGTCTTGTTCAGTTTCTCCCCCATGTCGAGCGACCTCAGGCCGTTGAAGAAGATCTCCGTGAAGTCCTCGGCGAAGCGGGTGATGTTCCCGCTGTGATCGAGAAGGATGCAGTCGGTCTTGCCCGTCTCCGGCGAGGAACGGAGCCCCCTACCCCACATCTGAATGGCAGTGCTCAGCGACTTCCGCAGAGGCCGGCAGTCAACGACGCATCCGACGTCCGGCACGTCGAAGCCTTTGGCAAGCGCCTCCACGGAGATCAGCACCCGGATGATGGAGTCCGGCTTGCGGAACTCGCCCAGCAGCTTCGGCCGCTCCGTCTCGTGCGTCTGCTCGGTGAACGTGGCCGCGAAGATGCCGACCTCATTGAACTGACGGCACAGCTCCTCGCAGTGCTTGATCGTGGCTCCGAAGACGATGGTCTTCCGCCCTTCCCCGTGACGCAGCCATTCGGCAACCACGTCGCCGATGATCTCCATGCCTCGCTGCTCAACTGCACTGTCCTGCCATTCGCCGGACCTCTTGAGCGGAGCGCCCTCCATGTCGGGACGCCGGCAAGAGAGCACACGCATGGGCACCAGAACGCCGGACTCGGTCAACTCGTGCATCGTGGCCGCGCTGATCAGGTTCGTGAACAGCTTTCCCAGGCCTGGAGAGAACGGCGTCGCCGAGAGTCCGATGACCTTCGCCCTACCCGACTTCACGAACTCGACCCAGGCCTCATGCTGGGTGTGTGCCTCGTCAACGATGAGCACGTCGGTCTCGGGCCAGCCCCGATTGGCGATCGTCTGAATGCTGGCGATCTGGAGCGGCTTGGAGTAGTCCTCCCGCGGGTGGTCCGCCTGGATCACGCCATGGTCCGGCAGGCCATACGAGTCTGCTACCGCACTCGTCTGCTCGATCAACGCCTTCCGGTCGCAGAGGAAGGTGACGCGCTTGCCCTGCTTCAACCCCTTGTGGGCGATCCGAAGGCCTAGGTAGCTCTTGCCTGCGCCTGTAGGAGCCATCAGCATCTGGTTGCTGTGACCGGCCAAAACGCCTTCTGCGATCGAGATCATGGCCTTCTTCTGGAAGGGGCGCGGCGGCGGAAAGTCCCGTGGCACCGGCTCGAAGAGATCGCTCATACCGTAGCCTCCGCCTTCTTCTTCCAGCGGGCAGCCTCGCGCTTCAGTTCGGCGATCTGCGTTGTCATGCTGTTGATCCGGTCCTGCAGCCCCCGCGCCAAGTCGCGCGCGCTCTTCGCTTCCTGCAGTGCGGCAGCGAGCTGATCGCTGGAGTCCAGGATCTTCACCACGCTGTCGTAGTCGGCTTGCATCTCGGCGGTCCGCGCCGTCAGCTCAGACATCCGCCCGTTCAGCGTCGAGACCTCCTGCTCAAGATCAACAACGCGCGCATTTGCCTCCTGAGCCTGATGCTTGTTCGCTGCGGCCTTCAGCTCTGCGCGGATCAAGTTCGCCTTCGGCCCCTTCTTGGGGTTGCCGCGATGCCGGGCAGGCTTGGATGTGATCAGCGCTTCAGCCTGCTCGTCCTTCGGAAGCTTCGAGATCTGCGCGGCTGCTTCGACCGTAGTTGCACCGGAACGGACCGCCTCCTTGACCTCCGGGACGGCGTGATCCACTACCTGCTTCGCTTGGCGCAGCGTGGTGTCGGAGACCCTCGCCAACGCCGCCACGGCAGTCTGCGTCGGCAATTCCGAAGTACTTCGGAATTGGGGATTCCCGACCGGTTTCCACCGCTGGCAGGTCGCCGCCGCGAAGGCGCGTTGACTCGCTGTCAGGTTGCGGCGCGCGCTGTTCTGCGCCAGTACGAAGTCCACCGGATCTACGTCGGTGGCGAGCGGCACCTCGGGGCACGGATAGCCGATCTCGTTCGCTGCACGGTATCGGTTCCATCCGTCGAGCACCATGCCGTCGTCGATGACGATCGGGTTCTGCACACCGATGTTCGTGATGCTGTCCACGAGCGCGCTGTACTCGTCATCGCTCATGGCGGGGAACGCCGCCGACAGCGGGTGTTGCTCGTAGCTCATTTCCATGCTCCCATTTCGTGATCGGCGGCCCACTTGGCCAGGCCGAGGTCCTTGTGCACGCGCAGCCAGTACGCGAAGTGCCACAGCCACAGGACGGCGCGACGGATCATTCGCTGTCCTCGAAGATCAACTTGGCCGCGGAGGTCTGGCTCATCGCCTTCTCCCAGAGGATCTGGAAAGCAGCGAAGGTCTTCTGGTCTACGCACTGGTAGTCGCTCGGCACACACTTGAGCCCCAGGTGCGCCAGGAAGGTCAGCACCTCCTCCAGCCGTTCGGTCTTGATGCGGGAGATGCTGGAATCGCTGATGCCCATCGAGACCGCCAGCGCACCAGCCTTCCCGGGCTCTTGCAGCGCGCGCAAGGCCAGGTGCATGCCTTTTCTGGCTCTTTCAGCAGGGGTCGGTGACGATAGAGACATGAACTCACCCGCCCTCTGCCGAGATGCGCATCGGCCCGCGAACAGCGCAAGATACACGTCCGCCAACCCGCACGGAGACCATCGCCATGGACGACGAACTCAAGCTGCACAAGGCGTACTGCCTTGGATCGGACTTCGCGCTGATCGGGCTCATCGGCGCGCTCATCGAGACGCACCCCAGGAAGGACGTGCTTGCCACCGCTCTGGAGGCCCAGAAGCAGTACCTGCTGGTGACGCTGACGGAATCGAACATGCCAGACCACGGCCTCGATGCGTTCCATGCAACTTGGGATCGCGCAGTGCTGCGCATCCCGCCAGCGCCGCGAACCTGATCGGTGAGGCGTGGATGGTCTGGCTGCCCGGGCGTCGGCAGGGCTGCGTCATTGGGAACGACCTCGCATGAGACCGCCGACCGCGCGAGCCGCTGCCGGAAGGCCATCTGATGCCAAGCTGCTGCACACCAGCGTGCGCACGTCCATGTCCACGAACTGCAGCGGCACCGAAGGAGCGTCGGCAACCAGGTTCTCGGTGACGAAGCTGGAGATCTGCGACCTGTACGGCGAGCTGATGATTCGCTTTGCGGCCACGCGTGTACTGGACGGCCGCGCAACCCCAGCCGCAAACCAGCGGCGGTTCAGGCGGTCGCCCTGATCAAGGTCGCCAAACACGATCGAAGTTTCTTCAGGCACCGTTGGTCTTCTGGCCGCAGGTGCAGCCACGCACGACGCTCCAGGGAATGTCCGGCCGAAGCGCCTCGCAACGCACGCCGGTCTCCCGCTCGATCGCCGGGCAATGTTCTGCCGGAACGTTCTTACGTTGATTCCAGTTGCTGGGCGCGCTGATCGACACGCCGATTCGGGCTGCCAGCTTGCCGTAGCCGCCAGCCCGTTTGACTGCCTCGTGAAGAGCTTCCATGGGTCATCCTTTTTAAACACGATAGCATTAAATCATACCTACCTTCGTGTTTACAAGCCCCGGCATACTCACGTTCGTGAAAACCATTGCAGATCGAATCAAGGAAGTCCGCCAAGAACTGGGCTGGAATCAAGCCCAACTGGCCGCGCAGGTCGGCGTGTCTCAGAGCACGATCGGGAACATCGAGTCCGGCCAGCGCAAGCGTCCCAGGGAGTTGCTGTCCATCGCCAAAGCGCTCGGCGTGTCGGCGGAGTGGCTGGAGACGGGCAAGGGTGGAAAGGTCGTGGAGCGGCCGGCGCTCAAACTGGTCGGAACCAACGACCAGGCTTCGGTCGAACTTCTTGTGAGATCTCTCGCCGGCATCGCCGCACAGCAGCGTCCTACGCTGCGAAAGAACCTTGCCAATTTGCTGGTTGACCTCGTCGAGCACCCAGATGACCCCGCTCTGATCGAGCAAACCATCACGGACATCGAGCGGTTCTTTGGGCCAACGGCGTGACAACACGCTTGGTCAGCAGAGAATCAGCCTGCGGATACATGGGTCAACGGCCGGTGTAGCGAGGACGTTCTGCACCGAGCCGGCCAGCAATTCAATGGACGAGAGGAGAAGAATGTCTGATCCGACTTACGAGACCGGCGTATTCATTGCCTTTTGTCTGTGGCTCTACAGCCTTGTGATGACCATCGTCCGCGCAAACTCGCTGTTCGCGCAGAACCTTCGAAAGGTGAACATGCGCCTCAGTTGGTCCAGTGGGCAACCAGTGCCTGCCGAAGACCGTTCGAGTTGGGGTTGGGTTGTCTTCAAGATTTTCTGGTTTTTCGGCGTTGGCCTGCTTAGCACGCTTCTCAGCTGGTTGAGCGTTCTGTGGTTCGTCGGCGCTCACCTGTACCAGTGGCACAAGCAATCAGGCATGCCAGCCGGGATCAAAGAGTTGCGCTGGAAAATGCGGAACATCGAGCTGACACAGGAGCAAGTGACAGCCACCTTGCAGCAGGCGGCCGAGTTAGTGTCCACGCCAACTGCCAGCGCTTCGGCAACCAGATGAACTGCACGACTTACTGACCACCGCAATGCCCTCCATCGGCGTTGTCGTTACGGGTACGGGCTTTGAGGGCCGAGCGGCACGCATCCGCGCGTTCTGCCGTGAAGGCTCGGAGGTCCAACTCCGGCGCGAGCCGAACAACCCATACGATGCTGATGCCATTGCCGTGTGGCTGCGGTGCCGGGTCTTCTTCGGCCTGTGGAAGCCTTGGGGGCAGATCGGATACATCAAGGCAGCTCGCGCTGACTCCTGGGCGGCCAAGATCGATTCCGGCGAAATGAAGGTGAGGCGAGCATATGTGCGCAGCCTGTATGCGCCCCAGGGCCGAGAGCACCCGCGGGTGTCTTTAACCATCGACGTTGAATAGCAAGGACCACCATTGATATGAAAAGCGGAACCCATGAAAGCTGAAGATCAGCCGTTCAACGCCCAGGCGGCGATAGTGAGCGCGCTCATCGCCACTCAGGTCGCGACTCTCGGTGCGTTAGCCAAAAAAGGGCATATCGACGTGGCCGAGTTTGACCGTGTCCTCGAGAGCCTGATTGGCGAAATCAATCTCGAAGCGGGCGGCGTGGCGGACAAGGCGAAGAGTGTGATGCTGGAAATGATGAAGCTCGCAGCCCGGGGGGAAATCAATGGGTGACGTGATCAGCCTCTTTCGCCAAATGGACGTGGCCTTGTCCGATGCCGGGGCGCCGGAAACATTGAAACCCGGGGGTGAACCGCCAGATAATGGGGGTATGGAAGCCCGTGTCGCAGCCCTCGAAGCCTTCGCCCAGGATGCGAGGGATCGGCTCGTGCGTCTCGAAGCCAAGCTCGAAGACGTCCAGAAGAACATGGCCACCACGGACGGCACGAAGGCCGCCATCGCCGAGGCTAAGAACTCCATCGTGATGTGGATCGTTGGCGCAGTCTTCCTGGCTCAGTTCCTGCCGGCCCTCCTGAAGAAGTTCGGCCTGTAGACCAACCTCCACCCCGCAACCAGCCCGCCTCGCGCGGGCTTTTTTGCGCCCGTTCAATACTCCTCACGCACCGCAGCGTTGGTGGCAAGATCACAGATGTGATGCCGCATAGGGCGGCCATCCTGACAGATCGCGAGAACATCGATGGCGGAACTGGCGCACTGGGAGTTCGCAACCAATTTCACAGCGGCGGAAGCCGCCGCATTAATCATCGGCGTTGATCCAGCGACTGCGTCCAAGGAGGACCTTGCCAGAACGAGCCCAGTTCTCGCTCGCATGGCCGACTGCTATCGCATGGCAGTACTTTCGTCACTTTCGATGTTGAATCGGTCAGAAGAAGAGACCGCCGATAGCGTCTTCCCTCCTGGGGCATTGGTCAGCATCACGATGGACCGGCTCGTCCGAGCAGCGCTTGAAGAAACCGCGGAGACATCGTTGAATGATTGGCTCGAAGGTCCCGACGCCGCGTTCGATGAACAACAATTTTCCCGCGGAGCCCTCTATTCGTGGCTTCGAGAGACGGGCCGCGGGTCAGTCTATATCTTCTATCGCCCACCGCCATCTCCCACCTCTGCGGCAACAATCACGGCAGCGGCGGACGGTTTAGTCGGCGTGAGAGAACGCTCGACGTACCTGAACATCATTGGAGGTCTGATCGATCTGATGCTCGATCCAGGACCGAACGGTAGGCCCCGGTCAGGCTACGCAGACCAGAACGCCATCATCGAAGGTTTGCTCGCTCACTTCCCCAGGACGCCTGGCTTGAGCAAGCGCAATCTAGAAGCCAAGTTTGCCAACGCCCGGCGAAGCATCAAGGCATTGTGACCGCAATTGCGACCTTGATGACCGCAAGTGCGATGCGTTGACGCCCCACCTGCCTCATAGTTTCGCCATACCGCAAACGAGAGATGCACCGCGGGGTAGTAGGAGTGCGGATTGAGCCAGCCAATACAGCAACGGAAAAGGTCAGGGCTTGCCCGCGCGGACCACCTGAACGGCAGCACGAAGCGAGTCATCAATCAGGTAGCGCTACGTTTTCTCAGCGGGCGCATCGCTCGGCGCCTCCAAGTGCTTGCGTCTGATCTCAGACAAGCGGGTTTGCACCGCAGCAAAGAATTTCGGAACGTCTCCAAAATCGGCAGGCTCTCCCGGCAGTTCTCTGAACAGCGCCTCGAGTCGGCTATTGTCCGTCGAGGTTGTTGCCTTCGAAAGTTCAGCCATCTGAATGAAGTATGGGTCGGCACGATCTATTGGGTTCAAGCGCTTGAACATGATCCCAACGTAAGAGGCCAACAAATCTCGGATGACTGCCACCGCGAAGAGCGTCTGATCGTGCTCTTGCGCGATCCGCTTAAAAACTCGTTCCAGTTGGCTCTTGGTGGCAAAGGCCTCCCCCGGTGCCAAGCTCATTTCCAAGCGCGCCACGATTTCTGCGTTCATCGAACGGTTGTTCGCCTTCGCCGCGTCTGCGATTCGCTCACGCATGCCGTCCGGAAAGCGAACGATGAACTTCTCGCCCGCCTGGGTGTTAGGGCCTTTCGGCCGTTCTTCATCTGCCATGCCCCAAGCATAGTGGCTTTTTGCCATGCCTCAAGTATGGCTAATAGCCATTATGTATTTGCATCCAGCCCGTACTCAGCCATAACATAGCCATCATGGCATTTAGCCACTATATCATGAGCACTACACCGAACCCGATGCATCCGAAGCCCGTGCAAGTTCGCATGAAAGCTGAAACCCACAAGTGGATCCACGAGCAGGCGCAAGCGGAGGACCGCTCGGCGAACTGGATCATCAATGCCGTGCTCGAAGCCGCCCGTTCGGGTCTCACGTCGGTGGAGTTTGGATCAAGAAGGGAGGGGTACATGAGCCGCCAGTAAACCGCTTTACTAGTCGCCGGAGTTGCTCGCTATCAAGATCAGCGCTCCACAAAGGCGAAACCCGAGCGCTCTGACCTGCTCGGGTTTCATGAACACCCACCCGTCTAAAGAGTAAGGATTCATCGTGAACTCTACCACTGCGACCTCGAAGTCCGCAAAGCCTCCGACCACTCCTCCCCCGCCTCGCCTTGTCGCCCCCGCGGCCGGCGCCCCGTCTATTGAGTTCGATAGTTCGGCCGTCGACGTCCTCACCGGACGCATAGGGGAGATTCAAGCTCTCGCCTCTTGCGTGACATGCCTTGCTGCCATCGAGAAGTCGGCAGAGGGAAATTTTGCAGGCTTCATCCTGACTGACAACGCGCTACCGCTCCTCGCCGACGTCATTCAGCGGCTGGCTGAGGAAGCCGGCGCGGCTGGCGATCGGCTCTGGGAACAGTATCAGCAAGCCCGTGCGGCCGCCAACGAGGAGCGGCTGTCATGAGCGCCGTCGCCACCAAGCCCCGCGCCGCGAGCGCGAAGAAGGCCCCTGCCCTTGTCGCCGTGGAGGCCGCGAAGCCAAGCGCTATCGAAGTTCACAAAACCGCCACCAAGCCGGAGGCAACGGAACCCTTCTGGGTCGCGCCTACCGTGCTTGCGCGAAACACGGTTGAAGGCTTGCTGGACCGAGTGCACGGCTTCGACCTGGCCGAGGACGACTCTTCGAACTACGCCCTTCGCCTCGTCTCCGTCGCCAGTGAGATGGTCAGCCGCCAGCTCTATGACGACACCACTTTGAGCATGCGCATGGCGCGCAACTGCGTGGCCGGTATCGCCTTCGACGCCTACGCGCTGTTGAATGCCTCGCTGCACTATCCCGGCGAACCGATCGGCCCGGAACGCACGCCGCTGATTCGTCATGCGCTGCTCATCCTAGATCGCTTGGCCGACTTTCATTGCTACGGCACCGAGGCGGACGACCCTGGTGGCGCGGAAGTGCTCCCCGCACTGCTGGAGGCTATCGGCAGCTACAGCGAGCCGCAGTGGATACCCTTGGAGATTCGAGAACAGATCGGCGAAGCGTGGAGCCGCTTCACTGAAGCACAAGATGTCATCAGCCTGATAGCAATGCAGCCAGTCGGACAGACCGCGCTGGTGTCGGGAACGCGCGCGCTCTGCACGGTGCTTGATCCGTTGTATGACGCCCTCGCGCAAACCAACACGCCGACTGAGCAAGCAGTTAACGCCGTGAACGCAGTGCTGTCCGACGTGATCGGCGTGCTCGGCGAGGCCTTACAGGATTTGGGCTCACAAGCACTGTGGGGGGCATACAAGCTGCTGGAGACCAGCCAAGACGGCTTGAACGACGTGCTTCCCACCTTGATGGCGATCGAGCGTGCAGCCAAGCCAGCAGGAGCCCAGCAATGAGTTCCAGCCCGGCCCCCAAGAGCACGCTGCGGTTGGTCCCGAAACCGAAGGGCGGGATCGACGCAGACATGGTCGCCTTCACGGTCATGGACCACATCGACACGATGTACCCGGGCATGTGGCTAGCGGTGCCGAAAACAGCCCGGGCCAGTGTGCGCAACACCATCGTCAGGGCGGTGATGCTTGCGGCAAAGCGGACGTGATGTCAGGCGTTCAAGTTCCATTTCGCCTGAACAATGGCGAGCGCGTGAGCAACCTCCAGCTTGTACGCCGAAGCGTTTCCGAAGGTGTGCATCGTCCAGTTGCAACCATTGGCCTCCGCGCCGGGCGGCCGCCCCACTGGTCGCGAAACATGGACCTCCTCACCGTCGTCCCTCACGACTTCGGTCGCATGGATAAGCCGCGACACCTCGGCCTGGATCTCGTCGGAAGTCTTGAGCTTGCGCTGCATGGCCGTCTCCATTGGTTCGGAAAAACAGTATGACCACATCCTTGCAGCCGCGGGTAGTCCGCCACCGCGACGCGCCGAGCTACTGCGGCATGGACCGCAACCGCTTCGATGCGGAGGTCCGCCCTGCCCTCACTGAAATCCCCATCGGTCACCGAGGCATCGGTTTCGACCGCCACGAGCTTGACGCCTGGCTCGACGCGTATATTTCCGAGCGTGGACGCCCGAGTCGCGCAACGAAAGGAGAAACATGCGAACTCGGACAAAAGGGATCCAGCTCTTTGGGAGCGATCGGGTCATCAACAAGCAGTACCGTGGTGAACGGATCTTCCAGCGCCTCGGCGCGGTCTCGCAGGACGACGCTGAAGCCTGGCTTCGGCGCCGACAACTCGAAATCGACGACGAGCGGGCGCAGCAACTTCGAACAGGCGCTGATCGCTTGTGGGCAGATGGGGCGGCAAAGTACCTGATGGAATGCCGGCAGCGCCAAGTGCGCTCGCTGGAAACCATCAGCTACCACGTCAAGATCCTGCTGCCGTACATCGGCAGTCTGCCCATGAGCGAGGTCTGCAACGACTCCCTGGAGGCGTTCAAGGCCCAGCGCGTGGACGAGGACGAGGCGAAGAACTCCACGGTGAACCGGAGCCTGGAGGTGGTGCGGACGGTCATGAACCGGGCGGCGAGGGTCTGGCGGGACAACGGCAGGCCTTGGCTGCCCTCCCCGCCGCTGATCGAGATGCTGGACGAGGAAGCGCAGCGGAGGCCGCCATACCCGCTGTCCTGGGCGGAGCAGGCGCAGTTGATTCCGGCGCTGGCGACTCACCTTCAGCGGCCGGTGCTCTTCGCGCTCAACACGGGGGCCAGGGACGATAACGTCTGCGGTCTCCGGTGGAGCTGGGAGGTGCCGGTCCCGGAGCTGGAGCGCAGCGTCTTCGTGATCCCGGCGGCGGAGTTCAAAGGCAAGCGCAACCATGTGCTGGTCCTGAACGACGCGGCCTGGAAGATCGTGGAAGCCTGCAGGGGGAAGCACGACGAATACGTGTTCACCTACCGGCCGCCTGGGAAGTCGAAAGAGCCGCGGAGACGCATCGAGACGCTGAACAACACGGGTTGGCAGCGTGCCAGGGCCTCGATCGGGCTGGAGAAGGTGCGGGTGCACGACCTCCGCCACACCTTCGCCCAGCGCCTGAGGGACGGCGGGGTGGCAGAGGAGGATCGGGCCCTGCTCCTGGGACACGCGATCGAGGGGATGCCCCAGCACTACGCCTCCGCCACGGTGGCCAGGCTGGTGGAGGCCGCGAACAAGGCGACCGACACGTTCGACCGGACCACCCTGTTGCGGGTGGTAAACGGCTAGAGGAGAGGGAAAAGTCGCGCAGAAAGTCGCGCAAAAAGGAAGAGGGTCAGGACGCGCTAACGTTCTGACCCTCTAGGAGAATGGTGCGGCTGGCAGGAATTGAACCCACGACCCCTTGGTTCGTAGCCAAGTACTCTATCCAACTGAGCTACAGCCGCACAGCTTGCAAGTATAGCATCCCTCGCGAAGCCCCCCTCCCGCGCTCCTCATTCCTTCACCGATCCCGTCATGCCCGAGACGTAGTATTCGACGAAGAACGAATAGATGAAGGCCACTGGCAGCGAACCCAGCAGCGCGCCCGCCATCAGGGGCCCCCACTGGTACACGTCGCCCTGCACCAGCTCCGTGACGACGCCCACCGGCAATGTCTTGATCTCCGACGACGACACGAAAGTCAAGGCGTAGATGAATTCGTTCCACGACAGCGTGAAGGCGAAGATGCCGGCCGAGATGAGCCCGGGCACCGCCAGCGGCAACACGATCTTGACCAGGATCTGCCAGCGGCTCGCGCCATCGATCAGCGCGCACTCCTCCAGTTCCGCCGGGATGGAACGGAAGTACCCCATCAGC
Organism: uncultured Variovorax sp.; assembly: GCA_966211435.1. Lineage (GTDB taxonomy): Bacteria > Pseudomonadota > Gammaproteobacteria > Burkholderiales > Burkholderiaceae_C > Variovorax. The sequence continues at coordinate 6,834 of CBIHOG010000002.1, read as the reverse complement.
AGCCAGGTGCAAAACGGGATCAGGAAGGTCGGATAGGTGAGGATCAGCGCCCACCGCGTGTCAAAGAGCCCGAGGTTGAACACCACGTTCGCCAGCGGGATGAACAGGATCGAAGGCGGCACGAGGTATGCCAGGAAGATCGAGAGCCCCACGTGCTTCGAGCCACGAAAGCGCAGCCGCTCGATCGCGTAGGCCGCGAACACCGAAGCCGCCAACGAGAAGAAGGTCGACACCACCGAGACCAGCACAGTGTTCCACAGCCACTGTGGATAAGCCGTCTCGAACAGCAGCTTGTGGAAGTGCGCCAGCGTGGGCGCGATCACCCAGAACGGATTGCCCTCGCGTGACAGCAGTTCCGCATCCGGCTTCACCGCCGTGATCGCCATCCAGTAGAACGGGAACAGCAGGACGATCAAGAACACCACCAGCGGCAGGTAGACCGTCACCACCTTGCGCGGCAACGACTCCAGGAAGCCCATCCCGCCCGTATCCACCTGCCCTGCAGTGCTCATCCGATTCTCCAGGTTGCCACGGTACTCACTTGTCTCCGCCCTGCTGCCACGCGCGACGTTGCAGGCCAAAGAAGCTGAACATCACGCATGCGAGCAGGAAGGGCACCATCGCGATCGCGATCGCCGCACCTTCGCCCAGCGCCCCGCCCGAGATCGCGCGCTGGAACGACAGCGTCGCCATCAAGTGCGTCGCATTGAGCGGCCCCCCGCGCGTGATCACGTAGATCAGCTGGAAGTCCGTGAAGGTGAAAAGAACCGAGAAGGTCATCACCACCGCGATGATCGGCGTGAGCAACGGCATCGTCACGTGCCGGAACTGCTGCCACGGCGTCGCGCCGTCGATGGCCGATGCCTCGTAGTACGAAGGCGAGATGGTCTGCAGTCCCGCCAGCAGCGTGATTGCAACGAAGGGCACGCCCCGCCAGACGTTGGCCGCGATCACCGCGAAGCGTGCGTTCCACGGGTCGCCGAGGAAGTCGATATACCTGTCGATCAGCCCCATCTTCACCAGCGCCCAGCTGATGATCGAGAACTGCGAGTCGTAGATCCACCAGAAGGCGATGGCCGACAACGCGGTCGGCACGATGTAGGGCAACAGGATGACCGCACGGAAGAAGGTCTTGAAGCGGATGTTCCGGTTCAGGAGGATCGCCAGCCACAGACCCAGGAAGAACTTGAACACGCTCGCGATGACCGTGTAGAAGATCGTGTTGAACAAGGCCAGCCGCGTGACGGCGTCGCCCCAAAGGTACTCGTAGTTCTCGAGCCCGACCCACTCTCCCGGCCGGCCGACCTTCGCGTCGGTGAAGCCGAGATAAGTGCCCAGCCCCAATGGGTAGGTCAGGAACAGCAGCAGCAGCAGCGCCGCGGGCAACATGAACATGAAGCCTAGCGCGTTGCGGCTGTTCTGCATCCTTGCCAGAAGTGTCATGGGGTAAGCAATCCTTGAAAGCCGGCCGCCGCCACGACGGCCCGAAGCGGCCTGGCCTCCCACCGGGAGGGCGGCAAAGCGCATGAAATGGCAGGCCGGGGGGCAGACATCTTCAGAGCTTGTAGTAGCGCTCGGCACGCTTCTGCGCACGCTCGGCGGCTTCCTTCGGCGTCTTCGCGCCGCTCGCCGCCTCAGCCACCATGTTCGGAATGATGAAGTCCGCTGCCGCGCCAGCCGACGCATAGCCCAGCTTGCCGTCGTAGCCGCCCGGGCGCAGGTTCTTCACCGAGTCGCGGTACGGCGTGTTCTTCGGGTCGGAGCTCCAGATCGCGCTGCTCTCGTAGAAGCGCAGCGGCTGCGCGACATAGCCGCCACCGCCCTGCAGCCACGGATCGAACTGCTCCTTCTCCATCATGAAGCGCAGGAACTCCTTGGAGGCTTGCGGAAACTTCGTGTACTTCATGATCATCTGGTTGAAGAACAGATGCGACTCCGTGGGCACGCCGACCGGACCGATCGGGAACACCGCATGGTTGATGTCGGCGGCCATCTCCTTGACCTTCGGATCGGCAGAATTCTTCGCCGCGTAATAGATCGAGATGCCGTTGTTGGTAACGCTGATCTGCCCGTCCAGGAAGGCCTTGTTGTTGTTCGGGTCGAGCCACGACAGCGTGCCCGGAATGAAGTTGGCGTACAGCTCCTTGCCGTACTCCAGCGCCTTCAGAGTCTCGGGGCTGTCGATCACCACCTTGTTGCTCTTGTCGACCAGCTTGCCGCCGAAGGCCCAGACGAGCCAGTTCGTCCAGGTGCTGTCGCCGGTCGCATTGCCGAGCGCCATGCCGCCCGGCGTCCCCTTCTCCTTCAATGCCTTGTAGAGCTTCAGGAAGTCGTCGGTGTTCTTGGGGAAAGTGTCGAAGCCGGCGGCCTTGACCATGCTCTCGCGGTAGACGATGAGCGAGCCCGAGGCGCCGAGCGGCAGCCCGATCCACTTCTTGCCGTCCGGCCGCATGAAGGCCTCGCCGGCCGGATACCAGCCGCCGTACTTCTTGCCGAGGTACTCGGCCAGGTCAGTCACGTCGAGCAGCTTGTCCGGATACAGGTTGGCGTCGTCGTTGGTCGACAGGATGATGTCCGGCCCGGCGCCGGTGTTCGCCGCCACGGCCGCCTTGGGCCGCACGTCCTCCCATCCCTCGTTGTCCACGCGCACCTCGATGCCGGTGGTCTCGGTGAACTTCTTGACGTTCGCCATGTAGGCGTCGATGTCGCCCTGCACGAAGCGGCTCCAGCGCAGCACGCGCAGCTTGGCGCCCTTCTCGGGCTTGAAGCTCAGCGTCTGCGCCTGTGCCAGCGGCGAAAAGATCATGCTGCCCACGCCGAGGCTGGCCGCGGCGGCCGCGCCCGCGGAACCCTTCAGAATCCTGCGGCGATTTTGGAAGTCACTCATCGATGTCTCCTGTTGTTGAACAGCCAGTATTGAAAAATCAGGCAACCAGGCGTTGGCCGGTGCCTGCGTCGAAAAGATGGGCGCGCTGCAGGTCGGGCTGCAGGTGGATGGTGGTGCCCGGCGCGAAGTCGTGGCGCTCGCGGAACACGGCGGAAATCTCGGCGCCCTCGTGACGGCAGGCCACGAAGGTGTCCATGCCTGTCGGCTCCATCACGACCACGCGCGAGGGGATGCCGCCACCGTCCGCCAGGATGAGGTGTTCGGGCCGCGTCCCGTAGATCACAGGCTGGCCGTCCGTGCCGCCCGCATTCACGGGCGCGTCGAGCTGCGTCCCATCCTGCAGTTCCACCCGCGCCGCGCCGCCGCTGCGCCGCAACGTGCCCGGCAGGAAGTTCATGGCGGGCGAGCCGATGAAACCGGCGACGAACTGGTTGGCGGGACGATCGTAGAGCTCCAGCGGGCTGCCCGTCTGCTCGATGCGGCCGTCGCGCATGACCACGATCTTGTCGCCCATGGTCATGGCCTCGATCTGGTCATGCGTTACGTAGATCGACGTGGTCTTCAGCCGCTGATGCAGCTCCTTGATCTCGCTGCGCATCGCCACGCGCAACTTGGCATCGAGATTGGACAGCGGCTCGTCGAAGAGGAACACTTGCGGATCCCGCACGATTGCCCGCCCCATGGCCACGCGCTGCCGTTGCCCACCCGAAAGTTGCCGCGGATAACGCTCCAGCAGCGGAACGAGCGCGAGGATCTCCGCCGCCCGCTTCACCTTCGACTCGATGGTCGCCTTGTCGGCCTTCGCCAGCGCCAGCGAGAACGCCATGTTGTCGCGCACCGTCATGTGCGGATACAGCGCGTAGTTCTGGAACACCATCGCGATGTCGCGCTCCTTCGGCGGCAGGTCGTTGACGCGCTTCTCGCCGATGCGGATCTCGCCGCCGTTGATTTCCTCCAGCCCCGCGATCATCCGCAGCAGCGTCGACTTGCCGCAGCCCGAAGGGCCCACCAGAACGGTGAAGGAACCGTCCCGGATGTCGATGTCCACGCCGTGGAGGATCGGGACATCGCCGAAATTCTTCTTGACTGCCTGGATCGTGACACTGGCCATGCACTGGGGTCCTGAAAGTTCGCCGCTGCCGACGCAAGGCGACGCAGGAGCTCCGCGCCGCAGCAGCGCAGTATTGGCATGGCGGCAGGCTCGCGCATCAGGGCAAACCGGTACGCATTAACCCCTGTAGATTTGTATGATGACCTGATAACCGCGCTTTTTCCCAACCCTACCGTGCGCGCCTCAGCGCTCTCCCAGCCCCAGCAGCTGATCGTCGATCGGCTCTCGGATCGGCTGGCCGCGCGCCTGGCCGCGCAGATCGAATCCGGCGATCTGAAGCCCGGCGACCGGCTGCCGACCGAGGCGCAACTTGCGCTGGCGCACGGCGTTTCCCGCACCGTTGTGCGCGAGGCCGTGCACCAGCTGAAGTCCAAGGCTCTCGTCCTTTCGCGCCAAGGCTCGGGTGTCTTCGTCTCGGAGCGGCCGGCCAACAAGCCCCTGGAGTTCGATCCGAAGGTCCTGACCTCGGTGCAGGCCGTGGTCCACGTCGTCGAGGTGCGACGTGTGCTCGAAGGCGAGATCGCAGCGCTGGCCGCCGAGCGCGCGACCAGGGCGCAGGTCGCTGCACTGCGCCGCGCGCTCAAGGACATCGACGACGCCGTCGCGGCCGGGCGTGATGGCGTGGCCGAGGACCTGGCCTTCCATCGCGTCATCGGCGAGGCCACCGGCAACCCGCAGTTCCGCCTGCTGCTCGGCTTCCTGGAGCAATACCTGCGCGAGGGCATGCGCATCACGCGCGGCAACGAGGCGCGGCGGGAGGATTTCATGGTCGCGGTGCAGCGCGAGCACCGTGCCATCTTCGAAGCCATCGCCGCGGGCGACCCGGTCGCCGCGCGGCTGCACGCCAACGAGCACCTGATCCGCGGCGAGGAGCGGCTGGTCGAAGGCGGAATCATCGACGGCCAGCGCCGCAAGGCCGCCGCCCGGGCGTTGCGCTCCGCGCGCCCGGCCAGCCAACGGACGACAAGCCGAAAGACAAGCAAATGAAGGAGACAACCCCATGAAACTGATGATCACCGGAGGCGGCGGCTTCGTCGGCGCACGCCTCGCCCGCACCCTGCTCCAGCGCGGAACCCTGGCCGGCGAGCGCATCGACCGGCTCGTGCTGACCGACATCGCGCCGCCGCCACCCGATCTGCTCGCGGATGCGCGGGTCGAGGCCCGCACCGGCCCGCTGCTCGCGCAGACCGACGCGCTGCGCGAAGAGCCCTTCGACGGCGTGTTCCACCTGGCCTCGGCCGTCTCGGGCGAATGCGAAGCTGATTTCGACCTCGGCCTGCGCTCCAACCTCGACAGCACGCGCGCCCTGCTCGATGCGATCCGCGCCAACGTCAACGCTGGCGGCAGGGCACCTCGCGTGGTGTTCTCAAGCTCGGTCGCGGTGTACGGCCCCGACCCAGCCGTGCCGCTGCCGAAGATCGTGGCGGACGACACGCTGCCAGCGCCGCAGACCTCCTACGGCACGCAGAAGCTCATCTGCGAGCACCTCATCGCCGACTACACGCGCAAAGGCTACATCGACGGCCGCGCCGCCCGCCTGATGACCGTGACAGTGCGTCCCGGCCGGCCGAACGGCGCGGCGTCCTCCTTCTTCAGCGGCATCATCCGCGAGCCGCTGGCGGGCGTCGAGTCGGTCTGCCCGGTGTCGCCGGACGTCTCGCACCCGATGTCCTCGCCCTCGCGCACGATCGACGGCCTGATCGCCGTCTACGAAGCCAGCCGCGAGGCCTTCTGCGGCCGCACCGCGCTCAACCTGCCCGCGCTCAACGTGCGCGTGAGCGACATGCTCGATGCCCTGGAGGAAGTGGCCGGCCCCGCCGTGCGCGCCCGCGTGCGCTTCGAGCGCGACGAGCGCATCGCCGGCATCGTGGCCAACTGGCCCAGCGGCGCATCGGCGGCGCGCGCGGCCCGGCTCGGCCTGCACCCGCACGACAACTTCGCCGACATCATCCGGCAATACATCGACGACTGCACGGCGCTGCCTAGCGCGAACGAGACCCTGAAGGGCATGACCCGGTGACATCCATGAAACCCACGACATCCAAGAAGCCTGCCAGCACCAAGAGCAACACCAAGTCCTCGCCGAAGCCCGCCGGCCGCAAGGGCGCCCTGGCCCTGCGTTCGCAGGCCTGGTTCGACAACCCGGCCAATGCGGACATGACGGCGCTCTACCTCGAGCGCACGATGAACTTCGGCCTTGGCTTCGACGAGCTGCAATCGGGCCGCCCGATCATCGGCATAGCGCAGACCGGCTCCGACATCGCGCCCTGCAACCGCCACCATCTCGTGCTCGCCGAGCGTGTGCGTGAAGGCATCCGCGATGCGGGCGGCATCGCCTTCGAGTTTCCGATCCACCCGATCCAGGAAACCTGCAAGCGTCCGACGGCCTCGCTCGACCGGAATCTGCAATACCTCTCGCTGGTCGAGGTGCTGTACGGCTACCCCATCGACGGCGTGGTGCTGACGACGGGCTGCGACAAGACGACACCCGCGCAGATCATGGCGGCGGCGACGGTGGACATCCCCGCCATCGCGCTGAACTCCGGGCCGATGCTCAACGGCTGGTACGAAGGCGAGCGCACCGGCTCCGGCACCATCGTCTGGAAGGCGCGCGAGCTGATGGCGGCCGGCAAGATCGGCTACCAGGAGTTCCTGAAGCTGGTCGCCTCCTCGGCGCCTTCGACGGGCCACTGCAACACCATGGGCACGGCCTCCACCATGAACTCGCTGGCCGAGGCCCTGGGCATGACGCTGCCGGGCAGCGCCGCCATTCCCGCGCCCTACCGCGACCGCCAGGAGATGGCCTACATGACGGGCAAGCGCATCGTCGAGATGG
>CBIHOG010000001.1:0-411956 GCA_966211435.1 uncultured Variovorax sp. | reverse complement strand
GGGCTGCCGTCGAGGCCAGCAGGACGGTCGCCAGTGCGGCGCCGAGCGCGCCCGATGTCGTTCCGGGAGATCTGCCCGCGCTCGCAGCCGTCTCCTGCACCGCCATGCGCAGCCCACGCCTTGCATTGAAGACGATCCTGTAGAACCGCCTGTTCATGCACGCCCCCCATGGAGCCCGCGCTCCACGTCATCCGTGATCGTCATCGCCTGCCCTGCTCTTCGATGTGAGGCAGGAATTCTTATGGCGATCGGGCTCCAGCAATCTGGAGAATTCTGGCAGCGGCGAGCGAGGCGCGACGCTGCCCTAGAAGGCGCGAGTCATTGAATTCAATGTCAGGACCGGTGGGCCGGAAACGCCGAACCTACGGGCAAACAGCACACCTTCAGCCGAAGCCGTCGCAGACGGCATCCAACTCGATCTCGATCCACGCCTCATCCGGCAGGCTGCTCGCGCCCACCACCGTGCGCGCCGGCAGCGGCTGCAACGGAAACGCCATCCGCAGCAGCTCCGAAGCCGCATCGAGCACCGCCGTGTGCCGCCCGAAGTCCTGCGTCGAGCGAATGAAGCCGCGCACCCGCATCACCTGCGCCACGCGCGACAACTCGCCGCCGCACGCCGCGCGAAGCGCGGCCAGGACGTTCAGCATCGCGATGCGGGCGGCATGCCGCGCTTGCTCGATCTCGCCGTCGGCGTCGCAGATGCCCGCGATGGCGTGGCCGTCCACCCTGCACGTCTGGCCGCTCACGCAGACGAGGCGTTGCGTGCTCAGCGGCCGGATGCAAAAGGGCGCATAGTGCCCGCGCGGGCCGGGCGCCGCAGGCAGTATGAAGCCCGTGGCGGCGAGGAGTTCTTCAGGCGAGGCCGCATTCACAATGCCGCCCAGTCCACGTGCCCACTCAGCCAACAGCCATCCTGCTCGCCGATCGCGTCGAAGCGCGGACGCAGCTCGATCGCCGACGGGCACCCCATCGCGTCGCCTTGCCGCACCACACAGGTCACCGGATGCTCGACGTCCCCCACGGCCAGTACGCCGGTGCCGGCAAGGTGACCCCACAGCGCCGCGGCGGCAATGCCGGTGGCCGCGTCTTCCGGATAACCGGAGGACTTGGGGAACTGCCGCGCAAAGACGGTCGGCCGCGGCGCATCCGCATCACCGATGGCGAAGGGATAGAGCCCGGTGGAGCCGATGGCTTCGCACACCTGTTCCATCGCAGCGAAGTCCGGCCGCAGCCCGTCCAGCGCCGCCGCGTCCGCAAGCCGCACGAGCGTCTTGGTCCTGCTGGTGGCCGCGTTGACCATCGGCAGCTTCGCGGCGGTGCCCGCGAGTCCCAGCACTTCCGCGACCTGTCCCTTGCGCGCCTCCGCCAAGGCCTCGACCCGAACCGCCGGCTGGGAGATCCACACCCGCCGGCGATCCTCGTCCCACCACGCATCGACGATGCCGCTCAGGGTCTCGATCCTCGCCGTGGGCCGCGTCCAGCGCCCCCATTGCCGCAGTGCCCACAAGGCGCCGACGGTCGCGTGCCCGCACATCTCCATCTCGTGCTGCGGCACGAAGAAGCGCAAGCGCCAATCCGCATCCGCGGCCGCGGCCGGCAGCACGAAGGCCGATTCATGTCCATGGCGCCGCGCGACCTGCTGCATCCGCAAGGCACTCATGCCGGACGCATCCGCCACGAGCGGCACCGGGTTGCCGCCGCCCGGCCCGTTGACGAACACCTTGATTCCCACGACCTCAGTCAACGGCGGCTCCCACGGATTTCGCGATCCTTCCCCAGTACTGGATGTCCTTCGCCACGGCGGCCTGCAGGCTCGCCGGCGTCCCCGGGCTCGCGTTGATGCCCTTGGCCGCGAGGTCGGCGGAGACCGCGCGGTCGGCGAGCACCTTGTTGAGCGCCGTGTTGAAGCGCTCGATCACGTTCCTCGGCGTGCCCTTGGGGAAGACCACGCCGTACCACAGCGACTGCCCGAAGTCCGCGACGCCCTGCTGCGCGAAGGTCGGCACGCCCGCCAGCAGTGCATTGGGCGCCGTCGCCGCGACGGCGGTGACGCGGCCCGAGCGGATGTAGGGCGCGAGCCCCACGGGGTTGTCGAACATCATCTGCACCTGTCCGCCGATCAGGTCGGTGTACGCCGGCGCCGCGCCGCGGTAGGGCACATGCACCAGCGGCACGCCCGCGAAGGCCTTGAACTGCTCGCCGAGCAGGTGCGACACGGTGCCCGCGCCGACCGAGGCGAAGCTGTACCGCTCGGGGTTCTTCTTCAGCGCCGCGAGCAGTGTCTTCAGGTCCGTCGCATGCAGCGCCGGATGCACGGCCAGCACGTAGGGCGAACTGCCGATGAAGCCGGCGTACTCGAAGTCCTTCAGCGGGTCATAGGGCAGCTGCTTGAACACGCTCACGCTCACGGCATGGGTGCTGGTCGTCGCCATGCCCATCACGTAGCCGTCCGGCGCCGCCTTGGCGACGAAGGCCGAGCCGATGGTGCCGCCCGCGCCGCCGCGGTTGTCGATCACGATCGGCTGGCCGAGCTCGCGTTGCAGCATCGGCTGGATGGCGCGGATCACCAGGTCCGTGCCGCCGCCGGCGGGGAAGGGCACCACCATCGTGACCGGCTTGGCCGGCCAGGCCTGGGCGAAGCCGGTGGCGCAGGTGCAGGCGATGGCGAGCGCGAGGAGGGCGGGGCGCAGCAGGCCGCGTCGGAATGTAGGTGGCATGGCAACTCCAGTGGAAGGAGCAGCGATGCTAGGAACGCACGCCCGGCCCGTAAAACCAGGATGCGACGCCGCGCGATCCGATTCGCGACACGCGCGCCCGCTCAGGCCGTTTTCTCGATCCGCCCGCCCAGGTAGGCTGCCCGCACTTCGTCGTTCGACCACAGCTCGTCCGGCTTGCCGGACACCGCCAGGCGCCCCGTCTCCAGCACGTAGCCCCGGTCCGCCACGGACAGCGCCATGCGCGCGTTCTGCTCCACCAGCAGCACGGTGGTGCCGCGCCGCCGGATCTCGCCGATGATGGAGAACACCTTCTGCACGATCACCGGCGCGAGGCCGAGCGAAGGCTCGTCCAGCAGCAGCAGCCGGGGCCTGGCCATCAGGCCGCGCGCCACCGCCACCATCTGCTGCTGGCCGCCGGAGAGCATCCACCCCAGCGCATCCGCGAAAGGCCGGATGTCGGGAAACAGGTCGAACATCTCGTCGGAGCCGCGCAGCAGCTCGGCCTTGGCCACGCGGCCCCGGTTCGAGGCGCCGAGCATGATGTTCTCGCGCGCCGTGAGGCCGGGGAAGAGCCGGCGTCCTTCGGGAACGTGCGCGATGCCCAGCTTCACGATGGCCTCGGGCCCGAGGCTCGCGATCGGCTTGCCGTCGAAGAGGATCTCCCCCGCCGCCGGCTTCAGCAGCCCCGAGATCGCGCGCAGCGTGGTCGACTTGCCCGCGCCGTTGGCGCCCAGCAGCGTGACCACCTCGCCGGCCTCGATCGCCAGCGAGAGGCCGCGCAGGGCCTCGATCTCGCCGTAGCGCACGGCCAGGCCTTCAAGCGAAAGAAGGGGCATCGGGTTCGCTTCCCAGGTAGGCTTCGATGACTTCGGGCTGGCGCAGCACCTCGGCTGCCTGGCCGTCGGCGATGCGGCGGCCGAAGTTCAGCACGGTGATGCTCTCGGCGACCTCGGTCACCAGCGTCATGTCGTGGTCGATGATCAGGATGGTCAGTCCCTTGGAGGCGATGCGCTTCAACAGGTCGCGCAGGCCCAGCTTTTCGGTCGAGTTCAGGCCGGCCGCCGGCTCGTCCAGCAGCAGCAGCGTGGGGTTGCCCGCCAGCGCGCGGGCGATCTCGATGAGCCGCTGATGCCCGTACGAGAAGCCGGTGACCAGTTCGTGCGCGCGCGCCTCCAGGCCGACGAAGGCCAGCGCCGCGCGTGCCCGCGCGACCAGCGCCGCGTGGTCCGGCGCCGTCGGGTTGCCGGGATGCTCGGCGCCGATGACCACGTTCTCCAGCGCGCTCATCGAGCGGAAGAGGCGGATGTTCTGGAAGGTGCGGCCCAGCCCCGCCGCCGTGCGCGCATGCGGGGGCAGCGCCGTCACGTCCCGCCCGCCCAGCACCACGCTGCCGGAGGTGGCGGCGTAGATGCCCGAGAGCACGTTCAGCGTCGTCGTCTTGCCCGAGCCGTTGGGCCCGATGAGCGCATGCACCTCGCCGCGGCGCACCGAGAACGAGATGCCGTCTACCGCCCTGACGCCGCCGAAATGCTTGCAGAGCTGCCTCACTTCCAAGGCCATCGGCGCCTGTGCCGATCCCGCGGCGGCGGGTGGCGCGAGCACCAGTTCCGCCGGCGCGTCGGCGAAGGGCGCCGGCGCCAGCCAGCGGCGCATGCGGTTCTGCACGAAGCCCCAGATGCCGTCCTGCATGTAGCGGATGATGAGGATGATCGCCAGGCCGTAGATGGCCAGGTAGAGCCCCGGCACGCTCTTCAGGAAGCGCAGGCTCTCCGGCAGGATGATGAGCAGCGCGGTGCCGATCAGCGCGCCCACGGGCGCGGCCACGCCGCCCAGCAGCGTCATCGTGATGAAGACGATCGACTCCGCGAAGCTGAACTGGTCCGGGCTCACGTAGGCGAAGCCACCCGCGAACAGCCCGCCGCCGATGCCGCCCAGCACCGCCGACAGCCCGAAGGCCGCCACCTTCACCCTGTAGACGTTGATGCCGGCCACGCCCGCGGCCAGCTCGTTGTCGCGCACCGCGCGCATCGAGCGCCCGAGCGCCGTGCGCGGCAGGCGCCAGACGATGTAGCCGATGAGCGCCACCGCGAACACGCACAACCCGAGGAAGGCCTGCGAGGACTGGAACATCTGCGGCCGCTGGATGCGCCCGACGCCATCCGGCCCGTGCGTCACCGGAATCCAGTTGACCATGATCAGCGTGACGATCTGCTGGAAGCTGATGGTCACCATCGCCAGGTAGTGGCCCCCGAGCCGCAGCGTGGTCATGCCGAGGAAGGCGCCCATGACCAGCGCGATGCCCGCGCCCATCGCGAGCGCGAGCCAGAAGTTCATGTGCAGGTCCGCCGTGCCCAGCCCGACCGCGTAGGCGCCGAAGCCGAAGAAGGCGGCCTGCGCGAGGTTGATCTGCCCGCACAGGCCCAGCACCACCGTGAGCCCGAAGACCGCGATCGCGAAAGTGGCGGTCTGCACCAGGATGTGGACCGTGTAGTCCTGCATCGGCACCAGCGTGACGAGCGCGATGGCCGCCGCCGCGAGCGCGGCGAAGCCGATCGTGCCCGCGATCTCGCGTTGCGCGGCCACGGTCAGGCCTTCTCCGCCACGCGTTCGCCGAAGATGCCTTGCGGCCTGAAGATCAGGAAGGCGACCAGCACGAGGAAGGCGAAGCCGTCCTTGTAAGGCACCGACACGTAGGCCGCGCCGAAGGTCTCGATCACGCCCAGCGCGAGCCCGCCGATGATCGCGCCCTTCACGTCGCCGAAGCCGCCGATGATGGTGGCCGCGAAGGCTTTCAGCGCGATGGTGGAGCCCATCTGGATCGAGACGAAGAGGATGGGCGCCACCAGGATGCCCGCCACGCCGCCGAGCAGCGCCGAATACACGAAGGTCAGCATGATCATCGCCGCGACCGGTATGCCCAGCAGCGAGGCCATCTCCTTGTCCTGCGAGGTCGCCTGCAGCTTCTTGCCGAGCAGCGTGCGCTCGAAGAACCAGAAGTTGAAGGCCACCAGCAGCAGCGTGACCACCATGATGAGCAGGTACTGGCTGTCGAGGTACACCGGCCCGATCTGAAGCCCGGGCGTCTCGAACCAGCCCGGCAGCGACTGCGGCTGCGGCCCGTAGAGCGCGAGCACCGTGTTCGACAGGAAGATCGAGGCCCCGATGGTGGCGATGATGACCGGCAGGAAGGTCCGGTTGCGCAGCGGGTAGTAGACGCCCAGGTTGAAGATCGCCCCCAGCAGCGCCATGCCCGCCAGCGCCGCGAGGAAGGCCCAGCCGTACGGCCACTGCAGGTCGACCGCGAACACCACCATGAGATAGGCCCCGACCATCGAGAACTCGCCCTGCGCGAAGTTGACGACGTTGGTGGCGCGGAAGATGAGCACGAAGCCGAGCGCGACCAGCGCATAGACCGCGCCGATGCCCAAGCCCGTGAAGAAGAGCTGGAGGGCGAGATCCATCGCCGGGTCAGCCGCCGGATTCGACGTGCTTGTCGAAGACGATGTTGCCCTTGTCGTTCTTCACGATGTTGTAGCCGTGCAGCCCGTCGCCGTTGGCGTCGAAGTTGTATTCGCCCTCGGCGCCCGCATGCTTGCGGATGGAGAGGATGGCCTCGCGCACCGCGGCCGGGTCGGTCTTGCCGGCCTTGTTGATCGCCATGCACAGCACCGTCACCGCGTCGAAGGGCCAGGAGGACTGGTTGTCCGGCGCGACCTTCGCGACATCTCGGTAGGCCTTGCCGAAGGCCTTGGAGGCCGGGCTCGAATCCTCGGCGTAGTCGGCCACGCCGAAGGTGCCGTAGAGCGCGGGGCCGGCCAGCTTCAGCGCCGTGATGTTCACGATCGAGGGCGAGCCGATGTAGGGAATGGTCACGCCCAGCTGGCGCAGCTGCCGCGCGAACACGCCCAGGTCGTTCTCGAAGGTGAAGTACGAGCCCAGGATGTCCGCGCCGGACTGCTTGATGGCCAGCACCACGGGCGTGAAATCCTGGCTCTGGTTGGCGTAGCCCTGGTCCAGCACGATGCTGGTGCCGTCGAGCTTGGCGAGGCCCGCGGTCAGCGCCTTGCCGCCGGCGGTGCCGAAGGCATCGGTCGAATGCACGATGGCCCACTTCTTCTTGCCCAGCGTCTTCACGCCGTACTCGGCGATCACGCTGCCCGAGTACGAGTCGTTCGGCCGGAAGCGGAACAGCCAGGGGTTGCCCATGTGCGTGAGCGCGGGGTCGGTGCCGCCGATCATCACCGGCTTGCCGATCTTCAGCACGTCGGGCGCCATCGCGTGCACCTGCGTCGAGCGGATCGAGCCGAGAAAGCCGACGATGTCACCTTGCGACGCGAGCTTGGAGAAGGCCAGCACGATGCCGGGGTTGGTGGTCTGGTCGTCCTCCACGATGAGCTCGACCTGCTTGCCCAGGACGCCGCCGGACTTGTTGACCGCCTCGACCGCGAGCTTCGCGCCGATCTGCGCGTAGCGGCCCGACTCGGCGGCCGGCCCGGTGACCGGCGCGCACATCCCGATCTTGATCGTCGCCCCTTGCGCGAACGCGCTGCGGACGAAGCCCGGCAGCGCGATGCTCGACGCGACAGCACCCGAGAAAGCACCTGAAAACCTGCGACGCGAAATCGACATGTCTCGTCCTCTTTGTTTGTGTTGGGCTGAGGGAAGAGGCAATGTATTTCAGCAATCCCCTGAAATGTCACAGGGTATTCATCCATGTCGCCGCATCCAGTGGCGGCGGGCCTGACGAGGCGGTCAGGCGGGCACGGCGCGCAGCAGCCGCGTGAGGTGGCCGCTGGTCGCGAAGCCGAGCTGTGCGCTGGCTTGGGACAGCGAATGGCCTTGCGCGAGGAGGGCGCGCGCCCGCGCGGCCAGCGCGCGCCGACGCACTTCGACCGGGCTGGCGCCGAGCTCGAGCTGGCATGCGCGCTGGAGCTGTCGGGTGGAGACGCCCAGTTCGCAGGCCATCGCCTCCACCGCCGGCAGCGGCTGGCCGTGCGACAGCGCGAGGGCGAGGAGCCGCTGCATCCGTTGCGGCAGCGAGCCCACGGTACCGGGCAGGGGCACCGGCCGGCTCGCCCTCAGCTGCGTGGCGATGGCCTGCACCAGGTGCTCGGCGCTGCGCGCTTCGAGCGCCGGGGCCAGCAAGGCATCGAGCATCGCGAGCGTGGCGCCGTCGAGCCGCAGCGCGCCGAAGGCGGTGCAGCCGCGCAGCAGTTCGGGCGGCAGGTACAGCTCGCCGTGCTGCTGGCGCGGCGTCGAGGACCTGGTGTGGTGCGCAGCCGAGCGCGGCAGCAGCAGCGCGCTGCTGCGCGTCAGCGTCGCGCCGTGGGCGTTCACCAGTTCCGGCGCCGCGCCATCGTCCAGCCATGCGCTTCGCAGTCCGCCGGTCTGTGGCCACAGCAGCATCGCGCAGTCGTGCAAGTGCCACTCGCATTCGTAGCGCGGCTGCCGGCTGTGGCGCAGCGCGTAGCCCCGGCTGGAAAGCAGCGGCAGCTTGGCGCTGAGGTAGGTGCGAATGGCCACGCCCCCATTGTTTCAGCATTCGCGACCGGCGCGACGGCCGGGCTGTCGGGAAGCTGGCGTGCGCGTCAGTTCGCCTTGTGGCGTCGCGCGGCCCAGTAGGTCGCGCCTTCGCTGCCGTAGCGCTCGGCATGCACGACCTCGTGGTCGAGTTCGAAGGTGTCGCCAACCAGAAGATGGCGGGTGTCGCCGCCGACGGTGAGCCACATCTCGCCGCGCACCACCAGCGCCTTCACCGCGAACTCATGCGTGTGGTCGGGCGCCTCGGTCGCCGTCGGGTAGTCGCGCACCGCGACGTCGGGGTAGCCCTTCGCGCGCATGTCGGTTTCGAAAGCCTGGAAGCTGGGGTGGGTCATGAACGTTCTCCGCGGATGGCCGCAACCGATGGTTGCCTGATGTCGATGCCGGATTTCACGCCCATCAAGATTTGAACAACCTGACCAGCCTGCGTTCGCCAACATGGCGACTCGGGTATTGCGGGCGCGCGGCACGCGCAGGGTGCCGAAGCGTACGATCGCGCCCCACGCCGCGGCCACCCACGCCGCGGCGGCTTGCAAGAATCGACATGACCCACAAGACCAAGATCGCGGCACTGCTGGTCGTCGCGGCCCTCGCCATCGCCACGGCCTACGCGTGGCAGCCGGCCATCGGCGCGCAGTCCGACCCACCAGCGCCGAGCACCGACAAGGCTGTGCTGGCCGAAGGCGCCCGCATCGCGGCGCAGGGTGATTGCATGGCATGCCACACGACGGCGAACGGCAAGTCCTACGCCGGCGGCCTGCCGCTCAAGACGCCCTTCGGCACCATCTACAGCACCAACATCACGCCGGATGTGAAGACCGGCATCGGCGGCTGGTCGCGGGAGGCCTTCGTGCGCGCCATGCGCTCCGGCGTCTCGCGCGACGGCCACTTGTTGTACCCGGCCTTCCCCTACCCGCACTTCACGCGGATGAGCGACCAGGACCTCGACGCGCTCTACGCCTACCTGATGGCGCGCACGCCGGTCGATGCGCCGCCGAAGGCCAACGACCTGAGCTTCCCGATGAACTTCAGGCCGCTGGTGGCAGGCTGGAACATGCTGTTCCTCAAGCGCGGCCCCTTGCCCGAGCCGGTGACGCCGCAGTCCGCGGAATGGCTGCGCGGGCGCTACCTGGTGGAGGGCGCGGCGCATTGCGCGTCCTGCCACACGCCCATGAATGCGCTGGGCGCGGAGAAGGGCGACAAGCCCTTCGCCGGCAACCTGATCGACGGCTGGGAAGCGCCGCCGCTGAACCCGCTGTCGCACTCGCCCAAGACCTGGACGCAGGACCAGTTGGTCTCCTACCTGCGCACCGGCCTCGCCAGCGAACACGGCGCGGCGGCCGGTCCCATGCTGCCGGTCACGCAGCACCTGGCCGAGGTGCCCGAGGCCGACGTGAAGGCCATCGCGACCTACATCATGTCGATGCAGCCGCCCGCGGACGCGCGGCAGCCCGCCGCTGCGGCGCCGGCTTCCGCCCAGATGCCGACGGCCACCACCGAAGGGCAGCGCGTGGATGCCGGCGCGGCCCTCTTCGCCAGCGCCTGCGCCGGCTGCCATGGCGCCGCCGCGCCGATGCGCACCATCGGCGAACGGCCCTCGCTCGCCATGAGCACCGCCATCAACGCCGACAGCCCGCGCAACGCCGCGCGCCTGGTGCTGCACGGCAACCCCTGGCAAGGCACGGGCTCCGCGCACTACATGCCGCCCTTCGGCGACGTGCTGAGCGACGAGCAGATCGCCGACGTGCTGCGCTACGTGCGCGCCCAATCCACGCAGAAGCCGGCCTGGGCCGATCTGCCGAAGGACATCGCCAACATTCGCAAGGAGGCACAGCCTCAATGATCACGCTCACCGTCAACGGCACCGAGCACGCGCTCGACATCGACCCCTCCATGCCGCTGCTCTATGCGCTGCGCAACCACCTGAAGCTCAACGGCGCCAAGTACGGCTGCGGCCTGGGCCAGTGCGGCGCCTGCACCGTCATCGTCGACAAGCGCCCTGTCTTCTCCTGCCTGATGCCGGTGTCGGCCGTGGGCAAGCGGCCGGTGCGCACCATCGAGGGCCTGGGCACGGTCGACAAGCCGGCGCCGATCCAGCAGGCCTTCATGGAGAAACAGTCGGCACAGTGCGGCTACTGCATCGCCGGCATGGTGATGCGCGCGCAGGCGCTGCTCGACGAGCGTCCGGGCGCGAGCGAGGCCGAGATCCGCGCGCAGCTGCAGCCCAACCTCTGCCGCTGCGGCACCCACATGCGCATCGTCTCGGCCATCGTGCAGGCCTCGAAGACCCTGGTTGGCGCGGCGTCGCCGCAGGGGGTCGCGCAATGAGCCGCGTTCCCGGCGGAGAGACACTTCGGAACCCCGGCCGGCGCCGCCTGCTCGCGGCCGGTTCGCTCACCGTGAGCTTCGCGCTCCTGCCGTCCGTGGACGCCTTCGCGCAGAAGGCCACGGAAGCGGGTGCGCCCAACGCGCTCGATGCCGGCGCCGCCAAGCTGCCAGGCGACCTGGTCGGCACGCCGATGCTGGATGCCTGGATTCGCATCGACGCGCAGGGCCGCATCACGGTCTTCACAGGCAAGGCCGAACTGGGCACGGGCATCCGCACCGCCTTCATCCAGATCGCGGCCGAGCAACTGGGCGTGCTGCCGCCGGCCATCCACCTGGTCACGGCCGACACCGGCGCCACGCCCAACGAGGGCTACACGGCCGGCAGCCATTCCACCGCCGACAGCGGCACCGCCATCCTGCATGCGGCCGCGCAGGTGCGCACGCTGCTGCTGGCCTCGGCCGCCGGCAAGCTGGGCACCGACGCGGCGCTCCTCAAGGCGCGCGACGGCACCATCACCGCGCCCGACGGCCGTACGTTGAGCTACGGCCAGGCCGTGAGCGGGCTGGACCTGCACCGCCGAGCCGAGCCGCGCTCCGAGCTGGTCGACCCGGCGCAGCACCGCGTCATCGGCCAGTCGGTCCATCGCGTCGACATCCCGGGCAAGGTCACCGGCGGCGCGAGCTACGTGCAGGACATGCGCCTGCCCGGGATGGTGCACGCGCGCGTCGTGCGCCCGCCGTCCTATGGCGCCACGCTGAGTTCGGTGGACAGCGCTGCGGTCGAGAAGATGCCCGGCGTGCTCAAGGTCGTGCGCGACGGCAGCTTCCTCGCCGTGGTCGCGCAGGACGAGTGGCAGGCCATCCAGGCCATGCGCGCGCTCGGCGAAGCCGCGCGCTGGCAGGACGGCCCCGCGCTGCCGGCGCCCGCCGACATCTACGACGTGCTGATGAAGCTGCCCGCGCGCGAGATCCATGTCGGCGAGCGCCACGGCGACGCGGCCCCGGCCGCGAAGACGCTGCACGCGCGCTTCACCAAGCCCTTCCTCGCGCACGGCTCCATCGGCCCTTCGTGCGCCGTCGCGCAGTTCGACGCCGAGGGCAAGTTGACGGTGTGGACGCACACGCAGGGCGTGTTCCCCATGCGCGGCGGCCTGGCGGAGCTCTTCTCGATGAAGCCGGAAGACATCCGCTGCATCCACGTCGAGGGCTCGGGCTGCTACGGCCACAACGCCGCCGATGACGCCGGCGCCGAGGCCGCGCTGATCGCGCGCGCCATGCCGGGACGGCCGGTGCGCCTGCAATGGATGCGCGAACAGGAACTCACCTGGGAGCCCTTCGGCCCGGCGATGGTGACCGACGTGAAGGCCTCGCTGGACGCCAATGGCCGCGTGGTCGACTGGCAGTACGAGATCTGGAGCAACTCGCACAACCAGCGCATCGACAACGCCGGCCGCTTCATCTCCGCGCAGTACCTGGCCAAGCCCTTCACGCCCGCGCCGCCCAAGCCCATCCCGATGCCGGAAGGCGGAGGCGACCGCAACAGCCTGCCGCTGTACAACTTCGCCAACTACGACGTGCAGCACCACTTCCTGCCGGACATGCCGGTGCGCGTCTCGGCGCACCGCGGGCTGGGCGCGTTCATGAACGTCTTCAGCATCGAGAGCTTCATGGACGAGCTGGCCGCCGCGGCGGGCGCGGATCCGGTCGAGTTCCGCCTGCGTCACCTGGATGACCCGCGCGGGCGCGACGTGGTGCAGCTCGCCGCGCAGAAGTTCGGCTGGGACCCGAAGCGCAAGCCCGTGCCGGGCCGCGGCGTGGGCTTCGCGTTCGCGCAGTACAAGAACCTGATGAGTTTCTTCGCGATGGCGGTGGAAGTGTCGATCGTGCCGGAGACGGGCGTGTTCCGCATCGAACGCGCGGTCGCGGCCATCGACTGCGGCCAGGTGGTGAACCCTGATGGCGTGCGCAACCAGGTGGAAGGCGGCATCCTGCAGTCCTCCAGCTGGGCGCTTTACGAACAGGTGCGCTTCGACACGCAGCGCATCCGCAGCTACGACTGGAGCGGCTACCCGATCCTGCGTTTCTCGGATGTGCCGGCGAAGGTGGAGGTGCACATCATCGACCGGCCCGGCATGCCCTTCCTCGGCACCGGCGAGGCCTCGCAGGGGCCGACGCCTGCCGCGCTGGCCAATGCCATCGCGAACGCGACCGGCCGGCGCCTGCGCGACCTGCCGCTCGCGGCGGGCGGCAGGCTGCGGGAGTTCCACGGCGCCTAGCGCACCGGGTGGTCGCCACGCGGCCAGTGCAGCCAGGCGCGCAGCATGGCGCCCGTTCGCGATGCCGTGCCCGCGCCCTCCGGCGCGGCCGCCCCCCGGGTCGCGGGCGCGCCCGGCGCCGGCTTCGGCAGGGAGACCTTCAACCGCTTGAGCACGAGGCTCGCGCGCCGCGGATCGCCGATCTCGAACTGGACCACCAGCGCACGCCGGCCCGGTGCGCCGTGCGCCACGGCCTGGAGCACGAACTCGATCGCGTCGAAGCCGGCATACCTTCGGGGACGGGGCGCCACGGCCACGCCGTTGGCCACGGCCCGGATGCCCGGCGAAGCCGCGGCGCCCAGCGGGCAGCTGCCTTCGATGCGCAACTCGAACAGCTGTGCATCCGCATCGTGCGGCAGCGGGATGACGATGCAGGCCAGCTCGCCTTCCGTGCGCACGCTCCATCGCCCGGGCCGTGCCCATCCATGGCTCAGCCACGCGCTTGCAGGGCTGGCGGCGCCGAAGCCGTGGGTGCGCTCGAGTTCCGCCGGCGGCAGCGTCCCCAGGCCCAGGCTGTGCGCGTCGAAGTCCCAGCGGGACGCGAAGGCGAACTCGATCGCGGCGGCGGGCCACTCGACCGCGGGCGGGGCATGCGCCGCGCCGCAGGCGATGGCCATGCAATGCATCGAGGCGATGTCGGCGCCGACGGGAATCCATTCCGAGCAGCGCGCGGGCAAGGACGCGGCCGCATTGCGGTCCGGCCGGATCAGCGCCTGCGTCTGCTTCATGAAATAGCGCGCCTCCGTGAGCACGCCGGACGACAGCGCGCAGACCACGTCCGTGTTCGCTGCCGCCAGCAGCGCGTAGGTGTTCTCTCGGGTCCATGCCAGGTTCGGGATGGCGCGCGCGATGGGCGCGAGGTGCCGCATCACCGGCTCGTAGGGATGCGGCTTGACGACCAGGAGGTCCACGCCTTGCGCGAGTTGCCGCAAGGGCTCGATCACGCTCGCGGGCGACACCGTGCGTCCGTCGCTCACCAGCGCGAGGTCCACGAGGGTCTGGCCGAAGAACAGCCCCACGCGAAGGCCCGGGTCGAACAGCGTGCCTTCGCCGCGGCGGGCGAAGTAGGCCTTCATGGCTGCCGCGTGGTTCCAGAACGCCTCCTCGTCCACCCGGTGGGCGCGAAGCATCGTCTCGATGACCGGGTCGTTGGTCCGCGCGCAAAGATGCAGGTGGGTCGTGAAGCGCACCGGGTGGATCTCGACGTCGAGGTAGGACGCGCCACTGTCGTCGATGCAGCGCTGCAGCGAGGGCGGCATGCCCCAGCCGATCACGAGGCAGCCGGGACCGAAGGCCGGCAGCCCGTGCTGGCCGCGCAGCCCGCCCAGATCGGCGGTGCAGGCGGCGGCCCAGCCTTCCGGCGAGCAGGGCAGCCCCAGCCGCGCCATGAGGCGCGCGACGTCGATCGCGCCGCCGCTGGTGCGGGCGGCCGCATCGTGCGCGGCCAGGCCGAGGCGTTGCAGGCTGGTGTCGAAGAGGCCGCGCAGGAACTTCCGGTTCGCGTCGTGGCAGTGCAGGCCGTTGGCATCGGAGCGAAGGAAATCGTCCGTGAAGATCGCTGTGTCGAATCGTGGAGAGGCCATGGGGTTGCCGACCAGCGACTGTGCTGGGCGGCACCAATCTAGGCCGACCGTCTTAGGCCTCGGTGAGCCCTTCGTGACGCGCGGGCAAAGCTTTGGTGAACGCGCGGTAAAGCGCCATGGGGGCGCGATGGAGGGCGCCGCGCCAGCCTAGTTCGCGGTGTACGCCAGGTACGGGCCGGCCCCGCCGCCCGCCGACGATGCACCCGCCAGGCCGTAATACACCTTGCGCCCGAAGAAGAAGGGCATGCCCAGGTCGAAGGAGCCGGAGGCCGTGCCCGCCAGGTCGTTGAAGGCGGTGCCGCTGGAGTTGAACAGCGTGTCCGCATTGGCGATGTGGAAGGGGATCGTGTTGGCGGGCGTGCCGGCCGCGGCGTTGGCGCTGGTGACGCCCACCGACGCCGCCAGCGTGGACGGCGGCGCGTACCAGTCGCTCGCGATCTGGCTGCGCGGCAGCGTGCCGTCCGGAAAGAAGAGGCCGTTGGATCCCGAATCGGCGAAGGCATCGAGGATCGCGCCCCCGTAGTTCGCCTGGAAGTCGCCGCCCCCGCCGGTCTTCAGCACCGTCGCGCCGGCGCCCGCCAGGGCATTGTTGGAGGCGGTGTCGATGCCGAAGATCAGCTTGCCCGTCGCGCCTGGCGCGCCGCTGTCCGGAATCTGCGGCATCTGAAGGATGATGCCGTTGTTGTCGCGCGGGAAGCGCCCGACCGGGTTGCCGACCTGGTTGGCAACCGGCTGCAGGAGGGCGGTGCAGCTGCCCTGCCGGCAGCTGTAGTAGAACTGGCTGCTCGCGCCGCGCGCGCAGGCCGGGCAGTCCGCCGGGGCCACGCCCAGGCCGAGAATGCCGTTCGCGCCCAGGTCCGCCACGGTGTCGATGGACGCGTTCTGCTGGCAGCTCGCGGGCGCGGTGGACGGCACGTCCGCCACCGAGGCGTCGGACCAGACATGGACAGGCACGTTCTGCGCGACCTCCGAGGCCATGCGGATGTCGGCGCTTCGCACCGGCCCCCAGGCATTGCTGGTGGCGAACAGCGCGCACTCCGCGACCGGATTCGCGCCGGACTTCTGCGGCGCAAGCGCGGCCAGCGTCGCGGAAGGGATCGCGGAGGCGAAGAGCCGCAAGCCGTAGGAGCCGGTGTCGAGCAGCACGTTGTCGATGGTCGCGCAGCTCGCGGCCGCGTTGCTGCCGGGCGCGCACACCGTCACGCTCACGAGCGGGAAGTTCAGCGGCCGGTTCGCGCCCGCGCCGATCACGACCGGCACGGTGTTGTCCGCGTCGCTGGCCGCCGGCAGCCCCGGTGCCTGCGCGCCGGGCGCCGGCGCATCGCCGCCGCTGCCGCCGCCCCCGCCGCCTCCGCACGCCGCCAGCATCGCCACCAGGACTGCCGCCACCATCCACGCCAACTTCCGCATGCCTGTCTTTCCGTTCATCGAATGTCACCGGCGCTCGCGCCTTGCGGTATGGCGCCGGGCAGGTAGGCCCGGCCGGAGAACGCGCCCATGTGTCCCCCCGACTGCACGACCACCCCGGCCGCCTGGATCACCGCCGGCCCCAACCCGCCGCCGCGCGCCGCGCGCCGCGCGGCCAGGGCCTGCCGATAGCTGGGGAAGTAGGTGCCGAGCAGCGTGTCCAGCGGCGCCATCTCGGGGCCGTTCCACGCGATGCCGAACACGGTGCCCGCCGCCACGTATTCGCGCACGCGGGTGCCGGAGGGCAGCGTGGTCTCGATGACGTCATAGGCCGTGGCGCCCGCGGTGAAGTCGCGTGCCTGCGGCGCGGGCTTCGATGCGCCGTCCGGCGTGGCGGGCCAGCTCGGTGCGCCGCCGAGCGCCGCCCAAGCGGGCGCCAGCAGCATCCAGGCGGTCGCCGCCGCCAGGGCGGTCAATCGCTTGCTCTTCATGGGAATCCTTGGTGTGTGTCGCCGCGTTAGTGAACCAGCGTGGCCTGAGCAGTGCCTGACAGCCGCTCAGGCCGGGGCCGCCGCGCGCGTGCCCTTGATCTTCGCGTCGTCGATCCAGCGGAACACCGCACCCGAGAGCAGCGTGATCACGCCCACGGTGACGAAGGTATAGCGGAAGGCCAGCGCCGTCGATTGCAGTTCGCCCGAGAGCAAGCCCACCAGCCCGCCGCCGATGGTCGCGCCCAGGCCGAGCGCGAGCATCTGCACCATCGAGAACAGGCTGTTGCCGCTGCCTGCGTCCTCCGGGCGCAGGTCCTTCAACGTGACGCTGTTCATGACCGCGAACTGCATCGAGTTCGCCGCGCCGAAGACCGCCAGCTGCAGCACCTGCACCCACACCGGCCAGCCCGGCGCGATGAGCGCGAAGGAGACGATCGAGCCGCCGACGACCAGCGTGTTGACCAGCAGGAAGGTGTTGTAGCCGCAGCGCTTGACGAGCCCGCTGATCCACGATTTGGACACCACGCCGGCCAGCGCGGCGGGCACCATCATCAGCCCCGAGCGCACCGGGCTGTAGCCCATTTGCAGTTGCAGCAGCAGCGGCAGCAGGAAGGGCACCGCGCTGCTGCCGATGCGGGCGACCAGGTTGCCGATGAGCCCGACGCTGAAGTTCGGCTCGCGGAAGAGCCCGAGCCGGAAGATCGGGGCGGGCCGTTTGCGCGCGTGCAGCACGTAGAGGAACACCGCCAGCGCGCTGGCCGCGAACAGGCCGCCGGACCAGGCGGCGCGGTGCGTGCGCGCCGGCACGTCCAGCGCGAGCGAGACCGTCACCATGCACAGCGACAGCAGGCCGCAGCCGATGAAGTCGAAGCGCGGCACCCGCTCCATCTTGCCGTGCGGCATGAAGCGCCGCACGGCCCACAGGCCGGCCGCGCCGATCGGCAGGTTGATGAGGAAGATCCAGTGCCAGCTCGCCGCCTGCACCAGCCAGCCGCCGAGCGTGGGTCCGAGCAGCGGCCCCAACTGGCCCGCGACGCTCACGGCCGCGAGCGCGGCGATGTACTGCTCGGCCGTGACGTTGCGCATGATGGTGAGCCGGCCGATCGGCAGCAGCATCGAGCCGCCCAGCGCCTGCAGCACGCGCGCGGCGACCAGTTGCGGCATCGTCTGCGCCATGGCGCAGACGGCCGAGCCGATGGCGAAGAGCAGGATCGAGGTGATGTAGGTGGCGCGCGTGCCGAAGCGGTCGGCGAGCCAGCCGGAGGCCGGCGTCAGCATGGCCATGGTGAGCGTGTAGCCGACCACCACCGGCTGCATCGCGAGCGGGCTCTCGCCCAGGCTGCGGGCCATCGCGGGCAAGGCGGTGTTGACGATCGTCGTGTCGAGCGTCTGCATGAAAAAGCCCATTGCGACGATGCACAACAGGGCTTTCCGGGAGGTGTCTTCGCTCAATGCTTGGGGCTCGGTGCGCGGATTCGGGGAGCGCGCGGCGCGTGGCGTGCCGGCTGGCGTCGAGTATGGCGCGATCCCTATACCTGATGCTTGCGCTCGGCCTCGCGGAGGCTAATGCCCAGCTAAGAAAGCGCTCAGAGCTTCAAGGCCTGCGCATAGCCCGTGAGTTCGAGGTAGCCGCGGCCGATGGGTTTGCCCCCCGCATCCAGCAGCTCGCTCAGGCCTTCCCAGTAGATCGTTCCGGTCGAGCCCTGGCTGTCGAGCTCCTGGTCGTCGAGCAGGGCGCGCACCGTGAAGTCGCCGGCCGGCGTGCGGATGCGCAGCCGCGTCGGATAGACGGCGCGCGTGCGCGGGCTGGTCCAGGTGCCCTCGACCTCGAAGCGCAGCTCGTCCGCGCCGAATACGCGCAGTTGACCGGCGGGCGTGCGCAGCGAGCCGCCGAACCACAGGGCGGAGCCGTCGCGCAGCCGCATGCGAAAGGCCATGAGCGCGCTGCCGTCGAAGAGGTTCACGCCGATCCAGTCCCAGCCCGCGGCATCGGGGTGGAGGTAGGCCTCGCTCCATTCATGGTCGAGCCAGGCCTTGCCTTGCACCTCGAAGTCGCGCCCTTGAAGGGAAAGGCGGCCTTGCGCCGCGAGCTGCGGTTCACTGTAGTAGTAGCTGGCCTGCGCCGCCTCGGGGCCCTTGCGCGAGAGGCCGCCGGTGCCTTGCGGCAGCACGGGCTGCGTGGGCGTGAAGCGCAGCTCCAGCGCGAAGCCGGCGGCGGGAAGGCGCGCGATGTAGCGCCCGTCTTCGCGCACGAGCGACCAGTCGCGCAGGCGCACGTCGGTGTCCGCTTCGGAGGCCGATGCGATGCCGAAGCCCGCGCGTGCGATGCGCTGGTCGTGCCAGAGCTTGCGGCCTTCGAGGTCCGTGATGGCGGCGTGCGCGAAGATCAGTTGCTTCGCCGCGAAGGCGGAACGCATGTCCTGCGTGCCCTCCGCGCGCGAGCGGAAGAAGGTCAGCTGGAAGCCGAACTCGCGGGTGCCGCTGCGCGCATGGCCGGTGATGTACCACCACTCCGTGCGCAGTCCGGGATGGCTGCCGAAGTCGCGCGGGAACTGCAGCGCACGCGGCGGCAGCGCCCACGCGGCGGGCGCGGGGAGAGCGGCGAGGGCGCAGAGCAGCAGGGCGCGGCGGGTCGGGCCGGAGGCATGCATGGGCGGGATCACCAGTCTTCCTTCACCGCCAGCACCGCGTCGCTGCCCGCGGCGGCGCGGCCCGCGAGCCAGGCCGTCACCGTGCCGGCCGCGACCACGGCCGCGCACAGCGCGGCGAGGCGCAGCCAGGGCACGAGCAAGTCCATGGTCCAGTGAAAGCTCTGCGGGTTGACCACGTGCACCAGCACCACCGACACCGCCAGGCCCAGCACCAGTCCGGCCACCGCGCCGATGGCCGTCCACGCCGCGCCTTCGCCGGCGACGATCGCGAGCACCTGCCGGCGCGTGAAGCCGAGGTGCGCGAGCAGTCCGAACTCCTTGCGCCGCGCCAGCACCTGCGCGCTGAAGCTGGCCGCGATGCCGAAGAGGCCGATGGCGATCGCAACCGCCTGCAGCCAGTAGGTGACGGCGAAGCTGCGGTCGAAGATGCGCAGCGAGGTCGCGCGGATCTGGCCGACCGATGCGATCTCCACCGGCTCGGCGTCGCCGCGCTCGCGCTCGGCCGTCGCGCGCACCGCCTGCTGCACGGCGCTCTCGGAGGCGCCCGGCGCGAGCCACAGCGCGATGTCGCTCACGCTGTGGTCGCCGGTGAGGCGCTCGAAGTCGCGCGCCTCCATCGTGATCGCGCCGAACTGCCGCACGTAGTCGCGCCACACGCCCGCCACGAAGAAGCGAGGCTGCTCTCCGCTGGCCGGGGCGAAGGCGCGCGACAGCGGCTCGAAGCGCGTGCCGGGCCGCGCGCCGTAGAGCTCGACCACGGCCTCGCTCACGTAGATGCCGATCTCGCCCGCCGGCACGGGCAAGGCCGCGCCCAGCAGCGGCAAGGCGCGCGCGGGCTCCTCGTCCAGGCTGCGCGCGATCACGGTCACGGCCGGTCGTGATGTGTCGAGCAGCAGCGGCCGCGTGCGCAGCGTGCCCGTGCGCGCCACGCCCGGCACCCGCGCGAGCGTCTGCACGAAGGCCGGCGTGAAGGCGGCTTGCTCGCCGACGGAGGTGCCGCCGCTCGCGCTGCGCACGTAGAGATCGGCCGGCAGCACGACATCCAGCCAGCGCGTGACCGAGTCGCGGAAGCTCGCGACCATCACGGTGAGCGCGACGGCGAGGCTCAGGCTCGCGACCACGCCGCTCACCGCCACCGCGGCGGTGCCGCGCATGCGGCGCGCGCGCTCGATGGCGAGCATCGGCAGCACGCGTGCCGCGAACAGCGGCGCGAGCCGATCGTAGAGCAGGGCGATCAGCCAGGGCAGCGCGGTGATGCCGCCGACCAGCAGGAAGCCGACGCTGAGGTAGGCCGCGATCGGGATGCCGAACACCGGCGGCGCCGTCGCCAGTGCCGCGCCGGCCAGGACCAGCAGCAGCGCCAGGCGGTGCGCGCCCTTGCCCGGCGCCGCCGCGCCCAGGCCCTTGAGCGTCTGCGCCTCCGGCAGCGCCTGCGCCGCGCGGGCGGGCCACCAGCCACCGACCAGCGCGGCCACGACGCCGAGCGCGCCGTAGAGCAGCGCGGCATCCCAGCGCCAGCGCAGGCTGGGCGCCACGCCTTCGAAGTAGCCGCCGCCCAGGTCGCCGCCCAGCAGCTTCAGCGCGAACTCGGCCAGCGTCGCGCCCAGTGCGATGCCGGCGGCGCTGCCGATGAGGCCGAGCACCAGCGATTCGGCCAGCACGAGCCGCAGGCGCTCGCGCGGCGTGAGGCCCAGCACGCCGAGCAGCGCGAACTGCTGGGCGCGCTTGGCCACGCTCAGGGCCAGCACCGAGAACACGAGGAAGGCGCCGGTGAAGAGCGCGACCAGCGCGAGCACCGTGAGGTTGACGCGGTAGGCGCGCGAGAGGTTGCTCACCCGCTCCGCCGCGTCGCCGGGCTCGGCGACCTGCAGGCCGGCCGGCCAGCCCGGCGCGTCCTCCAGCGCACGGATGAAGGCCGCGCGGTCGGTGCCCGGCGCCAGGCGGAGATCGATGCGGGTGAGCCGGCCGCCGCGGCCGAAGAGGTCCTGCGCCGCGCCGATGTCCATCACCGCGAGCGCGGCGCCGCCGGCCGTCACCTGGCCGGCCACCTGCACCTCGCGCGTCTCGGTGTCGACGCGCAGATGCAGCGACTTCGCGTCCTCGCCGAAGGCGGTGCGCGCGGCGGCGTTGAGGAACACCTTGCCCGGCGCGAAGACCGCGAAGCGATCGCTGCCCTCGGCGGGCCGCGGCATCAGCGCCGGGGCGATGGCAGGCAGCGCCAGCGCGTCGACGCCGACCACGCGCAGCGGCAGGCGGCGCTCGCCGGCGAGCACGCTGCCTTGCAGCTCGAGCACCGGGCTCGCCAGCGCGACCCTCGGGTCCTGTGCCACTTGCGCGAAGACGGCCTCGTCGAAGTTGCCTTGCGCCGCGCGAAGCTCCAGGTCGGGCTGGCCGTTGACCGAGCGCACGGCGCTGGAGAACTCGTCGAGCGCCGATGCGTTGATGAGGTGGACCGAGAAGGCCAGTGCAACGCCCAGCATGACGGCGATGACGGCGGCGGCATTGCGCCAGGGATGGTGGCGCAGTTCCTGCCATGAGAAGGTGGAGAGCAGGGCTCGCATGCGCCGATTCTGCGCCAGGCGTTCCGGCAGCTCGTGGTGCATGTTGTTGACAGTCATTCTTGCGACTTGACAATTTTTGCATCCGGGAACGCATGTTGAGAGGATGCGGTCCATCAGAACCGGACGCCAGGGAGGACCAGAACGATGCATCCGAAGCCAGCCATGCCGTGGCGACTCGCGCGGGCGCTTGCCCTGCCGCTGTCGCTGCCCCTGCTGTGGGCCTGCGATGGGCCGAGCGCGCGCGCGCGCCAGGCCACGCTGGCGTTGCCGTCGATCCCCGTCAACGCGGTGGTGGGCGACCTGGGCGGTGCGCCGGTGGCGATCCCGCGCGAGCACACGCGGCGTGTCGAATACGAGGACGATCCACCCTGGCCCGGCGCACCGGGCGACGGCCCCGCCGCCGTCCGGGACTACGAGTCGAAGCTCGCGAGCTTCTCGCTGGTCGCGCACTACCCCGACATGCAGCCGCTGACGAAGCGCACCGCCGAAAGCTATCGGAAGGTCCGGCGCAGGGATGCGGAATGGATCGACGTCAGCGTCGTCGCGGGCTCGAAGCTGCGCCTGTCCAAGGACGAGAGCTTCAAGTACCCGTACGAGACCAAGGTGCCAGGCAGCGAGTGGCATCGCTTCTACGACTACGAGCGGCTGCCGATGCTGCACGGCCTCTCGCCCTTCAAGGCCACCCGGGAACGCGGGCTGGACCTGGTCCTGGACGACGAGAACAGGGATCACAACCTCTACAACCACACGCTCTACTTCGCCTACGAGGGCAGCAGGATCGTGGCCTTCATCCGCTGCCGCTCGGGCCTGAGCCTGGAGCCGGGCGGCACCAACACCTGCCGCCACCATTTCATGCTGTGGCCGGAGATGAAGGCCGAGGCGCAGCTCTCCTATTCGGAAGACCTCCTGCCCCGATGGCGGGACTACCAGGACCACTACCGCGATCTGCTGCTCGGCTTCCGCGTGGGACCGGCCTTCGACGAGGGGTCCTTTTCCAGGCCATGAAGGGAGACGAAGACGATGGATGCACGACGGAAGAAATGGTGGCGCGTGGCGCGCGCGCTGGCCATCGGGCTCGCCTGGCCCGCGCTGTGGGGATGCGATGCGCGCTGCGCGGAGAGCGGGACGCCGGCCCGGGCCCTGCCGCCGGGCAACGCGGTGATCGGCCAACTGGGCGGGGCGGCGGTGGCGATCCCGCGCGACTATGCGCGCGTGGTGGAGTACGCGGGCGAGCCGCCGAGGCTGGGGCAGGACGCCGGCCCGCCACCGCCGCGCAGCTTCGAATCCAGGCTGCGCAGCATCGGCATGCTGGTCCAGGACCGTGACTTGTCGCCCCTCGGCCCCACGAACCAGGCGGCCTATCGCCGGCGCGGCTTCCACGACAGGGACTGGATCGAATTCGAGGTGGCGGCCGGGTCCGCCCTGAGCTTCGGCGAAGACAAGTTCGAGCGGCCCTACGAATTCAGGTTGCCGGGCAACGAGTGGCGCCGCTTCTACGTCTATGAGCCGCTGCCGATGGTCCATGGGCTCGTGGCGTACAGGGCCGTCAAGGACCTCGGGCTGGGCCTGGTCCTGGAAGAGGACAACCCGCGCCATGCCGCATTCAGCCACACGCTCTACTTCGCGCACGAGCAGGGCCGGCTGGTCGCGGCGATCCGCTGCGGCTCGACCGCCGTCGTGGGCGGAAGCGCCACCTGCCATCACGACTTCGTGCTGTGGCCCGAGATGAAGGCCGAGATCCGCTTGCGCTATGACCGCGACTTGCTCGCGCGCTGGCGCGACATGCAGCGCCGCTACCGCGACCTGGTGCTGGGCTTCCGGGTGAAGACGGCCTCGGGGCCTCAGCGGGCAGCGCCCTGAGCGCGAAGCGGCAGGCATGCCGCCGCCGATTGCAGGTAGTCCCGCACCGCCGCGCTGGTGCTGAGACCGGCCGCGCGCGCATAGGCTTCGCGCGCGAGCGCGTGCGCGCCGGTGCCCGCCAGCATGTGCGCGCGGGCTGCCCAGTAGGGTTGGTAGCCGGCCACCGCCGGCGCGTCGATCGCATCGAGCGCCTGCAGGCCCGCCGCCGCGCCCTGCGCGTTCGCCACCGCGCACGCGCGACTCACGCAGGCGCCGGTGCCCGGGCGCAGGGCGAGGAGGCCGTCGTAGAGCGTGACCAGCGCGTCGCCCGGCACTTCCGCGCCGAGGCGTCGCGCGCAGTGGGCCGACTGGATCGCCGCCTCGACCTGGTAGACACCGATGGCTTGCAGCGACGATGCATGCCGCAACGCCTGCTCGGCCCGCGCCTGCATCGCGCGGTCCCAGCGCGCGGTGTCCTGCGCATCGAGCGGAACGTAGGCGCCGGTCTCGCTTCGCCTCGCGGCGGCGCGGCTTTCGCAGAAGAGCATCAGCGCCAGCAGGCCGTGCGGCTCGGGCTCGCGCGGCATCAGCGCGCAGAGGATGCGGCCGAGCTCGATGGCTTCCGAGGTCAGCCCGCGCTGCGTGTCATCGGCGCCGTCGACCTCGTCCCACCCGGTGCCGTAGGCGGCATAGATGCCGTCGAGCACGTCCGCCAGCCGCCGCGGCAGCTCCTGCGCGCGCGGGTACTCGAAAGGAATGCCGGCCGCGCGAACACGGGCCTTGGCCCGCACCAGGCGTTGCCCGAGCGTGGCGGGGGCGGTGAGGAAGGCGCCTGCCATGCGCGCGGCGTCCAGGCCGAGCACGGTCTGCAGCATCAGGGGCGCGCGCGCCGCCGCGTTGATGGCGGGATGCGCGCAGACAAAGAGCAGGCGCAGCCGCTCGTCCGGCACGGCATCGCCTTCGCCGGCATCGGCGGCGAACTCGTCGGCGAGCAGCAGCAGGGTCTGCGCGGCCGCGTCCCGCACCTGGCTGTGGCGCCAGGCGTCCAGCGCGCGGTTGCGCGCCACGCTCAGCAGCCAGGCCTCCGGTTGCGCCGGCACGCCGTCGACGGGCCAGCGTTCGAGCGCGCGCGCGAAGGCATCGGCCAGCGCGTCCTGCGAAGCGGCGATGTCGTGCGTGCGCGCCGAAAGGATGGCGACCAGCCGGCCGTAGGACTGGCGCGCGGCTCTCTCGGCGGCCTCGTGCGCGGCCACCCGGGCTTCATCGTGCGCCGGCACGCTCACGCGGTCGGCGCGGTGAACACGGGGCGCACTTCCACGCCACCGGTGCTGGCGCAGGGTGCGCGCGCGGCCCATTCGAGCGCGGTGTCGAGGTCCGGCACGTCGATCACGAAGTAGCCGCCCAACTGCTCCTTCGCGTCGGCGAAGGGGCCGTCCTGCACCTGGCGCTTGTCGCCGCGCACGCGCAGCGTGGTGCCTGTCATCGGCGGGTGCAGGCCGTGGCCGTTGAGCGTGATGCCGGACTGGCGGATGGCGCCGACGTAGGCCATCCAGCCCGACATGTAGGCCTCGGATTCCGCCGCGTTGCGCTGTTCGAATTCGGCATTGGGTTGATAGAACATGAGCATGTATTGCATGAGGGGACCTCGTTCAGGAAAGCAGAGCAGGATCGCTCAACCTCATGACGGTTGGCAACCCGTCCTTTCGACAGGCCCGGTGGACAGGGTTGCTGAACTTCGTCACCCATGATGGCGAGGCGCCCGCGCCGCCGCCGGCGGCGTGCCCTCTGTCGCCTCGGACCAACATGCAGGGGCACGCATCGGCTCATTTCTCCCTGAGCGCGTCGGGAAATTGAACTGCCGCCACCGGCGCTTGACTATGCTGGACGCGCGTGGCGACAGCGCGTGAGCGTTGGAGCAGCCCGCAAGAAAAAGTATTCAGGGAGTGTCATGAAGATCAATGCGATCAGGGAGTTGCTCGAGCGGCCTTTCGTCGTCCCGGCCATGCGCGAGGCGCTGGCGGCGGCGGGCTTTTCCTCGGCACTGGAAGCAGCCGATGCGCTCGAGAGGGGCGCGCTGCCGCGCGCCCTGCATCCGTACGCCACGGCGTTGCGCGAGGCTTCCGGTGCCGTACGCGGCAGGCTGCGGCATGTGCTTGCGCGCGACGATCCGTCCGGCTTGCATGCCGACACCCCCGCCGCGGCGTCCGTCGACCCATGGACCGTCGACGCGACCGAATACGTGGACCCTGCTTCGATGCGCTCCCGGCTCTCGCCTGCCAACTACCTGCGCGAGATCTATCGCACGCTCGACGCGGGCGTCGTGGCGAAGCCTGGCCATGCGCTGGCGGAGCGCCGGCCCGATCTCGCGGGCCTGCAGCTCAGCGGCGAGAACCTCGCGCGCGAGGTGACGACCCTCTCGCAGGCCATTGCCGTGATGGAGGCCTACCTGAGCGCCGGCGATCCGGTGACGGCCAGGGACGCGCTGTACGAGCAGATGGCCACCGGCAGCCATCCCTTTGCGTTGCCCTTCGACCTGCACCACGTCACGGTGCGCGAGGCGCTGGCGGCCATGGGCTCGGATCTCAACGCGGTGGCGCATGCCACGGCAAATTCGATCTACGGCCTCGCGGACCCGGCGTTCACCCTGGTGCCGAATGTCTTCGACAAGCTGCGCCTGCATGCGCATCACCGCACGATCCTGATGGGCGACTACCAGCTGCCGCCTTCGGTTCCCGGCGTCCCGCCGCCGGGGCTCGCCGACGGGGCGCGGACCGGGGAACTGATCCGAGGCGTGGTGGCGCTGGCGAACGATGGCCTGATCCACTACGTCAAGCCCGAGCTGGATGGCACGCAGGCCGCTTCCATCTACGGGCTGAGCTACTTCTTTCTCGATGCGCAGGGCGCCTTGCTGAAGCGCATCGACACCGCGTCCCAGGGCTGGATGAATGTCGTGCCGGCCCTGCCGAGAACGGCGGTGGCGCAGTTGCACTGCCAGGTGTATTGGGCGTCGGGCGACAGCGCCGACCCCTACCGCATCCTGTCGCAATCGCTCCAGCAGGGCGGGTATTCGGCGGTCTGCTTCCGCAACGGCAAGTACGTCGTCGGCCGGGATGCGGCCGATGGAGGCCCCAGCAGCTTCATCAGTGGAAGGCGCGGCTACCTGCTGGATGGCGACCAGAAGGGCTTCGCCCTCAACCGCGCCGGCGACAGCCGGACCGCGAACGTGGCCGCCATGGCGCCCGTCGCGCGGACCGAGGGGGCCGACGGGACCTGCCACCTCAAGAGCCTGCCGGACGGCCGCTACTGGAAACTGGGAAGCGAGGGCTGCGAGTTCGTCGAGCACGATCATCCCTCGACCCGCTTCTACCACGTCCCGCCCGACTGGGGCGAGAAGCCGATGACCGAGGCGGCCAGGTACTTCACGCGGTCCCTCACGGTCGTGGACTACTCCCAGCTGTCCGAGGTCGGCCATTTTCTCGAGTACGCCTCCATCACCAGCGCGGAGATGAACGAACTGGTGCGCAACTATGCCGTGCGTGGCGAGAGGTCGCCCGCCCCGGTGACGGCGAGCCACGTGTATGCCTGCTACATCAACCGCGGCACGGCCCCGGCCATCCATGTGAAGAACAAGACCGTGGATGGCGCGACCAAGGCCATCCTGCAACGCACCGATGGCATGCCGCTGGACAGCGAGGACCTGATTGCCATGGACCGGCTCGTGCGCCTGTACCAGCGCACGGGCATCGGTTTCCAGTCGCTGGACTGGCTGCTCAAGCAGGCCAGCGACCTGCATGGCTTGCCGCATTCGCAATTGACGGATGCCACGCTGTCGGTCATCGCGCGACATCTGGCCTGGAAGGAGCGCCTCGGCACGAGCGTCGATGAGTATGTGGCGCTGATCGGATACCTACCTGGTGTCGGCGGAGTCGAACTGCTCGCTGCTCCAGCGGCCGGGGACAGGACAGGACGACATCGATGCGAAGTTCGACCACCATGGCAACCTGCGCGAACTGGTCCCGGGCCAGGCCATGGGGTGGAACGATCTCGACCAGCTGGACGCCGTCACCCTCGTGTCGCGCGATGACGGCTTGGAGGATGACGACGAGTCGTATGTGTATGGAGGGGATGGACAGCGCCGGTACAAGCAGTCCAAGAGGATGGTGTCCGGCGCGACGAAGAAATTGCACGTCGCCTGTCTTCCCGGCATGGAGCTCCACCATGACGAAGTCACCGGCGAGGTGCTCCACGTGGCCACGATGGACGGCCGGGTCCGCGCGCTGCACTGGCAGCGCAACCCGCCTTCCGGCATCGCGAATGACCAGTTCCGCTACAGCCTGGACGACCACCAGGGCTCTTGCCTGCTCGAAGTGGACGGCAGCGGCCAGCTGATCAGTGCCGAGGAGTACTACCCCTTCGGCGGCACCTCGCTCTGGACGGCGCGCAGCGCGGCCGAGGCAAAGTACAAGACGGTGCGCCACGCCGGCAAGGAGCGCGACGTCACGGGGCTCTGCTACTACGGCTATCGCTACTACGCGCCCTGGCTGGCACGCTGGGTCAGTCCCGATCCGGCGGGCACGGTCGATGGGCTCAATCTCTTCTGCATGGTGGGGAACAATCCGGTCACCTGGAAGGATGCGGATGGGCGGAAGCGATCCGATGATGCCTATGCCGCATTGGGGCGTGCGTTCAGGTCGGGGGACATCATGTATGGCCTGATGTTCGACAGGGACGAGGCACAGTTCGCGGTCGAGCGCCAAGGGCACAGGCGAAGCCCCGGCAGGCTTCTTTCAAGGCTGTACCGTTGGACCCGTGGGGCCGTTCCGGTGAACGTGCTGGTCCAGAATGACCTGACGAACTCGGTCTGGGGCTCTTCCACCGCGGACCGCTATGCCTCGAACGCCGAGATCGCCACGAAGCTCGTGCGTCCCGGGCGGGGCGCCAGGTTCCGGGCCTTCCTGCAGTCGCACGACAGGTACGACGTGGCCGGCGCGGCGCGGCGCCTTGGCGTCAGCGCGCTCACCGATCCGGACATGAAGGTCGCCTTCTGGCGCCGGACCAGCAAGGCG
Source organism: uncultured Variovorax sp. (assembly GCA_966211435.1). GTDB lineage: Bacteria > Pseudomonadota > Gammaproteobacteria > Burkholderiales > Burkholderiaceae_C > Variovorax. Next base: position 383,457 of record CBIHOG010000001.1, on the reverse strand, counting down.
GGCCTCGAATTCCAGCTCACCCAGACCCGCCATACCGTGCACTTCGCGGTAGAGAGGATCATGGAAACCCTGGACGTCGTCGCCGCCAAGCGAGGGCCCTATGGGCAGGGCGTCACCGCCAGCGAGTTTCGCTGGCTGTACCGGCACCAGGACACGGCCGCCGTGCGCAACCAGGTCCGGTTCTGGAACGCGGAGGGCGAGGTCTCCCATGACGAAGTCTTCAACGATCCGAGATGGGCCGCCTACTCGCCCACCCAGCGCTACGACGCGGCGTGGGAGAGCGCGCGTCGGGCGCAGGCGAGGCGGCGCTGACCCTTCGGGGCCGGCCACGGTTCAATCCGCCTGCCGCAATGCCTCGATCAGCCCCGCGACGTGGCGGACGTCCAGCTTGTCGTAGATCGACTGGATCTGGTTGCGCACCGTCGCGGGCGAGCGCCCGAGGGCCTGCGCGATCTGCTTGTGCGTCTCGCCCAGCGCCATCCGCTCGGCGACGATGCGCTCGCGCGGCGTGAGGTCGTCGGCGCGGCAGCGCGCGCGTGCCTTGAGGAAGAGCAGGCCCTGCTCGACACGGTGCGCCACCACCACCGTGCGCCCTTGGAAGCGCTCGTGGCCCAGCAGGAAGTGCTGCAGCACCGCGCGTGGCAGCGCGCGGCCGGGCCAGTCGTCCCATTCCGCGCGCAGCATGGCCTCGAAACGCGGGTCGGCATGGTGCAGCACGCCGAGCAAGTCGCCGATCGCCGACGCCCGCGCCGGCGCATCGGGCGGGGCCAGGCGGTCGAGATGCATCACGCGGTTGAGCGCCAGCGCCTGCATGACGTGCGGCGCCATCCTGGCCAGCAGGCGTTCTTCGCCATCGGTGGTGTAGGCCTCGGCGTCGGCGCGGAAGAGCGAGATCCAGTGCACGAAGGCCGTGCGCGGGTCGTGCTGCGTGGTGATGAAGAAATTCTCCTGGTCGAAGGAGCGCAGCACGTTGAGGAATTCCCCCTGCTCCGGCGCCGCGAAGCAGTGTTCCGCGTTGAAGCCGCGCGTGGCGCGGCCCAGGCCGCGCAGCGAGGCGGCGGCGGAATCGTGCTGCTTCAGCCGGTCGTAGGCGGCCAGCATCTCCGGCGGCTTGTCGTGCAGGTGGATGGTGTGGATGTCGATGCCGTGCGGCGTCGAGGTGGCCGTGCCCCACATCGAGGAATCGAAGGGCAGGACGGGCTTGATCAGCCAGAGCGCGGCATCCTGGAAGTCCCGGATGGGACGCTCGCTGGCGAGGCGGTAGAGCTGGAGGAGGAAATCACTGAAGTCGCTGCCTTCGGAAAGGGCCATCGGTTGCGGCGGTCCGGGGACCTGTTGTTCTGTTCTTGCTTGGCGCGGATTCTGGCGCGGCCGCGCGAAAAGCGACATCCCATATTCACGCGCTAAGCTTCGCCCATGCTGATACTTCCCACCTACGACGATGTCATCGCCGCGGCCGCGCGGCTCCAGGGCCAGGCCCATCGCACCCCGGTGCTGCGCTCGCGGACCGCGGATGAGCGATGGGGCGCGGAGTTCTTCTTCAAGTGCGAGAACTTCCAGCGCATGGGCGCCTTCAAGTTCCGCGGCGCCTTCAACGCGCTGTCGAAGTTCGACGCCGCGCAGCGCAAGGCCGGCGCGATCGCCTTTTCTTCCGGCAACCATGCGCAGGCGGTCGCGCTCGCGGCGCGGCTGCTGGGCATGCCGGCGGTCATCGTGATGCCGACCGATGCGCCGGCGGCCAAGCTCGCCGCCACGCGCGGCTACGGCGCCGAGGTGGTGACGTATGACCGCTTCACCGAAGACCGCGAGGCGCTCGCGAAGCGGCTGGCCGCGGAGCGCGGCATGACGCTGATCCCGCCCTACGACCATCCCGACGTGATCGCGGGACAGGGAACGGCGGCCAAGGAGCTCTTCGAGGAGGTGGGCGAGCTCGACGCGCTCTTCGTCTGCCTGGGCGGCGGCGGCCTGACCAGCGGCTCGGCGCTGGCGGCGCGGGCGCTGTCGCCGAAGTCCAAGGTCTACGGCGTGGAGCCGGAGGCGGGCAACGACGGCCAGCAGTCGCTGCGCGCGGGCCGCATCGTGCATATCGAGACGCCGAAGACCATCGCGGACGGCGCGCAGACGCAGCACCTGGGCGAATACACCTTCGGCATCATCCGACGCGACGTGGACGACATCTTCACCGTGAGCGATGCGCAGCTGGTGGAGGGCATGCGCTTCTTCGCCGAGCGCATGAAGATGGTGGTCGAGCCCACGGGCTGCCTCGCTTTCGCGGCCGCCTGCGCGGCGGGTGATGCGATCCGCGGCGCGCGCGTGGGCGTCATCGTGAGCGGTGGCAACGTGGACCTGGCGCGCTACGCCGCGCTGCTCGCCGGCAACTGAACGCGCGGCGAAAGCGGCCTCAGGCCGCCTTCGCCTGCGAAGGCGCGAACATGGCCTCCAGCTCGCTGCGCAGCTTGTAGGCGGGCGTGGAAGTGTCCATCGCCACGTCGCTCCAGCAGAGGCTCTGCCCTTTCTTCACCGGGCGCACGACCTTGACGTTGTGCGCGAGGCCCAGCGGCAGGCCGCCCAGGCGCATGGAGCGCTCGGAAGGCAGCAGCTTGCCCCACACCGTGTAGCCGCCCTCGCCGTCGAGCATCTCGCCCGGCGCGAGGTCGCGCTTGGCGGTGGCGACCACGTCGGCGTTCCAGCAGGTGGCCACGCCGGTGGCTTCGCCGCGCAGCGCCACGCTGGCCACCGAGACGCCGACCTCCAGCCCGATGAGGTGCCAGCGCTTGTAGAGCGTGAAGTAGCGCCCGCTCGGGTCGGTGTGGGCGTTGTATTCCTCGAAGCAGTTCCTGATGTATTCGGTCTCGGCCTCGACCGTGACCCACACGCCCATGCGGATGTCGTAGGGTATGCGGCGGCCGTCGGCCTCCAGCGAGGAGACGACTTCCACCATCCCCTTGCGTTCCAGCACGCCGCCTTCGCCGCGCGGGCGCGTGACGACGGGGATGTCTTCCACGCTCGCGGGCGGGTAGAGCAGGCCGTCGGAGGGCACGCCCAGGCCGGTGGCGTTGGCCACGGCGGCGCTTTCGATGGAGGGCTTCGAGCCGTCGAGGAAGCTGTTGAACATCTTCGGGTTGAGTCCGCCGCGCAGCGCCTGCTCGGGCGTCAGGCCGTAGTTGCCCCACACGGTCTCGGGCGTGGATTCGCTGAAGTGCGGCAGCCACTTGTGTCCGCGCCCGGCGGCCGTCACCGGGAAGCCGCAGGTGCGCGCCCAGTCGACCAGGTCGCAGATGAGCGCGGGCTGGTCGCCGAAGGCCAGCGAATAGATCACGCCCGCCTGCCGCGCGCGGCGCGCGAGCAGCGGGCCGCAGAAGGCGTCGGCCTCGACGGTGACGTTGACCACGTGCTTGCCGTGGGCGAAGGCGTCGAGGCATTGCTCGACGGCGGCCACGGGGTTGCCGGTGCACTCCACCACGATGTCGATGGCGGGGTCGCGCGTGACCGCCCGCCAGTCGTCGGTGATCCGGGTGCCGCGCGTCTTGAGCGCCTCGTCGGTCGAGCGGGCCTGGGTGCGCGCGGGGTTCCAGCCGACGCGCTCGAGGTTGGTGCGCGCCGCGTCGGGCGAGAGGTCCGCGATGGCGACCAGGTGGACGCCGGGCGTGCGCGGGATCTGCGCGAGGTACATGGAGCCGAACTTGCCGGCGCCGATGAGGCCGATGCGGATCGGGCGCGCATCGGCTTCGCGCTGCTGGAGCTGGAGATGCAGGCTCATGGCTCAGGCCGCCACGGTGTCGAGTTCATCGAGCGAGGTGCGCAGCGCGCTCTCGGGCAGGCCGTTCTTCCAGGGCAGCTCGACGGGGTAGGGCTTGAGCAGGCAATCGTCCGGCAGCATCGCGATGGGCGTGAAGTCGCGGTGCGCGATGAACTCGGGCCGCTTGTGGCGGCGGATGTGGTTGCTGACGGCGCAGAGGCTCAGGTACACCGCCACGCGGTTGAAGGGCGAGAGGTTGCTGCCCGAGGCATGCACCAGGCAGCTGTGGAAGAGGATCATCGAGCCGGCCGGGCCTTTCGGCGAGACGATGCCGCCGTTCTTGCCGCCCGCACGGTCGACGAGCTGGCGGATGAGCGCGTTGTCCACGGTCCACAGCGGGTAGCTCGTGGTCGTGAGGTCGTGCTTCGCCTCGACCACGCCCTTGACGTGGCTGCCGGGGATGAACATCAGCGGGCCGTTGTACTCGCTCACGTCGTCCAGGAAGATCGCGACGTTCATCGCGCGCTCGGTGGGCATCAGGTCGTCGTTGAGCCAGGTGCCGTAGTCCTGGTGCCACTGCCAGACCTCGCCTTCGAAGGCCATCTTGCCGTTGATCTTGAACTGGTGCATGTAGACCTCCTCCTCGAAGAGATCCACCACCGGCCCCACCATGCGCGGATGGCGCGCGAGGCGCGCGAAGGGCTCGCTGTACATGTGGGCGGCGAAGTTGGTCCGCACCGCGTCGGAACCTTTCTCGCGCACGTTGAAGGCCTCGCGGCGGCTGTAGAGCGCGGGCACGGCCTCGGTCAGGACGCGGGTCTCCTCGGCGCTGAAGTGGCCGGGGAAGAAGAGGTAGCCGTCGCGCTCGAACTGCGCGCGCTGCTCGGGTGTCAGTTTCATCGTCTGTCTCCTGCGTGGGTCTTGGCGGAAAGGCTGGCTTCTTGCGAAAGGCGCTCGGCGAGCCGCAGGCTCAGCATCTCGCTGGCCTGCGTGCCGTGCTCGTCGCTCAGGCGCGCGGCGAGGTCCGCGTCGCCGGCCGCGATGGCTGCGGCGATGGCCTCGTGCTCATCCCACAGCGACTCGCGCTGCGGGGAGGACTGCAGCACCGCGCCCATCGCCCGGCGCAGGTGGCGCCAGTGCTGGTCGGCGCTCTGGGCGATCAGCGGGTTGCCGGAGGCGAGGTAGATCGCGTGGTGGAAGGCCGTGTCGGCGTCGATCATGGCCTCCACGCTGCGCCCGCGCGCGGCACGGCGGCCGCGCTCGATGAGCTTCGAGTCGAGGCGGCAATGTGCCTGGGCCGCGAGCCGCGCCGCCAGCACGTCGAGCGCGCCGCGCACCTGGTAGACCTTGCGCATCCAGTCCGCGTCCAGCGGCGCGACCAGCACGCCGCGGCCGGGCGCGTCGAGGACGAAGCCGTCCTTCTTCAGCAGCCGCAGCGCCTGGAGCACGGGCTGGCGCGAGACGGCCAGGCGGTGTGCGATGTCTTCCTGCGTGATGCGCTCGCCGGGCGCCAGCGAGCCGCTGCTGATGGCGTCGAGCAACGCGCGGTAGACCTGGTCGACGAGGTCGGGCGCGGCGGCGATCTGGACGAGCTGGGCGGGCATGGGGTTGGCGGAACTCTGAACTCTGTATACAGAATACGGCTCCCGCGCCCGGACCGGTGCTGGGGTTTGTGCCTACGGTGGTATCGGGATGTGTGCGGGGCGCGCGAACGCGCACGCCGGGCCTCAGGCGCGGATGCCGGTCGCGCTCAGGTGCAGCACCCGGTCCGCGCGCGAGGCCGCGGCCTCGGAGTGCGTGACGAGCACGAGCGCGGCGCCATGCTCGCGCGTCTGCGCGAGCAGCACGTCCATCACGCGCGCCGCCGTGGTCGGGTCGAGATTGCCGGTGGGCTCGTCGGCCAGCAGCAGCGCCGGACGGTGCACCAGCGCGCGCGCGATGGCGACGCGTTGCAACTGGCCGCCGCTCAACTGCTGCGGCAGGCGCGGGCCGAGCCCGGCGAGACCCACCGCGTCGAGCATCTGCTCGACGCGTGCATCGTCACGCCGGCCCAGGAGCATCAGCGGCAACGCGACGTTCTGCGCGACATCGAGATGCGGCAGCACGTGGAAGGCCTGGAACACGAAGCCCACGTGCCCGCGCCGCCAGAGCGCGCGCGCCTCGGCATCGAGCGCACCGATGTCGGTGCCGTCGTGCGTCACGCTGCCGGCGTCCCAGCTGTCGAGGCCCGCCATGCAGTTGAGCAGGGTGGACTTGCCCACGCCCGATTCGCCCACGATGGCGACGAACTCGCCCGGCGCGACCTCGAGCGACACGTTCTCGAACACCGGCGTCTCGCCGTAGTGCTTGCCCAGGCCGGAGATACGCAGCGTCATGCGATGGCGGCCACTTTGGCGAGCACCTGCCCGACGGCGTCCGGCGCCTCGGCCGCGATCACCTGCCGCCGCGGCATGCTGCGCAGCCAGGTGAGCTGGCGCTTGGCCAGCTGGCGCGTGGCCGCGATGCCGCGTTCGCGCAGTTCGGCGATGGGATAGCGGCCGTCGAGCGCCTCCCAGGCCTGGCGGTAGCCGACGCAGCGCATCGAGGGAAGATCGGGCGCGAGGTCGCCGCGTGCGCGCAGGCCTTCGACTTCTTCGAGGAAACCGGAAGCGAGCATCGCGTCGAAGCGCGCCTCGATGCGCTGGTGCAGCCAGGCGCGCTGGCTGGGTTCGAGAGAGAGCAATGCGGCCGGCTGCGCGCCTGCCGATTCGCGCGCCCGGTGGAAGCTCGACAACGGCCGACCGCTGCTGTGCCACACCTCCAGCGCGCGCTGGATGCGCTGGCTGTCATTGGGCGCCAGCCGCGCCGCAGTGGCCGCATCGACCTTCGCGAGCCGCGCGTGCATCGCCGGCCAGCCGTGCGCGGCGGCGTCTGCCTCGAGCGCGCGGCGCACTTCGGGGTCGGCCGCGGGCATGGCATCGATGCCGTCGGCCAGCGCCTTGAAGTAGAGCATCGTGCCGCCCACCAGCAGCGGCAGCCGGCCGCGTGCGGCGATCTCGTGGATCAGCCGGGTCGCGTCCTGCACGAAGGCGGCGGCGCTGTAGCTTTCGCGCGGGTCGATGATGTCGATCAGGTGGTGCGGCACTTCCGCGCGCTCTTCCCGGGTGGGCTTGGCGGTGCCGATGTCCATGCCGCGGTAGACCAGGGCCGAGTCGACGCTGACGATCTCGACCGGGCGCGCACGCGCGATGGCGAGCGCCGCGGCGGTCTTGCCGGAGGCGGTGGGGCCGGCCAGCGCGACGTAGCGCGGGAGCGCCTGCAGGTCTTCAGCCACGCGTGTCCCCGTGCTTGCGCACCAGGGTCCAGGCCAGCACGGCGAGGCACACGCTCCAGAACCACAACGCGAGCGCGGGCGGCACGACGGTGCCGTCCATGTTCGCGCCGAGCCAGCCGCCGATGGCGAAGGCCGCCAGCATCATCAGGAAGCCGTTGAGCGCCGAGGCCGCGCCGGCCGCCTGCGGAAAGGGGCCGACCGCGCCAGTCTGGCCGCAGGGCTGGTGCACGCCATGCGCCAGCATCATCAGCGTCATCGGCCCGACGATGCCGATGACCGACTGCACGCCCGCCAGCGCGAGCACGCCCACCAGCGTCCCGCCCGCCAGCGTCAGCAGGCTGGCGCGCGCCACGCTGCCGCGCACGCCGAAGCGCGGCAGCCAGCGGCGGCACATGAACGTGCCCACGATGTAGGCGAGCGAGTTCCACAGCATCACGAGGCCGTACTGCGTCTTCGTGAGGCCGAGCACCTGGATGAAGACGAAGGACGAGGACGCGAGGAAGGTGAAGAGCAAGCCATAGGCCGCCGTGGTGAGCGCGCTGAAGGCGAGGAAGGTGGGGTTGCGCAGCACCATCGCCCAGGTGGCGAAGAGCGTGCGGGCGCGCAGGGCGTCGGGGTTGCGGCGCGACAGCGTCTCGCCGAAGCGAAGCGCGATCAGCGCCAGCGTGACCGCGCCGAAGAGCCCAGGCACGAGCAGGGCGATGCGCCAGCCGAAGAGGTCGGACACCAGCCCGCCGATCGGCGCGCACAGGCAGGCGATGACGCCCAGTCCCGTGAGCGCGCGCGACATCACGCGCGCGCCTTCGGCCGGCTGGTAGAGGTCGCGCACGATGGCACGCGCCGCCATCACCGCCGCGCCCATGGCCGCGCCCTGGAGCGTGCGCCAGATGATGAGGAGTTCGATCGATGACGCCATCGCGCCGCCGATGCAGGCCACGACATAGCCCGCCAGGCCCAGCAGCAGCACCGGCCGGCGGCCGAAGCGGTCGGACATCGGGCCGAAGACCAGTTGCGCGACGCCGAAGGCCAGCAGCAGCGCGCTCAAGGTGAGTTGCGCATGCGCGATGCGCGCGCCGAAGCCGGCGGTCAGCGCCGGCAGCGCGGGAAGGTAAAGGTCGGTCGTGACCGGCTGGATGCCCAGCAGCAGCGAGAGCGTGAGGACGACGAGCGCGGGCGACATGCCCGATGCACGCGGCGCGGGTTGCTGAAGGGCCGGTGCGACAGGGGGCGGCATGCGCCCAAGGGTAACAAAGCCGGCGGGCCGTCCGCCGCGCGCGCTCAGATCGCCTGGCCTTGCAGCCCGGCTTGCGGCCGCGAGGTGCCCGTGGCCGGCGGCGGCAGGGTCCCCGTCGCGGGCGCCGACGCCGTGGCGCCGCCTTCGTTGGCTGCCATTTCGGTCGGCGGCTCCTTCATGCGGAAGAGCTGCGTGAGCGCCGAGCGGTACTGCGCCTGCCCGATGGAGTTGGCGTTGTGGTGCGAGCCACCCTCGACCAGCACGAAGAGCTTGGGCACGGTGGCCGCTTCGTACAGCTTGCGCCCGAGCGTCGGGTTGATGAGGCTGTCGGCCGAGCCGTGCACCACGAGCAGCGGCGCACCGATGTCCTTGACCTTGCTGATGGCCTCGAAGCGCTGCGTGATGAAAGGACCGAAGGGCAGCCAGCCCCACTTGAAGCTGCTCACCACGTCGGAGATGGAGGTGAAGGTGCTCTCGACGATGGTGCCGCTCTCGTCCGAGACCTGGGAGGCGAGGTCGATGCCGATCGCGCCGCCGAGCGAATGACCGAAGATGTAGCGGTGCTGCTGCGGATGGCGCGCGGCGAGCCAGGTCCAGGCGGCGCGGGCGTCTTCACGGGCCGAATCCTCCGAAGGCAGCGCCTTGGTGCTCTTGCCGAAGCCGCGGTAGTCGATGGCCAGCACCGAGAAGCCCAGCTCGTGCATGCGGCGCATGCGCGGCGCGGAGCCGGCGACGTTGTAGCGCGCGCCGTGCAGGTACAGCAGGACGGGGGTGTCGGCGGATTCGGGCTTGTCGCCCAGCCAGAGGCCATGCAGGCGGACCTGCTCGCCCGTCACGGAGGACTTGTAGTCGATCCAGACGTGCTCCATGCCTTCGGTCATGGCCTCGGAATTGCCCCAGCTGCGGTCGCTGGGCTGGAAGATCCATTCCCGCTGCCGTTCGTCGAGGGTGGAACAGCCGGCCGCCAGCAGGGCGACCATGGCGGTAGCGGATGCGAAAAGGGACCAGGATTTCATGGAGCTTGCTGAAAGACAGCCGGGCGGCCGGAAAGTTCAACCTCAGGCTCTATGCAACGCGCGTGCCCGGTTCTCGATGACCCATGAAAACCCTCGAATTCTGGCGGAACGGCGGACAAATGTGCGGAATTCCGCGCACGGCCGCGCCGGATGAGGGATCAGCGCCCGCGCATGAAGAGCCCGTCCAGCTCCCGCACCGAGAGCTGGCGCCAGGTCGGCCGGCCGTGGTTGCACTGGTCGGAGCGCTCGGTTTCCTCCATCTGGCGCAGGAGGGCGTTCATCTCGTCGATGGTCAGCTTGCGGTTGGCGCGCACCGCGCCGTGGCAGGCCATGGTCGACAACAGCTCGTTCCGGGCGCGCTGCACCACGGTGCTGGCCTCGTGGTTGGCCAGCTCCGCCAGCACGCTGCGCGCCAGCTCGACCGGATCGCCATCCGCCAGCGTGCCGGGCACGGCGCGCACCGCGAGCGTGCGCGGGGAGAACGGCGTGATCTCCAGGCCCAGCGCAGGCAGCACGGCGGCGCAGGCCTCGGCCGTCGCGACTTCCTGGGGCGTGGCGGCGAAGGTGGCGGGGATCAGCAGCGGCTGGCTGGTGATGGCGGCGCCGTCCAGCTGCGTCTTCAGGCGCTCGTAGACGATGCGCTCGTGCGCGGCGTGCATGTCGACGATCACGAGCCCTTGGCTGTTCTCGGCCAGGATGTAGATGCCCTGCAATTGGGCGAGCGCGCGGCCCAGGGGCCAGGCCTCGCCGCTGGCTGCTTCCGCCTCGCCAATCGGCGCCGGCATGGATGGCGGCGCGAAGGAAGCGGATGCGGGGGCGGAGGAGAAGCCGGTGAATGCCGGTGCCGCGGGCGCCTCGCGTGCCTGGACCGGCCACATCGCGGCCGCATCGCCCACGCCGCGCGGCGCCGCGAAATGCATCGAAGGCTGCGACCACGACGCGCTCGGCGGCAGCGCGCGGGGCTTGAAGAAGGGCTCGGCCGGCGCGGCCGCCGCGTCGCCCGCGCGCGGGGCGGCAAGCGCATCCTCGATCGCGTGGCGCACGGCCTGGTGCACCTCGCGGCCATCGCGGAAGCGCACCTCGATCTTGGTCGGATGCACGTTGACGTCGACGCGGGCCGGATCGATCTCCAGGTACAGCGCATACACCGGCTGGCGCTGGCCGTGCAGCACGTCCTCGTAGGCGCTGCGCACCGCGTGCGCCAGCACCTTGTCGCGCACGAAGCGGCCGTTGACGTAGAAGAACTGCTGGTCGGCACGCGAGCGGGCCGCATCGGGGATGCCGGCCCGGCCGGTGACGCGCGCCAGCCCCGGGCCGTGGTCGACGGCCACGCTCTGCGCGACGAAGTCGGCGCCGAGCGTGTCGGCCAGCCGCTGGTCGCGTGAGTCAGCGGCACGCCATTGCTCGACCAGCTTGCCGTCGTGCCACACGGCGAAGCCGACATCGGGCCGTGCCAGGGCATGGCGCCGCACCGCCTCGATGCAGTGCGCCAGCTCGGTCGCGTCGGTCTTCAGGAACTTGCGCCGCGCGGGCGTGGCGAAGAAAAGCTCGCGCACCTCGACCGTGGTGCCGATGGCGCGCGCGACGGGCCGCAGCTCGCCTGTGCGGCCGTCGAGCGCGAAGGCGCTGTCGGCACCGGCGAAGCGCGACAGGAGGCTCAGCTCGGCGATGGCATTGATGGCCGCGAGCGCCTCGCCGCGAAAGCCCATCGTGCCCACGGTCTCCAGGTCGTCAAGGCTCGCGATCTTGCTGGTGGCGTGGCGGCGCAGCGCCAGCGGAAGCTCGTCGCGCGGCAGGCCCTGGCCGTCGTCCTCGATCGAGATCAGCCGCACGCCACCGGCCGACAGGCGCACCGTGATCTGGCGCGCGCCGGCATCGAGTGCGTTGTCCAGCAGCTCGCGCACCACCGAGGCGGGCCGTTCGACCACTTCGCCGGCGGCGATCTGGCTGATCAGCTCGTCCGGAAGTTCTCGGATCGGCCGGCGCGAGGCCTGCGCGGCAGTGGGGGAAGAGGAGGGGAGGGCGCTCACGCGAACATTCTAGAAGGGGCTCCCCGGCGGCGCCGGGATAATGCGCGGCATGGAAATCATCAGCTTTCTCGTCGACTTCATCCTGCACGTCGACAAACACCTCGAAGCCTTCGTCACCGCCTACGGGCCGTGGGTGTATGCGCTGCTGTTCCTCATCGTGTTCGTGGAGACGGGCGTGGTGGTGATGCCCTTCCTTCCGGGGGACTCGCTGCTCTTCATCGTCGGCGCGCTGTGCGGCGCGGGGCTGATGAGTTATTCGGTGGCCGTGCCCATCCTCATCGTGGCGGCGATCCTCGGCGACCAGTGCAACTTCAGCATCGGGCGCTACTTCGGGCCGAAGGTGTTCAAGTGGGAAAGCTCGCGCTTCTTCAACCGCAAGGCCTTCGACCAGGCGCATGGCTTCTACGAGCGCTACGGGGGCATCACGATCATCCTGGCGCGCTTCATGCCGTTCATCCGCACCTTCGCACCCTTCGTGGCCGGCGTCGCGGACATGAGCCGGGGCAAGTTCAGCCTCTACAACATCGGCGGCGCGTTGCTGTGGGTGCTGGGCATCTGCACGGCGGGGTACTTCTTCGGCAACCTGCCCGTGGTGCGAGAGCATCTGGACAAGATCATCTGGGCGCTGATCTTCGTGCCGGGGTTGATCGCGATCTTCGGCGCGTGGCGCGCGGCGAAGGCGGAGAAGGCGCGGGCGGCGCAGGCCTGAGGCAAAAAAAAAGCGCGTCGGAGGACGCGCCTTCATGGTGGCCGGCTGATCAGTAGCGCGGCCCGTTGTTCGGATAGTAGTTGTTGCGGCGATCGTAGTTGCGCTGGTCGGCATTGCGGCCCACCTCGTTGCCGATCAGGCCGCCGATGGCGGCGCCGCCCACGGTGGCTGCCGTATTGCCGCCAATGGCATTGCCCACCAATGCGCCACCCACCGCGCCGCCCGCCACACCGAGCTGCTGGTTGGGACCGGTGCCGGCGCAGCCGGAAAGGGTCATGACCGCGGCAGTTGCCGCACCTGCTGCCCAGAGACTCCAGAGTCGTGTCTTCATGTTTCCCACCTTTGAGTGATTAGGTGGTTTCATTCTCTGGCCGAGTCTGTGCACGGGTGTAGGAGCGGGCCCCGGTGCGCTGACCGAATGCGCGTCCGATGGGTGCACGACAACAGAGCGCCGCAGGCTCCGAGCGCGCGGTTGCCGCCGATGTCGGCGCCGGCACTGCCCCGGATAAATCCGCATGCAAATCAATGACTTGCGGGTGTCGTTGCGGTCCGGTCGTCGCAGGTTTCGGCGATCGTCTTTCCGATCATTCGCGCTTCAACTCAGCTTGAAGAAGTGATCGAGGATGTGAAAGTGGTCCTCGAAGAACCGGTCCTCCATGCCGGCGAGATCCTTGACAGGCACCCACGCCGCGTGCCGGGCTCCCTTGTCCGGATCCTGCTCGGACTGCACTTCGGGCAGCCGCAGGTTGCCGAGGTCGAAGTAGAAGGCCATCGAGATGATCCGTCCGCGCGGGCTGCGGCCGGGGTGGTCGAACACCGCCGAGGCCTGGAGGTGATCGTGCAGCGTGGCGTCGGGCAGCGGGAAGTTCGTCTCTTCCTTGAGTTCCCGCACGGCGGTTTCGTAGAAGCGCTGGCCTTCCTCCATGAACCCGCCGGGCACGGCATAGAGGCCCGCGCCCGCACCTTCGCCGCGCTGGATCAGCAGCACATGGTCCGCGCAGGCGACCACCGCATCGGCCGCGTTGGAGAAGGGCGCGGTCCACTTCGCGCGGTAGGCGCGCAGCCATTCGGCATCGTCCGCGAGGCGCTTCGCGTGTGGCAGGGCCCACCAGGCCGAGAGGTAATCGTGCACGCCGGGCGGCACCAGGCCGCGCAGCAGGGCGAAGATGGCGTCGCGCGGCTGGCCGGGCGTCTCGAAGAGGATGCGCCGCACCGCGCTTGCGTCGATGTCGGTGACGCGCTGGCGCTCCAGCAGCGGCCAGCCCGGAAAGCGTCTCAGGTAGTCGCTGGATTCGTCCTTGAAATGCCCGATCAGCGCGATGCGCCTGGCATCCGGCGCGGCGTCGGTCACGCCCGCGCGTACGGCGGCCACCCAGCGGGTGTCGTCGTAGTAGTCGCGCATCGGCACGAACAGCAGCCGCTCGCGCTCGGCCTCGGGGACCGACAGCCGGATCATGTCGGCGCGCTCTTCCCAGGTGAAGGGATTGTGCGGCGTGCGGGCCTGGAAGGCGGACCCGAGCACCACCGCCACCTTCGGCGCGTGCGCGAGCGCATCCAGCAGCATCGCCTGGTGGCCCAGGTGCTCGCCCTGGAAGCGGCCGATGTAGACGACGAGGTCGAAGGAAGGTTGAGGGATGTCGGTCATCGGGGCACTGGCGTGGTCATGAAGGTGCTTGCCTATCGCGGGCCGTTGGCCATCAGCTCCTCGACGCAATCGGCCGTCGTCGCGCCGCGGATGCCGCGCGCGGCCATGGCGTCGAGAAAGCCCGCGTAGTGGGCCTCGAAGCCGGCCACGGGGCTGATGCAGTCAGTGAGCAGCACCAGCTTGCCCAGGCTCCGCGGATCGAGGCTGTCCGCAATGTGCTCTGTCGTCGCCTTGACGCAGTGGCTGCCGGCCTCGCCGGCGATCAGGACGAGGTCGGCCTCGGACAGGAGATCGATGAGCGGGCGGTTGAGCAGCGTGGCCGGGTCCTTCGCATCCGGTACCTCGGCCTGCACGGCGCTGTAATGCTCGGTCCAGGGGTTGGAGCCCTTGGTGATCTTGTTCACCACGCCCAAGCCGCGTTCTTCCCATGCGTTGTAGGCGGCGCGTACGTCGGCATGCACGTTGTGGCCCCAGGTGCCGATCTCGCAGTGCGGCGGCCAGACCATGTGCACGTAGCGGCCGCCGGACTCCAGCGCGTCGAGGTAGGCGAGGACACGCGGCACGGCTTCGGGATCGCGCGGCAGGTACTTGCCGGCGCGGACCTCGGCGGCGGTCACTTGCGTGAAGGGCCGCGGCGCTTCCCCGCCGGCCTGCATCCACATCGCGGGGCGCTCGATGCCGACGCGGTGATGGGAATCGAGCGTGACCGAGATGCCGCTCAAGCCCTCCTGCCCGCGGCGAATGAACTCCGCCAACCGAAGCATGTCGGCGTGCGCGCCTGGAACCGGAAGTTGCGGCAGCGTGGCTTCGCCGGGCCGCAGCGGATCGGGCGGCAGGTAGTCTGCCGGAAGATCGCAGAAATCGTTCTGCGGATCGATGACGAGAAGATGGATCCTGCGCTTCATTCCGGGCTTCCTGTGCCATGGCTTCGGCATCAGCATAGCGGAGAGATCCCAAGCCTTCCCTTCGCGCATCCGCGGGTATAAGCTCGCGCCCGGATTGGGGGAGCGGTGATGAATACAACGAGTAGCAACAGCCGGGAGGCAGCCCGTTTCGAGTATGGCGGCTGGCTCGTCGTCGTGGCGCTGGCGGAAGGCCCGGAGAAGCAGATGTCCGGCCATGCCTACCTGCATCACAACGGCGTGCACAAGTGCACCATCGCGCTGACCAATCCCAATCATTCGTGGGAAACAGCGACCTATTCGCTGACCCACATGGCCCAGGCCTTCGTCGACGGCTGGAACAAGCGGGAACACCTGGGCGACACAGGCTTCTGCGACCTCTAGCCGCCGCGGGGCAAGCCGGAGTATCTGGATGGCGCAATTGCTCTGCGTCTGCGTCGGGCTTCCGCGCGACGTCGAATGGCGTGGAAGGACCGTGCACACCGGCATCTGGAAGGAGCCGGTGCCGGGCCGCCGCCGCGTCCGGCGGCTCAACGTCGAGGGCGACGGCCAGGGCGATCCCGGCGGCCACGGCGGCGAGCAGCGGGCGGTCTTCGTCTACCAGATCGAATCGCACCGGTACTGGGCGCGGCGGCTGGGCCGAAGCGACTTCACACCCGGGCAGTTCGGCGAGAACTTCACCGTCGAGGGATTGCCGGACGACGAAGTCTGCATCGGCGACCGCTACCGCATCGGGACGGCGTTGTTCGAGGTCACCCAGCCGCGAGTCACCTGCTATCGCGTCGGGATTCGCACGGACGAGCCGCGGATGGCCGCGCTGCTGACCGGCAGTGGACGGCCGGGCTTCTATCTGCGCGTCCTCGAGGAAGGCGAAGTCGGCGCCGGCGACCCGATCATGCGCGTCGCACCAGGGCCGGAGGGCATGACCGTTGCCGAGGCCAATGCGCTGCTGTACACCTCTCGCCATCCGCGTGAACAACTGGAGCGGGCGCTGCGCATCCCCGCGCTGTCCCCGGGCTGGCGGTGGTCCTTCGAGGAGCTGCTTCGAAGCCAGCAGGGCCAAGCCGGTGCGACGGGCAACGCGGGCCTCGTGCCAGCCGCGGCGGCGCGGACGGCGGGGCCCGGCTTCCGGCCGCTGCGCGTCGCGAGGATCGAGCGTGAATGCGCGGACGTGATCTCCATGTCGCTCGAACCCGTGGAGGGGGGAGAGCTCACGAGGCCGCTGGCCGGCCAGTTCGTCGTTCTTCGCCTGCGGCCGCAACCCGGCGGTCCGTTGCTCTTCCGGAGCTATTCGCTCTCCGGCCCTGTCTCCGACAGGCACTACCGCGTCAGCGTCAAGATCGAGCCCGGCGGCGCGGCGGGGGCCTACCTGGATGCGAATGTTCGAACGGGTGACGTCCTCGATGTCAGCGAACCAAGGGGCGCCTTCAGCTTGCGGGCGGGGGACGGCCCGGTGGTGCTGCTCAGCGCGGGCATCGGCGCAACGCCGGTGCTGGCCATGCTGCATGCGCTGGCCGCGGACGCTTCATCGCGCGAGGTCTGGTGGCTGCACAGTGCGCGCAACGGCCTGTCGCATGCCTTCGGCGCGGAGGTGCGGCAACTTCTGGACGCTTTGCCGCACGGGCGAAGCCGCATCTGGTACAGCCGGCCCGGCGCGCAGGATCGCGCGGGGCTGGACTACGACGCGGCGGGCCACCTGGGGATCGAGTCCTTCGATGCGCTGTGCATCCCGAAAGATGGCGACTTCTATCTCTGCGGACCGTCCGGCTTTCTCGGCGATCTGACGGCGGGCCTCGCCGCGTGGGGCGTGCCCCGGGTTCGCATCCATTCGGAGGTGTTCGCCGGTGGCCCTTCGCTGACACCCGGCGTGGTCTCCGGCGCGGCGCGCGCGCCGCATCCGCCGGAAGGCGCGGCCGGCGAAGGGCCGTGGGTGTCTTTTGCACGCAGCGGCCTCACCGTTCGCTGGCGTCCGCTGCAGGATCAGAGCCTGCTCGAACTGGCGGAAGCGTGCGATGTGCCCGTGCGCTGGTCGTGCCGGACCGGTGTATGCCACAACTGCGAGAGCGGATTGATCTCCGGGTCCGTGGTCTATGCGCCCGATCCGCTCGATCCGCCGGCGCAAGGCAACACCCTCATCTGTTGCGCGCGTCCGCAAGGCGACGTGGTGATCGACATCTGAGCGGCGGCTCGAAGAATCTCGAAAGGCCGGCGTCAAGGGCGATTCCGAGCAGCGAGGGCCGATGCAGACAGACCTGTCTACAATGCCGCCATGCGAGTTGCGGGTGTGCGTGCTTCGCGCCGATCATGAAGGTGGCCATCGTCGTCTTTGACGGGGTGCAGGCACTGGACGTCGCCGGCCCGATGGATGTCTTCGCGGAAGCAAACAACTTCCTTCCGCCGCAGCGGCACTACCAGGTCACGCTCGTCGGCATGCACGCCGGCAGCGTGCGCTGCGCCAACGGCCTGGCGATCCACGTCGAGACCGACTACCTCCACTACGACGACCAGCCTGATCTCCTGCTCGTCGCGGGCGGCCCGAGGCTTCCCGAGGTGATTCCCGCACCCGGTTTTCTCCAGTGGCTGAGCGCGAAGGCCGCTGGTTCCCGCCGTTTCGGCTCGGTGTGCAATGGCGCCTTCCCGCTGGGCCATGCCGGGTTGCTGAATGGCAAGGAGGTCACCGCTCACTGGCATCACTTCGATCGCCTCGCCGCGCAGTTCCCGAGGGCCCGCGTCAGGCCGGACAAGATCTTCGTTCGCGACGGCCGCCTGTTCACCTCCGCGGGTGTCACGGCCGGCATCGATCTCTGCCTCGCGCTGGTCACGGAGGACTGGGGCCACGAGATGGCGCTGCGCATCGCCAAGCAGTTGATCGTCTATATCCGGCGCGATGGCGGCCAGTCGCAATACAGCCCGTACCTGGCGGTGGGGCCGAAGGAAGAGACCATCGTGGCGAAGGTGCTGCGCTACGTCACGGACCGCATCAGCGAGCAGGTGTCGATCGAACAACTGGCGGATGCCGTGGCCGTCAGCCGGCGCACTTTCTCACGCGTCTTCGCGAAGGACGCCAGCATGACGCCGTCCGCCTTCGTCGAGAAGGTGCGGGTCGACTTCTGCCGCAAGCTGCTGGAGGAGACCGACCTGCCGCTGAAGACGGTGGCGTTCCGGTGCGGGTTCCACAGCGGCAATCACATGCGGGTCATCTTCGCGAGACGGCTCGGCACGACGCCGCGGGAATACCGGCAGCGCTTCCGGGACGCGGCGTTCGATGGCCCGAAAACGCACTTCAATGGCTTGAATCGCGCCGCGCCCGAGGGCCGGGCCGGAGATGGCGCACCTAGACTTCCGGATGCCGTTTACGCGACCGACTTCGGGGGGCGCGTTGACGGCGATTCCTTCAAATCGCGCATCACGGAGCCACCATCAGTACCACGCAAACGCTGAGCCCAGCGGCGAATCCGCGGCAAGCATCCCTCCAGCACCTGCCCGTCAATCTCTTCGCTTCCGTCATGGGCGTATCCGGCTTGACGACGGCCTGGCGCCAGGCCAGCCATCAATTCGGCACGAGCCCGCTCATCGACGCGGCGATCGGATGCGTCGCCGTGGCGATCTTCCTGCTGCTGTGCATTGCCTATGCGGCCAAGGCGTTCCGCCATCCGGACGCCGTGCGCAACGAATTCCGGCACCCGATCGCCGGCAACTTCTTCGGGACGGTGACCATTGCCACGTTGCTCATCTCGTCGGTGGTGGCGCCCGCCAGCGCGCGCGCGTCGCAGCTGCTCTGGAGCCTCGGCGCGGCGATGACGGTCGCGCTGGCCTTCACGATCGTGAGCCGTCTGCTTCGGGGAAAGGTCGACGCGGGCCATGCGCTTCCGGCCTGGTTGATTCCCGGCGTGGCCACGCTGGACATCGCGGTCGCCGGCGGCACCATGCCGATGGCCTGGGCAAGGGAGGTGAACCTGTTCGCGATGGCCGTGGGCACCATGGTCGCGCTGGTCTTCTTCACGATGATCATGTCCAGGCTGATCCACCACCACGAGAAACTCGCGAACGAGATGGTGCCGTCGCTGATGATCCTGATGGCGCCTTTCGAGGTGGGATTTCTCGCCTATACGAGCTTCTTCCAGCGCGTCGACACCTTCGCGGCCATGCTCTTCTACTTCGGCCTGTTCATCTTCTTCTCGCTGGTCTTCAAGGTGTTCAGGCGAAGCATTCCCTTTGCGGCCGGATGGTGGGCCTTGAGCTTCCCGGTCGCCGCGCTCAGCAATGCCGCGCTTCGCTACGCCGAGCATGCCCGCTTCCTGCCGCTCACGGTGCTGGCCATCGGACTGCTGGCCTTCCTGAGCCTGTTGATCGCGGTCTTGCTGGTGCGCACGATGCACATCGCCCTCAACGGCAAGCTGCTCGGCCGGAGTTGACGTTCTGTCCGGTTTGGCGCAGCGTCGCCACGGTCCGCGCGAGGGCGAAGGCCGGGGCCTTCGGCGCTACAGCTGCCGGCTGCGCGCCAGCGGCGGGTTCTGCGCGAAGTAGCGCTGGATGCCGCGCATCAGCGCATCGGCCAGGTTCTCCTGGTAGGCCGTGGTGCGCAGCTTGGCTTCTTCCTCGGGGTTGCTGATGAAGGCGGTCTCCACCAGCACGCTCGGAATGTCCGGCGCCTTCAGCACCGCGAAGCCGGCTTGCTCGACCTGCGGCTTGTGCAGCCGCGCGCCGATGCCGCGGATCTCGCCCAGCATCGCGCCGCCGAGCTTCAGGCTGTCGTTGATCTGCGCGGTCGTGCTCATGTCGAGCAGCGCGCGCTGCACCTGCGCCTCGTGGTTGCCCACGTTGACGCCGCCGACCTTGTCGGCCTGGTTTTCCTTGTTGGCAAGCCAGCGCGCGGCGCTGCTGGACGCGCCGCTCTGGCTCAGCGCGAAGACGCTGGCGCCCTTGGCCTCCGGCGTGGTGAAGGCGTCGGCATGGATGCTCACGAAGAGGTCGGCCTGCACGCGGCGGGCCTTCTGCACGCGCACGCCCAGCGGCACGAAGAAGTCGGCGTCGCGCGTGAGGAAGGCGCGCATCGGGTTGCCGTTGACGCTGCTGGCGTTGATGCGCTCGCGCAAGCGGTGCGCGATCTGCAGCACGATGTCCTTCTCGCGCGTGCCGTTCGGGCCGGAGGCGCCCGGGTCCTCGCCGCCGTGGCCGGGGTCGAGCGCGACGATGATGATGCGGTCGGTGCGGCTCGCGCTCGCGACGGCGGGCGCGGAGGTGACGGCCGCGGGCGGAGGAATGGTCGGCGTGGCCGTGGGCGCGCGCGGCGCTGCCGCGGTGGGCGGTGGCGCCGCCGCGCGGCGGCCGGCCTGCTGCGCCATCAGTTCGCCCAACGGGTCGGGCGCGTCGGATCTGGGGCCAGGCGAGGCAACGGCTTCGCCGGGCGTCGCTTCGCGGCCCGGCGCCTTCGGCGCGTCGCGCAGGCGCTCGGCGATCAGGGCCTCCATCGGGTCGAGCGCTTCCTGCGGGTACAGGTCAAGCACCAGCCGGTGCTGGTAGGCCGCGATCGGCGCGAGCGAGAACACCTGCGGCACCACCGGCTGCTTGAGGTCGAAGACGATGCGCACCACGCTCGGCGCGAACTGGCCGACGCGCAGGCCGTTGATGTAGGGGTCGCCGGGCTTGATCTTCCCGACCAGCTCGCGCAACTCGGGATTGAGGTCGATGCCCTCGATGTCGACGGCGAGCCGGGGCGGGCTCCCTACGATGAGCTGCTGTGAATGCAGGCGGCCGTCCGATTCGATGGTGACGCGCGTGTAGTCGGCGGCGGGCCAGACGCGCACGGCCACGATGGTGGCGCCGCGCGCGATCTCGTGGACGCCCAGCAGCAAGGCGATGCTGCCCTGGAGCAGCGAGCGTCGGTTCAGTCCCGGGGCCTTCTTCATGCGGCGTCGGCAAGCAGCCGGCTGCCGCGCGGCGTGCCGGCGCGGAGGGTGACGGTGCGGGTGTCGTCGGTCATCGCTTCGATTTTAATAGCAAGGTCGGCAATCGGAATGCGCCCGGCGGCGTTTTCGGGCCATTCGGCCAGCTTGAGGCCCGGCCCGGCGAAGATGTCACGGAAACCGGCATCCTCCCATTCGCGCGGATCGCTGAAACGGTAGAAGTCGAAGTGGTACACGGCCAGGCCGTCCGGCGTCTCGTGCGGCTCCACGACCGCGTAGGTCGGGCTCTTGATGCGGCCGGTGATGCCGAGCGCGCGCAGCAGGTGGCGCACGAAGGTGGTCTTGCCGGCACCCAGGTCGCCTTGCAGCGAGAGGAAGGCGTCGCGCAGCTCCGGCGAGCCCGCGAGCCGGCGCGCGAGAAGGTCGGTGTCTTCCTCGCTGCGCCACACGAGCGCGCGGCCTTGCGTTTCTACAATCGGCAGGTGATCGGCAGCCATCAACTCGTGATCCGGATTCAGGCCTTGGCCCGGGAACTCGGATTCTCCCAAATCGGCATCGCAGGCGTCGACCTGTCGAGCGCCGAGGCGGGGCTCATGCGATGGCTGGCCGAAGGCTTCCATGGCGAAATGCATTACATGGCAGCGCACGGTACGCGGCGCGCGCGGCCGGCCGAGCTGGTGCCGGGCACGGTGTCGGTCATCACCGCCCGCATGGACTACCTGCCGCGCGCCACGCCCGAGGGCTGGCAGGGCATCGAGTTCGACCGGCTCGCGCGGCCGTCCGAAGGCATCGTGTCGCTCTACGCGCGCGGACGGGACTATCACAAGGTGCTGCGCTCGCGGCTCTCGAAGCTGGCGGAGCGCATCGCGCAGGAGGTCGGGTCCTTCGGGCATCGCGCCTTCACCGACTCCGCGCCGGTGCTCGAGGCCGAGCTCGCCTCGCGCAGCGGTCAGGGCTGGCGCGGCAAGCACACGCTGGTGCTGGACCGCGAGGCGGGCTCGATGTTCTTCCTGGGCGAGATCTATGTCGACATGGCGCTGCCGACCAGCGCTCCGGTCACGCCGCATTGCGGCAGCTGCAGCGCGTGCATCGACGTCTGCCCGACACGCGCCATCATCGCGCCGCAGCGGCTGGACGCGCGGCGCTGCATCTCCTATCTCACCATCGAGCATGCAGGGCCGATTCCGCTTGAGCTGCGGCCCTTGATGGGCAACCGCATCTATGGCTGCGACGACTGCCAGCTCATCTGCCCGTGGAACAAGTTCGCGAAGAAGAGCGCGCTGCCGGACTTCGACGCGCGCGACGGCCTCACGGGCCGGCAGCTGAGCGAGTTGTTCGCATGGAGCGAGGAGGACTTCCTGCGCTACACCGAAGGCGGCCCGATCCGCCGCATCGGCCACGAGCGCTGGCTGCGCAACGTGGCCGTCGCGCTGGGCAATGCGCTGCGCGCGGGCGACGAAGGCGCACGCGCGGCGCTTCGAATGCGTGCGGAGGATGCCAGTGCGCTGGTGCGCGAACACGTCGAATGGGCGCTCAGCGCCGGATGATCGCGGACACCTGCGCGGTGCCGACGTCGAGCGAACTCATCGAGCTCATGCGCAGCGAGGCGTACCTGAGGATCGGGTTGTTGATGAGCCTGCCGACGAAATGCCCGTTGAAGCGCTTGTCGCGGCAGCCGCTCATCATCAGGTCCAGCGAGGCGTTCGCGGGCGAGATGTAGTCGGTGGTGGCGCCCGTCATCGTGCAGGCGGCCTCGGGTACCGCGCCGCGCAGGGTGCCGTCGGGCTCGATCTGCAATTCGCCCGGATGCACGGCCGGCGGGCCCTGCGCGCCGGTGTCCTGCTGGACCACCGTGAGCAGGAATGAGCCTTGCCAGGCACCCTGGTAGCGCGTGTATTCCTGCGCCTGGACCGTTCCCGCGAGCGAGAAGACGAGGAAGGCGAGGGGCAGGCGCATCGGCGCATGGTAGCGGCCCGCCGGCCGCCTAGCGTGACAGCGACAGCGCGAAGGGCAGGCTCAGCATGCCCAGCAGCGTCGACAGCGTCACCAGGCCGGCCACGAATGGCCCGTTGTAGCCCATGCGCGCGGCCAGCACGTAGGCGCTCGATGCCGTGGGCACGGCCGAGAAGGTCATCAACACCACGGCCTGCGCCGGGTCCAGCCGGAGCGCGAGGGCCAGCCCCCAGCCGACCAGGGGCAGGACCAGGTGCCGGATCGCGAGCACCGACACCGCCAGCACCTTGCCGCGCGCCAGCGTCGCGAACTGCATGCCCGCGCCCGCGGCCATCAGCCCGAGCGCGAGCGACGCGGCGCCGATGCGCGAGAGGGTCGGCTCCAGCCAGGCCGGCACGCCGAAGCCGAGCACGTTGGCGACCAAGCCCGTCACGGTCGCGATGATGAGCGGGTTGCGCACCAGCTGCCGCGCGAAACCGCTTTGCGCGTGTCGCGCCATCGGCCACACCGCGGCGATGTTGAACATCGGCACGCACACGCCGATCAGCACCGCGATCATGAGCAACCCTTCGGGCCCGGCGAGCCGGTCCGCCAGCGCAAGGCAGATGAAGGAGTTGAAGCGGAAGGCGACCTGCGCGCTCGCCGCATGGTCGCGCCGGTCGATGTGCCGGCCGACCAGCGGCAGGTGAGGCAGGGCGTAGGCCAGCGCGATGCCGCACAGCCCGACGCCGACGCCGGCGGTGAGCAGGTTCGAGTCGCGTCGAAGTCGAGTGGGCTGCGCACGATCGAGTGGAACAGCAGCACGGGAAAGAGAAAGTAGTAGACCAGGCTCTCCACCTGGTCCCACACGCGGCGGTCGAGCGGGGTGTAGCGGCAAAGTAGCCAGCCGCAGGCGATGAGGGAGAAGTCGGGAAACAGAAGTTGTGCGTAGTTCACCCGTTCGAGGATATACGCCGACGATTCCGTGGGTTATCCAGGAGATAGCGCGGGGTGCGACCCGGTAGCATCCGTGCTTTTGTTTCTTCGGCTTTGGAGGCTTATCAATGCAACGTCGTCAATGGAATGCGATCGCTGGCGCGGCCGCGCTGGCCCTGGTCACCGGTTCCGCGTGGGCCCAGAACTATCCCAACAAGCCCATCGAGCTTCAGGTGCCCTTCGCTCCCGGCGGCACCACCGACATCGTCGCGCGCGTGATCTCGGAGCCGCTGGGCAAGGCCCTGGGCCAGAGCGTGGTCGTGATCAACAAGGCCGGCGGCGGCGGCATCGTGGGCGCTGCCGAGACGGCGCGCGCGGCGCCCGACGGCTACAAGCTCGGCGTGGCGACCGTGTCCAGCACGGCCGCCAACCCGGCCATCAACCCCAAGACGCCCTACGACCCGGTCAACGACTTCACGCCGATCGTCAACATCGCGGCGACGCCGAACATCATCGCGGTGCATCCGAGCTTCCCGGCCAAGAACTACGCGGAGTTCGTCGCCGAGCTGAAGAAGAACCCCGGCAAGTACTCCTATGCGTCGTCGGGCACCGGCGGCATCGGCCACCTGCTGATGGAGCTCTACAAGAGCCTGACCAACACCTTCGTCACGCACATCCCCTACCGCGGCGCGGGCCCCGCGCTCAACGACGTGGTGGCTGGCCAGGTGGCGATCATGTTCGACAACATCCCCTCCGCGCTGCCTTTCATCAAGGCCGGCAAGCTGGTGCCCATCGTGGTGTCGGCGCCGCAGCGCCTGAAGGATCTTCCCAACGTGCCCACCTTCAAGGAAGTGGGCCTGGAGCCTGTGAACCGCATGGCCTACTACGGCATCCTGGGCCCCAAGGGCCTGCCGAAGGAAGTGGTCGACAAGATCAACGCGGGCGTGAAGAAGTCGGTGGAAGACCCGGCCGTGCGCAAGCGCATCGAGGACACCGGCTCGCTGATCGTGGCCAACACGCCGGAGCAGTTCGCCGAGCAGATCAAGGCCGAGTATGCGGTGTACAAGCAGGTGGTGGTCAAGCAGAAGCTGACGCTCGACTGAACCCCGCTGCACTTCCAGCGAAGCCGCCCGCGACGGGCGGCTTTTCTTTTTGTTATCTTGCATCGCATGAGCGCGAACGACAGCCCGAGCCCGAGTCCCAGTGCCACGCCAGCGGCGATGCCGGAGATCGACGATTTCATCGATGCGCTGTGGCTGGAAGACGGCCTCTCGAAGAACACGCTGGCCGCCTACCGGCGCGACCTGGTGCTGTTCGCCAACTGGATGAAGGCGGAGCGCGGCGGCGCGCTCGAGGGCGCGCAGGAGAACGACCTGCAGGCCTACATGGGCGCGCGCCTCTCCGACAAGGGGAAGGCGACCTCGGCCAACCGGCGGCTCTCGGTCTTCAAGCGCTACTACCGCTGGGCACTGCGCGAGCGGCGCATCAGCGCCGACCCCAGCCTGCGGCTCGCGCCCGCGCGCCAGATGCCGCGCGCCATCAAGACGCTGTCGGAGAAGCAGGTCGACGACCTGCTCGCCGCGCCCGACGTCGACATGCCGCTGGGACTGCGCGACCGCGCCATGCTGGAGCTGATGTACGCGAGCGGCCTGCGCGTGAGCGAGCTGGTCGCGCTGCGGGTGTTCGAGATGAGCCTCAACGACGGCGTGCTGCGCGTGCTGGGCAAGGGCAACAAGGAGCGGCTGGTGCCCTTCGGCGGCGAGGCGCGGCGCTGGATCGAACGCTACATGCATGAGGCGCGGCCGGCGATCCTCGACGGTCAGCAGACGCCCGACCTCTTCGTCACGGCGCGCGGCGCCGGCATGACGCGCGCGATGTTCTGGGTCCTCATCAAGAAGCATGCGCTGGCGGCTGGCATCCATGTGCCGCTGTCGCCGCACACGCTGCGCCATGCCTTCGCCACGCATCTGCTCAACCATGGCGCGGACCTTCGCGCGGTGCAGTTGCTGCTCGGCCATGCCGACATCTCGACCACCACGATCTACACGCACGTCGCGCGCGAGCGGCTGAAGCAACTCCATGCACAGCACCATCCGCGCGGCTGAAGCGGCCCGGCTGCGCATCGGTTGCGCGGGATGGAGCCTGCCGCGCGCGCTGTGGCCGCGCTTTCCGGCCGAAGGCTCGCACCTCGAACGCTACGCGGCGCGGCTCGATGCGGCCGAGATCGACAGCTCCTTCTACCGGCCGCATCGCCGCGAGACCTATGAGCGCTGGGCGGCCAGCACGCCGGAGGGCTTCCGCTTCGCGGTCAAGCTGCCGAAGACGATCACGCACGAACTGAAGCTGGCGGGCACCATGCCCGCCTTCGACGAATTCCTCGGGCAGGCCGCGGGGCTGGGCGGCAAGCTGGGCTGCCTGCTGGTGCAGCTTGCGCCGAGCCTGGCTTTCGACGCGCAGGTGGCGCGGCGCTTCCTTTCGGCGATGCGCGAGCGCCATGTGGGACCGATGGCGCTGGAGCCGCGGCACGCGAGCTGGTTCATGCCGCAGGCCGATCGCCTGCTGACGCGCTTCGAGGTCGCGCGGGTGCTGGCCGATCCGGTGCTGCACGCGCGGGGCGCGATGCCGGGCGGCTGGCCCGGCCTGGTCTACCTGCGCCTGCATGGCTCGCCGCGCCGCTACTGGTCCACCTATGAGGCGCCCGTGCTGGCCGCGCTCGCGAAGCGATTGCGCCAGGCGCTGGACGAGGGCGTCCCATGCTGGTGCATCTTCGACAATACGGCGGGCGGGGAGGCCGTCGGCAATGCGCTTTCGCTCGCCGGCCTCGTCCCGGCCACGCCACAATCCACGGTCAACCATGGACAGCGACCTTGAGGAACAGCGCATGACATCGAGATTTTCATTCCGCCTGCGCGCAGTGGCGCTCGGCATGGCGGCCTGCGCGATCGGCCCGCTGGCACAGGCGCAGGCCGTGCCGAAGACAATCCGCATCATCGTGGCCTACCCGGCCGGCGGCGTCAGCGACGTGATCGCGCGCGCCCTGGGCGACAAGCTGGCCGCGCAGCTCGGCAGCACCATCGTGATCGAGAACAGGGCCGGCGCGAGCGGCACCATCGGCATGGACGCCGTGGCCAAGGCGCCGCCGGACGGCGCGACGCTGGGCTTCTCCGCCATCAGCCCGCTGGTGCTGAATCCGCACCTGGGGAAGTCGCCCTTCGATCCGCTGAGGGACATCGCGCCCGTGGCCAGCGTGATGTATTCGCCGGTGCTGCTGCTGGCTACTCCCGCGACCGGCACGCGCGACTTCCGCACGTTGCTGGACGACGCCAGGGCGCGGCCGGGCGCGGTGCGCTGGGCGACCTCGGGCCAGGCCTCACTGGGCCACATCGTGCTCGAACAGCTGCGCGTGGCGACGAAGGTGGACATCACGCACATCCCCTACAAGGGTGGCGGGCAGCAATTGAACGATGCGCTGGGCGGACAGTTCGAGATCCTGTCGACCAATGCGGGCCCGGCGGTGTCGGCGCAGATCCAGGCCGGCAAGCTGCGGCCGCTCGCGGTCGGCGCACCGGCGCGGCTGGAGACCCTGCCAAAGGTGCCCACGCTGGCCGAGCTGGGGGCGCCTGCGGCCAACCTGACTTCGCTCTTTGGCGTGTTCGCCCCGGCCGCGACACCGGCGATCCTGGTCGAGAAATACAACGTCGAGATCAACAAGGCCCTGGCCAGCCCTGACCTGCGCGCCAAGCTGCTGGCGACCGACAACGTGCCGACGGGCGGGCGCTCGGAAGAATTCGCCGACGAGATCGCCAAGGAGTTCGAAAGCAATGGCCGTATCGTGAAGGCGGCGGGAATCAAGCCGGATTGACGGGGTCTCTCAGCCTACCTTATAGTAGGTAGATGAGCACCGCTTCCGCTTCCGTTGAGCCAAGCACCGCCACGACGCGCGAGCAGATCGTGGGGGCGGCGTTGGGATTCATCCAGAAGCGCTCCTACCTCGGCTTCAGCTTCCAGGACGTCGCCAACAAGATCGGCATTCGCAAGGCAAGCCTTTATCACCACTTCCCGACCAAGGAAGCGCTGGGCGTCGAGGTGCTGCGCCAGTCCATCCAGGGCTTCAAGGACTGGGCCGCCCGTTCGCGCAAGCCCGAGGAATCGCTGGATGCCTATTTCCGCATGTACCGCAACGGCCTGCATGCCGGCGAGGGCGTCTGCCCCGCGGGCGCGCTGGCGCCGGGCTGGGACTGCATCAACGACGAATTGAAGCAGGCGGTGCGCGAGCTTCGCGGCACGCAGATCCTCTGGCTCACGGGCGTGCTGGGTGCGCTGGCGCCGGCCGGCGGCCACGCCGTGCCGGTCGGAACGCGCGCCGCCTATGTCTTCACGGTCTGCCAGGGCGCGCTGATGACGGCGCGGATGACGGGCCGGGTGGACGATTTCGACGAGACCATCCAGTTGCTCAAGCAATCGATCGCGCACTGACGCCAACCACCCGATGCACGCTCGCGCGTGCATTTTTTTGTCCTCTAAGCCTACCGATTGGTTGGTAGAAATCACACGAAACACAGACCAGGAGAACACCATGAAAGCAGTCATCGCCGGCTATGCCCGCACTCCCTTCCATTTCGCCCGCAAGGGCGCCCTGGCCGAGGTGCGCCCGGACGTCCTGGCGGCGGAGGCCGTCAAGGGACTGCTCGCCCGCGGCGATCTCGATCCGGCGCTGATCGAGGACATCATCCTCGGCTGCGCCTACCCCGAAGCCTCGCAGGGCAACAATCTGGCGCGCATCGTCGGCCTGCTGGCCGGGCTGCCGCACGAGGTGGGCGGCATGACGGTCAACCGCTTCTGCGGCTCGTCCATGCAGTCGGTCCACATCGCCGCCGCGCAGATCGAGGCCGGCATGGGCGATGCCTTCCTGTGCGTTGGCGTGGAGTCGATGAGCATGGTGCCGCAGGGCGGCTTCAACTTCTCGCCCAACCCGGACCTGAAGGCGAACACCGACGCCTACATCTCGATGGGCGAGACGGCGGAGAACGTGGCCGAGCGCTGGCAGGTGAGCCGCGCCGACCAGGAAGAACTGGCCGTGCAGTCGCACCGCAAGGCCGCCGAGGCGCGCGAGCAGGGGCGTCTCCAGGCGGAGATCGTGCCTGTCCGTTCGGCGGCCGGGGAACTGATCTCCGTCGATGGCTGCATTCGCCCGTCGACCTCGCGCGAGGCGCTCGCCGGGCTGAAGCCCGCATTCCGTCCCGATGGCGTGGTGACGGCGGGCACTTCGTCGCCGCTGACCGATGGCGCGGCCGCGGTACTGGTGACGAGCGATGCCTTTGCCGCCAAGCACGGCCTCAAGATGCTGGCGCGCATCCGTGCCTTCGCGACCGTGGGGGTCGACCCCGCCGTGATGGGGATCGGTCCGATTCCCGCGACGCGCAAGGCGCTGGCGCGAGCCGGGCTGAGCGTGAAGGACCTGGACGTCGTCGAGATCAATGAGGCGTTCTCGTCGCAGGCGCTGGCCTGCATCCGTGATCTCGGTCTCGACCCGGCCACGGTGAACCTCGATGGCGGCGGCCTTTCCATCGGTCATCCGCTGGGCGCCACCGGCGCGCGCATCACCGGCAAGGCGGCGGCGCTTCTGGTGCGCGAGAACGGGCGCTATGCGCTCGCGACGCAGTGCATCGGCGGCGGGCAGGGGATCGCGACCGTGCTCGAACGGGTCTGAGACGCATGACAATGTCCGCTCCAACGACCGAGGAGCGACCCATGGCCGAATCCGACCCCACGGCGCGGTTCCAGCGCACCCTGTATCTTGAAAACCTGTCGCCCGGCGACCGCTTCGTCAGCGCCGAGCACGCGCTGGACGCAGCCCAGATCATCGATTTCGCGCAGCGCTTCGACCCGCAGCCCTTCCACCTCGATGCGGAAGCGGCGAAGAACACCTTCTTCCAGGGTCTTGCCGCGAGCGGCTGGCACACCGCCGCCATCACCATGCGCCTGCTGGTCGAAAGCGGCATCCCGCTGGCAGACGGCATCATCGGCTCGGGCGGCGAGCTGCAATGGCCCAAGCCGACGCGGCCGGGCGATGTGCTGCGCGTGGTGAGCGAGGTGGTCGAGGTGATCCCCTCGCGTTCGCGGCCGGAGCGCGGCATGGTGCAGATGCGCTGCGAGACGGTCAACCAGCATGGCGAGGTCGTGCAGCGCTTTTCGCCGAAGCTGGTGGTGTCGCGCCGCAAGCCCGGCTAGCCTCAATCCGCGGAGAGGGCGCGCAATTCCTCGTCAGTGAATCCGGCGAGCGTGCGTGCCTCGAGATTGAAAGGCGCGCGCAGCCTTGGCGCTTCGTGCCGCCGGTACAGCACGCGGTAGTGCGCGACGGGGTCCACGCCTTCGCGCTCGCACAGCCAGCGGTACCAGCGGTTGCCGATGGCGACGTGGCCGACCTCGTCGCGCAGGATGATGTCGAGGATGGCGCAGGCGGCCAGCGCATCCGGCGTGTTCACGCGCCGCAGCCTGGCCTGGATCAGCGGCGTCGCGTCCAGGCCGCGCGCCTCCAGCGTGCGCGGCACCAGCGCCATGCGCGCGAGCACGTCGTGGCTGGTCTTCTCGCACATGCTCCACAGGCCGTCGTGGCCGGTGAAGTCGCCGTACGCGTGGCCCATGGCTTGCAGGTGCTCGTGCAGCAGCGTGAAGTGCTGCGCCTCCTCGTCGGCCACGCGCAGCCAGTCGCGGTAGTAGGCCTCGGGCATGCCGTCAAAGCGCCAGGCGGCGTCGAGCGCGAGGTTGATGGCGTTGAACTCGATGTGGCAGATCGAATGGATCAGTGCCGCTCGGCCTTCCGGCGTGAAGGGCGAGCGCTTCCCGACCTCGGTGGCGGCCACGCGCAGCGGGCGTTCGGGTCGGCCAGGCACGCCGTCCTCGTCGCCCGCGGTGCGCACGGGGCCCGGGTACAGGGGCAGGGTGTCCGCCCGGCTGGCCACGGCGCGGGTGGCGGCCACCTTGCGGGCGGGGTCGGTGAGGCGCAGCGCGGCCAGGGCGCCCAGTCGGGGATGCATCCCTACAATTCTAGTTTTCGACCTTTGGAGACCCGCGATGGCCCTGTATGAACTCGACGGCAAGGCGCCGCAACTCGGTGAAGGCGCATGGGTCGCCGACAGCGCCGAAGTGATGGGCGACGTGGTGCTCGGGGAGAACGCGAGCATCTGGTTCGGCTCGGTGCTGCGGGGCGACAACGAGACCATGCGCATCGGCCGCAACAGCAACATCCAGGACCTGTCGGCGCTGCACTCCGACCAGGGCTGCCCGCTCACCATCGGCGAGAACGTGACGGTGGGGCACCAGGTGGTGCTGCATGGCTGCACCGTGGGCGACAACTCGCTGATCGGCATCCAGGCCGTGATCTTGAATAACGCGAGGATCGGCCGCAACTCGATCGTTGGCGCCGGCAGCGTCGTGACCGAGGGCAAGGAATTCCCGGACAACTCGCTCATCATCGGCTCGCCCGCCAAGGTGGTGCGCACGCTCGACGATGCCGCCGCCGCCAGGCTGCGGGCCAACGCCGAGCACTATGTGAACAACGCCCGTCGCTTCGCGAAGGGCCTGAAGAAGATCGCCTGAAAAGGGCGGGAGAGCGAGTCCCAATTGAGCGAGTTGCACAAGTTCCTGTTCGACGGCCTGCCGGTGCGCGGCATGATCGTGCGCCTGACGGACGCCTGGCAGGAGATCCTGGCGCGTCGGGCCTCGAACACCGCCACCGGCGCCTACCCGCCGCCCGTGGCCGAGCTGCTTGGCGAGATGACGGCGGCCGCCACGCTGATGCAGGCCAACATCAAGTTCAACGGCGCGCTCATCCTGCAGATCTTCGGCGACGGCCCCGTGAAGATCGCCGTGGCCGAGGTCAAGCCTGACCTCAGCCTGCGCGCCACCGCCAAGGTCGTGGGCGATCTCGCGGCCGATGCGCGTCTGCCCGAGATGGTCAACGTGACGAACAAGGGTCGTTGCGCCATCACGCTGGACCCGAAGGACAAGCTGCCCGGCCAGCAACCCTACCAGGGCGTGGTGCCGCTCTTCGGCGACGAGGGCGAGAAGCTCGGACGCCTCAGCGACGTGCTGCAGCATTACATGCTGCAAAGCGAGCAGCTCGACACCACGCTGGTGCTGGCCGCGGACGACAAGGTGGCCGCGGGCCTGCTGATCCAGCGCCTGCCCGTGAAGGGCGAGGCCAACCTCGAAGGCACGTCGGGCAGCGACCGCGGCCAGGCGAACGAGGACGAGATCGGCCGCAACGAGGACTACAACCGCATCTCCATCCTGGCCTCCAGCCTGACGCGCGACGAACTGCTGACGCTGGACATCGACACCATCCTGCGTCGCCTGTTCTGGGAAGAGAAGCTGCTGCGCTTCGAGCCGCAGGCCGGCATGCTGGGGCCGCACTTCGCCTGCACCTGCGGCCGCGAGCGCGTCGCCAACATGATCCGCGGGCTGGGAATGGAGGAGGCCGAGGGCATCCTCGCCGAGCGCGGCGACATCGAGGTGGGCTGCGATTTCTGCGGCAAACAGTACCGCTTCGACGCGGTGGACACGGCGCAGCTCTTCACCGCGCCGGGTGACCAGATGCCCGGCACCGCCATCGTCCAATAGCGCGGGGCCGCGCCGCTCACGCTCAGTTGGTGCGGGCGGTCTCGAATCCGCTGAAGCGGATGTCGGGTGCGCTGGTGTTGTGGCGCGAGGGGAGTGTCCGGCCGAAACGCAGGTCGGCGGCTTCCAGCGTCTTGACCTCCGGCAAGGGCTTGGCCTGCCGGTTGGCATTGGGCGCCGCACGCCAGCTCACCTCGCTCATGTCCGCGTTGTCGGGCGCGACATACATCGAGCGCAGGACCGCGAAGGGCCGGTCCGGCCGCGTGCCGGGTTTCAGCGCGACGTCGAGCGCGGTGCGCTTGCGGCTGATTTCCGCGACCTTGACCACCGCGCCTCCGCCGCGCGCGAAGCGCAGGCGGATCGTCAGCGGACTCGGCTGGATCGTGATCGAGGAGATGTTGACCACCGGGCGGCCGTCCGTCTCCACCGGCCCCAACAGGAAGGACGAGCCGTACACCCCGTCGCCGAATCGCGCCAGGGGCAGGGGCTTGATGCGCCAGTAGCCGTCGGTCGGGTACAGCACGAGCGCTTCGAGCGGCTTCGACTTCGCGCCGGTCTTGGCAAAGATCTGGACCAGGTGGAAATCGTTGCCGGACTGGCCCGCCACCTGCACCGGCACCCGGTGTGGCCGCCAGAAGCTGGGCAGCGTCAGCCCGATGATCGTCCACTGCGGGCCATCATGCAGAACCACGCGGCGCGGCGTGAAGGGGAAGCTCGGATCCGTGGGATGCGCGCCGCCGTCGAAGTTGCAGTTGGAGAAGTCCGGCGCGGTCTGGTCCTTCCGGATGGAGCCGAGGTAGGCGGGCTGCAGCGCCTCGACGCTGAAGCGGGCGATGTCCTTGCCGCTGAGGACGAGGGAGACGTTGTCTTCCTCGGCGCAGGCTGTCGGGCGGGTCTGGTTCTCGACGGTCGCCGTGGCGGGCGCGGCCGAGGCGAAGGAGCACGCGAGGGCCAGCAGGGCAGGGCCGGCGAGGGCTCGGAAGTCTGTTCGAAAGGGGCTCGGCATGGATGCTCCGTTGGGGCCGGTTTCGGTGGGGCTAGCGTCGCCCGGCCACGAGATCGCTGAAAAGGCGATGCTCGCAGGCGGGGTCGGAGCACTTGTCGCAAGACCAGTACCAGCCGCGTTCGCCGCCGTCGGCGCCGCGCGAACCGACGGCCGCTTCGGCGGCTTCGGACCTGGCATTGACGGCGTTCCAGGCGGCGGCGAGACGCTCCGGCCCGCGGCCATGGATCACGGCATAGGGGATGCGCCCGCGCGTGAGGGCGGCGCGCAACAGGGTGTCGGCTTTCTCCCGCGCCAGCGTGCGCTCCGGGGTTTCGGCGCGCTGCGGCGGCAGGTCGAGTGCCATCAACAGCGTCAGTGCGTAGCCGCGCTGCGCGGCCAGGGCTTCGTCATACAGGGAGATGTCGGCGGTTTGCAGCTCACGCTGCACGGCGGCCACGAGGGCCGTGGCGTCGGCCACCACCACGGCACGTTCCGCCGCGGCCGCGATGCGCGCTGTCTGCACGTCCTCAAGGCCGGACACGAGTTCGGCCACGATGCCGCGCTGCGCGAGCCGCGTGGCGAGCGCGTTCGACAGTTCGGTCTTGCCTGTGCCTTCGGCGCCGAGCACCGCGATGACGCAGCCGGCCGGCAGAACGGGAGTCATGTCGCCGGCAGGGCTCGTGCCATTCAGTGCGTGATCTGCACGAACACTTCGTTCGGCTTCACCATGCCGAGCTCTTGCCGCGCACGCTCCTCGACCATCTCCAGGCCCTCCTTGAGGTCGTTGACCTCGGAGGCCAGGCGCTCGTTGCCCAGGGCGGCCTTGGCATTGGCCTCCTTCTGCTGAGCGAGCTTGTCCTGGAGCTGCGCCACGTCGCGCACGCTGCCGCGCCCGGTCCACAGCTGCCACTGGACGACCAGCAGCAGCAGGACCAGGATGATCGGGACGATGCGTGAGCGCATGGCGCCGGGATGCGGGGATCAGCGCAGGTTGTAGAACGCGGCGCGGCCGGGGTAGCTCGCGACGTCGCCGAGGTCCTCTTCGATGCGCAGCAGCTGGTTGTACTTGGCGATGCGGTCCGAGCGCGACAGCGAGCCGGTCTTGATCTGGCCGGCGTTGGTGCCCACCGCGATATCGGCGATGGTGCTGTCCTCGGTTTCGCCCGAGCGGTGCGAGATCACGGCGGTGTAGCCGGCGCGCTTGGCCATCTCGATGGCGGCGAAGGTCTCGGTCAGCGTGCCGATCTGGTTGATCTTGATGAGGATCGAGTTGGCGATGCCCTTGTCGATGCCTTCCTGCAGGATCCTGGTATTGGTGACGAAGAGGTCGTCGCCCACCAGCTGCACGCGCTTGCCCAGGCGTTCGGTCAGGTGCTTCCAGCCGTCCCAGTCGCCTTCGTGCATGCCGTCCTCGATGCTGATGATCGGGTACTTGTCGACCCAGGTCGCGAGCATGTCGGTCCAGCTCTCGGCCGAGAGGCTGAGGTTTTCGCCGGAGAGCACGTACTGGCCGTCCTTGTAGAACTCGCTGGCCGCGCAGTCCAGGCCCAGGGCGATCTGCTCGCCCGCCGTGTAGCCGGCCTTGTCGATCGCCTCCAGGATCAGCTGGATCGCGGCCTCGTGGCTCTCGACGCTGGGCGCGAAGCCGCCCTCGTCGCCCACCGCCGTGCTGATGCCGCGGTCGCCCAGGATCTTCTTGAGCGCGTGGAACACCTCGGCACCATAGCGCACCGCCTCGCGGAAGCTCTTCGCGCCCACGGGGATGATCATGAATTCCTGCAGGTCCAGGCTGTTGTTGGCGTGCGCGCCGCCGTTGATGACATTCATCATCGGCACCGGCAACTGCATGCCGCCCATGCCGCCGAAGTAGCGGTACAGCGGCAGGCCGGATTCTTCCGCCGCGGCGCGGGCCACTGCCATCGACACGGCCAGGGTCGCGTTCGCGCCCAGCCGGGCCTTGTTGTCGGTCCCGTCCAGGTCGTTGAGCGTGCGGTCCAGGAAGGCCTGTTCGCTGGCGTCCAGACCGAGCACGGCCTCGGAGATCTCGGTGTTGATGTTCTCCACCGCCTTCAGCACGCCCTTGCCCAGGTAGCGGCTCTTGTCGCCGTCGCGCAGCTCGATGGCCTCGCGCGAGCCGGTGGACGCGCCCGAGGGCACGGCCGCGCGGCCCATGGTGCCGGATTCGAGCAGCACGTCGCATTCGACGGTGGGGTTGCCGCGGCTGTCGAGGATCTCGCGCCCGACGATGTCAACGATTGCACTCATTCTTGGGATTCTCCAGGGTTCAGAAATCTCTTGGGGGCGGGCTCACACGCCCTCGACGACGATCATGCGCATCACGGCCGCGCCTTCGCGCGAGGCACGTGCCTTCGCGTACTCGGGCGAGCCGTTGAACTTCTTCGCGGCCTCGACGCTCGGGAACTTGAGTACCACGATGCGCTGGGGCTGCCAGTCGCCTTCGAGCACCTCGACCTTGCCGCCGCGCACGCAGACCTCGGCGCCGTGCACCTTCATGGCTTCGGAGGACCACTTCTTGTAGTCCTCGTACTGGGCGGGGTTCGTCACCTCGACGTTCGCGATGATGTAGGCGCTGCTCATGGTTCTCGTGTCTCCTGCGTGGTCGGCGCTTCGGGCGGGCTGGTTCAGGCCACGATCTTCAAGGCCTTCTTGTCCGCGCCTTGATGCTCCAGCGCGGCCTTGATGAATGCGTTGAACAACGGATGACCGCTCCAGGGCGTGGACTTGAATTCGGGGTGGAATTGCACGCCCATGAACCAGGGGTGCACGTCCTGCGGCAGCTCGACGATCTCGGTGAGGTGCTCGCGCTGCGTCAGCGCCGAGATCACCAGGCCGGCGCGGCGCAGTTCATCGAGGTAATTCACGTTGGCTTCGTAGCGGTGGCGGTGGCGCTCGGTCACCACGTCGCCGTAGATGCTATGGGCGAGGGTACCGGGCGTCACGTCGGAGCTTTGCGCGCCCAGGCGCATGGTGCCGCCCAGGTCGGACTTCTCGTCGCGGATCTTCACCGTGCCGTCGTTGTCCTTCCACTCGGTGATCAGGGCGATCACGGGGCAGGACGTCTGAGGGTCGAACTCGGTGCTGTTGGCGTTCTTCAGGCCCGCCACGTTGCGCGCGTACTCGATGGTCGCGACCTGCATGCCCAGGCAGATGCCGAGGTAGGGCACGCGGCTCTCGCGGGCGAAGCGCGCGGCGGCGATCTTGCCCTCGACGCCGCGCTGGCCGAAGCCGCCGGGCACCAGGATGGCGTCGTACTTGGCCAGCCGGGCCACGTCCTGCGGCGTGATGGTCTCGGAGTCGACGTAGTCGATCTTCACGCGCGCATGGTTCTTCATGCCGGCATGGCGCAGCGCCTCGTTGAGCGACTTGTAGCTGTCGGACAGGTCGACATACTTGCCGACCATGGCGATGCTGACTTCCTTCTGCGGATGCTCGACCTCGTAGACGAGGTCGTCCCAGCGCTGGAGCTTGGCCGGCGGGGTGTTGATGCGCAGCTTGTCGCAGATCAGGCCATCCAGCCCCTGCTCGTGCAGCATGCGCGGCACCTTGTAGATGGTGTCGACGTCCCACATCGAGATCACGCCCCATTCGGGCACGTTCGAGAAGAGCGAGATCTTGGCGCGCTCGTCGTCCGGGATCGGCCGGTCGGCGCGGCAGAGCAGGGCGTCGGCCTGGATGCCGATGGCGCGCAGTTCCTTGGCGGTGTGCTGCGTGGGCTTGGTCTTGAGTTCGCCGGCCGCGGCGATCCAGGGCACGTAGCTCAGGTGCACGAAGGCCGTGTTGTTCGGCCCCATGCGCAGGCTCATCTGGCGCACCGCCTCGAGGAAGGGCAGGGACTCGATGTCGCCGACCGTGCCGCCGATCTCGACGATGGCCACGTCCACCTCGTGCGCCGTGCCGATGCCGGCGCCGCGCTTCACGTATTCCTGGATCTCGTTCGTGATGTGAGGGATGACCTGCACCGTCTTGCCGAGGTAGTCCCCGCGGCGCTCCTTCTCCAGCACGCTCTTGTAGATCTGGCCGGTGGTGAAGTTGTTCGCGCGGCGCATGCGCGTCGTGATGAAGCGCTCGTAGTGGCCGAGGTCGAGGTCGGTCTCGGCGCCGTCGTCGGTGACGAAGACCTCGCCGTGCTGGAAGGGGGACATCGTGCCGGGATCGACGTTGATGTACGGGTCCAGCTTGATGAGGGTGACTTTGAGGCCGCGGGATTCGAGGAGGGCGGCGAGCGAGGCGGAGGCGATTCCCTTGCCGAGGGAAGACACTACACCACCGGTGACGAAGACGAATTTGGTCATGCCATGTTCCGGACGTGACGCCCGGGCAGTGGGAAATTGAGATTATAGGTGTGGGGTCCCGCCCTCGCCGCCGAAGGGACGGCACAAATGCGGCTTCGGCGCACTTACACTGCCCGGCTTATGGAAGAACTCGCCGGCAAACACATCGTCCTGGGTCTCACGGGAGGCATCGCCTGCTACAAGTCGGCCGAGCTGTGCCGTCTGCTCGTCAAGGCGGGCGCCACCGTCCAGGTGGTGATGACCGAGGCCGCGACGGAGTTCATCACGCCGGTGACGATGCAGGCGCTTTCCGGCCGCCCGGTCTATACCTCGCAGTGGGATGGGCGCGAGCCGAACAACATGCCGCACATCAACCTGAGCCGCGAGGCCGATGCGATCGTGCTGGCGCCGGCGAGCGCCGACTTCATTGCCCGGCTGGTGCAGGGCCGCTCCGACGAACTGCTGAGCCTGATGTGCCTTGCGCGGCCCATGGAGCGCGTGCCCCTGCTGATCGCCCCGGCGATGAACCGCGAGATGTGGAGCCATCCGGCCACCCAGCGCAACCTGCGGCAGGTCGATGCCGACGGGGCGCGCGTGCTGGGCGTGGGCAACGGCTGGCAGGCCTGTGGCGAGACCGGCGACGGCCGCATGCTGGAAGCCGCGCAACTGCTGGAGGAGATCGTCGCCCAGTTCCAGCCCAAGGTGCTCGCCGGCCAGCACGTGGTGGTGACCGCCGGGCCCACCTTCGAGGCGCTGGACCCGATCCGGGGCATCACCAACCATTCCTCCGGCAAGATGGGCTTCTCCATCGCCCGCGCCGCGCGCGAGGCGGGCGCCGAGGTCACGCTGGTGGCCGGCCCGGTGCACCTGCCCACGCCGCGCGGCGTGAGCCGCATCGACGTGCTGTCCGCGCAGGACATGCTGGAGGCGACCCTGCAGGCCACGCAGGCCGCGACCGTCTTCGTCGCCACCGCCGCCGTGGCCGACTGGCGCCCGGCTTCGCACAGCGAGCAGAAGATCAAGAAGGACGGCAGTGGCAAGCCGCCGGTGCTGCAGTTCGTCGAGAACCAGGACATCCTGCTTACCGTGGCCCAGGGCGAGCGCGCCAAGGCCGGCCGCCTGTTCTGCGTCGGCTTCGCCGCCGAGAGCGAGAACCTGGCCGAGCACGCCAAGGCCAAGCGCGAGCGCAAGGGCATCCCGCTGCTGGTCGGCAACATCGGCCCCTTGACTTTCGGGCAGGACGACAACAGCCTGCTGCTGGTCGATGCCAAAGGCGTGCGCGAACTCCCGCGCGCGCCCAAGCTCATGCTGGCGCGCGAGCTCATGGCCGAAATCGCGGTGCGCCTGCCCGTGGGGAGAAAGCGATGAATCCGCAATGGAACACGCCGCCCAACGGCGATTTCGCGAGCTACGTGGAGCGCCTCTCGGCGCAGGCCGCGCTGCCCAAGCGCGACGCCCAAAACGGCGAGCATGGCCTGGACGTCGGCATGACGCCGTCCTCCGAGCCGCACGACGCGGTCTCCGATGCCGCGGCCGCGGTGCGGCGTCGCATGCAGTCGAACGCCGACCCCCGCCCAGGTGCGCAGGCGCCGGCGGGAACCGCCGTGGCCTTCAACCTGGCAAAGGCGCTTGCCATCGCCTGGATCGCGGCGCTTGTGCTGATGCTGGTCTTCAACGCGCCTTTCGGGCTGGTGGTGATGCTCTTCGCGCTGGGGCTGTGGGCAGGCCACCGCCTGCGCCGCTGGGCATTGCCGCCCGGCGCGGCGAGCTGGCGCGAGTGGCTCCAGGAAGAAGCCAGGAAGCAGCAGCAGAAACGTGGACGATGATTCCAACCCCACACCCCTTGACGCATGACGCCTGACACCTCTCCCTCGGCCGCCGCCGGCCTCCCGATCGAACTCGTCGTCCTCGACCCCCGGCTCAAGGAATGGGGCCTGCCGGCCTATCAGTCGCCTATGGCGGCGGCCGTCGACCTGCATGCCTGCATCGACACCATCGTGTCGATCGCGCCTGGCAGTCCTGCCGTGCTGATCCCCGCCGGCTTCTCGATGCACATCGCCGACCCTTCCATCGCGGCCGTCATCGCGCCGCGCTCGGGCTCCGGCCACAAGCGCGGGCTGGTGCTCGGCAATTCGGTGGGCATCATCGACGCGGACTACACCGGCCCGGTGATGGTCAGCGTGTGGAACCGCAACCCGCCCGGCAGCGAGCCGCTGCGCATCGAGCCCGGCGAGCGCATCGCGCAGATGATGTTCGTGCCCATCCTGCGGCCGCGCTTCACCGTGGTCCAGGCCTTCTCGGGCACGAGCCAACGCGGCGCGGGCGGCTTCGGCTCGACCGGCTGAAGGCCGGCGGCCGCGCGCCGCTCAGGTCGGCACCGACGGATTGAGCGCCGTCTCGCGAATCAACTGCCAGACTCGCTGCGCCAGCGGCGAGGGCGCGCGATTGCGCCGGTGCACCAGCATGATCGAGCGCCGCACCTGCGGCATCAGCGGCCGCATCACGAGCGGCTTCGCGCCCGTGGGTGGCACGGCCAGCCCCGGCATCACGCTGATGCCGATGCCGGCCTCGACCATTCGGAAGGCGGTGGTCGGGTGTCCGACCTGCTGGCGCACCTCACAGTGCGCGCCATGCGTTTCGAGGGCTTCGTCGATCAGGCGCCGGCTGCCGGAGGCGTGGTCCAGCAGCACGAGCGATTCACCGTCCAGCGCCGACCAGCGCACCGTCTTGCGCGCGGCCAGGCGGTGGCCCGGCTTCAGCAGCACGCAGAAGGGATCGTCGAGGATGGTCTCGCACAGCAGGTCGTCCGTGGTGGGTGGCTCGACCACGACACCGAAATCGACCTCGCCCGCGCGAACGCTGTCGAGCGCGTCCTGCTGGATGCGATCGAGCAGCACGAACTCGATATCCGGCTCGCGCTCGGCGCAGAGCGCGATGCACGCCGGCATGAGGTTCGCAGAAAGTGTCGGACTGCTGGCGACCCGGACCTTGCCGCGCCGCGCGCCCGCCATGCCGTGGATTTCGCCCAGCACCTGTTCCAGTTCGTCGAGCAGGCGGTCCAGCCGCAGCGCCAGTGATTGGCCGGCCTCCGTGAGCGTGACTTCGCGCGTGGTGCGGTCCAGCAGTTTCAGACCCAACTGCGTCTCGAGCTCGAGAATCGAGCGGCTGACCGCCGACTGGCTCAGGCCGATCTGCTCACCGGCCCGGCTGAAATTGCGCCCCTCGGCGACAGCCTGGAAGACCCGTAGCTGGCGCAGCGTCACGTTCATGCGCAAGAATCATATATAGGTCGGACCAGTTCCGCCTGAGCTTCGCTGAATGTCCGAGCATCCACATGGCCCGGGGCAGCGGCCTGTAGGCAAGCTCCTGCGGGCGGGCGCCCCTGCAACCCACGCGTAAAGACCGGAACCCGCCACAAGCGCCTGCATCGAAGTCATCAACATGTGTGTCAAGTCATCGCGGTGGCGTCTGGCGCGTTGAAGGTATGCAGGCGCGGCCTTCCATCGGTCCAGTGGTGCGCCGTGTTTTTGTTGAGGAGTACAAATGATGAAGATCTCGACCCGTCTTGTTGCCGTCACCGCCTCGGTGCTAGCCCTCTCCACGCTTACTGCCTGCGTGGCCCCTGCGCCGGTCTACCAGACCTCTCGCTACCCGTACCAACCGGTGCAGCCGGTCGCACCCGCGGCTTACGTCGAGTACGGGCACGTGGCGAACATCGAGGTGTTGAGAAGTGAAACCGCGGGCAGCCCCACCAGCGGCGGCGGCGCCATTGCCGGCGGTGCGCTGGGCGGCTTGGTGGGCAACCAGTTCGGCCGTGGCAGCGGACGTGTCGGCATGACCGCGCTCGGCGTGGTTGGCGGCGCATTGCTGGGCAACAGCATCGAGGCGCAGGCCAACGGGCCGCGCGCCTACCAGAGCTACCGCGTTTCAGTTCAGACGGACAACGGCGCGTACCGCGCCTTCGACGTGCCCTCGCCTGGCGACCTGCGCGTGGGCGACCGGGTACGCATCGACAACGGGCAGATCTCGCGCTATTGAGCCATCGCGCTCATCCAGAATGAAAAAGCCGGGCGGATGCCCGGCTTTTTTGCTGCGCCTCGATCGCCCGGTTCAATGCAGCAGGTCGTTGCCCGGTGCCGTCGTGGGCACCTTGAAGAAGCCCGTGCCGGCCGTGCCCTTGCCGATCTCTTCCTCCGTCGCCTCGCGCACCGATTTCACGGTCATGTCGAGGCGGATCGCGATCCCGGCCAGTGGATGGTTGCCGTCCAGCACCAAGTGCTCGGGATAGATCTCGCTCACGGTGTAGAGGGCGTCCTTGGGCATGTCGGGGTTCACGCCCGCCGGCAGCGCGGCGCCGTCGAAGGTCATGCCTTCCTCGGTGCCTTCAGGGAAAAGGGAGCGCGGCTCCAGGAAGAGCAACTGGTCGTTGAAGTCGCCGAAGGCCTGCTCGGGTTCGAGCTGGATCTGGATCCGCGCGCCCGGTTCATGGCCCATCAGGGCCGCCTCGATGGCCGCGAAGAGATCGTCGCCGCCGACGAGGAATTCGACCGGCTCGTCCAGCACGTCCAGCACGTCGCCCAAGGTGTCTTTCAGCGTCCAGGTCAGGCCGACCACGCATTGTTCAGAGATTTCCATTGCAGAATTCTCCCATGGAGATTCATCAACCCTTGCCTTTGCTCGGTGGCCTGAGTGCGGCGCAGTTCATGCGGCGCCACTGGCAGAAGAAGCCGCTGCTCGTGCGCCAGGCCATACCCGGCATGGTGCCACCGATCGATCGCCAGCGCCTGCTGGCGCTGGCGGAGAGCGAGGACGTGGAGTCGCGCCTCATCCGCCATGCCAAGGCGGGCTGGACATTGCGGCACGGCCCTTTCACGCGCCGCGCGCTGCCGCCGCTGAAGCAGCCGGGGTGGACGCTGCTGGTGCAGGGCGTCGATCTGCACGACCAGCGCGCGCATGCCTTGCTGAAGCAGTTCCGCTTCGTGCCCGACGCGCGGCTCGACGACCTCATGATCAGCTATGCGAGCGACGCCGGCGGCGTCGGGCCGCACTTCGACAGCTACGACGTGTTCCTGCTGCAGGTGCACGGGCGCCGCCGCTGGTCCATCGGCAAGCAGCGCGATCTGCAATTGCAGCCCGATGTGCCGCTCAAGATCCTCGCGAACTTCGAGCCCGAGCAGACTTTCGTGCTGGAGCCGGGCGACATGCTCTACCTGCCGCCGCGCTATGCGCACGATGGCGTCGCGGTCGGCGGCGATTGCATGACCTACTCGATCGGACTGCGCTCGCCAGCGGCCGCGCCGCTGGGCGCCGACCTGCTCGTGCGCATCGCGGAGGCGCAGGCGGAGGCCTTGCAGGACGCGCCGGCGCAGGCCGCCGTGCACTACCGCGATCCGGCGCAAGCAGCGATGGAAACGCCCGCGGCCATGCCGCCCGCATTGCAACGCTTCGCGCGCGAAGCCGTGATGGCTGCCCTGCGCGATTCCGACGTGATCGATCGCGCGCTGGGC
Source organism: uncultured Variovorax sp. (assembly GCA_966211435.1). Taxonomy (GTDB): domain Bacteria; phylum Pseudomonadota; class Gammaproteobacteria; order Burkholderiales; family Burkholderiaceae_C; genus Variovorax. The sequence continues at coordinate 340,692 of CBIHOG010000001.1, read as the reverse complement.
GAGTCGATGACCGAGCCCAAGGCCTCGGTCTGGTTCGACCAGGGCGAAGCGCCCGAGGCGTTGAACGGCGTCGCGCTGGACCGGCGCACGCGCATGCTCTACGACGACCGGCACCTCTACATCAACGGCGAAAGCTTTCGCGCCTCGGGCCGCGATGCGAAGCTCATGCGGCGGCTGGCGGACCAGCGCGCGCTGGGGCCGCGCGAGCTCACCGGTGCCAGCGAGGACGCGATCGCGCTGTTGAGCGATTGGTGCGAAGCGGGGTGGGCCCATGCCGAGTGAAGCGCCCGATGCCGGACTGCCCGAAGGCGCGTTCGACGGACGCCATGCCTTCCTCGCCAACGTGCAGGCCACGTTCGCGGCCGCTGCGTCGCAGGGCTGGCGCGAGATCGTCCTGTGCGATCCTGATTTCTCCGACTGGCCCCTGGGCGAGCGGACGATCGTCGATGCGCTGCAGGCATGGTCCGCCTCGGGCCGTGGCTTCATGATGCTCGCGCAGCGCTTCGACGTGTTCGAGCGTGAGCATGCGCGCTTCGTGCACTGGCGTCGCATGTGGAGCCACATCATCGATTGCCGCGCGTGCCATGGTCCTGGCCTGCCGCAAGTGCCAAGCGGCATCTGGACGCCTTCATGGTTCATGAATCGCATCGACGTCGAGCGCGGGCGCGGCGTTTGCGGCCGCTCGCCCGAGGGACGGCGCGCATTGCGTGAGCGGATCGACGAATGCGTGCGCCATTCGCGCCCCGCATTTCCCGCAACGACGTTGGGCTTGTAAGCCGAGGCCGCGATCACGTTTCGATACGTGATTCGAACCGGATGCGCGCCTAGAATTTTTCTCTCTCAGAGAACCATTCCCAAGGAGCCATGTAATGCAAAAGTCCGTCCTGCTCGCTTCACTGATCGTCGCTGCCGCGTTGACCGCGTGCGGCAAGAAAGAGGAGCCCGCGCCGGCCGTCGTCACGCCACCTCCTGCCTCGGTCACGCCGCCCGCCGCACCCGCGCCTTCGACACCTGACACCTCCGCTGCTTCGCCGACGCCGTCGCCCAGCGCATCGTCCGCCCTGGATGCGGCGAATGCCGCGACCGAGGCAGCGAAGAAGAACGAGGCACCCAAGCAATAGGTGCTGTGTGCACTTCGACCGCAAGCCGCCTCCGGGCGGCTTTTTCATGGGCTCAGAGGTCGAGCCAGCTTGAGCCTTCCACCGCGTTGGCGGTGAGCATCTCGTGCTCGCTGGCGCCCAGCGCATCGGCCATGGCGCGCCGCACGATCTCGGGCTTGTTGTTCTGTTCGCTCAGGTGCGCGGCCACGACATGCCGCAGCCCGCCATGGTGCACGGCACGCGCGATATCAGCGGCGGCCGCGTTCGACAGGTGGCCGTAGTTGCCGCCCACGCGCATCTTGAGGAATGCGGGATAGGCCGACGCGGCCAGCATGTCGCTGTCGTGGTTGAACTCGAGCAGCAATGCGTCGAGGCCGGAGAGGCGAGCCAGCACATGCGGCGTGGCGTGGCCCAGGTCGGTCAACACGCCGAGGCTTCGCGCGCCGTCCGTGCAGCGCAGTTGCAGCGGCTCGCGCGCATCATGCGGGACGGTGAAGGGCTGCACAACGAGGTCGCCGACGGCGATGTCCATGTTGTCGCGCGCGAAGTTCAGGCGGCCTTCGAAGTCGCGACCGCCGGTGGCGAGCCAGGTGCCCTCGCTCATCCACACCTGGATGCGATCGCGGCGCGACAGCGCGTGCGCGCAGCCGATGTGGTCGCCATGCTCGTGCGTGATGAAGACCGCGTCGATGTCGCTCGCGGCGAGGCCGGCGCGCGCCAGCCTGAGGTCGAGGTGCCGCAGCGCGAAACCGCAGTCGATGAGCAGCCTGGAAGTGCGGCCGCCGCTGGTCGCCTCGACCAGCGTGGCGTTGCCGGTGCTGCCGCTGCCCAGGCTGCGGAAGCGGAGCATGGGTCTCTACTTCAGGTCGTCGGCGATGACCTGGACGATGCGCTGCGCATTGGCCGATGTTTCGGGCGCGCCGGCTTCGTTCTGCACCGACACTTCGCTGCCGTTGCCCTGGCCCTTGACCACGATGCGGAACTTGAGCGGCGCCTCCGTCTTGCTTGACGAGAAGAGCTTGCCGAAGAAGCCGGGCTCCTTCTTGTCGGGATTCGGCGGCACGTAGCGCACGAAGTAGGTTCCGGCGCTGCGGTCGCGGTCTTCCACCGTGAAGCCAGTGCGGTCGAGCGCGAGGCCCACGCGGCGCCATGAGCGCTCGAAGTCCTCGTTGATCTGCACCACCGGCCGGCCGCCCACGTTGGCGACGACCGCGCCCTTCGGCGCTGCCACGTCGCTCGCCGCCACGATCTTGGCCTGCTCCTGAGACACACCCAGCTTCACCATCAGGCGGCGCAGGAATTCAGTCTCGAGTTCGGGGTCGGAGGGGCGCGGCTGCCAGGTGGTCTGGTCCTGCTGCTTGGTGGTGTAGACCTCCTGCATGCCGCGATGGCTGATGAAGATCTCCGTGCCGCCGCTGGCCGTGCGCTCCAGCCGGGTACGGAACCGGTCGAGTTCGCCGGTCGAGTAGACCGAGTCGATCAGCTTGCCAAGCGTGCCGCGGATGATGTCCTGCGGCAGCTTTGCACGGTTCTCGGCCCAGTCGGTTTCCATGATGCCGAGGTTGCGCTGGTCGGTGGTCAGCAGGAAGCCGTTCTCCTGCCAGAAGTCGCGCACCGGCTCCCAGAGCTGGTCGGCGGGCCGGTTGATGACCAGCCAGCGCTGCGTGCCCGAGCGCTCCATGCGCACATCGCCGAGCGCGTTGACCGCGGTCGGCAGACTCGGGGCATTGGCCTGGCCCGCCTGGTAGGCATTGGCGCTGACCGCGCCGCCCGGGATCGCGTAGCGGTTCTCGCGCGAAAGCTGGGTCAGATCGGGCGGCACCTCGAGCGTGGGGGCCTTGCCGGAGCTCTTGTAGTCGATCTTGTCGCCCTCGAAGACCGAGCAGGCGGCGAGCGTGGCCACGAGGGCCAGCAGTGCGAATCGCGAAATGGTTTTCAACGTCGTCTTCCTTGTTGGAACGTTAGCTCAGGCTATGGAATGCTGCGCTCGCCGTGTCAGAGTGGCGGCCGCGCAAAAGGTTGCGGCGCTCCCTGTCGTCACTCCCGTGCGGCGCGGTAAAGATGGAAATCAGTTCTTGAGCAGCCCGCTCGCGCGCAGCGCCGCCTCGACCACCGGCCGGCTGGCCTCGCCCAGCTCGGTGAGCGGCAGGCGCAGCGCGCCGCCGCACAGGCCCATGCGTGCCATGGCCCACTTGAGCGGAATCGGATTCGGCTCGACGAAGAGGTGGCGGTGCAGCGGCATCAGTTCGAACTGGATCTGCATGGCGCGCTTCGTGTCGCCCGCGATGGCGGCCATGCACAGCTCGTGCATCTTGCGCGGCGCGATGTTGGCCGTGACGCTGATGTTGCCCTGGCCGCCGCACAGCATGAGCGCGACCGCCGTCGGGTCGTCGCCCGAATACACGGCGAAGTTCTTCGGCACGTCGCGGATCAGCCACTGGGCCCGCTCGATGTTGCCGGTGGCTTCCTTGATGCCGATGATGCCGGGCACCTGGGCGAGGCGCAGCACGGTGTCGTGCGCCATATCCGCGACGGTGCGTCCGGGCACGTTGTACAGCACGGTCGGCAGGTCGCCCACCGCCTCGGCAATGGCCTTGAAGTGCAGGTACTGGCCTTCCTGCGTGGGCTTGTTGTAGTAGGGCACCACCTGGAGTTGGCAATCGGCGCCGACGCCCTTGGCGAACTTGGCGAGCTCGATGGCTTCCTTGGTGGAATTGGCGCCGCAGCCGGCCATGACGGGCACGCGGCCGCGCGCCTGTTCGACCGAGACGCGGATGATCTCGCAGTGCTCCTCGACATCCACCGTGGGTGATTCGCCGGTGGTGCCGACCACGCCGAGGCAATCCGTGCCCTCGTCGATATGCCAATCGATCAGCCGGCGAAGGGCGGGGTAGTCGACGCTGCCGTCGTCAAGCATCGGCGTGACCAGCGCAACGATGCTGCCTGTCAGTTGCTCCAAGGGAATCTCTTTGTTCGGTTCACGAAAGGTAGCCATTCTACTGACCGCCGGAAAGGTTCAGCCCAGGGGGTGGCGTTGGGGCGTGCCCGGGGCTCGGCGCGGCGGGCGGACGGCCGCGATGTGCTGGACGAAGCGGTCCGGGCCCGCGAGGAATCCGTTCTCGTAGGCGACCACCTCCAGGCCGGCGCAGGCCTGGAGCAGTTCGCCGGGCCGCAGGAGGAAATCGGGCCGGGAGGGCTTTCCGACGCTCTCGTTCCCGGCGGCGAAGGTCTCGTAGAGCAACACGCCGCCTGGCGCCACGGCCGAGACGATGTCGGGCAGGCGGGGGCGCCACAGATAGTTGGTGACGACGACCAGGCCGAAATTCTGTCCAGCGAAGGGCCAGGGCCCGTCTTCGATGTCGGCCAGCACGGCCGTGCCGAAGGCGGACGCGGCGTCGATCGCTTCTTGAGAGCGGTCCACGCCCGTGACCGGATGCCCGCGTCGCGCGAACCAGGCCATGTGCCGGCCGGACCCGCAGGCCACATCCAGCACCGTGGCGCCGGGCGCGGGCAGATGCGACCAGCGTACGACCCAGGGGGAGGGTGCCAGGCCGGAATGCGGATGCGCGCTCAAAAGCAGGCCCAGATCTGGTCCACCAGCGTCACCAGGAAGGCCGGCCGCGTATAGAGCATGAAGGCGCCCGCCAACGCTAGCGCCGCCGCGGCGAGCCAGCCGGCGTGCACGAGATGGTGGCGGGTGCGGGGGCGCATGGCGGGCTCAGGCCGGCTGCGCGACGGGCCGCACGATCGCGCTTTCCTTGACCGGCAGGTTGATCAGCGCCGCGAACACCCCCAGCGCGATCGCGATGTACCAGACGAGGTCGTAGCTGCCCGTGCGGTCGTACAGGTAGCCGCCCAGCCACACCCCGAGGAAAGACCCGACCTGGTGCCCCAGGAACACGAAGCCGCTCAGCATCGACAGGTGTGCCACGCCGAAGATCTGTGCCACCAGCGCGTTCGTGGCCGGAACGGTCGACAGCCAGAGGAAGCCGATGACGGCCGCGAAGACATAGGTCGACAGCGGCGAGATCGGCACCAGCAGGAAGAGCGCGATCGCGATCGCGCGGCCGAAGTAGATCGCCGCCAGGATCTTCCGCTTGGCGAAGTGCTGGCCCAGCGAGCCCACGGTGTAGGTGCCGAACACGTTGAACAGCCCGATCAGTGCCAGCGCGTAGCTGGCCACCTCGGGCGAGAGCCCCTTGTCGCGCAGGTAGCTCGGCATGTGCACGCCGATGAAGACCACCTGGAACCCGCAGACGAAGTAGCCCGCCATCAGCAGGCCGAAGCTGGGGTACCTGAAGGCCTCGCTCACCGCCTGGACGATGGTCTGCTCCCGGTGTGCCGCCGTGGTGCCGCGGCGCGGCTCGCGCAGGCCGAAAGCCAGTGGCACGATGACCAGCACCAGCAGCGCCAGCACCATCAAGGCGCTGTGCCATCCCAGGTGGCCGATGAGCTGCCCCTCGATCGGCACCATCAGGAACTGCCCGAAGGAGCCCGCGGCCGCCGCGACGCCCATGGCCCACGAGCGGCGCTCGGGCGGGATCTGGCGCCCGATCACGCCATAGATGACGGCGTAGGTGGTGCCCGCCTGCGCCGCGCCGATGAGCACGCCGGCCGTGAGCGCGAAGAGCAGCGGCGTGGGCGACAGCGCCATGCCTGCCAGGCCCGCCGCATAGAGTGCCGCGCCGATCAGCAGCACCCTGAAGGCGCCCAGCTTGTCCGCCAGCATGCCGGCGAACACGCCCATCACGCCCCAGGAGAGGTTCTGGATCGCGAGTGCCAGTGAGAAGCTCTGGCGCGACCATCCCTGCTCCTGCGTGATGGGCTGCAGCCATAGCCCGAAGCCGTGGCGGATGCCCATCGAGAGCGTGACGATCATGGCCCCGCACAGCAGGACCTGCGTCAGGGAGAGGGGCCTTGTCGCCGTTGTTGTCGTGGTCGTTGTCATCCGGGAAATGTAGCGAAAAGCCGCGGCCGGGGTGCGTCGTCTGTACATCCATACAGCCTTTTGCGGACGGACGCATACAATCCGCCCCCATGGCGACTCCTCCCAAGACTCCCCCGGCCTATTCCGAAGGCTCCATCCGCGTCCTCAAGGGACTCGAACCGGTCAAGCAGCGGCCGGGCATGTACACCCGCACCGACAACCCCCTGCACGTCATCCAGGAAGTGCTGGACAACGCCGCCGACGAGGCGCTCGCCGGCTACGGCAAGAAGATCAAGGTCACGCTCCATTCCGACGGGTCCGTCAGCGTCGAGGACGACGGCCGCGGCATCCCCTTCGGCCTGCACCCGGAAGAGAAGGCGCCAGTGGTCGAACTGGTCTTCACGCGCCTGCACGCCGGCGGCAAGTTCGACAAGGGCTCGGGCGGTGCCTACAGCTTCTCCGGCGGCCTGCACGGCGTCGGCGTCTCGGTGACCAATGCGCTGTCGAAGCGGCTCGAAGTCATCTCCTACCGCGAGGGCTCGGTGGCGCAACTCGCGTTCTCGGCCGGCGACGTGGTCGAGCAGCTGAAGGTCCGGCCGCAGGAAAGCCCGGGCAGCGGCAATGGCGAAGGCTCGCGCGACCGCAAGCAGGGCACCACCGTGCGCGCATGGCCGGACGCGAAGTACTTCGAATCCGCCCAGCTGCCGATCAACGAACTCACCCACCTGCTGCGCAGCAAGGCGGTGCTGATGCCGGGCGTCACGGTCACGCTGGTGGTCGAGAAGACCAAGGAAACGCAGACCTGGCTCTACAAGGGCGGCCTGCGCGACTACCTCATGCAGACGCTCAACGGCGAGCCGGTGATCCCGCTCTTCGAGGGCGCGGGCCATGCCGATCGCAACGCCGACAATTTCGCCGAAGGCGAAGGCGCCGACTGGTGCGTGGCCTTCACGGAAGACGGCCAGCCGGTGCGCGAGAGCTACGTCAACCTGATCCCCACCAGCGCTGGCGGCACGCATGAAAGCGGCCTGCGCGATGGCCTCTTCAATGCCGTCAAGAGCTTCATCGAACTGCATTCGCTGCTGCCCAAGGGCGTGAAGCTGCTGCCCGAGGACGTGTTCGCGCGGGCCTCCTACGTGCTCTCCGCCAAGGTGCTGGACCCGCAGTTCCAGGGGCAGATCAAGGAGCGGCTCAATTCGCGCGACGCGGTGCGCCTGGTGTCCAGCTTCGTGCGTCCGGCGCTGGAGCTGTGGCTGAACCAGCATGTCGACTACGGCCGCAAACTGGCCGAACTCGCCATCAAGGCCGCGCAGACGCGGCAGAAGGCCGGCCAGAAGGTGGAGAAGCGCAAGGGTTCCGGCGTGGCCGTGCTGCCCGGCAAGCTGACTGACTGCGAGAGCAAGGACATCGCCCACAACGAAGTGTTCCTGGTCGAGGGCGATTCGGCCGGCGGCAGCGCCAAGATGGGCCGCGACAAGGAAAGCCAGGCCATCCTGCCCCTGCGCGGCAAGGTGTTGAACACCTGGGAAGTGGAGCGCGACCGCCTTTTCGCCAATACCGAAATCCACGACATCTCGGTGGCGATCGGCGTCGACCCGCACGGCCCGGACGATACGCCCGACCTCGGCGGCCTGCGCTACGGCAAGGTCTGCATCCTGAGCGATGCGGACGTGGATGGCTCGCACATCCAGGTGCTGCTGCTGACGCTGTTCTTCCGGCATTTCCCCAAGCTCATCGAGGCCGGGCACGTGTACGTGGCCAAGCCGCCACTGTTCCGTGTCGACGCACCGGCGCGCGGCAAGAAGCCGGCCTCCAAGGTCTATGCGCTGGACGAGGGCGAGCTCACCGCCATCCTCGACAAGCTGCGCAAGGACGGCGTGCGCGAGGGCGCCTGGAGCATCAGCCGCTTCAAGGGGCTGGGCGAGATGAGCGCGGAACAATTGTGGGAAACGACGCTCAATCCGGACACGCGGCGCCTGCTGCAGGTGCGGCTGGGCCGTTTCGACGTTCTGGGCACGCAGGGCGAGATCACCAAGCTGATGGGCAAGGGCGAGGCCGCCGCGCGGCGCGAGTTGATGGAACTGCGCGCCGACGACGTCGAAATTGATGTGTAGATGTTGCTCGGCCCCAGGCTTCGCGCGCTTCGTGTCGCTTCTCCTTCCCCCTGCCGGGGGAGGCCAGGCGCGGTGGCCCTGCTGGAACGGGGCCGTGACGTTTTCGGGCGGGGGGCTTAGCATGAAGTCGCGGTGCGCCTCGCATCGGCACGCGCGTTTTGGTTTTTGATCCGCATCCCCGTTCGGACTGAGTTTGTCGAAGTCTGTGCCGGACCTTGTTCATATGTTCATCCCTGGTCGTTGGATTCCGCTGTTGCTGGGCCTGCTCTTGCTGCTTTCGCAGCAGTTCGCGCGCGCCGCGGATATCTACGGCTATATCGACGAACGCGGGGTCGCGCACTTCGCGCCGGAGAAGGTGGACGCGCGCTACCAGCTCTTCTTTCGCGGTGGCGAGAGCTTCGATACCGCGAACGGGGTATCGCCCCTGGGGCGGGGCGCGCGCAATCTCATCCGGCCGGACGGCAAGGTGCGGCCGGCCTCGCAGGCCTTGCTCGCGATGTTCGAAGCTTCCCCGAGCTACACCAGCGCCAAGGCGGCGCTGCGGGATGCGGCGCACCGGCACTCGATCGACTATGAACTTCTGCAGGCCCTGATCGCGACCGAATCGGGCTTTGACGCGCAGGCCGTCTCCCCCAAGGGGGCGTTGGGGTTGATGCAACTGATGCCGGCGACGGCGCAGCGCTATGGCGTGGCGGCCGACAAGCGGGCGACGATCGAGAAGAAACTCTTCGATCCGCGCATCAACATCGCTGCCGGCTCGCGCTACCTGCGCGACCTGATCGAGATGTTCCCCGGCGAACTGGAACTGGCCCTGGCGGCCTACAACGCGGGCGAGGGCGCGGTGCAGCGCGCGGGCAATCGGATTCCGAACTACCGCGAGACGCAGGATTATGTGAAGACCGTGCTGCAGCTCTACGCCTATCTCAAGCCCGCGGCTGGCGCGGGTGGCGGCGGCAGGGTGCCGGGCCGGGTGCGGATGGAGCTGGCGCCGCCGAAAGGCGGGGCGCTGGGGCGCGGCAACCTGCCGCCGGATTCGCCCGCGGTGGCGCCCGCCATGCCGGAGGCCACGGCCGACAGCCTGCCCGGCGCGCAGCCCTTGCGCATCGAGCCCCTGTTGCCTTGAGCGCTTCATTGCACGGTCACTTCACAGCATTCATTTTTCTCTTCCACATCTTTCCATGGACTCTCAATCCCCGCTCGATCTCCAGGGCCCCGGCGACGATGAAAACGACAGCGCGCTGACGCTGGCCGACTATGCGCAGACCGCCTACCTCGAATACGCGCTCAGCGTGGTGAAGGGCCGCGCGCTGCCCGATGTGAGCGACGGACAGAAGCCGGTGCAGCGGCGCATCCTGTACTCGATGTCGCGCATGGGCCTGGGCTTCGGCGGCGCCAACGGCACGGTGGGCGCGAAGCCCGTGAAGAGCGCGCGCGTCGTGGGCGATGTGCTCGGCCGCTTCCATCCGCACAGCGACCAGGCCGCCTACGACGCGCTGGTGCGCATGGCGCAGGATTTCTCGCAGCGCTATCCGCTGGTCGACGGCCAGGGCAACTTCGGCAGCCGCGACGGCGATGGCGCCGCGGCCATGCGCTACACGGAAGCGCGGCTCGCGCGCATCACCAGCCTGTTGCTCGACGAGATCGACGAAGGCACGGTGGACTTCATCCCCAACTACGACGGCTCCACCGAGGAGCCGCGCCTGCTGCCCGCGCGCCTGCCCTTCACGCTGCTCAACGGCGCGAGCGGCATCGCGGTGGGCCTGGCCACCGAGATCCCCAGCCACAACCTGCGCGAGATCGCCGACGCCTGCGTGGCGTTGATCAAGTCGAACGGCAAGCTGCCCGACGAGGAGCTCTTCGCGCTGGTGCCCGGCCCCGACTATCCCGGCGGCGCGCAGATCATCAGCAGCGCGGGCGAGATCACGGAGGCCTATCGCACCGGCCGCGGCTCGCTCAAGGTGCGCGCGCGCTGGAAGATCGAGGATCTCGCGCGCGGCCAATGGCAACTGGTGGTCAACGAGCTGCCGCCGGGTGTGAGCACGCAGAAGGTGCTGGAGGAGATCGAGGAACTCACCAACCCCAAGATCCGCGCCGGCAAGAAGGCTTTGTCTGCCGAGCAGACCCAACTGAAGGCAGCGGTGCTCTCCGTGCTGGACGTGGTGCGCGACGAGTCGAGCAAGGACTCGGCCGTGCGCCTGGTGTTCGAGCCCAAGACCTCGCGCATCAGCCAGGACGAACTCATCACCACGCTGCTGTCGCAGACCTCGCTGGAGACCTCGGCGCCGATCAACCTCACGATGGTCGGCATCGATGGCAAGCCGACGCAGAAATCGCTGCGCCAGATCCTCAACGAGTGGATCGCCTTCCGCGAAGTCACGGTCGAGCGGCGATCGCGCCACCGGCTCGGCAAGGTACAGGACCGCATCCACATCCTCGAAGGGCGGCAGCTGGTGCTGCTCAACATCGACGAGGTGATCGCCATCATCCGCGCGGCGGAGGACCCGAAGGCGGCATTGATCGCGCGCTTCAACCTGAGCGAGCGGCAGGCAGAGGACATCCTCGAGATCCGGCTGCGCCAGCTGGCGCGGCTGGAAGCCATCAAGATCGAGCAGGAGCTCAAGAACCTGCGCGAGGAGCAGAAGAAGCTGGAAGACATCCTCGGCAGCCCGGCCGCCCTGCGCCGCCTGCTGGTCAAGGAGATCGAGGCCGACGCGAAGAGCTTCGAGGACGCGCGCCGAACGCTCATCCAGCCCGAGAAGCGCGCCGTCGCCGAGGTGCGCGTGATCGACGAGCCGGTGACTGTCATCGTCTCGCAGAAGGGTTGGGTGCGCACCCAGAAGGGCTGGGCCGGCGAGCGTGCGCCGGGCGCACCGGCGCCGGAATACAGCTTCAAGTCGGGCGATGCGCTCTACGGCGCCTTCGAATGCCGCACCGTGGACACGCTGCTGGTCTTCGGCACCGCCAAGGACAAGGCGGTGCGCGTCTACAGCGTGCCGGTCGCCTCGCTGCCGGGCGGCCGGGGTGACGGCCAGCCGGTCACGACGCTGATCGACCTGGACAGCGGCACCCATGTGGCCCACTACTTCGCGGGGCCGCTGGGTGCGAACCTGCTGTTGTCGAACACCGGCGGCTACGGCTTCATCGCGGCGGTGGAGAACATGATCTCGCGCCAGCGCGGCGGCAAGGCCTTCATCGACGTGGGCGAGGGCGAGCAGCTGTGCCGGCCGTCGCTGGTGGGCGGCGCGGGTGGCGCCGAGCCGCTGCCGCCGGCGACGCACGTGGCCTGCGCCTCGACGGGCGGGCGCATCCTGACCTTCGAGATCGGCGAGTTGAAGGCGCTGCCCAAGGGCGGGCGCGGACTCACGCTGATCGACCTGGAGGCGAAAGACACGCTCGCCGGCGCCGCCGCCTACACCCGCAGCGTGAAGATCGAGGGCGTCGGCCGCGGTGGCAAGGAGCGCGAGGAGACGCTGGAGATCCGTACCCTGAACAACGCGCGCGCGGCCCGTGCGCGCAAGGGCAAGGCGGCGGACCTGGGCTTCAAGCCGGCCAACGTCGTGCGCGTGCAGTAGCCCGGACAGGACCAACCTTCATGGAAATCGAAGTCATCGGCCTGTTCATCGCGGTGGTCAGCGGCATCGGCAGCTTCGCGCTCGGGCGCTGGCTGTCGCGCCGGCGCAGGCAGAAGAAGGCCGAGATCGCGCGCGTGATCGCCGAGGCCGCCCAGAGCCGGCAGGTACGGCGCGCGCGCCAGCGGCAGCACCGCCGCTGAGGCGGCCGAGGCTCAGCTCCAGGCGCTGACTTGCAGCCGCACGCTGCCGGTGATGCCGGGCGCCGTCAGTGCCGCGCCCTGGCCCGACAGCGGCACCACGAATTCGAGCTTGCCGTCCTTCACCTGCTGGTAGCTGATCGGCAGCGAGGCGCGGCCGGCGGTGTCGGTCTGCCAGCCGTACTTCACGTTCCACTGGTGGTCGGCGCTGTCGCTCGCCGGCGGCTCCATCTCGACGATCAGGGTGTCGCGGAACAGCGAGTTGCCTTCGTAGTGCCCGTCCAGCCAGAACTTCTTGTTGACCTGGTAGTCAGGAACGCGCACACCGAGGGTCATCGCATACGCGAGCGTGCGTCGGGTCGGGTCGACGCGTGCGCGATTGGCCAGGAAAACCGTCGACAGGTAGATCGATTTCCTGTCCGGCTGGGCGGCATCCGTCAGTTCCTTGTGCGTGCGGCAGGCGGGCGAGTCTTCCTCCGCCACGCGGCGGCTCAGGTACCAGCGCTTGCCGCGCGGCGCGGCGAGCAGCTCGACCTGGTAGAGCGCGTCGACGTCAGCGTCCTTCGGGATGTCGGGCGGCAGCGCGACGCTCTCGACATCGAACCAGAGATCCACGCGCACGTCGCCGAAGAGGAATCGCACGAGGTTCTGGTAGGCCTCCTCGGAGTTGACGATGCCGAAGTAGCCGGAGTGAGAGCGGTACGCGAAGGCGCGTGCCACGGGTCGGCACTTGCCGGCGGCGTCCATCGCCGTGAGGGATGCGTTCTCGATGCGCACCAGCCCGTCGCTGCCGTGGCCGGCGAAGGCGCGCGCGAGGCCCTGCGCCACCTCGTAGTCGCCGCGGTTGGTGCCGACCATGCAGAAGAATCGCTCGGCCGGCGGCTGGATCCCCGGGGGCAGGCAGTCCATGCGGCCGTCGACGGCGGGCGTGTCCAGGTAGTCGGCCATCTTGTCGCGGTTGAAGGTGTTCATCTCGCTGGCGGACAGCCAGCTGGGCACATTGATGCCGGCGACGTCGATGCCGTTGTGGGGGGTGGCATAGGTGAACACCTTGTCCACGCTGGCGCGCGCCTCGGCGCTGCCGAGGGCCTGGTTCTGAAGGAAGGCCCGCACCACCAGCCCGCCCATCGAGTGCGCGACGAGGTAGCAGCGGAAATCCTTCTTGTCGAAGGCGGCGCCCTCGTGCAACGCGACGAGATCGCGCACCCGCAGGACCAGCTTGCCCAGGCCCTGCGCGTAGGTCTTCACGTCGCGCGCCTGGCCGTCGCCCAGCAACTGGGAGCCGGTGTCGTAATAGCGGTAGATGACGATGGAGGTGGCGGGAATGCCATCCACGTCCTTGCCGGTCGCGTCGGGCGGCGCCTTCCAGTCCTCGTCCAGGATGTCGAGGCCGTTCTGGTAGACGTTCTGGTAGCCGTACTCGGAGAGCAACCGGACCACGGGCGACTCGAAGACGAACTTCTGCGCCGGAGCGTCCTTTCGGATGGTGGCGCGGTAGACGGTCGAGCCGACGTTGAATCCGCAGAAGGGGTCGGCCGCCGTCTCGTCGCGCTCTGCCGCGGTCATGGCGTAGCCACGCACGTAGATGATGGGGTAGTGGTTGCTGCTCATGGCCTTTCCTTGCGCCGGGGCATGGCGGGCCCCGACTGTGACGTGGATCGTCAATGGCGGCCATACCGCGCCCGGCGTAGGGCGACTGCGCCGGCAAGGTAAATCCGGTGTTGCCGTGATGAATTGCCGATTCGCAACGGCGCGAAATCAGGCAGACTTCCGTATCAGCTTCCGGCCATTCCAATCCACCGTTCGCATGGCCGTCGTGTGCAGATTCAGTCAGGAGATCGGGCCATGATGGGTTGGCGCGGCCGAATCGGCTTTCTGGTGCCGCCGGGCAATCCGACGGTCGAGCCCGAGATGATGCAGCTGGCGCCGCGCGGCGTATCCCTGCACTTCACCCGCATGGTCGCATGGGGTACGCCGGGCATGCACGAGGGGCAGGAGGAGCGCAATCGTACGCAGCTTGCCCATCTCGATGAGAGCGCGGCCTTGCTTGCGATGGTGAAACCCGACGTGATGGTGATGGCGCATGTGGCCACCAGCTACACGCTCGGCAAGGAAGGCGAAATGGCGCTGGTGGCGCAGATGGAGGCGCGTCATGGCGTGCGCTTCATCACTGCCTTCGGGAGCGTCGTGGAAGCGTTGCGCCGCCTGCGCGTACAGCGCGTTGCCTATGGGACGCCGTACGACATTGGCACCACGATGCAGGGCAAGGCGCATCTCGAGGCGCACGGCTTCTCGGTCGTGGCCTGCGAGCAGTTGCCCAATGTGGCCAACATCTATGACGAGACGCCCGAGCGTGCCTATCTCCTCGGCCGGCAGGTCAACGTGCCCGAGGCCGACGCCGTGCTGCTGAGTGGCGTCGGCCTGCCCACCATCGAGGTCATCGACACGCTGGAGCGCGACCTGGACAAGCCGGTGATCTCCAGCGCCTCCGCGATGATGTGGTGCGCGCTGCGAACCATCGGCGTGCGCGACACGGTGCCGGGCGCAGGCTGCCTGCTGGCGGACATGACCTGAGGCGCGGCTGTCAGTCCGCCTGCTCGCGCGCGCGCCAGGGCACCGGCCTGAAGCGCTCCTGCAGGAAGGCGAGGAAGAGCTTGACCCGGGCCGACATGCCCAGCCGGTGCGCCACCAGCGCGATGACGTCGGCGGCGGGCAGGCTCCAGTCCTCCAGCACGCGCACGAGCCGGCCCGAGGCCAGGCTTTCGGCGACGTCCCATTCCGAGCGCATGATGAGCCCTTTGCCCTTGAGCGCCCACTGCCGCGCCACGTCGCCGTCGTTGCTGCTCAGGCTGGCCGGCACGCGCACCGAGATCTCGCTGCGCTTCTTGCGGAAGTGCCACAGGGTCACATCCTCCTGGTTCTCGCGCAGCACGATGCAGTCGTGCCCGGCCAGGTCCTGCGGCGTGGTCGGCGCGGGGCGGCGCGCGAGGTAGTCGGGCGAGGCGCAGACGAAGCGTGCATTGGGGGCGATCGGATAGGCGACCATGCTCGAATTCGACAGGCTGCCGATGTGCACGATCAGGTCGAAGCGGTTCGCATCGGCCGCCGACACCACGTCGCTCAGCGTCAGCGAGACTTTCAGGGCCGGATGCAGGGTGTGGAAGTCCGCGATCGCGGCCGCGAGGTGATGCCTGCCGAAGCCGAGCGGGCCGCAGACGTGCAAGGTGCCCGCGACCTTGCCCGAGCGCGAGTGCAAGGTGTCGATCAGGCCGTCGAGCTGCGCGAGCAGGTCCACCGCGCCCGCATGGAAGAGCTCGCCTTCTTCCGTGAGGCTGAAGCGGCGGGTGCTGCGGTGGACCAGCTGCAAGCCGAGCCGGTTCTCCAGCTGCCGCAGGCGCTGCGACACGGCCGACGCCGTCACGTCCATGCGCCGCGCGGCCTCGGCGAGCGAGCCGCTCTCGGTGATCGCGACGAAGAAGCGCAGGTCGGTCACATCATGGGACATCGGCGCGTCCTCGTCCTTCAGGCCTCACCAGCCGCTGAAGCGCGGCCAGGTGGCGGTGATCCGGTTGTCCGCGCCGATCACCTTGTAATGCTCGTACTGCGCGGCCGTGGGACAGGCATGGTTGGGCAGGATGCGAAGCTGCGTGCCCACCGGGAGGTGCAGCGCGCCGTCGATCTTGCCGGAACGGTGGGCCATGATGCCGTGCTCCTGGTTGGCGCCCACGAGGATGAGGTCTTCCAGCGGCTGGCCGTCGAGGCCGCAGACCACGCCGTAGCCCTGGTCCAGCGCCTGCTTCGAGGTCCCGCGGTCGCGCGACATCGCCATCCACCCGGCGTCCAGCAGGGTCCAGCCTTTCTCGCGCTGGTGGCCGATCACGGTGGCCAGCACCGACAGGGCGATGTCCTCGACGCGGCACACGTCGAGGCCGGCCATCACGAGGTCGAAGAAGACGAACACGCCGGCGCGCACTTCCGTCACGCCCTCCAGGTGTTCCGCGAAGAGGGCGGTCGGTGTCGAGCCCACGCTGACCTCCGGGCAGGCGATGCCCGCCGCGCGCAGGCGCTGTGCGGCGTGGACGGCCGCGGCGCGTTCCTGCTCGGCCATCGCGCGGATCGCATCGACGGATGCGCAGTCGTAGGAGCTGCCGGCGTGCGTGAGGATGCCTTTCACCGTCACGGCGGCGGCCTCGAGGAATTGCGCCACGGCCACGAGTTCTTCCGCGTCGGGGTCGAGGCCGGAGCGGTGCCCGTCGGAGTCGATCTCGATGAAGACTTCGAAGCGGTGCGGGGTTGCCTTGGCGCGCTCCGCCAGGAAGCGCGCGGCCTCCATGCTGTCGAGAATGAGCGAGAGCCGCACACCCTTCTCCAGCAGGGCGACCACGTGGTCCAGCTTGTTGGGCGCGATGCACACGGCGTAGAGGATGTCAGTGACGCCATGCGCCGCGAAATAGTCGGCCTCGCGCAGCGTCGAGACCGTGACGGGACCTTGCGGCGTCTCCATGATCCGGCGCGTCACGTCCATGCTCTTGTTGGTCTTCGCGTGCGGCCGGAAGCGCACGCCGAGGCGTCGCATCTGGTCGTGCATGCGCTCGATGTTGTGCATCATGCGCGCCTCGTCGAGCAGCAGCGCCGGCGTTTCCAGTTGTCCCAGGGTTTGCTCTCCCATGCCTCAGCCCGCCGCCTTTTCCGTCTGCCGCGCGAGCACTCGGCCAGGGCGCGCGCCCGTCGGCTGGCCGCCTTGCCAGACCAGCGCACCATTGACGATCACGGTCTCGATGCCGTGGGCTGGCGCGATCGGCGTCTCGTAGGTGGCGGCTTCGCCGACGGTGTCGGCATCGAAGAGCGTGAGGTCGGCGTACGCGCCTTCCTTCAGCACGCCGCGGTCCTTGAGGCCGAAGTTCTTCGCCGTCAGTCCAGTCATCTTGTAGACAGCCGTCTCCAGCGGGAAGAGGCCGAGCAGGCGCCCGTAGTGGCCCAGCACGCGCGGAAAACTGCCCCAGAGGCGCGGATGCGGCGAGGCGTCGTGCGGGAGGCCGTCGGAGCCGATCATGGTGTCGGGGAACTTCAGGATGCGCTGCACGTCGGCCTCGTCGAGGCGGAAGTAGATGCCACCGGCGGGGCTGAGGCGGCGGATGGCCTCTTCCTCGCTGACGCCCAGCTTCTTCGCGATCACGTCCAGGTCCTGGCCCGCATGTTCAGGCATGGGCTTGGACCAGCTGACGATGACGCGCGAGGAGGTTGCCGCGCGGTCGGCCGAGAGGATGGTCGAGCCCGCGGTGTAGGGGTAGCAGTCCAGGCAGATCGGCTGTTTCGCCATGTTCTTTTCGATGAAGGACAGTGCCTCGCCGGAGCGGCCGTGGTTGTCCGGCCCGACAACCTTCATGTGCGAGATCACGACCTGCACGCCGACCTCGCGGCCGACGCGGAAGGTCTCCTCCAGCGAGTCGATGACCTGGTCGGCCTCGTTGCGCATGTGGGTGCAGTAGACGCCGTCGAAGTCCTTCAGCGGGCGGCAGGTCTCGATCACCTCCTCGGTCGGCGCGGCGACGGCGGGCTCGTAGAAGAGGCCGGTGGAGACGCCGATGGCACCGGCTTCGAGCGCCTCCCGCACCAGTTCGCGCATGCGGGCGATCTGCGCTTCGGTGGCTGGCAGCCCGAGGTCGTCCAGCGTCGCGACGCGCAGGGTCGTGTGGCCGACGAGCAGCGCGCAGTTGGTTGCGGCGGGCTTGGCGCGCAATTCCTTCACGTAGGACGCGAAATCCGGGAAGCTGAACCAGCCGCCTTCTTCGTCCAGCAGGTTCAGCGGCGGCGTGACGGGGTTCGGGATGCCGCCGGGCATCGGCGCCAGCGAGATGCCACAGTTGCCTGCGACGACGGTGGTGATGCCTTGGCTGACCTTGGGCGCCATGTCGGGGTTGGACAGCATCAGCCGGTCGTCGTGCGTGTGCGCGTCGATGAAGCCGGGAGCGGCGATGCGGCCGCCCTGGTCGATCTCCACGTCGCCGGCGAACTGGGAGAGGTCGCCGATGCGGGCGATGCGGTCGCCGCGGATGCCGATGTCGCCCGCGAAGCGGGGTGCGCCGGTGCCGTCGACGATGGTGGCGTTGCGGATGAGGAGGTCGAAGTCTTTCTGCATCAGAGTCTCGGAGGGAGGAGGGTGGAGTGCGGCGCGCTCAGAGCAGGGCGCCGCGCGCGGAGATGGGCCATACGGCCTCGACGCGGTCGCCGCGGATGCAGACCAGTTCGTCGTAGAGGTTGACCGTCGGATCGCAGTGGCCGGGCACCAGCATCAGCGCGTCGCCCAGCGAGACGGCGCCGGCATCGGTCGTGGCCAGCACGCCGTGCTCGTCGGCGGCTTTCACGTAGCGCATGTCGGGGCGCTTGAACACGGTGGGCATGCCGGAGTCGATGCTGGAGGCCTTGAGCCCTGCGTCGACGATGGCGCGCCCCGGCGTGGGGCGGCTCATCACCGTGGTGCGCACGAAGAGCGCGTGCTCGAAGGCGATGTCGTTCGGGCCGCGCTGGTTGTCGGCGTAGTCGCGGTCCATGAAGATGTAGGAGCCGGCCTGGATCTCGTTGAAGACGCCGGAGTCGCGCTCGTGCAGGAAGCTGCCGGTGCCCGCGCCTGTCACCCGCTCGACCGGGATGCCGCAGGCCGCGATGGCGTCGCGCGTGCGGCGAGCGGCCTCGACAGCACCGGCGATGGCGGCGGCGCGATCCTGCGGCGCGCGCAGGTGCTGGGCCGAGCCGTGGTAGCAGTGCAGGCCCGCGAAGCGCAGCGGCGTGCTGGCGGCAACCTGGCGCGCGAGCCGCACGGCCTCTTCACCGGGCGCGACGCCGCAGCGGTCGGCGCCGACGTTGACCTCGACGTACACATCCAGCGTCACCGAGTGCGCCTCGGCTGCGGCGGCGAGCGCCTGCACTTGCCGGGGGTGGTCGACCAGCACGCCAATGCGCGCGCTGCGCGCCAGCGTGGCGAGGTGGCGCAGCTTGGCCTCGCCCATCACCTGGTTGGTGACCAGGACGTCCTGGATGCCGGCCTCGACGAACACCGCCGCTTCGCTGACCTTCTGGCAGCAGATGCCGGCCGCGCCCTGCGCCACCTGGCGAAGCGCGATCTGCGGCGTCTTGTGGCTCTTGGCATGGGCGCGCAGGCGCACCTTGCTGCCGCGCAGCGCGTCGCTCATGCGCGCGAGGTTGCGTTCGAAGGCGTCCAGGTCGAGGACGAGCGCGGGCGTGTCGACGGCGCTGACGGGGTCGCCGGGGCTGGCGGCTTTCCAGGGGCTCATGGGTGTGGGAGGGTGTTGGGTTGGGGATGCTCCGGGCGCTCAGTCGATCTTCGCGCCCGATTCCTTGATGATCTTGGCCCACTTCACCGTCTCGCGGCGCGAGAGTTCGAGGAACTGCTCGGGCGTGCTCGGATCGGTCTCGGCGCCCAGCACCCTGAAGCGTTCCCGCAGGGCGGGGTTGGCAAGGGCGGTACGGATCTCGGCGTTGAGCTTGGCAACGATGTCCTTCGGCATGCGCGCCGGCCCGACGATGCCGCCCCAGGCCTCGACCTCGAAGCCCGGCACGCCGGCTTCGGCAATGGTCGGGATGTCCGGATACGTGGGTGAACGCTTGGACGAGGAGATGCCCAGCGCCCGCACCTTGCCCGACTGGGCCTGCGGGCCGGACACCGGCGTGTTGACCATCATGAGCTGGATGCCGCCGCCGATCAGGTCGGTGATGGCTGCCGTCGCGGCCTTGTAGGGCACGTGCAGCATGTCGGTGCCGGTCATCGACTTGAAGAGTTCCACGCCCAGGTGCGCGGTGGTGCCGTTGCCGTCGGAGCCGAAGGCCAGCTTGCCCGGGTTCTTCTTGGCATAGGCGATGAGCTCGGGGATGCTGCGGATCGGCAAGTCGTTGTTGACGATCATGAGATTGGACAGGCGCAGGGTGTTGGAGACCAGCGTCAGGTCTTTCTCGACGTCGTAGGGGACGTTGGGCAGCAGCGTACGGTTGGTGGCCAGCGAGACCACGTTGCCGTAGGCGAGCGTGTAGCCGTCCGGCGCGGAGTGCACCAGGTCCATGGTGCCGATGGCGTAGGAGCCGCCGGGCTTGTTGTCGATCACGATGGGCACGCCCATCTGTTGCGACAGCTGCGTGCCGAGCGCACGCATCAGTGCATCGGGCGCACCGCCGGGGGCCGACGGGACGATCAGGCGGATCGGTTTCTCAGGATAGGCCGCGAGGGCCGGCATGGAGACGGCCGCGAAGGCGGCGAGTAGAGGGGCGAGCAGCAGGACACGTAGACGCATGACGGTGGGCTCCAGCAGTGTTGAAAGCACTGTCTGCAAGCAAGTCTAGGACCCATAGTCGGAAAATTTCCTACCTGAAAGCTACTTTTTGGCTGCAGATTTTCTAACGAATGAAAACGCCATCGGACCAAGAAAAATGCCCCGCGTCGCGGGGCATTTTCAGTTGAGGCCGATGGGCTTCACTGGGGAGCCGACGAACCTGCTTCCTCGAACGGGAGCTTCATGCTTGCGAGGTCGCGCCGGGTTTCGACGAGCACCAGCGGGCCGTCGTCGATCACGATCGCGGGCGGGCGCTCGCGCGGCACGTGCACCGGCTTGGGCTCCGCCGCGATGGCCGCGCGAACCTGGGCGACGCGCTCCGCGTCGGAGTTGACCCATTGCAGGCCTGAGCCTTCAGCCACCTGCGCAAGTTCGTCCAGCGGCAGCACGAAGGCCTGGACCTTCGGAAGCGCGCGCGACGAGGCCGCGGGCTTGGCTTCGACCACGATCGGGGCCGCCGGTGCCGCGACCGGTGCGACGGCTGCGGCTGCGGCTGCCGGTGCCGGTGCGTAGGCCGGGCGTTCAGCGCGTGCCATCGGTTGCGCAGCGGCTTCGGACGGGGCTTCCTCGGTGGTCTCGGTCGACGTAGCGGCAGCCGCGCCGTTGCCGGCTTCGCCGTCCTCTCGGGGCGCGCGTTCGCGGCGGTCGCGGCCGTAGCGGTCGCGCGAACGGCCGCGGCGCTCTTCGCCTTCACGCCGTGCGCCGGGTTCCGGCATCACGGAGTCGAGGGCGGCGCTGATGTCGCCGGGCGCCTGGGCGTCGAAGGCCTGGGACTCGGCGGCGGGAGCATCCATCGAACGCGGGGCGTCGCCGTCGTTGCGGCGCTCGCGGCGGCCTTCGCCGCGCTCGCCGCGCTCGCCGCGTTCGCCGCGTGGCGCGCGGTCCTCGCGGCCGTTGCGCTGGCCGCGCTCCGCGGGAGCGGCATCGCCGCTGGCTTCGCGGGGCGCTTCGCCACCGTTGCGTTCGGCGCCGCGCTCACTACCGCGTTCGCCATTGCGTTCGCGACGTTCACCGCGCTCGCCGCGGCCGCGCGGCGCGCGTTCCGATGGTGCCGCCGTGCCTTCTTCGCCCGCGAAGGCGCTCACCGCCGTCGCTTGGGTGTCGAGCTGGACCTCGCCGTTGTCCGCAGGCGCCTGACGGGCCTCCCCTTCGCGGCGCTCACCGCGTCCGCGGCGTTCGCCATCGCGGGGCGCGCGTGCCTCGCGCGGCTCGCGGGTTTCGCGGACCTGGCTGTCCGTGCGTGCCTCTCCGCGGGCTTCGCGTCCCTCACGGCGCTCGCCCTCGCGGCGCTCACCGGAGCGGCCGCCGCGGCGCTCGCCGTCACGACGTTCACCGTCGCGACTGCCACGGGCTTCGCCGCCGCGGCCGCCACCGCCGCGGCGCTGTTCGCCGTCGCGTGCACCGCGCGCGTCGCCGTCACGGCCGCCACGGCCGCCTTCGCGGCGTGGCTTCGGCGCCTCGACCGGGATGGCAGCCGGCGCAGGCGCGGGCGCCGGCGTGGCGCCGAAGAGGCTCTTGATCCAGCCGATCAAGCCTGACTCGCCGGACTTGATGGGCGCGGCAACGGGCGCCGCTGGCGCGGGGGCCGGGGTCGGCACCGCGACAGCCGGGCGCACGGCCTCGGCTTTCGGCGGCACCACCGGCGCGGGCGCGTCGGGCAGCACGCCCTTGATCACCGGCGTCTGCTTGTTGGTCGGCTCCTGCGAGCGGCGGGTGACGGAGGTCGGGTCCTCGATCTCGTCGGCCATCTTGTAGCTGGCCTCGATGTGGTCCAGGCGCGGGTCGTCGTGCTTGAGGCGTTCGAGCTTGTAATTGGGCGTCTCGAGCGTCTTGTTGGGCACCATCAGCACGGTCACGCGCTGCTTGAGCTCGATCTTGGCGATCTCGGGCCGCTTCTCGTTCAGCAGGAACGATGCGACCTCGACCGGGACCTGCACGTGCACGGCCGCCGTGTTGTCCTTCATCGACTCTTCCTGAATGATGCGCAGGATCTGAAGCGCGCTCGATTCGGTGTCGCGGATGTGGCCTGAGCCGCCGCAGCGGGGGCAGGGGATGGAAGAGCCTTCGCTCAGCGCCGGCTTCAGGCGCTGGCGGCTCATTTCCATGAGGCCGAACTTGCTGATGGAGCCAAACTGCACGCGGGCGCGGTCCTGCCGCAGCGCATCGCGCAGGCGGCTTTCGACTTCGCGGCGGTTCTTCGACTCATCCATGTCGATGAAGTCGATGACGATCAGGCCGCCCAGGTCCCGCAGCCTCATCTGGCGCGCGACTTCGTCCGCGGCTTCCAGGTTGGTGCGGGTGGCGGTTTCCTCGATGTCGCCGCCCTTGATGGCGCGCGCCGAGTTCACGTCCACCGAGACCAACGCCTCGGTGTGGTCGATGACGATCGCGCCGCCGCTCGGCAGCTGCACGGTGCGGGCATACGCCGACTCGATCTGGTGCTCGATCTGGAAGCGGCTGAACAGTGCCGCGTCGTCGCGGTAGCGCTTGACGCGGGCGGCATGCTCCGGCATCACGTGCGCCATGAACTGCTGCGCCTGGTCGTAGATGTCGTCGGTGTCGATCAGGATGTCGCCGATGTCGTGGTTGAAGTAGTCACGGATCGCGCGGATCACCAGCGACGACTCCTGGTAGATCAGGAAGGCCCCCTTGCCGCCCTTGGCCGCGCCGTCGATGGCGGACCAGAGCTTGAGCAGGTAGTTCAGGTCCCACTGGAGTTCGGGCGCGGAGCGGCCGATGCCGGCCGTGCGCGCGATGATGCTCATGCCCTTCGGGTACTCGAGCTGGTCCATCGCCTCCTTCAGCTCGGCCCGGTCGTCGCCCTCGATGCGCCGGCTGACGCCGCCGCCGCGCGGGTTGTTGGGCATCAGCACGACGTAGCGGCCGGCCAGCGAGATGAAGGTGGTGAGGGCCGCGCCCTTGTTGCCGCGCTCTTCTTTCTCGACCTGGACGGTGAGTTCCTGGCCTTCGCGGATCGCGTCCTGGATGCGGGCCTGGCTGGCCGACACGCCTTCGGCGAAGTACTGCTTGGAGATTTCCTTGAACGGCAGGAAGCCGTGGCGGTCTTCGCCGTAGTCGACGAAACAGGCTTCCAGCGAAGGCTCGACGCGCGTGACGACGGCCTTGTAGATGTTGCCCTTGCGCTGTTCGCGCCCCTCGATCTCGATTTCATAGTCGAGGAGCTTCTGTCCGTCGACGATGGCCAGGCGGCGTTCTTCAGCCTGCGTGGCGTTGATCAGCATCCGCTTCATGATGCGTTGTCCTTCTGTCTGTTCTATCGTTCTACCGGTCCATGACGGACCTAACGATGCACGGACGACGCGTCGCGAAACGAAGGAATTGCCGCTTTTGCCCTGACTGCCGTGGTTGCCGCGCGAGCGCTTACAACCGGCATCGAATGTCAACTCAATGTCAGTCGGGGCGGGGGCGCATGGATGGGCGCGAGCCCTATGTGGTGTTGTCTCGCTACCTTTTTGATAGCGATTGGCGCAACGACGGTGCGCACTGCCGGCGATTCAATACCCGTGGCCGCTGGCATCAGCCAGCGCAGGCAAAGTTGAATCATGAGCATCAACACAAGGGTACTCGCTTCGATCCGCCGGCAGCTTGGAGCCTGCCGGCTGGGTATTCCGTATCGGTGTTTCGTGGGCGTCGGCTTGACTTGGGCACCGGGCCCGCCGCCTTGCGCTGTTGCGCGTGGCTTGCGGACTCTGCGCCAAAGCGGCATCGACCTCACAGCGCTTCCTGCGGTGCTCTAAACTTCTGATTAATCAAGCACTTACAAGACCGCGCTGGTGAAAAACATTATAGGTGCGAAGCCAAGCTCCGCGGCAGCCGAAGTCCGATTTGTGACAGTCGACGGAGAATCCGCGGGCCAGCGCCTGGACAACTTCCTGTTCCGGCATCTCAAGGGCGTGCCCAAGACCCATGTCTACCGGATCATCCGTTCGGGCGAGGTGCGCATCAACAAGGGGCGTGCCCAGGCCGAGACGCGGCTGGTCGCGGGCGACCTGCTGAGGCTGCCGCCCGTGCGGGTATCCGCCAAGGCGCAGGAGGGCGGTTCCTCGCCCGCGCCCGCGCGCGAGTTCCCGCTGCTGATGGAGGACGACGCGCTGATCGCGATCGACAAGCCCGCGGGCGTTGCCGTTCATGGCGGCAGCGGCGTCAGCTTCGGCGTGATCGAGCAGTTGCGCACGGCGCGGCCGGCTGCGCGCTTCCTGGAACTGGTGCACCGGCTGGACCGGGAGACCTCCGGCATCTTGCTGGTGGCCAAGAAGCGCAGCGCCCTGACGGCGTTGCAGGATCAGTTCCGCGAGCGAGAGACCGGCAAGACCTACCTCGCGCTGGTGACGGGCAGCTGGCCGGCGAACAAGAAGGTGCTTGATGCGCCGCTGGCCAAATACCTGCTGCCGGGCGCCGCGGGCTCGTCCGAGCC
The DNA here is from genome assembly GCA_966211435.1 of uncultured Variovorax sp. Taxonomy (GTDB): domain Bacteria; phylum Pseudomonadota; class Gammaproteobacteria; order Burkholderiales; family Burkholderiaceae_C; genus Variovorax. The sequence goes on along the minus strand of CBIHOG010000001.1, from coordinate 316,005 downwards.
GGGCGAGCGCCGGGTGCGGGTCGCCGCCAAGGACCATCCGGATGCGATGCGCGCCATCACGCTGGTGAAGATCCTCTCGCCGGTCGCGCTGCCTTCGGATCCCACGCCGATGACGCTGCTCGCCGTCACGATCAAGACCGGGCGCACGCACCAGATCCGCGTCCATCTCGCTTCCGCCGGGCATCCGATCGCGGGCGACGACAAGTACGGCGATTTCGAGCGCAACCGGGCGCTGCAGAAACTCGGGCTCAAGCGCATGTTCCTGCACGCCTGGCGGCTGCGGTTCACCCATCCCGCGAGCGGTGAGCGCGTCGCGTTGCAAGCCGAGCTGCCGTCCGAACTGCGCGCACTGTTGCCTCGACTTGCGCTCGACGCGCTCTCCGCCCATCCTTACCCGATCAGCCATGACTGAGACACGCCCACGCCGCTTCGACCTGATCGCCTTCGATTGGGATGGCACGCTTTACGACTCCACGCGCCTGATCGTGCGCTGCATCCAGGCCGCGGTGGTCGACGTCGGCGGCGCCAGGCCGAGCGAGAACGACGCCGCCTGGGTGATCGGGCTCGGGCTCGCGGAAGCGCTGGCCCGCGCGGCACCCGACGTGCCGAAGGAAAAGTACGCCGAACTGGGCGCGCGCTATCGCTACCACTACTTGCAACATCAGGACGATCTCGTGCTGTTCGATGGCGTGCTGCCGATGCTCGACGCCTTGCGCGCGCGCGGCCACAAGCTGGCTGTGGCGACGGGCAAGTCGCGGCGCGGTCTGAACGAGGCGTTGTCCACTGTCGCGTTGCGGGACCGTTTCGATGCCTCGCGAACCGCTGACGAGACCTTCGGCAAGCCCCATCCGCGCATGCTGCTGGAATTGATGGAAGAGCTGGACGTGCCGGCCGCTCGCACGCTGATGATTGGCGACACCACGCACGACCTGCAACTCGCCATCAACGCCGGTTGCGCCGGCGTGGGCGTGAGCTACGGTGCGCACGAGCCGGCCAGCTTCGATGTCCTTGCGCCGCTGCACGTGGCGCATTCGGTCTCCGGTCTTGCCGAGTGGCTTATCGAGAACGCGTGAAAATCGCGCCATGAGCGAAAGCATTCCCCTCTGCAACGCGGCCGAACTGGTCGAAGGCGGCCGCGCCGTGCCCTTCGACGTGGTGCACGGCGGCGAGACCTGTCGGGCCTTCGCGGTCCGTTTCGAAGGCTTGCCGCATGCGTACCTCAATCGGTGCAGCCACATCGCGATGGAACTGGACTACCAGCCCGACCGCTTCTTCGACGACAGTGGCCAGTGGCTGCTCTGCGCGACGCACGGCGCGGTCTACAGGCCCGACACCGGCGAGTGCGCGGGCGGCCCGTGCCGGGGCGGGCTGGTGAAGATCGCCCTGAGCGAACGTGATGGCGTGGTGCACTGGCATACTGCCTGGAACCTCCAGCCATTGGCCTTCTGAAATGACCGATTCCAACCGCACGGAACCTGAAGGTTTCGAGCCTTTCGAGCGCTCCGCGCCCATCCGAAACATGTCCAGAAACGATCCGACCCAGAAAGACGGCTGGGAGCGCGCCACGCTTGAGAAGCTGGCCTTCGCATCCCTGCGCGAGCAGCGCTCCACCCGCCGCTGGAAGACCTTCGTGCGCCTGAGCTGGCTGGCCTTCTTCATCTTCCTGGTGTGGCTGGCCATGTCGCGCGGCACGCCGACCACGGCCAAGACCACGGCGCACACGGCGGTGGTCGAGATCAAGGGCGAGATCGCCAACGGCGCGGACGCGAGCGCGGAGTTCGTCGTCGCGGCCATGAAGAGCGCCTTCGAGGACGAGGGTGCCAAGGCGGTCGTGCTGCTGATCAATTCGCCGGGCGGCAGCCCCGTGCAAGCCGGCATCATCAACGACGAGATCAAGCGGCTGAAGGCCAAGTACAACAAGCCGGTGTATGCGGTGGTCGAGGAGACCTGCGCATCGGCGGCCTACTACATCGCGGCCGCGACGGACAAGGTTTTCGTCGACAAGGCCAGCATCGTCGGAAGCATCGGCGTGCTCATGGACGGCTTCGGCTTCACGGGGCTCATGGACAAGGTCGGCGTGGAGCGGCGGCTGCTCACCGCCGGCGAGAACAAGGGCTTCCTGGACCCGTTCAGCCCGATGAGCGACGCCCAGAAGGCGCACGCACAGCAGATGCTCAACCAGATCCACGCGCAGTTCATCGACGTCGTCAAGAAGGGGCGCGGCGACCGGCTGAAGCTGGACACGCCCGGCCTCTTCAGCGGCCTGTTCTGGAGCGGCCAGCAGGCCGTGGACCTGGGTCTTGCGGACCAGCTCGGCAACGTCGACTACGTCGCGCGCGAGGTGGTGAAGGCCGAGGAGGTGATCGACTACACGCGCCGCGACAACGTGGCCGAGAAGCTGGCCAAGAAGTTCGGAGCGGCGCTCGGCGAAGCCTCGATCCGGGCGATGCAGACGGTGCCGGCGCTGCGCTGAATCAGCGCGGCGGATTGGCGTAGCGCGCCGAGGCCGCGAGCGCCACGGCGAAGGCGACGACGAGGTAGAGCGCGCGGGTCAGCGAGCTGGTCTGGGCCAGGAAGCCGATGACCGGCGGTCCGGCCATGAAGCCCAGGTATGCCGCCGCGGAAACCGCCGCAATGCCGCGTGCGGGTTCGACGCCCGGGACGCGGGCGGAAGCGGCGAACAGGATGGGCACCACATTGGCGAAGCCGATGCCCACGCCGGCAAAGCCGGCCAAGGCGACCCAGGGTGTGCCGGTGAGGAGCACCAGCGTCATGGAGCCCGCGGCCAGCAGGGCGCTGGCGCGCAGGAGGAGCGATGGCGAGAAGCGTGCACGCATGGCGTCGCCGCCGAACCGCGCCGCCGCCATGGCGGCCGAGAAGCTCGCATAGGCCAGTGCCGCCTGCTGCTGCGGGCTGCCGAGTTCCTGCTGGAGATAGAGCACGCTCCAGTCGTAGATGGCGCCTTCGGCAATCAGGCCGAGCGCCGCCAGCAGACCCAGGATCGCGAGCGCGCCGCGCGGCAGGCGAAAGCCGCCGTCGCCATCGGCGAACGCAGTGGCCTCCCGGGGTAGCATCCAGCGGGCGGAAGAAGCGATCGACAGGGCGAGCACCGCGGCCACCAGCACGAGATGCGTCAGCGGCGCCAGGCCCGCGCCGAGCGCGGCACCGCCGGTGATGGCGCCCGCCATGCCGCCGAGGCTGAACATGCCGTGCATGCCGCTCATCAGGGGGTGCTTGCCGCGCAGTTCGAGCTGGGCGGCCTCGGTGTTGATCGCCACGTCGAACATGCTCGTGACAATGCCGAAGACGGCGAGCAGTCCCAGCAGCGCGGCGTAGCCGGGCATCAGGAGCAGGCCGGCGAGGAGCAAGGCGTAGACGGTGCCGCAGAGCCCGGCCATGGTGCGCGCGCCGCAGCGGCCTATCCAGCGGCTGGCCTGCGTCAACCCCAGCAGGGCGCCTGCGCCGGCGGCCAGCATGGCAAGGCCGAGCTGCGCCTCGTCGACGCCGTAGTGCGCTTTCACTGAGGGAATGTGCACGCCCCAGGTCGCGAAGACGAAGCCCGAGCAGAAGAACTGTGCGCGTGAGGCCCAGCGCATGCGGCTGGAGATGGCAGGCGTGGCGGACAAGCTCAGCGCCCGATCGCGAACACGGCGGGTGCGCGATCGTCGGTGGTCGATGGCTTGGCACGCCAGCTCTTCACTGTTTCGCTTCGCACGTTCGCGGTGGCGAGCGTGAGGCCCCGCGCGACGGCGAGACGGGTGTTGTGTTGCAGGGTTTGCGTGAGCGCCTGGAGCAGGGCGGTGTTGCGGTAGGGCGTCTCGATGAAGAGTTGGGTCTGGCCGGTCTTCAGGGCGAGGGCCTCGAGTTCGCGGATGCGCTGTCCGCGTGCGTCGGCGTCCTGCGGCAAGTAGCCGACGAACGCGAAGTTCTGGCCGTTGAGCCCGCTGGCGGCGAGCGCCAGCAGCAGCGACACGGGGCCGGTCAACGGAACGACGGTAATGCCCAGGTCATGTGCCGCGCGGGCGACCGACGAGCCGGGATCGGCGACGGCAGGCATGCCTGCTTCGCTCAGGAGCCCGATGTCGTGGCCTTCGAGCGCGGCGGCGAGCAGAGGGCGGGCATCGAATTGCCCTGCGTGGTCGCCCTTCTTGTGGACTTCGCGCGGAAGCTCGTGGATCCGCTGGGCCTGCAATGGGACCGCGAGCGGCACGACCGCCTCGATGCGTTTCAGGTACGCGCGCGCGGTCTTCGCGTTCTCGCAGATCCAGTGCGTGATGCCGGCCGCAGCCTGGAGAGTGCCGAGCGGGAGTACATCCTGCAAAGGCGCCTGCACCTCGCAGCCGAAGTCCAGCGGTGCCGGCACGAGGTAGAGCCGGCCGTTGTCGGTCTTGCTCACAGCAGGTCTACTCCCGCCGCACGCAGCATGCGGGCGGTGCGGATCAGGGGCAGGCCGACCAGGGCGGTGGGGTCGTCGCTGTCGATGGCGTCGAGGAGTGCGATGCCCAGTCCTTCGCTCTTGGCGCTGCCGGCGCAGTCATAGGGCTGCTCGGCGCGGAGATAGTTTTCGATCGCGGCGTCGCTGAGATCGCGGAACACCACCCGCACCGGTGCGATATCCCGTTGCACGAAACCCGAGGCCTGGCAAACCACGGCGACGGCGGTCTGGAAGACCAGTGTCTGCCCGCGCATGCGCCGCAGCTGGGCGGTGGCGCGGGCATGGTCGCCCGGCTTGCCCAGGGGGTCGCCGGCCAGGTCGGCCACCTGGTCCGAGCCGATCACCACAGCCTCTGGAAATCTGCGCGCGACGGCATTCGCCTTCTCCAGCGCAAGGCGTTGCGCCAGCGCGTCCGGCGTTTCCCCGGCCAGCGGTGTTTCATCGACTTCCGGCGCGTGGACGTCGAAAGGGAGCTGCAGCCGGGAGAGCAGTTCGCGGCGATAGCGGGAGGTCGAAGCCAGGATCACGTTGCGTTGCATGGGCCATGATTGTGCGCGAGCGGTTTAGACTGGTGCGGATGACCAGAGAATTTGTTCCAGGCCGCCTCGACGTGAACGGCTTTGCCGATGCGGCGGCCACGCTGTCCGGAGACACCCCTGTCCCCGCCTATGCCCGGCTGAGCGCCGAACTGGCCGCACCGGCCCCGGAGGCCCTCGTGTCGTGGAGCGCCACCGGTGAGGATCGGGTGAATGCGGCCGGCACCTCGGTGCCATGGCTCCGCCTGAGCGCGCAAGTCCGCGTGCCCTTCGTCTGCCAGCGGTGCCTTTCGCCGGTCGAGGTGGATCTGGAGGTCGATCGCTGGTTCCGGTTCGCTGCCGATGAAGCCACCGCCGCGGCGGAGGATGAAGAGGCCGAAGAAGATGTGCTGGTCGCAAGCCGCGATTTCGACCTGCATGCCCTCATCGAGGACGAATTGCTGATGGAGATCCCGGTGACGCCGCGGCACGAGGTCTGCCCGGAGCCCGTGCGGCTCTCCGCGGCCGACCCCGAGTTCGAGGGCGAGGAATCGGCTCGCCCGAACCCCTTTGCCGTGCTGGGAAGCCTGCGCTCCGGAAAGGGCCAGTAGGTGCGTGCCATGGATGTTGGCGTTCCTTCTGCAGCTTGGGCTATAATCATGGGCTTCGCGCGCGCCGCCGTTGATGCTTCTTCCCCAGCATTGCCGCCGCCCCGCAAGCCCACTCATCCAACCGAATACTTCCAGGAGCCAGCATGGCCGTTCAACAAAACAAGAAGTCGCCGTCGAAGCGCGGCATGCACCGTTCGCACAATGCGCTGGACGTGCCCGGCATCGCCGTCGAGCCCACCACCGGCGAAACCCACCTGCGTCACCACATCAGCCCCAACGGCTTCTATCGTGGCCGCAAGGTGCTCAAGACCAAATCCGAAGCCTGATTCTCTTTTCAAGGCCAAGGCCCGGGGCTACTTTTCTCGTAGCGTCGGGCCTTTGTTTTGATGGCTGCTTCTTCCGAATCCGTTTCCGCGCGCCCTGTGATCACGCTCGCCGTGGATTGCATGGGTGGAGACCACGGGCCCAGCGTCACGCTCGTGGCTTGCCGTGCGTTTCTTGAGCGCCATGCCGAAGCGTCGTTGCTGCTCGTAGGCGCTCCCGCGGCCTTAGCAGGGTTCTCCCATCCGCGTGCCACCGTGGTTGCGGCCAGCGAAGTGGTGGGGATGGACGATCCGATAGAAATCGCCTTGCGCAAGAAGAAGGATTCGTCGATGCGGGTTGCCATCCAGCAGGTGAAGGATGGGACGGCGCAGGCGGCGATTTCTGCCGGCAACACGGGTGCTTTGATGGCGATCGCCCGCTATCTTCTCAAAACCCTCGACGGCATCGACCGGCCTGCGATCGCTCCCCAGTTGCCCAACAGCAAGGGTGGAGCGACCACGGTGCTGGACCTCGGCGCCAATGTGGATTGCGATGCTGAAGATTTGTTGCAATTTGCTGTGCTGGGTTCAGCCCTCGTGTCGGCGCTGACGGGCAATGAATCACCCACGGTCGGCCTGCTGAATGTCGGCGAAGAAGCCATCAAGGGTAGCGAAACCATCAAGAAAGCCAGCCAACTGCTGCGAAAAGCCGCCGCTTCGCGCGATCTGAACTTTTACGGAAATGTCGAAGGAAACGATATTTTCAAAGGAACCACCGACATCGTGGTGTGTGACGGCTTCGTTGGCAATGTGACACTGAAGGCCACAGAGGGCGTGGCGTCAATGATCGTCGACTTCCTCCGGATGGAGTATTCCAGCGGCATCTTCAGTAAATTCGCGGCGATCGTTTCCTATCCAGTTCTAAAAGCGCTCAAAAGGCGCCTGGATCATCGCCGCTACAACGGCGCGGCATTGCTGGGCCTGCGCGGCCTGGTCTTCAAGAGTCATGGTTCAGCGGATGACGTGGCGTTCGGCCATGCGCTGGATCGCGCTTATGATGCCGCTCGCAACAACCTGCTCGACCGCGTGCGGGCCCGCATCGCCCACGCCGCGCCCTTGCTCGCGCGGCAGCAACCGGCGGCGCCGGTCGACACGGCGGCGCTCCAAGTTTGATGACCCCTTTTTCCCGAATCACAGGTACCGGCAGCTATCTGCCCCCGCGCCGTGTGACCAATGACGACCTCGCCCGTGAATTGGCGACACGCGGCATCGAGACATCCGATCAATGGATCATCGAACGCACCGGCATTCGGGCGCGGCATTTCGCGGCTCCCGACGTCACCAGCAGTGAACTCGGCCTGCATGCTGCTCGCAACGCCCTCGAGGCGGCGGGGCGCAGCGCAAGCGAGATCGACCTCATCATCGTCGCGACTTCCACGCCGGACATGGTGTTTCCGTCGTCCGCGGCCATCCTGCAGAACAAGCTGGGCATCGCGGGTTGCCCTGCGTTCGATGTGCAAGCGGTCTGCAGCGGTTTTGTCTATGCGCTGACCGTGGCGGACGCGATGATCCGCACTGGTGGTGCCAAGTGCGCGCTGGTCGTGGGCGCGGAGGTTTTCTCCCGCATCCTGGATTTCAACGATCGCACGACCTGCGTGCTGTTCGGCGACGGCGCCGGCGCCGTGGTTCTCGAGGCGAGCGAAGAGCCGGGCATCCTGGCCAGCGACCTGCACGCGGACGGCAAGCATGTCGGCATTCTCTGCGTGCCGGGCCACGTCTCGGGCGGCAGCGTGCTGGGCACGGCCTTGCTCCACATGGACGGGCAGGCGGTGTTCAAGCTGGCCGTGCGCGTACTCGAAGACGCCGCGCGCACGACCTTGCAGAAGGCCGGCAAGACCGATGCGGACATCGACTGGCTGATCCCGCACCAAGCCAACATCCGCATCATGGAAGGTACTGCAAGGAAGCTGAAGCTGCCGCTGGAGAAGCTCATCGTGACGGTGAACGAGCATGGCAACACCTCGGCGGCATCGATTCCGCTGGCGCTCGACGAAGCGGTTCGCTCAGGCAAGGTGAAGAAGAACGACACGGTGATGCTTGAAGGCGTCGGTGGCGGCTTCACCTGGGGCGCGGTGCTCTTGAACTTTTGACGCGGTGCGTCGCTCCCAGCGGGCGATGGCGCGATTGGAGACACATTCAACATGAAGTCCTTCGCTTTTGTCTTTCCGGGCCAGGGTTCGCAGGCCGTCGGCATGCTCGATGCCTGGGGCGACCATCCGGCCGTGACCGAGACGTTGCGCGAAGCGTCGGATGCGCTGGACGCGGATGTCGCGCGGCTGATTCGCGAAGGTCCGAAGGAAACGCTGGCGCTGACGACCAATACGCAGCCTGTCATGCTCGTCGCCGGCATCGCCGCCTGGCGCGCATGGCTCTCCGAGCAGGGCGCCCGGCCTTCGGTTGTCGCCGGCCATTCCTTGGGTGAGTATTCCGCCTTGGTGGCGTCAGGCGTGTTGACGCTGGCTCAGGCCGCGCCGCTGGTGCGATTTCGGGCGCAAGCCATGCAGCAGGCCGTGCCCGTCGGCGCCGGTGCGATGGCCGCCATCCTCGGCATGAGTGCCGACAAGGTGCGTTCAGGTTGCGCGGAAGCCACCGCCAGCTTCGGCGCCGGAAGTGCCGAGATCGTCGAAGCGGTGAACTTCAACGATCCGATGCAGACGGTGATCGCCGGCAGCAAGGCCGCCGTCGACAAGGCCTGCGAAGTGCTGAAGGCCAACGGAGCCAAGCGGGCGCTTCCGCTGCCGGTCTCCGCGCCCTTCCATTCGAGCCTGATGAGGCCTGCCGCGGAAGCGCTGCGCGAGAAGCTGGCTTCGGTCAGCTTCGCCGCGCCGCAGATTCCGGTGGTCAACAACATCGATGTCGCGGTAGAAACCGACCCTTCGCGGATTCGTGATGCCTTGGTGCGCCAGGCTGCGGGCCCGGTGCGGTGGGTCGAGTGCGTGCAGGCCCTGAAGGCCCGCGGCGTCGAAATGGTGGTCGAGTGCGGCCCCGGCAGAGTGCTGGCCGGCATGGTCAAGCGCATCGAGCCGGAGCTGGGCACGGCCGCCATTTACGACCCGGCCACGCTGGCCGAAACCAAACAATTGCTCGGCGGCTGAACGGCCGGGCACCGGAACCCTTTCATGAGCACTCCAAGATTTGAAGGCCAGGTGGCCCTGGTCACGGGCGCGTCGCGCGGGATCGGCGCGGCCATCGCGCTGGAACTGGCGCAGCACGGCCTCAAGGTCATCGGCACTGGCACGACCGAGGAAGGCGCCGCCAGGATCACGGCCGCCCTTGGTGCGCACGACGGCCGAGGCCGCGCTCTGGACGTCAACGACCCGAAGGCGGGCGAAGCGCTGGTCGACGAAATCGTCAAGGCCTATGGGGCGATCCACGTCCTGGTCAACAACGCCGGCATCACGCGGGACACGCTGGCCATGCGCATGAAGGACGATGAGTGGGATGCAGTGCTCGACACAAACCTCAAGGCTGTCTTCAAGCTTTCGCGGGCGGTCATCCGCCCCATGATGAAGCAGCGTTATGGCCGCATCATCAACATCACCAGCGTCGTGGGCGCTTCCGGGAATGCGGGCCAGGCCAACTATGCGGCGGCCAAGGCCGGCGTCGCGGGCATGACCCGAGCCTTGGCGCGCGAGCTCGGCAGCCGCAACATCACCGTCAACTGCGTGGCGCCAGGCTTCATCGAGACCGACATGACCGCCAGCCTCCCGGAAGCGCAGCAGCAGGCGTTGCTGTCCCAGATCCCTCTGGGGCACCTCGGCAAGCCAGCCGACATCGCGCATGCCGTCGCCTACCTGGCTTCGCCGCAGGCCTCCTACGTGACGGGCCAGGAACTGCACGTCAATGGCGGCATGCACATGTAAGTAAGCCGACGCAATACTTTCTCCGTACGGCCGTGCGGCAAATGCCACAATGCGCCCGGCTAAAATCCACCGATTACCTACAACCCTCAGAGGGAACCAAATGAGCGATATCGAAGCACGTGTCAAGAAAATCATTGCCGAACAACTCGGCGTTGAAGAGTCCCAGGTCACCAATGAAAAGGCTTTCGTGGCCGACCTCGGTGCGGACTCGCTCGACACGGTCGAACTCGTGATGGCACTCGAAGACGAATTCGGGATCGAGATCCCGGACGAAGACGCCGAGAAGATCACGACGGTCCAGAACGCCGTCGACTACGCCACCAAGAATCAAAAGGCCTGATCGGCCACGCTGAGTCCTCTCGAAGGCCTCAGCGCTCCCAGAAAGGTTTGCCGGCATGACCAAACGCCGCGTCGTCGTGACCGGACTCGGTTGCCTCGCTCCCGTCGGAAATACCGTCGCTGAATCCTGGACCAATCTGCTGGCCGGGAAATCGGGCATCGACACGATCGCCAGCTTCGACGCGAGCGCCTTCGCCTGCAAGTTTGCGGGCGAGGTGAAAGGTTTCGACATCAAGCAATACATCCCCGAGAAGGATGCGCGTCACATGGACCGCTTCATCCATCTCGGCCTCGCCGCGGCCATGCAGGCGGTTCAGGACAGCGGGCTGCCCACCGGCGATGCGCTGCCGTACGAAGAAGCGGTGCGCATCGGATGCAACATCGGTTCGGGGATCGGCGGCCTGCCGATGATCGAGGAAACGCACGGTGAACTGGTGAATCGCGGCCCGCGCCGTGTTTCGCCCTTTTTCGTGCCGGCATCGATCATCAACATGATTTCCGGCCACGTCTCGATCAAGTACGGCTTCAAGGGCCCGAACATCGCGATCGTGACTGCCTGCACCACCGGACTGCATGCGATCGGCACATCCGCGCGCATGATCGAATACGGAGACGCGGACGTCATGATCGCCGGCGGTGCGGAATCGACCGTCTCGCCCCTCGGCATCGGTGGCTTCGCGGCCGCCCGTGCGCTGTCCACGCGCAATGAAGATCCGAAGACCGCCTCTCGTCCCTGGGACAAGGATCGTGACGGGTTCGTGCTCGGGGAAGGCGCTGGCGTGCTGGTGCTCGAGGAATACGAGCACGCGAAGGCACGCGGCGCGAAGATCTACGCCGAAGTGTCCGGCTTCGGCATGAGCGCCGACGCGTTCCACATGACGGCGCCCGACGTCGACGGTCCGCGGCGCTCGATGGCGATGGCCCTGAACAACGCCGGCGTCAACGCCGACGAGGTCCAGTACCTGAACGCCCACGGCACCTCGACGCAGATCGGCGACATCAACGAGACCAATGCCATCAAGAACGCTTTCGGTGGGCACGCCAAGAAGCTGGTCGTGAACTCGACCAAATCCATGACCGGGCACCTGCTGGGTGGAGCTGGCGGCATCGAGTCGGTCTTCACCGTCCTGGCATTGCATCACCAGAAGAGTCCGCCGACGATCAACATCTTCGACCAGGATCCGGAGTGCGACCTGGACTATTGCGCCAATGAGGCGCGCGACATGAAGATCGACATCGCCGTGAAGAACAACTTCGGTTTCGGCGGAACCAACGGCACGCTGGTGTTCAAGCGCGCTTGAATTCCTACCTTTCATGCACGGCGCCCCATCGGTGAACTATCCGGTGGGGCGTTCTCGCTATGCGGAGCGGTTTCTGTTCGCCCTCTGGCTTCTTGGCGCATGCTGCGCGGGTGCCGCCTGCTGGCGCATCGACGGCCTCGACTGGCGGCGAGGCGCCTTGATGCTGAGCATTGCCATGGCGGCGGGCGCCGCGTGGAGGGGCCAGCGTCGCCAGGTCTCGGCGGCGGTCCTGGGCTTTGACGGCCAGCATTGGTCCCTGGCGGCGCGAGGTGGCGGGACGGCCTGCGCGCGCGTCGCCATCGACCTTCAATCCCTGCTCCTCGTTCGGCTGACCGAGCACGGCCGGCCCGCTTGCTGGCTCTGGCTGGAGCAGCGCGCCATGCCGGAGCGCTGGCGGGACTTGCGCCGTGCGTTATATTCGCGCGCCCCCCAGGTTCCGACGGCCGCCGATTCATCGCATTCCGCCGCCGCCCGCGTGCATCATCCCTTTTCATGACTGCTTCTCCACCGCCCATGCCTCCGGACGCCGGCCTGCCCGGTGCGCCCGCCGCCGGGCCACGGCCGGGAGAGGTCGACTTCCAACTGGTCCAGCGCACGGTCGCGGGTGACCAGAAGGCTTTCGAGCTCCTGGTCATCAAGTACCAGAGGCGGATCGAGCGGCTCATCGGTCGCATGGTGCGTGACGTGAACCTGATCGAGGACATCGCTCAAGAGACCTTCATCCGCGCCTACCGCGCCCTGCACCAGTTCCGGGGCGAGGCACAGTTCTATACCTGGCTCTACCGGATCGCCGTGAACACTGCCAAGAAGGCGCTGGTGGACATGAAGCGCGATCCGACCGTCTCGGAGAGCGCCTTGCGCTCTTCTTCCGACGACGAGGATGAAACTTACAGGCCGGGAAACGAACCAATCAGCGACGAGACCCCCGAATCCGTGATGGCTGCCAACGAAATTGCGGCAGCCGTCGAAGCGGCCATGGAAGCCTTGCCGGCCGAATTGCGGCAGGCAGTGACGCTGCGTGAGATCGAGGGCATGAGCTACGAAGAGATCGCCGAGGTCATGAATTGCCCAATCGGCACGGTGCGCTCGCGGATCTTCCGGGCTCGCGAAGCTATTTCGGCAAGAGTCAAGCCGCTTTTGGACAACCAGTCCGGCAAGCGTTGGTAAGGTGAATGAAATGAACCACATGAACACAGCCCACGAGCAGGTTTCGGCGTTCGCCGATGGTCGTTTGCGGGACGAGGAGTTCGCGCAGCTTGTGAGCAAGGTCTGCGAGGACGATGAGTTGCGCGGGATCTGGCAGACGTACCACCTTGTGGGGGACGTGCTGCGTTCTGGTGCACATTCCGCCTGCAGCGACACCTCCGCCTTCCTTTCCCGATTCCAGCAACGCCTGGCAGCCGAACCGGCCATGCCGGCGATGCTTGAGGTCCAGCAGTCCGCCGCCCCGCGCCGTATCGATGCGGCCAACGAGCCGGTTTTCCGGTGGAAGCTCGTCGCCGGTGCGGCATCGATGGCGGCCGTGGCGGCGATCGGATGGAGTCTGGCCGGCGGCGGCGCCTTCCGTCCAGCCAGCGCCGACATGGCGCAGGTGCAGAACCCCGCGCCTGCGGTGGCTGTCGCCAGCGTTCCGCAGCAGGCCCGTCCCGCGCTCGCATCGACGCGAGTCCAGATCGGCAACGGCAATCCGCAGGTAATGCTGCGCGATCCGCGCCTCGACCAGCTCCTCGAAGCCCACCAGCAGGCCAGCGGAGCCTCGGGAATGCCCTCCGGCTTTTTGCGCAATGCCACTTTCGAAGGTCAGTCGCGCTGAGCGCGCGCCCACAGCTCTTGCAAATGACTGTCTCGATGCCGATTTCCGCGCGTGGATCCCTGATGTTGGTCGTGGCGCTGTGCGTAATGCAGGCCGCTGTGGCGCAACACCTGGCCGCAGCGCCGACTGGGAAGAGTGCGGCCAGCGGCGGAGCCAACGCGTCTGCGCCGGTCGCCGAGACTGCGACGTTGAATGCGGTGCAATGGCTGCAGCGGATGCATCTCGCCTCCCGCCAGCGCAGCTACGTCGGGACCTTCGTTGTTTCGGCCGCAGCCGGCAATCTTTCGAGCGCTCGCATCTGGCATGTGTGCGAGGGCGATCTCCAGATGGAGCGCATCGAGGTTCTCTCCGGCCCGCCGCGCTCGACGTTCCGCCGCAACGACCAGGTGATGACCTTCCTGCCGCAGTTGAAGGTCGTCAAGAGCGAGAAGCGGGAGAACCTGGAATTGTTCCCCAATCTGCTGGGCAGCCCGGACACCGCCATCGGCGAACTTTATGACGCGCGGGTCATCGGCCAGGACCGCGTGGCGGGTTTCGATGCCGACGTCGTCCAGTTGGAGCCGCGCGACAACCTGCGGTTCGGCTACCGTATCTGGAGCGAACGGCGTTCCGGGCTGGTGGTGAAGCTGCAGACCGTCGACAGCGACAAGCGCGTGGTCGAGCAATCCGCATTTTCCGAGCTTCAACTCGACGCGCCGGTCAATGCGCACGCCCTGGCGCAGATGATGAGTTCCACGGCCGGCTACCGCGTCGAGAAGTCCGAACTCGAGCGCACCTCGGCGTCCAAGGAGGGCTGGTCCCTGCGCAAGCCGGTCGCCGGATTCAAGCCGGTCAGCTGTTACCGGCGAGCCATGGGAGGTGGTGCGGAACTGGGTCACACGATGCAGTGGACCTTCTCCGACGGCCTGGCATCGGTCTCGCTGTTCCTCGAGCCCTACGATGCCCAACGGCAGCCCCAGGAAGTGGTGCTGGCGCTTGGCGCCACCTACACGCTCACGCGGCGCCTGGTCGACAAGGACGGCGATTGGTGGCTGACGGCCGTGGGCGAAGTGCCCCCGCAGACGCTCGACGCCTTCGCGCAGAACCTGGCGCGCGTGCGTTGATTCGCTTCGCGGCGGCCTGAACCAATCCGTTGGCGCGCGTTCATAGAGCTTGTCCTTGTTTTAGTCTCTCCAAACGAAAGAAGCAGATGATGTTCAAGACCGGTGGGAACAAAATCCGTTCGTACCTCATGGTGGGCGCGCTGGCGCTGGCTTCGACGGGCGCGTTGCTGCCCATGGCGCCGGCACACGCCCAGGCGCGTGTTCTTCCTGATTTCACCGACCTCGTCGACCAGGTGGGTCCGGCGGTGGTCAACATCCGGACTGTCGAAAAGGTCACCCAGCGCAGCGGGGGCCCCGAGATGGACGAGGAGATGCAGGAGTTCTTCCGCCGCTTCTTCGGCCAGCCGATGCCGGGCGTTCCGCGCCAGGGGCCGCGCCAGAATCGCCCGCAGCCGCAGGAGGAAGAGCGCCCCCGCGGCGTGGGCTCCGGCTTCATCCTGACGCCGGATGGCTACGTCATGACCAACGCGCACGTGGTGGATGGTGCCTCCGAAGTCATGGTGACGCTGACAGACAAGCGCGAGTTCAAGGCCAAGCTGATCGGTGCCGACAAGCGCACCGACGTCGCCGTCGTGAAGATCGAGGCTGCCGGATTGCCGGCGGTCAAGGTCGGCGACATTTCCAAGCTTCGCGTCGGCGAATGGGTGATGGCGATCGGTTCCCCCTTCGGGTTGGAGAACACCGTGACGGCGGGCATCGTCAGCGCCAAGCAGCGCGACACCGGCGACTATCTGCCCTTCATCCAGACCGACGTGGCGATCAACCCCGGCAACTCCGGCGGCCCGCTGATCAACATGCGCGGTGAAGTGGTCGGCATCAACAGTCAGATCTACTCGCGCTCGGGCGGCTTCATGGGCATCTCGTTCTCGATTCCCATCGACGAAGCGATCCGCGTCAGCGACCAGCTCCGCGCGACCGGCCGTGTCTCGCGCGGGCGCATCGGCGTCCAGATCGACCAAGTCACGAAGGACGTGGCCGAATCGATCGGCTTGGGCAAGGCGCAAGGTGCACTGGTGCGTGGCGTGGAGGCCGGATCTCCGGGCGAGAAGGCGGGCATCGAGCCGGGCGACATCATCACCAAATTCGACGGCAAAACCATCGAGAAGCCCAGTGACCTGCCGCGCCTGGTCGGCAATACCAAGCCGGGTACCAAGAGTTCTGTCACTGTCTTCCGCCGTGGGGCCTCGCGGGACCTTGGCGTCACCATCGCCGAAATCGAGCCCGACAAGCCGGCCAAGCAGGCCGCTGACAAGGACGAGCCCCCCGCCAAGGCCCCGGCATCCGCTGCAGCCAAGTCACTGGGCCTTGCGGTCAGCGATCTGACCGAGGCGCAGAAGAAGGAGCTGAAGCTCAAGGGCGGTGTGAAGATCGACGCCGCCACCGACGCCGCGGCCCGCGCCGGCCTCAACGAGGGCGACATCGTGCTCGCCGTCAGCAATGTCGAGGTGAGCAGCGTCAAGGAATTCGAGGCTGTTCTGGCCAAGGCAGACAAGAACAAACCGGTGAGCGTGCTGTTCCGTCGCGGCGACTGGGCGCAGTACGCGTTGATCCGGCCAGCACGCTGATCGGCGCGCGGCGTCAAGTGGCCCCACCCGGCAGTCGGGTTTGGGGCCTTTTTTTGGAGCTTTCTCGCAACGGCTGGAGCAGTTCAGAAAATTTCTTTGAACCACAGAATCCCTCGAATATGTTGGCTGACACTAACTTAATGGAGGCCTAACGATGGTTTTCGGTAGAATAGAGTGCCATCGGTCGGCGACTGGTGCATAAGCCAACGAAGGTGCTTCACCATGCGAGAAACGCGCACGCCGTCCACCGACCTTCCACAGGCCGCCCACAAGTTGTTAAGCAAACGCTCCACCGAAGCTGTTGATAAGTTGTTTATAAGTTCCATGTTGCTGACCTGCAACGACCGTTCCGGAGCACCCGCCCGGCTGTACGCGCCCCCCTTTTTGCCTACAATGAAGTTCCAACTACTGCAGTTGCCATTGCTTGTTGGTTCAGGGCGCGTCTCTTCCAGACGCGCCCTTTTTTCTTGCCTGCCGCCTTCTGCGCACGAGCCAATTCAAGTACTTAAGCGTTCCCGTTGATGAATCACATCAGAAATTTTTCGATCATTGCGCACATCGACCATGGCAAGTCGACGCTCGCGGACCGTCTGATCCAGCGTTGTGGCGGCCTCGCCGAACGCGAGATGGAAGCGCAGGTTCTCGACTCGATGGACATCGAGAAGGAGCGTGGGATAACCATCAAGGCGCAGACCGCCGCGCTGCATTACAAGGCGCTCGACGGGCAGATCTACAACCTCAATCTGATCGACACACCAGGCCACGTCGACTTCTCTTATGAAGTGAGTCGCTCGCTGTCTGCATGCGAAGGCGCGTTGCTTGTCGTCGATGCGAGCCAGGGCGTCGAAGCGCAGACCGTCGCCAACTGCTACACCGCGCTCGACCTCGGGGTCGAGGTGCTGCCGGTGCTCAACAAGATGGATCTGCCGCAAGCCGATCCTGACAACGCAAAGTCGGAGATCGAGGACGTGATCGGCATCGACGCGACCGATGCGATCCCGTGCTCCGCGAAGACCGGCATGGGCATCGACGAGATCCTCGAGGCCATCGTTGCCAAGGTGCCCGCGCCACGCGGCAATCCCGATGCCGCGCTGCGCGCGATGATCATCGACAGCTGGTTCGACGCCTACGTCGGCGTCGTGATGCTGGTGCGCGTGGTCGATGGCCGCCTCGCCAAGGGCGATCGCATCAAGATGATGGCGTCCGGCGCGATGTACAACGCCGACAGCCTCGGCGTGTTCACGCCGGCCACCGAAGTCCGCCAGTCCCTCGAGGCGGGCGAGGTGGGCTTCATCATCGCCGGCATCAAGGAACTGCAGGCGGCGAAGGTCGGCGACACCGTCACGCTGATCAAGACGGGAACTGGCGGCGCGGCCGCCACTGCTACCGAGGCCTTGCCCGGGTTCAAGGAAATCCAGCCGCAGGTTTTCGCCGGGCTCTACCCGACGGAAGCGAGCGAGTACGACTCGCTGCGCGACGCGCTGGAGAAGCTCAAGCTCAACGATTCCTCGCTTCACTACGAACCCGAGGTCTCGCAGGCGCTCGGCTTCGGCTTCCGCTGCGGATTCCTCGGCCTGCTTCACATGGAGATCGTGCAGGAGCGGCTGGAGCGCGAATTCGACCAGGACCTGATCACGACCGCGCCCAGCGTTGTCTACCAGGTCCTCAAGAGCGATGGCGAAGTGATGATGGTCGAGAACCCGTCCAAGATGCCGGACGTTGGCCGCATGGCGGAGATAAGGGAACCGATCGTCACGGTCCATCTCTATATGCCGCAAGAGTACGTGGGCGCCGTGATGACGCTCGCCAACCAGAAACGCGGCGTGCAGATGAACATGGCTTATCACGGCAGGCAGGTCATGCTGACCTACGAAATGCCGCTCGGGGAAATCGTGCTCGACTTCTTCGACAAGCTCAAATCCGTCAGCCGCGGCTATGCGTCGATGGACTACGAGTTCAAGGAATACCGCGCATCGGATGTCGTGAAGGTCGACATTCTGCTCAACGGCGAAAAGGTGGATGCGCTGTCCATCATTGTCCACCGCAGCCAGAGCCAATACCGCGGTCGGGCCGTCGTTTCCAAGATGCGCGAGATCATTTCCCGCCAGATGTTCGATGTCGCGATCCAGGCCGCCATCGGGGCCAACATCATTGCGCGTGAGACAATCAAGGCGCTACGCAAGAACGTGCTCGCCAAGTGCTACGGCGGCGATATCACCCGCAAGCGCAAGCTGCTCGAGAAGCAGAAGGCGGGTAAAAAAAGAATGAAGCAGATCGGCTCGGTCGAGGTCCCGCAAGAGGCCTTTCTCGCCATCCTGCAAGTCGAAGACTAAAGATGGCAATCCTCACTTCCCTCATCCTCGCAGCCTTCGTCGGCTATATCGGTGCATGGTATTTCGACGCGGTCGAAGGCAACTTCGCGCTGCTGCTTTTCCTGGCCACCGTCGTGACCGGCGCCTACTGGCTGGCCGAGCGCTTCTATTTTCTGCCGAAGCGCCGGCGCGCGGCCGAGATGCTGGATACCTCGCTCGCGCAGCGGCGCGACGAACTGGCGCGTCAGGGCATCACCGAAGTCGACACGGTGGACGTCAAGGCGCGCGAACGCCTCGTCATGCAGCCGTGGTGGCTCGACTGGACCGCCGGCCTGTTCCCGGTGATCCTGGCCGTGTTCGTGCTGCGCTCCTTCCTGTTCGAGCCCTTCAAGATCCCCTCGGGGTCCATGATGCCGACGCTGCTGACGGGCGACTTGATCCTGGTGAACAAGTTCACCTACGGCCTGCGCCTGCCGGTCATCAACACCAAGATCACCGAAGGCACGCCCCCCGCGCGCGGCGACGTGATGGTGTTTCGCTACCCGCCCAAGCCCAGCATGGACTACATCAAGCGCGTCGTCGGCGTGCCGGGCGACGTCGTGGCCTACCTCAACAAGAAGCTCACGATCAACGGCCAGCCGGTCAGCAAGGACCAGATTCCCGACTACTTCGACGAGGACACGATGCGCTACCTCAAGCAGTACACCGAGAACCTGGGCGGAAAAGAGCACAAATTGCTCAATGACGAGACCCGCCGCGCGGGCCTTTCCGAAGCTGAAATCATGGCGTTCCCGAACCAGGAAAATTGCCGCTACAGTGTCGAAGGTGTTGTTTGCAAGGTACCTGCGGGCCACTATTTCATGATGGGTGACAACCGGGACAATTCCCTCGATTCGCGCTATTGGGGTTTCGTCCCGGACAAGAACATCGTGGGCAAGGCATTCTTCGTCTGGATGAATTTCGGCGACCTTAAGCGCATCGGCGCATTCCAATAAGTATTCGGTTCTAGTTCGAGGGAAAGAGGGCATGAGAGCAAGTCAAACCAAACAGAAGCAGCGCGGCATCTCGTTTATTGGGTTGCTGTTTGTCGCTGTCGTCGTGGCCTGCATCGGCGTGGTCGTGGCGCAAGTCATTCCGACCTTGATCGAATACCAGGCGATCACCAAGGCCGCCAACAAGGCGAAGGAAGGCACGACCGTTCCGGAAGTCCGAGCGATCTTCGACAAGGCCCAAGCCATCGACGACTTCCAGTCCGTCAGCGGCAAGGACCTGGAAGTGCGCAAGGTCGGCGAGAAGGTCGTGGTCTCTTTCGCCTACGATCGCGAGATTCATCTCTTCGGGCCTGCCTATTTGCTGATGAAGTATCGCGGCGAGACTCGATGACCTCCAGGCTTGCCCAGTTCGTGTGGCCGCCCACCCCCTTCCAGGGGGCAACGCCAACGGACCGGCGGAGCCGGCTCCGCGGCGTTTCCCGGGGCGTGCTTCGCGCGGAATGCCGGGGCCATCGCTCGGCGCAACGGTCGTGACTGACGCCGGGCTTGCCGCGCTTCAGGCGCGGCTGCAGTACTCGTTTTCCGATGCCCGCCTGCTGCAGCAGGCGCTGACGCATCGCAGTTTCTCGGCCGATCACAACGAGCGGCTCGAATTCCTCGGCGACTCTGTGCTCAACCTGGCGGTCTCGCATCTGCTCTATCTGCGCCTGGCGTCGTTGCCGGAGGGCGATCTCTCCAGGGTGCGCGCCAACCTGGTCAAGCAGGAGACGCTGCACCAGTTGGCGCTCAAGCTGGCACTTTCCCCCCTGCTTCGGCTCGGTGAAGGCGAGGCGCGTTCCGGCGGGCCCAGCCGTCCTTCGATCCTGGCCGATGCGCTGGAAGCGCTGATTGGCGCCGTCTACCTCGACGCCGGATACGGCGCGGCGCAGGCGCTCGTGCACCGCCTGTATGAATCGGTGGCGATCAACCCGCGCATGGATGCGGTGGCCAAGGATCCGAAAACCGAATTGCAGGAATGGCTGCAGGGCCACAAAATGAAGCTGCCCGTCTACCGCGTCGTCGGAACGCTCGGTGCAGCTCACAAACAGACTTTCGATGTCGAATGCGAGATTCCCGACCTGGGTCTGCGCGAGCGCGGCATCGGCGGCTCGCGCCGTGCCGGCGAGCAGGCCGCGGCGGCGGCCATGCTGATCCGGCTCAAGGCGCGCGGCGCGAAGGCATCCTGATGAACGAAAACGAAACCTCTCCTCCCGCGCCAGCAGGCGGCCCCGGCACTCCGGCATCCGCACAGCGCTGCGGCCTGGTGGCCATTGTTGGCAAGCCCAACGTGGGCAAGTCCACGCTGCTCAATGCGTTGGTCGGCCAGAAGATCAGCATCACTTCCCGCAAGGCGCAGACCACGCGGCATCGCATCACTGGCATGCGCACCCTGGGCGCGACGCAGTTCGTCTTCGTCGACACGCCCGGCTTCCAGACCTTGCACGCCAACGCGCTGAACCGCTCGCTCAACAAGACCGTGGTGGGCGCCGTCTCGGATGTCGACCTGATCCTCTTCGTCGTCGAAGCAGGCAGCTTCACGCCTGCGGACGAGCGCGTGCTCAAGCTGCTGGGCAGCGGCATCCCGACCATCCTGATTGCCAACAAGCTGGACAACGTCCATCGCCGCGGCGACATCGCGCCGTGGCTGCAGACCATGCAACAGAAGCATGCCTTCGCCGAGTTCGTGCCCATGTCCGCCAAGAACGCGAAGGACATCGAGCGCCTCTTCGGCATTTGCGAGAAATACCTGCCCGAGCAGGCCTGGTGGTATGCCGAAGACGAACTCACGGACCGCAGCGAGCAGTTCATGGCCAGCGAGATGGTGCGCGAGAAGCTCTTCCGCCTCACCGGCGACGAACTGCCCTACACCTCGACGGTCGTCGTCGACAAGTTCGAGGAAGAGCCGCCCGCGCGCAAGGGCCAGAAGCGGCTGCTGAAGATCGCCGTCACGATCGTGGTCGAGCGCGACGGCCACAAGGCGATGGTGATCGGCGACAAGGGCGAGCGCATCAAGCGTATCGGCACCGAGACGAGGCAGGAACTGGAAAAACTCATGGACGCCAAGGTCTTCATTGAGTTGTGGGTCAAGGTCCGCTCGGGCTGGGCGGACGACGAGGCTCGCGTTCGCTCCTTCGGGTATGAATGAGGCTACCCCCAGGCTTGCTCGCTTCGCGTAGCCGCCTAGTCCCTGGGACGGGGCGATGCGGGTGGACCGGCGAAGCCGGATCCACCGCATCCTGCGAGGGGCGACGGCTTGGCGGCGGCGCGGGGGGCTCGCATGGTTGCTAGGCGTGTGGCGCATGAGCCTGCTTATGTCCTGCATCGGTATGACTGGAGTGAGTCGAGCCTGATTCTTGAGACCTTCACCCGGCACCACGGGCGGATTGCGCTGGTCGCCAAGGGGGCGAAGCGGCCCAGTTCCAACTTCCGGCCGGTGTTGCTGCCGCTGCAGCCGTTGCAGCTGAACTTCAGCGGCGAGGCCGAGATCCGGACGCTCAAGGGGGCGGAATGGATGGGCGGGCACGTGATGCCGACCGGGGAGGCGCTGCTTTCAGGCTACTACGTCAACGAACTGCTGTTGCGGCTGCTCGCGCGCGACGATGCGCATGAGGCCCTGTTCGATGCCTACGCGGCCGTCGTGCAGGTGCTGGCCACCGAGCACGCGGGGGCGCAGGCCGCGACTCAGTCCGCCGCATTGCGCGCCTTCGAGCTGCTGTTGCTGCGGGAGGTGGGGCTGCTGCCGACACTGGATGCGCAGACCCTCACCCTCGCGCCATTGGCGCCCGAAAGGCGCTATGCGCTGGTGCCCGAGGCTGGACTGCGCGAGGCGGATGAGGAAGAGGCCGCCATGGAAGGCGCGAGCTGGCAGGCCCTGCAGGCTGCGCTGGACGACTCCGCGCCCTTCGCGGCCACGCTGCGGGTGTGCGCGGGCGTGAATGGCGCACTCCGGCACCAGTTGCGCACGCTGCTCAACTACCATTGCGGCGTTGCAACGCTGCGTACGCGGCAGATGATGCGGGATCTCCAAGCCCTATGAACTCCTCGGTCTCCACCGCTTTGTCGGTCAATCTCAACAAGGTCGCCCTCGTGCGCAACACGCGGGCGCTCGGCATCCCGAACGTGCTGTTCGCCGCGGCGCTCTGCCTGGACGCTGGCGCGCACGGCATCACCGTGCACCCCAGGCCGGACGAGCGGCACATCCGCCCGCAGGACGTGCACGACCTGTCGGCGCTGCTGGCCAAGGACTGGCCGAAGGCCGAGTTCAACATCGAAGGCAATCCCTTCCACAACCTGATGGAGTTCGTCCGTGAACTGCGGCCGCACCAGGCGACCTTCGTCCCCGACAGCGAAACCCAGTCGACGAGTGATCACGGCTGGAGCTTCCCCGAAGACGCGGAGCGCCTGCGGCCGCTGATCGCCGAAGCCCGCGCCCTCGGCGTGCGAGTGAGCCTCTTCATGGATCCGGAGCCGGACATGATGGCGGCCGCGAAGGCGGTCGGTGCCGATCGAATCGAGCTCTACACCGAGGGCTACGCCGCCTCCCGCGACACCTCCAGGGCGAAGTCGGTCCTCGACCTCTATGTGGAGGCGGCGAAGGCAGCACAGGCCGCGGGTCTTGAAGTCAACGCCGGCCACGACCTGAGCCGCGACAACCTGACGCAGTTCCTGCATGCCGTCCCCGGCGTGCGCGAAGTGTCGATCGGCCATGCCTTCGTCTCCGATTCGCTGGAACTCGGCTACACCGCCGCCACGCGAGAATACCTGGCACGGATCGACGAAGCGCGCCGGTGAGGACGCAAGGGTGATCTACGGCATCGGCACCGACATCTGCGACATCCGGCGCATTGCCGCGACCTTCGAGCGCCAGGGCGAGCGCTTCGCGCGGAAGGTCCTGAGCGACGCCGAATTCACCATCTGGCAGGCCCGCAGCGCACGCTGGCCGAAGCGCGGGCTGCGCTACCTGGCCACGCGCTTCTCCGCCAAGGAGGCTTTCAGCAAGGCGGTCGGCCTGGGCATGCGCATGCCGATGAGCTGGCGGCTCTGCGAGATCACCAACCTCAGGAGCGGCAAGCCCGTGATCGTGCTGCATGGTGGCCTCAAGGATTGGTTCGAGGCCCAGGGCCTCAGCGCCCACGTGACCGTCACCGATGAAACCGACTACGCGGCCAGCTTCGTGGTGGTCGAACGCAAGGAATGAGCAAGCAAGCACCACACGCCCCGCTGATCATCGACGTCGAGGGGCCTGAACTCAACGCCGCCGACCGGCGCCGGCTCGCCGACCCACTGGTGGGCGGCGTGATCCACTTCGCCCGCAACTGGCGCGACCGCGCGCAGATGCGCGCCCTCAACGCCGAGATCAAGGCGCTGCGGCCCGGCATCCTGGTCTGCGTCGACCATGAAGGCGGCCGCGTCCAGCGCTTCCGCAGCGACGGCTTCACGCGGCTGCCTTCGATGCGCACGCTCGGCGAACGCTGGATGCAGGACCCGATGCGCGCTACGCAGATGGCCACCGCCTGCGGCTACGTGCTGGCGGCCGAGTTGCGCAGCTGCGGTGTGGATTTCAGCTTCACGCCGGTGCTTGACCTCGACCACGGCGAGAGCGGCGTGATCGGTGACCGCAGCTTTCATCGCGATCCGCGCGTGGTGGCGCTTCTCGCCAAGAGCATGGCCCTGGGCCTGCTTCAGGCGGGCATGGCGAACTGCGGCAAGCATTTTCCGGGGCACGGTTTCGTGAAGGCGGATTCGCACGTCGCCATCCCGGTCGATCGGCGCGGACTGAAGGCCATCCTCGCCGACGACGCGCGCCCCTACGAGTGGCTCGCCGGCAGCCTGGCGGCGGTGATGCCGGCGCACGTGATCTATCCCAAGGTGGACGCACGGCCGGCAGGCTTCTCCTCGAGATGGCTGCGCGAGATCCTGCGCGGCAAGCTGGGCTTCGACGGCGCAGTCATCAGCGACGACCTCAGCATGGAGGCAGCGCGCCACATCGACGGGCGGGTGCTGAGCTACACCGATGCCGTGCTCGCAGCGCTCGGCGCGGGCTGCGACCTGGCGCTGCTGTGCAATCAGAGTGTCGGGGAGGGCGCCGCGCTCGACGAACTGCTCGCGCGCTTCCGGGCCGCGTGCCTGGACGGGCGCTGGACGCCCGATCCGGCCAGCGACGCGCGCCGCCGGGCCTTGCTGCCTGCGACACCGGCCCTGGCGTGGCATGACTTGATGGATTCGCCTGCCTACCGCCGCGCGCGCGCCCTGCTGCCGGCCTGATCCCCCGGAGACCAGACCATGATGAACCCCACTGCCGAGGCATCCGACATCCTCTGGCACGCCTGGATGCTCGGCGTCGCCATCGATTCGCTGCCGTTGCGTTGCCGTCCCGCGTCGCGCGCCGAAGGCTACGCTGTGCAGGCGGGGCTCGACGCGCGCAGCGCCAGGCCCATCGCCGGGTGGAAGATCGCCGCCACCAGCGCGGCGGGCCAGCGGCACATCAATGTCGGTGGTCCGCTGGCAGGCCGGATCCTGGCCGAGCGGGTGCATGCCGACGGCGCCACCCTGTCGATGCATGGCAACCGCATGGCCGTGGCGGAGGCGGAGTTCGTTTTCGTCATGGCACGCGACCTGCCGCCGCGTGCGGCGCCCTATGCGCAAGAGGAGGTCATGGCTGCCGTCGAGGACCTCCGCCTCGGCATTGAAGCCCCCAACTCGCGCTTCGCCGATTTCGTGAGTGCCGGCGAGGCGCAGCTGATCGCCGACAACGCCTGCGCGCATGAATTCGTGCTCGGGCCTGGCGTCGCGTCGTCCTGGCGCACGCTCGACCTGGCCGCACACCGCGTGCACACGACCGTGGAAGGCATCTCGCGAAGCTACGAGCGCGAGGGCGTCGGTGCGAATGTGCTCGGCGACCCGCGCATCGCGCTCACTTGGCTGGCGAATGAACTGTCCTGCCTGGGGCTCACGCTGGCCGAAGGCCAGTTCGTGACCACCGGGACCTCCGTGGTCCCGCTGGAGATCATCGCGGGCGACGTGGTTCGGGCGGATTTCGGCGCGTTCGGCGCCATGTCCGTCCGCTTCGCGGACTGAGGGCTACGGCGCGACTCCCGGAGCCGGTGCCCACAGCGGCGAGCCGCCGGTGTCAAGGTGCGTCATGTACAGCCGCAGGTCGAACTCCAGCTGGTGGTGATCCGGCTCCATGTGCCTGCACAGCGCATAGAAGGCCTTGTCGTGTTCGCGCTCCTTCATGTGCGCCAGTTCGTGCACCACGATCATGCGCAGCCAGCCGAGCGGGACTTCCCTGAAGAGGCTGGCGACGCGAATCTCGCGCTTGGCCTTCAGCTTGCCGCCCTGCACGCGGGAGATGGCGGTGTGGGTGCCCAGTGCATGGCGGATGACGTGCAGCTTGTTGTCGAACATCACCTTGGCGAGCGGCTCGGCATTGCGCAGGTATTCGGCCTTGAGCCCGGTCACGTAGTCGTAGAGCGCGCGGTCGGTGCGGATGCCGTGCGCCTCGGGGTAGCGCTTGCCCAGCATCGCGCCGAGGCCGTCGCTGTCCATCAGTTGCCGCACCTGTTCCAGCAGGGCCGGTGCGTAGCCAGCGAGGTATTTCACCGCGCGCGCGCCGCGTAGGCGAGGCCCGATGCCACGCCGCCGAAGAGATCGCCTTCCGCCAGCGGAACGCCCGCGAAGCTCTTGCGCAGCGCCTGCTGGAAGGGGCGCAGCGCCGACGAGCCGCCCGTGAGGTAGATCGTGTCCAGGTCGCCGCTGCGCAGGCCCGCGCGCTTCACGCAGGCGTGGGCGCAGGCGACGACGTTGTCGAGCAGCGGCGCCAGTTGCTGGACCATGTCCGCGGGCGAAAGGCTCACGTTCAGCCCCGGCTCGGCGCAGGCGAGGTCGATGGCCACTTCCGCATCCGTCACCGAGGCATCGATCTTCGCCTGCTCCACCTCGCTCGCGATGCGGTGCCCGTGGCGCTCTTCCAGCACCGTCATCAGGCGGTCGTGGAGGCGGGTGTCGGCATAGCTGGTGCGCAGCTCCTGCGCCTGGCGCACGGCCTTGGGCGCGTAGAGCCAGTTGATCAGGTGCCAGGACGACAGGTCGAAGAAGACCTTGCTCGGCACTTCACGGCCCTGCGCGCCCGTGTGCCGGAAGCCGAGCTGCGGCATCACCCGGTCGAGGTTCAGGCGCTGGTCGAAGTCCGTGCCGCCGATGTGCACGCCGCTGGTCGCGAGCACGTCGTCGGCGCGGTCGTCCCCGCGCGCGAGGCGTTCCGGCCCGACGCGCACGACCGTGAAGTCCGAGGTGCCGCCGCCGATGTCGGCGATCAGCACCAGCGACTCGCGCGTCACCCGCTGTTCATAGTCGAAGGCCGCTGCGATCGGTTCCAGCTGGAAGGCGACATCACGGAAGCCAGCCGCGCGCGCCGCGTGGCGCAGGCTCTCCTCGGCGCGGTGATCGCGCTTGGCGTCGTCGTCGACGAAGTGCACGGGCCGGCCGATCACGACGCGCTCCGGCCGCCGGCCCAGTTCGCGCGCCGCGCGCGTGCCCAGCTCGTGCAGGAAGCGCGCGACGATGTCCTCGAAGCTCACCAGCCCTTCATGGATGGCCGTCTTCTCCTGCATCAGCGCGCTGCCCAGCAGGCTCTTGAGCGAGCGCATCAGGCGCCCCTCGGTGCCGGCCAGGTAAAGCGCGATCGCCTCGCGCCCGAAGTGCGTGCTGCGCTCTTCCGCATTGAAGAACACCGCGGTCGGCAGGGTTGTGGCCCCGCCTTCGAGCGGCAGCAGGCGGGCCGCGCCGCCCTCGACGGCGCAGCCGACCGCGGAGTTGGAGGTTCCGAAGTCGATGCCGATCGCGGGCGCCGGCGTGCTCAAGATTCGCGGCGCAGCGCGGGAAAGAGGATCACGTCGCGGATGCTGGGTGAGTCGGTCAGCAGCATCATCAGCCGGTCGATGCCGATGCCGCAGCCGCCGGTGGGCGGCATGCCGTACTCCAGCGCGCGCACGAAGTCATGGTCGTAGTACATGGCCTCGTCGTCGCCGCTGTCCTTGGCGGCGACCTGCGCGTTGAAGCGCGCGGCCTGATCCTCGGCGTCATTCAGCTCGCTGAAGCCGTTGCCGAACTCGCGGCCCGTGATGTAGAGCTCGAAGCGTTCCGTCACCTCGGGCCGCTCGTCGTTGGCGCGCGCGAGGGGCGATATCTCCGTCGGATGTTCCATGATGAAGGTCGGCTGCCAGAGCTTCTCCTCCACGGTTTCCTCGAAGTACATCACCTGCAGGCTGGCCAGGCTGCGCTGCGAGAGCCTGTCCTTTTCCTCGCTCAGGCCGAGCTTGCGCAGGGCATTCACGAGCCAGGTGCTGTCGTCGACGTTCACGCCCGCCTCGGTGTACTTGAGGATCGCCTCGCGGATCGTCAGGCGCTCGAAAGGCTGGCGCAGGTCGACGTCCTTGCCCTGGTAGCTGAGCTGCTGCGTGCCGACCGCCTTGTCCGCGATGGTGCGGATCAGTGTCTCGGTGAAGTCCATCAGATCGCGGTAGTTCCAGTAGGCCGCGTAGAACTCCATCATGGTGAATTCCGGGTTGTGCCGCACCGAGATGCCTTCGTTGCGGTAGCTCCGATTGATCTCGAAGACGCGCTCGAAGCCGCCCACGATCAGCCGCTTGAGATAGAGCTCGGGCGCGATGCGCAGGAACATCTCCTGGTCGAGCGCGTTGTGGTGCGTCTTGAAGGGCTTGGCATTGGCGCCGCCCGGGATGGGGTGCAGCATCGGCGTCTCGACCTCGAGGAAGTCGTTAGCCACCATGAACTCGCGCAGCGCGCTCACGGCGCGGCTGCGGGCGGCGAAGCGCTCGCGCGCGGTCGCGTCGGTGATCAGGTCGACGTAGCGCTGGCGGTACTTCTGCTCCTGGTCGGCCATGCCATGGAACTTGTCGGGAAGGGGTCGCAGGCTCTTGGTGAGCAGGCGCAACTTCGTGACCTTGACCGAGAGTTCGCCGGTCTTGGTCTTGAAGGCCGTTCCTTCGGCGCCGACGATGTCGCCCAGGTCCCAGCGCTTGAATTCGGCGTAGGCCTCCTCGCCGACGCCGTCGCGCGTGACGTAGAGCTGGATGCGTCCGGTGGCGTCCTGGACGGTCGCGAAGCTGGCCTTGCCCATCACCCGCTTGAGCATCATCCGTCCGGCCACGCTGACCGCGATCGGCGAGGCGTCGAGCGCTTCGGGCTCCGTCTCGCCATGGGTGGCGAGCAGTGCCGCCGCGCGGTCGCCGGGCTTGAAGTCGTTCGGAAAGGCGACACCCTTGCCCTCGGCCTGCGCGGCGCGCAGCGCCTTGAGTTTCTCGCGCCGTTCGGCGATCAGCTGGTTTTCGTCGACGGCGGGCGCCGGGGCAGGCGCCGAGGCGGAGGTGGGAACGGAGGGGATCAGATGGTCGGACATGAGGGCTGCGTTGGGGCGCGGGCGGAAAGCGCGCGCAACCGGCGATTTTAGCCGCCAGGGCATGGCGCCGGACCGATCCCCAAAGCGCGCCAACGCTGCGCGAGACGCTATGAAAAACGTAGCTAGCTACTTAAGGACACCGGTGCGTGCGAGCAGATCGCCCACCAGTTCGAGGCGCATGAGCGGGCTGTCGAGTTCCATCAGCCGCTGCTTGAGTTCGGGCTGGATGGGCAGCAATTCGCACCACCGGTTCGCGACCCAGCCGCAGTCGTCGAAACGGTAGGGTTGCGCGATCGGCAGGCGCATACCCCCATCGCCCTCCATGCGGCGGCGCTCTTCCAGCGTGTCGACCAGTCGGCGCAGCGCGTCGGCCGACTCGCGCAGATCCTCGGGCACCTCCAACGGGACATCGTCGGCCACGGCCTCCACATCCGCGATCCACAGGCCGTGCTTCTGGCGTTCGCTCGACTGGATGCGAAAGCGATGCGTGCCGAGGCATTCGATCTGCATCAGGCCGGCTTGCGGCGTCTCGAACTCGCGGATCACGGCCAGCGTGCCCAGGCCCGAGAAAGTCTCTGCCGCCGCGCCGGGCCGGCGGACTTCCGCGCCCTGGGTGAGGCTTACCACGCCGAAGGGTGCGCCGGCCTTGTGGCATTTGCCGATCATGTCGAGGTAACGGACCTCGAAGATCCGCAGCGGCAGCAGGCCTCCGGGAAACAGCACCGTCCCCAGCGGGAACAGGGGAAGGGAGTGCAGAAGGGGTGGTGTCGTCATCGATGAACCTTGGCGTGGCTATCATCGCATTCCGTCCACGACAGCGCGCCATGCTCTACCAGATCCCTTCGTTCCTGCTCGACGTGCTCGTCGGCCTCCTGGGCGGCGCTTGCCTCCTGCGTCTCTACATGCAATACCACCGGGTGCCCTTCGGCAATCCGCTGGGACGCTTCGTGTTCGCCATCACGGACTGGATCGTGCTGCCGCTGCGGCGCGTCATCCCGTCCGTGCGCCGCTGGGATCTGGCCAGCGCGGTCGCGGCCTGGCTGCTGGTGCTGGCCAAGTTCGTGTTGCTTTGGCTGCTGATGGGCGGCCTGGGACGCTGGGCGATCCTGCCGCTGGTCTCATTCATCGGCCTGCTTCAACTTGCGGTGTCGGGCCTGACCGCCTTGCTGGTGGTCTATGCGGTGCTGTCGTGGGTGCCGAATGCGTCGTCCATGCTGCAGGACCTGATCGCGCGGCTGGCCGAGCCGCTGGTGCGGCCCTTGCGCCGCCTCATCCCGCTGGTGGGCGGCGTCGACCTGTCGCCGCTGGCCGCCATCGTGCTGCTGCAGGTGGTGGCGATCGTGCTCGGCGGCGTGATGAACTCGGCATTCAGCCTCGGGCGCTGAACGCCGGGGGCGCTCAGACGACGGCGTCGGCCGGTTGGCGCAGCAGCATCGCGAGCGTGTTCGCGACGGTCTTGCGCAGCTCGCGGCGGTCGCAGATGAAGTCGATCGCGCCCTTGGTCTGCAGGAACTCGGCGCGCTGGAAGCCTTCGGGGAGCGTCACCCGCACCGTCGACTCGATGACGCGCGGCCCGGCAAAGCCGATCAACGCCTTGGGCTCGGCGATCACCACGTCGCCGACGAAGGCGAAGCCCGCGCTCACGCCGCCCATGGTCGGGTCGGTCAGCACGCTGATGTAGGGCAGGCCCTTCTTGGCCAGGCGCGTGAGCGCGGCGTTGGTCTTGGCCATCTGCATCAGCGAGAGCAGGCCTTCCTGCATGCGCGCGCCGCCGGTGGCGGTGAAGCAGATGAAGGGCACCTTCTGTTCGATGGCGGTCTCGACGCCGCGCACGAAGCGCTCGCCGACCACGCTGCCCATGCTGCCGCCCATGAACTCGAACTCGAAGCAGGCGACGACCACGTTGATGCTGTGCACCGAGCCGCCGACGACGACCAGCGCGTCGGTCTCGCCGGTGTTTTCCATCGCTTCCTTGAGCCGCTCAGGGTACTTGCGGCTGTCCTTGAACTTCAGGGCGTCGACCGGCAGCACTTCCTGGCCGATTTCGTAGCGGCCCTCGGAATCGAGGAAGGCATCGAGCCGCGCCCGCGCGCCGATGCGGTGGTGGTGGCCACAGCTTGGGCAGACGTTCTGGTTGTGCTCCAGGTCGGTCTTGTAGAGCACGGTCTCGCAGCTCGGGCACTTGATCCAGAGGCCTTCCGGCATCTGGCGGCGCTCGCTGGGGTCCGTGGGCGCAATCTTGGGGGGCAGCAGTTTTTCGAGCCAGCTCATGGGGTATCCATCCATCCGGGGGGGTGAGGGCAGACCGGCATTATCGGCCAGCCGCGTTCTTGGCCGTTGCGGTGGGCAGGGCGTCCAGCGCCTGGCGGATCTCGGCCAGGAATTCGCGCACCAGCGGCACCACCGCCTCACGGGGCTGTTCCTCGATCAGCTGGATGATGCGCGTGCCGATGACGACGGCATCCGCCGCCGAGCCCACGGCCTGCGCCGTGCGCGCGTCGCGGATGCCGAAGCCCACGCCGACCGGCAGCTTCACATGCTCGCGGATGCGCGGGATCATCCGGCCGACCGCCTCGGTGTCGAGATTGCCGGCGCCCGTCACGCCCTTGAGGGACACGTAGTAGACGTAGCCGGTCGCGATGCGGGCCACCTGGGCCATGCGCTCGCTGGTGCTGGTGGGCGCGAGCAGGAAGATCAGGTCGATGCCGTGGGCCTGCAGGCTGGCGGCGAAGTCCTCGCATTCCTCCGGCGGATAGTCGACCACCAGGATGCCGTCGACCCCGTCGGCCGCGGCGTCGCGCACGAAGGCGCCTTTGCCATGTACAAGGTCGTAGCGCTCGACCGGATTCGCATAGCCCATCAACACGACCGGCGTGGTCCCGTCCTTCTGGCGGAAGGTGGCCACGATGGCCAGCACCTGCTTCATGCCGATGCCCAGCGCCAGGGCGGCCTCGCCGGCCCGCTGGATCACCGGGCCGTCGGCCATGGGGTCGGAGAAGGGCACGCCCAGCTCGATCACGTCGGCGCCCGCCTCGACCATGCCGTGCATGAGCTCGGGCGTGATGTCGGCGAAGGGGAAGCCGGCCGTGACGTAGGGGATCAGCGCCTTGCGGCCGTCCTTTTGCAGGGCTTCGAAGGTGGCGGCGATGCGGCTCATGCGCGGCCTCCCTTCACGCTCAGGCCGCGCATCGAGGGGCGATCGTAGAAGTCGACGCCGGAGAGGTCTGCGACGGTGCCGATGTCCTTGTCGCCGCGGCCGGAGAGGTTGACCAGGATCGACTGGTCCGGGCGCATGGTCTTCGCGAGCTTCATCGCATAGGCCACCGCGTGGCTGGATTCGAGCGCGGGGATGATGCCCTCGGTGCGGCAGAGGTAGTGGAAGGCCTCGAGCGCCTCCATGTCGGTGATGCCGACATATTCGGCACGGCCGATGTCGGCGAGGTAGGCGTGCTCGGGGCCGACGCCGGGGTAGTCCAGGCCGGCGCTGATGCTGTGCGTTTCGGTCACCTGGCCGTCCTCGTCCTGCAGAAGGTAGGTCCGGTTGCCATGCAGCACGCCGGGGCTGCCGCGCAGGATCGAGGCCGAGTGCTTGCCGCTGTCCAGGCCTTCGCCTGCCGCCTCGACACCGATCAGGCGCGTGTTCGCGAACGGGATGTAGGGATGGAAGATGCCCATCGCGTTGCTGCCGCCGCCCACACAGGCGACCACCACGTCCGGCTGCCGTCCCTCGGCCTCGCCGGTGATGCCCTGCGCCGCGAGCATGGCCGGCATCTGCGCGATGCATTCCGTGCCGATGACGCTCTGGAAGTCGCGCACCATGGCCGGGTAGGGGTGCGGGCCCGCGACGGTGCCGATGATGTAGAAGGTGTTCTCGACGTTGGTCACCCAATCGCGCATGGCTTCGTTGAGCGCGTCCTTCAGCGTCTTGCTGCCGGATTCGACGGGCACCACGGTCGCGCCGAGCAGGTTCATGCGGTAGACGTTGGGACTCTGGCGCTTGACGTCCTGGCTGCCCATGTAGACCACGCATTCCAGGCCGTAGCGCGCGCAGATGGTGGCGGTTGCCACGCCGTGCTGCCCGGCGCCGGTTTCCGCAATCACCCGGGGCTTGCCCATGCGCCTGGCGAGCATTGCCTGGCCGATGGTGTTGTTGACCTTGTGCGCGCCGGTGTGGTTCAGGTCCTCGCGCTTCAGGTAGATCTGCGCGCCGCCCATCTCGCGGCTGGTGCGCGCGGCGTGGTAGATCGGCGAGGGGCGGCCGACGAAGTGGGCCAGTTCGTAATGGAATTCGGCCAGGAATTCCGGGTCAGCCTTGTACTTCGCGTAGGCGTCGCGCAGCTCGTTGATTGCGTGGGTCAGCGTCTCGCTGGCGAAGGTGCCGCCGTAGATGCCGAAATGGCCGGTGGCGTCGGGTTGCTGATAAGTGTTCATGGTCTCGATCGGTGGGCCGGACGCCGCGCGATCGAGGCGGGCGGCCAGCTAGGAAAGGGCGTCGGCCGCCCGCACGGCGGCCACGAATTCGCGGATCTTCCCGGCGTCCTTGATGCCCTTGGAGGCCTCGACGCCGGAGCTCACGTCAACGGACAGCGATCTCGCCGCCGTTCGCAAGTGGCGAATGCCATCGCCCACGTTTGCAGGTGTGAGCCCACCACTCAAGACGAGGTGAGCGTCGACGGCGGGTGGAAGAAGTGACCAATCGAAAGCCTTGCCGCCACCGCCAAACGCTTCGACATGGGCGTCGAGCAGGATGGCCTGGGCGCGGGAGTAATCGGACGCGTATTTTACGAGGTCGAAGGCGGCACCGGCCGAACCCAGGGGAATGCGCGCCGCCCGCATGAAACGGTGGGCGCCGTAGCCGGAGGCTTCGAGGCAGTCGTCGGGCGATTCGTCGCCGTGGAACTGGGCCATCGCGCCCGCCACGGCGGAGAGGGCGTCACGGGCCTTGGCGGCGACTTCGTTGACGAAGAGCAGCACCGGCGTCACGAAGGGCGGCAAGCGGGAGGCGAGCTGCGCGGCACGGTCGACCGAGACGGCGCGCGGGCTGGCGGGATACAGCACGAAGCCGATCGCGTCAGCGCCGGCCTCGGCGGCCGCATCCACGTCCTGTTCGCGGGTCAGTCCGCAGATCTTGATCCGGGTGCGTGGGGAGGGGGCAACGCTCATGGCGGGCCATCATACGCAGCGGCGGCAGACCCCATTGTCGCCTCGGGCGGCAGACCCCAGCCGGCGTCGTAGAGCGGACCGAGGAAGTACAAGCCGTTCGGCGAGAAGGTCGGCGCCGCGACGATGCGGCTGCGCGCCTCCAGGACTTCACGCATCCATGCCACCGGCTCGTCTCCTCGGCCGATGCGGACGAGGCAGCCCATGATGTTGCGGATCATGTGGTGCAGGAACGCATTGGCCTCGAACTCGAAGTGCCAGCGGCAACGCTCGCCTTCGCCGTGGCGGGTGACTGCGATGCGCCTGAGCTGCTTGACTGGCGAGCGCGCCTGGCAGGCCGAGGCCCGGAAGGAGCTGAAGTCGTGCTCTCCCAGGAGGATCGCGGCGGCGGCCCGCATCGCGTCGCCATCGAGCGCGTGCATGGACCATCCCACGCGGCCCGCGTCGAGGCTGGGCCGCACGGGCGATTGCGACAGCACGTAGAGGTAGCGCCGCGTGAGTGCGCTGGCGCGGCAATGGAACTGGTCGGGCACCGGCTGGGCCCATTGCACTGCGATGTCGTCGGGCAGGAAGCGGTTGGTGCCGCGCACCCAGGAGAAGGGCGCGCGCTCGACGGAAGTGTCGAAGTGCACCACTTGCATCAGGGCGTGCACACCGGTGTCGGTTCGACCGGCGCAGAGGGTGGAGATCGGCTGCGCGGCGAACTGCCCGAGCGCGGCCTCCAGCTTGTCCTGGACGGTGCGGCCGGAAAGCTGGCTTTGCCAGCCTTCGTACGCCTGCCCGTTGTAGCGGATGCCGAGGGCCAGCCTCACAGCGGGAGCGGCGGCCGCATGGCCGTTCAGCGCAGCTGGCCGAGCAGCTGCTTGGCTTCGGCCTTGACGTCGCCGGAGCCTTCGGCGGCGACTTCCTCGACCAGGGAACGGGCACCTTCGACGTCGCCGAGCGCCTTCAGTTCGCGCGCCAGCGAGAGCTTGATCGCGTGCGGGCTTTCGCCGCTTTCCTCCAGCGGCTCCAGGCGGCCGCGTTCGGTGTCCGCGGGCGCACGGTTCAGGCCGGCCAGGGAACTCATGTCGAATTCGATGAAGCCGGAGTCGCCGGGCAGATTGGCCCGCAGCGTTGCCGGCTGGGTGCGTTCCTCGTCGGGCGACGAGAGGGCGGCACGCTCGGTCACGGGCTCGAGGGCGCCGGGAGCGGTGTCGAAATCGTTCTCCAGGTCGAGCCGGCCGGCCGGGCTGAGTTGGGTGTGCGAGTTCAGGGTCGCAGGCGCCTGCCGTGCGGCCGTGGAGAAGGAATCCTGCGGCAGGCTGGCGCTGACGGGGGCAGGCGCCGGTGCCGGGGGCTTGCTCAGGTCCAGGTCAAAATCCAGCGGCGCGACAGAGGGTACGAAGGCGGGTGGCGGGGCAGCGGCGATCACCGGCGCGGGTGCGACGGGCGCGACGACGGGGGCTGGCGCCGGGCTTGCGGGAGCGAGCGGCGCCGGCGCACTGGCAGCGGCCAGGGTGCCGGCGAAGGCTGCGGCTTCCGCGGCCGTCACGCCGCGGCCACCGACTTCGTACAGAGGGTTGCCCGGATCGAGATCCTTGCCCAGTTCCACGACGCGGTTCCAGTCGCTGCCGGTGCCGCCGGTCAGCTTGTGCACGTCGGAGGCGAGCGCTTCGTAGGCACGGAGGTCGCGCCGCTTGGCGTGGATCTCCAGCAGCTTGAGATGGATGGCCGTGCGTTCGGGGTTGACGCGCAGGGCCTCGCGCAGGATTTCCTCGGCTTGCAGGTCGCGGCCATAGGCGAGGTAGACGTCGGCCTCGGCGACCGGGTCGACGTCGCCTGCATCCAGCTGACTCGGCGAATAGGACAGCGAGGACACGACGGAGTTGCCGCGGTTCTTGGTGTCGACCGACTCGCCGCCGCTGGCGCCGAAGAAGGAATCCTTCGGCATGCGGCTTTCGAGGAACACGCTGTCGCCGGCGTCGCGGCGCTTGCGGCCCAGCACGCGGTAGAGCAGGAAGGCGACCAGCAGCGCGATGAGCGCCGCGCCGCCCAGCATGACGGGGTTCTCGAGCAGTTCCGAGAAGAAGCCCGGCTCCGCTGGCGCAGGCGCAGCCGCCTTCTTCGCGGCCGGCGGCGCGGCGGGTGCGGGTGCGGGAGCTGCTGCATCGGGCGCGGGCGCTGCCGCTGCCGCCGGTGTTTCGGCAGGTGCCGCCGCAGGGATTGCAGGAGCGCCTGCGGTGGGTTCGGCAGAGCCCGTGGGGGATGCGCCCGGGGTTGCCGCCGGCGTCGGGGTTGGCGCGGCGGCGGTAATGGCGGGCACCGTCGGCGAGGGCGCGGGGGCGGCAGGCGTTAGGGGTGCAGCCGGCGCAGGTACAGCCGGCGCGGCGGATGCAGCACCAGGCGCCGGCGGGGTCGAGCCGCTCGCCGCCTGCAGCTGGTTCAGTTCCTTGATGTTCTTCGACAGTTCGGCCATGCGGGCCTTGCTGTCCTGCGCCTGGCGGGCCTGGGCGATCTGCTCCTCGGTTGTCCGGCTGGCGGCGCCGCCTTGTGTGATCTTGAGCTTGTCGGCCGCCGCATTGGCCGCGTTGCGGTCCTCTACATTGGCATCAAGTTTGCCTGAGGCTTGGCGATCGGCGTCGCCCACGCGCGAGGTAGGTGCGTTCTCGGCCAGGCGGCGGCGGTATTCGCTGAAATCGCGGCTCTGGGCCGTGACGGTGCGGCGGGCTTCCGGTGCGGGCACCGCGCTGGCCTGGCCGGCCGCGGGCACGTCGAGCACGGCACCGGCCTTGATGCGGTTGACGTTGCCGCCGATGAAGGCATCGGGGTTGGCGCGCAGGAGCGCGACCAGCATCTGGTCGAGCGAAACGTCTGCCGGCTTGTAGGCGCCGGCGATCTTGCTGGCGGTGTCGCCGGGCTGCACGGTGACCTGCTGTTCGGTGCTGCCGGCAGGGCGCGCGGCCTCGCTTTCAGCGGGGAGCACGGGCGCCGGTGCGGTGCGCTGGCGACGGACCGGCGCGGTGGCCGTCACCGCAGGCAGCGAGCGCTGCTGGGTGCCGGAGCTGATCTGCGGGGCGGTGGGTGCGATCGGCGCGGCCGAGGCCTGGCGGTTGGCCGGCGGGTCGAGCAGCACGGTGTAGTCGCGCACGATCCGGCCGGTATTCCAGTTGGCCTCGAGCAACAGGTCGATGAAGGGTTCGCTCAGCAGGCGGCTGCTGGTAAGCCGCACGACGTAGCGGCCGTCGGCGCGTCGCTGGAGATTGGTCCGGACATCGGACAGCGCGGCGTTGTAGGGCACGCCGGCGGCGCGGAAGGCCTCTGCCGAGGCGATGTTGACCTTCAGGCCGTCCGCCTCGGCGGCACTGATTTCCGTCACCTCGATTTCCGCGCGCAGCGGTTCGCCCAGCGCGGACTGCACGTTGAGCCTCCCCAGGGCCAGCGCGGATGCATCAGCGCTGACCACACCCAGGGCCACCGCGACGGCCGCGCTGAGAAGAGAGAGCTGGAGCCGACCGGAAAGCGTCGGAATGGGGCAGGTGGCCGAAAGGCGGGCCGCAGGCAACGGGTGTCGTGTCATGCTGGTAGAGGGGCAGCTCGGGCCCAAAGTGTAAGGGGACGTTAACATCATCACCCGGCACTGACAAGGCAACAGGGCTTATCTACCCAGTGCGCACCAACTTCGGGTGGCCCCCGCCGTTGCGGCGCAGCAACGACGGACGGCCTGCCAAGAGGCCGCCCGCGTGTCGTCAAGCTTCGAGCAGGATGCGCAGCATGCGGCGCAGCGGCTCGGCGGCGCCCCACAGCAACTGGTCGCCGACGGTGAAGGCGCCGACGTACTCCGGCCCCATGGCCAGCTTGCGCACCCGGCCGACCGGAATGCCCATGGTACCGGTGACGGCCACCGGCGTCAGGTCGGTCATCGTGGCCTCGCGGGTGTTCGGCACCACGCGGACCCATTCATTGTCGGCGGCGATCAGCGCCTCGATGTCCGCGACTGGCACATCCTTCTTGAGCTTGAAGGTCAGCGCCTGGCTGTGGCAGCGCATCGCGCCGATGCGCACGCAGAAGCCGTCCACCGGCGTGGCGGCGGTGCCGAAGCCCGCGCCCTGGCCGAGGATCTTGTTGGTCTCGGCGCCGGCCTTCCATTCTTCCTTGCTGACGCCGCCGCCCAGGTCCTTGTCGATCCAGGGAATCAGGCTGCCGCCCAGCGGCACGCCGAAATTGGCTGTCTCCTCGCCGCCCAGGGACTGCTGCTTCGCGAGCACCTTGCGGTCGATCTCGAGGATGGCGGACTTCGGGTCGTCCAGCAGCGCGCGCACCTCGGCGTTCAGGGTGCCGAACTGGGTCAGCAACTCACGCATGTGCTGCGCGCCGCCGCCCGAGGCGGCCTGGTAGGTCATGCTCGTCATCCATTCGACCAGGCCGGCCTTGTAGAGCGCACCCACGCCCATCAGCATGCAACTGACAGTGCAGTTGCCGCCGATCCAGTTGCGCCCGCCCTTGGACAGCGCGTTCTGGATGACGGGAAGGTTGACCGGGTCGAGCACGATGATCGCGTCGTCGTTCATGCGCAGCGTCGAGGCCGCATCGATCCAATGGCCGTTCCAGCCGGCGGCGCGCAGCTTTGGGAACACGGCGCTGGTGTAGTCGCCGCCCTGGGCGGTGATGACGATGTCGCACTTCTTCAGCGCCTCGATGTCGTGCGCGTCCTTCAGCGTGGTCTCGTTCTTCGCCATCGCGGGGGCCTTGCCGCCCGCGTTGGAGGTCGAAAAGAACATTGGCTCGATCAGTCCGAAGTCGCCTTCGGCCTGCATGCGGTCCATCAGGACCGAGCCGACCATGCCACGCCAGCCCACGAGGCCGACCAGAGGTTGAGTTGCGTTCGCCATTTCAATTGCCCTTGTGAAAAAAGAAAGTTGTCTTCTCTTCGCGCCCGGCTCGTCAGGAGCCGGGGAGGGCGTGACGAATCGGGCTGCGGTTAGCCGGTAATCGTCTTTTTGGTGATCGAGGAAAGCGCGGCCACCACCGCATCGCCCATTTCGCGGGTCCCGACCTTGGTGGTGCCAGCGGACCAGATGTCTGCCGTGCGCAAGCCTTGAGCGAGCACGTGCTTGACGGCCGACTCGATTCGGTCGGCAGCCTCGGGCTGGTTCAGGGAAAAGCGGAGCATCATGGCAGCGGACAGTATTGTAGCCAAAGGGTTGGCAACCCCCTTGCCCGCGATGTCGGGCGCGCTGCCGTGGCTGGGCTCGTACAGGCCCTGGTTGCTGGCATTCAGCGAGGCCGAGGGCAGCATGCCGATCGAACCGGTCAGCATCGCGGCTTCATCCGAGAGGATGTCGCCGAACATGTTGCCGGTGACGACCACGTCGAATTTCTTGGGGGCCTTGACCAGCTGCATCGCGGCGTTGTCGACGTACATGTGGTCGAGTTCGACGTCCGGGTACTCCTTGCCGACCTCGGTCACGATGTCTTTCCAGAATTGGAAGGTCTCCAGCACGTTGGCCTTGTCCACGCTGGTCACGCGCTTGCTGCGCTTGCGCGCGGCCTGGAAGGCGACGTGCGCGATGCGCTCGACCTCGGGGCGCGAGTAGCGCATGGTGTCGAAGGCTTCCTCGGCGCCGGGGAAGTGGCCGTCCACGGCCGTGCGGCGGCCGCGCGGCTGGCCGAAATAGATGTCGCCCGTCAGCTCGCGGATGATGAGGATGTCCAAACCTGCGATCAACTCGGGCTTGAGGCTGGAGGCATCGACGAGCTGTTCGTAGCAGATGGCCGGTCGGAAGTTGGCGAACAGGCCGAGGTTCTTGCGCAGTCCCAGGATGGCCTGTTCGGGCCGCAGCGGGCGGTCGAGCTTGTCGTATTTCCAGTCGCCGACGGCGCCGAAGAGCACGGCATCGGCTTCCTTGGCGAGCTTGAGCGTCGCCTCGGGCAGCGGGTGGCCGTGGGCCTCATACGCCGCGCCGCCGACCAGCGCGGTCTCCATTTCGAAGGAGAGGTCGAGCGTGTCGAGCACGCGGATCGCCTCGGCGACGATTTCGGTGCCGATGCCATCACCGGGAAGGACTGCGATTTTCATGAAAGGTCTGTTCGAAAGGATGGGAGTGGAACTTCAAGCGATCAACTGGTGCGTGAGCCAGGGCTTCTTCGCGAGGCGCTCTGCCTCGAAGGCCTTGATCTTGTCCTTGTGGCGCAGCGTGAGCCCGATGTCGTCCAGCCCGTTGAGCAGGCAGTACTTGCGGAAGCCCGCCACCTCGAAGGGCAGTTCGGCGCCATCCGGCTTCACCACCACCTGCCGTTCGAGGTCGATGGTGAGGCTGTAGCCGGGGAAGGCGAAGGTCTCGTCGAAGAGTTGCGCGACCTGCGACTCGCTCAGCACGATCGGCAACAGCCCGTTCTTGAAGCTGTTGTTGAAGAAGATGTCAGCGTAGCTCGGCGCGATGATGGCGCGGAAGCCATATTGATCCAGCGCCCACGGCGCGTGCTCGCGCGAGGAGCCGCAGCCGAAGTTGCGGCGCGCGATCAGGATCGAGGCGCCCGCGTAGCGCGCCTGGTTCAGCACGAAGTCCGGGTTGGGCTTGCGCGACTTCGGATCCTGCCCCGGCTCGCCCGGGTCGAGGTAGCGCCACGCGTCGAACAGGTTCGGGCCGAAGCCCGTCTTGCGGATCGACTTCAGGAACTGCTTGGGGATGATCGCGTCGGTGTCCACGTTCTCGCGGTCCATCGGTGCCACGAGGCCCTTGTGCACGGTGAATTTCTGCATGGTGTCTGGCTCCTCTGATCAGGCGAATTGACGGACGTCGACGAAATGGCCGTGCACGGCGGCGGCCGCGGCCATGGCCGGGCTCACGAGATGCGTGCGGCCGCCGGCGCCCTGGCGGCCTTCGAAGTTGCGGTTGCTGGTCGAGGCGCAGCGCTCGCCCGGTTCGAGCCGGTCGGCGTTCATCGCGAGGCACATCGAGCAGCCCGGCTCGCGCCATTCGAAGCCCGCCGCCTTGAAGATCTGGTCGAGGCCTTCGCGTTCGGCCTGCTCCTTCACCAGGCCAGAGCCCGGCACCACCATCGCCAGCTTGACGTTCTTCGCGACCTTCTGGCCCAGCTTCTTCACCATGGCCGCGGCTTCGCGCATGTCCTCGATGCGGCTGTTGGTGCAGGAGCCGATGAAGACCTTGTCGATGAGGATGTCGTTCATCGGCTTGTTCGGCTCCAGGCCCATGTAGGTCAGCGCGCGCTCGATCGCGCCGCGCTTGTTGGCGTCCTTTTCCTTGTCCGGGTCCGGCACGCGGCCGTCCACCGGCACCACCATCTCGGGCGAGGTGCCCCAGGTCACCTGCGGCTTGATCTGCGCGGCGTCGAGTTCGACCACGGCGTCGAAGTGC
Source organism: uncultured Variovorax sp. (assembly GCA_966211435.1). GTDB lineage: Bacteria > Pseudomonadota > Gammaproteobacteria > Burkholderiales > Burkholderiaceae_C > Variovorax. The sequence continues at coordinate 274,816 of CBIHOG010000001.1, read as the reverse complement.
GCGCCCGGGTCGGACTGCAGCGTGCGCCAGTAGGCCACGGCCTGATCCCATTCGACGCCGGTGGGCGCGAGCGGGCGGCCCTTGATGTAGGCGATGGTCTTCTCGTCCACCGCGACCAGCCCGGCGCGCGCGCCGGCCTCGATCGCCATGTTGCATACCGTCATGCGGCCTTCCATGCTGAGGTCTCGGATGGCGGAGCCCGCGAACTCGATCGTGTAGCCGGTGCCGCCGGCGGTGCCGATCTTGCCGATGATGGCGAGCACGATGTCCTTGGCGGTGCAGCCGAGCGGCAGCTTGCCCTCGACCTTCACGAGCATGTTCTTCGCCTTCTTGGCCAGCAGCGTCTGCGTGGCCATCACGTGCTCGACCTCGCTGGTGCCGATGCCGTGCGCCAGCGCGCCGAACGCGCCGTGCGTGGAGGTGTGCGAGTCGCCGCAGACCACCGTCATGCCCGGCAGCGTGGCGCCCGATTCGGGGCCGATCACGTGCACGATGCCCTGGCGCTTGCTCAGGAAGGGGAAGAAGGCGGCGGCGCCGAATTCCTTGATGTTGCTGTCCAGCGTGGTGATCTGTTCCTTGCTGATCGGGTCCGTGATGCCGTCATAGCCCCGCTCCCAGTGGGTGGTCGGTGTGTTGTGGTCGGCGGTCGCGACCACCGAACTGATGCGCCACAGCTTGCGGCCGGCCTCGCGCAGGCCTTCGAAGGCCTGCGGGCTGGTGACCTCGTGGACGAGGTGGCGGTCGATGTAGAGGATCGCGCTGCCGTCCTCCTCGGTGTGGACGACGTGTTCGTCCCAGAGCTTGTCGTAGAGCGTGCGTGCCATGGTGGTCTCTTTCGTGGGGAGGTGATTGTCTTGTGTTCAGGCGGCGAGCTGGTCGGGGGCGGCGGCGGGGCTCAGGTGCTTCACGAGCATGCGCGCGGCGACGGGGAGCGTGGAGAAGTCGCGCGCGATCAGCCGGATCTGGCGCGCGGCCCACGCATCGTTGAGCGCGACGCTCTTCAGGCTGCGGCCGATGCCGCCCTTCATCAGTTCGAAGGCGCGCAGCGGCATCACGCCGATGCCCAGGCCGTTCTCGATCATGCGGCACATGGCGTCCAGGCCCGTGACGTGGATGCGCAGCTTGATCGCGCGGTTCGCGGCCAACGCGGCCTGATGCATGGCGACGTAGATCGAGCTGTTGGTGTGCAGCCCGACGTGGTCGAAGTCGAGCGAGGAGGCGAAATCGATGTTGCGGCGAGCCGCCAGTGCATGCCTTGCGGGCACGATGAGCGCGAGCGCGTCGTCGCGATAGGGCAGGCTCTGGAGTTCGCCCGTGCCGTCGCGCAGATGGCAGATGCCCAGGTCGGCCGCGCCTTCGTGCACGGCACGCACCACTTCGCTGCTCAGGTGTTCTTCCAGGTCGATCTTGATCGCGTCGTGCTCTCGCGTGAAGGCACCGAGGTCTTCCGGCAGGAACTGCACGATGGCCGAGATGTTGGCGTGCACGCGAACGTGGCCGCGCACGCCATCGGCGTACTCGCTCAACTCACCCTGCATCTTCTCCAGGCTGTAGAGCACGGAGCGCGCATGGTGCAGCAGGCTTTCGCCCGCCGGCGTCAGGTCGACGCCGCGCGCGTGACGGTAGAGGAGGGGGGTGGCAAGCGTCGCCTCGAGATCCGACAACCGCTTGCTGATGGCCGAGGCGGCGATGAATTCACGTTCCGCCGCGCGGCCGATGCTGCCCAGTTCGCAGACGGCCACGAAGAGCTGCAGCGACGTGAGGTCGATGCGCCGGGCAAAACTGCGTTCGGAGGAGGTCATGAGGCTTGGCATCTCGATCTGAGATGGAAGCCGCTATTTTCTCCCTGTTTTGGGATCGAAGTCATCGCGATGCACGATGACTTCGCTGCCGCGGCGCGATGAGCGCCGCGATTTGCTCTTCAACGCCCCGTCATTGCTTCTTCTTGGCCGCATCCTCCATCTTTTCACCGCCCTTCTGGATGTCCTGTCCTGCGCCCTTCACGGTGTTGCAGCCGGCCAGGGGCACGGCAAACGCAAAGGCGACAGTGATCAACGCGGCAAGCTTCTTCATGATGGAACTCCTTCTTTAAATTGCGAAACGGCGAATGGATTCATTCCCGTGACGCAACTTATCCTCGGCTTCCTGACGGCCTTGTCAGCCAAGACGCAAAAAAGCTGCCCGAAGGCAGCTTCCGAGGGTGAGCGCCCGCAGGACGCCCGGTGCGAGATCAGCGTTGGCCGATCGGCTTCACGGTGCGCGCGGGCGAGCCTTCGAAGAGTTGGCGCGGGCGGCCGATCTTGTATTCGGGGTCGCCGATCATCTCGTTGAGCTGGGCGATCCAGCCGACCGTGCGCGCGAGCGCGAAGACGGCGGTGAACAGCGGCACGGGAATGCCGATCGCGCGCTGCACGATGCCCGAGTAGAAGTCCACGTTCGGGTAGAGCTTGCGCGAGACGAAGTACTCGTCTTCCAGCGCGATCTTCTCAAGCGCCATCGCGAGCTTGAACAGAGGATCGTTCTCCAGGCCCAGTTCGCCCAGAACTTCCTTGCAGGTTTCCTGCATCAACTTGGCGCGTGGGTCGTAGTTCTTGTAGACCCGATGCCCGAAGCCCATCAGCTTGACGTTGGAGTTCTTGTCCTTCACCTGCTTGATGAACTCGCCGATCTTCTCCACCCCGCCAGCCTTCTGGATGTCGTAGAGCATGTTGAGCGCCGCTTCATTGGCGCCGCCGTGGGCCGGGCCCCAGAGGCAGGCCACGCCGGCCGCGATGGCCGCGAAGGGATTGGTGCCCGAGGAGCCGCACAGGCGCACGGTCGAGGTCGAGGCGTTCTGCTCGTGGTCGGCATGCAGGATGAAGATGCGGTCGAGCGCGCGCTCCAGCACCGGGCTCACCTTGTATTCCTCGCAGGGCGTGGCGAACATCATGTGCAGGAAATTGCCCGCATAGCTGAGTTCATTCTTCGGGTACATGTAGGGCTGGCCCACCGTGTACTTGTACGCCATGGCCACCAGCGTGGGCATCTTCGCGATGAGGCGGATCGCGGCGATCTCGCGGTGCTTCGGATTGTTGATGTCCGTGCTGTCGTGATAGAAGGCCGACAAGGCGCCCACCAGGCCGGTCATGATGGCCATCGGGTGCGCGTCGCGGCGGAAGCCGCGCAGGAAGAACTGCATCTGCTCGTTGACCATCGTGTGGTTGGTCACGAGCTTCGTGAAGGTCGTCTTCTCGGCTTCGTTCGGCAGCTCTCCATACAGCAGCAGGTGGCAGGTCTCGAGGAAGTCGCAGTTCGTCGCGAGCTGCTCGATGGGGTAGCCGCGATACAGCAGTTCACCCTTGTCGCCGTCGATGTAGGTGATGGCGGACTGGCACGACGCCGTCGACATGAAGCCGGGGTCGTAGGTGAACATGCCGGTCTGGGCGTAGAGCTTGCGGATATCGATCACGTCCGGCCCCATGGTGCCCTTGTAGATCGGCAGCTCAACGCCTTGTCCGCCGTTGCTGAACGACAGGGTGGCCTTGGTATCGGATGCTTTCATTTCGGTCTCTTTCAAAGGGATTGATCAGGAAGATTGGGATTGCGCGCCGTCGGTGCGCATCAACAGCAGCAGTTCGACCACCTCGGCCCCGGCCCATCCGGGCTCGGGCTCCTTCCTCCGAAGCAGCAGGTCCAGCAGATCGTTGTCCGACAGGTCCATCAACGTCTCCATCGCCTGCGCCTGCCCACGGGTCAGGCTTGCCTCATGCCGTTCGAAAAAGCGGGCAATGAACAGGTCGTTCTCGAGTAATCCGCGCCGGCAGCGCCATTTGAGCTTGCTCAGCGCGCGCTCGGTCACACGCTCGCCCGCATCCGCCGCCGCGGGCGGCGAGGGCAGGGCAGTACCGATCGCGGGGTTCATGGCTACTTTGCTTATATGGCGCGGCGCACCATCAGTTCCTTGATCTTCCCAATTGCCTTGGTCGGATTGAGGTTCTTCGGGCAGACGTCGACGCAGTTCATGATCGTGTGGCAGCGGAATAGGCGGTACGGATCTTCCAGGTTGTCCAGGCGCTCGCTGGTGGCTTCGTCGCGGCTGTCGGCGATGAACCGGTAGGCCTGCAGCAGGCCGGCGGGGCCCACGAACTTGTCAGGGTTCCACCAGAAGCTCGGGCAGCTGGTGGAGCAGCTCGCGCACAGGATGCACTCGTAGAGGCCGTTGAGCTCGTCGCGCTCCTCGGGCGACTGCAGGCGTTCCTTCTCGGGCGGCACGCTGTCGTTCTGCAGATAGGGCTTGATCGAGTTGTACTGCTTGAAGAACTGCGTCATGTCCACGATCAGGTCGCGGATCACCGGCAGGCCGGGCAGCGGCTTCAGCACGATGGTGCCCTTGAGCGTGAGCATGTTCGTCAGGCAGGCCAGGCCGTTCTTGCCGTTGATGTTCATCGCGTCCGAGCCGCAGACGCCTTCGCGGCAGGAGCGGCGGAAGGAGAGTGTCGGGTCCTGCGCCTTGAGCTTCATCAGGGCGTCCAGCAGCATGCGCTCGTGGCCGTCGAGTTCGATCTCGATGGTCTGCATGTAGGGCTTGGCGTCCTTGTCCGGGTCGTAGCGGTAGATCTGGAATGTGCGCTTCATCGTATTGACCTTGTGATTCTTTCGTCGGGACTCAGAACGTGCGGACCTTGGGAGGCACCGACTCGACCGTCAGGGGCTTCAGCTTGACGGGCTTGTAGGAAAGGCGGTTGTCCTGGCTGTACCACAGCGTGTGCTTCATCCAGTTGGCGTCGTCGCGGCCGAGCGGCGCGACCGGATCGTCGGCGGGGCGCTCGTAGTCTTCCACCGTGTGGGCGCCGCGGCATTCCTTGCGGGCGGCTGCGGAGATCATGGTGGCCTGCGCCACTTCGATCAGGTTGTCGACTTCCAGCGCCTCGATGCGCGCGGTGTTGAAGATGCGCGACTTGTCCTTCAGCGTGACCGCGTTGACGCGGTCGCGGACGGCGGCGATCTTCTTCACGCCTTCGTCCATCGAGGCTTGCGTGCGGAACACGGCGGCATGCTTTTGCATGACCGAGCGGATCTCGTTGGCCACGTCCTGCGCGTACTCGCCGGAGCTGGAGGCTTCGAGCTGGTTCAGGCGCTCCAGCGTGCGGTCGGCCGCGTCCGCAGGCAGCGGCTTGTGTTCCTTGTGCTTGTCATTGAACTCGACGATGTGATTGCCGGCCGCGCGGCCGAAGACAAGCAGGTCGAGCAGCGAGTTCGTGCCCAGCCGATTGGCGCCGTGCACGCTCACGCAGGAGCATTCGCCCACCGCGTAGAGACCGTTGACGACGGCACTGTTGTCGTCGCCCTTCTGGATCACGACCTGGCCGTTGATGTTGGTCGGGATGCCGCCCATCTGGTAGTGGATGGTGGGCACGACCGGGATCGGCTCCTTCGTGATGTCGACGTTGGCGAAGTTCACGCCGATCTCGTAGACCGAAGGCAGGCGCTTGTGGATGGTCTCGGCGCCCAGGTGGTCGAGCTTCAGCAGCACGTAGTCCTTGTTGGGCCCGCAGCCTCGGCCTTCCTTGATTTCCTGGTCCATCGAGCGCGAGACGAAGTCGCGTGGCGCCAGGTCCTTCAAGGTGGGTGCATAGCGCTCCATGAAGCGCTCGCCGTTGCTGTTGAGCAGGATCGCGCCTTCGCCGCGGCAGCCTTCGGTCAGCAGCACGCCGGCACCGGCCACGCCGGTCGGGTGGAACTGCCAGAACTCCATGTCCTGCAGCGGAATGCCCGAGCGCGCCGCCATGCCGAGGCCGTCGCCGGTGTTGATGAAGGCGTTGGTCGAGGCCTGGAAGATGCGGCCCGCTCCGCCGGTGGCCAGCAGCACGGTCTTGGCCTGCAGGATGTGCAGGTCGCCGGTTTCCATTTCGAGCGCGGTCACGCCGACCACGTCGCCGTCGGCATCGCGGATCAGGTCGAGCGCCATCCACTCGACGAAGAACTGGGTGCGTGCCTCGACGTTCTTCTGGTAGAGCGTGTGCAGCATCGCGTGGCCGGTGCGGTCGGCCGCGGCGCAGGCGCGCTGAACGGGCTTCTCGCCGTAGTTGGCCGTGTGGCCGCCGAAGGGGCGCTGATAGATCGTGCCGTCGGGGTTGCGGTCGAAGGGCATGCCGAAGTGCTCGAGCTCGTAGACCACCTTCGGCGCCTCGCGGCACATGAACTCGATCGCATCCTGGTCGCCGAGCCAGTCGGAGCCCTTGATGGTGTCGTAGAAGTGGTAGTGCCAGTTGTCCTCGCTCATGTTGCCGAGCGATGCGCCGACGCCGCCCTGGGCCGCGACGGTGTGCGAACGGGTCGGGAACACCTTGGAAAGCACGGCCACGTTGAGGCCGGCGCGCGCGAGTTGCAGCGAGGCGCGCATGCCGGAGCCGCCGGCGCCGACGATGACGACGTCGAAGCGCCGCTTGGTGATTTGGTCTTTGGTATAGGCAGTCATGGGGGTCAAACTCTCCAGAGCACTTGAATGGCCCAACCCGCGCACGCCACAAGCCAGACGATCGTGAAAACTTGGCAAACGAGACGGATGGCGACCGGCTGGACGTAGTCCATCCAGATGTCGCGCATGCCGACCCACACGTGATAGAGCAACGAAACGATCACCGCGAAGGTGAGCACCTTCATCCACTGCGAGGCGAAGATGCCGGCCCACTTGTCGTAGCCGATCGGCCCGCGCGTGAAGAGCACCTGCGCGAGCAGGATGAGGGTGAAGAGCGCCATCAGGGCGCCCGTGATGCGCTGGCTGAGCCAGTCGCGCAAGCCATAGTGCGCGCCGACGACGATGCGCTTGGAGCCGTAGTTCACAGACATTTCAGGGCTCCTTCTCAGTACAGGCCGAACAGCTTGGCGCCGAGGACGACGGTCAGCAGGATGCTGATGGCAAGCGTGGCGACGGCGGAGCTCTTGCCGAACTCCTTGTTGACCGCGGCGTGGCTCACGTCCATCCAGAGGTGGCGCAGGCCGGCGATGAAGTGGTGCAGGTAAGCCCAGATCAATGCAAGCGCCACGAGCTTGAGGAACCAGCCCGGAAGGAAGCCGATGCCCGTGCTGAAGGCGGCGGTGAAGCGGGCGAAGGAAATCTCCGAGGACACCGAGGTGTCGAACATCCAGATGATGAAGGGAAGCAGCAGGAACATCAGTGCGCCACTCACGCGGTGCAGGATCGACACGACGCCCGCGGGCGGAAGCCGGTACGTGGTGAGGTCGGTGAAGGCGTTGATGTTGCGGAACTCGCGCCGCGGCGGTCGGGGTGGTGTGGCCAGCTCTGTCATGGGGGCTTTCGGGATTTTTCGAGGGGCGGCTTTGTTCTTTGGCAGAAATGCAAACAACGAAAAATTGTATTGCAATGCACCATCTGGTTGCGGTGGAGGGTCAGGTCATCGCACTGCCTTGGTCAAATGCTGTGGGTCGGGAGGGGCCGCGCCGATGTCAGCCGAGCTGGTTGCGGTAGTGATGGGTGTCGGTGCGGTAGAGGCCTCGGCGCAGTTCCATCGGGGTGTCATGGTAGGTGAGCGCGACGCGTTCCACGCTCAGCAGCGGGGTTGCCGTCGATACGGTGAGCAGGGCGGCCTGGGCCGCATCGGGCAGCACGGCGCGGATCTTTTCCTCGGCGCGCACCATGCGTACGCCGAACTCGGTTTCGAAGAGCGCGTACATCGGTCCGCGCCAGGCCCTCAGCCGCTCGGCTGTGAGGCCCTTGAAGGGCGTGCCGGGAAGCCAGAGGTCTTCCAGGATGGTGGGCGTGCCGCGGTAAGCGAGCACGCGGCGCACCTGAAGCACCGCGTCGCCGGTACGCAGCGCCAGCAGGCGCGCGACGTCGGCGGAGGCACGCTGGCGCTTGCAGTCGACGATCTCCCGCTCGGCCGGACCTTCGCTGTCGACGTCGCCGCTGTCGGGCACCAGCTTCAGGAAGCGGTACTGCACGTGTTGCTCAGCATGCGTGGCGACGAAGGTGCCCTTGCCCTGGCGCCGCACCACGAGGTTCTCGGCCGCGAGCTCGTCGATCGCCTTGCGCACCGTGCCCTGGCTGACGCGAAAGCGCGCCGCGAGTTCGAACTCGCTCGGGATCGGCTCGCCCGGCTTCCACTCGCCGTCGTGCAGGCTCTGCAGGATCAAGGACTTGATCTGCTGGTAGAGCGGGCTGAACGACGGTGTCACGGTGTCGGCGTAGGCTGTGGGGGAAGGGGGCATCGCATCGATCGGCGCACGCGGCGCGTGTCTTGCGGCCGACATCTTATATAAGACATAAGACAGGCGCCATGTAAAGCCCAAATCGGCATAAAATCGCAGACGGCCTCGAAGCCCGGATGCAACCTTCGCGGAATTGTCCGGTCCGACCTTGCGGCCGCACTCCGCGGCCGCGCACCGTTTTCATCTATTCTGGAGTTTTCCCATGAGCAAAAAGCCTGTTCGCGTTGCCGTCACCGGTGCCGCTGGCCAGATCGGTTACGCCCTGTTGTTCCGCATCGCCTCCGGCGAAATGCTCGGCAAGGATCAACCGGTCATCCTGCAACTGCTCGAGATTCCCGACGAGAAAGCCCAGAAGGCGCTCAAGGGTGTGATCATGGAACTCGAGGACTGCGCCTTCCCGCTGCTGGCCGGCGTGGTGCCCACCGGTGATCCGCTGGTCGCGTTCAAGGACGCCGACTACGCGCTGCTCGTCGGTGCGCGTCCCCGCGGCCCGGGCATGGAGCGCGCGGACCTGCTGGCAGCCAACGCCCAGATCTTCACGGCGCAAGGCAAGGCGCTCGACAAGGTCGCGAGCCGCAACGTCAAGGTGCTCGTGGTCGGCAACCCGGCCAACACCAACGCCTACATCGCGATGAAGAGCGCCCCTAGCCTGCCGCGCAAGAACTTCACCGCCATGCTGCGTCTCGACCATAACCGTGCCGCGAGCCAGATCGCCGCCAAGACCGGCACGGCCGTCGGCGACATCGAGAAGCTCACCGTCTGGGGCAACCACTCGCCGACGATGTACGCCGACTACCGCTTCGCCACCGTCGGCGGCAAGCGCGTCAAGGATCTCATCAACGACCAGGTCTGGAACGCCGATACCTTCCTGCCCACCGTCGGCAAGCGCGGCGCGGCCATCATCGAGGCGCGCGGCCTCTCCTCGGCCGCGTCGGCCGCCAATGCCGCCATCGACCACATGCGCGACTGGGCCCTGGGCTCCAACGGCAAGTGGGTCACGATGGGCATTCCGTCGGACGGTCAGTACGGCATCCCGAAGGACGTGATCTTCGGCTTCCCGGTCACGACCGAGAACGGGGAGTACAAGCTGGTCGAAGGCCTGGAAATCGACGCCTTCAGCCAGGAGCGCATCAACAAGACGTTGAAGGAACTGCAGGACGAGCAGGCCGGCGTCGCCCATCTGCTCTGAGCGAGCGCCGCATGCTCGACTGGAATCCTGCGCTCTACCGTCGCTACGAGGATGAGCGCACACGTCCGGCGCAGGAATTGCTCGCACGTGTTCCGCTCGCCGAGGCGTCCAGCGTGGTCGACCTCGGTTGCGGCCCGGGCAACTCCACCGAGCTGCTGGTGCGGCGTTTTGCCGGCGCCGCCGTGGTCGGCACCGACAACTCCGAAGCCATGCTGGTCAGCGCGCGCGAGCGCCTGCCGCAGGCGCGCTTCGACCTCAGCGACATCTCGTCGTGGCAGCCTGAAGCGCCACCCGACCTCATCTACGCCAATGCTTCGCTGCAGTGGGTGCCCCAGCACGAGGCATTGATTCCCCGCCTGTTCGCCGCGCTGGCGCCGGGCGGCGTGCTCGCCATCCAGATGCCCGACAACCGTAGCGAGGCCACGCACCGGCTGATGCGCGAAGTCGCGGCCGAGGCGCCGTGGGCGCAGCACATCGGCGATGCCGACAAGCTGCGCACGCGGCTGTTGGGGCTCGGCGAGTACTACGACCTGCTTGCGCCGCAAGCCGCGAAGCTGGATGTCTGGCACACCATTTACCAGCATCCCATGGCGTCGGCGGCGGCCATCGTCGAATGGGTGCGCGGCACCGGGCTCAAGCCCTTCGTCGATCGCCTGGCGCCCGACCTGCAGGCGAGCTTCCTGGCCGAATACGAGCGTCGGGTCGCCGCCGCGTATCCGGCGCGCACCGACGGTCGTTTGCTGCTGGCCTTCCCGCGCATGTTCATCGTGGCGCAGCGCAAGCCGTGAGCAGCACGGCGCATCCGCGTGAAGTCCTGTTGGGCGCGCAGGCCGGTGCCATCGTGCTGCCGGTGTGCGACCACTACAGCGGCGTCGAGGCGCGCATGCGCAAGAGCCTGGCGCTGCAGGCCGAGATGGCGGCCGAGTTCGGGGCCTGCGTGTTCGACGTCACCCTCGATTGCGAGGACGGTGCGCCCGTCGGCGGCGAGGCGGAGCATGCCGCGCTGGTGACCGAAATGGCGTTGGCCGCCGCGCCCGGGATGCGTGTCGGGGTGCGGGTCCATCCCGTCGACCATCCCGCCTTCCCCGGCGACGTGGTCACGATCGCTGGCCGCGCCGGCCATCGCCTGAGCCACCTGATGGTGCCCAAGGTCGAATCCGCCGACGACGTGCGCACGGCCGTCGAGGCGCTCTACGCCGCAGGCGCGGAAGCGCTGCCGCTGCACGTGCTCATCGAGTCGCCGCTCGCCGTGCGCAATGCCTTCGAGATTGCCGCCGATCCGCGCGTTGAATCGCTGAGCTTCGGTCTCATGGATTTCGTCTCCGCCCACGGCGGCGCCATCCCGGCCGCCGGCATGGGCGCGGCCGGGCAGTTCACGCACCCGCTGGTGGTGCGCGCCAAGCTCGAGATCGCCTCGGCCGCGCATGCGCATGGCAAGGTGCCTTCGCACTGCGTGGTCACCGAGTTCAACGACCTCGATGCCATGCGCGCGGCCGCGAAGAAGGCCTCGAACGAATTCGGCTACACGCGGATGTGGAGCATCCACCCCGCGCAGATCCGCCCCATCCTCGAGGCTTTCGCGCCCGACGAAGGGGAGATCCAGACAGCCGCGCAAATCCTGACGCTTGCGGCCTCCGCCGACTGGGCACCCGTCAGTTTTGACGGAACATTGCATGACCGGGCCAGCTACCGTCATTTCTGGCATGTACTTTCAAGGGCGCACGCCACCGGTCGTGCGCTGCCATCCGAGGCCCAAGCATGGTTTGCCCTCGGCGCCTCCTGACAACCCCGATGCTCCCAAAGGAAACCCCATGAAGACACTCGTACTCGCAGCCGCCATCGCGCTCGCCTTGCCTTTCGCTGCGACCGCGCAGACGTCCGACGCGCCCAAGCCGGCCGCGAAGCCCGCGGCCAAGCCTGCCGCCACCGCGAAGCCCGCGGCCGACAAGACCGCTGAAAAGCCGGCGCCCAAGAAGCGCCAGGTCACCCGCCGCGCCGCCAAGGCCGTCGAGGAAGTCACGCCGATCAGCGAAGAGACCGACGTCACCCTGAGCGAAGCCGACCTGGCCGTCGCGCAGCGCGTGTACACCGGCAAGATCCAGTGCGAACTGGGCGCCGACGTCACCGTCACCGCCGACGAGAAGAAGCCTGGCTTCTTCGCCGTGTCGACCAAGAACGTGCGCTACCGCATGCACCCGGTCGAGAGCCGCACCGGCGCCATCCGCCTCGAAGACCCGCGCGCCGGTGCCATGTGGTTGCAGATCGCCAACAAGTCGATGCTCATGAACCAGAAGCAGGGCCTGCGCCTCGCCGACGAATGCCAGGCGCCCGCGCAAGTGGCCGCGGCCGAGGAACTGAAGAAGAACCCGCCCAAGAGCCTCTTCGAAGGCCCGGATGCCAAGTCCGAAGCCGCCAAGTAAGCCAGGCGCCCGAGACCACCCAGGCGCGGGCGGCCCGCCTTTTGCTTCGGCCGCCAGAAGTTCCAGATCCCGGAGAACAATGATGTTGCAAGCCTACGTTGACCATGTCGCCGAGCGCGCCGCGCTCGGCATCCCGCCCCTGCCGCTGACGGCCAAGCAGACCGCCGAGCTGATCGAGCTCATGAAGACCCCGGCCGTGGCCGAGGCGGACTTCCTGCTCAACTTGCTCACGCATCGCGTGCCGGCCGGCGTGGACGACGCGGCCAAGGTGAAGGCCAGCTACCTGGCCGCCGTGGCGCATGGCACCGAGAAGAGCCTGCTGCTCAGTCGCGCGCGCGCGACCGAACTGCTGGGCACCATGCTTGGCGGCTACAACATCAGCCCCCTGATCGACCTGCTGGACGACGCCGAAGTAGGCCCCGTCGCGGCCGAGGGCCTGAAGAAGACACTGCTGATGTTCGACCAGTTCCACGACGTCAAGGAAAAGGCCGACAACGGCAATGCCAACGCCAAGGCCGTGTTGCAGAGCTGGGCCGATGCCGAGTGGTTCACCAGCCGGCCCGAAGTGCCGCAGAGCATCACCGTCAGCATCTTCAAGGTGGCCGGCGAGATCAACACCGACGACCTGTCGCCCGCGCCCGACGCCTGGAGCCGCCCCGACATCCCGATGCACGCGCTCGCGATGCACAAGAACGCGCGTCCTGGCGTCACGCCGGAAGAAGACGGCAAACGCGGCCCGGTCAAGTTCATCGAGGACCTGCGCGCGCGCGGCCATCTCGTGGCGTACGTGGGCGACGTGGTGGGCACGGGCTCATCGCGCAAGAGCGCGACCAACTCGGTGCTGTGGTTCACGGGCGAGGACATCCCCTTCGTGCCGAACAAGCGCTTCGGCGGCGTCTGCCTGGGCGGCAAGATCGCACCGATCTTCTACAACACGATGGAAGACTCCGGCGCGTTGCCGATCGAACTGGACGTGAGCCAGATGAACATGGGCGACACGGTCGAGTTGCGCCCCTATGAAGGCAAGGCGCTGAAGGACGGCCGGGTGATCGCTGAGTTCAAGGTCAAGAGCGATGTGCTCTTCGACGAAGTGCGCGCCGGCGGCCGCATCCCGTTGATCATCGGCCGCGGCCTGACCGCCAAGGCGCGCGAGGCCCTGGGCCTGCCCGCTTCGACGCTGTTCCGCCTGCCGGTCAGTCCCGTCGATACGAAGAAGGGCTTCTCGCTCGCGCAGAAGATGGTCGGGCGCGCCTGCGGCCTGCCGGAAGGCCAGGGCGTGCGCCCCGGCACCTACTGCGAGCCGAAGATGACGAGCGTGGGCTCGCAGGACACCACCGGCCCGATGACCCGCGACGAACTGAAGGACCTCGCCTGCCTCGGCTTCAGCGCCGACCTCGTGATGCAGTCCTTCTGCCACACGGCGGCGTACCCGAAGAAGGTCGACGTCAAGATGCACCACGAGCTGCCAGACTTCATGAGCACCCGCGGCGGCGTCTCGCTGCGCCCGGGCGACGGCGTGATCCACTCCTGGCTCAATCGGCTGCTGACGCCCGACACCGTCGGCACCGGTGGCGACAGCCATACGCGCTTCCCGATCGGCATCAGCTTCCCGGCCGGCTCGGGCCTCGTGGCCTTCGCCGCCGCCACCGGCGTGATGCCGCTTGACATGCCCGAGTCGGTGCTCGTGCGCTTCAAGGGCAAGATGCAGCCCGGCGTCACGCTGCGTGATCTAGTCAACGCGATTCCGCTCTACGCCATCAAGCAGGGCCTGCTGACGGTCGAGAAGAAGGGCAAGAAGAACATCTTCTCCGGCCGCATCCTCGAAATCGAAGGCCTGCCGGACCTGAAGGTCGAACAGGCCTTCGAGCTGAGCGACGCCTCGGCCGAACGCTCGGCAGCCGGCTGCACGGTGCACCTGAACAAGGAGCCGATCATCGAGTACATCAACAGCAACATCACGCTGATGCGCTGGATGATTTCGGAAGGCTACGCCGACGGCCGCACGTTGGCGCGTCGCATCGCCGCGCAGGAAGCCTGGTTGAAGGACCCGCAACTGCTCAAGGGCGACGCCGATGCCGACTACGCCGCCGTGATCGAGATCGACCTGGCCGACATCCATGAACCCATCGTGGCCTGCCCGAACGATCCGGACGACGTGAAGACGCTGAGCGACGTGGCGGGCGCCACCATCGACGAGGTGTTCATCGGCTCCTGCATGACCAACATCGGCCACTTCCGGGCGGCTTCCAAGCTCCTCGAAGGAAAGCGCGACATCCCGGTGAAGCTGTGGATCGCGCCGCCGACCAAGATGGACGCGCAGCAGTTGACCGAAGAAGGCCACTATGGCGTGTTCGGCAATGCCGGCGCACGCACCGAAATGCCGGGCTGCTCGCTGTGCATGGGCAACCAGGCGCAGGTGCGCGAGGGCGCGACGGTGATGTCGACCAGCACGCGGAACTTCCCGAACCGGCTGGGCAAGAACACCAGCGTGTACCTGGGCAGCGCGGAGTTGGCGGCCATCTGCTCGCAGCTTGGCCGCATCCCGACCAAGGCGGAGTACATGGCGGGCACGGGCGTCCTGGACGCCTCCAGCGCGCAGATCTACCAGTACCTCAACTTCGACAAGATCGAGGAATACAAGGCCGTGGCTGCCACCGTTGCCGCCTGACGTTGCGGTTCAGCTGAAGACGGCCCGCGAAAGCGGGCCGTTTTGCTTGGACGGTCAGGCGACGTCCACCTTCTTGTGCTCTGCGAGCTTCTTTGGCGTTTCGCCCGTGACGGCGGCCTTCATCATCTTGAAGATCTGGACCATCTTGCTGTCCTCGACGTCCCAGTACTCGGCATTCACGATCTCGACCGCGAGAAGCCCGAGGTTCGGGTCCGTTGGCCCATCAGGGAACCAGGCCTTGGCGGCCGTGTTGAAGAGGTTGTTCTTCTTCGTCTGGTCATCGATCACGGAAGCGCGCCCGGCCACCGAGACATAGGTGTCGGCATCGGTGTCGGCGTAGCTCACGTTGACGACCGCGTCTTCCGCGACGTGGCGGGCGACGTCGCCGTTCTTCGGCACGAAGAAGTAGAGCACGCCGCCGTCCTGCATCGACTTGTTCTGCGTGGTCAGCGGGTGGCTGTGGAGCAGACCATCATGATGGCGGTGCGTCAGCATGCCGAAGCGGGTGTCATGGATCAGTTCCCACAGCTTCGCGTGTTCTTCGGGGGTGCTCATGTCGGTTTCTCCTGGCAGGTTGGATGAAAACACTCACCGTAGCCAGGGCCTCCGGGGCCGCGCGCGGACGGAGGCCGCGATTGCGTGTGGTCCTAGGCCGACGCGCCGCCGGCCAGCGCGGAGAGGGCGGCGGCTGTCTGCGCATCCGCCGGGAAGAAGGACTCCACCGCCAGTTCCTGGAGCGTCACGTCGACTGGCGTGCCGAAGATCGTCGTCGTGCTGATCAAGCTAAGGACACCCTGCGGCGTGACGAGCTGGAAGGGCACGACGACGCCCGCGAGTTCGCCCCCCGCCGCCGGTGCATCGTGCCCGACGTTCGGCGCCGGGTAGGCCGCGAGTTCGTCATGCAGCGCGGCGAGGCCCGCGTCGCCCGTTGCCGCGATCTGCTGCTGCAGCCGCTCCAGCAGATGCGCGCGCCACTGCGCCAGGTTCGCGATGCGCGAGGCCAGGCCGTCGGGGTGCAGGCTGAGGCGCAGCACGTTGACCGGTGGCTTCACCAGTTCCGGCGCCGCGCCGGCCATCAGCAGGGGCACCAGCGCGTTGTGGGCGACAAGGTTCCAGTGCCTGTCTACCGCCAGTGCGGGGAAAGGCTCGTGGCCCTTCAACACCAGGTCGACCGCACGGCGCGCGGCGGCGAGCGCCGGGTCGTCGAGCGAGCGCTGGCGGTACATGGGCGCGTAGCCGGCCGCCACCAGCAGCGCATTGCGCTCGCGCAGCGGCACGTCCAGCCGCTCGGCCAGCCGAAGCACCATCTCGCGGCTGGGCTCGGCGCGGCCGGTCTCGACGTAGCTCAAATGCCGCGTGGAGACCTGCGCCTCATTCGCCAGGTCGAGCTGGCTCAGGCGGCGGTGCTGGCGCCAGTGGCGCAGGTGCGTGCCGAAGGGGTCGGCCGCGGTCGGTGGCGTGCTGGGGAAAGTCATGGCCCGCATCCTAGTCAAGCCCGAGCATGCGGCCCATGACGTGCCGGGTCATGGATCAGGAGTCCGACTATCGACCGGTGTCATCGAACCCTGATATCTTTGAGGAGCTTCCACGAACAACAGGAGTTCCTCTCATGGCCAAAGAACCGGCTCACGCCTTCGCCCCCACGCTCAAGACGTTCAAGACCGCGTCGGGGAAAGCCGGCAGATACTGGTCGCTGAAGGAACTGGCCAAGCAGTACCCCACCATTGAACGCCTGCCGGTCTCGATCCGCATCGTGCTCGAATCCGTGCTGCGCAACTGCGATGGCCAGAAGGTCACGGCCAAGCACGTCGAGGAAGTCGCCCATTGGGCACCCAATGCGGAGCGCACTGACGAGATTCCCTTCGTCGTGACGCGCGTGGTGCTGCAGGACTTCACCGGCGTCCCGCTGCTGGCGGACCTGGCCGCGATGCGCAGCGTGGCGCAATCGCTCGGCAAGTCGCCCAAGACCATCGAGCCGCTGGTGCCGGTGGACCTGGTGGTCGACCACTCGGTGATGGTCGACTACTACGGAACGCCCAAGGCACTCGACCTCAACATGAAACTGGAGTTCCAGCGCAACAACGAGCGCTATCAGTTCATGAAGTGGGGCATGCAGGCCTTCGACACCTTCGGCGTCGTGCCACCGGGCTTCGGCATCGTGCACCAGGTCAACCTGGAGTACTTCGCGCGCGGCGTCTACAAGAGTCCGGCGGACAAGAGCGACGTGCCCGTCTACTACCCCGACTCGCTGGTGGGCACCGACAGCCACACGACCATGATCAATGGCGTCGGCGTGGTCGGCTGGGGCGTGGGCGGTATCGAGGCCGAGGCCGCTATGCTGGGGCAGCCGGTCTACATGCTGACGCCCGACGTGGTGGGCTTCGAGCTCAGCGGAAAGTTGCGTGAAGGCGTCACCGCCACCGACCTGGTGCTCTACGTCACGGCCATCCTGCGCAGCGAGAAGGTGGTGGGCAAGTTCGTCGAATTCTTCGGCCCCGGCGCGGCGTCGATCGCGGTGCCCGACCGCGCGACCATCGGCAACATGGCACCCGAGTACGGCGCGACGATGGGTTTCTTCCCGGTCGACGAGATGACCATCGCCTACTTCACGGGCACCGGGCGTACGCAGGCCGAGGTCGAACTGTTCGAGGCCTACTACAAGGCGCAGGGCCTCTTCGGCATGCCCAATCCTGGCGACATCGACTACACGAAGGTGGTCAAGCTGGACCTCGGCACCGTCACGCCAAGCCTCGCCGGCCCGAAGCGCCCGCAGGACCGCATCGACCTCGGCCACCTCTCGACCAAGTTCTCCGAACTCTTCAGCAAGCCGAACGAGGCCAACGGTTTCAACCAGCCGGCCGAGAAGCTCAAGATGCGCTATGGCCTGCCGCCCAAGGGCGACGTGACCATTGGCAATGGCGACGTGCTGATCG
The DNA here is from genome assembly GCA_966211435.1 of uncultured Variovorax sp. Taxonomy (GTDB): domain Bacteria; phylum Pseudomonadota; class Gammaproteobacteria; order Burkholderiales; family Burkholderiaceae_C; genus Variovorax. Next base: position 257,398 of record CBIHOG010000001.1, on the reverse strand, counting down.
CGGCGATCACCTCCTGCACGAACACTTCCAATCCGAGCGTGATGCTCGCCGCCGGCCTGCTCGCGAAGAAGGCGGTGGAGGCGGGTCTCAAGGTCAAGCCGCACGTGAAGACCTCGCTGGCGCCCGGCTCGCGCATCGTCACCGAATACCTCGAGAAGGCCGGGCTGCTGCCGTACCTCGAGAAGCTGGGCTTCTACCTGGCAGGCTACGGCTGCACCACCTGCATCGGCAACGCGGGCGACCTGACGCCCGAGATCAATGAGGTCATCACGAAGAACAACCTGGTCGGCGCGGCCGTGCTGTCGGGCAACCGCAACTTCGAGGCGCGCATCCACCCGAACCTGAAGGCCAACTTCCTCGCCTCGCCGCCACTGGTGGTGGCCTACGCGATCGCTGGCAACGTGATGGTCGACCTCATGACCCAGCCGGTCGGCAAGGGCAAGAACGGCAAGGACGTGTACCTGGGAGACATCTGGCCCAGCGTCCAGGAGATCGACGAGAACCTGCGCTTCGCGATGAATGCAAAATCCTTCCGCAGCAACTATGAGAAGGTGAAGACCGAGCCGGGCAAGTTCTGGAGCAGCATCAAGGGCACGACCGGCCAGGTCTACGATTGGCCGACCTCGACCTACATTGCCGAGCCGCCGTTCTTCGAGGGCTTCAAGATGAAGCCGGCCGCGTCGGACGCCGGCTTCACGGGCGCGCGCATCATGGCGCTCTTCGGCGACTCGATCACCACCGACCACATCTCGCCGGCCGGCTCGATCAAGGAAGACTCGCCCGCGGGCAAGTGGCTCAAGGCGCACGGCGTGCCCAAGGCAGACTTCAACAGCTACGGCTCGCGCCGCGGCAACCATGAAGTGATGATGCGCGGCACCTTCGCCAACGTGCGCATCAAGAACCTGATGTTGCCGCCGGACGCCAATGGCACGCAGGAGGAGGGCGGCTTCACCCGCTTCCAGCCGGGCAACGAGAAGATGTTCATCTACGACGCCGCCATGAAGTACATGGAAAAGGGCGTGCCGACCGTGGTCTTCGGCGGCGAGGAATACGGCACGGGTTCATCGCGCGACTGGGCGGCCAAGGGCACGCAATTGCTGGGCATCAAGGCGGTTGTCGCACGCAGCTTCGAGCGCATCCACCGCGCCAACCTGGTCGGCATGGGCGTGCTGCCCCTGCAGTTCCGCGGCGCGGACTCCTGGCAGACGCTGAATCTCACGGGCGACGAGGAAGTCGACGTGGTCATTGGCGGCGAACTCAAGCCGCAGATGGACGTGAAGCTCGTGATCCGCCGCTTCGATGGCACGCACCAGGAGGTCACGGTGCGCCTGCGCATCGACACGCCGATCGAGGTCGACTACTACAAGCACGGCGGCATCCTGCCTTTCGTGCTGCGGCAGTTGCTCGAGGCCTGACGGCGCCCTTCACCTGTGGCAACGCCGGCGTGCGAGCGCCGGCGTTTTGTTTTGCGGAGCGTGGCGGAGGGATAAATCCGCACCGGATTCGCCACCTTGCTCGTTTTCGAGAATAATTCTCATTTTGACGATCTGGATCTCGCGGGTGACCACAATGACCGGCGCGGCTTCTGCCGCCATCAGCCTCGACAATCTTCCCAACAACCTTTGGGCCACCGTGCTTGACGTGCTGCGGCCCGATGCGGAGGAAGACCGCGAGCTCGTGCTGCGCCTGACGGAGATCGGCTTCGTTCCGGGCGAGGCGGTGCGCATCGTCGCCAGCGGCGTTCCGGGCCGCGAGCCGCTGGCTGTGCGCCTGGGCCACACCACCTTCGCGTTGCGCCGCCACGAGGCATCCTTCATCCGCGTCACGCCGGGAGCTGCGCGGCATGGTTGAAGCGACGCTGACCTTCCAGCCCGGCGCCGCCCTGTCGCAGACGCCGCCGGAGCGCATCGCGCTGCTCGGCAACCCGAATTGCGGCAAGACCGCGCTCTTCAACCTGCTCACGGGCAGCCGCCAGAAGGTTGCCAACTATGCCGGCGTCACGGTCGAGCGCAAGGAAGGCATCCTGCGCACCGCGGCGGGACGGCGCGTGTTCGTGCTTGACCTGCCGGGCGCCTACAGCCTGAATGCCTTGTCGGCCGACGAAGCCGTCACGCGCGACGTGGTCACGGGCAAGAGCCGCGAGGCGCTGCCGGACCTGCTGGTGTGCGTGACCGACGCCACCAACCTGCGGCTCAACCTGCGGCTGGTGCTGGAGGCCCAGCGGCTCGGCCTGCCCATGGTGGTGGCGCTCAACATGACCGACATGGCGAAGAAGCAGGGCATCATGGTCGATGCGGCGCTGCTGTCGCGCGAACTCGGCGTCCCGGTGATCGAGACGGTCGGTGTGCACACCAGTGGCGCGCAGGGCCTGCTGGCGGCCTTGGATGCACCGGTGCCCGTCGCGGCGCCGCGGCCTTGGGCGCCGCCCGGGCTCGAGGACGTGCTCGCCACGCAGCGCGAGGTGCGCCGCATCCTGAGCGTGGCGGTGCGCGAGCCGGTGGGCAGTCTGGCGACCAGCGATCGCATCGACCGCGTCGTGATGCATCCCGTGTGGGGCATGCTGGTGCTGGCCGTCACGATGTTCCTGATGTTCCAGGCCGTCTTCAGCTGGGCCAACGTGCCAATGGACGCAATCAAGGACGGCACCGCGCTCCTCGGAGAATTTCTGAAGCAGTACGTGCCCGAAGGCATGCTGCAGAGCCTGCTGGTAGACGGCATCATTGCCGGCGTGGGCGGCGTGATCGTCTTCCTGCCGCAGATCCTGATCCTCTTCCTCTTCATCCTCGCGCTGGAGGACTCCGGCTACCTGCCGCGCGCTGCCTTCCTGCTCGACCGGGTGATGAGCACGGTCGGCCTCTCGGGCCGCTCCTTCATCCCGCTCCTGTCGAGCTTCGCCTGCGCGATTCCCGGCGTGATGGCCACGCGCACCATCAGCAACTGGCGTGATCGCATCACCACCATCATGATCGCGCCGCTCATGACCTGCTCGGCGCGGCTGCCGGTCTACGCATTGCTCATCGCCGCCTTCATCCCGGAGCGCAGCGTGGCCGGTGTGTTCAACCTGCAGGGCGTGGTCCTGTTCGCGCTCTACGTCTTCGGCATCGTCTCGGCCATGGCCGTCGCCTGGGTGATGAAGCGCTTCCGGGACAGCAAGCAGCATTCGCCGTTGATGATGGAGCTGCCGGCGTACCGCTGGCCCAACGTGCGCAACCTGGCGCTCGGGCTCTACGAGCGGGCGTGGATCTTCATCCAGCGCGTGGGCACGATCATTCTCACGCTCACCATCTTGCTGTGGTTCCTCTCGACCTTCCCCTCGCCGCCCGGCGGCGCCACGGGACCGGCGATCCAGTACAGCCTGGCGGGCATGATCGGCCGCGGGCTGGAGCACATCTTCGCGCCCATCGGCTTCAACTGGCAGATCTCCATCGCGCTGGTGCCCGGCATGGCGGCGCGCGAGGTGGCCGTGGGCGCGCTAGGCACGGTGTACGCGCTCTCGGCCACGGGCGACGACGTGGCGGGGCAGCTGCAGCCGCTGATCGCAGGCAGCTGGTCGCTGGCGACGGCATTGTCGCTGCTGGTCTGGTATGTGTTCGCGCCGCAGTGCATCTCGACCTTGGCCGCGGTCAAGCGGGAGACCGGTTCGTGGCGTTATGTGTGGATCATGGCGGGCTACTTGTTCGCTCTCGCCTACATTGCATGCTGGATCACCTATCGAGTGGCCCTGGCCTTCACAGGAGGATGAGATGGCACAAGAAATCATCGTCGGGTTGATTGTCGCGCTGGCGGCCGTCTATGCGGTCTGGCGCTGGATGCCTGCGCAATGGCGGCGTTCGGCGGCGGCCGGCCTGGCCGCAGGCTCGCAGCGCGCCGGCCTGGTCGATGCGCAGCGCGCCGAGCAACTGGCAGCCTCGCTCGCCAAGAGCTCAGGCTGCGGCGCGTGCGAGAGCTGCGGCAGCTGCGCGACCGCGGGCGGTTCCAGGACGGAAGACAAAGGCAAGACGCCCGAGATGCGCTCGCACTGAGCGCCGCATGTCCGCCGCCCACATCCTGGTCGCGGGGGGAGGCATCGCGGGCCTCGCGAGCGCGCTCGCGCTGGGCCGCCGCCGCCACACCATCGACCTTCTCGAACAAGCCGTCGCCTTCGGCGAGATCGGCGCCGGCATCCAGCTCGGCCCCAACGTGACGCGGCGCCTGCAGGCGCTGGGCGTCTGGGAGGGGCTGGTGCGCGTCGCGGCACGGCCGGAGGCCCTGGTGGTGCGCGCTGCAGGCAGCGGCCGCGAGATCGCCGGCATGCCGCTGGGCCATGCGATGCTGCGCAGCTACGGCGCCCCCTACATGTGCGTGCACCGTGCCGACCTGCACGCGCTGCTGCTCGCGGCGGTACGTGCCAGCGGGGCCGTCGCGCTGACCACCGGCGCGCGCATCGCGCAGGTCGTCGCGCGCGGCGACCTGGTGTGCGCGTCGAGCACCGATGCCCGCGCCTGGGAGGGCGACGCGCTGGTTGGCGCCGACGGCCTCTGGAGCACCGTGCGGCCCGGCGTGGTCGAGGACACGCCGCCGCCCCGCGCGACGGGCCACATGGCATGGCGCGCGCTGGCCGACCAGTCGGCGCTGCCGCCGGCCTTGCGCAGTACACAGATCAATGTCTGGCTCGGGCCTCGGCTGCACGCGGTGAGCTACCCGGTGCGGCATGGCGAGGCACTCAACGTCGTCGTGCTGGCCGAAGGTGAGTCCGCAGGCGACGCGCACGACTGGGACCAGGCGGCCAGCCTCGCCGCGTTGCAGGCGACCACCGGCCACTGCAGCCCGGCTTTGCAGGCCTTGCTGGAAGCCATGCCTTCATGGCGCGCGTGGACGCTTTTCGACCGGGCGCCGCTGGACGGGCCAAGGCAGATGAGCGGCGAGCGCGTCGCGCTCGCGGGCGACGCGGCCCATCCGATGCTGCCCTACCTGGCCCAGGGCGCGGGCATGGCGATCGAGGACGCGGTCGCGCTGGGCGATGCGCTGGCTGGCGGCGCCAATCCGGCGGTCCCCGCCGCGCTGGCGCGCTATGCCGAGGCGCGTTGGCGGCGCAACGCGCAGGTGCAGGCGAGGGCGCGGCGCAATGGGGAGATCTTCCACGCGACGGGCCTCGTGCGCGTAGGCCGTGATGCGGCCCTCCGTTTGCTGGGCGAGCGTCTGCTGGACGTGCCCTGGCTCTACGGCGGCTGAATGGCGCGAACGCTCAGAGGCTGAAGCTCCGCAGATGGTCCACGCGCTGGACCAGGCCGTTGACGCCGAGGTAGTGGCTCAGCTTGCCCGCGCGCACATCCACGAGCGAAGTCTCCAGTTCCGCGAGCATGCCGTTCTTCACCGACTCGTAGGCGGCCGGCAGGTCGTCGTGCGATTGCGCGTAGGCGCTGGCGATCAGCCGCGCCGCGGCGGGCGCGCCGCAGGCGACGCATTCGGCAATCGCCGTCGCGCTGGGCTTCGCGCCGCGGGCCAGCAGCAGTTCCACGAGTTCGGGCGAGACCGCGCTGTCAATGTAGTCGAGCGCATCCGCGCCCACCGGCGCGCCGGCCCGCACCAGCGCCGCGGCGGCCGCATGCGCGCCGTGGCTCAGCGCGAGGTCGGAGGCCATCGCGCTGCCTTGCAAAGGCCCGTCCAGCGCGACGCCGGCAGCCGCCAGGCGCGCGACCAGGTCCGCGTCGTCGGTCGCCACCGCATGGCGCAGCGCGATGCGCGAGAGCGATCCGTCCTGCCCCAGCGTGCCCTCGGCCAGTGGCGTGCGCCAGTCGACCATTGCACGGCGGTAGAACGCGATCACCTTGTCCACCAGTTCGATCGACAGGCCGTGCTCGCGGTGCCGCTCGTCGAGGTATTCGAGCAAGGTCTGTCCCGTGAAGTAGTCCCCAGCAGGCGCCAGCGGATCCTCGTCCAGGCGCAGCGCCTCGAATGCCGCGCACAGGTCGTGCGCGACGGTCGTCAGGCCGTCCTCGTGCAGCGCATGCGACCAGGCCTGCGGCAGGCCGTGCTTCCACGCCAGGATGTGCCCGTAGTCCGCGCCCGGCTCGACCACGGCGTAGACGCGGTCGGTGTATTCAAACCCGCCGAAGGGCAGGGTGGTGAGCTTGCCATCCCAGGGCTGCCCGGCGCCTTCCGCCGCTTCCTCCGCGAGTTCCATCTCGTGGTCGATCCATCCCTGCAGGTCGTGGTAGCTGTCGGTTCCGCCGCCGAACAGCTCGACCCAGCTGACGGCCTCTTCATTGCCGTTCATGCGCAGGTGCAGGTCGTAGTCGATGCGTCCGCCGCCCGCGAGCCGCCACAGCGCCAGCAACTCGGGCGGGATCGGCCCAGCGCAATGCGACTGCACCGCCTCGATCTGCCCCTCTGACATCGGCGCGCGGGCGTCGAAGATCACCCGCCGCGCGAACAGCACCACCCCGTGTTCCCGGAGTGTCGTCAACTCGTCGCCGTCGAAAAAGTCGCTCATGTTCGTCTCCTCGATTGAGCGGACGGATGCTGGCATGTCAGAGATCCGTTCGCAGTTTCCAGATCTCGGGGAAGAGCACCACGTCGAGCATCTTTCGCAGATAGCTTACGCCCCCGGTGCCGCCAGTGCCACGCTTGAATCCGATGACGCGCTCCACCGTGGTCACGTGGCGGAAGCGCCAGAGCCTGAAGGCATCTTCCAGGTCGGTCAGTTCTTCGCCAAGCTGGTAGATGTCCCAGTGGTTCCTCGGATCGCGGTAGGCGACGAGCCAAGCCTGCTCGACAGCGTCGCTGCATTCGTAGGGTTGGGTCCAGTCGCGCTGCAGATATCCCGCGGGAATGTCCAACCCCCGCCGCGCCAGCAGCCGCAGGGCTTCGTCGTAGAGCGAGGGCGCCCGCCAGGCCTGCTCGACCTCGGCCAGCAGCTCGGGCCGATGCGCGTGCGGCTTGAGCATGGCCGCGTTCTTGTTGCCCAGCGCGAATTCGATGCAGCGGTACTGCCAGCTCTGGAAGCCGCTGGAGCTCCCGAGGTAGGGCCGCATCGCGCTGTATTCGGGCGGCGTCATGGTGGCGAGCACGTCCCAGGCATGCACCAGCTGCTCCATGATGCGCGAGACCCGCGCGAGCATCTTGAAGGCGCTGGCGAGGTCGTCTTCCGCGATGCGGCCGATGGCGGCGCGCAGTTCGTGCAGCATCAGCTTCATCCACAGCTCGCTGGTCTGGTGCTGGACGATGAAGAGCAGCTCGTCATGCGCGGGCGAGCGCGGATGCTGCGCGTTCAGGATCGCGTCGAGATCCAGGTAGTCGCTGTAGCTCATCGAGGCGCTGAAGTCGAGTTGCGCCTTTTCCTCGTGGACGATTTTTTCGGTGCTCATGGGGCCTCTCAGGTCACCGCCAGTTTCTGGTTGAACTCGGGGCGCTTCCACTCCTCCCTGTCGAGCACCTGCACGAGGTGCTCGACGGCGTTCCAGACGTCCTCGAAGCCGAGGTAAAGCGGCGTGAAGCCGAAGCGGAGGATGTCGGGCATCTGCGAGTCGCCCGCCCGAAAGTCGCCGATCACGCCCCGGGCGATCAGTGCCTGCACGATGGCGTAGGCACCGCGGTCGCCTGCGCTCAATGCCAGGCAGACCTGCGAGCCGCGCCGGACATGCGCGCGCGGCGTGATGAGTTCAAAGCGGCCGGCGCAGCGCTGCTCGACGAGCGCGATGAAGGCATCCGTCAGCGCGAGCGATTTCGTCCGCAACGCGGCCATGCTGCCCGCGCCGCGTGCGAATGGCTCGGCCGCCAGTACCGTGTCGATCCCGCATTCCAGCGCGGCCAGCGCGACGATGGGCTGCGTGCCGCAGAGGTAGCGCGTCACCCCCGGCGCGGGCCGGTAGTGCGGGGTGAACTCGAAGGGCGCCGCATGACCCCACCAGCCCGAAAGCGGCTGCTCGAACTGGCCCGAATGCCGCGTGTGCACCCACACGAAGGCGGGCGAGCCAGGGCCGCCGTTGAGGTACTTGTAGCCGCAGCCGATCGCGAAATCGGCCTCGCATTCGTTCAGTGCCACCGGCACCGCGCCGGCGCTGTGCGCCAGATCCCAGACCGTGAGCGCGCCGGCCGCATGGGCCGCGGCCGTGAGGGCGTTCATGTCGTGCATCGCGCCGGTGCGGTAGTTGACGTGCGTGAGCATGAGGACGGCCACCTGGCTGTCGATCGCCGCAGGCAGTTCGGCGGCATCGATCAGCTTGAGCGTGAAGCCACGCTCGCGGCACAGCGATTCGGCGATGTAGAGATCGGTCGGAAAGTTGCTGCGTTCGCTCAGCACGACGCGGCGGCTGGCCGAAGCCGCGTCCTGCTTCACCTGGCTCAAGGCCGCGAACAGCACCTTGTAGAGATTGACGGAGGTGCTGTCGGTGCACACCACTTCGCCGGGCGCCGCGCCGATCAGGCGAGCGAGCTTGTCGCCGAGCCGCTGCGGCAGGTCGAACCAGCCGGCGGTGTTCCAGGAGCGGATCAGGCCTTCGCCCCATTCCTTCGCGACCACTTCGGCGATGCGGGCGGGCGTGGCCTTGGGCAGCACGCCCAGCGAGTTGCCGTCGAGGTAGATCACGCCTTCGGGCAGGGTGAACTGGCCGCGCAGGGCGGCGAGCGGGTCTTGGGCGTCGAGACGCCGGCAGTCGTCGAGTGTCATGGGTGGGCGGGGTTGAGTTCGCGCAGCACGGCGCGGACGGGGGATGCATCCGCGCTCACGAGCTTGAGCGGCAGCGCGATGAGTTCGTAGTCGCCCTCGGGCACCTCGTCGAGCACGAGGTTCTCGAGCACGCGAAGGTCCAGACGGCGAATGGCCTGGTGGCTGTCCAGTGTCTTGCTTTCGGCCGGGTCGATGCTGGCGGTGTCGATGCCGATGAGCCTCACGCCCATGGCGGCGAGGCGCTCGATGGTGGCGGGCGCGAAAGCCGCGAGCTGGCCGTCCCAGCGGTCGACCGGCGCACGCTCGTAGGTCCGCACGAGCACCCGGGGCGGCAGTCCGGCGGCGGCATGTGCGATGTGCTCCCACTCGACCAGCGGCCCGCGCGCGATCGCGTGGATCACGCGGCAGGGGCCGAGGTAGGGCGCGAGTCCGACGTCGCCGATGGTTGCGCCGGCGGGGTCGTAGTGCAGAGGTGCATCGGCGTGCGCGCCGACATGGGGGGAAAGGGTGATCTCGCTGACGTTGACTGGGCAGCCCGGGCCGATGGTGGCTGCCCATCGCTGACGAAAGGGCGTGTCGCCGGGAAAGACCGGTGCGCCTTCATGCACGGGCGGTGAGATGTCCCAGATGCGTTGCTTCATGGCGCAAAGTTAGCGCCGCGAAGGGGGTCGTGGTGTCGGTTATTTCCAACAGAATGGAAACACCGGCTGCAAAGCTCAGACTTGGCGGCCCAGCAGCAGGTATTCCATCAAGGCCTTCTGCACATGCATGCGGTTCTCGGCCTCGTCCCAGACGACTGACTGCGGACCGTCGATGACGTCGGCCTCGACCTCTTCGCCGCGGTGCGCGGGCAGGCAGTGCATGAAGAGCGCATCCGGTTGTGCGACGCGCATCATCTCGGTGTCGACGCACCAGTCCGCGAAGGCCGCGCGGCGGGCTTCGTTCTCGGCCTCGTAACCCATGCTGGTCCAGACGTCGGTGGTCACCAGGTCGGCGCCGCGGCAGGCTTCCATCGGGTCCTTGAAGACGCGATAGCTGTCAGCGGAGCGGATGCCGGCGATCGATTGGTCCACCTCGTAGCCGCTGGGCGTGCTCACGTGCACCTTGAAGCCGAGGATCTCGCTGGCCTGCAGCCACGTGTTGGCCATGTTGTTGCCGTCGCCCACCCAGGCCACCGTCTTGCCCGCGATCGAGCCGCGGTGCTCGATGAAGGTGAAGATGTCGGCCAGGATCTGGCAGGGATGGAACTCATTGGTCAGCCCGTTGATGACCGGCACGCGCGAATGGGCGGCGAAGGACTCGATCTTCGTCTGCTCGAAGGTCCGGATCATCACGATGTCGACCATGCGGCTGATGACCTTGGCGCTGTCCTCGATCGGCTCAGCGCGGCCGAGCTGGCTGTCGCCGGTGGTCAGGTGCACCACGCTGCCGCCCATCTGGTACATGCCCGCCTCGAAGCTCACGCGCGTGCGCGTCGATGCCTTCTCGAAGATCATGGCCAGCGTGCGGTCCACCAGCGGCTGGTGGCGTTCGTAGGCCTTGAATTTCTTCTTGATCAGCGCGGCGCGCGCGAAGACATGCGCGTACTCGTCGGCCGTGAAGTCCGAGAACTGCAGGTAGTGCCGGATGGCGGAGGCGGCGCTCATGGCTGGGGTTCCGCTAGAAAGGTCTTCACGATCGGCGCGAGGATGGCGACGATTTCATCGGCTTCCGCGATGCTCAGGATCAGCGGCGGGACGAGGCGGATCACGCTGTCGGCCGTCACGCTCAGCAGCAGGCCGGCCTCGCAGGCGCGGTTGAGGATCACGCCGCAGGGGCGATCGAGCTCGATGCCGAGCATGAGCCCCTGGCCGCGGATCTCCTTCACGCCCGCCAGGCTGCCCAGTTCGCGCTCCAGCGCGGACTTGAGATGTGCGCCGACGGTGGCCGCGTTGTCCAGCAGCTTGTGCTTTTCCATGATCCGGATCGTCTCGACGCCCGCGCGCATCGCCAGCGGGTTGCCGCCGAAGGTCGTGCCGTGGTTGCCGGGGCCGAAGATGTGGGCGGCACGCGGGCCGGCGACGACGGCGCCGATCGGCACGCCGGAGCCCAGGCCCTTGGCGAGCGGCATCACGTCCGGCTTGATGCCGGCCCACTGGTGCGCGAACCACTTGCCGGTGCGGCCCATGCCGCATTGAACTTCGTCGATCATCATGAGCCAGTCGCGCTCGTCGCACAGTTGGCGCACCTGGCGCAGGTACTCCCAGCGCATCGGGTGGATTCCGCCTTCGCCCTGGATGGTCTCGAAGAAGACCGCCACCACGTTCGGGTTGCCTTCGGTGGCCTTCCGGAGGGCTTCGATGTCATTGAGGGGCACGCGAATGAAGCCCTCGACCAGCGGGCCGAAGCCCTTCTGGACCTTCGGATTGCCGGTGGCCGACAGGGTGGCGATGCTGCGGCCATGGAAGGCAGCCTCGTAGACCACGATTTCCGGCCGCTCGATGCCCTTGTCATGGCCGAACTTGCGCGCCAGCTTGAGCGCGGCTTCGTTGGCTTCCAGGCCGGTGCAACAGAAGAAGGCGTTGGTGAGGCCGGAAAGCTCGGTCAGCTTGGCGGCGAGTTGCTCCTGGCCGGGGACGTAGTAGTAGTTCGAGCTGTGGATCAGCTTGGAGATCTGGTCCTGCAGCGCGGGCACCAGCTCGGGGTGGTTGTGGCCGAGCGTGTTGACGGCGATGCCGCCCAGGCCGTCCAGATAGGCTCGCCCTTCGGTGTCCCAGACTCGGCAACCCTGGCCGTGCGACAGCGCGATCGGCAGGCGTGCGTAGGTGTTCATGACGTGGGGCGACGAAGGTGCGGCTGTGGCGCTCATGCGAACTCCAAAAAAGGGAAGGCGGATTCTAGGCGTCGGATTTGACGGATTACGTGAGGATTGCGCATCACTGCAATGACCGCCAGGGCGTCAGTGCCCGGACCCCCCGGATAGAATCGTTGTGCGGCGCAGCACGAGTTTGCGCCACCCCCTTGCAACAGATGGTTTCTCCCTCCGCCAAAGAAGTTTTCATCCAGGGCATCACGAGCGATGGCCGGACATTCCGCCCCAGCGACTGGGCGGAGCGGCTTGCGGGCGTGATGTGCTCGTTCCGGCCCGGCGGGCCGCAGCCGGGGAGTCATCTGAACTACTCGCCCTGGTGCGTGCCGACGGTGATCAACGGCGTGAAATGCGTGGTTGTGAACCGAGAGTTGCGCGACGCGGAGCCCATGGCCTGGGACTTCTGCATGAATTTCGCCAAGGACAACGGCCTGCAGGTCGCGGAGGCCTGCCTGGTGCCCGACATTCCGCCTCGCTGACTCGCAGCCTGTGAAGGTGCTGCTCCTCGAAGGCGGCGCCCATGAAAAAACCGCCCGAAGGCGGTTTTTCACTTTGCTGCAGCGCACCCCGATCAAACGGCGGACTGGCGGACCGGTCCGGGCTTGCCTGAAGACGTCAGGCGGCGGCCTTTTCAGGGGCGAGGGCCAGGGTCTTGACCTTGGCTGCCAGGCGGCTCTTGTCGCGAGCTGCCTTGTTCTTGTGGAAGATGCCCTTGTCGGCGACGGTGTCGACGATGCTCTGGGCCTTCGCGAAGAGTTCTGCCGCCTTGGTCTTGTCGCCGGCCAGGACGGCCTTCTCGACATTCTTCACGGCGGTGCGGTACTTGGAACGCAGCGAAGTGTTCGCGGCGTTGAGCTTGATGTCCTGGCGGACGCGTTTGCGGCCCGACGCGAGGCGCGGGTTCTTTTTCTTGGGCTTGGCGGATGCCATATGTTTAGTTCCTTGGTGTCTGGGGATGATGCAGCAAAGCCCTCCATTATAGGCGAGCTCCACGTAGGCGTCCGAAACCCGGGGCAGAGAGCACGCGGCCACATACACTTCCCGCTGTGTCGCTGCTCAAATCCGCCTCCACCGTCTCCCTTCTGACGCTCGCTTCCCGGGTGACCGGCCTGATCCGCGACCTCCTGATGGCTTCGGTCTTCGGGGTCAGCGCGCTGACCGACGCCTTCAACGTCGCGTTCCGGATCCCCAACCTGTTTCGCCGCGTGTTCGGCGAGGGTGCGTTCAGCCAGGCCTTCGTGCCGGTGCTGGCGGCCACGCGGACCGAGCGCGGCGACGAAGGCGCGCGCGAACTGATCGACCATGTGGCGACGCTCCTGACCTGGACGCTGGTTCTGCTCTGCATCGCGGGCGTGGTCGGCGCTCCGCTGATGGTCTGGGCCATGGCCAGCGGGTTGAAGCAGACCGCGGCGGGATTCGACGCCGCGGTCGTCATGACGCGCTGGATGTTCCCCTACATCGGCTTCATGTCGCTCGTCGCGCTGGCGGGCGGCATCCTCAACACCTGGCGCAAGTTCGCCGTGCCCGCCGCTTCGCCGGTGCTGCTGAACGTGGCGTTGATCCTGTCCATCGTCCTGGGGGCGCCGCTGTTCAGGCGCCACGGCATCGAGCCGATCTACGCGCAATGTGTCGGCGTGATGGTGGGCGGCGTGCTGCAACTGGCGCTGCAGCTGCCCGCGCTGCACGGGCTGGGGATGCTGCCGCGCGTGCGCGCGAGTTTTCGCGCCATCCGGGCCGCCTGGGCCGACCCGACCACGCGCCGGATCACGAGGCTGATGCTGCCGGCCCTGATCGGCGTGAGCGCGGCGCAGATCTCGCTGCTCATCAACACCCAGATCGCGTCGCATCTCGCCCCGGGCAGCGTGACCTGGGTCACCTATGCCGACCGCCTCATGGAGTTCCCCACCGCCATGCTGGGCGTGGCCCTCGGCGTGGTCCTGATGCCTCAGCTGGCCAGCGCGCGAGCAGCGAAGGACGACATCCGCTACTCCTCGCTGCTCGACTGGGGCTTGCGCCTGGTGGTCATGCTCTCGGTTCCCTGCGCGGTGGCCTTGCTCGTCTTCTCCAAGCCCCTGGTCGCCGTGCTCTTCCACAACGGCGCGTTCAGCGACCTCGACGTCCAGCGCACCACCGCCGCCCTGATGGGCTACGGCGTCGGCCTGATCGGCTCCGTCGCCATCAAGGTGCTGGCGCCCGGCTACTACGCCAAACACGACATGCGCACGCCGATGCGGATCGCGGTCGGCGTGCTGGTGCTGACGCAGGTGCTCAATTTCTTCCTGGTACCCGTCCTCCAGCACGCCGCGCTGACGCTCACGATCGGCATCGGCTTCGTGGTGAATTCGGTCTGGCTGCTGGTGGGCCTGATCCGGCGGGGCAACTACAAGCCGGAGCCGGGCTGGGGCAAGTTCGTGCTTCAGGTGCTGGCCGGCGCGCTGGTGCTGGCCGCCTTGCTCGTGTGGGGCGCGGAGCATTTCGACTGGCTGGCGCTGCGCTCCGACCGGCTTCTGCGCATCGGCCTGCTGGCCTCGCTGATCGGCGGTGCCGCGGTGCTTTATTTCGGTGTGCTCGCGCTGGCCGGTGTCAAGTTGCGAAGCTTTATGCGGCGCTGAGGGCACTGCTGCCTTGACGCTCCCCGTCCGCTCCTCTACAAAGCCACATGACGTTCAGCTTTCAGACGCCTACCGCCCTGGAGTATTTCGATTCGCTCGTGAAGAGCGACGAGCAGTTTCCACTGCTGGAAGCGGCGGCGAGCCTCGCGCAGGACGAGTACCCCGACCTGGACGTGCAGCAGGTGCTGGGCGACGTCGACCAACTGCTCGCGCGCCTCAAGCGCCGGCTGCCGGCCGACGCGGCGCCGTTGCAGCGGCTGCGCGCGCTCAACCAGTTCTTTTTCCACGACCTGAGCTTCGGTGGCAACGTCAACGACTACTACGACCCCGACAACAGCTACCTGAACGCGGTGCTGCGCACGCGCCGCGGCATTCCGATCTCGCTCGCGGTGCTGTGGATGGAACTGGCGCAGGGCCTGGGATTGCAGGCTCGCGGCGTGGGTTTCCCCGGCCACTTCATGCTCAAGGTCACCTTGCCGAAGGGCCAGGTGGTGATCGACCCCTTCAGCGGCAAATCCTTGTCGCGCGAGGAGTTGAGCGAGCGGCTGGAGCCCTACAAGCGCAGCAACGGCCTGGTCGGAGACTTCGATGTGCCGCTGGGCCTGTACCTGCAGCCCGCGACGCCGCGCGAGATCATCGGGCGCATGCTGCGCAACCTGAAGGAAGTCCATCGCGCCCAGGAGGACTGGCAGCGCGCGATCGCGGTGCAGGACCGGCTCGTCGCGCTGTTCCCCGAAGCATGGGGCGAGCACCGCGATCGCGGCCTGGCGCATGCCGAGCAGGGCAACACGGCCGCCGCGGTGCGTGACCTGGAGACCTACCTCATGCACGCCGAGGACGCACTCGACATCGACGCGATCGCGGAGCGTGTCGCCGCACTGCGCCGGGCCAGGAACTGATGGACCAGGCCAAAGCCGCGGCGGCGGACCTGGGCACGCTGCATGAGTTCCATGGCATCCAGCCGGTGCTGCCGGTCGCCGACGCGGCGCGCGCGGCGCGCTACTTCTGCGAAGTGCTCGGCTTCGAGCTTGACTTCATCGCCGGCGAGCCGCCGAGCTATGCGCGGGTGAAGAAGGGTGATCGGACATATGGAGACCCGGTCTACATCCGACTCTGGCAATGCGGCCGGCGCGAGCCGAACCCGTGGCGCGGCGAGATCGTGATCCATGTGGGCCAGGACGTGGACGGCCTGCATGCGGCCTATGTGAAGCGCGGCGTCTCCATCGTCGAGCCGCCGGTGTCCCAGCCCTGGGGCCTGCGCGAGTTCGCGATCCGAGAGCCCGACGGGCACGTGCTGCGATTTTGCGGCTATCTCTGAGGGTCTGACGGCGAGCCGGCCAGGCCGAACTGGTGCCAGGCACGCCGCAGCTGCGTGTCGGATCCGAAACCCGACAATTCCGCGGCCCGCGTGACATTGGCGCCTGATTGCAGCGCGAGCTGCGCGGTGGCGAGCCGCAGACGCCGCAGGTAGGCCAGCGGCGCCACGCCCGCGTGTTCGACGAACAGGCGCGTCAGGTGACGTGCCGATGTGTGCGCGACCGCGGCCATGCGCGGGACCGTCCAGTCGGATTGCGGCGCCTCGCTCACTGCGTCCTGAACGCGATGCAGGGCGGCATGCAGATGGTTGCGGTAGGCCAGAAAGGGTGAAAGTTCAGGATCCTGCGGGCCGCGCCGCAGCGCCACCACCATGGTCTGGGCGACCTGCGCCGCCAGCGCCTCGCCGCAGGTTTCGGAGATGCGATGGAGGACGAGGTCGATGCCTGTCGTGACGCCGGCGCTGCTGAAGACCGGTGGATCGATCACGAACACGCGGTTCGCGACGACCTCGCAGCGCGGCTCCGCTGTGCGGAGTTCGTCGAGGTGATGGTGATGCGTGGTCACGCGTCGGCCTGCCAGCGCGCCTGCATGCGCCGCAATGATGGCGCCCGCGCAGATGGTCACCAGTTCCAGCTTGCCGCGTTCGAGGCGCTGGCCGCGAAGCCATTGGAGGACGGCCTGCGCTTCAGGGTTGGCCGTGGAGATGGTGCTGCCGGGCAGGCCGACCAGCACGATCCACGCAGGGCCGCTCCAGGCTGTCGGAAGCGGCGCCAGGCCGCTGAGCGTCACGCCCACCGATCCGACCGAGGCCGGACTCGGCGAGACGAACTCGATTGCGAATCGCTCGGGCTGACCCGCGGCTCGCAACTGCTGGTTGGCGATCCGCAGGGCTTCGGCGGGGCCAGCCCAATCGAGCACGAGGCTGTTGGGCAGCAGCACGACGACGACGCGGATGGGTTGCGGGGTCATCGTGCTGCAGCATTCTCAGGCGGTAGCGAGCGCGCCCACGCGTTCGAGCGCCTGCGCCACGTTGCAGACCTTGGCGAAGCGCCCGTCGAGGACGGTGGCGGTTCGTGCCTTGATGTCGGCGGCCGCGAGTGGGCGGCCGTCCGGCTGCAGCATGTCGAAGGTCAGCGTGGCGTCGGTCACGTAGTCGACGGCCCAGCCCAGGTCCGAGGCGTGGCGCGTGGTGGTCTCGCAGCATTGCTCGGTGCGGATGCCGCTGATGATCAGCCGCCGGATGCCGTTCTCCGTCAGCCAGACGTCCAGTCCGCTATTGACCAACGCGCTGTGCCGGTGCTTCGTGAAGGTGGCCGCGGCCTCGAAGCCAGCCAGCTCCCGCAATGGCCGCACGTGGCCGGATTCGACCGCGAAGGGGTTGCCAGCCTCCGCGGGCCCGTCGACGTGGAAGATCCGCACGATCGGGATGCCGGCCGTTGCGCAGCCTTCGATCAGCGCGTTTTGTTCGGCCATGTAGGGCCCGAACTCGCGTTGCGAGAAGTAGGGACGATGGCGGAAGGATTCTTGCGCGTCGATCACTATCAGACAGCTTTTCATGGGGCTCGCTCTCTTTCGATGCAAAGTGGATGATGCGCCCCATTCTTCCCATAGGCTGCCCACGGGTCCGCGCCGCGGCGGACAGGAATCGAACAGATCAGGACATTCGAGCCTCAGACCAGCCGCGCCGCCTGGAGTTCTTTCTTGAGGTAGGCATAGAAGAGCGGTGCCGCGACCAGCCCCGCCGGGCCGAAGACCGCTTCGGCCACGAACATCACCGCCAGGAGCTCCCACACCGACATCTGCGTGCGGCTGCCGACGACCTTGGCGTTGATGAAGTACTCGGCCTTGTGGATGAGGATCAGGAAGACGAGGCAGGCCAGCGCGGTGATGGGCGACACCGAGAGCCCGACCAGCGTGATGACCGTGTTGCACACCAGGTTGCCCACGATCGGCACCAGGCCCGCGACGAAAGTCAGCGTGATCAGCGCTGGCGTATATGGCAGCTCCAGACCCCACATGGGCAACAGGAAGAGCAGGAAGACGGCCGTGAGGAAGGTGTTGAAGGCGGCGATCCAGAACTGCGCGGCGACGATCTGGCCGAAGGCCTCGCCGAAGAGGGTGATGCGCTGCTTGAGTTCCAGCGCCAGGGGCCCGGCGGCAGCCGGATGGGTGGCGACGGCTGCGAGCGCGCCGACGAGCAGGCCGACGTAGGCGAAAAGAACGCCGCCCAGCCAGGCCCGGCCCGTGAGCGCCAGCGCGCCCGCCTGCGCCCGCAGATAGCCGGCGACCACGCGCTGCACCTCAGCCGAGCCCTCGGGCAGATAGGCGCCGATGTCGGGCGGCAGCTTCAGGCGAAGTTCCAGCACCGTGCGGGCGATGTAGTCCAGCAACTCCTGGTATTGCTCGGGCGCGTTCAGTACGAATTCCCGCGCTTCCGAGAACGCGAAGATAAGCACGCCGATGGGCGCCAGCGCGACGATCGTGGCTGCCACGACGCGCAAGAGTGGCGGAATGCCGAACCATCCTGGCTCGCCGGCACCGCCGTTGCGCGCGCGGCGGAGGCTGGCGTCGAACACGCGCGCGATCCAGCGCGTGCCGAGGAAGCCGATGCAGATGCAGAGCAAGCCGGGCAGCAGGCCCTGCCACATGACCAGCAGCAGGGCCCCGGCCATGAGCAGGTAGCTCGCGGTGACCAGGGACCTTGAACGGACGGGGACCGGTTCGCTCACGCGGCGCGAGCTGTTCAGGCGACGACGACGGACGCGCCGTTGCCGCGCTCGGCGATGACGCCGATCTCATGCACGGTCTCGCCCTCGGCGCGCAGCGTGGCCGTGCAGGCGGCGGCTTCGGCCGCGTCGACCACGACCACCATGCCGATGCCGTTGTTGAAGGTGCGGTTCATTTCGATGTCGTCGATGCCGGCAACCTTCTGCAGCCAGGCGAAGAGCTCCGTCCGGGGCCAGCTACCCTTCTTCAGATGCGCGGCCGTGCCTTCGGGGAGGACGCGCGGGATGTTCTCCAGCAGGCCGCCGCCGGTGATGTGGGCGAGCGCCTTGATGCCCTTTGCCCGGCCTGCCGAAGCGGGATGCTTGGCGAGCGCGGCCAGCACCGGCTTCACGTAGAGGCGGGTGGGCGCCATCACGGCCTGGCGGAAAGGCTGGCCGTCAAGCGTGGCGGGCAGGTCGGTGCCCGCGCGCTCGATCACCTTGCGCACCAGGCTGAAACCGTTGGAGTGCACGCCCGACGACGCAAGGCCGAGGACCACGTCGCCCGGCTTCACGTCCTTGCCGGTGAGAATGAGCGATTTCTCCACCGCGCCGACCGCGAAGCCCGCCAGGTCGTACTCGCCGGCCGGATACATGCCCGGCATTTCGGCGGTTTCGCCGCCGATCAGCGCGCAGCCGCTGAGCTCGCAGCCTCGGGCGATGCCGCCCACGACCGCGGCGGCGGTGTCCACGTCCAGCTTGCCGCAGGCGAAATAATCGAGGAAGAAGAGCGGCTCGGCGCCCTGGACCAGTACGTCGTTCACGCTCATGGCCACGAGGTCGATGCCGACCGTGTCGTGCATGTTCCATTCGAAGGCGAGCTTGAGCTTGGTGCCCACGCCGTCGGTGCCGCTGACCAGCACCGGCTCCTTGTAGCGCTTGGGTACTTCGAAGAGGGCGCCGAACCCGCCGATGCCGGCCAGCACGCCCTCGCGCATCGTCTTCTTGGCCAGGGGCTTGATGCGGTCGACCAGCGCGTCGCCGGCATCGATGTCGACGCCGGCGTCCTTGTAGCTGAGCGGGGTGGGCGGGTTGGAGTTCATGTGCTGGAAAGGAGGAGGACAATGACGGCGGCAACCGAGACGGTCGGGCCGATAGAATTCGCCACGATTTTAAGGGCGGCCATGCCCTGTCCCATGAACCCCTCTTTCGCGTCATCCGCGCCACCCCTGCCGCCCACGGCGGCCATGGCATGAAGCAGCTAGCGCTCGACATCGGCATCGCCACCGGTCCGACGCTCGCGGGCTTCTTCGCGGGACCGAACGAACCGGCGCTGCGGCACCTCGTCCTGTGGGTGGGCGACGCCCGCGCGCAGGCTCTGCATTCGCCGGTGCCGACCTACCTGTGGGGTGAGGGCGGCAGCGGCAAGACGCACCTGCTGGAGGCGGTCCGCGCCGCGCTGCGGGAGCAGGGCGCCAGCGTCGGATGGCTGCACGCCGGCCTGATGGACCCGCCTGAATTCGACGAGCGCTGGAGCGCCGTGGTGTTCGACGACGTGCATCTCTACACCGCGGTGCAGCAGCACGCGGCCTTCAACTGGTTCGTCAATGCGCAGAGCCTGCAGCGTGGCGTGGTCGCGGCGGGCGCCATGCCGCCGGCCGACCTTCCCCTGCGCGAGGATTTGCGCACGCGCCTGGGGTGGGGCCACGTGTTCCACTTGCAGGTGCTCAGCGAAGCCGAGCGCCGCGCCGTGCTGCGCCAGGCGGCGGACGACCGCGGCCTGATGCTGTCGGATGACGTGCTCGACTACATGCTGCATCGATTCAGCCGCGACCTCGGAAGCCTGATGGAGCTGCTCACCCAGCTCGACGGCTATGCCTTGCAGACGCAACGCGCGATCACGATCCCGCTGATCCGCTCGATGCTCGAAAATGAATGAAGGCGCACCCCGCGCCGAACTTTTCCAATGATCAAGAAATTCATCGACAAACTCCTCGGCAAGACCGGAGACAGCGCATCCAGCACCAAGAGCCGCTTCGGCAAGCGCCAGGAGGTGGATGCCTCGGTGCACGGCATCGACCCCGCCCTGGTCGACGAGCGCGCGAAGAACGTGGTGACCACGCTGCAGGAGGCGGGCTTCGAGGCCTACGTGGTCGGTGGCGCGGTGCGCGACCTGCTGCTCGGGTTGCGGCCGAAGGATTTCGACGTGGCGACCAACGCCACGCCGGAACAGGTCAAGGGCCTCTTCCGCCGCGCCTTCATCATCGGCCGGCGCTTCCGGATCGTGCACGTCGTCTATGGGCGGGGCCGCGAGCATGAGGTGATCGAGGTCTCGACCTTCCGCGCCTACATGGACAACAGCGGCGCGGAGCAGGTGGCGGGGAACGAGCGCACCAGCAAGGGCGAACTCGCCGGCATGAAGCATGCGGTGGATGCCAGCGGCCGCGTGCTGCGCGACAACGTCTGGGGCCCGCAGGAAGAGGACGCCGCGCGGCGCGATTTCACCGTGAACGCGATGTACTACGACCCCGCGAGCCAGATCGTGGTCGACTACCACAACGGGATCCGCGACGCGAAGAAGCTCACCCTGCGCATGATCGGCGATCCGATCACGCGCTACCGCGAAGATCCGGTGCGGATCATCCGCGCCATCCGCTTCTCGGCGAAGCTGGACGCACTCGGCTTCAAGATGGAGCCCAAGACCGCCGCTCCACTGGTCGAATCGGCGAAGCTGCTGGCGGACGTGCCGCAGAGCCGCCTGTTCGACGAGATGCTCAAGCTGCTGCAGACCGGCCACGCGGTGGCCACGGTTGCGCAGCTGCGCAAGCTGGGCCTGTCGAAAGGCATCTATCCGCTGCTCGACGTGGTGGTCGAGCGTGCGGACCAACCCTTTGTGAAGGCGGCCTTGCTGGACACCGACCGCCGCGTGGGCGAAGGCAAGCCGGTGGCGCCCAGCTTCCTGTTGGCCTGCGTGCTGTGGGCGGACGTGCGCGACGGCTGGGCCCAGCGGCAGGAGGGCGTGAACGGCCAGCGTCCGCAGGCGTCGTTCCCTGCGCTCCAGGACGCGATCGACGATGTGTTCAACGCGCGCATCGGCGACGTGTCGGGCCGCGGCAAGCTGGCCGCCGACATGCGAGAGATCTGGATGATGCAGCCGCGCTTCGACAAGCGCACCGGCGCCACGCCGTACAGCCTGGTGGAGCAGGCACGCTTCCGCGCGGCCTTCGACTTCATGCGTCTGCGCGCGGACGTCGGCGAGATCAACGAGGCGATCGCCGAGTGGTGGCAGGAATTCAGCACCGCCGACGACGTCCGGCGGCAGGACCTGCTGGAGCAGGTGCGAGACGAGCAACAGAAGCGTCCGCGGCAGCGCGTGCCGGCCGCGGCGCGACACGCCGTCGACGCGCCAGCGGAATCGGCGGGCGAGTTCGCCCTGCCGCCCGATGGCGAAGCCGCCGCCCCGCGCAAGCGCCGCCGCCGGCGCAAGCCGCGCACCGGCGGCAGCGAAGCGGGTAACGTTTCGGCGGAATGAGCGCGACAGCCTACGTCGCGATCGGCGCCAACCTCGGCGACGCACGCGCGACGGTGAGGCAGGCGATGAGCGATCTCGATGCGCTGCCCGGCACGCGCGTGCGCGCGCGCTCCTCGCTGTACCGCAGTTCGCCCGTCGATGCGGCGGGCCCGGACTTCATCAACGCGGTCGCCGAGATCGAGACCGCCCTGGCGCCGCCGCAACTGCTGCGCGAACTCCACCGGCTGGAAGGCGATGCCGGACGCGAGCGCCCCTACCGCAACGCGCCGCGGACCCTGGACCTCGACCTGCTGATGCACGGCGACGCGATAGTCGATACCCCCGCGTTGACCCTGCCGCATCCGCGCATGACACAGCGCGCCTTCGTGCTCCTGCCCCTCGCCGAGATCGCACCGCACCGCGTGACGCAGGCGCAGCTCGCACAGGTCTCGGACCAGCGGATCGAGCGGCTCTGACGGCGGGGTTCCGCTGGCCCATTACACTTGCGCGGTTTTTCATGATGGCGTCACACACGTGTGATAGCCGGGAACCCCAGGAGACCGCCATGTTCGGCAAGCTGCTGCCCCGCGAGGGGAATTTTTTCGAGATGTTCAATCAGCATGCCGACCGCATCGTCGAAGCCGCGCGTGCCTTCGAGCACCTGGTCGCCAACTACAACGATCTCCACCTGCGCGAGCAGTACAACCGCGACGTCGACAACGCCGAGCGCGCGGCCGACCGCGTGACGCATGACGTGAACCGGCTGATCCACAAGACCTTCATCACGCCGATCGACCGCGAGCAGATCCACAAGCTGATCAACACCATGGACGACGTCGCGGACCTGATCCAGGACTCCGCCGAGACCATGGCTCTCTATGACGTGCGCCACATGACCGAGGAGATCACGCGCCTGACGACGCTCAGCGTCAAGTGCTGCGAGCGGGTGAAGGACGCCGTCAAGTTCCTGGACAAGATCACCGACGCAGCCACCGCCGAGGCCACCCTCAAGACCTGCGAGGAGATCGACCGCCTCGAATCGGATGCCGACCGCGTGATGCGCAGCGCCATGAGCAAGCTCTTCCGCGAAGAGCCCGACGTGCGCGAGGTCATCAAGCTCAAGGCCATCTACGAGTTGCTCGAAACCATCACCGACAAGTGCGAGGACGTGGCCAACGTGATCGAGGGCATCGTCCTCGAGAACTCCTGAGACGCGGGCCGAGCGAATGGCTACGGTTCAGGTCGCCCTCTGGGTGGTGGTGCTGCTGGTCGCCCTGGCGATCGCATTCGACTTCATGAACGGCTTCCACGACGCGGCGAACTCCATCGCCACCGTCGTGTCGACCGGTGTCCTCAGGCCGGGGCAGGCGGTGGTGTTCGCGGCTTTCTTCAACCTGGTCGCGATCTTCGTGTTCCATCTGAGCGTGGCGGCGACGATCGGCAAGGGCATCGTGCACCCGGGCGTGGTCGATGTGCACGTGGTGTTCGGTGCGCTGATCGGCGCCATCAGCTGGAACCTCGTGACCTGGTACTACGGCATTCCCAGCAGCTCCTCGCATGCGCTGATCGGCGGCATCGTGGGCGCGGTGATCGCCAAGGCCGGCTCGGGCGCGCTTGTCGCGTCGGGCATCTGGAAGACGGTCGCCTTCATCTTCGTCTCGCCGCTGCTGGGCTTCCTGCTCGGCTCCATGATGATGGTCGCGGTCGCCTGGATCTTCAGGCTGTCCACGCCATCGCGCGTCGACCGGTTGTTCCGTACGCTGCAGCTGATTTCCGCCGGCGCCTACAGCCTGGGCCACGGCGGCAACGACGCGCAGAAGACCATCGGCATCATCTGGATGCTGCTGATCGCGACCGGCTACGCCGCGGCCGGCGCGGAGGCGCCGCCGACCTGGACCATCGTGAGCTGCTACGCGGCCATCGCGCTGGGCACCATGTTCGGCGGCTGGCGCATCGTCAAGACCATGGGCCAGAAGATCACCAAGCTGAAGCCGGTGGGCGGCTTCTGCGCCGAGACCGGCGGCGCGCTGACGCTGTTCCTGGCGACCGCGCTGGGCATCCCGGTCTCGACGACACACACCATCACGGGTGCGATCGTCGGGGTGGGTTCCACGCAGCGCGCGAGCGCGGTGCGCTGGGGCGTCGCCGGGAACATTGTGTGGGCCTGGATCTTCACGATCCCTGCATCCGCCTTCGTGGCGGCGATCGCCTACTGGATCGGCATCCAGGTCTTCTGAGTTCGCTATTGGGAGATCTTCCGGCCTTCCTCGACCTGGTGCTCGAAGTAGCGCTGGAAACTGAAGGCGATGCTCGCCATCAGGATCGTGCTGCCGAAGAACAGCGCCGCGACAACCGCGCCGATGGTGAGCCAGTTGGTGCGGCCGGGCGCCGCATCCGCCGGGGCGCCCGCGTTGTACCGCGCGTTCCACTTTTCGTCGGTCATCAGCCCATAGACGATCGCGGTGAGCGCGCATCCTGCAATGGTGAAGCCGAGCAGCGGGATCAGCATCCAGCTCAGGCCGTCGTCCACGCCGTACATGCGCACGCGCTCGATGCCGTAGAGGCCGAGTGCGCTCGGGATCGGGAGCAGCCAGCCCAGCGTGCTGCCCATGCCGCGCAGGTAGAAGCAGTGCAGGCCGAAGGGCCCGCCGAGAAAGGCGAGCCAGGCCGCCAGAGTCTTGTTCTTCATTCGGGCCTTGTGGAACTGCCTTCGCCCAGCACTTTTTCCATCAGCACCACGTCGCGCCATTCGCCGAACTTCCAGCCGCAGTCCTTCAGGACGCCGACATGGGTGAAGCCTTGCGCGCGGTGCACGCCGATGGAGCCGGCATTGGCCGAGTCGCCGATCACCGCAATGAGCTTGCGCACGCCGGTCGATTCGGCGGCCTGTGTCAACGCGGCGAGAAGCCGCGAGCCGAGGCCTTGTCCGCGGGCTTTGTCCGACAGGTAGATCGAGTCTTCGGCCGAGAAGCGGTAGGCGGGGCGGGGCTTGAACCAGTTGCAGTAGGCAAAGCCGAGCACCTCGCCGTCGCGCTCGGCGACCAGGTAGGGCAGGTTCTTCGAGAGCACGTCGGCCCTGCGGGAGGCCATGTCCTCGGTGGTGGGCGGCTCGGTCTCGAAGGTCCCGGTGCCGTGGAGAACGTGGTGGGCGTAGATGGCAGTGATTGCCGCGAGGTCTTCGTCGCGGCTGGGGCGGATGGTGGTCATGGGAAAGCGCTGGCGAGGCCAGAAGGGGCGGTAGGGAATCGGCGGGCTATAATCGCAGGCTTTTCAGCGTGTCGCTGGCCGGGTGGCCATGTCGCGTGTCTCGACGCTGGAAGAACACTGTGGGCGAACCTTGCGGGTTTGCTGCACCACCCGAAGGATAAATCATGGTCGTCATTCGACTCTCCCGCGGCGGCTCCAAAGGCCGTCCGTTCTTCAACATCGTCGTGTCGGACAAGCGCGTCCGCCGCGATGGCCGCTTCATTGAGCGCCTGGGTTTCTACAACCCCACGGCCAAGGAAAACGAAGAAAGCATCCGCATCGCGCAGGATCGCCTGACCTACTGGAAGAGCGTCGGCGCGCAAGCCTCGCCCACCGTCACGCGCCTGATCAAGCAGGCCGCTTCGGCGGCCCCCAAGGCGGCTGCCTGAACATGGCCCCCGCGCTCGGCACTGTCGTGTCCTCGCTGTTCCCCAAGGGGGCCGCGGCCGCCTTGGGGCGGCCCGGCGGCGTCTGAGCTGACGGCGATGCTGCCCACCCTCGAAGCCGCTGAACTGCCAGCGGATGCGATCGAAGTGGCGCGCATCGCCGATGCCTGGGGCATCAAGGGCTGGTTCAAGGTCCTGCCCCACAGCGCCCAGCCCGAGGCGCTTTTTTCTTCCAAGCGCTGGTTCCTCCAGCCTCCTGGCGCGGCGACAGGCAATGCCTTCCGGCTTGCCATCCGCGAAGCCAAGGAACATTCCGACTGCATCGTCGCGAGCTCCGAGGACGTGCCCGACCGCAATGCGGCCGAGGCCTTGCGGGGTGCCCGAGTCTTCGTTCCGCGTTCCAGTTTCCCCACGGCGGGTGACGACGAGTACTACTGGGTCGACCTGATCGGCCTCTCGGTCGTGAACCGCGAAGGGCAGGTTCTGGGCACCGTGCGCGAGTTGTTGTCCGGCGGACCGCAGACTACGCTGGTGCTCGGCGCGGAGGAAGACGGCAAGCCCGTCGAACGGATGATTCCCTTCGTCTCGGCCTTCGTGGACAAGGTGGATCTGCCCGCGCGCCTGATCACGGTCGACTGGCAAGCCGACTATTGAGGCCAGGCCGGTGGCCATGCGCTTCGACGTCATCACCCTCTTTCCGGAACTGTTCGCGCCCTTCCTCTTGGCCGGCGTGACGCGCCGCGCCTATGAGTCGAAGCAGGTCGAGGTCGTGCTGTGGAATCCGCGCGATTTCGCCGAAGGCAACTACCGGCGCATCGACGACCGGCCCTTTGGCGGCGGCCCCGGAATGGTGATGATGGCCGAGCCCCTGTCCGCATGCCTTGACGCCGCGCTGGCGGCGCGGGGCGGCGCGGCACCCGTGGTCCTGTTTTCCCCTATCGGCGAGACGCTGCGGCATGCAGCTGTCGAGCGCTGGGCGGCGAGTGAAGGCGCCGTGCTGGTCTGCGGCCGCTACGAAGGCATCGACCAGCGCTTCATCGACGCGAGGGTGACGCACCAGATCAGCCTTGGCGACTTCGTGCTCTCCGGCGGCGAAGTGCCCGCCATGGCCCTGATGGATGCCGTTGCGCGGCTGCAGCCCGGCGTTCTGGGTGACGAGGCCAGCCATATCCAGGACAGCTTCAATCCTGCGCTCGACGGCCTGCTCGACTGCCCGCACTACACACGGCCCGAGCAATGGAACGGCGAGGGCGTGCCGCCCGTGCTGATGTCGGGCCATCACGTCCAGATCGAGCGCTGGCGCCGCGACCAGCGCCTCGCCATCACGCGCCGCGCGCGCCCGGATCTCATCGATGCCGCCAGGTCCGCGGGCCGCCTCAGCGCCGCCGATGAGAAGGCGCTGCAAAAAAAGCTATAATCTCCGGCTCCCCGATCCTCTGCCGGCCGCGTCGCCTCAACTTGATGAGGCAAGCCAAGACGCCTTTTGTGTAGCGCGCGCACGATCGAACCCAGGAAATCATGAACCTCATCCAGACTCTCGAGCAGGAAGAAATCGCCCGGCTCGGCAAGAAGATCCCCGATTTCATGCCCGGTGACACGGTCATCGTCAGCGTGAATGTCGTCGAAGGCACCCGCAAGCGGCTGCAAGCCTACGAAGGCGTCGTCATCGCCAAGCGCAATCGCGGCCTCAACAGCGGCTTCACGGTGCGCAAGATCTCCAGTGGCGAAGGCGTCGAACGTACCTTCCAGACCTACAGCCCGCTGATCGCCGGCATCGAAGTCAAGCGCCGCGGCGATGTGCGCCGCGCCAAGCTGTACTACCTGCGCGAGCGCAGCGGCCGTTCGGCACGCATCAAGGAAAAGCTGCCCGGCAAGTCGTCGGCTGCGGCAGCCGCTCAATAAAGAGCGCCTTCCTTCCTGCAAAAAAGCCGCCGCCGAGGCGGCTTTTTGCATTGGTGCCGCAATCCGGCGCGGCAACCGTGACTTTTGTTGTGGCGCCGCGCGGCGCGTTGGCGCGGTTTTTGCGCTTTACTCCATTCATCTCACAAAGCCCTCTTCTTGACCACCTCGTCCGCCGCCATGCAGTCCTCTTCCGTCGAAACCATCAATGCCGTTGTGCAGACGGCGTCGCGGTCCTTCGATCCGCGCGAGGTGCCGATCACGGGGATCGACATGGGCTTGCCAAAGGTCGCGGCGGAACAACTGACGCCTCGCGCGTTGCGTGCCCGCTTTGCCTCGCCGCGGGCCTGGACGCCCGAGGTCCGGCGCGAGCCGAGGATGATGGACCGCGCGCCCGCCCAGGCCGCCGTGCTGGTTCCCATCGTCATGCGCGACGAGCCCGCCATCTTGCTGACCGAGCGGACTGCCAACCTGTCGACGCATTCCGGGCAGGTCGCCTTCCCCGGCGGCCGCGTCGACCCGGAGGATGCCAACATCGCCGCCGCCGCCTTGCGCGAGGCGTGGGAAGAAGTCGGGCTCTCGGCCAACTACATCGAGATCCTCGGCAGCCTGCCCACCTACACCACCATCACCGCTTTCATCGTGACGCCGGTGGTTGCGCTGGTCCAGCCGGACTTCGAACTCACCATCAACCCGTACGAGGTGGCGGACGCCTTCGAGGTGCCGCTGTCGTTCCTGATGAACCCCGCCAACCATCGCCGCCATACCTTCGTCGGCGAGGATCTCAAGTCGCGGGAATGGTTCTCCATGCCTTACCAGGACGGCCCGCACGAGCGCTACGTCTGGGGTGCCACCGCGGGCATGCTGCGCAATCTCTACCGCTTCCTGTCCGCCTGAACGATGGGGCCGCCGAGTTGAGACCACTCGCTATCATCGGCGAATGAGTTTCTTCGCGATCCTGTGCGCGCTGCTGATCGAGCAGGTGAGGCCGCTGGCGTATCACAACCCCGTGTACGGTGCCGTGCTCGCATGGACGCGCTGGACCAGCCGGAATTTCGACGCCGGCAAGCCGCATCACGGATGGGTGGCGTGGTGCCTGGCGGTGCTGGTGCCGACGCTGATGTCGCTCGGCATCCATTGGCTCCTGATCCTGACGCTGGGCCTGCCCTTCGCCGTGCTCTGGAGCGTCGCGGTGCTCTACATGACCCTCGGCTTCCGGCAGTTCAGCCATCACTTCACCGGCATCCGCGACGCACTCGATGATGGCGACGAACCTCTCGCGCGTTCCCTGCTCGCGCACTGGCAGCATGTCGATGCAGCCAACCTGCCGCGCAGCGAGATCGTGCGCCATGTGATCGAGCATTCGGTCATCGCCGCACATCGGCATGTCTTCGGCGTGCTGGCGTGGTTCTCGATCCTTGCAGCGGCGGGGCTGGGCCCGGCCGGCGCCGTGTTCTACCGCATGAGCGAATTCGTCGCCCGCTACTGGGCCCACAAGAACGGCGCGTCGATGCAGCCTTCCAGCGTCTGGGTGCAGCAGGCGGCGGACCGCGCATGGCGGCTCATCGACTGGCTGCCGGCCCGCATCACCGCGCTTGGCTTCGCGGTCGTCGGGAGCTTCGAGGAGGCCATCGACTGCTGGCGCAACGACGCACGGCGCTTTCCGGGCGAGAACGATGGCGTGATCCTCGCGGCCACCTCCGGGGCCCTGAATGTGAGGCTCGGCGGCGGCACGCTGAGCCCGGCGGCGACGGCCGATCCGCTCCCGCGCGCGCAGGCTGGCGAGTCGCTCGCCGACGCCCACGGCCTCGACAGCGGCAGCACGCCCGGCCGCGACCCCGAGCCCGCGCATCTGCGCAGCGTGGTGGGGTTGGTCTGGCGCTCGGTGGTGATGTGGATGGTGCTGCTCGCGCTGCTCACGCTCGCGCGCCTGCTGGGTTGACCGCACGTGACGACCCCGCCACCCTTCTGGAGCCCGCGCATCGCGGCGTTGGAGCCTTATGTGCCCGGTGAACAGCCGCGCATCGCGAACCTGGTGAAGCTCAACACCAACGAGAACCCGTACCCCCCGTCGTCCCGCGTGCTCGATGCCATCCACGAGGCGGCCGAGCAGGGGCTCGAACGCTATCCGGATCCGGAGTCCATCGCGCTGCGCGACGCGATCGCCGCGTGCCATGGTCTTGACCGTGCGCAGGTCTTCGCCGGCAACGGGTCGGATGAAGTTCTGGCCCACGCCTTCCAGGCTTTCTTCCAGCGGGCCGAGCCGCTGCTGATCCCGGATGTCACTTACAGCTTCTACCGCGTCTATGCGCAGTTGTACGGCATCGCGTGCGAGTTGCAGCCGGTGGACGAACACCTGCGCATCGACAGCGAGGCGCTGGCCAGGCGCGCAGCCGCGGGTTGCGGCGGCATCGTCATCGCCAACCCGAACGCGCCCACCGGCATCGGCTTGACGCTGGCGCGCGTCGAACGCCTGCTCCAGGCCTGCCCGGACCGCGTGGTGCTGGTGGACGAGGCCTACGTGGACTTCGGCGGCGAAAGCGCGCTCCCGCTGATCTCCCGCTATCCCAACCTGCTGGTAGTGCACACCTTGTCCAAATCGCGCTCGCTCGCCGGGTTGCGTGTCGGCTTCGCATGCGGGCAGGCGCACCTGATCGAGGCCCTGCAACGCGTCAAGAACAGCTTCAATTCCTATCCGCTCGACCGCCTCGCGAGCGCCGGTGCGATCGCGGCCTTCGAGGACGTGGACTGGTTCGCCAGAACCTGTGCCGCCGTCATCGACACGCGGGAAGGGCTCGCGCTCCAGCTGGAGGATCTCGGCTTCGAGGTCCTGCCGTCGCAGGCCAATTTCCTGTTCGTTCGCCATCCTGGCCGCGATGCGGCCGAACTCGCGGCGGCGCTGAGGGCACGTGCCGTCCTGGTGCGGCATTTCAGGCAGCCGCGCATCGCGCAGTACCTGCGCATCAGCATCGGCACGCGCGAGCAATGCAGCTGCCTGGTCGATGCGCTCGGCGGCATGCTTGCCGCGCCTCAGTAGCGCGTCTGGCTCAGCTCGGCGAACAACTCGCCGTAGATGCGGTAGCGCGAGGCGCTGATGTCACCCGCATGCGTGGGCGACTCCACCTGCGCGATCACGCCGCAGCTCGGCTCGTGCAGGTGCGTGCAGTTGTAGAACTTGCAGCCGGTCGCATGCTTGGCGATATCGGGCATCAAGTGCGCAAGCTGCATCGGCTCGATGTGATGCAGCCCGAACTCCTGGAAGCCGGGCGAGTCGATCAGCCCGGTGCGTCGCTCGGAATCGACCCAGTACCAGGTCGTGCTGGTCGTGGTGTGCTTGCCGGAGTTCAGTGCCTGCGAGATCTCGCCCGTCAGCGCCAAGGCCCCTGGCACCAGAAGGTTGATCAGCGTGCTCTTGCCGGCACCCGAGGGCCCGAGCACCAGCGTGGTCTTCCCGGCCAGCAACCGGGCCAGTGTCGCGCGGTCCGTCTCGCCGGATGCGGTGAGTGCCAGCGGCAACAATTCGTAGTCCATCCGACGGTAGGGCGCGAGCCGCGCCCACGCGCGCTCGAAGGGGATCTTCAAGTCGCTCTTGTTCAACGCGATGACCGGCTTGATCCGCTCGGCCTCCGCCGCGATCAGCGCCCGCGTCAATTGCGTCTCGGAAAACTCGGGCTCGGCCGCGATCAGGATCAGCACCTGGTCCAGGTTGGCCGCGAAGGACTTGGTTCGAATCTCGTCCTGCCGGTAGAAGAGGTTCTTGCGCGGCAGCACTTTCTCGATGGTGCCTTCGTCCTCGGTGGCCTGCCATTGCACGCGGTCGCCGACGACGGCCTGGCTCTTCTTGCCGCGCGGGTGGCAGATCAGGCGATCGCCGTCCGACGTCTCGACAAGACAGTGGCGCCCGTGGCTGGCGATGACGAGCCCGTCACGCAGTGCCGCGCCCGTCGCGGCCCCGCGCTGCTTAGCCAAGGGAGCTTTCCATCCGCTCAGGCCGCCAGCAGGGCATCCGCCTGCGCCGCGCAGTCGAAGTCGGTGGCCGAGAGGCCGCCGACGTCGTGCGTATTGAAGCGCACGATGCAGCGGTTGTAGTGCACCGACAGGTCCGGATGGTGGTCCTGCCTGTGCGCGATGAGTGCCAACGCATTCACGAAGGCGATGGTCTCGAAGTAGTTCGAGAAACTGTAAGTCTTCTCGATCGCCACATCGGCGCCGTCGCCGGTGAGTTTCCAGCCCTCGAGGCGCGCGAGGCTCGCCACGATCTCCGTCGGGCCCAGCGCGCGCCGCGGCTCGTTTTTCCAGTCCTTGATCTTCAACATGCTGCTCATCTTCGGCTTTCGAGGTCAGGCCGCCGCCATGCGCGCGAGGCGCTCGGAGGCCGGCGGATGCGAGTAGTAGAACTTGACGAACACCGGGTCGGGCGTCAGCGTCGAGGCGTTGTCCTGGTAGAGCTTGAGCAAGGCGGCGGAAAGATCCGCGCCGCTGGTCTGCGCGATGGCATAGGCATCCGCCTCGAACTCGTGCTTGCGGGAGATGCGCACCGGCAGCGGTGCCACGAAGAAGCCGAAGACCGGCACCACCAGCATGAAAAGCAGCAGCGCCAGCGCATCGTTGGGCGCGCTCATGTTCGGCTGCACGCCCAGGCCGGTGTAGAACCAGGAATGCGACGAAAGCCAGCCCAGCAGCGCGAAGCCCGCCAGGCTCAGGGCGAACATCGCCGCCATGCGCTTCACGATGTGGCGGTGCTTGAAGTGGCCGAGTTCATGCGCGAGCACGGCCTCGACTTCCCCGGCATTGAGCTGCCGCAGCAGGGTGTCGTAGAAGACCACGCGCTTGCTGGCGCCGAAGCCAGTGAAATAAGCGTTCGCATGTGCGCTGCGCGTGCTGCCGTCCATCACGAACAGGCCTTTGGCCGCGAAGCCGCAGCGCTGCATCAGCGCGTTGACGCGCGACTTCAGCGCGGCATCGTCCAGCGGCTTGAACTTGTTGAAGAGCGGCGCGATGAAAGTCGGGTAGACCAGCATCAGCAGGAGGTTGAACACCGTCCATGCCGCCCAGGCCCACAGCCACCAGAGCTGCCCGGCCGCACCCATGAGCCAGAGGATGAGCGCGGCGATCGGCAACCCGATCAGCGCGCCGAGCAGCAGGCCCTTGCCCGCGTCCGCGAGCCAGAGACGCCAGGTCATCTTGTTGAAGCCGAAGCGCTCCTCCAGCCGGAAGGTCTGCCACAGCGTGAAGGGCAGCTCCAGCAAGCCGCCGAGCAGCGCGAACGCCGCGATCAGCGCCAGTTGCTGCAGCATGCCGCCGCCGATCCAGCCGAGCAGCAGCTTGTTGAGCAAGTCCAGGCCGCCGAGCAAGGTCCAGCCGAGCAGCACGGACGCGCCCCAGGTCATCTCCAACAGACCGAAGCGGGTCTTTGCCACCGTGTAGTCGGCCGCCTTCTGGTGGGCCGCCAGCGTGATTGCCTGCTCGAAGGCCGGCGGCACGGCATCGCGATGCCGCGCGACGTGGCGGATTTGCCGTGTCGCGAGCCAGAATTTCACGATCAGTCCCGCCACCAGCGCCAGGGCAAAGGCGAAGGTCAGGACGAGCGAGGCGGGCAGGGGAGTGGACATGGCCGGCCGAGTTTAGCCCGCGGGCTCCCCCGTCCGCGCGCAGGGTCATCGACGACAATCCGGCCATGTCAGAACCCATTGCCCCGACCCCCGCCGCCGTGCCGGCCACGCTCAAGCGGAGCGACCAGAACCTCGTCTGGCTGGACTGCGAGATGAGCGGCCTGGACCCCGAGAAAGAGCGCCTGCTGGAGATCGCCGTCGTCATCACCGGCCCCGAGCTCACGCCGCGCATCGAGGGCCCCGTGCTCGTCATCCACCAGAGCGACGAGGTGCTCGACGGCATGGACGCATGGAACAAGGGTACCCACGGTCGCAGCGGGCTGATCGACAAGGTGAAGTCCTCCATGCTCGACGAATCCGCGGCCGAGCAGCAGCTGCTCGAGTTCATCTCCCGCTATACCAAGAAGAACGGCTCCCCGATGTGCGGCAACACCATCGGCCAGGACCGGCGCTTCCTGGTGAAGTACATGCCCAGGCTGGAAGCCTACTTCCACTACCGCAACCTGGACGTCAGCACGCTGAAGGAGCTGGCCAAGCGCTGGAAGCCCTCGGCCTACAACAGCTTCAAGAAGCAGCAGGCCCATACCGCGCTGGCCGACGTGCACGAGTCGATCGACGAACTGGTGCATTACCGCGAGACCTTCCTGCGGCTCCAGGATTAGGTAAAAACCCGGATTCATGTCATAATCGCGGGCTTCGCTGCCGAGGGCCCTGAGCTTCGGGACAGACAGCGTTTCCCGCATCTCCCTATCTTGCACATCGCGCCCGATCGAACGGGCCGCGGCGAAGGCGAAAGCCCTTGCTGAACGTCGTTGGATGGTTGATGTTTTTCACCACCCGACGGAGCGCCGCCCACGGCAGCGCTCGCGTATGAGATATCCAGAATGACCGACGCTTTCGAAGCGCAGGGCGAGTTCGCGCCTGTGCAATCCGACGATTTCACGACCCCTTCTTCCGACGCACCCGCGTTCGAGGCCCTTGATGCGGTCGAGGCCACCGCACCCGCGAAGCTGCCCAGCGGCTTCATCAAGCTGGGCCTCGCGCCCGAGCTGATCGCCGCAGTCGAGGACCTGGGCTTCACCCAGCCGACCACGGTGCAGGAACAGGTGATTCCCCGCGCCATGGTCGCCAGCGCCAACGCCGAAGGTGCCACCCGCTTCGTCGACCTGATGGTGTCCAGCCAGACCGGCAGCGGCAAGACCGCGGCCTTCCTGCTGCCCGTGCTGCACACCCTGCTGCAGCGCCAGGCCGATGCCGAAGCCGCTGCCAAGGCGGAGTTCCAGCGCCTCGCCGCCGAAGCCGCCGCACGCGGTGAAACGCCGCCGAAGAAGCCCAAGCGCAAGGACCCGACGAACGCGCGCCACTTCAAGGCCGCCACGCCCGGCGCGCTGATCCTGTGCCCCACGCGCGAACTCGCGCAGCAGGTGGCGCATGACGCCATCGACCTGGTCAAGCATTGCCGCGGCCTGCGCATCGCCAACGTGGTGGGCGGCATGCCCTACCAGTTGCAGATCGCCAAGCTGCAGAACGCCGACCTCGTGGTCGCCACGCCCGGCCGGCTGCTGGACCTGCAACGCTCGATGCAGATCAAGCTCGACCAGGTCAAGTTCCTCGTCGTCGACGAAGCCGACCGCATGCTCGACCTCGGCTTCTCCGACGACCTCGCCGAAGTCAACCAGCTCACCATCGAGCGCCAGCAGACCATGATGTTCAGCGCGACCTTCGCGCCGCGCATCCAGCAACTGGCGCAACGCGTGATGCGCGAGCCGCAGCGCGTGACCATCGACAGCCCGCAGGAGAAGCACGCCAACATCAAGCAGGTGCTCTTCTGGGCCGACAACACCCAGCACAAGCGCAAGCTGCTCGACCACTGGCTGCGTGACACCAGCATCAACCAGGCCATCGTGTTCGCCAGCACTCAGGTGGAATGCGACGGCCTCGCCAACGATCTGCAACAGGACGGCTTCAGCGCCGTCGCGCTGCACGGCGCGCTGAGCCAGGGCCTGCGCAACCGGCGGCTGATGGCGCTTCGCCAGGGCCAGGTGCAGATCCTCGTCGCCACCGACGTTGCCGCGCGCGGCATCGACGTGCCGACCATCACGCACGTCTTCAACTTCGGCCTGCCGATGAAGGCGGAGGACTACACCCACCGCATCGGCCGCACCGGCCGGGCAGGCCGCGACGGCCTGGCGATCACCTTCGCCGAGTTCCGCGACCGCCGCAAGATCTTCGACATCGAGTCGTACAGCCGCCAGCAGTTCAAGTCCGAGGTGATCCCCGGCCTCGAGCCGCAGCAGCGCGCACCGCAGTCGCGCCCGTCGCAAGGCGACTTCGGCGGCCGTGGGCGCGACAGCCGCGACAACCATTCGCGCGACCGCAAGTTCGGTGGTGGCGGTCGCAGCGGCGGCTATGCCGGCGCGTCCGGCTTCAACGACCGCGGCCCGGCCGGTGCCGGCCGCGGTGCGCCGGCGCCGCGCGGCTTCCAGAACGGCGCCAATGCAGGTTTCGGCGGCGGGCGTGAAGACGCGGGCGGCTACGGCCGCAAGCCGGGCTGGGGCGACAGCGCGCCGCGCGGCGCGGGCGCAGGCCGTGGCGATGGCTTCGCCCCGCGCGGCAACAATGGCGGCGGACACGCCGGCGGCGGCAAGGTGTTCGTGCCGCGCGACGCGCAGAAGCGCGCCTTCAAGCCCACGCGCTGATCCGCAGCCTCCCGCGCCCATCACAGGCGCGCATCCTTCGCAAGCCCGCGTTCCTCAGGAGCGCGGGCTTTCTGTTTTTCGCGACACCCTGTTGCATGGACGCAATGGATGCGCCTTTTCGCACACCCCATTGCTTTCGCTTGAAACTATCGAGCGTTACGATTCGCCGGCACAAATTGTGAAGACTGTAAATTTATGTTCGTCGAACTTACCCGCGCCAAGTTTTCAGACAAATACCAGCTGACGTGGCTGGACCTGCCCTCCGCCGAGTTCAACACCAAGGTCGCGGTCTGGTTGAAGCAACTGGGCAAGATCATCGGCGGGCCTTCCAAGAAGGATCGCAAGGCGCTGGCGAGCGAGTTCCTGCAACTGCTCTATGTCTACAAGCAGATGCTGGACAAGTTGTCCGGCCTCAGCCGCTCACCCGAGTCGGCGCAGATGCTTTCCAAGATGACCGACTTCTGCGCGGCCTACAAGAAGGAATTCGGCAGTTCGCTGGATCTGCCCAATGTGAAGATGTCCAACGACCTCGTGAAGATCACGGAGGACATGGGAAAGAACGCCGCCAAGCGCGACCTGATCGTCATGAAGAAGCAGGTCATCAAGTATTGGCTGAAGGGGTTGAGGGAAGACCAGCCGCATCT
The DNA here is from genome assembly GCA_966211435.1 of uncultured Variovorax sp. Classification (GTDB taxonomy): domain Bacteria; phylum Pseudomonadota; class Gammaproteobacteria; order Burkholderiales; family Burkholderiaceae_C; genus Variovorax. Next base: position 221,272 of record CBIHOG010000001.1, on the reverse strand, counting down.
GGACGACGTGTCGCTGACGCTCCAGTACCTCGGCAATGCGGACCCCGCGAAGGTGCGGCTTTTCCTGGACGTCCTGGTCCGCGACCTGCACAAGCTCACCGTCGGCGACCCGCGGCCCTGGATCAAGGCAGAAGGCAAGGTCGAGAAGGGCTTCATGACGGGTGGCGAGGACGGTCGCATCAGCCAGGTGACCTGGACCAACGATCACTTCAAGAAGGCCGTGAAGGCCGAGGTTTCCGTCGCGTATGGCGTGCGCGCCTCAGGCGAATGCAGCATCGATCTCTCGGGCCTGAAGGCGAAGTTCAAGGCCGATGCGTTTGCCGGCACCAAGCTCGAAGCCGAGGCCGAGGCGAGTTGGGGCCTGGGGAGAGGGGGGCAGCTGAAAGCCAGCGTCGACGCCATGATCGGCGTGCGGATCAAGGCGGAAGCGGAAATCGACGTCGCCGACGTCTTCCTGCTCGAGGCCAGCGCCGAGGCCTTCGCGGGAGCGCTGGCCAGGGGCGAGGTCGAATTGACCGGAACGGTCGACGGCGTGACGCTCAAGCTGGAGGCCGAGGTCTTCGCCGGCGCCAAGGTCGAAGGCAAGGCCGCGCTGACGCTTCGCATGTGCGGCTACGACATCATCAAGGGCGAAGCCAAGGGCTCGCTGTCGGTCGGCGTTGGCGCCTCCTTCAAGCTGGAGTTCGAATCCTCGGTGTTCGGCGGCACCAAGCTCGGCATCGAGGCGGGCGCGACGGTCGGCGTCGGCGGGTCCGGTGGCGGCGAGTTCACCGTCTACGCCGACAACCTGGGCCGCGTCGCCAACTCGATCTACTTCAGCGCCTATCTCACCCTGATGGGGCGCTCGAAGGAGCGCGACACGTGGCGAACCTACTTCCGCGACCTGGAAGACAACGAGATCATGCTCAAGAAGGCGGATGAGATCGTCGACCAGTCGCTGATCGCCTGCTTCATGGAGCACCAGCAGATCTTCTCCAGGCAAGTGGCCTGGAAGCAGCTCGAGGTGCTCTCGGCCTTCAAGACCAACACCCGGATCCCGGACATCATCGGCGCCTGAGGCCGCGCCGCCGGCGGCTCTGCTACGACTTGACGCCCAGCATCGAGAAGTAGCGCGTCAGGTCGCCTTCCTCGCGCAGCACTTCCTGCATCAGCTCGGGCAGCGGCAGCCGCCCCCATGTGACCGCGCGCTTCACGAGATAGGGCGTGGGGCTGTGCGGCTCCGTGCGCTGCAGATACGCGGCGGCCAATTCGAGCAACTGGTAGGCCTCGGCGCGGCTGCCGATGCGTCCGCTCGCGGCCGCCTGCGGCAGCGCATCGGAAGGGGAGGGGGTGGTTTCTTCGCTCATGTCGTTGTCATCCGTCGCGTTCGAAGGGGACCGTGCGCCGATGGTATCGGCCGGTGTCGAGTCCGCAATGGCTTCGGGTTGAAGGTCGCGCGGGTCGCGCTCCTGCAGCAGGCTGCGAACCGCCTGGCGCAATCGGGCCAGCGTGTCCGCCACCTTGGCCAGGCTCGGCGCATCGTGGCCCAGCCGCGCGTCGAGTTGCGCGGTCAATGCATTCCATGCGTCGGCAGCCACCATCAGTTCTTCGTCGAGCGCCACCAGCCGCCGCAGGTCGCGCCCAGCCTGTTCGAGGATGTCCTGGCGCGAGGCCACCGGTGCATTGGCCGTCTTCGCCGCCTTCGCCTTGACCGCCTCGGCGCCGAACTCGCTGCTCAGGGCGCGCTGCCACTCGTTGAGGCTGATGAAGGGTTGTGCCACCTCGGGCCAGGGCACCAGCGGCACGTGCAGCAGCAGTACCTGCGCCAGCGAATCGTTGGCCCAGACCAGGGGCGCCGTGCGCATCTCGGCGTCGCCATCGTCCACCAGCGGATGCACGCTGTCCCAGAAATCGCGCACCAGTCCGTCGAGCAGCCGCGTGCCGGCGACCAGGCCGCCGAGGCCATGCCTGTGCACCCAGGCTTCCGTCAGCCAGACCGCGACCTGCAGATCCTTGTTGCGCTGCTGCAGCAGCCCGGTGCACAGCGTCTCGACCGCGCGCCAGTCGGCCTTCTTGAGCGGACGGGTCCACTCGCCCATCGGCAGGCTCGCGTCCTCTTCCATGCGGGCGTCGCGGATCTGCGCGTACACCGGGTCGTAGCGCAGCGAAGGGCCCGCGGGCCCCTCCTTGTCGAGCGGGGCGAGAAAGGCGGCGAGATCCGGAGCGAAGCCGCCGGTTGCGGTGGGCGGGGCCATCAGGGCATGTTCCATTCAGGCGCGCGGGCCGGAAACGCCCCAGGCCAGAGCAGGGCCGTCTTCTTGCCCGCGGGGCTCAGGCCGATGCGCAGGAAGACGCGCGCGCGTCCGCCGGCCGGCGCCTGCGCCGCATCGCCCGCTGACAGCGCGGCCAGCGGGAACTCGAACCTCAGCAACTGCGAGCGGCCATCCGGCCGCTGCTGCGAAGCGTCCTGCTCGCGCTGGCGCTGGGCCAGCGTAAGCAGGGCCCACGGGTCGGTGAAGCGGTAGGCCACCGTCTGGCCGTCCGTCACCAGCGCCGGCTGCTGCGCGTCGGCGCGCGCGACCAGCGGCGAGTCCTTCGCGATACGCAGGACCAGCGCCACCGGCATGCCGTATTCCCAGCGCAGCGCGCGTGGCGGGTCGCGCTGCTTCAGCACCTGGTCGCCGATCTCCAGCGACCAGTCGATGATCTTGCTGCCCTCGATCTCGGCCGCCGTGTTGCTGCGGAATTCCACGCTCACGTCGTAACCCGGCACCGCGCCTTCCTCGGTCGGGAAGAGCGGCGCGAGGAAGTCGCGTACGCGCTCGAATTGGCCCGTGAACCGGCGCGCGCCCTGGCCCGGCGTCACGAAGCCGGTGTTGCTCTCGACGCGGTTGTCCTTCAGCGCGCGCTGCATCGGGTCGAAGGCGCGCAGCAGGTCGCCCACGTCCGCCGGGTCCGCCACCTGGAAGTCGCGGCCTGTCGCGCTGCCAAAGGGTGCGCGGCCGGCGAGCGAGCGGTTGAAGCGTGCCGCGAACTGGCCGTACAGCTCCTGCTGGTCGCCGAAGTGCAGCTCGAAGCAGCGCGCCAGCAAGGCGCTGTAAATCTGCGCATGGCGCTCGGCGAAGTAGTCGCCGACGCGGTTCGCGGGCGCCTTGCCCGCGAGCTTGGCGGCGCAAGTCTCGCGGTCGATTTCCGCGCCCATGGTGCCCAGGAACTGTTCGAGCAGCAGCAGGCTGCTGTTCGGATTCTTGAGCCGGTAGCGCTCCAGGTCGCGGTTGATCGCCTGCCAGCGCTGCGCGGCCACCGAGCCTGCGCCGGCGCCGTCGAGCGCCGCGATATAGGTGTCGGCCAGCTTGCCCAGCGACTCGACGCGCGCGAACTGCTGCCCCAGGTAGGCCGTGAGCGAGGCCGTGTCGGACACGCCGAAGGCCGCGAGCATCGGCCCGCGCTCGCCGCGCCAGCCCTGGAAGTCTCGCCCGCGCATCGCGTACAACTCGGACTGCGAGAAGGCGTCGTCCACCAGCGCCAGCCGCTCTTGCGCGTCGCGCGAGATGAGCGCGCGCAAGTCCTCCGCACGGGCACTGGCGCCCAGTTCCGTGAGCAGCGCCTGGATCTTGTTGAGTCGCTGGCGCGACGCGTCGTACGCCGCGGCCTGCGTGTCGCCCGCCGCGAAGGCGCTCGCCGCACGCGGCCCGTCCGCCGCGACGACCGCCTCGGCTGCCTGGTCGACGATGAGCTGCGCGAAATGCGTGTTCAGCATGCTCTCGATGCCCGGACGAGCGGAGGCGGGGAAGGCCGGCAGGCTCTCGCTCATATAACGCTTGCGAAGTTCGCCAAGCGCCAGCGCCTGGTCCAGCCGGGGCAGATCCCAGACGGCCACGGCGCGGGTGCCGGTACCCGGAATCTCGCGGTCGCGCGCCGGTGCCATGAAGGGCTGGCCCAGCAGAGAGGTGAGCGCGTCGCGCAGCGCGATGCGTTCCGGCGCGAGGGCGAAGCGTCCGTCCTTCTCCAGCCAGACGATGCCCGGCTGGGGACCGCCGAAGCGCAGGTTGAACTCGGTGCGGAACTTCTGGAAGGCATCCTGCGCGCGGCCGCGCACCTGCTCGGCCGCCTCCGTGCCCAGCAGCCGGTTCTGGTCGATGCGCGCGATGGTGCGGTCGTAGCCCGGCCCCAGCACGAGCACCGGCTGACGCATCCAGCCGCCCTTGCCGGAGGCCACCAGGTCTTCCTGGTCCTTGATCGCGGCGATCACGTCGCGGTAGCCCGCGGTGGTGCGGGCGAAGCTGCCACCGCCGGAAAGCGCCGGCCACTGCCGCGCGAGCGCCTGCTCGGACACCACCAGCTCGTTGTTCGCGAACAGGCGCGCGTCCAGCTGCGCCGTGCCCTTGTCGAGCGCGCAGCGCAGTGCCGCCTGCATCGGTGCCAGCGGCAGCGCGAGTGCGTTGCCTTCAGCCGCCGCCTGGCGGAAGTAACGCAGGCTGCTGCTCAGGTCAGCCGGGAGCTCCGCGCCGAGCGCATAGCGCACCGCCACGCGCAGGTCTTCCGCATTGCTCGCCGAAGGCTGGCGCAGCCGGTCGATCGCCTGCAAGGCCGCGTCGAGCTGGTCGACCGAGCCCAGGTAGCGCTGCAGCGCGCCGAACTCCGGCTGGTCTTCCACCAACAGCCCGTTCTTGCGAGGCGCGTCGCCGATGGTGCGGAAGCTCGGCGGCAGGCTGCAGTTCGCGCCGATGATGAATTCGCCCGTGCTCTCGTCCTGCTCCACGCCGCTGAGCTGGCTCGCGCGGCTCAGCAGTTCGCGCCGCAGCGTGGCCACGGCGATGTCGCCGAACTCGCGCTCGATGCGCTCGATCACGCGCTCGTTCAGGTCATCGAAGAACCGCCACGACCCGGGCATGAAGAAGGAGTGCGTGCCGTCGGTGCGCAGCCGCTCGTTCATCGCCAGCAGCGAGAGCGCCTTGTTCCGGTACCAGGACGAAGGCACCGCCTCGCCGCGCTGCTGTGCGCGCATGCGGTATTGCGCATCGTGCTGGAGTTGCGACAGCGCCGCGACCAGCGCGTTGTTGTGCTGGTGCAGCTGCCAGGTCGCGACCGCGAGGCCCACGCCCCAGCCGCCGAGGAAGACCACCGCCGTCCAGCGCAGCGCGCGGTGCAGCACCGGGCGGGCCAGCGTCTGCGTGCGCGACGGCCGCGCGAGGCCGTATTCCAGGAAGATCTTCTTCTCGAACAGGTCGCGCAGGAAGGCCGGCTGGCGCATCAACTGCGCGATCAGGTCGCCGCCAGGCTCCTGGCGTCCGTAGCTGTCCTGCTCGGCGTCGATCGCGGCCACCGCCTGCGCGGATTCGCCGGCGTCGCCCGTGAGGTAGATGCCGCGGAAGAAGAAGGGCTCGTGGTACGCGCTCGGGCGCATCAGCTCGTCCGCGTAGAGCTGAAGCTGCGCGCGCAGCGCCTCGATGCGCGACGGCAGCAGCAACTGCGGGCCTGCGCTTTCGGGGGCGGTTGCGGTCGCGAAGAGTTCAGCCGAGACGTCGGAGACCGAGCGCACCACCGTACCGACGGCCTCGTCGACCCAGCCCGGCTGGTAGGTCGTGGAAAGATCGTAGGGCGAGGACCAGCCCAGCATGCTCGCGCGCAGTGGCTCCGGCAGCGCGCGGGCGAAGGCGCTGAAGCCTTCGAGCTGCTCGGCGCCGGTCACCAGCACATAGACCGCGAAGCGCATCGCGAAGCGGTTCTGCGCCAGCCAGAGCCGCCGATGCGCGAGCTTGGCCCGCTTGGAGATCTCCAGCCGCCCGTCCGCGCTCTCGTCCAGCAGCAGCGCGGCGGGGATGGTGATGACCACCGAGTCGAAGGGCCGTTGCGGCCGGTAGGCGCGGCACATCCCGAGGAACTCGTCCCACGGCTTCTCGGATGCATCGTCGTCGTCCGGCGAGCCGAGGTACGCGCCCTGGATGTCGATGACCACGCCGCGGTCGAAGAAGTGCCAGGAGATGCCCTGCGTCGCCGCCGCCGAGGCCGACTCGGTGCTCAGCGCGCTGGCCACGCCCGATTGCTCGATGGGCAACTGCCGGTGGTCGTCGCCCTCGTTGAGCACCATGATCCACGGAATGCCGTAGCGGTCCGCGCGCGAGGCGATGTTGCCCTCGATGAGCTCCACCGCCTGTCGGAAGGAACTGCGCAGCGAGTCGAAGCGGATGCGCGCCACCTTCGGGTCGCTCGACGGCTTGGCGTGCGAACGCCGTGCCGCGAAGTACAGCACCATGCCCAGCACGAGCAATACGACCAGGATCAGTACGGCGATGGAAATCAGGAACAGTTGATCCGTCAGCATGGCGGCGTCTTCGGTGTGCGGCGGAAGAAAGAGGTCATCGCTGGGGCGCTCCCTGCGAAATGGCGCCGCCGGGCTGCAGCACCTGGCGCACCGGCCAGGATTGCCACAGCCACAGCAGCTCGGAGATGGCCAGCAGCGCGGCAGCGCTCAGCAGGAAGAGCACCGTCCAGCGGCTCAGGGTGGGCAGCTTGCGCGGCGCGATGTGCGAGAGCGTGCTCGCGTACGCGCGCTCCGACACCACGCGGTCGCGGCCTGAGAAATCCGGCTGCCGCTGGTAGACGAACTGGAACAGCTCCTCGCGGTAGCCGCGCAGGCGCCCGTCCTCGCCCGTGCCGCGGTACTTGCCCTGGAAGCCCAGCGCCAGCGCGAAGAGGTAGAGGCGCGCGATGTCGCGGCGCGAAGGCTCGCGCCCGGAGAGCAGGTCCTCGATGCGGGTGAAGACCAGGTCGCCTGCGATGTTGGTGCGGAAGAGCGAGGACTCCAACAGGTGCTGCGTCCAGAATTCGCGGCCGATCCACGGCGTGGTCAGCAGGATCTCGTCGGCCAGCGCGGCCTTGAGGTAGCGCGCGTCCGCCACGTTCTCCAGCTCGAAGCGCGTGCTCTCGCGGCGCGATTCGAGCGTCTGCAGCTCCAGCAGGTTCTCAAGGTGGCGAGCCAGCGCTTGCGCCACCGCGTTGGGGTCGGTCTCGCGCGAGTCGGCGGTGCGGTCGCGGGCCTTCACGATCTCGTCGTAGAAGGCGCGGAACTGCTTGGTGATGTGGTCGTCGACCGCGAGGTCGGGGAGGTTGCGTGCCATGGTGGAGCGGGTCCTTGCGTGCGTCACTCTTTGATGAAGAGCACGATTTCCTGCGGCGGCTGCGCGGTGGCGCCTTCGTTGGCATTGGCGATCACCAGCGTCTCGCCGGGCACCGTGAGGGCCGCGCTGGTCTGGATCGCGTAGAGCAGGAAGCCCGAGCCCGGGCGCACGCCGAGCTCGTCCGCCGAATCGACGTGGGTGCGCACGGCGCCCAGCACGCGGCGCTCGCGCAGCGAGGGATAGGCCGACTGCGAGCCCACGATGGCGCTGTCCATCCAGGCCATGAGGTCGCGGTCCGACTGGCCGCGCAGTCCGACGACGATGCGCGCGCCGCCGAGCCACTGCGGCTGCAGCGCGGTCTCGAAGGCGCCCTGGCGGAACTCGAACTTGTGCTCGCGGTAGTCCTGGCTCACCTCCGACACCGCGTCGCGCAGCGCCAGCAGCAGCGGCTTGAAGATCAGCGAGGGGTTGGCATGGTCGTAGTCCGCCGGCACGGGCGGCAGGCCGCCGGGGCGCAGCAGGCTCAGCGAGGCCAGCAACGAGCACAGCGCCCAGTAGAGCGGCAGCGGATGGAGGTGCGGCGTGCGCAGCACGGCCTCGGCCTGCGGCAGGCCCGACAACAGGCTGCGCAGACGGTCCTTGAGTTCGAGGTGCGCCAGACGGTCGTCCACCCGCGACGAGGGCACGGCCGTCTGCTTGGCGACGAAGGCGGCCTTGCCGCGCAACTGGCCCAGCAGGCCGGCGGCGGTGACCCACAGCGGGTTGTCGCGCGCCACCTCCAGCAGCGGCGGCTGCACATCGCCCAGCTTCACGACCTCGTTGTCCTTGTAGACATTGCCGATGCGCAGGTGCACGTGCGTGCCGGGCGGCACCGCGCCCGCGGCAAGCGCGAGCTGGGGCAGCAGGCGGGGGATGTCCGCGGGCTCCGCGTCCGACACCGCGTCCTCGACCGGGGCGCCGGCCACCGATCGGAATCGCACCGTGGCGCTGCGGTGCCGCACGGGGCCGGTCACCGGCAGCGTCAGGTACACGTCGAGCGCTTCGTTGGCCAGCCGCTCCGCGAAGGGCGCGAGCGACAGTTCCAGCGCGCCATGCTCGGCCTCGGCGGCGGAGTACTGCACGGCCGTGCCGTCCGGCAGGATGGCCTCGAGTTCCAGCACGCGCAGCAGGCCCGAAGGCAGCAGTCCGTGGTCGAAGGCGAGGCGCCGCACGCCCCAGGCGAAGGGCGCCGCCGCCAGGGTCTGCCAGGCCACGAGCGAGTCGAGCCGGGCCGAGAACTGCTGGAAGTGCTGCGGCGACAGCAGCATGCCTTCATGCCACTCGATGCGGTCGGTGATGGGGGTGGGCCTGGACGTGGTGGTCATGTTGTTTAGCGTGCGGTGGACACGTCGAAGCTCTGGATGTCGAAGCGCGCGGTGATCGCGCCCTTGAGGTCTTCCACGCGAATGCGGTGCGCGCCCGGCGTCGCGTAGTTGGCGTAGATGAAGACACCCACGACGCGCGGCCCGGCGAAGGTGCTTCCCGGTACGCGCAGGGTCTGGCCCGGCACCAGCTCCCACGAGCGGTACGCGACGCTCTGCGGGAAGGTCTTCTGCAGGTCGGCGCGCGCACCGAACCACTTGGCGGCGGGCAGGTCGGCGAGGCGTGCCATCATCTCGTCGTCGAAGACCATCACGACGTCGACCGCGACGGGGCTGTTCTGGTTGGCGCCGGCCGCGGCCGACAGCGTGACTTCGCTCCAGTCCACGCGCGTGCCCTTGAAGCTCATGAACCCGGGCATCGCGCATCCCGCCAATTGCATGGCCGCCAGGGCCAGCAGGGCGGCGCGCATCCATTTCGAAAGCATCTTCCAGTTCACCTCGGTTATCCATTGCACTGCGGCGGCCCCGCTCCATGAAACGAGCGCGGCCAAGCCCGGGAACCCCGCGGAACCGGCTCCGCCGTGCCGCAGGGGTTGCCCCCGCCGAGGGGGAAGGCGGACCTCGCGCAGCGAGGGTAGCCTGGGGGAGCGCTTCATCTCAATACTCCAGGGGCGGGGCCGTCCTGGGACGTCGCCGTCCGGGACAGGGTCGCGGGTTGGGACTGCGCCGCCTGCCGCGCGCCCACGCCTACACCCACGAGCACGATCAGCAGCGCGGCCAGCACGCCGCCGCCGGCGAGCAGCGCGAGATGCGCGCGCGTCATGACGAAGCGCAGCGGCCGGGGCTTGGTGGCCGCGCCGGCCTCGGGCGCTGTCACGCGCTCGGAAGGCAGGCCCGCCGAGACGATGGCGATCAGCACACAGGTGGCAAGCAGGGTCAGCAGGTTGCGGGGCCCCTCGCAGATCAGGTCGATCGCGAGGAACAGCGCCAGCGCCGCCTCGGTGGGCAGTTGCAGCAGGGACAGCACGATGCCGGCATAGCCCACGTTGGTCAGGCTGTTGTTGCCCGCCGATGCGAATGCCGCCAGGGTGGCGCCCGCGCAGATCATCCCGATGTCGGCCGCGCTGAGCGAGCGATCATAGAGGTTCGCCACGAAGAGGGCGAGCAGCACGTAGTACAGCGCCGAGCCCGCGCGCAGGAAGACCGAAGCCGTGGGCACGACCAGTTCCACGATGCCTCGGCTGAAGCCCAGGCGTGCGCTCATGGCCTCGATGGTGTGGGGAATGCTCGCGGTCGTGCTCGACGACACCAGGCTCACCAGCATCGGCGTCTTCAGCTGCTGCAGCACCTCGGCCAGCGGCTGCTTGCCGCGCCGGTGGATCACGCCGATGGCCAGGGCCGACAGCAGCACCACCAGCGCGATGAAGTGCAGCAGGAAGCCGCCCATGGCCTGGATCGTCGTCACGTCGGTCTGCGACAGCACGTGCGCGGCAATCCCGAAGGCCACCACTGGAAGCAGGATGTTCGCCCGCGCGATGATGAGTTCCAGCGTGCGGTAGACGCCTTCGAACAAATGATTGAGCGCATTGTTCTGCGCGCGCGCCAGCGCGGCGAAGCCCAGGCCGAAGAGGATCGCGCAGGAGAGGATGCCCAGGGAGCGACCTTCGGCCAGCACGCGGAAGAAGTTGTCCGGCAGCAGGGTGGACCAGCTGTGCTCCGCGCTCGGCGCCGCCTCGCTCTCGCCCCAGAGCAGCATCTCCATGTCGCCGCCGCCGCCGGCCTGCTGCACCAGCGCGCCCAAGTGCGCGCGGGCATCGCCGTCGAGATGCGCGCCCGGCGCGCTCACCCAGCCCAGCGCCAGCCCGGTGGCGGCGCAGAACAGCACCAGCAGCAAGGCCAGGCCCGCGATCATCGCGATGCGCCGGCCGGGAAAGGGCAGGCCCATGGTCTGGCGCAGGCCGAAGAAGGTCGCCACCACCAGCAGCGGGATGGCTGCCATGCTCACGATCGAGAGATAGACCTGCCCCGCCACGTACGCGACCTCGCCCAGCGCGGGCGCGTACACACCCGCGACGCTGCCTGCCGCCATGCAGAGCAGCAGCGCAAGCAGGCTGTGGGACATGCGCGTCAGGAAACCCATGTCGGCTTGTTCCACCCCTTGTCGAGCGCGAAGGCGACCGTGGCGCGCGCCAGTTCCAGCGTGCTGTCGATCAGCGCCAGCGGCGTGGGCGCGGCGGCGCGCGCGGCGATCGGGATCTCGGTGCAGCCCATGATGACGGCCGTGGCGCCCGTCGCGGCGATGGCCGCCAGCGCCCGGTCCAGCGCGGCCGTGCCGGCCGGCAGGTCGCCGCCCTTGACGGCGCGGATGCAGGCGTCCACGTCGTCCTGGCCGCAGCTGCTGTCGGGCACGATGAAGTCGATGCCGCGTTCGCGCAGCGCCGCCTGGTAGAAGCCGGAGACCAGCGCGCCGCGCGTGGCGAGCACCGCCACCTTGGCCTTCGGGTCCGCCGGCACCGCCGCGACGCAGGCCTGCGCGATGTGGATCACCGGCGCGCGGCTGCGCTCGGCCATCTGCGCATACCAGTGGTGCGAGGAGTTGCAGGGAATCGCAACCACGCCGGTGCCGATGCCGTTGAGCACGTCGATGCCCGCCAGCAACGCGGCCAGCGGATCGGGCCCGGTGCCCAGGATGGCACTGGAGCGGTCCGGCACGTGCGGCAGGCTCGCCACGATCACCGGCAGGTGCTCCTGGTCGCGGCTGGCCGGCGTGAGCTGGATGATCTTGTCCATGAAGTCCACCGTCGCCGATGGGCCCATGCCGCCGAGTACTCCGATGCGTGACATGGCTCGGCCCTAGATCTTCAGTGGCCGCGGGCACACCACCGCGACGGCGGCCGTGTTGCCGATGACCAGCACCAGCGTGCGCAGCATGTCGCACACCGGGTCCACCGCGAGGAAGAGGATGAAGGCCGCCTCGAAAGGCAGGCCGAGGTAGGTGCAGGTCATGCCGATCAGCGAGACGGTGACCAGCCCGGTCATGCCGGCGGAAGCGAAGCCGGCCAGCACCGAGGCCATGAGCACGATGCCGATCTCCACCGGCGACAGCGAGCGCCCGTAGATTTGCGCGATGAAGAGCGTCGCGCACACGTAGTACACCACCGGCCCGATGCGCAGCAGCGACACGGTGAGTGGCACCAGCAGCTCCACCCGCGAGCGGGCGAAGCCCAGGCGGTCCACCAGGCTCTCGATCATGATGGGCATGCAGGTCGCGCTGCTGCGCGTGGCCAGCGCCAGCGCGAAGGGCCCGCGCAACGCGTTGAGCGTCTGGCCCAGCGAGCCGTTGGAGCGCTTCCAGATGATGACCGCCGCGATCGCCAGCAGGATGACCGAGACCACCAGGAAGGCCAGCACGAACTGGCCCATGGCCCGCAGCGGCTCGATGCCCGTCTTGCCCAGTTGCGCCGCGCTCATGCAGAAGAGCACGATGGGCAGCGGGAAGCTCAGCCAGTGCATCAGCGTCTGGCAGGCGTGGTAGACCGTCTCCAGCGCCTGCGTGAGCCCATCGGAAATGCGCGAGGGCACGTGGCCCACGGCCAGGCCGAAGAGCAGTGCGAAGACCAGCGTCTTGAGCGTGTCGCCGTTGGCCAGCGCCGAGAAGATGTTGGCGGGCACCAGGCTCACCAGCACATCGGAGAAGCTGGCTGTCTTCTTGACCTCGTCCACGCCGCGCAGGCTCATCTCGGTGTCGCTGGCGCTCAGGTCGCCGCCCACGATCTGGCCGAAGGTCTGCATGGTGCTGCTCGGCAGGTTCTCGCCCGGGCGCAGGATCAGCAGCGTGGCCGCGCCCGCGATCGCGACGAAGGCCGAGAAGGCGAGGAAGACCAGCGCGACGCGGCCGAGCAGGCTGCCCGTGCCGCCGTCGCGGAAGAGCCGTTGCAGGCTGAAGATCACGGCCGAGACCATGAAGGGCAGGGTGATCATCTTCAGCAGGTCGACGTAGATGTCGCCGACGAAGCCCAGCCCCATGGCCGAGCCGGGCGAGAGCATGCCGAAGGCGACGCCGGCCGCGAGGCTGCCGATCACGACCCAGGGGTTGAGGACGAAGGCGTAGAGCTTGTTGAAGTTCATGTGATGTGCTCCGCGTGGCTCAGCGCTCGAGCGCCTGCAGGACCTTGTGGATGTCCAGCTTCTCGGTGCGCTGGGCCAGGTATTGGTTGACGAAGGCGAGCAGCGTCGGATCGCTCACGGCCACGCCGATGCCCAGCGTGTCCTCCAGGTCCTTCAGCGTCACGGTGCGCAGCACCAGCGAGACGGTCGGGTCGGCCTTGAGCACCCGCTTGACCTCGAATTCGTCGCGGTAGGCGCTCACGATCTCGCCCTTGTAGAGCGCGGCCAGCACGTCGTTCCACGAGGGATATTCCTGCACCTTGGCCTTCGGGAAGTTGGTGCGCGCGTAGTCCGCGAAGGAGGACTTGGCGATCACGCCGATGGTGCCGTCGAAGCTGCGGATCACTTCCGGCAGCGGCCGGCCGCGCGCGATCTGCGCGAACTTCACGCGGTTGAGGATCAGCGCATGGTTGAGTGTGAGGTAGGAGTCGCTGAAGGCGATGGTCTGCGAGCGTGCCAGCGTGCGCGACAGCTTGCTGACGGCCAGGTCGGCCTGGCCGTTGGCCAGCAGGTCCACCACCGCGTTGAAGGTGCCGGCATCGCGGTTGATGCGCAACTTGACGCCCAGCTCCTTCGCCAGGGACTGCGCGAGGCTCACTTCCAGGCCCGCCCACTGGCCGGTCTCGTCGAAGAAGAAGAAGGGCGGCGTGTCGACCTTGAGCATGGCCACCACCAGTTCGCCCCGGTTCACGATGCGCGCGATGTCGGGCGCCAGCAGGCGTCCGTCGGGAACGCGCACCAGACCGTTGACGGTCGCGGCCGGGGCGGGCGCGGTGGCCGGGTCGGCCTGCACGGCCGGTGCGGTCGGCGTCGCCGAGACGGCGACCGCCACGGGTGCCGGTGCCGTGATCACGCCCTGCGCCATGGGCCGCTCGCCCGCCGCCTGGGCGGTGACCGCGGCGCCAAGTCCCGCGAGAGCGAGCAGGGCCGGAAGGACGAGGCGGCGCAGCGCGGCGCGCGAGGAAGAGAGGGGTGGGTTGGACATGCGGGGTCTCACGCTGTTCAGGGGGTGGAAGAGGAGGGCGCCGGCGCGGCCGCGACGGCGGGTGCCGCCGCGGCGGCGGGCGGGGCGGTCGTCGGCACGGCCACGGCGGCCGGCGGCGCGGCCGGCACCAGCAGCTTGCCGATCTGCACGCCCATGACGAAGAGCAGCACGCACAGCAGCAGCAGGCAGGTCGCGGTGATCGCGACCATCCGGGAAGTCATGGTGAAAACGTATTGCGACATGGTGGCTTCAGGGAATCATGGAAGTGAACTGGCCCGGCGCGACCACCTGGATCACGCCGCCCCAGTTGCACATGAGCTTGGAACTGTCCTGCAGGCCCGGCATGCCGCCGACCAGCACGGTCGGCGAACCCGGCGCCCAGGGCGCGGCTGTCACGGGGATGCAGGGCATGGGCGTCAGGGCGCCAAGCGCGGCCGCGGTGGCCGCCGCCACCATCGGGTTGGCCATGCTGTTGCAGGTGCCGAAAGGCAGGATGTTCACCATGGGCTTGTTGTCCATGATGTTGGCCGCGGGCATGCTGCTCGTCATGACGCCGCTGGCGGGCAGCACCATCAGGTTCCCGGGCGCGGCGCCGAAGCTGCATTGCAGCGCGGCACCCATGCAGACGTGGCAGCCCATGTTCAGCCTTTCACCAGTTTCTCCAGGCTCTTCATGAAGCCTGGCGGGGAGGTGGCGGCCACGATCTCGCGGCCCGCTTCGTCGAAGCGGCGCGGGCTGCCGTGGGGCTTGCCGTTGCGGTAGGCGATCTCTTCCATCAGCTGGCCGTTGGGCCAGAAGCGCCTGAGCGGACCGTTCAGGATGTTCGCGCGGTACTGCGAGGATTGGGCGAGCTTGCCTTCGGCGTTGTAGTCCAGCACTTCGCCATCGAGCAGCCCGGCGCGGTAGTGCTCGCGCCGCACGACGCGGCCTTCGTTCGAGTAGGTCGCGCAGCCGTCGAGCTTGCCGGCGGCATAGGGCAGCCGCGCCGTGACGTCGCCCGATTCGGCATAGGCGACCATCTCGCCGTGCAGCACGCCGCGCACGTGGCGGCGTTCGTGCATGAGCTTGCCGCTGGGGTAGTAGGTGCGCGTGATGCCGTCTTCCAGCCCGGCCTGGCGTTGCGTCTCCTGCAGCACCTGGCCGCGCTCGTCGAAGAGCTTCATCGGGCCGTTGGGCAGGCCGAGCCGGTAGGTCGCCTGCATCGCGGGCACGCCGCCGGCGCCGAAGACTTCCATCGGCCCGTGCGGCACGCCGGCCGCGAAGGCGGCGCGCGCCGCCAGCCGGCCGCTGGCGTCGAAGGCTTCCTGCACCACGGCCGGCGCTGCGGGCATGGCGGTGGGGAGGGCGGGGGTGGGCAGGGCCATGGCTTTCAATTGATCTTGACCAGCGCGCCCTTGAGCCCGAGGATGCCGCCAGCTTCCACGCTCTGCATGCCCGAGGCCTTGCTGCTGATGGAGGGCGCCTCGATCGATGCCGTGGCGCCGCCCTTGCCGGACCAGGCCACGCCGGCCTCGCTCTTCAGGTTGGTTCCGGCCTTGCTCGCCAGCTCGGTTCCGGCCTGCGTCGTGACCGACTGCGCCGACTTGATGAGGATGGTCCCGGTCACGTCGATCACCAGGTCGCCCGTGACCTTGAGTTCGTACTTGCCCGTCACCGTCTGCGAGAAGTCGGCCTTGTTGACGTGCGTCTCGTTGCCCGTGACCTCCAGCGCCCGCGTACCCTTCACCGAGTGCACTTCCTTGCCCGTGTCGACCTTGATGGTGCGGTCGCCCTTGGTGACGGTATGGGTCTCGTTGCCGGCCATCACGGTGGTGGCGAGGTCGTTCTCGATCTCGACGCGCATGTCCTTCTGCGCGTGCAGGTAAAACTCCTCCGCGTCCTTCTTGTCCTCGAAGCGCATCTCGTTGCCGGCGGCGCCGCTCTTGCTGGAGCGCGAGAGGATGGTGCTTTGCGTGGAACTGCCCGGCAGGCCCACTGGCGTCGCGTGCGTGCCGTTGTAGACGCTGCCCGAGACCAGCGGCCGGTCGGGGTCGCCGTCGACGTAGCTCACGACCACCTCCTGCCCGATGCGTGGCAGGAAGAGCGCGCCCCAGCCTTCGCCGGCCCAGATCTGCGAGACGCGGATCCAGCAGGAGCTCTTGTCGTCCTTCTTGCCCAGGCGGTCCCAGGGGAACTGCACCTTGACGCGCCCGTGCGCGTCGGTCCAGATTTCCTCGCCCGAGGGGCCGACCACCGTCGCCGTGTGGCTGCCCGCGACGACCGGGCGCGGCGTCAGGCGCGGCGCGCGGAAGGGCACGGCCGAAGGCACGGTCTCGAAGCTGTTGGCGTAGGTTTCGCCTTCCGCGTGGTGGTGAACGCTGCGTACGGCGTGCGTGGCGTTGAGCACGTCGCGCGCGTGGCCTTCCAGCGTGAAGGTGGTGCCCGGCAGCAGGTGGTGGCAGAAGCTCTCGCCGCGGCCCACCTGGCTCTCGGCGTGGTGCTCTTCCACGCGGATGCGGGCGCGCGCGGTGCCGGCGGCCAGGGCCGCATGGTGCCCCGGGAACTCGTAGTCCAGGCCCCGGCCCTCGCTGCCGTCGTTCTGAGCCAGCAGCGAGGTGCTGGGCGTGAGGTAGTTGTAGTCGTCCACGGCGTGCGACTTGGCGACCAGGCGTGCCTCGGCCTCGAAGCGGCTCACGGCATGGACGCGCCTTCGGCCGTCGTTCTCGCTGTTGAGCGAGAGCGTCTGCGCGCCGGGGCAGGGCGCATAGGCGGAGATGCTGTCGGCCAGCACCAGCGTGTGCGCGCCGTCGGCGAAGGTGAAGAAGTAGAAGATGCCTTCTTCTTCCATCAGGCGCGAGACGAAGTCGAAGGCGGTCTCGTCGTAGCGCACGCAGTATTCGCGCGGCGTGTAGCTGCCGGTGAGCTTCGACTCGAACACGACGCCGAAGTCGCCCAGCACTTTCTGGATGATGTCGGGGGCGCTCAGGTTCTGGTAGATCACCCGGTCGCGGCCCAGCGTGAGCAGCCACATGCGCGGCACGAGCTCGAGCGTGTAGAG
This sequence comes from uncultured Variovorax sp., assembly GCA_966211435.1. Taxonomy (GTDB): domain Bacteria; phylum Pseudomonadota; class Gammaproteobacteria; order Burkholderiales; family Burkholderiaceae_C; genus Variovorax. The sequence continues at coordinate 204,622 of CBIHOG010000001.1, read as the reverse complement.
CGCGAAGTCGCTCGCGCTGCCGAGGTAGGTGAAGCGCGAGACGATGCCGTTGAAGTGGCGCGGCTCGGCGCCCGGGAACTGCAGCGTGACGGTGGCCGAGGTGCCGATGATGTCGGCGGCCTGCAGCGTGTTGGAGCCCGAGCGCGCGGTGAGCGTGCACGCGAAGAGGCGCGACATGCCTTCGCTGGCCTGGAAGGCGTCGAGCAGCAGCGCGTCCGGCCCGAGCGCGGTCTGCACGGACAGGAAGGCCTGGTCCTGGGTGAAGTCCGTTCGGGCCAGTGTCATGCCAGTGCCGCGGGGTCGAAGCGGAAGGCGAAGGCGCCGTCGGCGTCCAGGCCCATGTGGACGGCGCTGAAGGGCGCCGCCATCGAGATGCGCTCCAGCACCTGGCGCGAGAGCTCGGGCAGCACCGCGTGCGCCAGGATGTGGTCGATGTTGCGCGCGCCGCTGTCTACCTCGGTGCAGCGCGCGGTGATCGCGTCCTCCACCGCCGCGTCCCAGCTGAACTCGGCGTTGTGGTTCAGCGCGAAGCGCTTCGTCAGCTTGCCGAGCTTGAGGCTCACGATGGAGCGGATCTGCTCGTCGCCCAGGTGGTGGTAGGGTACCAGCGCCAGGCGGCCGAGGAAGGCCGGGCTGAACTGCTTGAGCAGCTCGGGGCGCAGGCGCTCCACCAGCTCCTCCGGGTCCGGGCGGCGCCCGCCCTGCGAGGCCTGCGTGATCACGTCCTGCGCGGCGTTGGAGGTCAGCAGGATCAGCGTGTTCTTGAAGTCGATCTGCACGCCCTCGCCATCTTCCATGATGCCCTTGTCGAAGACCTGGAAGAACACTTCGAGCACGTCGGGGTGCGCCTTCTCCATCTCGTCGAGCAGCACCACGCTGTAGGGCCGGCGACGCACGGCCTCGGTCAGCACACCGCCGCGCCCGTAGCCCACGTAGCCGGGCGGTGCCCCCTTGAGGCTGGAGACGGTGTGCGCCTCCTGGAACTCGCTCATGTTGACGGTGATGACGTTGCGCTCGCCGCCGTAGAGCAGGTCGGCCAGCGCGAACGCGGTCTCGGTCTTGCCCACGCCGCTCGGGCCCACGAGCATGAAGACGCCCACGGGCTTGCCCGGGTCGTCCAGGTCGGCGCGGAAGGTGCGCACGCGGCGCGCGATGGCGTCGAGCGCCTGGTCCTGGCCGACGACGCGCTCGGCCAGCTTTTCCTTGAGGTTGAGCACGGTGTGCAGCTCGTCGGTCATCATCTTGCCGACGGGTATGCCCGTCCAGCCCGAGATGACTTCGGCCACGACCACGCCGTCCACGCAGACGGGCACCATGGGCTCGTCGTTCTGCAGGGCTTCGAGGCCCTTCTCCAGCCGGCGCAGGGTGGAGGCGAGCAGCGCGGGCTCGTTCTCCTCGTCGGGCGGCGGTGCGCCGTCGCGCAGGCTGTCGGCGATCTTGCGGCGCAGCGCGACGATCTCCATCACGGCGCGCTTTTCCTCGTCGAGCTTGTCGCTCAGGCGTTTGTGCTTCTGGCGCGAGGCGTCCAGCCGCGCCGTCAGGCCGGCGATGGCTTCCTGGTGCTCGGCGCCGGTGGCGGCCTCGTGGCGCAGCACGCGCAACTCGCTTTCGAAGCTGGCGATGTCGCGCGCCGCGGATTCGAGTTCGGCCGGCAGCCCGTTCTGGCCGATGGCCACGCGCGCGCAGGCGGTGTCGAGCACGCTGATGGCCTTGTCGGGCAGCTGGCGGCCGGTGATGTAGCGGTGCGAGAGCTTCACGGCCTCGCGCACGGCGTCGTCGACGATCTCCACCCCGTGGTGCTTCTCCAGCGTCTCGACCATGCCGCGCAGCATGTCGATGGCGACTTCTTCCGAGGGCTCCTCGACCTTCACGACCTGGAAGCGGCGCGCGAGCGCCGGGTCGCGCTCCACGTATTTCTTGTACTCGGCCCAGGTGGTCGCGGCAATGGTGCGCAGCTCGCCGCGCGCGAGCGCGGGCTTGAGCAAGTTGGCCGCGTCGCCCTGGCCTTCGGCGCCGCCGGCGCCGATGAGCTGGTGCGCCTCGTCGATGAAGAGGATGACGGGCGTGGGCGAGGCCTTGACCTCGGCGATGACTGACTTGAGGCGGTTCTCGAATTCGCCCTTCACGCCGGCGCCGGCTTGCAGCAGGGCCAGGTCGAGCGAGCGCACCGACACCTGGCGCAGCGCGGGCGGCACGTCGCCCTGCACCACGCGCTGGGCGAATCCTTCGACCACGGCCGTCTTGCCGACGCCGGCCTCGCCGGTGAGGATGGGGTTGTTCTGGCGGCGGCGCAGCAGCACATCGATGATCTGGCGAATCTCGCCGTCGCGGCCTCGGATGGGGTCGATCGCGCCATCGCGCGCGAGTTGCGTCATGTCGACGGTGTACTGGTCCAGCGAGGGCGTGGACGAATGGCCGCGGCGTGCGGCCGGCATCTGCAGCCCGGGGGTACCCGCTTCGGGCGCAGCCGCGGGCGCGGGGCCCGCGGGACGCGCGGCGGTGGCGGGCGCCGGCGTGGCCAGCGCGGCGGCGGCAGTGTCCTCGGGCGAGGACTGCAGCAGGTTGGCGAGTTCGTCGCGCAGGGCGCCGCGCGGGATCTGCAGCAGGGCGGGCGCCGCGTCGACCAGGCGTCCGCGCAGGCGATCGACTTCGAGCAGTGCCAGCACCAAGGTGCCGGAGCGGATGTGCTGCTGGCCCAGCAACATCGAGCTCATCAGCCACGCTTCCTGGAACAGCGGCGCGAAGTCGGGGGTCAGCGTGGGCGTGCGGCCATTGCCGCGCTTGAAGGTGTCCAGTGACTTCTGCAGTTGCGTGAGCACCGCGTCGGGGCGGATGGAGAAGCGGCCGAAGATCAGCAGCAGGTCGGGCGCCTCGTTCTCGACCAGGCGCAGCAGCAGGTGCTCGAGGTCGACGTTGTAGTGCGTCTGCTGCACGCACAGCTCGGCGGCCTGTTCCATGGCGCGCTTGCATTCCGGATTGAGCCGGCCGAGCAGGGTGCGGATGTCGATTTCCATGACGGTGGTGTGCGTGTCAGGCGCCGGCGGCGGAGGTGTCCGCCAGCTTGCGTTGAACAGGGGGCAGCGTGCCCCGGAAGGACGGGCCCGCGATCCAGGAGGTCCAGCCCAGGCGCATCGGATTGGCGGCGCCGAGGATGCTGCGGTGCCGCTCTGTGGGCGCGAGCTTGAGTTCCACCTCGATGTCGAGGTCCTGCGGCACGAAGCGGCGCACCATCCATTGGGCCTGCGCGTGATCCGCACCGCCGGGCAGCAGGCCTTGCAGGCGTTGGCGGCTCAGGCCGCTGAAGGCCAGGCGCAGGCCGGCGCCCTGGTCCCACACGCGTCGGCCGAGCGCCGCGCCGCGGCCCAGTCGCGTGCCTGCCGAACGGGCGTTCGATGCCAGGCGCGAGACCGCGTCTGGCTCCAGCGTGCGCCAGCCGCCGCGGAACTGCGTGCCTTGCACTTGCAGGCCGAGACGGTCGCGCAGCATGGCGAGCAGGCCGGTCATGCTGCGCGGCGAGCCGCCGAGCAGGCCGGCGTGGCGCAGCCACTGGGCCGTGCCGTCGGGCGCGCGCACGCCGGCCTGCAGGCCGAGCGCGCTGACGGCATCGAGCGTCAGCGCCAGCGAGGAGCGGGCCGGCGCGCTGCCATTGAGCGCGACGTGGTGCTTGCGGCGGCTGCGGTAGAGGAAGGACAGGAGCCGATGGTTGAAGATGTCCAGGAACTCGGCGGTCGCGTGATCGCGCCTGGCCTGGCGCTCCAGCAGCATCTCGGTGAAGGGCAGGGGCAGCGGGCCGCTCACGCCGGCGAGTGAAAGCGCGGGCGTGTGCAGTGTGTAGGGTTCGCCGGTCGGTGCCCCGGCGCCGACGGAGCGCACGTCGCTGGCTTCGAAGGCAAGCGATACGAAGGCGCGCAGGCGCACGGCCTCTCGCTCGTGCGGCCCGTGCGCGCGGCCCACGGGCATCGCCTCGGGCGCGGCGCGCTCCAGCAGGCTGATGGCCTGGAAGAGGTCGAAGCCTTGCGGGCTCGCGAGCAGGCGGTCGAGCGCGCTCACAGCACCACCTGCCGACCGGTCATCGGGTCCCATTGCTTGCGGATCTCGTCGCCGCCGCGCACCACCAGGCGCACGAAGGAGTTGAGCGAGGTGTACATCGCGAAGAAGCGCGCGAGCACGGCGGAGAGCATCAGGGAGGAGGCGCCGACGAAGGCGTCGTCCTCGAACTCGAGAGTGACTTCCGTTCCCCGGCAGTAGCCGCGCCAGGCCTCGGTGCCCACGTGGGCGGTGATGCTGCGCGCCGAGAGGCCGGCGATGCCGCGGATCTGCGCATGGTCGCGCCGGCTGTCGGAGGCGAAGAGCATCAGCATCGCGCGCAACTGCTCGCGGCCGGTGGAGCCGTCCACCAGCGACTGGTGGTTGAGCGTGAGCAGCGACACCAGGCGCCACAGCGTCTCGCTGCCCAGCGGCGGGTCGCGCTGCGCGGTGGGTTCGTAGAGGCAGCGCACGTACGTGGGTTGCGGCGGGCCTTCGGCGACCAGGCGCGCGCCGGCCGGCACCTGCTCGGCGAGGCGGCGGTTGGTGCACAGCAGGTGCGCGTACACCACCGGTTGAACGGGCTGGCGCAAGGTCTTGGCCTGGTCCACGAAGGAGAGGAAGACGTCGGTGCCGGGGATGTTGGCGCGCAGGCTGGGTTCGCGCCGCGAGCTCCAGAACACGGCGCCGGCTTCGGCGTCGACATGGCCCAGCGCGGCGAAGCCTGGCACGTTCACAGGCTTGTCCGCGTCCGGGTCGGAGGCGACCACGGAGACGATGGAGTGCACTTCGGTGAAGGACTCGCGCTGGCGGTCCGGCGTCAGCAGGTATTCGTAGTGACGCTGGTCCACCGCGATGGGTTCGCTCACGCGCGGAAAGAGGTTGACGATCGGCGTGCAGCCGAGCTGGAAGTTCGCCTCGTTCACGTGGCGCAGCGCGCGCGTCGTGCGGTCGAGCTGCAGCACGATGTCGCAACGCTTGCCGCGCCCGAGCCGGCCGCGCAGGTGGCGCAGGTCGAAGAAATGGAACTTGCGCGGGAAGGCGAAGTATTCCTGCAGCAGGCCGTAGGCCGGCTGCGCGTTGGCGGGCTGCGGCAGGACTTCCTCGTCCTCGGCGTAGCCGACCTCGCGCCAGGCGTCGGCGGGCAGCAGGCGCGCGGGGGCATCCTCCGGCGCCGCGCCGACTGCGCGCACACCGGAGACCAGCGCGTCGTAGAGCGGCATGGTCGTCATCCAGTCGCCCTGCAGGTGGATGCGCAGCGTGTCGATCTCGAGTTCGGAGAAGTCGACGTCGGGCCCGCATTCGAGCGTGATGCGCAGCTCCGCGTCGGCGTCGATGGACGCATGCGCGATGCGCACCGGCCACAGCGTGGTGTCCCAGGCGGTGCGGAAGCGGCACTGCTCGGACTGCGTGGTGCGCGCGTGCAGCAGCGTGTGACGCGGCACGCGGAAGCCGGCCGTGACCTTGCCCTGCGCGGCGTCGAGCGCGAACTGCGCGATCGACATCGAGGGCAGGGGCTGGACGAGCGAGGGGCAGAGGTTGTCGAGCAGCGCGTGTGCGACGGCCGGAAATTCCTGGTCCAGGTCCCGGTGCACGCGTGCCGAAAGAAACGCGACGGACTCGATGAGCCGTTCGATGTGCGGGTCGAGGGATTCGGCGCCATGCAGCGCAAGGCGCGAGGCGACCTTGGGATAGCGCTGGGCGAAGTCGGCCCCCTGTCCCCGCAGGTAGGACAGTTCGCGCTTGTAGTACTGCAGCAGGTCGCTGTGCGGGATGTCGGACACTGTCAGGTGACTTTCATCAGGCTGTCGGGCGTGCCGAGCATCATCTCGAAGTCCACGCGGCGCAGCGCCATGCCGGCGCGCGCCTGCGCGCCGATGCGCACCAGCGCGATCTCATGGCGGGCGGGCGAAGGGCTGACCTGCACCGTCACGTCGGTCAGCCTCGGTTCATAGCGTTCCACCGCCTGCCGCAACGCGGCGGCGAGCTGCTGGAGCTCGGACGTGCTTTGCGTGCCGAAGGCCGAGAAGTCCGGAACGCCGTACTCCAGCACCGTCGCCGCGCCCTGCGCGTAGTCGGCGGGCGCGAGCGGGGAGCGGGTGTTGAACAGCGTCCGGAGTTCCCGGCCGATGGAGTCCTGGAGGGACTCCATCGTTTCCAGGTGGGACGGACTGATCTCCGATGGCGCCGACGCCAGCCGGTCGAACAGGGGCACGACGCCCCCTTTGGCGAGTTCGGACACGGTCGGGCCGGGCACCGGCCTCAGGCCGCGGCCTTGTTCAAGGAGATGTCCCAGCCGAACGGAGCGACGCCTTCCTGGCCGCCTTCTTCCTTCTGCTTGGTGTAGTCGACCTTGATCTTGGCGTAGTTGAGGGAGATGCTTTCCGTCGGCACGTCGCCGCCGCTGGACAGCGACACGCCGCTCAGGATCACATCTGTCAGCGTGATGACGATCAGCTTCAACAGCGTGCCCTTGTCTTCGCGCACGAAGCTGATGATGGTGTCGCCGGTGAACACGTCGCCTTGCGCGAGCTTCTGCAGCAGCTGGGGCGTCGCGGAGTCGCTGGTGCGGGTCACGGTGACTTCGGAGAAGCTGGGCTTGCCGGAGGTCCGCTCCTGGTTGGTCGTCGTGTTGGTCACGGCGATGCCGGCGCCGAACTGGAAGGACTCGACCTCCAGCTCTTCCTTGTGTCCGTCGACCTGCGTCTGGCCCTTGATGTCGGGCAGCTTGATGTAGATAGCCATTTGAAATTGATTCCTGTCTGTTTACACGTGTGAATGCGAAGGCCTTCGAGCCGCCGGTCTCAGGCCGCGGCCGCCGGCAGGTCTGCCACGAGGCGGATGGAGGCGGAGAGTTCCTCGAGCTGGAAATGCGGCTTGAGGAAGGCCACTGCGCGGTACGAACCCGGCTTGCCCGGCACTTCCGTCACGTCGACGCGCGCCTGGCTCAGCGGGTACTTGGCCTTCAGCGCCTGCGGTGCCGAGGGGCTCACCAGCACGTAGTTGGCGACCCAGTTGTTGAGGTACTTCTGCAGGTCGGCCTGCGTCTGGAAGCTGCCGATCTTGTCGCGCACGATGACCTTGAGGTAGTGGGCGAAGCGCGATGCGGCCAGGATGTAGGGCAGGCGTGCCGAGACGGCCGCGTTGGCGTTGGCCGCGTCCTTGTCGTAGACCTTGGGCTTGTTCACGGTCTGGCCGCCGAAGAAGGCCGCCGAGTTCGAGCCCTTGGAGTTCACGATGGCGATGAAGCCGAGGTCGCTGAGTTCCTTCTCGCGGCGATCGGTGATCGTCACTTCCGTCGGCGGCTTCAGCGCGATGTCGCCTTCGTCCGTCTTGTAGGCATGCGCCACGAGGCCGTCGACCTTGCCGCCGCCTTCGACGCCGCGGATGGCCGTCGTCCAGCCGTACAGCGAATGCGCCTGCGTGATGCGCAGGCCGAGCTGGTAGGCAGCGTTGGCCCACAGGTACTTGGAGTGGTCGCTGCCGTCCACGTCCTCTTCATAGCTGAAGTTCTCGACGGGGATGGTCTTGGCGCCGTAGGGCAGGCGGGCGGCGTAGCTCGGCAGCACCAGCGAGACGTAGCGCGAGTCTTCCGATTCGCGGAAGCCGCGCCATGCGGCGAGCTCGGCGCTTTCGAAGGTCTTCGACAGGTCGCGCGGAACGCCCAGCTCGGTGAAGGACTTGAAGTCGAACAGCGCGGGCGCGGCGGCGGCGATGAAGGGTGCGTGCGCCGCGGCGGCCACGCGGGAAATGCGCTCCAGCAGGGCGATGTCCTGCGGGTGGCGGCCGAAGTAGTAGTCGCCGATCAGCAGCGAGTAGGGGTGGCCGCCGAAGGTGCCGTACTCTTCTTCATAGACCTTCTTGAAGAGCACGCTGGTGTCGTGGTCGACAGCGGTCTCCAGGTCCTTGAGCAGGTCCTTCTTGCTCACGTTGAGCAGGCGCAGCTTCAGGCCGGGGCCGGTCTCGGTGCCCATGACCAGGTCGCGCAGGCCGCGCCAGGAGGCTTCGAGGGCCTGGAATTCGGGGGCATGCAGGATCGCGTTGAGCTGGTCGGTCAGCAGGCGGTCGATCTCGGCGACGCGCTCGTTGATCAGCGTGACCACGCCCTTGTCCGGGCTGGTCTTCATGCCTTCGTCGAGGATCTGCGAAGCCAGCTGGCCGATGAGCTTCTTCGCGTAAGGGCCTTGCGAAGGCTCGGTCACCATGTTGCCTTCGTAGACGATCTTGTCCAGCAAGCCCATTTCACTGGTCGTGACGGTTGCTGCGCCGCCGGCTTCGGCGGCCTTGGATTTGTTTGCCATCTCTATCACCATTCAAGGAATGTCGGTCGCCCCGGGGCGCTCGACGGGGTTGATCACGCTGCCGGGGTTTCGGCTTCGGGGGACTTGGCTTCGGCGGCGCCCGCGTCGGCGGCGGCGCCGGTGTCGGCCTTCGCCTGGCTCTGGACCGTCTTCAGGTCTTCGCTGTTCTGCACGACGCTTTCGAGCAGATCGTCGAGTTCGTCGTTGCCGTCGAGCTTGGCGAGCAGGTCGCGCAGTTGCTGGCGGGCTTCGAGCAGTTTGGCGAGGCGGGGTACCTGCGCGACGATGGCTTCCGGATGGAAGTCGTCGAAGTTCTTGAAGTTCAGCTCGATCTTCAGGTTGCCTTCGCCCTTGAGCGTGTCGGGCACCGACAGGTCGAGGCGCGGCGCGATGTTGCCCAGGACTTCGTTGAAGTTGTCGCGGTCCACTTCCACGAAGCGGCGTTCCTTGAGCTTGGGCAGCGGCTGCACCGGCTGGCCCGACAGGTCGGCCAGGAGACCCACGACCAGCGGAAGCTCTTTTTTCTCGACCGCGTCGCCGATCTCGACGTCGTACGTGATCTGGACGCGCGGCGGACGATTGCGTCCTACCCACTTTTGCAAGCTATTCGACATTTTTTTGCTTTCAGAAAAGGATTGAATTGACTGGAAAAAGGTTGGAGGGATCCGCCGGTGGCTGGGCTTCGGACTTGCAAACCCTGGCTTGGCATTCGCGGTGCTTTGTCGCTTTGGGACGCGGCGTATTCCTACGCCAGTTACCGGAACGAGCGGAGTATGCATCTGATTACATTTATTGCTACACCCTGTAGCACATTGGTTACATGCGTTTAAACATAAAGCATTAACGCTAGTCTGAATGGACTGGTCTCCAGTCGTATGCGAGCAACAGCTTTGCCGCAACGCTCCGCTACCGCTGTCATCCGCGCCTGTCCATTGGCCGGACGGCTCGTACTGGTCGTCAAAATGACCGGGCGGTCAGTCCGCCCTCAAGAGCGGGCGAAGCCGCTTCAACGAGGTATTAGTTGTCAATGCGGCGAGTTTTTTGCACGTCATTTTTTTGACATCGGCATGTCACTGGGATATACGAAGGACGGCCGCGTCGCGAAAAATCGAGTGTCTCGGCAATTGAATTGATGGGATGCAAACAAACGCCGTCGTCGAATTAGCCGAAGGCGAATTCAATGCCGTTGTTTTGCCGGAAGCGCCGAGCGGCGCGACCCCGCTCAGATCGAGGCGGCGCCGCGTTTGGCCCGGGATTGCACCAGTCGTTCCAGCAGCGCGGCCAGTTGCTCGACATCGACGGGCTTGGTCAGGTGGGCATAGAAGCCGGCGTCGAAACTGATCTCGCGGTCCCGTTCCTGGCCGTAGCCCGTCACCGCGATCAGCGCGGGAGGGTTCGCGACTTCGGCGCGGACGCGCCGCGCAACTTCGATGCCGCTGAGACCGGGCAGGCCGATGTCCAGAAGGACCACGTCCAGGTTGCCAGTCTTGATGGCTTCGAGCGCGGCCGGCCCGTCATGGGCCGTGCTCGGGCTGTAGCCCATGGCATCCAGCAGCAGGCACATGGTCTCGGCGGCATCCATGTTGTCGTCGACCACCAGCACCCGCTTGCCCGCGGCCGGACCGGCATCGGCGGCCGGACGGTCCAGCGGGGCCGGGACCGCCGGCAACTGCACGACGAACTCGGCACCCTCGCCGGGAACCCCCTTGCTGAAGGCGCTCACCTCGCCGCCATGGAGCGCGACCAGTTGCTGGACGAGGCTCAGGCCGAGGCCCAGCCCGCCCTGCGGGCGGGCGATGTCCTGCTCGACCTGGGCGAAGAGGCCGAAGACCCTCTGCAGGTCCTGTGGTGGAATGCCCGGCCCGTCGTCGCGGACGCTGAACTCGCCCGTGCCCGCCGCCGCCGTCAGCCGTGCGTCGATGCGGCCGCCGACGGGCGTGAACTTGGAGGCGTTGTTGAGCAGGTTGCAGAACACCTGCACGATGCGGGCGCGGTCGCCCATGGTCCAGGGATCGGCACCGTCGATGTCGGTGGCCAGCACCTGCGACTTGGCTTCGATCAGCGGGCGCGTCGCCTCGATCGCTTCCTGGATGGCGTCGCGCAGGCGCACCGGCATGCTTTCGAGGTGCAGCTTGCCGCTGGTGATGCGGCCGACATCGAGGAGGTCGTCCACGAGCCGCGTCAACTGCCTGAGCTGGCGGCCGATGATGTCCCGGGTTGCGCGCAGGGTCCGCGACTCGAGCTTTTCGCGCTCGAGGACAGCCACCGCGTTGGAGATCGGCGCGAGCGGATTGCGCAGTTCGTGTCCCAGCATCGCGAGAAAGGTCGTGATGCGCCGGCCCTCGTCCTCCAGCGCGGTGACGCGGCGTCGCTCCGTCAGGTCGCGCGTGACCTTGGCGAAGCCCCGGTGCCGCCCGCTGGCGTCGATGAGCGAGGTGATGACAACGCTGGCCCAGAAGCGGGTGCCGTCCTTGCGCACGCGCCAGCCTTCGTCCTCGAAGCGTCCGTCGCGCACGGCCATTTCGAGTTCGTGGGCGGGCCAGCCCGCGGCGGCGACTTCGGGCGGGTAGAACACGGAGAAATGCTTGCCGATGATCTCCGAGGCCTCGTAGCCCTTGTTCTTCTGTGCGCCGGCGTTCCAGCTCACGATGTGGCCGCTGGGGTCGAGCATGAAGATCGCATAGTCCTTCACGCCCTCGACCAGGAGACGGAAGCGCTCCTCGCTCAGGCGCAGCAGTTCGTCCTGCCGGCGGCGCTCGCTCAGGTCGCGCGTGATCTTCGAGAAGCCGCGCAGCTCGCCATCCGGCCCCAGCAGCCGCGTCAGGACGACGCTGGCCCAGAAGCGGGTGCCGTCCTTGCGCAGGCGCCAGCCTTCGTCCTCGAAGCGGCCCGTCTCCTGGGCGACCTTGAGTTCGTGCGCCGGCCAGTTGCGTTCCAGCAGTTCCTGCGGATAGAACACCGAAATGTGGCGGCCGACGATCTCGGCTTCCTCGTAACCCTTCATCCGGCGGGCGCCCTCGTTCCAGCTCAGCACCACGCCATCCGGATCCAGGAAGAAGATGGCGTACTCGCTCACCGCCTCGACCATGAGGCGGTAGTCGGTGTCGGTCAGGCCCCCTCGGGTCAGGGGGCCATGGTGATCCTTGGAGCCGTGGTTCGCGGGGACATCTGGCATGGTGGCGGGATTGTGGCCCACCCGGGCGGCTGCGACCCGTGGGACGCGGCCTTTGCCGCAAGTTCTCACCGACCCGCAGCGCGCTGGAACCCCTAGCGCGTCGCGCCGACCCATTTGCGTGCCCGCAGCGACGCGCGCACCACGCGCAGGGGATTCGGCCGCCAGCGCAGCGAGGGCAGCGCGAACACGATGCCGAGCAGGGCGCCGGCTGCCACGTCCAGCGCCACGTGCTGCTTGATCGCCATCGTCGAGTAGGCGATGGCCAGGAACCACAGCCAGTTCGCCACGCGCAGCAAACGCGGCGTACGCGCGCGACGCAGTACGTCCTCCGCGCGGATGGCGGTGAACATGGCCGTGGCCACGTGCAGCGAGGGGCAGGCGTTCTGCGGCGCGTCCACCCCGTGCAGCAGGGCGAAGCCGGGAAAGTCGGACACGTGCGAACCGAGCGGCGGCACCTGCGTCGGCCACAGGTAGAAGAGGGCGAGTCCCGTCAGGCAGAGGGCGCCGATCCACAGCGCATAGACGAACAGTTCGCGAAAGCTCAGCTGAAGCCCGGGGCCGACGCCGACATAGATCCACAGCGAGAGATAGGCGATCAGCGTCTCGGGCTGGAAGGGAATCAGGCGGTCCAGCAGCGTCACCGGCATGAGCGTCACCTCATTGAGCGGATGCCGCAGCACGTGGAAGTAGCCGATGAAGAAGATCCACGTGAAGAAAGTGGTGCCCGCCACCTTGAGCGGGAACTGCCAGCGCAGGCGCATGCCGATCTCGACGGTCCAGTGCGGGGATGGAGGCGAGGGCATGCGCGGGTGTGTTGCGGTTCGGTAGGCCGGATGGCGATCAGTCTGCGACAGGCAGAGCGTACTCGCCTCGCGTGAAGCCATCGACATTTCCGTTCCGCAAAGAAAAACGGCGCTACCGAATCGATAGCGCCGTCATTCTGATACGAGATTGCTGGTGGGCCCTGAGTGACTCGAACACTCGACCTACGGATTAAGAGTCCGCTGCTCTACCAACTGAGCTAAGAGCCCCTGATCGACATTTGTTGTGTCATTCAGGCAATCCCACGATTATAGCCACAGCTTTGCGGCCTTTCTTGAGACACGTATCAAAAATCGGTGACAGTCCGGCGGCCGTTACCATGCCAGCCCGAACAAGGAGTGAACACAATGATCGAAGCCAACACAGCGCGGAACGTCGTCATCACGGGCGCGGCTGGAGCACTGGGCCGCGCCGTCGTGCAGCAGTTTCTCGACGAGGGTGCGCGGCTTGCGTTGCTTGAGCATCGCATGGCGCATCTGGTCAATGCATTCCCAGGCCTCGACAACTCTCAGCACTTGCTGCTGGAGGGCGATGTGAGTTCGCCGGTCTCCATGGCCGACGCGGCCGGAAAGATCATCGCCGCCTTCAAGCAGGTCGACGTCCTGGTGCACATCGCGGGCGGTTTCGAGATGGGCGAGCAGGTGCATGCCCTGAGCCGTGCCGCGTGGGACCGGATGATGGATCTCAATGCATGGTCCTTCGTGGCCGTGACGCAGGCCCTCGTGCCTTCGATGATCGAGCGCAAGTCCGGCCGCGTGATCGCGGTCACCGCCAAGACCGCGTCGCGCGGCGCGGCCGCCATGGCCGCCTACATCGCGTCGAAGAGCGCGCTGCAGCGGCTGGTCGAGGCTTCGGCGGCCGAACTCGCGCCGCACGGCATCACGGTCAACAGCATCGCGCCGAGCGTGCTGGACACGCCGGCCAACCGGCAGGCGATGCCCGGAGCGAATCCAGCGGAGTGGGTCTCGACGGCCGTCGCGGCGCAGACCATCGGCTTCCTCGCGTCGCCGGCTGCCGCCGCGCTGCACGGGCAGCACCTGGCGCTCGACGCCTGAGCGCATGGCCAGGAAGAAAAAAGCCCCGGCGGATGCCGAGGCCTTTTCGATGATGGTTGGTGGAGAGGATGAGGATCGAACTCACGACCTCCGCATTGCGAACGCGGCGCTCTCCCAGCTGAGCTACCCCCCCAACGCGAGGCGATTTTAACCAAGGATCCGGCACATGGCTTCGTACGACCCCGTCTGGCTAGAAAAAATGTACAACAACCTCGCGCGCGTGCCGGAGCACCCGGCCTTCCTCGGGCGCTGGACGCATGATTCCGCCGAGGCCCGTGGCCGCGTGCCGTGCAGGCTCGACGAGCCCTATGGCGAAGGCCCGAAGGAAACGCTCGACATCTTCCCGGCACCGGTGCCGGACGCGCCCGTCCTCGTCTTCATCCACGGGGGCTACTGGCGCGCGCTGGACAAGAGCGACCATTCCTTCGTTGCACCGGTCTTCAACGACCGCGGCGTGTGCGTGGTGGTTCCCAACTACGACCTCTGTCCCGGCACGCCGGAGCGTCCCGTGACAGTGCCGCACATCGCGATGCAGATGGTGCGCGCGCTCGAATGGACCTGGCGCCACATCGCCGAGCACGGCGGCGACCCTGCGCGCATCACCGTCGTCGGCCATTCGGCGGGTGGCCACCTCGCGGCGATGCTGCTGGCCTGTGACTGGAAGGCGGTCGCGTCCGACCTGCCCGCGCAGCTGGTGCGCAATGCCTTGTCGATCTCCGGGCTCTACGACCTGCGCCCCTTGCAGCACACGCCGTTCCTGGAGAAGGTGCTGCGCCTCACCAATGCCGACATCCAGCGCGCCAGCCCCGCGCTGTGGCCCGCGCCCGCTCGCGGCCAGCTCTACGCCGTGGCCGGCGGCGAGGAAAGCGACGAGTTCATCCGCCACAACAGTGCGATTCGCGAGGCCTGGGGTCGCCACGCCGTGCCGCTGTGCGAGGTGCTGCCGGGTTTGCACCACTTCAGCATCGTCGACGCGCTCGTCGACCCGGCGCACCGGCTGCACAGCCACGCCGTACAGCTCCTGGATGCCTGAAGCGGCGGGCGCCGTGGCCTACATCAGCAGGTGTTCGCCCGCGTTGTCGCCGCCCAGAGTCACGTAGTTGACCTTGCGGATGTCCATCAGCCTGCGCCCGCCGGCATAGCTGATCGAACTCTGGATGTCCTGCTCCATCTCGACGAGCGTGTCGGCCAGATGGCCCTTGATCGGCTCCAGGATGCGCTTGCCCTCGACGTGCTTGTATTCCCCCTTGTTGAAGTCGCTGGCCGAGCCGTAGTACTCCTTGAAGAGCGTGCCATCGACTTCCACCGTCCTGCCGGGCGATTCCTCATGTCCCGCGAAGAGCGAGCCGATCATGACCATCGAAGCCCCGAAACGGATGCTCTTGGCGATGTCGCCGTGGTCGCGGATGCCGCCGTCCGCGATGATCGGCTTGGTCGCGACGCGCGCGCACCACTTGAGCGCCGACAACTGCCAGCCGCCCGTGCCGAAGCCGGTCTTGAGCTTGGTGATGCACACCTTGCCCGGGCCGATGCCCACCTTGGTTGCGTCCGCGCCCCAGTTCTCCAGGTCGATGACGGCCTCCGGCGTGCCCACGTTGCCCGCGATCACGAAGGACTTCGGCAGCTTCTTCTTGAGGCAGGCGATCATGTTCTTCACGCTGTCGGCATGGCCGTGCGCGATGTCGATGGTGATGTACTCGGGCACGAGGCCGGCCTCGACGAGGCGGTCCACCGTGTCGTAGTCCGGCTGCTTCACGCCCAGCGAGATCGAGGCGAACACGCCTTTGGCATGCATGTCCTTCACGAACTTCACGTTGTCCAGGTCGAAGCGGTGCATCACGTAGAAATAGCCGTTCTTCGCGAGCCAGGTACAGATGGCCTCGTCGACCACCGTCTTCATGTTGGCCGGAACGGTCGGGATGCGGAAGCTGCGGCCGCCCAGGGTGACGCTGGCGTCGCATTCCGAGCGGCTTTCCACCACGCATTTGCGTGGCAGCAAGAGGATGTTGTCGTAGTCGAAGATCTGCATGAGAAACCAAGCTCCTGTTGAAAGGTGAGCCCCGGGACCATTCCCGGCGGCGTGGGCGCTTGGTCCCGGCCCGGTTCTTCACGTCTTCGGCAGGCGAAAAAAAACCGGGCGACAAGAAGCTTGGGCCCGGTGATTGATTTTAGGCTGGCGCGCGGCGGGGTGCTTGCCCGGTTTCGTATAGACCTTATTCGCCGCGCGCCCTGCCGCTCAGAAGCGGTAGCCGATGCCGACGCCGAAGAGCCAAGGATCGACCTTCACCGTCGAGAGCTTCGTGCCCGCGAGGCTCACGTCGGTGCGAATCTGCACCTTCTTGACGTCGAAATTCAGGAACACATTCTTCGCGATCGCGATGTCCACCCCGCCGCCCAGGGCCAGGCCGAAGCTGCTGTGGTCGAGTTCCAGGCGGCCGACGGAGGGCACAGCCAGGTTCACCGAACTGATGCGCGTGTAGTTCAGCCCGGCGCCGATGTAGGGCCGGATCGTCGCGTCGGGCATGAAGTGGTATTGCAGCATCAGCGTCGGCGGCAGGTGCTTGAAGCTGCCGATGTCGACCGGGCCGCCCAGCGCGCTCTGCTCGACCGTCACGCGCTGCTTCTGCGGCACCGTCAGCACCAGCTCCGCGGCGATGTTCGGCGTGAAGAAATAGCTCAGGTCGACTTCAGGGATGGTCTTCTCATTGATCGTGATCGCATCGGCCGGCACGGCCAGCGCCGCGATGGGGCCTGACTTGTTGGCCGGATCCAGCCGTACGGCCCGCGCGCGGATCAGCCAGTTGCCCTGCGTTTCCTGCGCGGCGGCGGGGAGGGCGCACAGCGTGCAGAGCAATGCTCCGGCCAGTGCGCGTGTGAGATTCTTCGACATGTTCTTCCTGCTCCAGTGAAGGCCGGCCCATATGGCCGGCCACTGGAACCAGTGTCCGGTCCGAAGGGCCCCGGCGTCCTTGATCCAGCACAAACATGCCGGCGGCACCGCGGCTTCCTACAATGAGGGCATGTCTCTCTTCGGCTCGCACGACGCCCCCACTTCCTCCGCGGCCGCATCGCCCCTGCTCGCCAACCTCAATCCCGAGCAGCTCGCGGCGGTCACGCTGCCGCAGGGCAATGCACTGATCCTGGCGGGCGCGGGCTCCGGCAAGACCCGCGTCCTCACCACCCGCATCGCCTGGCTGATGCAGACCGGCCAGGTCTCGCCCGGCGGCATCCTGGCGGTCACCTTCACCAACAAGGCGGCGAAGGAGATGATGACGCGCCTGGGCGCGATGCTGCCCGTCAATGTGCGCGGCATGTGGATCGGCACCTTTCACGGCCTGTGCAACCGCTTCCTGCGCGCGCACTGGAAACTGGCCAACCTGCCGTCCACCTTCCAGATCCTGGACACGCAGGACCAGCTCTCCGCCATCAAGCGGCTGATGAAGCAGTTCAACGTCGACGACGAGCGATTCCCCGCCAAGCAGACCCAGTGGTTCATCGCGAGCGCGAAGGAAGACGGCCTGCGCCCGCGCGACGTCGAGATCCGCAGCGAGGACGACCGCAAGAAGGTCGAGCTCTACCAGCTCTATGAAGAGCAGTGCCAGCGCGAGGGCGTGGTCGACTTCGGCGAGCTGATGCTGCGCAGCTACGAACTGCTGCGCGACAACGACCCGGTGCGCGAGCACTACCAGCGGCGCTTCCGCCACATCCTGATCGACGAGTTCCAGGACACCAACCGCCTGCAGTACGCCTGGATCAAGATGCTCTCCGGCAACACGGTCGAAGGCCGCTTCGTGCCGGGCGAGAACAGCGTGATCGCGGTGGGGGACGACGACCAGAGCATTTATGCCTTCCGCGGCGCGCGCGTGGGCAACATGGCCGACTTCGTGCGCGAGTTCGAGGTGACGCACCAGATCAAGCTGGAGCAGAACTACCGCAGCTACAGCAACATCCTCGACTCCGCCAACCAGTTGATCAGCAACAACACGAAGCGGCTCGGCAAGAACCTGCGCACCGACCAAGGGCCGGGCGAGCCCGTGCGCGTCTACGAGTCCACCAGCGACTTCGCCGAGGCGCAATGGATGGTCGAGGAGATGCGCCAACTCGTGCGCGACGGCTTCGAGCGCAAGGAAATGGCCGTTCTCTACCGCAGCAATGCGCAAAGCCGGGTGATCGAGACCGCGCTCTTCAATGCGGCCGTGCCCTACCGCGTGTACGGCGGCCTGCGCTTCTTCGAGCGCGCCGAGATCAAGCATGCGCTGGCCTACCTGCGCCTGCTGGAGAACAAGGACGACGACACCAGCTTCCTGCGTATCGTCAACTTCCCGCCGCGCGGCATCGGCGCGCGCAGTATCGAGCAGTTGCAGGATGCGGCGCGCGCCGCGGGCCGCTCGCTGCACGACGCGGTGGCGGCGGTGGGCGGCAAGGCCGGCACCAACCTCTCGGGCTTGGTCGCCAGGATCGACGTGCTGCGCGAGCAGACGCAGGGCATGTCGCTGCGCGAGATCATCGAGCTGGTTCTCGACCACAGCGGCCTCGTCGAGCATTACAAGGCCGACCGCGAAGGCGCCGACCGCATCGAGAACCTGGAAGAACTGGTGAATGCGGCGGAGAGCTTCGTCACGCAGGAAGGCTTCGGCCGCGACGCGGTCGCGCTGCCGGTGGACGAGTTGCGACAGTCACCGGTCAGCCAGGGGCTCGACCCGAATCTGCCCGTCACCGACGAGCCGCTTGCGCCCGATGCGGAAACCGGCGAGACGCTGAGCCCGCTCGCCGCCTTCCTCACGCACGCCGCGCTCGAATCGGGCGACAACCAGGCGCAGGCCGGCCAGGACGCGGTGCAGCTGATGACGGTGCACGCGGCCAAGGGCCTGGAATTCGACTGCGTGTTCATCACCGGCATGGAAGAAGGCCTCTTCCCGCACGAGAACTCCATGAGCGACCATGAAAGCCTGGAGGAAGAACGCCGGCTGATGTATGTGGCCATCACGCGCGCGCGCAAGAGGCTCTACCTGAGCCATTCGCAGACGCGCATGCTGCACGGGCAGACGCGCTACAACGTGAAGAGCCGGTTCTACGACGAGCTGCCCGAGGCCGCGCTCAAGTGGCTGACGCCCAAGAACCAGGGCTTCACGCCCTCGGCCTTCGGCTACGGCGGCGGCTATGCCACTTCACGCGGGAGCGGCGGCGGCAGCTACGGCAAGGACACCTTCGCCAGTCCGCCGGTGCCGCCGCAGAAGGCTGCGCCCTCGCACGGCCTGCGCTCGGGCATGCAGGTGTTCCACAACAAGTTCGGCGAAGGGACGGTGACGGCGCTGGAGGGCAGCGGGGACGACGCGCGGGCGCAGGTCAACTTCCCGCGTCACGGCGTCAAGTGGCTGGCCTTGTCGGTCGCCAAGCTGACGCCGGTCTGAGGCCTTGAAGCCTTGAAGCCTTGAGGCTCACTCCGCGTTGAAGCTGTCGCGGAAGGTGAACCACGTGCTGGTGAAGAACATCGCCGCCATCACCAGCGCCCCTCCGATCATCACGGCCCCGCCGGCAGCCGAGGCGCCGTCGCCCACGCCCATCGCGCCGACGGCGACCAGCAGGCTCGCGAACAGGCTCAGCACGATCCCGGTGAGCATGCACACGCCGATCCATACCACGCCGAACACGGTGAGCGCACCGAAGTTCTTGAAGCAGGCGACGAAGCTGAAGAACAGGCTCTTGGCCGGCGGCACCTTGTGCCAATGCACCAGCGCGGGCGCGTGCCAGAAGGCCAGCGACAGCGGCAGGTAGAGGGCCATCGTGATCCACAACGCCACCTGGAACTCGGTCGTCTCCGCCAGTTCGCGCGTCATCTCTCCTCCGAACAGGTAGGCCTGGGCGAACTTGCCGCCGTCGGCCAGGGCGGAGATCGCCATCACCGCGAGGAAGAGCACCGCGTAGAGCACGCCCAGCACGAGCAGCGGCTTGCGGTCGGTGCGCACGGCGTTGAGCGCCGCCAGGAAGACCGTGCCGGCCGGCGGCTTCTCGGGTCCGGCGGCCTGTGCGGCCGCGGCCATCAGGCCCAGCGTCATCGTGGGCAGGAGCATCAGGGCCAGGATGCTGCCCACCAGCGGGATCTGCGAGGCGATCGAGATCAGCGCCATGAAGAAAAAGAACAGCGAGATGAAGGCGAAAGGCTGCCGGGCGAAGGCCTTGAGCCCGGTGCGGACCCACAGCACGCCGGTGCGCGCCGGCACGAGATTGAGTTTCATGGGGGAGTCGCCTCAGGCCGCCAGCGTTTCGGCGGCGTGCTGCGGCATGGATGGGACAAAGGGCGCGAAGAAGGAAGAGGGCGCAAAAGGGGCCAGGACGCGCTCGCGCAGCACGCGCTCGAAGTGGGTCGGGTCATGGGGCTTGAGCATGCTCGCTTCGCGCGGCAGGTGGAAGTCCCAGAGCCGGGAGATCCAGAAGCGCAGCGCGGCGGCGCGCAGCATGGCCGGCAGCAGTTGCCGCTCGGCGGCCGTCAGCGGCCGCACCGTGGCGTAGGCCGCCAGCAGGGCGTCGGCGCGTTCCGCGTCGTGGCGGCCGGTCGGGAGGTCGACGGCCCAGTCGTTCAGGCACACGGCCAAGTCGAAGAGCCAGGTGTCGGTGCCGGCGAAATAGAAGTCGAACACGCCTGTGAGCCGCGGCGCCTCGCTGCCGGCTTCGGTGTCGAACATCGCGTTGTCGCGGAACAGGTCGGCATGCACCGGCCCGCGCGGCAGTGCTGCGTAGGCGGAGGATTCGGCCACGTGGTTCTGGTAGGCCAGCTCGGCGCGCAGCAGGGCGGCCTGCGGCGCCTCCAGGTAGGGCAGGACAACAGGCGCCGTGTCGTTCCACCACGGCAGGCCGCGCAGGTTGGGCTGCAGGCGGGGGAAGTCACGGCCGGCCATGTGCAGGCGGGCCAGGAGCCGCCCCAGTTCGGCGCAATGCGACGGCTGGGGCGCCAGTTCGCTCTTGCCGCTGAGCTTCTGCACGATGGCCGCGGGCTTGCCGGCGACGGTGTGAAGCAGCTCGCAGGGCGCGTTGGCCGGAATCGACAGCGCATGGCCCTTCGGTGGCGCCACCGCCGGGTCCGCCACGGGTTCCGGCACCGGCATGCCCTGGGCCGCCAGGTGCTTCATCAGGCAAAGGTAGTAGGGCAACTGCTCCGCGCCCAGACGCTCGAACAGCGTCAGGACGTATTCGCCTGACTCCGCCGTCGCGAAGTAGTTGGTGTTCTCGATCCCGCCCTCGATGCCGCGAAGCGCGCGCAGCGGGCCCAGGCCGAGGCGCTGCACCAGCGCATCGGCCTCCTCGAACCCGACTTCAGTGAAAACCGCCACCGCCGCTCAGAACTTCATCAGGTTCCAGACGCGCGGACCGTTGCCATTGCCCCCGCTGTCGCCATCGGTCGCGCCGGGGCGCTCCGGGCCGCGCCCACCGTAGCCCGGCCGCATCACTTCATAGGAGGGCACGTTGGCCTTGGGCTGCACGGTGATGCTCTGGGTCTGGCCGCCGTAGCGCACCTCGTCCACGCTCGCGCCCGCGTCTTCCACGTGGATGCGCTCGATCTTCTGGTTTCGCCGGCCTTCGGCCCGCTCCTGCTGCTTCGCGTCCTGCTCCGCCGCCGCTGGGGGCGGGGCGCTCTGGGCATGGACGGCGGCCAGGGGCGCCACGCAAGCCAGCGCCAGGGCGGCGAGGCGGGCACGGCGGACGGACAGGAATGTGATGGAGGGCATGGTGATCAGATTGTAGGTGGCGTCCTTCACCCTTCCTGTAAGCGGGTGACGACGGCCGGCGTGATGCGGAAGCGCATTCGAGGCACGGCAAAATGCCTTGATGACCGACAAGAAAACGCTGCTGCTCGTGGACGGCTCGAGCTACCTCTACCGCGCATTCCACGCGATGCCCGACCTGCGCGCCGTGCCGGGGGATTCCACAAGTCCGGCGACGGGCGCCATCCGCGGCATGATCAACATGATGCAGGCGCTGCGCCGCGAGGTGCGGGCGGACTACGCGGCCTGCATCTTCGACGCGCCCGGCAAGACCTTCCGCGACGACTGGTACCCGCAGTACAAGGCCAACCGCTCGCCCATGCCCGACGACCTGCGCAGCCAGGTGGAGCCGATCCACCAGGTGGTGCGGCTGCTTGGCTGGCCGGTGCTGTGCGTGCCCGACATCGAGGCGGATGACGTGATCGGCACGCTGGCCCGCACGGCCGCGCGCCAGGGTATCGAGGTGATCGTCTCCAGCGGCGACAAGGACCTGAGCCAGCTGGTGGACGAGCACGTCACCATCATCGACACCATGAACGGCAAGAAGCGCGACGTGGCCGGCGTGACGGCCGAGTTCGGCGTGCCGCCCCACCTGATGATCGACTACCAGACCCTGGTCGGCGACACGGTGGACAACGTGCCCGGCGTCGAGAAGGTCGGCCCGAAGACGGCGGCCAAGTGGCTGCTCGAATACGGCTCGCTCGATGCGCTGGTCGCGCGCGCATCCGAGGTCAAGGGCCAGGCCGGCGAGAACCTGCGCAAGGCGCTCGACTGGCTGCCGCAGGGGCGGCGGCTGGTCACCATCCGCACCGACTGCGAGCTCGACGGCCACGTGCCCGGCCTGCCGGCGCTGGACGCCATCGCCATCGGCCCGCAGCAGATCGACGCCCTCAAGGGCTTCTACGAGCAGTACGGCTTCAAGACCCTGGTGAAGACGCTGGAGGCGCACGAGGTCGCGCCCGAACTGATCGAGGAGAACAAGAAGAAAAAAGGCCCGGAAGGCGGCACCGGCCTCTTCGACGAGCCGGGGTTGGAAGCCGCCTCCAAAGCCACCAACCTGGCCTACGACACCGTGCTGACCTGGGAGGCCTTCGACGCCTGGCTGGCGAAGCTCCAGGCCGCGGAGCTGGCCGCCGTCGACACCGAGACCACCTCGCTCGACGAGATGCGCGCCGAGATCGTCGGCCTCAGCTTCAGCGTGAAGCCCGGCGAGGCCGCGTACATCCCCGTGGCTCACAACTACCCCGATGCACCCGCGCAGCTGCCGCGCGACGACGTGCTCGCGCGGCTCAAGCCCTGGCTGGAGGACGCTTCGCGCAAGAAGCTCGGCCAGCACGTCAAGTACGACCGCCATGTCTTCGCCAACCATGGCATCGAGGTGCAGGGCTACGCGCACGACACCATGCTGCAGAGCTACGTGCTGGAGGTGCACAAGCCGCACGGCCTGGCCAGCCTGGCGGAGCGCCACCTGGGCCGCAGCGGCATCGACTACGAGGACCTCTGCGGCAAGGGCGCGCACCAGATCCCCTTCAGCCAGGTCTCGATCGACAAGGCGGCGGAATACTCCTGCGAGGATTCCGACCAGACGCTCGACGTGCACCTCGCGCTGTGGCCGCGGCTGGAGGCCGACGAGAAGTTGCGCTTCATCTACCAGCTGGAGATGGATTCGAGCGAGACGCTCTACCGCATTGAGCGCAACGGCGTGCTGATCGACGCGCCCACGCTGGCCGCGCAGAGCAACCAGCTCGGCAAGCGCATCATGGAACTGGAGCAGGAGGCCTATGACATCGCGGGCCAGCCCTTCAACCTCGGCTCGCCCAAGCAGATCGGCGAGATCTTCTTCACCAAGCTCGGCCTCCCGGTCGTCAAGAAGACACCCAGCGGGGCGCCCAGCACCGACGAGGAAGTGCTGGAGAAGTTGGCCGAGGACTACCCGCTGCCGGCCAAGATCCTGGAGCACCGCGGCCTCTCGAAGCTCAAGGGAACCTACACCGACAAGCTCGGCCAGCTCGCGAACCCGCGCAGCGGCCGCGTGCACACGCACTACGCGCAGGCTGTCGCGGTGACGGGGCGCCTGTCGAGCAACGACCCGAACCTGCAGAACATCCCCATCCGCACGCCGGAAGGCCGCCGCGTGCGCGAGGCCTTCGTGGCGCCGGCCGGCAGCGTGATCGCGAGCTCGGACTATTCGCAGATCGAGCTGCGCATCATGGCGCACATCAGCGGCGACGAATCCCTGCTGCGTGCCTTCAAGGAAGGCATCGACGTGCATCGCGCGACGGCGTCCGAGGTCTTCGGCGTCGAAGTGGCGCAGGTCTCCAGCGAGCAGCGCCGCTACGCCAAGGTCATCAACTTCGGCCTGATCTACGGCATGAGCAGCTTCGGGCTGGCGCGCAACCTCGGCATCGAGACCAAGGCCGCGGCTTCCTACATCGACCGCTACTTCGCGCGCTACCCGGGCGTGAAGATCTACATGGACGAGACCAAGGCGCTCGCGAAGGAAAAGGGCTACGTCGAGACCGTCTTCGGCCGCCGGCTCTACCTGCCCGAGATCAACTCGCCCAACGGCCCGCGCCGCGGCGGCGCCGAGCGCGCGGCCATCAATGCGCCGATGCAGGGTACGGCGGCCGACCTGATCAAGCTGAGCATGGTCAAGGTGCAGGACGTGCTGGATGCGGAGAAGCGCGGCACGAAGATGATCATGCAGGTGCACGACGAACTGGTGTTCGAAGTGCCGGAAGATGAAGTCGAGTGGGTACGCACGGAGATCCCGCGGCTCATGGCCGGCGTGGCGGACCTGAGGGTCCCGCTTCTCGCCGAGATCGGCTTTGGCCCGAACTGGGACAAGGCACACTGAAACCACGACAAGGAAAAGAACTCACAGAATGAACACCGCACGCCTTCGCCTCTCACTCGTCGCCCTGGCGCTGGGCGCCTGCCTCGGCAGCGCCAGCGCCGCCCCCGACCAGCGCGTCGCCGCGCTCGCCGCCAAGGAGAAGCCCGCGCTGCTCGAGACGCTGAAGCAGCTGGTCTCCATCGAGTCCGGCAGCCGCGACCTCGAAGGCCTGGACAAGATCGCCAACCTCATCGCCGACAAGTTCAAGGCCATGGGCGGACAGGTCGAGCTCATCGATCCCTCGGCCGCGGCTTACCGCATGGAGGACACGCCGGAGAAGATCGGCAAGGTCATGCGCGCGACCTTCAAGGGCAACGGCACGGCGAAGATCATGCTCATCGCGCACATGGACACGGTCTACCAGATCGGCATGCTGAACAAGCAGCCCTTCCGCGTCGAAGGCGACAAGGCCTATGGCCTGGGCATCGCGGACGACAAGCAGGGCATCGCGGTCATCACGCACACGGTGGCGATGCTCAAGGCGCTGGATTTCAAGGAGTACGGCACGCTCACGGTGCTCATCAACGGCGACGAGGAAATCAGCTCGCCCGGCGCGCGCCACCTGATCACGAAGCTGGGCGGCGAACACGACGTGGTGATGTCCTTCGAAGGCTCCTCCGTCAAGGAAGACAAGCTCTCGCTCGCCACGGCGGGCATCGCGTCGGTCACGCTCAACGTCACCGGCAAGGCATCGCACGCCGGCTCGGCGCCGGAGCTGGGCGTGAACGCGCTGTACGAGCTGTCGAACCAGATCCTGCAGATGCGCGACCTGTCCGATCCCGCGACCGGCCTCAAGATGAACTGGACGATCGCGCGCGCCGGCACCAACCGCAACGTGATCCCGGCCACGGCCACCGCCGGCGCCGACGTGCGAGTGCTGAAGGTCGCCGACTACGACCGCATCGAGCAGCAGGTGCAGGAGCGCGTGAAGAAGCAGCTCATCCCGCAGGCCAAGGTCGAGATGAAGTTCGAGCGCCGCCGCCCGCCGCTGGAAGCCAACGAGGCATCGCTCGTTCTGGCACGCCATGCGCAGGCGATCTACAAGGACCTCGGCAAGGAACTCGGCGCGGACGACAAGGTCGCCGGTGGCGGCACCGACGCCGCCTTCGCCGCGCTCAAGACCAAGGCCGCCGTGGTCGAGCGCTTCGGCCTGCAGGGCTTCGGCGCGCATTCGGCGGACGCGGAGTACGTGCTGGTCGACTCCATCGAGCCGCGCCTCTACCTGGCGACGCAGCTGATCATGGACGTCGCGCGCGGCAAGGTCGGCAAGGCCGGCAACCCCTAGGGCGCCGCCTCCGGCATCCGCGATGCGCCTGCGCCATATCGAGGTCTTCAACGCCGTCATGCTCACGGGCAGCGTGAGCGCGGCGGCGCGGCTGATCAACATCACGCAGCCCGCGGTCAGCCGCACCTTGCAGCATGCCGAGATCCAGCTCGGCTTCGCGCTGTTCCAGCGCGCGAAGGGCCGACTCACGCCGACGACGGAGGCGCAGGCGCTGTACCCGCACATCGAGCGGCTCTTCGCCCAGCTCGACGAGGTGCAACGGCTGGCGGCCAACCTGCGCACCGCCAGCGACGCGGGTGAGTTGCGCATCCTCACCGTGCTCGCGCTCAGTTACGAGGTGCTGCCGCGCGCGCTCAAGAAGTTCCGCCAGAAGCACCCGGCGATCGCCGTCACGGTGGAGTCGCTGCATTCTCCGCAGATCATGTCGGCGCTGCTGCTGCAGGAGGCGGACGTCGGCTTTGCGTTCAGCCCCGTGGCGCACCCCTCGCTTACGCAGGAGGCGCTGGCCGATAGCCGCATGGTGTGCGTGGCACCCAAGGGCATGCTGCCGCGCGCCTTGCTGCGCAATGGCTCGGTGGCGCTGCACGACCTCGTCAGCGTGCCGGTGGTCGGGCTCGACAGCCGCGACCCCGTCGGGACCAGCCTGAGCCAGGCCTGCCGCCAGGCGGGCGTGGGCTTCCAGCAGGCGGTGGTCACGGTGCAGACCTACCACGCGGCGCTGGCGATGGCGCACCACGGCCTGGGCGTCGCGCTGGTCGACGGCTGCACCGCCGCCTCGGCGGACGGCACCAAGGTCGACGTGCTGAGGTTGGAGCCGCACATTCCCGTGCCGGTCCGCGCGCTGCGCTTCGCCGGCAGGCCGGACTCGGTCGCCGTGCGCGGCATCACGCGCTTCATGCGCGAGGCGATCGAGGAGATGGCCTAGCCCCGCAGGTCCCGCGCCACGCGCAGCGCCGAGCCGAAGGCGAGCGTGAATCCGAGCGCGCCGTGGCCGGTATTGAACAACATGTTCGACGGCGCGCGCGACAGCCGGCCGATGATCGGCAGCCCGGTCGGCGTCGCGGGACGCATGCCGGTCCATGGGTGCAATGCATCGAGCCGGCTGGCCTTGGGGAACACCGCGCGCGTGGCCTCGACCAGGGTCTCGATGCGCGTGGACGGGATGCTCGCGTCGTGGCCCACCAGCTCGGCCATGCCGGCGATGCGCAGTCGCGAGCCGATGCGAGCGAACACCACCTTGCGCGCGCTGTCGGTGACACTCACGAAGGGCGCCGCACCGGGGGCCGGATCCACGTCGACCGTGATGCTGTAGCCCTTCAGCGGATAGACCGGCAGGTTGGCGCCGAGCATCCGCCCGAGCCGGTGCGAGGCCGTGCCAAGCGCCATGACGAAGGCATCGGCCTCGACCGCGCCGGCATCCGTGCGCACGGCGGCGATGTGGCGCTCGCGCACGTCGAAGCCGCGTGCCTCGGTGCCGAGCAGGAAGCGCACGCCGCGTTGCCGCAGGACGCGTGCGAGTTCCGTGCACACCTTGAGGCAGTCGGCGGCGCATTCGCCGGGCGTGTAGACGGCACCGGCCATGCGCGCGCGATAGTCCGCCAGCGCGGGTTCGATGGCGATGCATTCGTCCTGCATGACGAGGCGCTGCTGGCTGCCCATGGCACGCTGCAGTTGGAGCTGGCGGCGTGCGCCTTCGAGCGCCTCCGCGCTCTGGTAGAGCACCAGCTTGCCGGTGGCGGAGAAGTCGCAGTCCGGCGCGATGTCCGCGCGCATGGCCTCGAAGCCCTCGCGGCTTTCCGCCGCCAGGGCCAGCAACCGTGCCGTGGTATCGCGCGAAGTGTCCGCGTTGCAGGCCGCCAGGAATGCGAGGGCCCATCGCCACTGCAGCGGATCGAGCCGGGGACGCAGCTTGAGCGGCGAAGCGGGCGAGAACAGCAGCTTCGGCAACTGCGTCCAGATCGAAGGGTCCGCGAGCGGCTGCACATACGAATAGCTCAGTTGCGCGCCATTGCCGCCGCTTGCGCCGGCACCCGGCTCGGCACGGTCGACGACGCTTACCTCGAAGCCGTCCCGGTTCAACTGCCATGCCGTGGCCAGGCCCACGATGCCGGCACCCAGCACACACACATGCATGACGCTTTCCAGTCGCTGTTTCGGATGGGCGGACTCTAGGCCCGGCGCCCTTGCGCGAGAAATGCCGAAAGCACCCGGGGCCATAGCCAAAGGGCATGGGATGCGTTGCCCCATGCCTTCCGGTCATGGCCCGTGGCGCAAAAGGAATTGGGTGGCGCGCGCTGCCGTTCCTACACTCTGGAGAGAACTGGAAAGGACATGACTTTGACGCGGACGGTTGGCATCCTGGGGGGCATGGGACCGGCGGCGGGCGCCGATTTCGCCCGCCTTTTCGTGGAGGCTTGCGCGGACCACATGCGCGCCCGGGGCCTCGCGGTGCATGACCAAGGATATCCGGAGCACTGGCTCGCGCAGGTTCCGGTGCCGGACCGCAGCCGCGCGCTCGAATCGGATGCGCCTGATGTTCATCAGCCCCTGGATGCGATGCTGCTGGCGCTGGGTCGGCTGGCGGCGCTGGGCAGCCGCGCCGTGGCCATCGCCTGCAACACCGCACATGCGTGGCATCCGGCGCTGCAGGCGCGCTTTCCGCAGGTCGAGGTGCTGCACGTCGCTTGCGAGGTGGCGGCACATCTCGCCGCGGCCGGGGTGCACGAGGCGGCGCTGATGGCGACGGACGGTACCTACCGGACCGGGCTCTACGAGAAAGCCTTGTCGGACGCGGGCCTCGCCTGCCACTTGCCACTTGCCGGCGAGCGCCGGCTGCTGATGCGCGGCATCTACGACGGCGTGAAGGCTGGCGACATGGCGCTCGCGCGGACCTGTTTCAGCGAGGTCGCGGTGCAACTCGTGCGCCGCCACGGCCCGGTGACGCTCATCATGGGCTGCACCGAGATCCCGCTGGGCCTGCGCGGCGCGGCGGCGGTCGAGGGCCTGTCGCTGGTCGACCCGGCCGAAGTGCTCGCTTCCGCACTGGCCGACAGGGCATACGGGGACACCGGCACCGGGATATCGGCACCCGTCGCACGCGCCTGCGCCTGATCGCCTACATTCCGGCCTGCGCTTCGCGCAGCCGCCATCCTTGTACGTCGATCCCACAGGAGTTCACACCCATGCCCCAGCACGAGACCGGTTCCGATCTGCAAGCCGAATTCGACTCGCTTCGACCGGGCGAGACCACGGACAAGGGCGCCACGCGCCGCACGGCGCTCAAGGCGGCCATCGGCATCGGCTACGCCGCCGCCACGCTGCCGATCGTCGCGCAGACCGCCATCCATACCTCCGCGGACGGCCTCACGGCCGGCTTCGTGAAGTACAGCGTCAACGGCTTCGACGTGCCAGCCTACGCCGCGGCGCCGGCCGGCAAGACCGGCCTGCCGGTGGTGCTGGTGGTGCAGGAGATCTTCGGCGTGCACGAGTACATCGCCGACACCTGCCGGCGTTTCGCGAAGCTCGGCTACCTGGCCATCGCGCCCGACCTCTACGCGCGCCAGGGCGATGCGAAGAGCTACACCGACATCCCGAAACTGATGGCCGACATCGTCAGCAAGGTGCCCGACGCGCAGGTCCTCGCCGACCTCGACGGCGCCCTGAAGTACGCGGCTGCCAACGGGGGCGACGTGAGCAAGGCCGGCATCACCGGCTTCTGCTGGGGCGGGCGCTTCGTCTGGCTCTATGCGGCCACCGGCAAGGTGAAGGCTGGCGTCGCCTGGTATGGCCGGCTGGTCGGTCAGCCCAGCGAACTCACGCCCAGGCATCCCGTGGACATCGCCGCCAGCCTCCAGGCGCCGGTGCTCGGGCTGTACGGTGGAAAGGACCAGGGCATCCCCCTTGACACGATTGATAAGATGAAATCGGTCCTGGCAACCGGCACAGCCGCCGCCAAGGCCTCGCAGTTCGTCGTGTACCCCGAGGCGGGGCATGCCTTCCATGCCGACTACCGGCCCAGCTATGTCAAGTCGGCGGCCGAGGACGGGTGGAATCGCGCCCAGGCCTGGTTCAAGGCCAACGGCGTGGCCTAGGCCGGACTGCGAACCGCTTTCCAGCGAAAGCCGTCCGATGGACGGCTTTTGTTTTTTCGTCCGTTTTCTCGCTCATATCGCAAGCAGTCATGAATCTGTTAGCCATCATCGCCGCGACACTCGTCGCCGGCATCGGAAGTGTCTGGGTCGCCGCGCTGCTGTTGCGCGTGGGAGTGCGCACCGGCGCGGGTGGCGTCAATCCGCAGCACCTGCTGAGCCTGGCGGCCGGCGCGCTGCTGGCGACGGCCTTCATGCACCTCCTGCCCGAGGCCTTCGAAAGCCACATCGAACCTGGCGTGCTCTTCGGCGTGCTGCTGTTCGGGCTGGTGTTCTTCTTCCTGCTCGACAAGGCGGAGCTCTGGCACCACGGGCACGAACACCATCAGGGCAAGCGGACCGAAACGGCCGCTGGGCATGACCACGAGCACCCGCACGCCCACGCGCATGCACACGACCACGGGCATGACCATGCGCACGACCACAAGCGCGGTGGCGGCTGGGCGGTGCTCACGGGCGACAGCGTCCATTGCTTCGGCGATGGCATCCTCATCGCCTCGGCCTTCATCGCCGACATGCGCCTGGGGCTGGTGGCGGCGCTCGCCGTGCTCGCGCACGAGGTGCCGCACCACATCGGCGACCTGGTGGTGCTGCGCCAGAGTTCGCCCAACCAGCGTGCCGCTCTGGTCAAGGTTTCGCTTGCCGGCACCATGACGGCGCTCGGCGGCATCGCCGGCTGGTGGCTGGTCGACCAGCTTCACGGCTGGCTGCCGTATTTCCTCGTGCTCGCGGCCAGCAGCTTCGTCTACGTGGCCCTGGCCGACCTGATCCCGCAACTCCAGAAGCGGCTGCCGGCCCGGCAGACGGCCCTTCAGATCGCCTGGCTGGCGGGCGGCATCGTGCTGGTGACGCTGGTGAGCCGCCTCGCCCACGGCGAGCACGGGCATGAGCAAGGCGGCGCGGAACACGGCCATGCCCACGCGGCCGAACAGAGGCATTGATGGACAGGCACGGCGCTTTCTGACACGCTTGTCATCGTCCCAGGCGCACACTGGGGGTGTTCTCTATCCCGATCCAGATTCCAAGGAGCCCGATCATGACCAGCGCGCATCCCACTCCACGTTCCGCTCAACCCGTGGAAGAGCCCGCGGACGACGAGACGGATGAAGCCCTGGGCGAGGACGAAGCGGAGGCCGAGGCCGAGGCGGACGAACTCGAGGCCACGGACGAACTCTCCGAGGAAACCGGCATCGACCTGACCGACGCCAGCGATCTCGACGCCGACAACGTGCCGGCCGACGAGGAATTCGACCGCGTGATGCAGGCACCCGACTGAAGGCGCCCGCGGCGGGTTCAGTCCTCGAGGGTGAAGCCCACCTTCAGCGTCACCTGCCAGTGCACCACCTTGCCTTCGGCCACGTGGCCGCGCGTTTCCGTCACCTCGAACCAGTGGATGTTGCGCACCGTCTCGCCGGCCTTGGCGATCGCGCGCTGCACTGCGTCGTCGCTGCCGGTGGGCGACGAGCCCGTGAGCTCGAGAATCTTGTAGACGTGATGGGACATGGCGTTCTCCTCGCGGCCGGAAAGAAGTGCCGCGCTACTTCGCGCCGCCCGTGTACTTGGTGACGCTCTGCGCGCTGACGTGGTAGCCGCTGACCCCCATCATGGAGTCGTTGCGCACGGTCTGCAACTTGCCGGTCACCCACACCGTGTCCATGGCGCGGAACTTCGCGCCCTTCTGCGGCCGCACGTGCAGGATCTGGTTGGCCGGCGGCGGCGGCGTGTGGATGCAGGCGCCGAAGTAGGGCACCAGCAGGAATTCGGTGACTTCGCCCTTGTCCTCCTCCAGCGGCACGATGAAGCCGGGGATCTTCACTTCCACGCCGTTCATCGCCGGATTGGTGGGTGCGTTGTCCGAGATCTGCTGCATCTTCATCAGCATGTCGTTGGCGCGCGGGTCGCTGTCGTCGAGCTTGCTCAGGTCCATGCCCTTGAACTCCTTCGACGGATCCCAGTCCTTGGGCACGAGTTCTTCCCAGGTGATGAGCCGGGGCTGGCCCGGCGCTGCCTTGGCCTCGGTCGTCTTGCCGCCGAGCGGGTTGGTGGGCGAGGTGGCCTGTGGCGCCGGCTCGGCCGCGAGCGCGGCGCCGGCGAAGACCGCGAGGGAAAGCGCGAGGGAGAGGGCAAAGGGCAGGGAGCGCAACATCATTTTCAGATCCTTGGGGAAAGACCATCGGCCAGCGAAAGCCGGTAGGCCCGGACGCCGGGCAGCAAGCTGGCCAGCCAGCCGGCCGCGAGCAGCGCCCCGGCCAGCAAGTATTCGTTCAGTGTAGGTTCGGACAAGCGCAGCGCGAGGCCGAACTGCGATTGCAGCCACGGCGAAAGAAGGGCGATGCCCAGCGCAGCGCAGATCACGCCGATGGCCACGCCCAGCAGCGTCACCATTGCGCCTTCGAGCGCCAGCAGCGCGAGCACGTGGCGCAGGCTTGCGCCCACGGCGCGCAGCACGGCCAGCTCGCGGCGGCGCTCGTTGAGGCTCGCCATCACGACCGACACCAGTCCCGCCAGGCTGACCACCGCGACCAGCGCGGACATCAGCAACAGCGCGTTCTCGCCAATGCCGACCACGCTCCACAGCTCATCGAGCGCGACGCCGGGCAGAATGGCCATCAGCGGCTCGTCCGCGTAGGTCGAGACCCAGCGCTGCACCGCGAAAACGGCCGAGCGATTCTTCAGGCCGACCAGCGCGGCCGTCACGTTCTTCGGCGTCAGGTCGAACTTGCGCACCTGCTCGGCCGGGATTTTCACGCCCGGCATCGGTGCGCCGCCCATCCATTCGAGGTGGATCGCCTCCATCGCCGCGAGGCCGATGTGCACGGTGCGGTCCACCGGCGTGCCGGTGCGCGCGAGCACGCCGACCACGGTGAAGGGCTTGTCCGCGTGCTCGGCGACGTTGAGTTCGCCGCTGCCGTGCGCCAGCGTGATCTTCTGACCCACGTGGTAGCCCAGCGCGTCGGCCACTTCGGCGCCGACGACGGCGTCGAAGAGTCCGTCGAACGGCTTGCCCTCGCGCATCGCCAGCGGCTGGCGGTTGCCGTAGCGGAAATGCTCGAAGTACTCCGGCGTGGTCGCCAGCACGGCGAAGCCGCGGTGCGAGTCGCCCAGCGAGAGCGGCACGACCCAGCGCACGCCCGGGTTCGCGGCCAGCGCCTGCACGCTCTTCCACTTCATGTTGTTGGTGGCCGCGCCGATGCGGAAGACTGAATAGAGCAGCAGCTGCGACGAACCCGTGCGCGCGCCCACGATCAGGTCGGTGCCCGAGACGGAGGAGGAGAAGTTCTCGCGCAGTTCGGTGCGGATGCGCTCCACGCCCAGCAGCAGGAAGGTGGACAACGCGATGGAAAGCACGGTGAGCGCGAGCGTGAAGCGCCGGTTCCATGCGCTGCGCCAGGCGATGCCGAAGAGGGCTTTCATCGTGCCACTGCTTCCGCCGCGCGGTTGATCGCCGGCAGCAACACATGGCGCGAGAAGCGCGCCGCGATGCGCTGGTCGTGGCTCACGAACACCAGCGCGCTGCGGCTGGCCGCGCAGGCCGATAGCAGCACGTCGAGGAAGGCCTCGCGCCGGTCCTCATCCAATGCGGAGGTCGGTTCGTCCGCGATCACCAGTTCGGGCTGCCCGATGAGCGCGCGTGCCGCAGCCACCCGCTGCTGCTGGCCCACCGAAAGCTGCATGGCCTGCCGCCCCCAGAGGCCGGTGTCGAGGCCCATCCGGTCGAGCAGCAGCCCAGCCTGCCGCCGCGCGCCGCCGTCACGTGAGGCGCGCTCCATGCGCGGCGCGGAAAAGCGGCAGGGCAACAGCACGTTGTCCAGCACGCTGAGATAGGGCAGCAGGTTGAATTGCTGGAAGATGTAGCCGACATGCGCCACGCGGTAGCGGTCGCGCGCCGCGCCGGAGAGCGCGGCCCAGTCCTGACCCAGCAGCGTGACGCGGCCCGCGTCCGCGACCAGCACGCCCGCCAGCAGCGACAGCAGCGTGCTCTTGCCGCAGCCGCTCGGGCCGTGGAGGAACACGGCCTCGCCGGCATGGACGTCGAGCCGCTCGATGTCGATGCAGGGCGCGGCGGCGCCCGGCCACGCGAAGCGCAGCGATTCCGCGGAAAGGACGGGGTTCACGCGGGAATCACTGGCCCCAGGTCAGCCGCGTGGCCGGCCGCTTGAGCGTGCGCTTGAACTGACCTTGCGGCGCGGCGACCTGGACCTCGATCTGGCGCGTGTTCTTGAAGGCGCTGAACAGCGCGATCTCGATGAACCTGGTGGCCGCGGCGTTGGTGCAGTTGAAGGCGAAGGTCGCGTCGAGGTCCGCATGGCCTTCCGCTGCATTGGACTCGGCCTTGCCAAGGCCGAGGGCGGCCGAGCGCAGCGTCACCGGCCCGAGCTTGCAATTGGCGCCGGGATCGATCTTGAAGAGCTGGTCGGCCGCGCGCAGTTGCGCGACGGCGTTCTCGGCCGTCTTCTTCTCGCCGTCGGTCTTCGGCGGGCGCTCGAAGCCGGTGAAGTTGTCGAGCGGCGATTCCATCTCGATCACCACCGTCGGACCGTCTATCGCGACGTCGAGCTTCACCTGGCCATGCACGTGCCCATGCTGGGCCGCCTGCGCGAATGCGACGAGCGGCAGGGCGGCCAGCAGGCCGGGAAGCAGGATGAAAGCAGGCGTTCTGGGATTCATGGTTGCGCGCCTTGCCGGGTCGGCAGCCCCGGCGTGTTGCTCCACTCGCTCCAGCTGCCGGCATAGAGCGCGGTCGGCCCGAGGCCCGCGATCTGCATGGCGAGCAGGTTGGGCACGGCGCTGACGCCGCTGCCGCATTGATGGACCACCGTCTTCGGATCGCGGCCAGCCAGCAGCGCCTCGAACTCCGCGCGCAGTTGCGCGGCGGGCTTGAACTTGCCGTCGGGGCCGATGTTCTCCGTGAAGGGGCGGTTCAGGGCCCCGGGGATGTGACCCGCGATCGGGTCCAGCGGTTCCACCTCGCCGCGGTAACGGGCGCCGGCACGCGCATCGATGAGCGTCTGGCCTGCCTGTTCGAGCCGCGCGGCGACGGCCTGGGTGCCGACGAGCGCCGCGAGCGGCTCGCCCGGGACGAAGTTCGACTGGAAATGCGCCGGTTCCTCGCGCGCCGTGACTTCGCCGCCCGCGGCCTGCCAGGCTTGCAGGCCACCGTCGAGCACGGCCGCCGCGTCGTGGCCCATCCACTTCAGCATCCACCAGAGGCGGCCGCAATAGTTGGCGCCGTTGCGGTCGTACACAACGGCCTGCATGCCGTTGGCGAAGCCGACACTGGACAGCCACATCGCGAACTTCTCGCGGCTGGGCAGCGGGTGGCGTCCGCCCGAGGCGGGGCTGCCGTCATCCTGCGCGACCACCACCTCGCCGTGCGCCCCGGGCATGCCGTGCCGGGCGCTGAGGTCGGTGTCGAGATTGGCGTAGACGGCGCCGGGAATGTGCGCCTCCCGGTAGAGCTGCGGGCCGGCCTCCGGCTTCATCAGCTCGAAGCTGCAGTCGAACACCATGAGCGGCGCGTCGCTGTCCAGCAGCGCTTTCAACTGCTCGGCGGAAATCAGTGTCGTGTACATGCGTATTCCTTCAATGTTCCTCGGCCGGTGCCTTGGGCAGCGAACGCTGGCGCAGCACGGTGGCCGCGATGCCGCTGGCGACGATGAGTGCCATGCCGGCCCAGCCTCCGGCGTCGATGCGGTCGCCGAACAGCAACACGCTGTACAACGCCGCGAAGACGATGCCGGAATATTGCAGGTTCGCGACCACCAGCGTACCGCTCTGGGTCTTTGCGCTGGAGTAGGCGTAGGTCATGCAGAGCTGCCCAAGGGCGGCCAGCACGCCGACCGGCAGCAGCCAGAGCGCGTGCGCCCAGCTCCACTCGGCCCAGGGTGTTGCACCGCCGGCCAGCGTGCCCGCGGCGCCCGCCACGGCCGACCCGACGGCGAAATAGAACACCGTGCGCGCCTCCGGCTCGCCGATGCGCGACAGCGCCACGACCTGCATGTACGCGAACGCGGCCGTGAGGCCCGACAGCAGCCCCATCAGCCCCGCGAAGCCCTGGTTGTCGCCGACGGTGGGCTTGAGCATCAGCACGACGCCGCCGAAGCCCGCGAGCACCGTGAGCACCAGCGGCCCCTGCAGGGGCGGGCGCGGCACGGTCCCGTCGCGTCCGGGCATCGGCACCCAGGCCAGCAGGGCGCCGCCGACCAGGAAGGCCGCGATCCAGACGCTGCTCATGTAGTTGAGCGTCATCGCGGTGGCCAGCGGCATGTGGGCGATGGCGTAGAACCAGCTGCCCAGGGAGAGCACGCCGATCAGGCTGCGCCAGGCATGCATTCCGGGATAGCGGGTGGCGAGCGAGACGCCGCGACTGCGCGCAAGCACCCAGAGGAAAGCGATGCCGATCAGGCCACGGTAGAGCACCAGCTCGGCGCTGGAGAACCAGGCCGAGGCGATCTTCACGCACACGCCCATGGTGGCGAAGATCAGTGCGCCCAGCACCATCCAGAGCGCCTGCACGCTAGACCCGGACTTGCATTTCGCGGCGGTACCACTCGTGGAACTGCTGCATGCCGTCCTCCATCGGGCTCTGGTAGGGGCCGGTCTCGTCGTCGCCGCGCAGCATCAGCGCGCGGCGGCCGGCATCCATGCGCTCGGCGATCTCGTCGTCTTCCACGCAGGTCTCCATGTAGGCGGCGCGCTGCGCCTCCACGAACTCGCGCTCGAAGGCGACGATCTCCTCGGGATAGAAGAACTCGACCATGTTGAGCGTCTTCTGCGGGCCGACCGGGTGCAGGGTGGAGACCGTGAGCACGTGCGGATACCACTCGATCATCACGTGCGGGTAGTAGGTGAGCCAGATCGCGCCGTACTTCGGCGGCTTGCCTTCGCGGTACTTGAGCAGCTGCTCCTGCCACTTCTGGTAGACCGGGCTGCCCGCGCGGCCCAGGCGGTTGGCCACGCCCACCGTCTGCACCGAGAAATGGCGGTTGAACTCCCAGCGCAGGTCGTCGCAGGTGACGAAGCTGCCCAGGCCGGGGTGGAAGGGCCCGACATGGTAGTCCTCGAGATAGACCTCGATGAAGGTCTTCCAGTTGTAGTTGCACTCGTGCAGTTCGACGTGGTCAAGCGCGTAGCCGGCGAAGTCCAGGTCGGCGCGCGGGCCCAGGCTGGCCAGGTCGGCCGCCACGTCACGGCCCTTGCCCTGCGCGTTCTTCTCGAACAGCAGGCCGTTCCACTCGGTCAGCGGGTAGTTGTGCAGGTTGAGGCAGGGATCCTGCTCGAAGTGGGGGGCGCCGATGAGCTTGCCGGTGGGGCGCGGATCGGCCGCCGCGTAGGTCCAGCGGTGCAGCGGGCAGACGATGTTGCCGCCCGTCTGCGCGTCGAGGGCGCCGCGGCCCTGCAGGATCAGGGCCTGCCGGTGGCGGCAGACGTTGGACACCAGCTCCACGCCCTTGGGGGTATGCACCAGCGCGCGGCCCTGCTGCTCCTGCGGCAGGGCGTGGTAGTCGCCCGGTTCGGGCACCGCCAGCCGGTGGCCCACGTAGCGCGGGCCGGCGGCGAAAAGCGTTTGCAGCTCGCGGGCGTAGAGCGCCTCGTCGAAGTACGCGGAAACAGGAAGTTGGCTCGAAGCCTGCTGCAGTTGAAGACTTAAATCAGACATGGGTGACCTGACCAAGCTCCCCACAGGGAGAGAAAGAACGAAGAACGGAGGGCGCCGTCGGGGAGCGCAACGGCCGATGGATTTCGCCGGCGGGTGCCGGCGCGGGGAGAGGGCGATTGTACCCGCCCTAAAATGCCCGGTTTCATCCACGATCGCCGCATGCCCAAGGTGCCTTCCTCTTCCACGCCGGCTGCGCCCGACACCGGCGCGATGCCCGCCACCTACGAAGCCGGACTCCAGGAGCTCGAACAGTTGGTGGCCGAACTCGAATCCGGGCAGTTGCCCCTCGACCAGCTGCTCGGCAGCTACCAGCGGGGCGCGGCCCTGCTGGCTTTCTGCCGCGACCGGCTGCAGGCGGTCGAAGACCAGATCAAGGTGCTCGACGCGGGCAGCCTGAAGGTCTGGACGGCCGAATGAGCGCCGGCCGCACCTTGCGCTGGGACGCCGCACGGCTTGCCGCGTGGAGCGAGCCGCTGCTTGCGCGCGTGGAGGCAGCGCTGTCGGAATGGGTCGGCGTCGATGCGCCTGTGCAACTGGGCGACGCCATGCGCTATGCCGTGCTTGACGGCGGCAAGCGGCTGCGCCCGCTGCTGGTCTTCGCGGCCAGCGAGGCCGTCGATGGCGACGCGCGAGCGGCCCTGCGCGCGGCCTGCTCGGTCGAACTCATCCACGCCTACTCGCTGGTGCATGACGACCTGCCGTGCATGGACAACGACGTGCTGCGCCGCGGCAAGCCCACCGTGCACGTGAAGTTCGGCGAGGCGGGCGCGCTGCTGGCGGGCGATGCGCTGCAGGCGCTCGCCTTCGAATTGCTCACGCCCGACGGTGACGCGGTCGCGCCCGCGGTTCAAGCCAGCCTGTGCCGCCTGCTCGCGCGCGCGGCCGGCAGCCAGGGCATGGCGGGCGGCCAGGCCATCGACCTGGCCAGCGTCGGCCTCGCGCTCGACGAGGCGCAATTGCGCGAGATGCACCGCCTGAAGACCGGCGCCCTGCTCCAGGGCAGCGTGGAGATGGGCGCGGCCTGCGGCGGCCCGCTCGCGCCTGCCGCGCTGGCGGCGCTGCGTGACTATGGCGCCGCCATCGGGCTCGCCTTCCAGGTGGTGGACGACATCCTCGACGTGGTTGCCGACTCGCAGACCCTCGGCAAGACGGCCGGCAAGGACGCCGCGAGCGACAAGCCCACCTACGTGTCCCTGCTCGGCCTGGACGGCGCGCGGTCCCAGGCCCAGGAACTGCTGGCCCAGGCGCTCGCGGCGCTGGAGCGCGGCACACTCGCCGAAACCGGCGCGTTGCGTGCGCTGGCCCACATGGTCGTGGACCGCGACCGATAGAACAACAACTCAAGCCATGGCTCCGCTGCTCCCCACCATCCACGATCCCTCCGCGCTGCGGCAGTTCGACCGCGCGCAACTCAAGCAGTTGGCCGACGAAGTCCGCACCTGTGTGCTCGACAACGTCTCGCGCACCGGCGGCCACCTGAGCTCGAACCTCGGCACGGTGGAGCTCACCGTCGCGCTGCATCACGTCTTCAACACGCCGCACGACCGCCTGGTGTGGGACGTGGGCCACCAGACCTATCCGCACAAGATCCTCACCGGCCGTCGCGAACGCATGCCCACGCTGCGCCAGATCGGCGGCATCTCGGGCTTTCCGCAGCGCACCGAGAGCGAGTACGACACCTTCGGCACCGCGCATTCGTCCACCAGCATCTCGGCCGCGCTCGGCATGGCGATGGCCGCCAGGCAGAAAGGCGAGGACCGTCACGCGGTCGCGATCATCGGCGACGGCGCGCTCACGGCCGGCATGGCCTTCGAGGCGCTCAACAACGCGGGCGTGTGCGACTGCAAGCTGCTCGTGATCCTGAACGACAACGACATGTCGATCAGCCCGCCGGTGGGCGCGCTCAACCGCTACCTCGCGCAGCTGATGAGCGGCAATTTCTACGCCGCCGCCAAGAACGTCGGCAAGAGCGTGCTGCGCGCCGCGCCGCCGCTCTTCGAGCTGGCCAAGCGCTTCGAGCAGCATGCCAAGGGCATGGTCGTGCCGGCCACGCTCTTCGAGCAGTTCGGGTTCAACTACGTCGGCCCGATCGACGGCCACGATCTCGACTCGCTGATCCCGACGCTGGAGAACCTCAAGCATCTGAACGGCCCGCAGTTCCTGCACGTGGTCACGAAGAAGGGGCAGGGCTACAAGCTGGCGGAGGCCGACCCGGTGGCCTACCATGGGCCCTCCAAGTTCGACCCGGCCGTGGGCCTCGTCAAGCCCGCGACGGCGCCGAAGCAGACCTTCACGCAGGTTTTCGGAAGCTGGCTTTGCGACATGGCGGCGCAGGATGGCCGCCTGGTCGGCATCACGCCCGCGATGCGCGAGGGCTCGGGGCTGGTGGAGTTCGAGCAGCGCTTCCCCGACCGCTACTATGACGTGGGCATCGCGGAGCAGCACTCGGTCACTTTCGCAGCGGGCCTGGCCTGCGAGGGCCTCAAGCCGGTGGTGGCGATCTACTCGACCTTCCTGCAGCGCGCGTACGACCAGCTCATCCACGACGTCGCGATCCAGAACCTGCCGGTGGTCTTCGCGCTCGACCGCGCGGGGCTGGTGGGCGCCGATGGCGCGACGCACGCAGGCGCATACGACATCGCCTTCCTTCGCTGCATCCCGAACATGAGCGTGGCCTGCCCGGCCGACGAGGCCGAGTGCCGCCAGCTGCTGACCACGGCCTTCGAACAGAGCCATCCGGTGGCGGTGCGCTATCCGCGCGGGGCGGGCGCGGGTGTCACGCCGCAGCTCACGCTCGACGCCTTGCCCTTCGGCAAGGGCGAAGTCCGCCGCGAAGGCAAACGCATCGCGATCCTCGCCTTCGGCACCTTGCTCTATCCCGCGATGCAGGCCGCCGAGACGCTCGGTGCGACGGTGGTCAACATGCGCTGGGCCAAGCCGCTGGACGTCGAGCTGCTGCTGAAGGTCGCGGCCTCGCATGACGCGATCGTCACGCTCGAAGAAGGCGCGATCATGGGCGGCGCGGGCAGCGCGGTGCTGGAGGCGCTCGCCGCCGCGAAGGTGTCAGTGCCGGTGCTGCAGCTCGGCCTGCCGGACCTTTTCATCGAGCATGGCGACCCGGCCAAGCTGCTGGCGGGCATCGGCCTCGACGCGCAGGGCATCGCGCAATCGATCACTCAGCGCTTCGGCACGGCGGAAGCCGCAGGGAAAACCCCCCCCGGGGCGGTGTAAGCGTTTTTTACAATCCCCCGCTGACCCAAAAAGTCGGCAGCGCCGCCACGAGCCGCGTTCTCAGTATCTCTCGGACTCAAGGAGTGTTTTTCTAATGGATCGTCGTTCCCTCATCAAAAACGCAGGCATCGCCGGCGTCCTCGCTGCCGGCATCGCGCCCGCAGTCCACGCTCAGGCCGCG
Source organism: uncultured Variovorax sp. (assembly GCA_966211435.1). Taxonomy (GTDB): domain Bacteria; phylum Pseudomonadota; class Gammaproteobacteria; order Burkholderiales; family Burkholderiaceae_C; genus Variovorax. Next base: position 164,082 of record CBIHOG010000001.1, on the reverse strand, counting down.
GTCCGCTGGCGCCTGGCTTCGAGTTTCCCCAAGTCCCTGGACACGATCTATGGCGGCGCGGAAGTGTTCGCCAACGCAGTCAAGGCCATGTCAGGCGGCAAGTTCGAAGTGTCGGTGCACGCAGGCGGTGAGCTCATGCCTCCGTTCGGCGTGGTCGACGGCGTGCAGAACGGCTCGGTCGAGATGGCCCACACCGTGCCCTACTACTTCTACGGCAAGAACCCTGCCTTCGCGCTGGGCTCGGCGGTGCCCTTCGGCCTCAATGCCCGCCAGATGACCGCGTGGATGAAGCATGGCAACGGCCGCAAGCTCATGAACGAGTTCTACGCCAAGTACAACATGGTGAGCTTCGCCGGTGGCAACACCGGTTGCCAGATGGGTGGCTGGTTCCGCAAGGAAATCAAGTCCGCAGCCGATTTCAAGGGCCTGAAGATGCGCCTCGGCGGCGGCCTGATCGGCGACGTGATGATCAAGATGGGCGCGGTTCCGCAAAGCATCCCGGGCGGCGAGATCTACCAATCCCTCGAGAAGGGCACGATCGATGCTGCCGAGTGGGTGGGCCCGTACGACGACCAGAAGCTCGGCTTCAACAAGGTCGCGCCCTACTACTATTACCCTGGCTGGTGGGAAGGTGGCCCGGAAGTGGACTTCTACATCAACCAGAAGGCTTTCGACGCGCTTTCCGCCGAGAACAAGGCCATCGTCGAAGCCGCGTCCGCCCAGGCTAGCCTGGACATGCTCGCCAAGTACGACGCGCTGAATCCCACCGCGCTGAAGCAGTTGGTCGGCGCCAAGACCAAGGTGCTGCCTTTCTCGCAAGCCGTGCTTGAAGCCTCCTTCAAGGCCTCGATGGAAGTCTTTGCCGAGAACGACGCCAAGAGCCCCGAGTGGAAGAAGATCTACGCCGACATGCGTGCTTTCCAGCGCGACCAGGTCCTGTGGTTCCGCTTCGCCGAGAACCGCTTCGACAACTTCATGGCAACGCAGAAGCTGTAAACCTCCTGGCCTTCCGCGGCCCCATGAAGAAAGCCCCGCACCGCGGGGCTTTTTTCATATGCATGTGCAGGGTGGCGGCCCCGGGCCCCGGCCGCCCCCGACGCCCGATTTGTTTTGCGTTATAAATGACACATGCAAGGGCATAATAGGATAGTCCAACCCCCACGGGCCGGGCCGGGCCCCCCCCCCCCCCACACAAACCCCCCCCCGCGGGGTTTTTTTTTTTTGTTGTGGTTGGGGGGGGGGCCCCGCGGCGGCGGCCCCCCCCCCCGAGCCGCTATTTCTTGTCGTTCTTCATGGACTCTTCCATGGCCTTCATCGGATCGTCCTCCGCCGCGGGCGCGGCCGGTGCCGCGGACTCCGCACCCGGGGCGGGCGGGGTGCCCGGGGAAGCGTCCGGCTCCGCCGCCGGTGCAGACGGCTCCGCGGGAGGCATCTCGGCCTGCATCTCCGCGCCGATCTTGTCCAGATCCATCTGGACCTCCTTGTCGAGGCCGCTGGAGACGATGCCCGGGAACGCGATGATCAGGGCGACCATGATGATCTGGATCAGCACGAAGGGCACGGCGCCCCAGTAGATCTGCATGGTCGTGACCGGCTGGATGCGCTTCTTCGTGAGCTTGTCCGTGTATTCGCTGGTTGGTGCCACGCTGCGCAGGTAGAACAGCGCGAAGCCGAAGGGCGGGTGCATGAAGGAGGTCTGCATGTTGACCGCCAGCAGCACGCCGAACCAGATCAGGTCGATGCCCAGCTTCTGTGCGACGGGCGCCAGCAGCGGCACGACGATGAAGGACAGTTCGAAGAAGTCCAGGAAGAACGCGAGGAAGAAGATCAGCACGTTCACCAGGATCAGGAAGCCGAGCTGGCCGCCGGGCATGCCGGTCAGCAGGTGTTCGACCCAGCGCGGGCCATCGACGCCCTGGAACACGAGGCTGAAGATCGTCGAGCCGATCAGGATGAACACCACGAAGCAGGAGAGCTTCGTGGTGGTATTCAGTGCCTGCTTGAGCAGGGAGAAGTTCAGCCGCCGGCGGACCATCGCCATGACGAAGGCGCCCAGCGCGCCCATCGCGCCACCCTCGGTGGGCGTCGCCACGCCGAGGAAGATGGTGCCGAGCACCAGGAAGATCAGCAGCAACGGCGGAATCAGCACGAAGGTCACGCGCTCCGCGATACGCGACAGCAGGTTAAGCCGCGTGACGCGGTTGACCACCGCGATCAGGAAGGCCAGCAGTACACCCACGCACATCGAGACGACGATGGTTTCATCGGTGGCGACAGAGGTCACCAACGTTCCCGTCCACCAGGTGTGCACGTCGGCGATGTGCTCGGCGAAGAGGATCGCGGCGCCTGTCGCGAGGGCTGTCACGACCAGGAGCGAGGGCAGGCCGCTGCTGCCGTTCTTTTCGCGGAAGGTGCGTGCCTCGAGCGGCAGCGCCGGAACCCAGGTCGGCTTGAAGATCGCCATCAGGATCACGTAGCCGGCGTACATCGCGGTCAGCATGAAGCCGGGAACGAAAGCACCCTTGTACATGTCGCCGACGCTGCGGCCGAGCTGGTCGGCCATGATGATGAGCACCAGCGAGGGCGGGATGATCTGCGCCAGCGTGCCCGAGGCGGCGATCACGCCCGAGGCCAGGCGCCGGTCGTAGCCATAGCGCAGCATGATGGGCAGCGAGATCAGGCCCATCGAGATGACCGAGGCGGCGACGACGCCGGTGGTGGCCGCCAGGAGCGCACCCACGAAGATCACCGCGAGCGCAAGGCCGCCACGCACCGGGCCGAAGAGTTGGCCGATGGTGTCGAGCAGGTCCTCGGCCATGCCGCTGCGCTCGAGGATCAGCCCCATCAAGGTGAAGAAGGGAATGGCCAGCAGCGTGTCGTTCTGCATGATGCCGAACAGTCGCAGCGGCAGCGCCTGCATGAGCGCCTCGGGCAGGAGCCCGAGCTCGATGCCGAGGATGCCGAAGAAGAGGCCACAGGCGCCGAGGCTGAAGGCCACGGGGAAGCCGAACAGCAGGAAGATGATCAGCCCCGCGAACATGATCGGGGCGTAGTTCTGAGTCAGGAATTCCATGGTCGCTCCGGGATCAGCCTGCGTCGGGCCTGGACTTGCCGTCGTTGGCGGTTTCGGCGAGGCGGCGGATCGAGTCGGCCAGTTCTTCCTCGGCGCTCTTCTCGACACGCTTCTGCGTCGGGTCGCCGATGCGGCCTTGCAGGAACGCGATGCGCTTGATCAGCTCGGACCAGCCCTGCAGCATCAGCAGCGTGAAGCCGATAGGGATCATGGCGTACACGGGCCAGCGAATGAGGCCGCCGGCGTTGTTCGACATCTCGCCCGAGCGGTAGCCCTGCAGGAAGAATGGAATGCCGTACCAGAGAATGGCCAGGCAGATGGGCGTGAGGAAGAAGGTGAAGCCGATGATGTCGATCCAGATTTGCTTGGACTTGGAAAGACGGCTGGAGATCACGTCGATCTTCACGTGCTCCTGGTTCAGCAGGGTGTAGCCGGCGGCGATCAGGAAGGATGCGGCGAACAGGTACCACTGCACCTCGAGAAAGGCGTTCGAACTCATGTTGAACACCTTGCGCACCACGGCGTTGAGGCCGCTGATGACGGTGGAGGCCAGGATCAGCCAGATGACGTACTTTCCGATCTGGGCACTCACCCAGTCCATGCCGCGCGAAAACTTGAGCAGGGTGTTCATGCTCTCCCCTAGATGATTGAACTCTGAATGCGAAACCACCCGGGCCGCCAGCGGCGCTGACGGGGTCCGGGCGGTCGCGGACGCGCGATTTTAGGTGGGTCGGGAGCGTGTCCTCGGCGGCTTGGGATGGTGTATTCCCTAGGCCGTGAAGGTCGGCCGGCGTGTCATCGCGATAATGCGATATGCCTCCGAGCTCGCCGTCCTCGACGCCGTTCAGCACCCCCGGCCTGCCTCATTCGGTCGACTCACCGGAGATGTGCCGCGCGGGACGTGAGTTGTTGTCCCTCGCGCTCATCGATGCGCGCAATCGCACGCTGCATCTTCTTTCGCTGTACGAGCAGGCGCTCGGCAACGACTCGCTCGCGGTGCCGCGCCAGGAGGGCGTCGAGCCGCCGGTGTGGCTGGCCGGCCACATCGGCTGGTTCGCGGAATGGTGGATCGCCCGCAACACGCAGCGCGCCTTCGGGGCCGACTGCCCGGTGCGGCCCACGCGCCTGGCCGCGATCGAGCCGCAGGCCGATTTCTGGTGGAACCCCGCGCAGATCGATCCGCACGTGCGCTGGTCGCCCGAGTTGCCGGACCTGCAGCAGACCAAGGCCTACCTGCTCGACACGCTGGAGAGCACGCTCGAGCTGCTGGAGCACGCGGCCGAGACCGATGCCGGGCTCTATTTCTACCGCCTCGCGCTCTTCCACGAAGACCTGCGCGGCGAGCAACTGATGGTGATGGCGCAGACGCTGGGCCTGCCGCTGGGCATCGATATGCAGGCGGCGCCGGTGGCGCGCGAGCCGCTGTTGTTGCCAGCGGGGCCCTGGACCCTCGGGCGGGAGGCGCAGGCCCGGGGCTTCTGCTTCGCGCAGGAGCGCGGCCTGCTGCGCGTGGACGTGCCCGAATTCGAGATCGACGCGCAGCCCGTGACCTGGAACCAGTACGTGGAATTCGTCGACGACGGCGGCTACGACCGGCCCGAGCTCTGGCAGCGCGCCGGCCAGCAGTGGCTCGCTCGGCAAGCCGGAGGCCGGCGCGGGCCGCGGCATGTCGAGCAGATCGGCGTCGCGCGTCACGGCACCGGCGGCTCGGTGCTGCAGCAGCATTTCGGCCGCACCGTCCGCGCGGCAGGCAACCAGAGCGCGGTGCACGTGAGCTGGTGGGAGGCCGACGCCTGGGCGCGCTGGGCCGGTCGCCGCCTCGCCACCGAGGTCGAATGGGAAATCGCCGCGCACACGGCCGCGCGACGTGGCTTCCGCTGGGGCGATGTCCACGAGTGGACGGCGGGCACGCTGCAAGCCTGGCCCGGCTTCGTCGCCGACCCGTGGAGCGGTGGCACACCCTTCGACCCGCAGGTCGCCTTCGGCCATGCGCGCGTGCTGCGCGGCGCCTCCTTCGCGACGCGCGCTCGCCTGCGCACGCCCAAGGGCCGTGGCTTCGCGATTGCCGATCGCGACGAACTCTTCGTCGGTTTCAGAACCTGCGCGCTCTAGGCTACCTACCGGAACTGGTGGGATGCACGAGGTGGTGGCCTTGCGCGGGCGACATCGTTTCTTCCTGCACGCGGATGCGGCCTATCGGGGGCTACTTCACGCTGATCCGCAATCTGCTGCGGCATGCCCATGCTCCCCACGCCCGGCCACGAGTCGCTGCTCCTGTTCGCCTCCGCCTTCAACTGCAAGCTGATCGAGGCGCGGGTCGAGGCAGGCCGAGGCGCCGTCAGCGCCCTCAAGCCGGCTTCTTGCGGGTCTTGAAGCTCCACCAGGGCAGCAGCGCGCTCAGCGACTGCACCTCGCCGCTGGCCACGCTCTCGTAGCCCGGCAGCGTGCCGAGTTCCTGCTGCCATGCGGCGCCGCGCAGCAAGGCCAGCAAGGCCTGGATGGCCGGCTGGCCGAGCGCGGACTTGAGGCAGGCCAGGTGGTAGCGCTCGTGCACCAGCGGCACGAAGCCCAGCCCCGCGCCGCGTGCCGCGGATTCGAGCCCGAGCCCCGTATCGGCCTGGCCGGCGGCGACTGCATGCGCCACGGCGGCATGCGAGGGCTCGCTGCGCGCATAGCCGTCGAGGGCGCCCGCATCGAGGCCGTCGCGCTCCAGCAGTTCATCGAGCACGACGCGCGTGCCAGTGCCGAGCGCGCGGTTCACATAGCGCGCGCGCCGCTGCGCGACATCCGCCAGGCTGCGCAAGCCGAGCGGATTGCCCGCCGCGACGATCAGCCCCTGCGTGCGGCGCGCGAAGCCGATCACCTTGTGCAGCCCGGGCTTGAGCAGCGGCTTGTAGGTGCGCTGCGCCAGCGAGCCGATGGGCGGCTGCTCCAGCGTATGGAAGCCCGCCATCACGCAGCGGCCCTGGTTGAGCGCGCGGATCGCATCCACGCTGCCGCTGAACTGGATGTCCAGTTGAAGCTTGGCCTCGGCCGCCGCGTGTGCGCGCAGCAGCACCAGCGCGTCGTCGTGGCTCGCGTGCAGGCTCAGCACATGCGTGCCGTCGTCGAAGGCGAGGGCTAAGGCGCGCTCGAGGTCCGCGTGCAGCGCTTCGATCTGCGGGGCCAGCCGGGCCTGCGCCTGACGCTCGGCCCACAGCAGCTTGTCGCCGAACTCCGAGAGCTGGGCCGAGCGCCCCTGGTCGCCCGTCACCAGCGGATGGCCGAGGTTCTGCTCCCAGCGCTTGAGCTCGCCCCACACATGCCGGTAGGACAGGCCGAGCGCCCGCGCCGCGCCGGAGATCGAGCCGTGCTCGCGCACCGCGTGCAGCAGTTCCATGAGCGGGTTGCGGATCAGCGCCCGGCCGTGGCGGCGCGGCGCGATGACGTAGGAGAGTTCGATCTGTTGCACGAGTGGAGAGCATAGGCGGCGTTGCCGCGGGCGATTATGCAGAGCGGGCGCCATCAGGTTTCTACCTATGCATGGATTTGCATAAGTTGGGCGCGAGAGCTTGCTTCATACTGCCCCGGCTTTCCGTTTCACCGCCCGCATGAATACCTTTGCCGACAGCGCCGCCGCAGCGGGTCATCTCGTCCTCTCCGGGGATCCCGTTCTCGGGGCCATCGTCGGCCGCTCGCTCGCGGTCAGCGCAACGGCCTGCGTGCTGGCCTGCGGCCTGGGTCTGCTGCTGGGCGCGTGGCTCGCCGTGACGCGCTTCGCCGGGCGGGGCCTGGTGCTGACGCTGCTCAACACATTGCTGGCGCTGCCCTCGGTGGTGGTGGGGCTGGTGATCTACCTGCTTCTCTCGCGCTCTGGTCCGCTGGGCTTCCTGGGCTGGCTGTTCTCGTTCAAGGCGATGGTGCTTGCGCAGACCATCCTCGTGCTGCCCGTGGTCACGGCCCTGACACGCCAGGCCATCGAGGACGCGGACCGCGCGCACGGCGAGCAATTGCGCTCGCTCGGCGCCAGTGTCTTCGCGCGCGGCCTGCTGCTGGCGTGGGACGAGCGCTATGCGCTGGTCACCGTGTTGATCGCCGCCTTCGGCCGCGCTGTGTCGGAGGTGGGCGCGGTGATGATCGTCGGCGGCAACATCGACGGCTTCACCCGCGTGATGACCACCGCCATCGCGCTGGAGACCAGCAAGGGCGATCTGCCGCTGGCCCTCGCGCTCGGGCTGGTGCTGCTGGGCGTGGTGCTGGTGCTCAACCTCGCCATCGCCGCGGTGCGCGGCTGGCGCGAGCGGGTGGACGGCGGCGCGGCGGATGCGTCGCGCGCGGCGCGGCGCGTGGAGGTGGTGTCGTGAGCGCCGCGCCGTGGCAGCCCAGGCAAGCTCGCGCGGCAGTGCGTGGCACCAAGGCAGCCTGATGAACGGCGAAGCCTTGTTCAGCCTGCATGACATCGACGTGCGCTTCGGCCGTGTCCAGGCGCTGGCCGGCGCCACGCTGTCGATCGCGGTGGGCGAGCGCGTCGCGCTCATCGGCGCCAACGGCAGCGGCAAGAGCACGCTGCTGCGCGTGCTGCACGGCCTGGTGCCGCACGCTGCCGGCGCCTTCGTGAGCCGCGTGCCGCGCGGCGCGCAGGCCATGCTCTTCCAGCGCCCGCACATGCTGCGCGCGACCGTGCGCACCAACGTCGCGCTGGCGCTGTGGTTGCGCGGCGTGCCGTGGCGCAGCGCCCAGCGAGAGGCGGTGCAGGCGCTCGGCCGCGTCGGCCTTTCCGCGCTGGCCGGGCGCAATGCACGCACCCTGTCCGGCGGCCAGCAGCAGCGCATGGCCCTGGCGCGGGCCTGGGCGCTGCAGCCCGATGTGCTGTTGCTTGACGAGCCCACCGCGAGCCTGGACCCCACCGCCAAGCGCGAAGTCGAGGCCCTCATCGCCGATGCGGCGAAGGGCCGCACGCTGGTCTTCGCGAGCCACAACCTGGGGCAGGTCAAGCGGCTCGCGAGTCGCGTCATCTACATGGAGCACGGCCGCGTGCTTGCCGACCTGCCCATCCACGAATTCTTCAACGGGCCGCTGCCCGAGGAAGCCCATCTGTTTGTCAAAGGAGAACTGGTATGAAGTTTCTGAACCGTTGCGCCGCCGCCGTCCTCGTGCTGGCGGGTGCCCTGTCCGTCCACGCCGAGACGATCACCATGGCGTCCACGACATCGACCGAGCAGTCGGGCCTGTTCTCCCACCTGCTGCCGGCCTTCAAGCAGGCCAGCAACATCGACATCAAGGTGGTCGCCGTCGGCACCGGCCAGGCCATCGACATGGCCAGGCGCGGCGATGCCGACGTGCTCTTCGTGCACGACACGGCGGCCGAGGAGAAGTTCGTCGCCGAAGGCTTCGCGGCGAAGCGCTACCCCGTCATGTACAACGACTTCGTTCTGGTCGGGCCGAAGAACGATCCGGCGGGCGTGAAAGGCAACGACATCGTCGCGGCGCTCAGGAAGGTGGCATCCGGCAACGCGCCCTTCGTCTCGCGCGGCGACAAGAGCGGCACCGACGCGGCCGAACGCCGGCTGTGGGCACAGACGGGCATCGCGGACGCGGGCCAGCAGGTGCCGAACGACAAGAAGGGCAGCGGCTACAAGGAATGCGGCTGTGGCATGGGGCCTGCGCTCAATATCGCGGCTTCCAGCGGCGGCTATGTGCTGGCCGACCGCGGTACGTGGCTCAGCTTCAAGAACCGCGCGGACCTGGCGGTGCTGGTGGAAGGCGACAAGCGCCTTTTCAACCAGTACGGCGTGATGGTGCCGAGCCCGGCGAAATTCCCGCAGCTCAACAGTGCCGGCGCGCAGAAGTTCGTCGACTGGGTGATCTCGCCGGCCGGCCAGTCCACCATCGCGGCCTATCAGATCGGCGGCGAGCAGCTGTTCTTCCCCAATGCGGCGAAGTAGCCTGCTGCGCGTGATGGCGATTGGTGCGGCACTGTCGGCGGGCGTGGTCTTCGCGCAGTCCGGGCCCGCGCCCGAGAGTGGGCCGGAAAGCACCTTGTCAGTCTTCGCGGCCGGCAGCCTGCGCGGCCCGATCACGCAGGCAGCGCGCACCTTCGAGCAGGCGAATCCGGGCACCCGCGTCGCGCTGGTCTTCGGCGCCTCCGGGCTGCTGCGCGACCGCATCGCGGCTGGCGAGAAGGCCGACGTGTTCGCCTCCGCCAACATGGCGCATCCACAGGCCTTGAGCGCGGCCGGCGCATGGGGGCCGACGCGGGCCTTCGCGCGCAACGCGCTGTGCGCGCTTGCGAAGCCCGGCCTCGCCGTGACGCGCGACACGCTGGTGAAGACCATGCTCGATCCGGCGGTCAAGCTGGGCACCTCGACCCCCAAGGCCGACCCCTCGGGCGACTATGCCTTCGAACTGTTCGAGAAGGTCGAGCGCACCGGCGCGGCGCCGGCCGGCGCGGGCCGCTCGCTCGCGGGCAAGGCGTTGCAGCTGACGGGCGGCCCCAGCTCCCCTGCGGTGCCGCCGGACCGCAACGTCTACGGCATGTTGGTCGCGACCGGCCAGGCCGACCTGTTCCTGACCTACTGCACCAATGCCGTGGTCGCGATCGCGCAAGAGCCCTCGCTGCAGTTCATCGAGGTGCCGCCGGCGGTCAACGTGAGCGCGGAGTACGGGCTCGCCGTGCGCCAGGGCGCACCCCGGGCGGCGCAGGCCTTTGCCGACGACCTGGTGGGCGGCGCGGGGCAGGACGCCTTGCGCAAGGCCGGCTTCTTGGCGCCCTGAGCGGGCGTTCAATCCAGCGCACGCAGTTCGATGCGCGCGAGGTTGCGCACATGCCGCGCACCCAGGCGCCTGTCGCCGGTCGAGATCAGCGCGATGCGGCCTTCCCGCTCATCCAGCGCTTTCCCGTCGCGCTCGAAGAGCACCAGCACGCCGTCGCCCACCGGCGTGTTGCTGATCTCGGGCCACGAGAACACGGCGCGGTAGCCGTCCGTGGCCGTCGCGACGATGACCAGCGTCTTCCAGCCGTCGCGGCCGCTTGCGGAAAGGCCGGCGCGCTCGATGACGGAGGACAGCTTCACGCCCCGAACGGTGGTCTGTGATTCAACCCCCTGGCCGCTGCGCGTCTGTGCGAACTGGCCGAGGTCGGCGGCCGGAAAGGCGGCGAGCGCGGCCGTATCGAGCCGAAGCGGCTGCCGCACCGCGCCGGCCACTTCGAGCTGCTGGCTGGGCTCGGCGAAGGCACTGGCGCAGAAGGCCCAGATCAGCACCATGCGGAGCGCGAAGCGAATGAAAGTCATCGGATGGTTCCTCGGGTTGTGCGGGAAAGACGGCTGCTGTTCGCCCGGCGCATGACCTCCCACGTCATCGACCGGCGGCGCCCCTGCGGCGACCATTCGTCCACCCCGCGCTGTTGCGGGTCGTGAACTCGAAAGGAATCGCCATGAACACCGCCGCCATCGATGCTGCACGCGTCGCCGAACATTACATCGCGCTCTGGAACGAGACCGATGCCGCGCGCCGGCTGGCCTTGCTCGAAACGCATTGGACCTCCGACGCGCGCTACGTCGATCCGCTCATGCAGGGCGGCGGCCGCACGCAGATCAGCGCGCTCGTCGGCGGCGTGCACCAGCGCTATCCCGGCTTCCGCTTCAAGCTCAGGGGGCAGGCCGACGCGCACGGCGAGCACCTGCGCTTTTCCTGGACGCTGGGCCCGAGCGGCGCCGAGGACTTGATCGAAGGCACGGACTTCGTCCGGCTCGAAGCCGGCAAGGTGCGCGAGGTCACCGGCTTCCTGGACAAAGTACCCGTCGGGGCCTGAGGGTCGCATCGCCTGCCCTCACTCGACGATCGCCACGCCCTTGATCTGCGCGTGCACCGGCATGCCCGGTCGCAGGCGAAGCAGGTCGGCCGACTTGCGCGTGATGCGCGCGAGCAGGCGCGTGCCGCCGACGTCCAGCCCGGCCATGACCTGCGCGGGCCCGTCCCCGGACAGGTCGGCCACGATGGCGGGCAGGATGTTCAGCACGCTGGTGTCGGCCTGGGGATGGAGCGTGATGCTGACGTCGCGTGCCTGGATGCGCACGCGCACCGGCTGGCCCACGCCCGCGCCGCTGTACGGCAGGCTGAGTCTTCCGCCGGCGAACTCGACCTGCGTGAGGCTGTAGGCCGGATCGTAGCCCGTGACCAGCGCGGCGATGACCGCGCCGGCCGCGTCGCCGTGGGCCAGCGGGAGATCGAGCCGCGTCATCATCTCGTGCGTGGGACCGCTCGCGACGACGCGGCCGGCATCGAGCAGCACCAGATGGTCGGCCAGCCGCGCGACCTCGTCCGGCGCATGGCTCACGTAGACCACCGGGATGTGCAGCTCGGCATGCAGCCGCTCCAGATAGGGCAGCACCTCGCGTTTGCGCTGGAGGTCCAGCGAGGCGAGTGGCTCATCCATCAGCAGCAGCCGCGGGCTGGTGGCCAGTGCGCGCGCGATGCCCGCGCGCTGGCGCTCGCCGCCGGAGAGCGTCTCGGGCCGGCGTGCCAGCAGGTGGCCGATGCCGAGCAGCTCGACGGCCTGCTCCAGCGACACCTTCCGCTGCGAAGGCGAGACGCGCTTCATGCCGTATTCGAGATTGCGCCGCACGTCCATGTGCGCGAAGAGCCGCGTCTCCTGGAACACGTAGCCCAGCGGCCGCTGGTGCGTCGGCAGGAACAACTCGTGTCCTCCCTCCGTGTGCTGCCAGACCTCGCCGTTGATCTCGACGCGCGCGCCCGCCGCGCGGTGGAGGCCGGCCAGCACGCGCAGACAGGTGGTCTTGCCGCAGCCGGAGGGTCCGAAGAGGGCGGTGATGCCGCGCCCCGGCAAGGCCAGTTCGACATCGAGCGAGAAACCCGGATACGCGACCTTCATGTGCGCGCGCACGCCGGTGTTCGCGAGGCCGCTCATCGCCGGCCTCCCGTCGGATTCAGCAAGTACAGCGTCAGCAGCACCAGGAAGGAGAACACCACCATGCCGGCCGCCAGCCAGTGCGCCTGCGTGTATTCCAGCGCCTCGACGTGGTCGTAGATCTGCACCGACATCACGCGCGTCTTGTCGGGGATGTTGCCGCCGATCATCAGCACCACGCCGAATTCGCCGACCGTGTGCGCGAAGCCCATCACCACGGCGGTGAGGTAGCCGGGCCGCGCGAGCGGAAGCACCACGCTGAAGAAGGTGTCCAGCGGCGAGGCCCGCAGCGTGGCCGCCGCCTCCAGCGGCTGCTCCCCAATGGCCTCGAAGGCGTTCTGGATCGGTTGCACGACGAAGGGCATCGAATACACCACCGAGCCGATCACCAGGCCCGCGAAGGTGAAGGGCAGCACGCCGATGCCCAGCCACTGCGTCAACTGGCCGATCGGGCCGTGGGGCCCCATCGTCACCAGGAAGTAGAAGCCCAGCACCGTCGGCGGCAGCACCAGCGGCAGGGCGACCAGCGCGCCGACAGGCCCCTTCCAGGCCGAGCGCGTGCGCGCCAGCCACCAGGCGAGCGGCGTCCCGAGCAGCAGCAGGATCAGCGTGGTGAGCGCCGCCAGCTTCAGCGTGAGTGTGATGGCGCTCAGGTCGGCGGCGGTGGGCATGCGGTGATGAAGCGTCTCAGACGTCGTAGCCGTAGGAGCGGATCACGGCCTTCGCGACTTCTGACTTGAGGAAGCTCATGAATGCGGCGGCGGCCGCGTTGTCCTTCGCGCGGCCGAGGAGCACGGCGTCCTGGCGGATCGGGCTGTGCAGTTCGGCGGGCACGATCCAGGCCGAGCCGCTCTTGATCTTGCCGCCTTCCCAGACCTGCGAAAGCGCGACGAAGCCGAGTTCGGCATTGCCGGTGGAGATGAAGCTGAAGGTCTGGCCGATGCTTTCGCCCTGCACGAACTTCGGCTCGATGCCGGCCAGCAGGCCGAGCTTGGCCAACGTCTCGACGGCGGCGGCGCCATAGGGTGCGAGCTTGGGCGCGGCGATCGCGAGGTGCGCGAAGCTGCCGCTCTTGAGCACCTCGCCCTTCGAGTCCACGTAGTCGGGCCTGGCGGACCACAGCGCGAGCTTGCCGATGGCGTAAGTGAAGCGGCTGCCCGCGACCGTGGCGCTTTCCTTGTCGAGCTTGGCCGGCGTCTCGTCATCCGCCGCGAGGAAGACGTCGAAGGGCGCACCGCTCTGGATCTGCGCGTAGAACTTGCCCGTTGCGCCGGTGGAGACGACGAGCTTGTGGCCGGTCGCCTTCTCGAAGTCCGCGGCGATGGTCTTGATCGGCCCGGCGAAGTTGGCGGCGACCGCGACCTGCACCTCGGCCGCCTGGGCGGCGAGCGTGGCGCAGAGTGCGAGGAGGGGGGCAAGCAGCCGGAAGGCGAGTCGGTGGGTCATGGCGAGGGGCGCGGGTGGGCGCTATTCATCAAAGGAATAGCGCGAAGTGTAGGGCAAGCGGCACAATCCCCGCATGCCTTCCCCCCGTTTCGGCGACGCGCTCGGCCACGGCATGAGCGACAAGCGCATCGACATCCTGCGCGGCATCGGCCGCACGGGCAGCATCTCCCAGGCCGCGCGCGAAGCCGGCGTGAGCTACAAGGCCGCCTGGCAGGCGGTGGCGACGCTGACCAACCTCGCCGGCGTGCCGCTGGTGGAGCGCGCGGTCGGCGGCGCGGGCGGCGGCGGTGCGAGGCTGACGGCCCACGGCACGCATCTTCTTGAAATGGCGGACGCGCTCGACACGGCTCGCCGCGCAGTGCAGTCCCGCGCCGGCGCGGCGGGCATGGCCGCCGCACGGCTTGCCATCCGCACCAGCATGCGCAATCAGCTGCCGGTGACCGTGAGCGGGATCGAATCCACGGGCCGCATCGTGCGTGTGCGCATGACGCTCGATGGCGCGGACCAGCTCGCGGCGCGGATCACGCATGAGAGCGTCGAACTGCTGGGCCTTGCCGAGGGCATGAGCGCCATCGCCCTGTGCAAGGCGACGGCGGTACGGATCGAGCGAGCCGATGCGCCGCGCCGCGCTCATGGCAACCGGCTGGCCGGCGTGGTCGCCAGCGTGGCGCGCGGCGAGGACGGCGACGAGGTCGCGATGGCCCTGTCCGGCGGGCTCCAACTCGTGGGCTTCGCCGCGGGCGGCAGCGGCCTGCGCACCCGCCAGCGCGTCAGCGCCGTGGTCGACGAAGCCGCCGTCGTGGTGGCGCTGCCGGGCTGATGCGCCCTCGCCGGGCGTTCAGAGGCCGAGGTCGCTCAAGCCCGGATGGTCGTCCGGACGGCGGCCCAGCGGCCAGAAGAACTTGCGCTCGCTTTCCTTGATCGGCATGTCGTTGATGCTCGCGTGGCGGTCGGTCATCAGGCCGTTCTCGTTGAACTGCCAGTTCTCGTTGCCGTAGCTGCGGAACCAGTGGCCGGAATCATCGTGCCACTCGTAGGCGAAGCGCACCGCGATGCGGTTGCCGTCGAAGGCCCAGAGCTCCTTGATCAGCCGGTAGTCCAGCTCGCGCGCCCACTTGCGCTCCAGCAGCGCCTGCGCCGCCGGACGGCCGACCGGGAACTCGGCTCGGTTGCGCCAGCGCGTGTCCACGCTGTAGGCCAGCGCCACGCGGGCCGGGTCGCGGGAGTTCCAGCCGTCTTCGGCCAGGCGCACTTTCTGGACGGCGGTGTCGCGGGTGAAAGGCGGGAGCGGGGGGCGGGTTTCCATGGCAATTCCTTGAAGAGGACGGTTGGGAATGGGGAGGTAGACAGCTCTGTCTACGGCGCGAGTCTAGTGGACGTAGACAGACTTGTCTACAATCAGGTGCATGCCGACCGAAACCGTCGATTTCAAGGACCGTCCCGCGAGCGAGCGCATCCTGCTGACTGCCCACGACCTGTTCTACCGGGAGGGCATCCGTGCCACTGGCATCGACCGCGTGATCGCCGAATCCGGCGTGACCAAGGTGACCTTCTATCGCCACTTCCCGAGCAAGAACGACCTGATCCTCGCCTTCCTGGCCTACCGGCACGAGCGCTGGATGAACTGGTTCAACGATGCGCTGGAGCGCCACGGCGCGGGTCGCGGCAAGGGCCTCGACGCGCTGGTGCCGGCGCTCAATGAATGGTTCGGCGATGACGGCTACCGTGGCTGTGCCTTTCTCAACAGCGTGGGCGAGGTGGGGGGCTCGATCCCGGAGGTGGTGGAGATCGCGCGCGGGCACAAGCACGACATGACCATCGCCATCGCGGGCCTGCTGCCGGCCTCGAGGCACCGCGCGAAGGACGCGGAAGCAATCGCGTTGGCGGTGGACGGCGCGATCGTTCGCGCCCAGTACGAGCCCGGCGCGGCGTCGAAGCCGCTGGAGCGGCTGGTAAAGCTGATGAAAGACGTGACAGCCTGAGGCGTGCCGCGGGCGCCCTTCAGGCGCCGAGGCGCGCGAGTTCCTCGCGCATCGCGTCGACGCTGGTGGGCCGCACGAGTCGGCCGATTTCCTGGCCATCGCGCATGAAGACCAGCGTGGGCCACAGCTTGACGCGGAAGGAGCGGCCGAGCGGCCGGCCGCTCCCATCCTCGATCTTCAGGTGACGCAGGTCCGGCGTGCCGGCCAGCGCCTGCGCGAGCAGTGGCTGGGCCGCCTTGCAGTAGCCGCACCACGAGGTGCCGAATTCGACCAGTGTCGCGCCGGGAAGCGCATCGACCTCGGCGCGCGAGGGCTCTTGTGCTGCGTAGCTATGGTTCATGGGCCGATTCTGCTTCAGGCCCGCCGATGCTGCAGGCGGCGAGGCCGGCTGCTCAACTCAGGAGCTTGCCGTTGGCGCTGATGACCGCGACGTCCACGAACTGGTTGCCTTCGCGGTTGTTGCGGCCGAAGCTGATCTTCACGCCGCCCAGGTCATGGCCCTCGATGCTTGCCAGGCTCGCGATGACCGCCGCGCGCGAAGGCGCGGGGCCGGCGCGGCGCAGTCCCTCGGCCAGCACCGCGGCGTCGATGTAGCCCTCCAGGCTGGGCAGCGAGTAGTCCTTCGAGCCGCTGGCCTGCATGTCGGCCTGGTAGCGGCGCACGAGTTCGAAGCGGGTCGACAGGGGTGATGGCACCACGATCGCGAAACCCACGCCGTGCGCCAGTTCGCCCAGTGCGGCCAGCGAGCCGGCCGTGATCGACAGGCCATAGATGGTGCTCTTGCCGCCGGACGCGCGCAGCGCGCGAACGAAGGCTGGCGCAGTGCCGGCCAAGCCGACGATGACGATCTGCGGCGCGGCCTCGGCGATCTGCCGCGCCGCGGGCTCGACCTCCATGCTAGTGGTGCCCGGCGTGCTGGCGATCACCGCCGGCTCGAGCTTGACCTTGGCCAGCGAGGCCTTGAAACCCGCCAGCAGCGATTGGCCGAGCGGGTCGTTCGAATACACGATCCCGATGCGCGATTGTCCGAGCACGGCAGCGGTGGCAATGAGCTTGTCGATTTCCTGGTCGTAGTTGGCGCGTACCCAGAAGGTGTTGGGCGACGCCTTCTTGCGCAGCGAGACCGTGCCGGTGTTGGGGCCCACCACGGCCATGCCGGGGACGGCATCGCTGATCTCGGCCGTCTGGCGCGTGCCCAGGGGATGGAGCATGGCGAGCACCGCGCTGTCTGCTGAGAAAGCCTGGGCGTTGACCTTGGCGAGGTCGGGCTTGAACTGGTCGTCGGCCATCACCAGTTCGACCTTGGTTCCGTTGATCCCGCCCGCGCGGTTGATCGCGTTGAAGTAGGCGCTCGACCCGAGAAAGAGGCCTGTGCCGTTGGCCTTCTCGACGCTGCTGTTGTCGAAGCTCGCGCCGATGCGAATGGCCCTGGCCTGCGCGAACGCCGGGAATCCCAGCGCTGTCGCGGCGGCGATGCCGGTCACGCGGGCGAGAACCTGGCGCCGTGTGGCCCCGGTGGGCGCGGGAAGCCGACGGGCCTCGGATTGGGTCATGGTCAAACTCCCCGGTCATGCGGCCGGTTCGGCACGCGGGTTGTTACGGCGCCGGACGGCGAATTGGCAACGAAATGTAAGACAGCCGGGTCGTGAAGGGAAGCCGGGTGTGGCGAAGAACGCAAATCACCCGCCATGCGGCGGGGCGCAAGGGAAGATCAGCGCGGCCGGCGGCCACCGGCCAGCTTGCGGTAGACCGTGGCCCGGCTGATGCCGAGCGCGCGCGCGGCTTCCGCCACATTGCCGCGCGCCTCGTCGACTGCCTTTCGGATCAGCGCAGCTTCCACATCGCGCAGGCGGGGGCGACCGCCTGCTTCGAGCGGCGGGGGCGTGATCCCCACGCCCGCCAGCCTGGGGCGGGCCTGCACGCGCAGGCCGGACCACAGCGGCACGTCGAGCACGGCGTCGCCGCGCCGCGCCGCATCGAAGAGCATCTGCGGCGGCAGCGCGAACAGGTCGCTGCAATGCAGCACCCGGCCGGCGGCCAGTGGCTGGTGGAGCATGTGGCGCGCGGCCGCATTGGCCCCGCTCACGTTGCCATCGGCATCGATGCAAAGCAGACCGTCGGATTCCGCCGCCGCCGAATAGCCCGGCCAGCCGATGTGCAGCAGCAGCGCGCAGGGGTGCGCCTGCAAAAGCGCGTTCTCGATGCTGCGTGCCGACAGCGCGGCCAGGTGCCGCAGTTCGGGTCGCTCCATCACCTGCACGCCAGTCAGGTCCAGCATGCCGATGCAGTCGCCCTGCGGTCCGAAGAGTGGCGCACCGGCGCAGCTGTAGAGACTGGTGTCGTCGAAGAAATGTTCGCCGCGATGCAGCCACACAGCCTCGCGCTCCGCCAGCGCCGCGCCGATGGCCGTGGTGCCGACGGCGCGCTCGGAGAGATCGACCCCGACGCGCGCGATATTCCGCGCGTGCCGCGCCGCCGGATCGCTGCCGCCGGGCAGCGCGCCTACGTCGACCACGATGCCGTCGGCGTCCGTCAGGATCGCGAAGTAGCGCGTGTCTGCGATGGCGCGCGAAAGCCGGTCGAGCACCGGCCGCGCGGCCGCGACCAGCGCATGGTTGCGCTCGGCCACGCGGCGGATCGCGTGCTGCGAGACTGGGTCGAAGCTCACGCGCTGGCGGGGACGGTGGCCGGCCGCGAGGCAGCGCTGCCACGAGCGCAGCAGCCAAGGCTCCACCTGCGCGCCGCGTCCGTCAGTGGCAGGCTCGCCCTCGATCCATTCGCGCCGCGCCTGCGCAATGGACAAGGAGCGCTCGGGCGGGGGCAGGGAGGGAACGGTCATCGTGTTTCATTTTGAGAATTTCAGGCGGCGCGCGCAAGCGTCGAGGGTTTTGCCTAGGATGGAGCCCTTTGCTGGCGTCCAAGATTCCAGTGCCTCATCGCAACCCAAGCCATCACCTCTACGGAGACAGCCAAATGCAGGTTCCATTCACGGTCAACGGCCGCGAGGTCACGGTCGACGCGCCGCCCAACACCTTCCTCGTGCACGCGATCCGCGAGCATCTCCACCTGACTGGCACGCACGTCGGCTGTGACACAGCGCAGTGTGGCGCGTGCACGGTCCACGTGAACGGCCGCGCGGTCAAGTCGTGCAACGTGCTCGTGGCCCAGGTGGCTGGCGCGGACATCACGACCATCGAGGGCATCGCCCAGCCGGACGGCACCATGCACCCGATGCAGGCCGCCTTCAAGGAGTGCCACGGCCTGCAATGCGGCTTCTGCACGCCGGGCATGGTCATGAGCGCCATCGACCTGTGCACGCACCATCCGAAGTCCAGCGAGAGCGAGATCCGCGAGTTGCTCGACGGCAACCTGTGTCGCTGCACCGGCTACCAGAACATCGTCAAGGCGGTCCAGATGGGCGGCGAGGCGATGGCCGCCGCGCCCGTCAAATCAACGGCCACGGCCTGAGGAGCATGACATGGGCGCACCCGACTTCGCAGGCCTTCCGCACATTGGCGAGGCACTCAGGCGCAAGGAAGACTATCGCTTCCTGACCGGCGCCGGCCAGTACACCGACGACATCACCATGGGCAACCAGGCCCATGCCATCTTCGTGCGTTCGCCGCACGCGCATGCCATCATCAAGTCCGTCGACATCGCCGCCGCATCGAAGATGCCCGGCGTCGTCGGCATCTTCAGCGGCAAGGACATCGAGGGCAAGATGGGCGGGCTGCCCTGCGGCTGGCTCATCAACAACCCCGACGGCACGCCGATGAAGGAGCCGATGCACCCGATCCTCGCGATCAAGAAGGTGCGCTACGTCGGCGACCATGTCGCGATGGTCGTGGCCGAGACGGTCGAGCAGGCGAAGAACGCCGCCGAGGCCGTGGTCGTCGACTACGAGGTGCTGCCGCCGCTGGTCAGCGTGGCGGTCGCCGCGAAGAAGCAGAGCGGCGTCACGCTCCACGACGAGGCGCCCGACAACCAGTGCTACAAGTGGACCCTGGGCGACAAGGCGGCGGTCGACGCGGCCTTCGCCAATGCGGCGCATGTCACCAAGCTGGACCTGGTCAACAACCGCCTGATTCCGAACGCGATGGAGCCGCGCGTGGCCATCGGCAACTACAGCCGCGCCAACGAGGAGTACGTTCTCTACGTCTCCAACCAGAACCCGCACGTCGAGCGCCTGCTGATGACCGCCTTCGTGCTCGGCCTGCCCGAGCACAAGGTGCGCGTGATCGCGCCCGACGTGGGCGGCGGCTTCGGCTCCAAGATCTACCTCTACGCCGAGGACGTGTGCCTGACCTGGGCGGCGAAGCAGCTCAACCGCAGCATCAAGTGGACGGGCGAGCGCTCGGAATGCTTCCTGTCCGACGCGCACGGCCGCGACCACGTGAGCCATGCCGAGATGGCGATGGACGCGCAGGGCAAGTTCCTCGCGATGCGCGTGCACACCGACGCGAACCTCGGCGCGTACCTGTCGACCTTCGCGACGGCGGTGCCGACCATCCTTTACGCCACGCTGCTCGCCGGCCAGTACACGACGCCGCAGATCTACGTGGAGGTCGATGCCTGGTTCACCAACACCGCGCCGGTCGATGCCTATCGCGGCGCCGGCCGGCCCGAGGCCACCTACCTGCTGGAGCGCCTGGTCTCGCGCTGCGCATGGGAGATGAACCTGGGCCAGGACGAGATCCGCAAGCGCAACTTCATCACCACATTTCCCCACCAGACGCCGGTGGCGCTGCAGTACGACACGGGCGATTTCCACGCATCCATGGACAAGGCGAGGACGCTGGCCGACGTGGCCGGCTACGCGCAGCGCAAGTCCGCCAGCGAGGCGCAGGGCAGGCTGCGCGGCATTGGCTATTCCAGCTACATCGAGGCCTGCGGCATCGCGCCGTCCAACATCGCGGGCGCGCTCGGCGCGCGCGCCGGCCTCTTCGAATGCGGCGAGATCCGCGTGCACCCGACCGGCAGCGTGACGGTGTTCACCGGCTCGCACAGCCACGGCCAGGGCCACGAGACCACCTTCGCGCAGGTCGTGGCGGCGCGTTTGGGCATCGCGGTCGATGCGGTCGACGTGGTGCACGGCGACACCGGCCGCGTGCCCTTCGGCATGGGCACCTACGGCTCGCGCTCGATCTCGGTCGGCGGCGCGGCAATCATGAAGGCCCTCGACAAGATCGAAGCCAAGGCCAAGAAGATCGCGGCCCACCTGATGGAGGCCAGCGACGCCGACATAGAGTTCGCCAATGGCGAGTTCACCGTGAAGGGCACGGACAAGAAGATTCCCTTCGGCCAGGTGGCGCTGACAGCCTACGTGCCGCACAACTACCCGCTCGACAAGCTGGAGCCGGGACTGAACGAGACGGCCTTCTACGACCCGACCAACTTCACCTTCCCGGGTGGCACCTACATCTGCGAGGTCGAGATCGACAGGCAGACCGGCGAGGTGAAGGTCGACCGCTTCACCGCGGTGGACGACTTCGGCACCATCATCAACCCGATGATCGTCGAGGGCCAGGTGCACGGTGGCCTGGTGCAAGGCATCGGCCAGGCGCTGATGGAGAACTGCGTCTACGACGACAACGGCCAACTGCTCACCGGCAGCTTCATGGACTACGCCATGCCGCGTGCAGGCGACTTCCCCATGTTCAAGATCGACACCACCTGCACGCCTTGCACCCACAACCCGCTGGGTACCAAGGGCTGCGGCGAGGCGGGCGCCATCGGCTCGCCGCCAGCCGTGATCAACGCGGTGCTGGATGCGCTCGCGCCGCTGGGCGTGAAGGATTTCGACATGCCGGCCTCGCCGAATCGCGTCTGGGACGCGATGCAGAAGGGCAGCACCAGTGCCACGCAGCAGCCGGCGCAGCCCTCGTTGGCCGCCAGCACCCAGGGCCGCCCGGCCCCCTGAACAACGGAGGAATAAAACCATGTACGCCTTCACCCTCGAACGACCCACCACCCTGGCCGACGCCGTCAAGCTCGCCGCGGCCGGCGCCAAACCGCTGGCCGGGGGCCAGACCCTGCTCGCCTCGATGAAGCTGCGCCTTTCGGCGCCCGAGCAGCTGGCCGACCTGGGCGGCATCAAGGAACTCACCGGCATCCGCAAGGAAGGCAACGCCTTCGTGATCGGCGCCATGTCGCGGCATCTCGACGTCGCGAACAACGCCGAGATCAAGGCCGCCTTCCCGGCGCTGGCCGACCTGGCCGCCCGCATCGGCGACCGGCAGGTGCGCGCCATGGGCACGCTCGGCGGCTCGGTCGCCAACAACGACCCGGCGGCCTGCTATCCGAGCGCCGTGCTCGGCACGGGCGCCACCGTCATCACCGACCGGCGCGAGATCGCGGCCGACGACTTCTTCCAGGGCCTCTTCACCACGGCGCTGGAAGAGGGTGAGCTGATCAAGGCCATCCGCTTTCCGATCCCGAAGCGCGCGGTGTACGAGAAGCTGCGCCAGAAGGCTTCGCATTTCCCGCTGGTGGGCGTGTTCCTCGCGCAGTACGACGGCGGCGTGCGCGTGGCCATCACCGGTGCCGGCAACGGCGTGTTCCGGCATACGGGGCTCGAGGATGCGCTGAACAAGGTGTTCACGCCCGAGTCCGCGGCCGGCGTGAAGATCGATGCGAGCGATCTCAACAGCGACCTGCACGCGTCGGCCGCCTACCGGGCCAACCTGATCAGCGTGCTGACGCAGCGGGCGGTCGCGAAGGCGCTGGGATAAGCTGGCGAGATGACCGACACCACGCCTGCGCCGACCTCGCCGTTCCCATCCATCGACGCGGTCGTTCAGGCGCTGCAAGGCGCGGGCTACTACGCCGACCGGCGGTTGGCGACGGCGGTGTTCCTGGCGCTCAAGCTGCAACGCCCTCTGCTGCTGGAAGGCGAGCCCGGCGTCGGCAAGACCGAGCTGGCGAAGGCGCTGTCCACCGCGCTGCGCCGTGAGTTGCTGCGCTTGCAGTGCTACGACGGCCTCGAACAACGCGAGGCGCTCTACGAGTGGAACTACGCCGCGCAGTTGCTCCACATGCGCGCGGCCGAGGCGCACGGCGCATCGAGCGACGTCGAGTCCGAGGTCTACCAGCCGCGCTACCTGATCCGGCGCCCGCTGCTGCAAGCCCTGCAGGCGCCCGCGCCCGGCGCCGTTCTGCTGATCGACGAGGTCGACCGTGCCGACGAGCCTTTCGAGGCTTTCCTGCTCGAGTACCTCGGCGAGTACCAGGTCAGCATCCCCGAACTCGGCACGGTGCGCGCGCTGGTGCCGCCCGTCACGCTGCTCACCAGCAACCGCACGCGCGAACTCAACGACGCCGTGAAGCGGCGCTGCCTCTACCACTGGCTCGACTACCCCGAGCGCGAGCGCGAGCTGTCGATCGTGCGTGCACAGGTGCCGCAGGCCGGCGCGCGCCTTTCCGGGCAGGTGGCGGCCTTCGTCGGCAGGCTGCGCAGCGCGCCCTTCGCCAGCGCCTTCCAGCGCGCGCCCGGCATCGCGGAAAGCGTCGAATGGGCGAAGGCACTGATCGCACTGGACACCGTCGAACTCGACCCTGAGATCGTGGTCGACACGGCTGGCATCCTCTTCAAGCAGCGCGACGATGTGGCCGCGCTCACGCACGAACTGGCCGAGGACCTGCTCAAGCCGGAGGAGGAACCGGCGCCGTGAGCGAAACCGGCACCGTGCCGCAACTCGGCGACGCGCGCCGGGGCAAGCTGGCGGGGAACATGATGGGTTTCGGCCGCGCCCTGCGTCGCGCCGGCGTGCGCACGGATTCCGCGCGCATCGCGCTCGCCGCCGAGGCCGCGATGTTGGTCGGCGTCGACAACCGCCCGGATCTCGCCGCGGCGATGGAGGCCGTGATGATCAGCCGCGAGGAGGATCGTCTGGTCTTCCGCGAACTCTTCGATGCCTGGTTCCGCGACCCCGAGCTCGCCAACAAGCTGCTTGCGCAGATGCTGCCGAGCGCCGAAGGCAAGGCCGAGCCCTCGAAGCGCCGCCCGCGCGTGCGCGAGGCGCTTGCCCCACCGCGCCAGGCCATCACGCCCGCGCAGACCGACCGCGAGGTGGACTTCGATGCCGCCATGACGGCCAGCGACCGGCAGCGCCTCCATCACGCCGACTTCAACGCGCTCGGCGCAGCCGAATACAAGCTCGTCGAGCGGCTGGCCCGCGACATCGCGCTGCCCGTGCCCACGCTGCCCGCGCGCCGCCTGCGCCCGAGCGGCGATGCCGCCGCGCATTCGCGCATGCACTGGCCCGGCGTGCTGCACGAGGCCTCGCGCACCGGCGGCGAGATGGTGCGCCTGCCGCGTCTCTCGCGCCGCAAGCAGCCCTTGCCGCTGCTGGTGCTGATCGATGTCTCCGGCTCCATGGAGCGCTACGCGCGCCTGCTGCTGGCCTTCCTGCACGCCGCCACGCGGCGCGCCGGGCGGCGCGACGTCTTCGCTTTCGGCACCCACCTCACCGATCTCACGCCCGCCTTCCGCATCGCCGACACCGACGCGATGCTCGGCGCCGCGAGCGCGGCCATTGACGATTTCGCCGGCGGCACCCGGCTGGGCGAATCGCTGGCGCAACTGCGCCGCGCCCACGCGCGCCGGCTGACCGGCCGCCGCACGCTGGTGCTGGTCATCAGCGACGGCCTGGACACTGGCGAGCCGGAGGCGCTGGAGCGCGAGCTGCAGTGGCTCAGGCGCCATTCGCGCCGCGTGTTGTGGCTCAACCCGCTGTTGCGCTACGAAGGCTATGCACCCCTTGCGCGCGGTGCGGCCATCCTGCATCGCCATGCAGACGCGATGCTGGCGGTCCACAATCTGAACGCACTCGAACAACTGGCCGCGAGCCTCGCGGCCCTGATGCGGGCCGGCCGCTAGCGGCGGACCCCGTCGACCCACGGAAGAAGGAAATCCATCATGGAAATGCTCGGCAACCGCCGCCTCGGCGTCACGCAGCAACAAGCGTGGGAAGCGCTCAACGACCCGCAGACGTTGAAGAAATGCATCCCCGGCTGCGACAAGTTCGAGCTGACCGGCGACAACCAGTACACCGTCGGCCTCGCGCTCAAGATCGGCCCCGTGTCGGCCAAGTTCAGCGGCAAGGTCACGCTGGCCGACATCACGCCGCCGGACAGCTACAAGCTCAGCTTCGAAGGGCAAGGCGGCGTGGCTGGCTTCGCCAAGGGTTCTTCCAGCGTGTCGCTCAAGCCCGTGGCCGACGGCGGCGCCGGCTGCGAACTCGATTACACCGTGCAGGCGCAGGTGGGCGGCAAGATCGCGCAACTGGGCCAGCGCCTCATCGACGGCGCCGCCAAGTCCACCGCCGACGACTTCTTCAAGCGTTTCGACGCCGAGATGCAGAGCCGTCACGGCGCGCCACCAGCGGATGCCGCCGAGGGCACGGAGGCTCCGGCGGAGAAGACGGGCGCCGTCGCGGGCTTCATGCAGAAGCTCGGCATCGGCAGGAAGTCCGGCGACAACGCAGGCGAGTAGGTCATGGAAAACCTCGACGTCATGGTGCTGCGCACCCTGCGCGACTGGCGGCTGGCCGGCCGCCGCGCGTTACTGACAACCGTCGTGCGCACCTGGGGCTCGTCACCGCGGCCGATCGGTTCGATCATGGCGCTGGCGGACGATGGCGCCGTGGTCGGCTCCGTCTCCGGCGGCTGCATCGAGGACGACCTCATCGCGCGCTACAGCCGCGCGCATGGCGCCGTCGGCTCGATCCCCTTCGGCCCGCCTGCGCTGGTGAAGTACGGCATCACCGCCGACGAGGCGCACCGCTTCGGATTGCCCTGCGGCGGCACCCTGGAACTGCTGCTCGAATACGATCCCGACCCGGCTTCGCTGGAGGCCCTGGTCGAGCGGCTCGAGCAGGGACGGCTGATGCAGCGCACGGTCTCGCTGGGCGACGGCGCCGTCATGCTGGCCGAGGCCTCCTCGCCGGCCGAACTCACGATCAACGACCGCGAGTTGGTCAATACCTTCGGGCCCGAGTACCGCATGCTGCTGATCGGCGCCGGGCAGCTCGCCGAGTACCTGGCCACGATGGCCAAGTTCAGCGGCTTCGCCGTGACCCTGTGCGACCCGCGCAGCGAGTACCGCACGGCCTGGTCGCTGCCCGGCGTGACCATGACGACCGAGATGCCCGACGACGCCGTCATCGCGTTCCGACCCGACCGCCGCACCTGCGTGGTCGCGCTCACGCACGACCCCAAGCTCGATGACCTTGCCCTGCTCGAAGCCCTGCAAAGCGAGGCCTTCTACGTCGGGGCCATCGGCTCGCGGCGCAACGCCCAGGCTCGGCGCGAGCGGATGATCGAGCATTTCGACCAGACGGCCGAGTCGCTCGCGCGCTTGCGCGGGCCCATCGGCATCTACATCGGCAGCAAGACACCGCCGGAGATCGCGGTGAGCGTGATGGCCGAGATCCTCGCGGTGAAGAACGCCGTGACCCTGCCGCGCGAGACCGAAGTCGCTGTCGCCAAATCCGCCTTCGCTTGAAAACCCTGCGCCCGGAGGTCAGGCTGCATTCAGCAGAAAGGTGGATCGTCCACCCCAAGAACTAAGTCATTGGTTCTAAGTGTTTGCGTCCCGCCGTTTCCTGCGGCGAGTCGCCGGCTCGAAGGGGTACAGGACATGAAGACAACATTCGCATCGTCCGGGCGTGTTCGTGCGCAACCGGCGGGCATGGTCGACCTCGAGGACCGCGCGCCCTGGCGCGCGCTGGACAAGGAGCCATTCGCCTTCCGGCACAAGCTGGCGGACCATCCCCTGTTCGAGCTTCCGCGGCTGGCTGCGCTGTCGGAGAAGGTGTTCAACCGCGTCGACTACGGCCGCTACTTCCTGCCCGAGGAGATGCGCCTGGGCGTGCCCGAACTCCGGCGGCGCTTGCGCGAGGCCGTGCTCGGCATCGGCAGCACGCACCGGTGGCTGGCGCTGCATTACATCAACGAACTCGATCCGGAATACGAGGCTCTCTTCCAGCAACTGCTGGCGGACATCGAGACCGTCGCCGGCACGCCGATCCGTGACCGGATGACCTGGGGCAGCATGACGGTGTTCATGAACTCTCCCGGCCTGGCCGTGCCGTATCACTTCGACCACGAGACCAACTTCCTGCTGCAGATCCGCGGCGAAAAGGACGTGCGCCTCTATCCCAACGACCGCTCGGTCGTGACGGAAGAGGAGATCGAGGACTTCTACCGACACAACCCCGTGGCCGGCCGTTGGCGCAGCGACCTGGCCGCGCGCGGCACGAACTACCGGCTCGTGCCCGGCGTCGGCGTGCACCATCCGCCGCTCGCGCCGCACCTCATCAAGAACGGCAGCGAGGTGTCGATCAGCCTGTCGATGTACTACACGCTGCCTGAGACGGAGTACCGCGCCCACGTCTACCAGGCCAACTTCCTGCTGCGCAAGATGGGCCTCCAGCCGCGTCCGCCGGGTCAGTCCTGGCTGGTGGACGAGATCAAGAACCGGTTCATCCGCTCGGTGTCCATGTCGCATCCGCGCACGCACGACGAGCAGCTTTTCTCGGGCATCGCGCGCCTGGGAACGCCGCTGCGCTGGGCTCGGCGGCTGGCGGCGCGGCGGGCCGGCGTGCAGGCGCAGTCCTGAAATATTCCGGCCTTGCGGCTGTCGGGGGACTGTTTTCGAGAACTAATGCCGGTCTTGCGTCCGGCACTCTGAATAATTCTCACGGACGGCACTCCGATGCGGGCATCTGGCCAAGAATCGCGGCCTCGATCCCTCGGACAACACATTTCGGCAAGATCATGCAAAGGCACCAGAGCAGCAGACAACCCCACGCGTTCGAGCTGGTTCGCGCGATCGCGAATGACAACATCCAGTTGGCAGCCCTTCTGGAGGTCGTCAGTCACCACCAGGACCAGGATTCGCTCCAGTTGCTCCAGGCCGCCGGCGCCACCGATGCCGTGCTGCGCGACCTTTCGGCGCCTGGCCCTCTGATCCCGGTCGACCTCGGCGGCCTGATGTGCAGGCGCCTGGACGAGGCGCAATCCAAGGCCGTGATGCTCAGCCGCTCGGCCGCCATCAACGCCACCATGCACCCGGCCGAGGGCGGCTGGTGCACGCACCTTGCGAAAGCCGCCGATGAATTCGCGCAAGCCTGCGCGCGCCTGCGCATGTGGATTCAGGATCACGCCGCCGCCATCGGCGCGATGGGCGCCGGCGTCAGCGCCTGAAGCGCTCGCCCCGCCGAAACCCGGCGAAATGCGGAAAGAGTTGGCAATTTCTGACATGCGCATACGCCAAGCAGCCGATGGTTTTGGGTGCGGACTGCCGATAAGGTGGCTTCAAGACGAACACGAAGCCATCCCATGCTCACCATCGCCCAGAAAGCCGACATCCTCCGCAAGAACGGCATCGCCGTTCCCGCGATGCCCGCCGACGACCTGCGGGGATGGAATGCAGATGTGGATGTGCTCTTCGTGACCTATGCCGCCGCGCGTGCGGCCAAGAGCCTGCGCGATGCGGAAGAGCTTCGGCAGCTTGAACTCCTGCGCCGGATTTCCGCGCTGCCGTCGCGCCACTTCCAGCAAGTCCAGGGCGCCTGAGTTCGCCGCAGCTGCAGGCAACTCCAGCCCCCGCTTCAGCGATCCCGCAGCTTGGCGAGAAAGGTCGTGTTGCGGCCCATGGCGCGCTGCAGGCTCTTGGATTCCTGCGCTTCGGACCTGGCCATGGAAAGGACGAAGAAGCCCGCGACGGACGCAAGGCACACCACCACCGCGATCAGCAATCCCGCGAGAGATCCCAGCCAGTAGGCGACTGCGAGGACGCAGATGTTGACGAGGAAGACGACGGCGCGCATGGGATAAAAGGCTATCAGAGATGGCGCTGCTGTGAGCGTGAAATAGTCCGCGGAATGCGGCCCCGGCCGCCTTATTCCGCCGCGCCCGCCGGCCCGCCCGCCTGGCCCTCGAAAGTGTCCCGCAACAGCGGCGCCAGCGCCTGCATCGGGCCGGCCGAGGGCCCCGCCGGCAGCAGCCCCGGCGTGAATCCGCGTGCCTCCAGCCGAAGGAGCAGTTGCCGGTCGTCGGTGATGACATGCACCGGCACGTCCCACGACGCGCCTTGACCGCTGACGCTTGCCATCGGCTGGTGGTCGCCGATCACGATGGTCACCAGCTTCCTTGGCGCGCGGCCGTCCAGATAGTCGCCCAGCCATTGGAAGGTGTAGGCCAGCGATTCCAGGTAGGCGGGCACCGGTTCGAGCCATGACACCGGCTGCGCCAGCGCCTGCGCCACCTGGGCGGGTGTGTAAGCATCCGCGCGCGCCAGGCGCTCCCAGTCTTCCACGTAAGGCGGCAGCGGCCGGAATGGCGCGTGGCTGGCCAGCGTGGGGAACACGATGAAGCGCGGCGCGCGCCGGCCCTGCGGCTCGGCCAGTTCCTGCGCCTGCATCAGCGCCATCGAGGCCTGGTCCGGAATGCGCCAGTGCCCGAAGGCCGGACCACGGTAGCCGATGCTGTTCGCGTCGGCGTAGCGGTCGAAGCCGTAGAAGCCGCCTTCGGGCCAGGGCTTCTGCAGTCCCGGCATCCAGTTCACGGTGCGGTAGCCATTGGCCCTGAAGAGGCTCACCAGGGTCGGGCGATGGGTGGCCAGCAGCAACTCGTAGTCGCCGGGGTTGCGTGTGTCCACGCCGCTCAGCAGCGCCGCATGCGCGAGCCAGGACGCGCCGCCGTAGGTGGGCGAGCGCACGCGCGCCGACACCGCCTGCCTGCCGCTGGCGGCCAGCGCCTGCGCGAAGCGCGCCCGGTGCGGCGCGAGCCAGGCCGCCTGGGCCGGATCGTCCAGCGTGCTCACGCCGTAGGACTCCGCGAAGATCAGCAGCACGTCCGCGCCGTCCAGCCCCAGCAGATGGGTGGCGAAGGCCGGGCTGGGCGAGAGTTGCGAGGCGGCCTGCCCGGGCAGCAACTGCCCGGCCAGCAAGGTCGCTTGCCGGGCGATGATGGGCGAGACCGGCATCGAAAAGAACCAGCGCGTGTCGCGTCCGCCGATGCCCTGCGCCGCGAAGCTCGCCAGCAGAAGCACGCCTGCCAGCCCGATGGCGGCACGCGGCTGCGGCCACGCGACCTCGCGCGCGATCGCGCCCCAGCACCAGCGCGCGAACCGGTAGACCAGCACCGGCAAGGCCACCGCCGCGAGCACCGCGAGCGCGACTTGCCACCATGCCGCATTGCCCATGCGCACCACGTCCAGCACATGCCGGCCGTCCCAATACAGGTTGATCTGCCGCCCGAACACCGCCGACACCGTGACCTCGACGTAGCGCGTGACCACCCAGAAGGCCGTGAGCCAGGCCAGCGGCCGCACCAGCCGCGCGCCCGCCGGCCCGCGCAGCGCGAGCCAGGCGGTCAGCGCCAGCGTCGCCATGCACAGCTCGAAGGACAGGCGCAGCGCCGCCTTCGGCCACAGCGTGGGCCACAGGTTCTCCATGGTGAAAAGCGCGTTGAGCAGCACGAAGGGCAGCCCGAAGCGCAGCAACCAGCGGCCCCAGCCGGGCCAGCGCGGCGAGAAGAGCGAAGGTGCGCCGCGCCCGATCCGGACCTCCCTCACTTGCGCTCCGCCTCGAACTCGATGATGAGCGGAATCTCGTCGCCGACCCAGCCGTTGCTGACCGCGTAGTTGATGCCGTAGCTGCTGCGCCTGAAGCTTCCGCGCGCCGACACGCCCATCCGGTAGGACTTGTCGATGGGCGAGGCGCCGCTCTTGTTCCAGGTGGCGTTGAGCGTCATCGGGAGCGAGCGGCCCACCAGCTCCAGTTGCCCGGTGATGTCGAAGGTCTTCTCACCCGTGCGCTTCGCGCCCGTCGCCGTGAACACCATGCGCGGAAACTGTGCCGTGTTGAGGAAGTCCGGGCTCTTCAGATGCTGGTCGCGCTTGGTGAAATTGGTGAAGACGCTTTGCGTGTCGACCTCGATTCGCACGTCGGCCAGCGTGGCTGTCGCCTCGTCGAAGCTGTAGCTGCCGCGCGCCGCGCGGAACATGCCGAGCACTTTGGCGTAGCCGAGATGGTCGACCATGAAGGCAACGGTGATGTGCTCCGGATCGAGCTCGTAGCGCGCCGGTTGCGCATGCGCCGTGGCCGCGCTCCACAGCAGGCACGGGAAGAAGAGGGCGGAGGCGGCCCATCGGAGGGGAGTGGGATTCATGCGGCGGACGCTCCGTTGGATGAGCGGTGGCGAGCCAGCCAGGCCACGTCCACCGCGAAGGACCAGGCCAGCACGGCGAGACTCGCCGCCGCCAGAGCACGGCTCCAGGGCGGCGCGACGATCGGGCCGAGGCAGACGATCAGGCTGGTGATCTGCGCCACGCACACCGCCTTGCGCCGCGTGCTCGGCGGCAGCGGCCCCGCAAGCCAGGGCCAGGCCTTGGACGCCAGCACGAAGGCATAGCGCATCAGGCCCGCCGCAAGAATCCAGGCGCCGGCCTTGCCGAAGTGGAGCACCAGCAGGCTCAGCACCAGGGTGAGCAGGGCGTCGGTCTCCATGTCGAAGCGCGCGCCGAAGTTGCTCGCCAGCCCGCCCGCGCGCGCGAGCGGACCGTCCACCGCGTCCAGCAGCGCGGCCGTGGTCGCCACCACGACCGCGCCCCAGGCCACCGCTGCCGCATCCGGCATCGACTCCCCGACGACGGCCGCCAGCAGCGCCACCAGTGCCAGGCGCCCGAGCGTCACGCGGTTGGCCGCGCCGAAGCGGCTGTGGGGCGCATGCGCCGGCAGGCCGCGCAAGACCCATGCGAAAGCCAGGGCGAACACTGCCAGGCTCTTGAGGTGGAACCAGTGGCTGAGGTTGCCCAGCGCCGCCGCACCGCCCGCCAGCAGGGCCAGCAGCATGAAGCAGGGAAGGGCCTCGCGCCAGGCGTCGCGCCGCAGGGCGGCCAGCGGGCCCGGCGCGGGCCGCTGGCCGCCGGCATGGGAGTGCGCAGTCATCGTCTTAAGATCGCTCGAAGATCGCAGCCATTGGGTTGAACAAGGAGCGCGCCTCGCGGCGCGCAGAAAGCAGCATGCCAGCATTTCCGTCCCGCGTCGCTTCCGCCGAATCCCGGGCCTGCTGGACCGAGGCGCCCGGCCGCGCGGCCATCCGCCCGGAACAGCTTGGGTCTCCGGGCGCGGAGGAAGTTCAGGTCCGCGCGCTCCACAGCGCCATCAGCCGGGGCACCGAGATGCTGGTGTTTCGCGGCGACGTGCCGGCCAGCGAATTCGAGCGCATGCGCGCACCGTTCCAGTCCGGCGACTTCCCCGCGCCGGTGAAGTACGGCTACGCCAGCGTCGGGGTGGTGGAGAAGGGCCCGGTGCCGCTCGTCGGCCGCAACGTCTTCTGCCTTCACCCGCACCAGACCCGCTATGTCGTCCCGGCCTCCGCCGTGCATCCTCTGCCGGAGGGCCTCCCGCCCGCGCGCGCCGTGCTGGCCGCCAACATGGAGACGGCCGTCAATGCGCTGTGGGATGCGGCGCCGCGTGTCGGCGACCGCGTCGCCGTGGTGGGCGCGGGCGTGGTCGGGCTGCTCGTGGCATGGCTGGCCGCGCGCATGCCGGGCTGTGCCGTCGAGGTGATCGACGTCGACCCCGGCCGGCGCGCCGTGGCGGCGCAGCTCGGCGCGGGCTTCGCGCGTCCGGAAGACGCGGCGCCCGATGCCGACCTGGTGGTGCACGCGAGCGGCAATCCTGAAGGCCTCGTCACCGCGCTGCGCCTCGCCGCCTTCGAGGCCACCGTCCTCGAACTCAGCTGGTATGGCGCGCGTGCGGTGGTGCTCCCGCTCGGCGAAGCCTTCCACGCGCGCCGCCTCACGTTGCGCAGTTCGCAGGTCGGTCAGGTCGCCACGGCGCAGCGCGCGCGCTGGAGCCACGGGCGCCGGCTTGGGCTCGCGCTGTCGCTGTTGCGCGAGCCGGCGCTCGATGCGCTGATCACGGACACGGCCCCCTTCGACCAGTTGCCCGAGGTGCTCCGACGCCTCGCCGGCGGTACGCCGCACACCCTGTGCCAGCGCATCGACTATTCCTGAAACCCGTCGCGAAAGAACCCATGTACAGCGTCAACGTCCGCGACCACTTCATGATCGCCCACAGCTTCCGTGGCGAGGCCTTCGGCCCGGCCCAGCGCCTGCATGGCGCGACCTACGTGGTGGACCTCGAATTCCGCCGCGCCGAACTCGACGCCGACGGCATGGTGGTCGACATCGCCCTCGCGACGGAGGTGCTGCGCAGCGAGCTGGGTTCACTCAACCTGCGCAACCTCGACGAGGACCCCGCCTTCGCGGGCAGGAACACGACCACCGAGTTCCTGGCGCGCGTGATCTTCGACCGCGTCGCCGCGCGCATCGCCAAGGGCGATCTCGGCCGGTACGCCGACGGCCTCTCGGCACTGCGTGTGCGGCTCAACGAATCGCACGTCGCCTGGGCGGCCTACGAAGGCGCGCTGCCGGCCGCACGCTGATGCCGCATTGCAGCTTCCTGGTGCCCGGCGATCTTGCCAGCCGCACGGGCGGCTATGCGTACGACCGCCGGATCATCGAGGGACTTCGCGCGCTGCAGTGGCATGTCGACGTGCATTCGCTGGGCGACGGCTATCCCGCGCCCGGCGCGGCCGCGCGGGCCCAGACACGCGAGGTGGTCGAAGCCTTGCCCGACGGCACGCTCGCGGTGACCGACGGCCTCGCCTTCGGCGCGATGCCCGGGTTGGCGCGGCTGCATGGGCGGCGGATCCGCTGGGTCGCGCTGGTTCACCATCCCCTGTCGCTGGAGACCGGCCTTGCGCCGGACCGTCAGCGCGCGCTCTTCGAGAGCGAGCGCGACGCGCTGGCGGCGGCGCGCGGCGTGATCGTCACCAGTGCGTCGACCGCGCGCGCGCTCGCCGCGTTCGGCGTGGCCGCGTCGCGCGTCACCGTGGTCGAGCCTGGGACGGACCCCGCGCCGCTGTCCACGGGCTCGGGCGAAGCCATGAACCTGCTGTGCGTCGCCACCGTCACGCCGCGCAAGGGGCACCTGGTGCTGGTCGACGCGCTGGCCGCGCTGCGCGATCGGCCCTGGACGCTGCATTGCGCAGGCAGCCTCGTGATGGACCCCGCATGTGCCGCCGAATTGAAGCGCGCCATCCAGCGCCATGCCCTCGGTGGGCGCATCCTGCTGCACGGCGAATGCGACGAAGCCGGCCTCCGGCTGCTCTACGCGCGGGCGGATGCCTTTGTCCTGCCGTCTTTCCACGAGGGCTATGGCATGGCACTGGCCGAGGCGCTGGCGCATGGCCTGCCGGTGCTCAGCACGCTTGCCGGCGCGATCCCGGACACCGTGCCCGCCGCTGCTGGCGTGCTGGTGCCACCGGGCGATGGCCCGGCATTGCGCGAGGCCCTGCGCCGCCTGCTGGACGATGCGCCGTGGCGTGCCGGACTGGCGGCCGGTGCACGCGCCGCGAGGCAAGGCCTGCCCGCGTGGCCGGCCAGCGCGGCGCGGTTCGCGAACGCGCTCGCGGCGTTTCGCGAGGAGCCCTGCGCATGACCGGCTTCAGCGCGGACTGGCTGGCCCTGCGCGAGCCTTTCGACCATGCGGCGCGCAGTGCGTCGGCCGCCGGGCTGGACCTGCGCGGCATGGCGCGGCGCCTGCGCGGTGCCGATGCCGTGCTCGGCGTCCTGGATCTCGCGTGCGGCACCGGCGCCAACCTGCGTGAGCTCGCGCCCCGGCTGGGCGGCGCGCAGCGCTGGCTCCTCGCCGATCACGACGCCTCGCTGCTCGCCGCCTTGCCGGATGCCATTGGCGCCTGGGCGAGTGCGCGTGGCTTCACCTGGCGCGCGGAAGGCGCGGGCCTGCACGTCTCGGGCCCGGACTGGGCGGCGGAGGCCCACCCCCTCCATATCGACCTCGCCCTCGCGCTCCACACCGCGCCGTTCGCACAGGCCCGGCTCGTCACCGCTTCGGCCCTGTTGGACTTGGTGTCCGCTCCATGGCTGGACAATTTGCTCACGCATGTGGCTGCCGCCCGGCCCGGCGTCCTCTTTGCGCTGAATGTCGATGGGCGCGTGAGCTGGGATCCGGCCTTGCCGGGCGACGCGGACATCGACCGGCTGTTCACGGCCCACCAACACCGCGACAAGGGCTTTGGCGTGGCGCTCGGCGGCGAAGCCGTTCGCGTCCTCGCGCAGCGGCTGGCTTCGATCGGCTACGGCGCCACCCAGGTGCGCAGCGACTGGCGCATCGACGCGCGCGGGGGGCCGGGGGCAATCGCGATGATCCGTGCGATGGTGGAGGGCGCGGGCGGGGCGGCGCTTGAACAGGATGCAACCGCGCGCGCCCTGGTGGAAGGGTGGATGGCGCAACGGCTGGCACTGGCCGACCGAAGCCGGCTGGGCGTCGGGCACCTCGACCTGCTGGCGCTGCCCTGACAGCGGCTACGCCTTGGCCCGGCCTGCTCGCAAGTCCAGGTCCCACAGCACGTCGGACCCCATCCGGAACACGCGCGCCGGCGGTCGCAGGCAGTCGCACATGGCGTCCGTCGTGGGCAGCTGAAGGCCCGGCCGTCCGCCGCCGATGATCACCGGCGCGACGCTCAGATGCAGCCGGTCCAGGCAGCCCTGGGTGATGAAGCGCGAGACCGTGACGCCGCCGCCTTCGACGAAGAGCACGCGCAGCCCGCGTGCCTGCAGGGCGGCGAGCAGCGCACGCAAGTCCGGCGTCCCGTCGGCGGCGCACAGCGCGGGCACGCCGAGCACCTGGTCCTCGCCGACACGCCCGGCCGCCTCGGCGGCACGCGCCGCGTCGCACACCAGCAGGGTAGGCGCCTGCCGGTCCGCGAACATCTGCAGGCCGGGCGACAGCCGCAAGCCCGGATCCAGCACCACGCGCACGGGATGCGCGCCCGGCACGCGCCGCGTCGTGAGTTGCGGGTTGTCGGCCGCGGCGGTGCCCGCGCCGACGATGACGGCATCGCACAGTGCCCGCAGCCGGTGAAGGTGCAGCAGCACTTCCGGCCCGTTCACGAAATTGGCGTCGCCGCGATGCGTGGCGACGCAGCCGTCCAGACTCTGGCCGAGCTGGCCAACCGCCCAGGCCGCGCCGCCGCCGGGCCGGTCGAGCAGCGGCTTGAGCAGGTCGAAGAGCTCGCTGGCCGCCGGCTCCCAGGCGCCGCGCAACGAGAAGCCTTGCGAGCCCGACCACGCCAGCAACTCGCGCGCCTTCCAGGCCTCGGGCGGCACACCCCGGCGGCGATGGCCGGCCACCTCGAGGCACAGGCTCCACAGCGCATCGACGCCGGGCAGAGATGGGATGTTGGGCGTCATGGCGAGGTGGAGGATACCTGCGCGGATGCCATGCCGTGCGCCGCCGCCTTCACCAGCGCGGGGTGTAATAGGGGTCGTCGGCCGCGTCGGCCGGCGTCTCGCCACCGCCCAGCACCGCGAGGCTGAACGCGCCGACCGCCCAGACGGCGGCCACCGCCGCCACGACCAGAGGCCGGATCCACGAGCGGGCCGGCGTGCCGGCGCCAGCGCTCGCGCCGCGCCGGAAGCCCCGACCTCCCCAACGCACGATCGGGCCGGCGAGAAAGGCGCCGCACAGGACGAGGAGGACCGCGGGCCTCACCTGCGTCAGCGTCACGGTGCTCTGCGCGAGCGCCAGCCAAGCCATCGTGGCAGCGACCGCGCCGCACGGCCCGAAGGCGATTCGCGCCACGGGCCAGATCCACAGCGCGCACCCCGCGACAGCGAAGCCCAGCGCGAGCCCGAGTTCGAACAGCAGCGCCGAGCCGCTCACCATGGCGACCATCGCCAGCCCCAGGCTCGCGATGAAGAGGGCGGCCGGCCTGCCTGCGCCTTCGTCTGGCTCGCTCAGCAGCGCGCCCATCACCGCCGTGCCCGACAACCAGTACGCCACGCCCTCCGCGGTCGAACGCACGCCCAGGTCGGTCAGCATCAACACCCAGAGCACGCAGGCCGCGACCCAGGCGGTTCGCGGGCCCGCGCGCATCGCCTGCAACACGAGGCCCAGCAGGCCGGCCGCGGCGTAGACCCACGGCAGCTTCTCGAGCGTCGCGCCCGGATGCGCGCGCAGCCCGAGGATCCAGATGCAGACCGCGAGGATCGCGAATGCCGTGGCGGCAGCGCCCCAACGCCTTGCGTCCACCGGTGCAAGCCATCGGCGCAGCGCGCCCGCAGTCACGAAGGCGAGGAGAAAAGGGAGGACCAGGCTCTGGAAGACCGGATGGTGGAGGTCCATCGTCAGGCGGCGTTGGTGCCGTGGGTGAGGGGCAAGAGGCGTTGCTTCAAGATGGGTCCTTCACGGCGGGCTCGGGATCGCAAGCATGACCCCTTGTTCGCGCCGTGCGTGTGGGAAAGCGCCGCTTGCGTGCATCGGTGGGCGCGTCAGTTCGGACCGCCGGTCCCCGCCAGCCGCTCGCGCAACTCGCGCTTGAGGATCTTGCCCACGGGGCTCACCGGGAACTCCCCCATGATCTCCAGCCGCTCCGGCAGCTTGAAGGACGCGATCTTCTGCGCGCGCAGGTAGGCGATGAGCTCGTCGAAGCCCAGCGTGGTGCCCGGCTGCAGGATCACGCAGGCGCAAGCCTTCTCGCCGAAGACGGGGTCTGGCAGGCCCACCAGCGCCACCACCTTCACCTGCGGCAGCCCGAAGATCAGGTTCTCGATCTCGTCGCAGCTGATCTTCTCGCCGCCGCGGTTGATCAGGTCCTTCCGCCGGCCTTCGGTGAACACATGGCGCCCGCGTTTGCGCACGATGTCGCCCATGCGGTAGAAGCCGTCGGGCGTGAAGGCCTCGGCGTTCTTCTCCGGCGCGTTGTAGTAGCCGCGGATGGTGTACGGCCCGCGGGCCACCAGCTCGCCCGGCTCGCCGTCGGGCACTTCGCGGTCCTCGTCGTCCAGCACCTTGATCTCGTCGATGTCGCTGACCGGGGCGCCGGAGCTTTCGAGCAGCAGCTCATCCGGGTCGTCCAGCCGCGTCATGTTGATCAGTCCCTCGGCCGTGCCGTAGATCTCCTGCGGGATGCAGCCGAATTGTGCGCGCAGGCGGGCGCGCAGCTCGGGGGCGAGGCGCGCGCCACCGTTCTGCACCACTTTCAGCGACGAGAGGTCGAAGCGCTTCGGCACCTCGCTGTTGAGCCAGCTGGAGATGAGCGGCACCACGCTCGCGACGGCCGAGACCCGTTCGCGCTCCACCGTGGCGAAGGTGGCCTCGATGTCCGTGCCGGTCGCGATGACCACCGTGCCGCCCGCGTGGAAGGTGCCGAGCAGCCCCGGCGAGGCGAGGTTGTAGTTGTGGCCCAGCGGCAGGATGGCCATGAAGACCGTGTCGCGGTCGAAGCCGGCGGCTTGCGCGCAGAGACGCGCATTGAGCACGTAGTCGTTGTGGGTGCGCGGGATGAGCTTCGACACGGAGGTCGTGCCGCCGGACAGCAGCATGGTCGACACCTCGTCGGGCGAAGGCCGCACTTCGCGCAGGCGGGCGGCGACGGCGTCGCCCTCTTCGCCGTCCGCGCCGATCAAGGGATCGAGCGCGCGCTGGCCCGGTGCAGGCTCGCCCGCGACGATCACATGCCGCAGGAAGGGGAACTCGGCGGACATCTCGGCCGCCATCGGGCGGTAGTCGAACTGGCCGACCGTGTCCGCGACCATGTACGCCGTGGCGCCCGAAGCGCGGATGAAATGCCGCACCTCCGCATGCCGGTGCGCGCGCAGCGCCATCACGGGAATCGCGCCCATCCAGTTGAGCGCGAGATAGGCGACGACGAACTCGGGCACGTTCGGCAGTTGCACGACCACGCGGTCGCGCGGCTTCAGGCCGAGCCCGAGCAAGGCGACGGCCAGCCGCCGTGAACTGCGCACGAGCTCGGCGTAGCTGATGCGGCGATCGTCGAAGACCACGGCCGCCTTTCCGGGTGCCGTGCGCATCGTGCGCTCGACCATCTCGGCCACCGTGATGTCTTCCCACAGGCCGGCGCGGCGATAGCCTTGCGCCAAGTCCTCGGGCCAGGGAATGCAGCCTTCGAGCATGGGGAGTCTCCTTGAGTCGGGTTGCTTCTTCTGCTGCTTCTTCTTCAGAAAGCGATCTCGGGATGCAGCTTCTCGTAGGCCGCGGCAAGTTCCGGATCGCGCTGCCGCACGTCGGCATGGTCGACGCGGCCGCTGCGCGTGAGGTAGTCGTAGGCGAAGGAGACCGGGTCGAGCGCCAGCTTGGGGCCGAGGTTCTCATACCACTCCGTGCTCTTGATCGCGGCCTTCTGCAACGAATCGGAGCCGGGCTGGCGGATACGCACGAACTCCTCGAGCATCCGGGGCACATCGGCGCCGCAGGTCTTGTAGGCGTCGAACAGAGCGATGGAATCCTGCATCGCGAGCCGCGTACCGGAGCCGACCGAAGGGTGGCCGGTGCGCAGCGCGTCACCGATGAGCACGATGTTGCGGTGGTGCCAGTGGCGGTTCTTGACGATGGTGTAGCGGAACCAGGTGGACTTGTTCGACAGCAGCTCGTGGCCCTGGAGGTCGTCGGCGAAGACTCTCTCGCACCAGGCCAGGCTCTCGGTTTCGCTTTTCGCGTCGAGGCCGGCCTTGCGGAAAGTCTGCGGATCGACCTCGACCAGGAAGGTGCTGTGCGTGCGGCTGAAGCGGTAAGTGTGGGCGATGGCGAGGCCGTCGGGGTTCTGGCGGAAGATGAGCGAGAGCGGGTCGAAGAGCCGCGTGGTGCCGTACCAGGCCAGCAGGTTGGGGCGCTCGTCGAGGCTGGGCTGGAAGTGTTCCTTGTAGCGCGCGCGGATGGCGCTGTTGGCGCCGTCGGCCGCGACGATGAGGTCGGCGTCGGCGAAGGCGGCGACGTCGTCAAAGCGGCGCTCGAACTCGATTGCCACGCCGACCGCGCGGCAGTGCGCGTGCAGGGCCTTGAGCAGGTCGATGCGCGCCATCCGATGGAAGGTGTTGTGGGCGAGGGTGACGTGTTGTCCCTGGTGCACGACGGCCATTTCGTCGAACACTTCCTGGTTGCGGGTCATCGCGTCGTACAGCTCGGGCGCGAGCTCGCGCACGAAGGCGAGCGCCACGTCGGAGAAGACCACGCCCCAGCCGTAGGTCGCGTTCTCGGGGTCGCGCTCGTAGACGCGGATGTCGTGCGACGGGTCGTCGCGCTTCATGAGATAGGCGTAGAACAGGCCTGCGGGGCCGCCGCCGATGATGCGTATCTTCATTGCTTGTCTCTTTCTTTTCAGCGTTTCGGCCCCCATCCGTTCGGGCTGAGTTTGTCGAAGCCGCGCATACCGCATCCTAAATCCCTCTCCTGCACCGACCTCGCCACGGGCTTTTCCTATACCGGCGCGACAGCCGACTCCCTATATTGGCCGGTCATGCCTTCGACCTGGTTCCTCGACACCCCACCCGCCGGTCACGTGCTGGACGCAAGCGCGGTCGACCATCTGCTCGAAGCCGGCGACGAGCGCGCGCCGGCCATGCGCATGCTGGCCTTCGTCAACCATGTGGCGCCGGTCGAATACATCTCGCTGGTGGAGTACATCGACGGCGTGCCTTCGCAGGTCGAGGGGCACGCCTTCAGTGGGCGGCAGGGCAACATCACGGGGGAGTGCTTCTCGCTCTACAAGCGTCGTTTCGCGCAGGCGGACGACGTGACGCGCCTGGCGAGCCGGATGCGGGGCGAGGCCGATGCGCATGCGCCGGTGACGGCGCTGCTGTATGACGTGCTCGACATCCCGGACGCAGCGTGGCGGGAACAGATCTTCATCGGGCGTCAACTGACGGGGCGTCTCAGCTTTCTCTACTCGCCGTTGCCGCGCACGGTGTTCGCGCTCAATCTCTATCGCGACTTGTCGAACGGCAGTTTCCACGACCAGGAATTGACGCGGCTTCTCGGCATCGGGCCCATTCTCAAGAAGGCGCATCGCGGGGCCTTGCTGGCGCACCTCGCTTCTTCGGACGAGAGCCTGCGGCTGCCGGTGGTGCTGCGGGCGCTGGAACGCACCGCGCCACAGTTGTCGCCTCGCGAACGCGAGGTGTGCGCGCGGATTGCCTGCGGTGTGGGGGCGGATGGGATCGCCGCGGACTTGGGAGTTGCGGTTTCCACGGTGATGACCTTGCGCAAGAGGGCGTATGCGAAGCTTTCAGTGCATGGGCGGAGGGAGCTTTTGCGGTTCACGCACTGAGGGTTGTTCGCGTCCCGTGGATGGGACGCCCGGCATGCGGCGTGCCCGCCTCCGCCCCCGAAACACACACATCTGTCCCCCACGCCGAGGACAGACACCCACCCCCGACATCCCTACATTGCCTCCACAAACACAGGAGACAAAAGCAATGTGGATCCGAAATTGCTGGTACGTCATCGCCTGGGACCACGAAATCCCCGACGAAGGCTTGTTCACGCGCACGGTGCTCAACGAGCCCATCCTCGTCTACCGCGGCGCCGACGGCGACCTGGTCGCGATGGAAGACCGCTGCTGCCACCGCCTCGCCCCCTTGTCTAAAGGAAGAAGAGAGGGTGACTGCGTCCGCTGCGGCTACCACGGCCTCAAGTTCGACAGCACCGGCGTGTGCGTCGATGCACCCGGCCTCGCGAGCATCCCGCCCAAGGC
This sequence comes from uncultured Variovorax sp., assembly GCA_966211435.1. GTDB lineage: Bacteria > Pseudomonadota > Gammaproteobacteria > Burkholderiales > Burkholderiaceae_C > Variovorax. The sequence continues at coordinate 123,080 of CBIHOG010000001.1, read as the reverse complement.
GCGCGTGAAAACTTACCCCGTCGTCGAACACAACAAATGGGTCTTCGTCTGGATGGGCGAAGCCGACCAGGCCGACCCCGCCCTGCTGCCCGACAACTTCTCCTGCGACCACCCCGACTGGCGCTACAAGCCCGGCTACTTCCACTACGAAACTCCGTACCTTCTCATTTGCGACAACCTCCTCGACTTCTCGCACCTGAGCTACGTCCATGAAGCCACCCTCGGCGGCTCCACCGCCATCGCGCAAGCCGTGCCCAAGGTCGAGAAAGTGCCGCGCGGCATCCGCGTCACGCGCCACATTCCCGACGTGCCCGCCTCGCCCTTCTGGCGATCGTTCCAGCGCTTCGAGCGCAACGTCGACCGCTACTTCGTCTACGACTTCCTCCTGCCCGGCACCCTGCTCATGCACTCCGGTGGCAAGCCTGTCGGACAAGCCGACGACGACATGCGCGGCGGCGTGCAACTCCACAGCTGCCAGACCCTCACGCCCGAGACCGAGAACACCACCCACTACTTCTTTCAGCAATCGCACCGCAGCAGCATCGCCGACCCGAAAGTCACCGAGACCATCTACCAGGGCCTGGTGAGCGCCTTCGAGGAGGACCGCGAAACCATCACCGCCCAGCACCTCAACATCCTGCGCAACCCCGCCGCGCCCATGCTGCCGCTCGCGATGGACCTCGCGCTGACGCAATTCCGCCGCCTGGTGCAGCAAGAGGCCGAGCGCGAACGCCGCGTGCCGCTGGCCGCCTGAGCGCGCGCCTTGGCATCGCACATGCCCCCGACACACACGACAAACCAGGAGACCACGATGCGCCGCCACTTCCTCGCGACAGCCTTCGCCATGCTTGCCTTGCAGCCTTGGGCCGCAGGGGCGCAGGGCGCCTTCCCCAACAGGCCGATCCGCGTCGTCGCCACCGCCCAGGCCGGTGGCGCCAGCGACTTCGTCGCGCGGCTCATCGGCGAGCGGCTGAGCAAGGCCATCGGCCAGCCGGTCGTCGTCGACAACCGCGCCGGCGCGAACGGCGCGGTGGGCCTCGGCGAGGTCGCGCGCGCCGCGCCGGACGGCTACACCATCGCCGTCACGCTGGGCGATTCGCTCATCAACAACGTCGCCATGTTCAAGACGCTGCCCTACGACCCGCAACGCGACTTCGTCTTCCTCACGCAGGTCGTGCGCAGCCCGGCCATCCTCTCCGCGAACACCAGCCTCGGCGTGAAGAACATGGACGAGTTCCGCAAGCTGGCCGCGAAGCCGGGGCAGCAACTGAGCTACGGCTCCTGGGGGCCGGGCGGCCTGGGCCACCTGGCAGGCGAGGCACTCAACCGCAAGCTGAAGGCCAACATGGTCCACGTGCCGCAGCGCGGCGAGGCACCCGTGATGGCGGACCTGTTGAGCCAGACCGTGAGCGTCGGCCTGACCTCGGCCGGGCTCGCGCGGCAGCACGTGCAGGCGGGCAAGGTCGTGCCGCTGGCCATCATGGGCCGCGAGCGTTCCCCGGTGCTGCCCGAGGTGCCGACCATGCGCGAGCTGGGTTTCGAGGATCCGCTCTTCGAGGCGGCGGTGTGGATCGCCTTCGTCGCGCCGGCGAAGACGCCCGCGCCGGTGGTGCAGCGACTGGCGGCGGAGCTGCGCGCGGTGGCGGCGATGCCGGAAGTCAAGGCGCTGATGGCCGAGCGCGGGCTGGAGATGCTGAACACCACGCCTGAGCAGTTCGCGGCCGGCTACAAGGGCGAGTTCGAGATCATCACGCGGCGCATGCAGGAGTTCGGCATCGAGGCGCAGTAGCATGGTGCGCGTGCGCTTCCGCGCCGCGCGAGAAGGAATCCATGAGTTCGAACATCGTCATCATCGGCGGCGGCCATGCCGCGGCCCAGCTGTGCGCCGGGTTGGCGGAGGCAGGGCAGGGCAGCCGCGTGCACCTGGTCTGCGAGGAGACTGCCATTCCGTACCACCGCCCGCCCTTGTCGAAGGCCTTCCTCAAGAGCGCGGACGAGGTCCCGCAACTGCATCGCGCCGAGGCCTGGTACGAGGAGGCCGGCATCACGCTGCACCTGGGCGACCCGGCGCTCGCCATCGACCGCACGGCCCGCACCGTCGCGCTGCGTTCCGGCGCGGTGATCGGCTGGGAGAAGCTGGTGCTGGCGACCGGCACCCGCGCGCGGCGCCTGCCGGCCCTGGTCGGCCTGGAGAACGTCGTGTTGCTGCGCGCGGCCGATGAAGCGGCGCAGTTGCGCACGCTGCTGAGCACCTCGCAACACGTGACCGTGCTGGGCGGCGGCTTCATCGGGCTCGAAGTGGCGGCGACGGCGCTCGGGCTCGGCAAGGCCGTGACGGTGATCGAGAGCGCGCCGCGGCTGCTGAGCCGCGCCGTATCCCCGGCGCTGTCGGAGCATGTGCTGGCCACCCATCGCGCGGCGGGCATGGACATCCGCGTGGGCGTTCGCACCTGCGACTGGCAGACCGAACGCCGCAGGCTCGCCGCCATCGACGTGGATGGCGAAGTGCTGCCGGTGGATCTCATGCTGCTGGGCATCGGCGCCGTGCCGGAGACGGCTCTCGCCGAGACGGCAGGGCTCGAGTGCGCCGACGGCATCGTGGTCGACAGCTACATGCAGACCAGCGACGAGGCCGTGCTCGCGGTAGGCGACTGCACGCGCTTCCCGGACCGCCGCGCCGGGCAGGCGCTGCGGCTGGAATCGGTGCAGAACGCCAACGACCAGGCGCGCACGGCGGTGGCGACGCTCACGGGCGCGAAACGCCCGCACGACGCCGTCCCGTGGTTCTGGTCGGAGCAGGGCGGGCTGCGCTTGCAGATGGCGGGGCTGGTGCCGGCGGAGGGTACGGCGGGCGCGCACACGGTGCGGCGGCCTGGCGCGAATCCGTCGTCCTTCTCTCTGTTGCACTATGTGGACGGCCAGTTGCGCTGCGTCGAATCCATCAACGCGCCGCTCGACCACGTCACCAGCCGCAAGCTGCTGGAAGCAGGGCGCAGTCCGGATCCAGTGATGGCGGCGGACCCTGCGGTGCCGCTGAAATCGCACCTGGCCTGAGCCGGGGTGCGCGCCAGTGCCTCAGTGGGGGGTCTTGTCGCGCTGCGGCGCGCCGTGGCGGATTTCCGCGTCCATGGCGCGCGTGCCGGCAGCCAGCGCGGCCTCGTAGGTGTCGGCGCCGTATTCCGCGGATTTGATGACCTTGTGGGGCTGGCCGCCCGGGTCGGTTTCAAGAAGCGTCCAGACAAAGGACCCGGGCGCCGGCTCATCGATGACGAGTTTGATCGGGTTTTTCATGTCCTCATGGTGGGCGCCCCGACCCGGATTTTCTGTAGGCGAAGGCCGACGGTCTGGTCCGCGCTTGCGCTCAGCCGAATGCGGTATTGGCGATCGCGGCGGCGCCCTCCAGAATGCAGGCGGCCTGGCGCCGCAGAAGGAGAGACGTGGCAGACAAACAATTCATCCGGGAAGCCCTTGCGCGCCTGCTGCGCGAGATCGACCAGTTGCCGGGCGCCGCCACGGATTCGCACGCGGCCCTGAGGCGGCGCAGCGTGGTGCAGGCGGAGGCGGAGCACATCCTGCGGCTCGCGTTGCCGGGTGATTCGCCGCTGCTGACGCTGTCAGCCAGCGCGAACGCGGCGGATCCCGGTGCCCCGCCGGGGAGCAGGGCGCAGCTGGAAACCCTCAAGGAGATCCTGCGCGCGGCCGACCGGCTGAACGAGGCGCGCGTCGAGCCCGATGCGACGGCCGGGCTCGCGCAGGACATCCATCGTGTGCTGGGCCGCGACCTGCTGAAATATCCGCTCGTGCAATTGCTGCTGCTCCTGCTCGCGGCGACCGTTGCCTTCGCCGTATTCGGCGTCATCCGCTTCCAGGACATGAAGATCGACTACCGCGACCAGATCCGGCAGGAGACGACCGAGGCGCTCAAGGGCATCGGCGAAGCCAGGAGCCAGGCCTTGCAGTCGGTCAAGGAGCTGAACGAGCAGGTCCAGCGCACCATGGCCGCGACCGCCGCGCTGGACCGCGAGGTCAAGGAGGCGAAGCAGCGCATCGGCGAGCTGTCGGTCACGGCCTTGAAGGACTTGACCACGCAGCAGGCCGCGAGCATCGGCACCGCCGCGGCCACAGGCATCTCGATGGTCGACGCGACGACCAAGGGCGCCATCGAGCGGATCAATGCGGCGACCGACACCCAGGGCATCCGGCGGGCCGCCGAAACGGCGGAGGCCTCCGTCAAGACCCAGGTGGCGCAGTACCTCGAAGAGGTCAAGAGTCGCGTGGCACCGACCTTTCAGGAAACACTCGCCACCCAGGTGAAGCTGCTGGGCGACCTGGTCGACAGGCTCAAGGCCGCCGACAGCCGCGTGCAGCTGATCGACGCGGCGATGAAGCGGATGGGCACGCCGGACAGCGGCTTCGTCGACCGTCTGGCCGACTACTTCAACGAGACGATCCTGGCGGTGTACCTCGTGCTCGGTTTCGCCGTGCTGATCTTCTTCTTCAACGTCGTGTTGTGCTTCGTGTTGCTGCGGCGGGTCACGCGCAAGTCGCCGGCCGCCGGCGCCTGAAGCTTCAGTGGCCGCGGGCGGCCTGCATGGCTTGCTCGTCCCGCCCCGCGGCGGGAACGCTGGTGCGCAGCAGCACCGCACCGAGCACCGCCGCCACGGCGGCGAAGAGTGCGCCGACCAGGAAGGCGAGGTGGTAGCCGCCGTTGAGCGCCGCGAGCTGCGTCGCGCCAGTACCGAGCATCTGCCCGGTGCGCGCCGCGGCAAGGCTGGCGAGCACGGCCAGGCCCAGCGCGCCGCCCATCATGAACGCGGTGTTGACCACGCCCGATGCAAGGCCGGATTCGCTCGGTTCCACGTCGCTCATCGCCACCAGCAGCAGCGGGTTCAGGGCCATGCCGGCGCCGATGCCCAGCAGCACCATGCCAGGCAGGATGTCGGCCAGGAAGCTGCCGTCCACCGGCGCGCGGGTGAAGAGCGCGAGGCCGGCGGCGGCCAGCAGCAGGCCGAGCGCGAGCGGCAGCCGGTTGCCGAAGCGCATCACCAGCCTGGCCGAGAGGCCGAGCGAGAAGGCCGCCATGATCAGGTTGGCCGGCAGGAAGGCCAGGCCCACCTGCATCGGGCTCTTGCCCAGCACGAGCTGCAGGTAGAGCGCCGAGATGAAGAACCAGGCGAACATTGCCGCCGCCCACAGCACGCCGATCACGTTGGCGGTCGCGAGGTTGCGCAGGCGGAAAAGGCGCAGCGGCATCAGCGGGTGTTGCACGCGCGCCTCGATCACGAGAAAGACGACCAGCAGCACGGCCGCCGCGCCGAGCAGCGTGAGCGTCTGCGTGGAGGTCCAGCCGGCCTCGTTGCCGTTGACGATGGCGTAGACCGCGAGCATCAGCGCGGTGGTCACCGTCACCGCGCCGCCGACGTCCAGCTTCTCGCCAGCCGCGTGGCCGCGCACGTCGGGCAGCAGTGCCAGGCACAGCGCGTAGACGGCCACGCCGATCGGGATGTTGACGAGGAAGATCCAGTGCCAGCTCAAGGCGCCCGTCAGCAGGCCGCCGAGCAGCACGCCGATGCTGCCGCCGCCCGCGCAGACGAAGCCGTAGACGCCCATCGCCTTGGCGCGCTCGGCCGGCTCGGTGAACAAATTCATGATGAGCGACAGGGCCACCGCCGAGACCACCGCGCCGCCCAGGCCCTGTACCGCGCGCGCGGTGACGAGCAAGACCTGCGAATTCGAGAGCCCGCAGGCCAGCGAGGCGAGGGTGAAGAGCGTGATGCCGAGCAGGAAGAGACGCCGGTGCCCGTAGAGGTCGCCAAGCCGGCCGCCCAGCAGCAGGAAGCCGCCGAAGCTCAGCATGTATGCATTGACGACCCAGACCAGGGAGGTTTCGGTGAAGTGCAAGTCCTCGCGGATCGAGGGCAGCGCGACGTTCACGATCGTGGTGTCGAGCACGATCATCAGCACGCCGAGGCACAGCACCATGAGCGCAAGCCAGCGCCTGCGGCTGTCCATCTGGTCTTTCATCGTCGGATTCTCCGTCGGGCCGGGTGTCGGCGGCCCAGGCTTGTGTACACCATCCACAAACCTTAGCAGAGAGACTGGACGGTGTCCACATCGGTGGAGGCATCCGGCCGATGTGGCCCGCCGCGAGGGACAGGATCAGTAGCGGTAGGGGTTGTTCGGGCGTCGATCGAAGCGGTTCGGCACGCCGTCGTTGTCGCGGTCGCGGTCGTAGCGGTCCGGGATTCCGTCCCGGTCGCTGTCGCGTCGGTAGCCGCGGCGGTCGTCCCAGCGGTCGTTGTGGTAATAGCCGCGCCGCGGTTGCACGTAATAGCCCGGAGGCGGCGGCGGCGGGCCGGGCACGATGTAGACCGGCGGCGGGTAGTAGCCACCGGGCTGGGCGTTCGCGGCCGGAACGGTCAGGGTGCCGAGCGCGAGCAGCGCGGCGGTGCCGAGGGCGAATGCGAGCTTTTTCATGGCGGCTCCTCTGTGTGGGGAAGAGCCTTCATGGTGCGCGCTTCTTGTGAAGCGGACGTAAGGCCGATGCGAAATCTTGTGTAGCTCGTGTCGCAGTTCCGCGTCGATGGCGCTGTCGGGCTTCAAGTTTCTTTGTAACTGTAGTTAAAATGTACTACATGAATACGGACCGCGACAACTTCCACGATTGGGCCCGGGACAAGCCCGACACGACAAGCTTCTCGGCACTGCAGCGCATGGATTCCCGCATCGCGCATCCGCCCATGATTCGATGGGGCCGGATGTTGTTGCTGGTCGCGATCGCGGTCGCGCTCGGCGTCGGGCTCAAGTACTTCGTGAGCGCCTGATTCCGTTCAGGCCAGGCCGGCCACGCCCGCCGGCGCGGGCGATGCGCGAAGCCGCTTCACCTGCAGCGCGATGCCGATGAGCAGCACCACGAAAAGCACGCCCACCACCTTCTGCAAGGCCGGATCCTCGGGACTCGAGAAAAGCGGCGCACCGTTTGGCACGCGGGTGAAGGTCTCGGTCACGCCCGGAATCATGTGGAAGAAGAAGGTCACGGAATAGCTGATCGTCTCCACGTAGCGCGAGCCCCGCCCGAAGACATTCGAGCGGCCCGCGACGGCCGCCAGGCCCAGCACCACGAGCGTGAGGATGCCCAGCATGTGCGGCTTGCCGAAGCCGCCGTGCTGGAAGATGCCGAAACCGGTGAGGCAGGTGAGCACGGTCGCGATGACGTAAACCTTGCCGACGCCGTTGCGCAGCGAAATCTCCTTGTCGCGGAACAGTGCGATGAGCCCTGCGGCCACAGCGACGAGGCTGATGGCGGTGTGGATCGCACCCAGGGTGGTGAGGCCGTAGATCATGTGGGGAACTCCTCTTCCTTGTTGGAAATGACGGCGCGCGCTCGCCGAGCCTGCGTCGTCGCATGTCCTGCGCATCCTGTGCAGGGCCCTTTCGGGCAGGCCGAATCTAACTCCGAAGAGCACGTTCGCTAAAGAAGTTCTTCGCGCACGAAGGGCGATACCAGCCAGTTCTTGATCTCCATGATCCAGCTCGTGCCGGGCTCGTCGTGGTGCGTGGTCTGCCGCCCGTCGGCGGTCTGCTCCACCCATTCGACGCGGCCGGTGGGCCCCAGGCGCAGCAGGTAGGCGCTGGTGAAGCGGTCGGATTTCAGCGGCTCGAAATCCGCCATCACCTCGGGGCTGTCGATCACGAGCCCGATCTCGGTGTTGAGGCTGGCCGAGCGGCCGTCGAGGTTCAGCGAGCCGATGAACATGCGGCGGTCGTCGATCAGCGCCATCTTGGCGTGCAGGCGGGCGAGCGAATCGCCGAAGTTGCCGTACTGCCGCGTCTGGCGCGAGAGCGTCGGGCCGAACTCGTAGATGATCACGCCCTGCCGGAGCATGTCGTCGCGGTAGCGCGCGTAGCCGGTATACACCAGTGGCTCGTCGGTGGCGCCGAGCGAATTGGTCAGCACGACGGTGACCACGCCCCTCGCGCTCGACGCCTTGATCATTCCCATGCCGATGTCGCCGGGGATGAAGTAGGGCGAGATGATCACCACTCTCGATTCGGCCGAGCGGATCACCTCCAGCGTGCGCTCGGAGACGCTGCCCGCGAAGCGCGTCCCGGTGTCCTGGCGGGTGATCTTGTCCGGGTCGTCGGCGAAGACGAGCACCGGCGCCCAGAACAGCTCGAGCCGGCCCTGCGCGAGCTGCTGCGTGACGGAGCTCCGGCCGAGCACGTCGCGCTCCCCCGTGGGCAGGCCGGCCGCCGCGCCGCCTGTGAAGGCATCGAAGCGCTGCCGCGCGGCCTCGGCGGAGGCGGGGAGGGTGCGCACCACCTGCGCGATGGGGTAGACATGCGCGCTGTTCCAGTAGCGGTCGAAGCTCGCGGATTGCTCGTGCACGGCGGGGCCGGTGGCGAGCACGTCCATGTCGATGAAGTTGGCTTCGCTGCCGCGCATGAAGTACTCGCGGCCGATGTTGCGCCCGCCGGAGACGGAGAAGCTGTTGTCCGCGATGAACAGCTTGTTGTGCATGCGGTGGTTGATGCGACCGAACTCGTGCAGCGAGCGCAGCACCCTGGACACCAGCCCGCCACCGCGCGCCGGCAGCGGATTGAAGAGGCGCAGCTCCACGTTGGGCAGCGCGGCGAAGCTGGCGAAGAGTTCGTCGTTGTCGCCCAGGTAGAGGTCGTCCACGATGACCCTCACGCGCACGCCGCGCGCCGCCGCCTCTGCCAACTCGCGCAGCAGCAGCAGGCCGACCTCGTCGTTCTCCAGCAGGTAGTACTGCACGTCGAGCGACTTCCGCGCGTGGCGTGCCAGCGCGATGCGGGCGTCGAAGGAGAAGGCGGCCTCGGGCAGGAGTCGCACGCCCGAATCGTCGGCGCGGGTGCGGGCCGTGCCGTGCGACGCCGCCAACTGCCCGAGCGGAGTTTCCGCCACGTCGGCGAGCGCGTGGCTTTCAGGCGCCGGCAGGCGTGCAGGGAGCGAACTGCAGCCGCCCAGCAGGGCAAGCGCCGCGCACAGCAGCAGGGCGCCAAGGGCGGATGTCGGGCACGGCTTCATGCGGATGTCCGGAAGGGGTTGCAAAGACCCGAACCCTCGCCGCGCCGGCCCTCCGTGTCAAGCCGGCGGCACGTCGCCGCCCTTCTGCCGCTCGCGGAACAGCGCCGCGCGCATGAGGAAGATGGTGGTGACGGGCGCCGTCAGCGCGATGAAGAGCGCGATCAGGATCGCATGCAGGAACAGGCTGAAGCCCTGCACCGAGAAGTAGATGATGGTGGCGAGCGTGAGGCACCAGACGCCCACCGTGGCGCCCAGCGTCGGCGCATGGATGCGGCGGAAGAAGGTCGGCAGCCGCACCAGGCCGAAGGATCCGATGGCCGCGAAGGCGGCGCCCAGCACCGCGAAGATGGCGGTGAGGATCTCGGCCCACAGCGGAAGCGGCCCGACGATGAAATCGGTCATTCGATCACCTCCCCGCGCAGCAGGAATTTCGCGATGGCCGTGGAGCCGACGAAGCCGAAGAGCGCGATCAGCATCGCCGCCTCGAAGTACACGTTGCTGGCGTAGACGATGCCGAGCACCAGCATCATCAGCATGCCGTTGATGTAGAGGCAGTCCAGCGCCATCACGCGATCCTGCGCGGTCGGGCCGATGAGGAGCCGCGCGAGCGCGCACAGCATGGCGACGGCGAGCAGCAGCAGCGCGAGCTTGAGCGCCCAGAAGAGCACGGGGGTCATGATTCGAAAATCTCCATCAGCGGGCGTTCGTAGCGCGACTTGATCAGGGCGACGAAGGCCTGCTCGTCCTCGACGTCGAACACGTGGATGAGCAGGGTCGAGCGGTCGAAGGTGATTTCGCCCCAGGCGGTGCCGGGCGTGAGGCACAGGATCATCGCGAGCACGGCCAGCGCATTCGGGTCGCGCAGCTGGAGCGGCACGTGGACGAAGCGCGGCTTCATCTCGGCGCCGCGCCGGGTGAGCAGCAGCCGGGCCACTGTCAGCGCCGAATGGACCAGGTCGAGGGCGATCGCGCCGGTGAGCCGCAGCGCGAGCCAGGGCCGGCGCATGCGCACCGTGGCCGGGCGCAGCGACTGCGTGAGCACCGGCACGACGAGGCAGAGGATGGCGGCCATCAGCAGCGTGGCGGCGTCGAAGGACTGGTTCAGCAGCAGCCAGACGACGAAGAGCGCCAGCGAGAGCGGCGGCGAGGGAATCCAGCGCTTCATCTCGGGGTGGCTCCTGGCGCGGGCGCGGGGCTGGGCACCTGCCGCGCGCCGAGCACGGCGTCGCGGTAGGCCGTCGGCGTGCGCAGGCCTTCGGCTGTCGCGGCGGCATGCTGCATCACGGGTTCGGCCATGACGGTGAGCGCGACGCAGGCGGCCAGCAGCGCCGCGACGGGGAGCACTTCCAGCGCGGGGAGCGAGGGCATGGTCGGGTGCGGTTGGGTCCAGAAGTGGCGGATGCCGGTGCGGCTCAGCGCGATCAGCGACAGGAAGCCCGAGGCGATCAGCAAGCTCATGAAGACCCATGCGAGGGTGGTGATGTGCGCGGCCCCTAGCAGGCCGCCGAGCATGGCGAACTTGCCGACGAAGCCGGACAGTGGCGGCAGGCCGGCAAGCAGCAGGGTGCAGGCCATGAAGCTCAGGCCGAGGAAGGCGACGCCCGCGGGGATGGCTCGGCCATAGAGCGCCTGCGCCTCGTCATCGAGGTTGACGTCGTCCAGGCGGCGCAGGTCTTCCGACAGGAAGGGCGCGCCGCCTGCCGCCTCGTGCGGCGCGATGCTCATGCCGGCGTTGCGCCAGCGCTCGATCATGTCGATCAGCAGGAAGAAGGCGCTGGCGGCCAGCGTGGAGGTGAGCAGGTAGTACAGCGCCCCGGCCCACACGGCCGGCTGGCCGAGCCCGATGGCCGCGAGCAGCGTGCCCGCGGACACCAGCACGCTGAAACCCGCGAGGTTGGACAGGCGCTGCGTGCCGACAATGCCGAGCGCGCCGCAGAAGAGCGTGACCAGGCCGGCCACCACCAGCACCTCCTGGCCAAACTGGGACGAGCCGCCGGTGTCGGGCGCGAAAAGCACGGTCCAGAGTCGCAGCACGGTGTAGATGCCGAGCTTGGTGAGGAGGGAGAACACCGCGCCCACCGGCGACACGGCTGCGCTGTACGCCGGCACCAGCCAGAAGTTGAGCGGCCAGGCCCCCGCCTTGGCGAAGAAGGCGGTCGCGAGGATGGCCGCCGCCGCGTGCACCAGCCCGCGCTCCGCCGGCGCGAGCTGCGCGATGCGCACGCCCAGGTCGGCCATGTTGAGCGTGCCTGTCACGCCGTAGAGCATGGCGGCGCCGATCAGGAAGAGCGAGGAGGCGGCGAGGTTGATCGCCACGTAGTGCAGCCCGGCCTGCACGCGCAGCCGCCCCGAGCCGTGCAGCAGCAGGCCGTAGGAGGCGGCGAGCATCACCTCGAAGAAGACGAAGAGGTTGAACAGGTCGCCCGTGAGGAACGCGCCGTTCAGGCCCATGAGCTGCAATTGCAGCAGGGGATGGAAGTGCACGCCGGCGCGGTCCCAGCGCGAGGTCGAATAGATCGAGGCCGCGAAGGCGACCACGCCCGTCAGCGCGACCATCAGCGTCGAGAGCCGGTCGGCCACCAGCACGATGCCGAAGGGCGCGCGCCAGTTGCCCGGCAGGTAGACGCCGATCGAGCCCGGCCCGCCCCCGGTGTCGGCCGCGTTGACCCAGCGCAGCAGCGCGAGCGCGGCCATCAGGCCGACGAGGCCGGAGATGACGCTCAGCGCGGACTTGGCACGCCGGCGCTGCTCGCCGAGCAACAGCATCAGCGCGGCCGTGAGCATCGGCACGAGGATGGGCACGGCGACGAGGTGCGGCATGCTGAAGTCCAGCAGCCGGTCGAGCAGGCCGAAGAGTTCCTTCATTCCTGCAGGCCCCGCCGTTCTTCGCCATCGACGTGGTCGGTGCCGGTCAGGCCGCGCGAGGCCAGCATCACCACCAGGAACAGCGCGGTCATGGCGAAGCCGATGACGATGGCCGTGAGCACCAGCGCCTGCGGCATCGGGTCGGCCGTGTTGGCCAGGGTGGAGGCGATGCCGGGCAGCAGTACCGGCTCGCTGTCGACCTTGAGGCGGCCCATGCTGAAGATGAAGAGATTGACTGCGTAGGAGATCAGCGTGAGGCCCATGATGACCTGGAAGGTGCGTGGGCGCAGAAGCAGGTACACGCCCGAGCCGGTGAGGACGCCGATGGCGATGGCGAGCACGATCTCCATCAGGCGGCACCCCCCGCTTCGGCTTCTTTCTCGGCTTGCTCGTCGGCCCAGCGGTGGCTGCGCACGGACTGGTGGGCCAGGGCGGTGAGGATCAGCATCGTCGCGCCCAGCACGAGTCCGAACACGCCCATGTCGAAGAAAAGCGCGCTCGGCACGTGCACCTCGCCCAGCACCGGCAGGTGGAGGTGCGCGGTGTGCGTGGTGAGGAAGGGGTAGCCGAGGAAGACCGAGCCCGTGCCGGTGCCCAGCGCCAGCAGCAGGCCGGTCGCGATCCAGCGGCGCGGGTAGATGCGCAGGTGCTCCTCGACCCACTCGGTGCCCGAGACGATGAATTGCAGCACCAGGGCCACCGACATCACCAGGCCCGCGACGAAGCCGCCGCCGGGCTGGTTGTGGCCGCGCATGAAGAAGTACACCGACACCAGCACGGAGAGCGGCAGCAGCAGCCGCACCAGCACGGCCGGCACCATGAGGTAGCCGACGGCGGTGTCCTTGGCGCGGCGCGGGTTCAGCAGGTCGCTGCTGCCGTCGTCGGCCTGCGCGCGCTGCTGCGGCGGCAGGGCCATGGATTCGATCGCGGGGCGGAAGCGGCGCAGCAGCGCGTAGACGGTGAGCGCCACCACGCCGAGCACGGTGATTTCGCCGAAGGTGTCGAAGCCTCGGAAGTCGACCAGCATCACGTTGACCACGTTGGTGCCGCCGCCTTCGGTCAGCGCGTGTTCCAGGAAGAAGGGCGAGATGCTCTGCGGGAAGTCGCGCGTCATCATGGTCCAGGCGAGGCCCGCCATGCCGCAGCCGGCGGCGATGGCGATCAGCAGGTCGCGGCCGCGGCGGCCCAGCAGCCGCAGCCGCGTGCGCGCGGGTTGCGGCTTGGCGGTGCGCATGGGCAGCCAGCGCAGGCCGAGCAGGATGAGCACGGTGGTCACGGTCTCGACCACGAGCTGCGTGAGCGCCAGGTCGGGCGCGGAGAACCAGATGTAGGTGATGCAGCAGACCAGGCCCGCGCCGGCGGCCAGCATCAGCGAGGCCAGGCGGTGGAACTTCGCCTGCCATGCCGCTCCAACCGCGCAGACCATGCCGATGAGCCAGGTCATCGCGAACATGGGCGAGAAGGGGAGCAGCTCGCGCCCGCCGCGCGCGGCCGGCGCGAACCACAGCGAGGCGCCCGCACCCGCGACGGCCACCACGACCAGCAGCAGCAACTGGATCTGCAGCCGCCGCGTGCCCAGCACCCTGCGGCTGCGGCGGCCCAGTTCGCTCAGCCTTGCAAGCAGGTTCTCGAAGATGCGCTGGCCGTCGAAGCGGTGCAGCAGCGGCGTGTATTCCAGCTCCCCGCGCGCGCGGCGGCGGCGCTGGAAGAGATAGAGCAACGCGCCGCCCGCGAGCGCGACGAAGCTCATCAGCAGCGGCAGGTTGAAGCCGTGCCACACGGCGAGGCTGTATTCCGGCAGCACGCCGCCGACCACCGGTGTCGCGGCCGTCGCGAGGAAGGCGCCCACCGACCAGGCCGGCGCCACGCCCACCACCAGGCAGGTCAGCACCAGCAACTCGACCGGCACGCGCATCCAGTGCGGCGGCTCGTGCGGCTGCTTCGGCACTTCGGGGCCGCAGGGCAGGCCGAAGAATACGTCGAAGACGAAGCGCGCCGAATAGGTCACGCTGAAGATGCCTGCCAGCGTGGCGATGACCGGCAGGCTCATGTCCACCCAGGGCGTCGACTGGATGAAGACGGTCTCGGCGAAGAACATCTCCTTGGAGAGGAAGCCATTGAGCAGCGGCACGCCCGCCATCGACGCGCTGGCGATGATCGCCAGCGTCCCGGTGATGGGCATCAGGCGGAGCAGGCCGCTGAGCTTGCGGATGTCGCGCGTGCCGCTCTCATGGTCGATGATGCCGGCCGCCATGAAGAGCGAGGCCTTGAAGGTCGCGTGGTTCATGATGTGGAAGACGGCGGCGACGGCGGCCAGCGGGCTGTTGAGCCCGAGCAGCAGCGTGATGAGGCCCAGGTGCGAGATGGTCGAGTAGGCCAGCAGCGCCTTCAGGTCGCGCTGGAACATCGCGATGAAGCCGCCCAGCAGCAGGGTGACGGCGCCTGCGCCGCTCACGAGCCAGAACCATTCCTCGGTGCCAGAGAGCACCGGCCACAGCCGGGCCATCAGGAACACGCCCAGCTTCACCATGGTCGCCGAATGGAGGTAGGCCGACACGGGCGTGGGCGCGGCCATGGCGCGCGGCAGCCAGAAGTGGAAGGGAAATTGCGCGCTCTTGGTGAAGGCGCCGAGCAGCACCAGCACCAGGGCGGCGGGGTAGAGCGCGTGCGCGCGGATGGCGTCGCCCGAGGCCATCACGACGTCGAGTTCGTAGCTGCCGGCGATGCGCCCGAGGATCAGCACGCCGGCCAGCAGGCACAGCCCGCCAGCGCCGGTGACCGTGAGCGCCATGCGCGCGCCGCGCCGCGCGTCGCGCCGGTGGTGCCAGTACCCGATCAGCAGGAAGGAGAAGAGGCTGGTGAGCTCCCAGAACAGCACCATCTGCACCAGGTTGCCTGAGAGCACCACACCCATCATCGCGCCCATGAAGGCGAGGAAGAAGGAGAAGAAGCGCGGCACCGGGTCCGAGGAGGACATGTAGTAGCGCGCATAGAGCACCACCAACGCGCCGATGCCCAGCACCAGCATGCAGAACAGCCAGGCGAAGCCGTCCAGGCGGAACACGAGATTCAGGCCGAGGGCGGGCAGCCACTCGAACTCCTCGCGGATCACGTTGCCGTTGGCGAGCCGAGGGAAGAGCCATGCGGCCTGCCCGGCGCAGCCCAGCGCGACCAGGCCCGCCAGTGTCGACTCCCGGTTGCGCGCATCCGACGGCAGCAGTGCCGCGAGCACGCTGGCGATGAAGGGGAGCGCGACGAGGAGGACAAGGGGCATTGCGATCGATTCTATCGACCGCTCCCCGTGCGGAGCCCTTGCTCAGCCGAGGAAATGCCGGATCGTCCGGATGCCGAACCAAGTCAGGACCAGCGAGCCGCCGACATGAAGCAGCGCCGTGCTCATGGCGAGGCCGAGCCTGCCGCTCATGAGCATCGCCATCACTTCCGCGGAGAAGCTGGAGAAGGTGGTCAGGCCGCCCAGAAAGCCCGTGATGAGTGCCAGCCGCCAGACCGGATCGAGCTCGGGCATCGCTTGAAAGACCGCCACCGCGACGCCGATCAGGTAGCCGCCGATCAGGTTGGCGGCTACTGTTCCCCAGGGTAGCGGACCCGAGCCGGAAAGCCAGAGACCGAGTCCCCATCGGCTCAGCGCGCCCACTGACGCGCCCACGCAGATCGCGATGATTTGAAGTGGCATCCTCGAAGTATCGCCGGGGCTCAGGGCGCCATCTGCTGGGGCAGCCAGGTCACCAACTGGGGCAAGAAGTAGATGATGAGCACCGCCACGATCATGAGGAAGAACATGGGGAGCGTCACGCGCGCGATGTAGAGCAGATCCTTGCCCGTCATTCCCTGCAGGACGAAGAGATTGAAACCCACGGGCGGCGTGATCTGAGCCATCTCCACCACGAGCACGATGAAGATGCCGAACCACACGGGGTCGATGCCCGCCGCGGTCACGGTGGGCATGATCACGCCCATGGTGAGCACGACCATGGAGATGCCATCGAGGAAGCAGCCCAGGACGACGTAGAACACTGCCAGCATCAGCACCAGCTGGAAGCGGGAAAGGCCGAGCGACCCGATCCACTCCGCCAGGTGCCGAGGCAGGCCGATGTACCCCATGGCCAGCGTGAGGAAGGCTGCGCCCGCGAGGATCAGCGCCATCATGCAGTAGAGGCGGGTGGCCCCCAGCAGCGATTCCCTGAAGGTCCGCCAGTTCAGCGAGCCCTGCAACGCCGAGATGATGAGTGCTCCGACAACGCCCACGGCCGCGGCTTCGGTGGCGGTCGCGATACCGGCATAGATCGATCCGAGCACCGAGAGGATGAGGAGCGCCACCGGAATCAGGCTCAGCGAGGCGCGCATCTTCTCCAGGAAGCGCATGGGCGCATCCGCGGGCGGCACGCGGCCGGGATTCAGCAAGGCCCAGATCGCGATGTAGCCCGAAAAGAGAACCGCGAGCAGGATGCCGGGAACGACACCCGCGATGAAGAGCCGCGCGATCGACACGTCCGCGCTCACGCCGTAGACGATCATGATGATCGAGGGGGGAATGAGCAACCCAAGGGTGCCGGCGCCAGCCAGGGTGCCGATGATCATGTCTTCGGGGTAGCCGCGCCGCTTGAGTTCGGGCAGGGTCATCTTGCCGATGGTGGCGCAAGTGGCGGCGCTGGAGCCGGAGACGGCCGCGAACACGGCACAGCCCGCCACATTGGTGTGCAGCAGTCGTCCAGGCAGGGCCTGCATCCACGGCGCGAGGCCCTTGAACATGTCCTGCGAAAGCTTGGTACGGAAAAGGATCTCGCCCATCCACAGGAAGAGCGGCAGCGCGGTCAATGTCCAGCCGGAGGCGGAGCCCCAGATGGTGACGGCCATGGCGTCGCCAGCGGGTCGCGACGAGAAGAGCTGCATGCCGATCCAGGCTACGCCGGAGAGCGTGAGGCCGATCCACACGCCGCTGCCGAGAATGAGGAACAGGCTCAGGATCAGCAGGCCGGCGATGACGATGTCGTTATTCATGGCGCAACGCCTCTGCATTCATCTTGGGCGGTCGGCCATTCCATTCGATCAGGAATTCGTCGAAGGCCGCGATGGCAAACACCACGGTGCCGATGGCCATGCTCAACTGTGGCAGCCAGAGTGGCGTGGCGTCGTTGCCCGTGGAGATGTCTCCATAGCCGTACGACTGCCATGCGAGGCGCACGCTGTAGAAGGCGAACAGCACAGCCAGAAGCGCGCCTGCCCCCATTGCCCAGCGTTCGAGCCAACGCCGCGGAACATCGCCGAGACTGCCGAGAATGAGCGTCACGCGGATGTGCTCGCCTTGCTTGAGCGTATGGGCCAGCGCCAGGAAGCCGGCTCCCGCCATCAGGTAGCCCGCATAGGCGTCGATGCCGGGAACGTTGAAATGAAGTTGCCGGCCGACGATGGACAGCAGCACCGTCACCAGCAGGCCTACCATGAAAAGCGCCGCCAGGGCGGCGGCGCTGTCGTAGATGAAATCAAGCGTCTTTCGCATCGTGTGCCGTCGTTCGCCTTACATCTTCTTGTAGGCGTCGACGACGGACTGGCCCTCGGGGCCGGCTTTCTCCAGCCACTCCTTGATCATCGTGTCGCCGACCTTCTTCATGTCGGCCTTGAGTTGCGCGGAAGGCGTGTGGATCGTCATGCCATTCTTCTTCAGCAAATCGAGGTATTCGAGGTTCTTCTTCTTCGAGATGTCCCAGCCGCGCTTCTCGGCGTCCGCCCCGGCCTTGAGCAGCGCGTCCTGCGTGGGCTTGTCCAGCGCATCGAATGCCTTCTTGTTCACGAGCACGGCATTCTTGGGCAGCCAGGCCTGGGTGTCGTAGAAGTTCTTGATGTACTCGTAGGTCTTGGTGTCGTAGCCTGTCGAACCCGACGACATGTAGGACTCGATCACGCCAGTGGCCATGGCTTGCGACAGTTCGGCCTGCTGCACGGTCACGGGCTGGGCGCCGACCAGTTCACCGATGCGTGCGGTCGCGGGGCTGTAGGCACGCCACTTCACCCCCTTCAGGTCCGCGGCTGAAGAAATCTCCTTCTTCACGAAGATGCCCTGCGGCGGCCATGCCACCGCGTAGAGCATCGTCATGCCTTGTTCAGCAAGCTTCTTCTCGAGCACCGGCTTCTGCGCTTGGTAGAGCTTCCACGCGGCGTCATAGCTGTCGGCCAGGAACGGGATGCCGTCGGCACCGAACATCTGCCATTCGTTCTGGTAGTTGACGAGCAGGATCTCGCCCATCTGCGCCTGGCCACCCTGGACTGCGCGCTTGATCTCGGGCGCCTTGAAAAGCGCCGCGTTTGCATGGACCGTGATCTTGAGCTTGCCGCCCGAGGCCTTGTCGACATCGTTGGCGAACTGCGTGATGTTCTCAGTATGGAAGTTGCTCGCCGGGTAGGCGGTGGGAAGGTCCCACTTGGTTTGCGCAAAGGCCGCCGCACCGAGGGTGAGGCCGGCGAGGGCGATGGCGAACTTGGGATTCATTGGCTCTTCTCCAGAACGTACGGAAGTAAAAATGGCGACGAGAGCATACGTTGCAAATATCGGGCCATCGCTCGGGCATTTCCCTGCCATGGGCATGGGCCGCGTCCGCACGCATCATGAAAAAAGCCGCCCCGAGGGGCGGCTTTTGCTTGAATGATCAATGGCTCAAGGCTTGGCGGTCGGCTTAGCTGGCGGGGGCGGCTCTTCGTAGGTCTTGCCATTGACGGTCAGCCCTTCGGCCGAGAGCCTGGCCGCGGACTTCTCCTTCAGTCCCTTGACCCGGCTCATCATGTCCGGCCAGTCCTTGAACTCGCTCTGCTTGCGCGCGTCGATGATGCGCTTGGACATCGCCGGGCCTACGCCCTTGAGCGCGTCGAGCTCGGCATCGCTTGCCTTGTTGGCATCGACAGACGCCCACGAGACGGCCGCGAACAGCATGGCCGCGGTGGCCACGAATTTCTTTAACATTTGAAAAACTCCCTGGTCTTATAAGAAGAAGCGCCGGAGCGCTCCGCCGCCGCAGCATGCGTGCGGCGCGATTTCAACGCGGGAGGCGGCGCGTCGGTTGACGCGCGACGCTGCGCTTCGAGGTCAGAGCTCTTCGACGCGGCGGGGCGGGTAGCTGTCCCAGGCCTGGCAACCGGGGCAATGCCAGAAGTACTGATGCGCCTCGAAGCCGCAGGCCGCGCAGCGGTAGCGCATCAGGGGCCGCGTGGCTTGGTCGAGCGCGCGCTGGACCTGCGGATGGAACTGCTCGTGCTCGAAGCGCTCGCCCGCAAGCCAGCGCGATGCGGCCACGAGCGAGGGGTGATGGGCCAGGTGTGCGATGTAGCCTTCGCGTGGCTCGGGGATGGCGGCGCTGTTGGAGGGTGCGTCCTCCGGCGGCGCGGGCGTGCCGCCCAGCGCGATGATGGCTTCGAGCACGTCGATGGATGGCGAACGTGCATACCGCCGCTGCAGCAGCGCGAGCGCTTCGCCCGAGCGTTGTGATGCGAGCGCGGCCTGCTGCAGGGCGGCCGCATAGAGCGGCAAGGCCAGCGGCGCGGTCTCGCTGAGCGCGGCCAGCGTGTCGTAGGCGGCCGCGGAATCGCCGTTGCGCAGCTGGAGGGTCGCGGTGTCGATGGCCGGGCGCGGCGCCTGCGGCGCCAGCGCGACGGCTTGCCGCAGCAGCGCTTCCGCGCCGTTGAAGTCTCCGGCCGCGACGTGCTCTGCCGCCTGTTCACAAAGATGATGCGCCCGCCGCGTGCTGTAGCTGGCCTGGTCGGACTCGTCGAGCTTTTGCGCCACCGCCGCGGCTTGCGCCCATTCGCGCGAGCGCTCGTAGATGGCCAGGAGCGAGAGCCGGGCCTCGTTCTCATAGCGCGTGCCTTCGAGCTTCTGCAGCGCGGCTTCGGCACGGTCGAGCAGGCCCGCGCGCAGGAAGTCCTGCGCGAGCGCGTGCTGCGCGCGGTCGCGGTCGGGCCGGCTCAGGTCGCCGCGGCCCAGCAGATGCTCGTGCACGCGCACGGCGCGCTGGTATTCCCCGCGCCGGCGGAAGAGGTTGCCGAGGGCGAAGTGAAGCTCCTGCGTGTCAGGGTCGTTCTGCACGGCTTCGATGAAGGCGTCGATGGCCTGGTCCTGCTGCTCGTTGAGCAGGAAATTGAGGCCGCGGAAGTAAGCCTTGGGCGCCTGCCGGTTCTCGATGCGCAGCTGGCGCAGGTCGAAGCGCGATGCGAGCCAGCCCAGGACGAAAGCGATCGGCAGGCCCAGCAGCAGCCAGCTGAGGTCAAAGTCCATGTTGTCGTACGGCGGGAAGGTCCGTGGTGGTGGTCGGGGGCGGGGTGTTCACGGGGCTGCTGGCGGAATGTGGGGGCGCCATGGGCAGTTGCGCGGCGGCGCTGCGATGCTTCCACCAGCCTGGCAGCATGCCGAGCGCGCCGACGACGAGGCCGCCCGCGAAGGCCGCCAGCACGACCAGCACCAGTGGCGCGCGCCAGGAGGTGCCGAAGAAGAAGTACACCGTTGCGTCGTGCTGGTTGTTCAGCGCGAAGGCAAAGAGGGTAAAAAAAATGGCTGCCTTGAGCAGCCACAGGAGGTATTTCATGCGCATCCCCGTTGGCGGGGGAATTCTATGCTTCAGCCGTGCTTGAGCTTTTCGGCATCGAGCTGGGCCGTGCGCGCATCGACCGCTTCGCGCAGTGCCTTGCCCGGCTTGAAATGCGGCACGCGTTTCTCGGGGATCTGCACGCTCTCGCCGGAGCGCGGGTTGCGCCCGATGCGCGGCGGACGCCGGTTCACCGTGAAGCTGCCGAAGCCGCGAATCTCGATGCGGTGTCCCCGCACCAGGGCGTCGCTCATCGCGTCGAGGATGGTCTTGACGGCGTATTCGGCATCGCGGTGCGTGAGCTGCGCAAAGCGTGCCGCGAGTTCTTCGACAAGGTCAGAGCGGGTCATGGTGGAGAAAACGTGGACGAAAAAAAAGGACAGAGCCGGCGCATGGCCCGCTCTGTCCTCCGGTTCGGCTTACTTGTCGCCGTTGTTGTCCAGCTTGGCGCGCAGCAGGGCGCCCAGGCTCGTCGTGCCCGCGTTCTCGCGTGCCGACTGCTGGCTCAGGCTGGCCATGGCGCCTTGCTCGTCGACCATGTCCTTCTGCTTGATCGACAGCTGGATGTTGCGGGTCTTGCGATCCACGTTGACCACCACGGCCGTGACTTCGTCGCCTTCCTTGAGCACGTTGCGTGCATCTTCCACCCGGTCGCGGGAGATTTCGCTGGCGCGCAGGTAGCCGATGATGTCTTCACCGAGATCGATCTCGGCGCCGCGTGCGTCCACGGTCTTGACCTTGCCGGTCACGATCTGGCCCTTGTCGTTCACCGTTGTGAAGGTGGTGAACGGATCGCTGTCGAGCTGCTTGATGCCCAGGCTGATGCGCTCGCGGTCGACGTCGACGGCCAGCACGATCGCTTCGACTTCCTGGCCCTTCTTGTAGTTGCGCACGGCGGTTTCGCCGGCTTCGTTCCACGAGAGGTCGGACAGGTGCACCAGGCCGTCGATGCCGGCAGCCAGGCCCACGAAGACGCCGAAGTCGGTGATCGACTTGATCGGGCCCTTGACGCGGTCGCCGCGCTTGGTGTTCTGCGCGAATTCCTGCCACGGGTTGGCCTTGCACTGCTTCATGCCCAGGCTGATGCGGCGCTTGTCTTCGTCGATCTCGAGGACCATGACTTCGACTTCGTCGCCCAGCGAGACGATCTTGTTCGGAGCGATGTTCTTGTTGGTCCAGTCCATTTCGGAAACGTGCACCAGGCCTTCGATGCCGGGTTCGAGTTCGACGAACGCGCCGTAGTCGGCGATGTTCGTGACCTTGCCGAACAGGCGGGTCGATTGCGGGTAGCGGCGCGAAACGCCCATCCACGGGTCGTCGCCCATTTGCTTGAGACCCAGCGAGACACGGTTCTTCTCGGTGTCGAACTTGAGGATCTTGGCGGTGATTTCCTGGCCGGCCTGCACCACTTCGCTCGGGTGGCGAACGCGGCGCCATGCCATGTCGGTGATGTGCAGCAGGCCGTCGATGCCGCCGAGGTCGACGAACGCACCGTATTCGGTGATGTTCTTGACGACGCCGCGCACGACTGCGCCTTCCTTCAGGGTTTCCATCAGCTTGGCGCGTTCTTCGCCCATGCTGGCTTCGACCACGGCGCGGCGCGAGAGCACCACGTTGTTGCGCTTGCGGTCGAGCTTGATGACCTTGAATTCCAAGGTCTTGTTCTCGTAGGGCGTCAGGTCCTTGATGGGGCGCGTGTCGATCAGCGAGCCCGGCAGGAAGGCGCGGATGCCATTGACGAGCACCGTGAGGCCGCCCTTGACCTTGCCGCTGGTGGTGCCGGTGACGAAGTCGCCGGATTCGAGCGCCTTCTCGAGGGCGAGCCACGAGGCGAGGCGCTTGGCGGTGTCGCGCGAGAGGATGGTGTCGCCGTAGCCGTTTTCAACGCTGCCGATGGCAACGGAAACGAAATCGCCGGCCTGGACTTCGAGTTCGCCCTTGTCGTTCTTGAACTCCTCGATCGGCACGTAGGCTTCGGACTTGAGGCCTGCGTTGACAACGACGTGGTTGTGTTCGACGCGCACGACTTCGGCGGTGATGACCTCGCCGCTGCGCATCTCGGAACGCTTCAGGGATTCTTCGAACAGGTCGGCAAAAGATTCAGACATTGTGTTTTCCTTCCGTCACTCAGGGTTGCAGGCGCCAATGCAATATCGCGAGCGCTGGCTGGGTCTGGAGACGGCGGTTGTTTGGGCTTCGGGCCCCGGTTGGGTTGGACAACCAGCAGGCCGGTGCGCTGTCGCGCGGCGGGGACTTGCTGGAGCGGAAACACCCCTCAAGATGTCTTGAAGGGCTGTGTTTGCCGCCACCAGTCCAGCACCTGATCGACCGATTGCTCGATCGAAAGAAGGGAGTTGTCCAGGAGGCGGGCATCAGGCGCCGGCTTGAGCGGGGCGACGCTGCGGGAGGAATCCCTGGCATCGCGCGCTTCGAGGTCGGCGCGGAGACTGTCAAGTGTAACTGAAATTCCCTTTGAAATCAATTGCTTATGCCGGCGTTCGGCCCGCCGGGCGGCGCTTGCCGTGAGGTAGATCTTGAGCGCCGCGCCGGGGAAGACGACAGTGCCCATGTCGCGGCCGTCCGCGACCAGGCCCGGCAAGCGGCGGAAGCTCTTTTGCAGGTCGAGCAGGGCTGCCCGCACGGCCGGGAGCGCGGAGACGCGGGATGCGTCCATGCCGGCGGCTTCGGTTCGGATGGCCTCGCTCACGTCTTCACCATCGAGCAGGATCTTCCCCTGGCTGAAGCGAAGTGGCAGTGCACGCGCGATGGCCGCGATCTCGCCCTCATGCGCCGGCTCCGCGTCGAGCCCGGCACGCCGCATCGCGAGGCCGGCGACGCGGTAGAGCGATCCGGAGTCGAGGTAGTGGTAGCCGAGCCGGTGCGCCACTTCGACGGCCAGCGTTCCCTTGCCGGAGGCGGTCGGCCCGTCGATGCAGATCACCGGCACGTCGGCCGCCTGGACAGCCGAGAACAGCGTCTCGAAATAGTCGGGAAAGGTCTTGGCGACGCAGTGCGGTTCGAGAATGCGCACCGGCACGCCTGCCGGATTGAAGGCCGCGAGCGAAAAGCACATCGCCACGCGATGATCGTCGTAGGTGCGGATGCTCGCCGGCTTCCAATCGGCTGCGGCCAGCGGATGCACGCGGATGAAGTCCGGGCCGTCCTCGACCCTGGCGCCGAGCTTGCGCAGCTCGCTGGCCATGGCGTCGATGCGGTCGGTCTCCTTCACGCGCCAGCTGGCGATGTTGCGCAGCGTGCTCGGGCCGTCCGCATGGAGCGCCATGACGGCCAGCGTCATGGCGGCATCCGGTATGTGATTCGCGTCGAGGTCGATCGCCTTCAGCGGCCAGCTGCCACGCTTGATCTCGAGCCAGTTCGGGCCGCTGTCGACGCGGGCGCCCATCAGGCGGGCGGCCTCGACGAAGCGGATGTCGCCCTGGATCGAATCGCCGCCAACGCCTTCGATGCGGATGCCGGCATGGCCGGCGGCCGGCGCGGCGATGGCGCCCAGCGCGATGAAGTAGCTGGCGGAGGATGCGTCGGCCTCGACATGGACGTCGCCTGGCGAGCGGTAGCGGCTTCCGGCGGGAATGGTGAAGCGCTCCCATCCCTGGCGTTCCACCGCGATGCCGAAGCGGGCCAGGAGGTTCAGGGTGATCTCGATGTAGGGCTTGGAGATCAGCTCGCCCACGACCTCGATCACGATGTCGCGCCGCGCCGCCAGCGGCAGGGCCAGCAGCAGGGCGGTGAGGAATTGGCTTGACACGTCGCCGCGCACGCGGATCGGTGCGTCGAGTTGCAGGGCCTCCAGCGGCACCGCGTGGATCCGCAGCGGCGGGTAGCCGGGATTGCCGGTGTACTCGATGCGGCAGCCGAGCTGGCTCAGCGCGTCGACCAGATCGCCGATCGGCCGCTCGTGCATGCGGGGCACGCCGCTCAGGTCGAAGTCGCCGCCCAGCAGCGCCAGCGCCGCCGTCAGCGGGCGCATCGCCGTGCCGGCATTGCCAAGGAACAGCGAGGCGCCGGCCGTGCGCAGCGTCCCGCCCAGGCCTTCGATGCGCAGCGTGCCGTCCTTGCGCTCGATGTGGCAGCCGAGCGCGGCCAGGGCGTCCAGCATGACGCGGGTGTCGTCCGAATCCAGCAGGTCGTGCACGGTCGTCGTACCCGACGCGAGCGCCGCCAGCAGCAGCACGCGGTTCGAGATGCTCTTGGAGCCAGGCAGGCGGACGGTGCCGCCCGCGGCTTCCAGTGGCGGAATGTCGAGAAAAGGCGTCGAGAACATCGTCAATCCGGCGAGGCTGCGGCGCCGGGCTGCCAATCGGCGCGTGCGAGGCTCGCGGCGGCGATCGCGTCTTCCAGCGCCTGGGCATTGCCCGAAGCCATCAACGCTTCGAACTGCATCAGCACGTCGCGGAAGGCCTGCGATTGCGCCAGCACCTGTTCGCGGTTGGCGAGCAGGACATCGCGCCACATGGTCGGGTCCCCGGCCGCGATGCGCGTGAAGTCGCGAAAGCCGGGGCCGGCGAGTTCCAGGAAGCGCTCGCCTTGCGGATGAGCGGTGATGGCACTCATGAAGGCGAAGGCCAGCAAATGGGGAAGGTGGCTCACGCCCGCGAAGGCGCTGTCGTGGGCCGCGGGCGTCATCGTCACGACCTGGGCGCCGATGCCCGTCCAGACTTGCGTTGCACGCTGCACGTTCGAGCGCAGCGTCGCCTTGATGGGCGTGAGGACGACCTGCTTGCCCTTGTAAAGGTCGACGTCCGCATGCTCGACGCCGGCCACTTCCTTGCCGGCGATCGGATGCGCGGGCACGAAGGCGCCGATCTGGTCCTGCAGGCCACGGCGCGCGGCTTCGATCACGTCGCCCTTGGTCGAGCCGACGTCCATCACCAGCATCTGGTCCGTGATGCCGTGGCGGATGGCCTTGAAGGTCAGCTCCGAGGCGCCGACGGGCACGGCGATCAGGACGATGTCCGCGCCGGAGACCGCGAGCAGCGCCGAGGGGGCCGCCACGTCGATCACGCCCAGTTGCCGGGCGCGCTCGGTGGTGGAGGGCGATTTGCTGTAGCCGACCACGCGCTTGACCAGCTTGGCGCGCTTCAGCGCCAGGGCGAAGGAGCCGCCCATCAATCCACAGCCGATCAGACCGAGTTGTTCGAACATCTGGATATCAGGCCGTGACTGGATAGGCGCCGAGCATCTTGTAGAACGCGCAGAGCTTGCGCAGCTCCGTGAGCGCGGCGGCCACGTTGGGCTGCGACGGATGGCCGTCGAGGTCGATGTAGAAGTAGTACTCCCACTGCCCCGTGCGCGCCGGGCGCGACTCGAAGCGGGTCATCGATACGTTGTTGGTCTTCAGCGGCATCAGCAGGTCGTGCACCGCGCCCGGGCGGTTGGGTACCGAGACCACGAGGCTGGTGCAGTCCTTGCCCGAGGCCGGGGGCATGGCCAGGGTCTGGGGCAGGCAGATGATGGCGAAGCGGGTGCGGTTGTACGAGTCGTCCTGGATCGCGTGGGCGACGATGTGCAGGCCGAAGCGGGTCGCGGCGCGTTCGCTCGCGAGCGCGGCCCAGGCAGGATTGCCGGCCGCCAGGCGCGCGCCTTCGGCGTTGCTGGAGACGGCGCGGCGCTCCGCGTTCGGCAGGTGCTTGGCAAGCCAGGTCTGGCATTGCGCGAGCGCCTGCGGGTGGGCCAGCACGGCCTCGACGCCTTCGAGCGAATTGTTCGCGCGCAGCAGGTGGTGGCGCACCAGCAGGCTCACCTCGCCGACCACGTGGGTGGGCGAGTGCAGGAAGAGGTCGAGCGAGCGCGTGACCACGCCTTCGGTCGAGTTCTCGACGCCGACCACGCCGTACTGCGCGCTGCCGGCGGCCGTGGCGTGGAAGACCTCGTCGAAGCTGGCGCAGTAGATCAGGTCGGCCGCGCCGCCGAAGTACTCGACCGCGGCCTGCTCGCAGAAGGTGCCCTCGGGCCCGAGCACGGCCACGCGCTGCGGCGACTCAAGGGCCAGGCAGGCCGACATGATCTCGCGCCAGATGGCGGCCACGTGCAGCGACTTGAGCGGCCCGCCGTTGCTCTGCTGCATCTTCTCGATCACCTGCGCCACGCGATCGGGGCGGAAGTAGGGCGTCCCTTCGCGCTTCTTGACCTCGCCGACCTGCTCCGCGACATGCGCGCGGCGGTTCAGGAGGTCGAGAAGCTGCTGGTCAAGCGAGTCGATCTGCACGCGCAGATCGGCGAGGCTGGAGGAAGAGTCGGAAGCGGGTGGTGTGGGTGCGGATGCGGTCATCGTTCAGGTACGCAGGCTTCTAGGCTTGCGACCGTTCGAATTCTCGCATGTAGCTCACGAGCGCCTGCACGCCGGCGAGCGGCATCGCGTTGTAGATGCTGGCGCGCATGCCGCCGACTGACTTGTGGCCCTTGAGCTGCAGCAGGCCCGCGTCGCGTGCGCCAGCCAGGAAGGCGTCGTTGCGGCTTTCGTCCTTCAGGAAGAAGGGCACGTTCATGCGCGAGCGGCAGGCGGGGTCGATCTTGTTCTCGTAGAAGTCAGAGGCGTCGATGAAGTCGTACAGCAGCTTCGCCTTGGCGATGTTGCGCTGTTCCATCGCCTCGACGCCGCGATGCGCGCCTTCGGTCTGCTCGCGCAGCCACTGGAAGGTCAGCCCCGCGATGTAGATGCCCCAGGTCGGCGGGGTGTTGTACATCGACTTGTTGTCGGCGACGGTCTTGTAGTTGAAGGCGCTGGGGCAGATCTCGAGGGCATGGCCCAGGAGGTCGTCTCGCACGACCACGATCGTCAGGCCGGCCGGCCCGAGGTTCTTCTGGGCTCCGCCGAATGCAAGGCCGACCCGGCGCCAGTCCACCGGCCGCGAGGCGACGTGGGAGGAGAAGTCGATGACCAGCGGCGCCTTGCTGCCCAGCGCCGCGAGGTCGGGCAACTCCTGGCACTCGATGCCGTTGATGGTCTCGTTGGAGCACAGGTGCACGTACGAGGCGCCGGGCGTGAGTTGCCAGGTCGCCGGGTCCGGCAGGCGGGTGTGCTCGTCGGCGGCATTGCTGGCGACGATGTTTGCCTTGCAATAGCGCTGCGCCTCTTTCTGGGACTTGATGCTCCAGCTGCCGGTGATGACGAAGTCGGCGCTGGTGCCGCGCGAGAGGTTCATCGGCACGATGGCGTTCTCGCCGAGCCCGCCGCCCTGCATGAAGAGCACATGGAAGTGCTCTGGCACCGCGAGCAGCGCGCGGAAGTCGGCTTCGGCCTGCGTGCAGATCGCGCCGAACTCCTTGCCGCGATGGCTCATCTCCATCACGCTCATGCCGCTGCCTTGCCAGTCCAGCATTTCGGCGGCGGCGCGCTGGAGCACGGGCTCCGGCATCGCGGCCGGACCGGCGGAGAAGTTGTACGGGCGCGAACCCGCCGGCCGTGTCACTTCTTGGCAGGCGCCTTGGGCGCCGCCTTCGGTGCAGCCGCGGGGGCCGCTGCCGCCTCGGTGGGCGCACCCAGGGCCTTGGCGACGCTGGTGTCGAGCGCACGCATCTTCGGCTCGACGGTCGCGCGGGTCTCCGCCACCAGCTTCTCGGTGAGGGCGGTTTGCATCTTGGGGTTGAGATCCTGGTACTTCTTGCTCAGCGGCGAGTTGATCCAGGCCAGCAGTTGACGCATTTCTTCATCGCTGAAGTTCTGTTCGAGCAGGGGCGTCAGGGCGCCGGGCGCCAGCTGGACGGCCTTGTCGCGCACGATCGGATAGGTCTCGTCGAAGTATTTCTTCAATTCAGCGTCAGCGGCCTTGGCGGCGGCCTCGCGTTTGTCGGCCGGAACCTGCGTCTGCAGGTACTGGGAGCCGGCCTGCGCGATGGGCGCGCTCGACTGCTCGACCAGGCCGCGCGCGAGCGACTCGATGCCGGGGCGTTGCAGGTCGAGGAACTGCTTGATCATCGCGGCCTTGTCCTGGGCCATGGCGAGCGAGCTGCCTGCGAGCGCGGCGGTCAGCAGCGCGAGTTTGATTTTGTTCACTTAGGAGTTCTCCGTGGAAGATGATGAGGAAGTGTCGTCGCCGTTGTCGGGTTCGGGCTCGATCTCGACGTTCGCATCGTTCTCGACGATGCGCTGCAGACCGCTGAGTTTGGCACCCTCGTCGAGCCCGATCAGCGTGACACCCTGCGTCGCACGTCCGAGTTCGCGAATTTCGGAAACCCGGGTGCGCACGAGGACGCCCTTGTCGGTGATGAGCATGATCTCGTCGTCGGCGTGCACGAGGGTCGCGGCCACGACTTTGCCGTTGCGCTCACTCTGTTGAATGGCGATCATGCCTTTGGTTCCCCGGCCGTGCCGGGTGTATTCGGTAATGCTTGTGCGTTTTCCGTAACCGTTCTCGGTCGCCGTGAGCACGCTCTGCTGCTCGTCCTCGGCCACCAGCATGGCGATCACGCCCTGGCCATCTTCCAGTGTCATGCCGCGCACCCCCCGTGCGTTGCGGCCCATCGGGCGGACGTCGTTCTCGTCGAAGCGCACGGCCTTGCCGCCGTCCGAGAAGAGCATCACGTCGTGCGCGCCGTCCGTGAGGGCCGCGCCGATCAGGTAGTCGCCCGGGTCCAGGTCGACGGCGATGATGCCGGCCTTGCGCGGGTTGCTGAATTCGTCGAGCGCGGTCTTCTTGACCGTGCCCATCGAGGTCGCCATGAAGACGTACTGGTTCGGCGGGAAGGTGCGTTTCTCGCCGGTCAGCGCGAGGGCGACGTTGATCTTCTCGCCCTCCTGCAGCGGGAACATGTTGACGATCGGCCGGCCGCGCGAGCCGCGCGAGCCTGCCGGCACTTCCCAGACCTTGAGCCAGTAGAGCCGGCCCCGGTTGGAGAAGCACAGGATGTAGTCGTGCGTGTTGGCGATGAAGAGCTGGTCGATCCAGTCGTCTTCCTTGGTGACCGTGGCCTGCTTGCCGCGGCCGCCGCGCTTCTGGGCCCGGTATTCATGCAACGGCTGGCTCTTGATGTAGCCGCCGTGGGACAGCGTGACCACCATGTCGGTGGGCGTGATGAGATCCTCCGTCGACAGGTCGAAGGCGCTGTGCTCCACCAGGCTGCGGCGTGCACCGAGCTTGCTTAGGCCGAATTCCTGCTTGATGGCGCTCAACTCGTCGCCGATGATGACCGAGACGCG
Source organism: uncultured Variovorax sp. (assembly GCA_966211435.1). GTDB lineage: Bacteria > Pseudomonadota > Gammaproteobacteria > Burkholderiales > Burkholderiaceae_C > Variovorax. Next base: position 93,418 of record CBIHOG010000001.1, on the reverse strand, counting down.
CTCGGGCTTGGCCAGGATGTCGAGCAGGTCGTCGATCTCGGCCATCACTTCCTTGTACTCGGCGACGATCTTGTCCTGCTCCAGGCCGGTGAGGCGCTGCAGGCGCATCTGCAGGATTTCCTGGGCCTGGGTCTCGGAGAGGCGGTAGAGGCCGTCCGAGCCCATGCCGAAGGAGAGCTCCAGGCCGTCCGGGCGGTAGTCGTCCGCGTTCACCACGCCACCGTCGGCGCGCGTGCGCGTCAGCATCTCGCGCACCAGCTTGCTGTCCCAGGGGCGGTTCATCAGTTCCGCCTTGGCGACCGGCGGGGTCGGCGCGTTTCGGATGATCGCGATGAAGTCGTCGATGTTCGCGAGCGCGACCGCCAGGCCTTCCAGCACGTGGCCACGTTCGCGGGCCTTTCGCAGGGTGAAGACGGTGCGCCGCGTCACGACCTCGCGGCGATGCTGGAGGAAGACCTCGATCAGGTCCTTCAGGTTGCACAGCTTCGGCTGGCCGTCCACCAGCGCCACCATGTTGATGCCGAAGGTGTCTTGCAGCTGGGTTTGCTTGTAGAGGTTGTTCAGGACCACTTCGGGCACTTCGCCGCGCTTGAGCTCGATCACCAGGCGCATGCCCGACTTGTCGGACTCGTCCTGGATGTGGCTGATGCCTTCGATCTTCTTCTCATGCACCAACTCGGCCATGCGCTCCTGCAGCGTCTTCTTGTTGACCTGGTAGGGGAGCTCGTCGACGATGATCGCCTGGCGCTGGCCGCGGTCGATGTCCTCGAAGTGGCACTTGGCGCGCATCACGACCTTGCCGCGGCCGGTGCGGTAGCCGTCCTTCACGCCGTTGATGCCGTAGATGATGCCGGCGGTGGGGAAGTCCGGCGCCGGGACGATCTCCATCAGCTCGTCGATGCTGGCCTGCGGATGGCGCAGCAGATGGATGCAGGCGTCCACCACTTCATTGAGGTTGTGCGGCGGAATATTCGTCGCCATGCCGACCGCAATACCGCCGGAGCCATTGACGAGCAAATTCGGCAGCCTGCTCGGCAGCACTGCCGGCTCTTTTTCGGAGCCGTCGTAATTGTCCTGGAAATCGACGGTTTCCTTGTCGATATCGGCCAGCATTTCATGCGCAATTTTGGCCAGCCGGATTTCCGTATAGCGCATTGCGGCGGCGTTGTCGCCGTCCACGGAACCGAAGTTGCCCTGGCCGTCCACCAGCATGTGGCGCATCGAGAAATCCTGCGCGAGCCGAACGATGGTGTCGTAGACCGACTGGTCGCCGTGCGGGTGGTACTTGCCGATCACGTCGCCCACGATGCGGGCGGATTTCTTGTATGCGCGGTTCCAGTCGTTGTTGAGCTCGTGCATCGCGAAGAGCACGCGCCGGTGCACCGGCTTCAGGCCGTCGCGAGCGTCGGGGAGCGCGCGGCCCACGATCACGCTCATCGCGTAATCAAGATAGCTGCGGCGCATTTCCTCTTCGAGGCTGATGGGAAGGGTTTCTTTGGCGAACGAGGTCATGGGCGGCACGCAGACAGCAAGGAGGCGAAATTTTACGCCGCGGGCGGTGTCGCACCGCCGCAACACATGCGCCGTATTCCGCCTCCGTCCTACGTTTCGGGGGGCGCCCGCGGGCTGTTTGCCAAAGACCCTATGGCACAATCGCCTCAACGTTTTGGGTGGTGGTCACTTAAAGCGTCCTTGATTCGCAGCGCGGCTGCGGCTTTTTCCCCAAGAGGAGAACCATGAAGAAACTGAATAAAGTGGCGATGATGTTTGCAGTCGCTGCGCTCGCCACTGCCGCCGGCGCGCAGACCCGTGTCACCGCCGCAGACGGCGGTCCCGTGATCGACAACTGGCAAAACGGCACCGGCGAATTGGTCTGGAAGAACGGCACCAACGAACTGTGCTGGCGTGATGCCAGCTGGACGCCTGCAACGGCTGCCGCCGGTTGCGACGGTGCCCTGGTTCCGGCCGCTCCTGCTGCCGCTGCTCCGGCTGCCGCACCCGCTCCGGCTCCCGCCGCTGCAGCTCCCGCTGTCGCAGCATCGAAGGTGACCTTCGCCGCCGACGCGTTCTTTGACTTCGACAAGTCCGTCCTCAAGCCGGAAGGCCGCGCGAAGCTGGACGATCTGGTCTCGAAGATCCGTGACGTGAACCTCGAAGTCATCATCGCCGTCGGTCACACCGACTCGATCGGTACCGATGCCTACAACCAGCGCCTGTCGGTTCGCCGCGCAGAAGCCGTCAAGGCCTACCTGGTGTCCAAGGGCGTCGAACGCAATCGCGTCTACACCGAAGGCAAGGGCGAGAAGCAGCCTGTGGCTGACAACCGCACCGCCGAAGGCCGCGCCAAGAACCGTCGCGTGGAAATCGAAGTGGTCGGTACCCGCGCCAATCGTTGATTCGAAAGAATCTTCAATCAAACCCCGCCTCGGCGGGGTTTTTTTATGCCTGCGGCGGATGCGCTGCGGGCGTGTTGCCAAGGCCGGCGACGCGCCTCGTTTCATAATCGGCGAATGACTGAAACCGTGAATGCCGACCCGGCGGAACTCGCCAAATTCTCTGAACTCGCGCACCGCTGGTGGGATGTCGAAAGCGAATTCCGCCCGCTGCATGAAATCAATCCGCTGCGCCTGGAATGGATCGACGGAATTGCGCCCGTAAGCGGCCGCCGCGTGCTGGACGTGGGCTGCGGCGGCGGCATCCTGGCCGACTCGATGGCGCGCATGGGCGCGGAGGTCCTCGGCATCGACCTGGCCGACAAGGCGCTCAAGGTTGCGCAACTCCACGCACTTGAAGCCTCCACGCGCGGCGTCAAGTACCGCGAAGTGAGCGTCGAGGCCCTGGCGGCGGAACAGCCCGGAAGCTTCGACGTCGTGACCTGCATGGAGATGCTGGAGCATGTACCGCAGCCAGCGTCTGTCGTCAAGGCATGCGCCGAGCTCGTCAAGCCGGGCGGATGGGTCTTCTTCTCGACCATCCACCGCAACCTCAAATCCTTCATGCTGGCCATCGTGGGTGCGGAATACGTGCTCGGCATGCTGCCGCGCGGCACGCACGAGTACCAGAAGCTGATTCGGCCGAGCGAACTGGCGGCGTTCTGCCGTGCCGCGAATCTCGACCTGCGCCACACGCGCGGCCTCGAATACAACCCCTTGACACGACGTTACTGGCTCAGCGACAACACCAGCGTCAACTACATGTTTGCCACCCGCAAGCCGGCGGCCGAATGATGGCGGGGGATGCGATCCAAGCCGTCCTCTTCGACCTGGACGGTACCCTGATCGACAGCGCGCCCGACCTGGGTGCGGCGGCCGACCAGATGCGCACCGACCGCGGCCTGCCTTCGCTGCCGTTGGAGAGCTACCGGCACATGGCGGGTGCGGGTGCGCGCGGGATGCTCGGTATCGCGTTCGGCATCACGCCCGACGCGCCGGATTTCGTCCCGCTGCGCGAGGAGTTCTACGTCAACTACGAGTCGCGGATGCTGCGAAACACGCTGGTGTTCGACGGCGTGGCCGAACTCGTCGAAGCCTTGCATGCGCGCAGACTGCGATGGGGTGTCGTCACCAACAAGTCGAAGCGGTTCACGGACCCGCTGACGCGCGCCATGCCGCTCTTCCACACCGCGCGCGCCATCGTCAGCGGCGACACGACACCGCATGCCAAGCCGCATCCCGAGCCTCTGTTCGAGGCGGCGCGGCGGCTCGGCGTGGATGCCGCGCGCTGCATCTACGTCGGCGACGACGAGCGGGACATGGCGGCCGGCCGTGCCGCCGGCATGCGAACGGTGGCGGCCACCTACGGCTACATGGGCACGGAGGCCGATGTGACGCTCTGGGAAGCCGATGCCGCGATCGCTTCGCCGCTCGAGCTCTTGAAACTGCTCGAAGAGGACTAAAATACGCGTCCTGGGGCTGCACTGGTTTCGACGTGGGTTCGGAATCGCAGCGGGGCATGTCGAGCTGAATGCGCTCGTAAAACAGATTCAAACAAACTAACTGCAAACGACGAACGTTTCGCACTCGCCGCTTAATTGCCGGTGAGCTTTGCAACAGCAGGCCGATGGGCTGGGCAAGGGGGCGCTGGAGCAATCCGACGCCTCCCGGCTGCAAAGATAATCTACATGGGCTGGCCCTGATCCGGGTACCTTGGGTCGGGGCGAGAAAATAGGGTGCTGGCGGCCGGTGTAGCGTGCGACTGCGCGACACCGGTGGCGAGACCTAAATCAGATCGCTAAACATGTAGATCTGCGCGAAGAAGGCTTGCGGACGGGGGTTCAAATCCCCCCAGCTCCACCACATCGAGAACGGGGTCGACCTTCGCGGGCCGACCCCTTTTTTTGTCCTTTCGCGTGCGCGATATAGTCGAAGGCGTCGAAGCCAGACATCGCGCGGCCCATGCCGCACCGCCCAGAGGACCTATGGATTCATCGACGACCGCGCTCACGAGCTACTACGACACGGTGCCGTATGACTCGCACCCTTTTCCACAGGCGAGCGTGGAGCATCTGGAGGCCCTTGCCTTCCTCTTCGGTCTGGATTCGCCGCCCGCCGAGCGCGCGCGCGTGCTGGAGCTGGGTTGCGCGGCCGGCGGCAACCTGATTCCCTTCGCGGCGCGCCACCCGCAGGCGCGTGCGATGGGCGTGGACCTCTCTCAAGTGCAGCTTCGTCAGGGTGCGGCAGCGATTGCGCAAGCGCGCCTCATGAACGTCGAGTTGCGTGCCCTCGATCTCTCGACCATCGAGAAGTCCTTCGGCGAGTTCGACTACATCGTCTGCCATGGCGTCTACAGTTGCGTGCCGCAGCCGGTGCAGGACGCCATCCTGCGCGTGTGCGCGCAGAACCTCGCGCCGGACGGCGTGGCCTACGTAAGCTACAACGTCTACCCAGGTTGGAAGGCACGCGAGATCGTGCGCGACGCGATGATCCTGCGCGGTGCGCCGCGCGACGAGCCGGACGAAAAGCTTTCCTACGCGCGCGGCATGCTGGAGTTCCTGGACCAGTCCGCCCGGCCCGACAGCGTGCTCAAGAAGACGCTGGAGGAGAACATGCCGATGGTGCGCGCGGCCAGCAGTTCCTACCTGCTGCACGAATTCCTCGAACCCTCCAACTCCCCCTGCTACTTCAAGGATTTCGTGGGCCGTGCGAGCACGCACGGTCTCTGCTATCTGGCCGATGCCGAGCCCGCGACCATGTTCGTCCAGAACTATGGCGAGAAGGTGCGCGAGGCCTTGATGCGCGAGTGCGGCGGCAGCCAGATCCTGATGGAACAGTACCTCGATTTCCTGGTCAACCGGACCTTCCGGCAGACGCTGCTCGTCAGGCAGGAGCGGGCCACCAGCATCCGCTACCGTCTCGAGCCGGAGCGCATCCGCGCGCTCGAATTCGCCGGCGCCTTCACCGCCGAGGACGGCAGCCCGATCACGCTCGAAGGCGGGGAGCAGGCTTGCCTGGCGATGCGCGATCTAAAGCTCACGCTGCGGCTGCCGGTTCAGAAGGCCGTGGCCCAGGTGCTGGACGAGCGCTACCCCGCCACGGCTTCAGCCGAAGCCCTCATCGCCGCGGTGTCCGCGCGCACCGGCGAGCCGCTCGCGGCGGTCGAGCCGCTGGTCATGGCGATGCTCGAAGAGTTGCTCATCCTCGGCGCGGTGCGCATCCGCCGCTCCGCCCCTGAGGTGGCCGCGGAAGTCACCGAATTCCCACGCGCGCTCGATGCCGTGCGCAGCATGCGCGGGCTGTCGCTCGCCGCGGGTCCGTCCGCCGCCGTGTGCAACCAATGGCATGAACCCGTCGGGCTCTCGCTGCTCGAGCGCTGCCTGCTGCCGCTGCTGGATGGCAAGAACTCGCATGACGACCTCGCCTGGCACCTGGCCGCGGAGGCGCGCGCGGAGCGCCTGCGCTTCATCAAGGACGAGAAGCCGCTGACCGACGAAGAAGCCCTGCGTCAGTTCACGCTGGAGCAGGTGGCGCTGGCTCTGCGGGACTTGCGCCGCAAGGCCTTGCTCGCGGGCTGATCACCACACGAACACCATACAGGAGACACCCATGCGACAACTTCCCTGGCTTTCAGGCCTGCGCGGCGCCATCGCAGCCTGCATCGCGCTGGCCGCCGCCGTGCACGGGCACGCCGCGTCGATGGCGCCGGCCGCGGCCGAGAACGGCATGGTCGTGAGCGCGCAGGATCTGGCGACCCGGGTGGGCGTCGACGTGCTCAAGCGCGGCGGCAACGCGATCGACTCAGCGGTGGCCGTCGGCTATGCGCTCGCGGTTGTCTACCCCGCGGCGGGCAACCTGGGCGGTGGCGGCTTCATGACCGTGCAGCTTGCTGACGGCCGCAAGACCTTCCTCGACTTCCGCGAGAAGGCGCCCCTGGCGGCCACCGCCGACATGTACCTCGACAAGGACGGCAACCTCATCAAGGGCCTCAGCACCACCGGCCACCTGGCGGTCGGCGTGCCCGGCACTGTCTCGGGCCTGGAGATGGCGCGGGAGAAGTACGGCACCATGAAGCGCGCCGCGCTGATCGCGCCGTCCATCGCCCTGGCCGAACGCGGCTTCGTGCTGGCGCAGGGCGATGTCGACATGCTGCAGACCGCGACCGCCGACTTCCGCAAGGACGCCCCCTCGGGCGCCGTCTTCCTGAACAAAGGCGAGCCCTTCGCCGTCGGTCAGAAGCTGGTGCAGAAGGACCTCGCGAAAACCCTCAAGGCCATCAGCGCCAAGGGCACGGACGGCTTCTATAAAGGGCCGGTCGGCGCCGCCATCGTGGCATCGAGCCGGGCGGGCAAGGGCATCCTCACGCAGGCCGACCTGGACCAGTATTCGACGCGCGAACTCGCGCCAGTCGAATGCGACTACCGCGGCTACCACGTGGTCTCGGCACCACCTCCGAGTTCGGGCGGCGTGATCATCTGCGAGATGCTGAACATCCTCGAGGGTTACCCGCTCAAGGAACTCGGCTTCCGCTCGGCCCAGGCCGCGCACTACCAGATCGAGGCCATGCGCCACGCCTACGTCGACCGAAACAGTTACCTGGGCGACCCCGACTTCGTGAAGAACCCGCTCGACCGGCTGCTCGACAAAGGCTATGCGGAGAAGATCCGCGCCGCCATCGATCCGAAGAAGGCGGGTGTCTCCAAGGACATCAAGCCTGGCGTCGCGCCGCATGAAGGCAGCAACACCACGCACTACTCGATCGTCGACCAGTGGGGCAATGCGGTGTCCGTGACCTACACCCTCAACGACTGGTTCGGCGCCAAGGTGCTCGCGGCCGGCACCGGCGTGCTGCTCAACGACGAGATGGACGATTTCACCGCCAAGATCGGCGTGCCCAACATGTACGGCCTGGTCCAGGGCGAAGCCAACGCCATCGCGCCGGGCAAGCGGCCGCTGAGTTCCATGAGCCCGACCATCATGTCCAAGGACGGGAAGCCCGTCATGGTCGTCGGCACGCCGGGCGGCAGCCGCATCATCACGGCCGTGCTGCACAGCATCCTGAACGTGGTCGACTATGGCATGAACGTCCAGGAGGCTGTCGATGCGCCGCGCTTTCACCAGCAATGGCTGCCCGACGTGACCAATGTCGAGACCTTCGCGCTCAGCCCCGACACCCGCAAGATCCTCACTGACATGGGCCACAACCTGGGCGTGCCGCAACCCGCCAACCACATGGCGGCGATCCTCGTCGGCGCGCCGTCGCTGGAGGGCAAGCCGGTCGGCAAGAATCGTTTCTACGGCGCGAACGATCCGCGTCGCAACACCGGGCTGGCGCTCGGGTACTGATGCAACTGCAAGAGATTCTCTATACGCAAGGCTTCGGCACGCGGCGCGTTTGCGCGGGGCTGGTCCAGCAAGGTTTCGTCTCGGTCGCCGGCGAAGCGGCAACCGACCCGGCTACGGACATCGAGACCGAAGGCCTGCGTTTCACCGTGCAGGGTGTCGCGTGGGAATACCACGAGAAGGCGTACCTCATGCTGCACAAGCCCGCCGGCACGGAGTGCTCGCAGAAACCTTCGACTTACCCGAGCATCTACACCCTGCTGCCTTCACCGCTGCGCCTGCGCCCCAACAAGGGCGCGGTGCAGGGCGTGCAGGCGATCGGCCGACTCGACCAGGATACGACCGGGCTGCTGCTGCTGACCGACGACGGCCAGTTCATCCACCGGATGGGTTCGCCCAAGCACCATGTGCCGAAGGTCTATGAAGTGACGACCAGGCATCCGCTCGATGACGGCCAGGTCGCGCGGCTGCTCGCCGGCGTGGTGCTCGACGACGATCCCAAGCCCGTGCGCGCGGCGGCCTGCGAGGCCGTGGGGCCGCTGCACCTGCGCCTGACCCTCACTGAAGGCAAGTACCACCAGGTCAAGCGCATGCTGGCGGCTGTCGGCAACCGCGTGGAGGCGCTGCACCGCTCCAGCATCGGCGAGTTGGCGTTGCCGGAGGATCTCGCGCCGGGGCAGTGGCGCTGGCTCCAGGCGGTACAGGTCGAAGCGTTGCGAAATGCACGCGGCAGTCGGACGGCGAGTCAGCCTGCGGAAGGGGTCGATCGTTAAACTTGGAAGCCTTCTTCCGGAAATTCTCCCTTGCGCTTCATTTCCTCTCCCATGGGCCGCCTTGCGGCCTTTTTGTTTGTCTGCGCAGCGCTCCCGGCGCGCGCGGCCGAGCCGCCGCCGATCTTCGTGCTCAACTCGCTGGACGCCACCGTCAGCGTCGTCGACCCGGGCACCTGGACGGAAAAGCAGCGCATTCCGACCGGCAAGGAGCCGCATCACCTCTACCTCACGCCGGATGAGAACTCCCTCATCGTCGCGAACTCGGCCGGCGACTCGCTGACCTTCCTGAACCCGCGCACGGCCGAGGTGCAGCGCGTGGTCTACGGCATCATCGACCCGTATCACCTGCGCTTTTCGCCCGACATGAAGTGGTTCGTGACGGCTGGCAACCGCCTGAACCACGTCGACATCTACCGCTGGGACGGCAAGGAGCCCAAGCTCGCCAAGCGCATCCCTTCAGGCAAGACGCCCAGCCACATCTGGATCGACGGCAAGAGCACGACGGCCTATGTGTCGATGCAGGACAGCGACGAACTGATCGCCGTCGACCTCGCCACGCAGACCATCCGCTGGCGCACGCCGACCGGCCCGATGCCGGCGGACATCTTCGGCATCCACGACGGCAAGACGCTGCTGGTCGGCCTGACCGGCAGCGACGGCGTGCAGGTCTTCGACGTGGCGGGGCCGGAGCCCAAGGCGGTTGGCAAGCTCTTCACCGGCAAGGGTGCGCATGCCTTCCGCTCGGCAGGCGACGGCCGCAGCGTCTTCGTGAGCAACCGGGTGGCCAACAGCATCAGCCGCATCGACCTGCAGACGCTCCAGGTGACCGACAACTACCCCGTGCCCGGCGGGCCGGACTGCATGGACGTCTCGGCCGACGGCAAGACGCTCTTCGTGACCTCGCGCTGGGCCAAGAAGCTCAGCGTGGTCGACCTGGCCGCGCACAAGGTGGTGCGGCAAGTCAACGTGGGCCGCTCACCGCATGGCGTCTGGACGCTCGACCATGCACGGCCTTAGGCACACCCCCAGGCTCGCGGACTGCGTGCCGCTCTCCACCCCCTTGCAGGGGACGACACCGGCGGACCGGCGAAACCGGATCCGCGGTGTTTTTCGGCGGGGAGTGGGACTTGCCGTGCTCCTTGGGATGTCGGTGGGAGCGTCGGGGGCCTGGGCGCAGGGGGCTTGCGAGAAGCCGGTCTATCTGACCTTCGATACGGGGCACATGGGCATTGCGCCGCTGGTGGCGGACGTGTTGAAGCGGCAGGACGTGCGGGTCACCTTCTTTGCGGCGGCGGAGCGTACGCAGACGGATGGGGACAGCCTCGACAATCACTGGGCATCCTGGTGGAAGGCGCGGGCGGCGGAGGGAAACGAGTTCGCCTCGCATACCTATGACCACGCCTACTGGCGCGGCGACGTGAAGGGAATCGCGCCGCGTTTCCGGATCCGGCCGACGGCGGGGGCCTTTGCCAATCGCGAGTTCACGTGGGACGCGGAGCAGTACTGCGCCAACATCACGAAGGCGTCCGACCGGCTGCAGCACATCACGGGCAAGAAGCCGCTGCCGCTGTTCCGCGCGCCGGGGGGCAAGACCTCGCCGCGGCTGCTGGCGGCTGCCAAGGCCTGCGGCTACGAGCACGTCGGCTGGGCGCCTGCGGGCTTCCTCGGCGACGAGCTGCCGAGCGAGAAGTTCAGCAACGAGATGCTGCTCAAGCATGCGCTCGAGACGATCAAGCCAGGCGACATCCTGCTCGCGCACCTGGGCATCTGGTCGCGCAAGGACCCGTGGGCGCCGGCGGTGCTGGAGCCGTTGATCGTCGGGCTCAAGGCCGAGGGCTTCTGCTTCCGCACGCTGCGCCAGCATCCGGCGTACCGCGAGTGGATCGCAGCCCACCCTTGAACCTTCGCAGGACCAACCGAATCGCATGGTGATGGACTGGTTGACGGATCAATTCGCGGCCGTACAGCAATGGCTGTTCGAGACCGCCGTGCAGCCGCTGGTATACGCCGTCGGTCTCGGCGGCTGGGTGGAGGACGCCTTCGACGCCACCGGCTGGCTGCTGGTCGGGCTGATCCAGATCGCGATCCTGCTCGCGGTGCTCGGCCCGCTGCAGCGCTGGCGGCCGGCCGAGCCGGTGGTCGACCGGCCAGCCATCCGCATCGACATCATCTACACGCTCATCCACCGCCTCGGGCTGTTCCGCCTGGCGATGTTCTTCGCGCTCGACCCGGTGTTCGACCAGGTGCTCGGCGCGGTGCGCGCCGCCGGCTTCGGCAGCTTTCACCTGGACGAACTGTGGCCCGGCGTCACCGACGTGCCGTGGATCGCCTTCGCGATTTACCTTGTCGTGCTCGATTTCGTCGAGTACCTCATCCATCGCGGCCAGCACGGCTTCAACTGGTGGTGGGCGCTGCATTCACTGCACCATTCACAGCGGCAGATGACGATGTGGAGCGACAACCGCAACCACCTGCTCGACGACGTGCTGCACGACACCATCATCGTCATCGTGGCCCAACTGATCGGCGTGGCACCGGGGCAGTTCATCGCGCTGGTCGCCTTCACCCAGTTGAGCGAGAGCCTCCAGCACGCGAACCTGCGGCTGAGCTTCGGCCGGCTGGGCGAGCGGCTGTGGATCAGCCCGCGCTTCCACCGGCTGCACCACAGCATCGGCATCGGCCACGAGTCGCGCGGCGCACGCACCCTCGGCGGCCACAACTTCGGCGTGCTCCTGCCGTGGTGGGACATGCTGTTCCGCACCGTCAACTTCGACGACCGCTACGACCCGACCGGCATTCGCGACCAGGTGGAGCACGATGTCGAAGGCCGCGTTCGCGACTACGGCCGCGGCTTCTGGGCGCAGCAGTGGCTGGGGCTCAAGCGGCTGGCCGGGCGGGGATGATGACCGTTGCCGACGCGGGTGGACGCCGCGAAACCGGCTCCGCCGATCCGCTGGCATCGCTCCTGGCCGGTGGTGGGCGGGCGCGCGAAGTGGGCTAGCCTGGGGGCGAGCAAGTTATCCTCTGGTCGATGCGTCTACTCCTCGATTCCTTCTGGCGCTCGGTGGCCTATTGCATGCACCCGAGGGTGATCGTGCTGTCCTTTCTGCCGCTGGGGCTCATGGTCTTGCTGGCGGCGCTCTTCAGCTATTTCTACTGGGATGCCTCGGTGGCCTGGACGCGCGCCGCGCTCGATGCCTGGCCGCTGTTGTCCAGCTTCTGGGGATGGCTCGGCCGCTTCTTCTCCGGCGACATTACCGCCACGCTGGCGCCGATGGTCGTGGTGGTGGCCGCCACGCCGGTGATCGTCGTCGTCTCGCTGCTCATCGTCGCCGGCCTCATGGCGACGCCGCTCACGCGGTTGGTGGCACAGCGGCGCTTCCCGACGCTGGAGCAGAAGAAGGGTGCTTCCTTCTTCGGCAGTCTGAGCCGCTCGCTGGGCCTCACCTTGCTCGCGATGCTGGCGCTGGTCGTCTCGATGCCGCTTTGGCTCATCCCGCCGCTGGTGCTCATCCTGCCGCCGTTGATCTGGGGCTGGCTCACCTATCGCGTGATGAGTTTCGACGCGCTTGCCGAGCATGCGAGCCCGGAGGAGCGCGCGGCCATCCTGCGCGCGCACCGGCTGCCGCTGCTGGGCATCGGCGTGCTGTGCGGCTACCTGGGCGCGGCGCCCAGCATCGTCTGGGCTTCGGGCCTGGTCTTCGCGGCGGCGTTCCTCGTGCTCGTACCGCTCGCGATCTGGATCTACACGCTGGTGTTCGCCTTTTCGTCGCTGTGGTTCGCGCACTACTGCCTCAACGCGCTGACCCGGCTGCGGGCCGAGCGCGCGGCGCTTGCCCTTTCACCTTCTTCCGCGACCGGCCCGGCCGACGCCGCGGCCATCGCAACCCAATGGGGCGCACCATGAACCGTTCATTCGGCCTGCTCGTCGTCGGCGACGAAATCCTCTCCGGCAAGCGTGTCGACAAGCACATGCCCAAGGTCATCGAACTGCTGTCTGCTCGCGGCCTGCAACTGGCCTGGGCCGAATACGTCGGCGACGTGCCGGCGCGCATCACGGCGGCGCTTGCGCGTGCCTTCGCCTCTGGCGACATCGTGTTCTCGACTGGCGGCATCGGCGCCACGCCCGACGACCATACGCGCCAGTGCGCGGCCGCCGCCCTGGGCGTGCCGCTGGGGCTCCACCCGGAGGCCGAGGTGCTGATTCGCGAGCGCATGCAGGACACGGCACGGGAACAGGGCATCACCTACGAGCCCGACCGCCCCGACAACGTGCATCGCCTGAACATGGGCGTGTTCCCGCTGGGCGCGAAGATCATCCGCAACCCCTACAACAAGATTCCCGGCTTCAGCGTCGGCGACGTGCATTTCGTGCCGGGCTTCCCGGTCATGGCCTGGCCGATGATCGAGTCGGTGCTCGACGAGCGCTATTCCGAGCTGTTTGCCCATGGCCGCGCCATCGAGAAATCGGTGATCGTCTACGGGGCGATGGAAGCCACGCTCACCCCGCTCATGGAAAGCATCGAGCGCACGCATCCGGGGGTGAAGGTCTTCAGCCTGCCCAGCGTGGATCATCCCGAACACGGGCGCCACATCGAACTGGGCGTGAAAGGCGAGGCCGCCCTCATCGATGCGGCCTATGCCCAGCTGATCGAGGGCTTGCACGCCTTCGAAGCGCGACTTGGCCCCGAATTGGTGCGATAGTCACGTTCGCACCAATTTGGTACTTTCCTGCCTGATTTTGGGGGCGAGGCGCCTCGGCGAAGCCCCTTCCGTGCCTGTGACAATGGGCATAGAAACTGCATTCTGAATTCCCGTACTTCCAACCACTATCCAAACCAGGAGAACCTGATGGCAAAGACCGTCGCCGATGTACTCAAACTCGTGAAGGAAAACGAGGTCAAGTTCGTCGACTTCCGCTTCACCGACACCCGCGGCAAAGAGCAGCACGTGACCGTGCCCGTGTCCGCCTTCGACGAAGGCAAGTTCACCGACGGCCACGCCTTCGACGGCTCCTCGATCGCCGGCTGGAAGGGCATCGAAGCCTCGGACATGCAGCTCATGCCCGACCCGAACACCGCGAACATCGACCCGTTCTTCGAAGAGACGACGATGATCCTGACCTGCGACGTCATCGACCCCTCGGACGGCAAGCCCTACGAGCGCGATCCCCGTTCGCTGGCCAAGCGCGCCGAGGCCTACATGAAGGCCTCCGGCCTGGGCGACACCGCCTATTTCGGACCGGAGCCGGAATTCTTCGTCTTCGACGGCGTGCGCTGGCAGAACGACATGTCCGGCTGTTTCGTGAAGATCGATTCCGAAGAAGCCGCATGGAACACCGGCAAGGAATTCGAGCACGGCAACACGGGCCACCGTCCGGCCGTCAAGGGCGGCTACTTCCCCGTGCCTCCGGTCGACAGTTTCCAGGACATGCGTTCGGAAATGTGCCTTGTGCTCGAGTCCCTCGGCATCCCGGTCGAAGTACATCACCATGAAGTCGCCAACGCCGGCCAGATGGAACTCGGCACCAAGTTCAGCACGCTGATCCAGCGCGCCGACTGGGTCCAGCTGCAGAAGTACGTGATCCACAACGTGGCCCATGCCTACGGCAAGACCGCGACCTTCATGCCCAAGCCCATCGTCGGCGACAACGGCTCCGGCATGCACGTGCACCAGTCGGTCTGGAAGGACGGCAAGAACCTGTTCGCGGGCGACGGCTATGCCGGCCTGAGCGACTTCGCGCTGCACTACATCGGCGGCATCATCAAGCACGCCCGCGCCCTGAACGCCATCACGAACCCCGGCACCAACAGCTACAAGCGCCTGGTGCCCGGCTTCGAAGCCCCGGTGAAGCTGGCCTACTCGGCCAAGAACCGCTCGGCCTCGATCCGCATCCCGTTCGTGGCGAATCCGAAGGGTCGCCGCGTCGAGGCGCGCTTCCCCGATCCGCTGATGAACCCGTACCTCGGCTTCGCGGCGCTGTTGATGGCCGGCCTCGACGGCGTCGAGAACAAGATCCATCCGGGCGAAGCCGCCAGCAAGGATCTCTATCACCTGCCGCCGGAAGAAGACGCGCTGATTCCGACCGTGTGCCACAGCCTCGACCAGGCCTTGGAGTACCTGGACAAGGACCGCGCCTTCCTGACGAAGGGTGGCGTGTTCACCGATGCGTACATCGACGCCTACATCGACCTGAAGATGCAGGAAGTCACGCGCTTCCGCATGGCTACGCACCCGGTCGAGTTCGACATGTACTACTCCCTGTAAGCCGAAACTCTGCTTTCAGCTTCGGAAAGGGACGGCTCGGGCCGTCCCTTTCTCATTGGGCAGAACCTTGGCGCGGGAATGGGGTCGAATTGCATGAAAATGCACCTTGCCGCGACTACATCCATGATCATGAAGACTGTTCCCCTTCTTTTGCTGGCCACCGCCTTCGCCGGTTGGCAGGCTGCTGCGCAAGCCCAGGAGAAGGTCTGGCGCTGCGGCAACGAATACACGAACAACGCGACCGTGGCTCAGCAGAAGGGCTGCAAGATCATGGAAGGCGGGAACGTCACCATCGTCCAGGGCAGCCGGCCCGTGGCCTCGGCCGCGCCGAGCGGTGCAGCCGCACGCTCGCCGGCCGGAAGCCCGCGCGTTGAAGGCTCGGACCAGCGCGCGCGCGATGGCGAGGCCCGCTCGGTGCTCGAAGCCGAATTGAAGAAGGCTGAGGAACGTCAGGCCCAGCTGCTCAAGGACTACAACAATGGCGAGCCCGAGAAGCAGGGCGGCGAAGCGCGCAACTACCAGAAGTACCTCGACCGCGTGTCCGAGATGAAAGCCGAGATCGCTCGCAACGAGAGCGACATCGCAGGCATCCGCCGGGAAATCGGCCGCCTGCCGGCGCCTCGCTGATGACGCGCCCGCGCAAGGCATCGCATACCGTCGCAGGTCGCCTGGCGGCCTTCTAGACAGACATGGCATTCGGAAAACCGGCCGCCGCCAGCAAGCGCTTCCAGGCCTTTGATCTTCTCTCCACGCTGATCGCCGTCGTCCGCATCGACGGCGCGGTACTGTTCGCCAACTCGGCCCTGGAGGATGCGCTCGGCACCTCTCGCCGTACGCTGGAGGGATCACAGTTCGGCGCCTGCTTCCACGAGCCGCAGGTGCTGCGCACGGCCATCGACGGCGCCAGCGCGAACGACTTCGCAACCCTGCGCTACGAAGCGATGCTTCGGCGCGTCAACCACGAGCTGATGCCGGTGCAGGTGACGCTCGCGCAGAGCGAGCGGGCGGGCGAACTCATCATCGAGCTGTCGCCGCTGGAGCAGCAGGTGCGGCAGGACCGCGAGGAGCGCCTGCTCGACCAGGCGCAGGCCAACAAGGAACTCATCCGCAACCTCGCGCACGAGATCAAGAACCCGCTGGGCGGCATCCGAGGTGCGGCGCAACTCCTGCAGATGGAGGTCGAGTCGCGCGATCTGATCGAATACACACAAGTCATCATCCACGAGGCCGACCGGCTGCAGACGCTGGTCGATCGCCTGCTCGCGCCGCACCGCAGGCCGCACGTGGTTGGAGACGTCAACATCCACGAGGTGTGCGAACGCGTGCGCTCCGTGATCCTTGCAGAATTTCCGCGCGACCTGCACATCGAGCGCGACTTCGACGTCTCGATTCCCGAGTTCCGCGGTGATCGCGAGCAGCTCATCCAGGCCACGCTCAACATCACGCACAACGCCGCGCAGGCGCTCACGGAGCGCCGCGCCGCGGGCGATGCGCAGATCACGTTCAAGACCCGCATCGCGCGTCAGGTTATCTTCAATAAGCAGTGGTATCGACTGGCACTGGAATTGCATGTCATTGACAATGGACCGGGCGTGCCGGACACGATCAAGGACCGCATCTTCTATCCGCTGGTTTCGGGCAGGGAAGGCGGGACAGGCCTGGGGCTCACGTTGGCGCAAACCTTCGTGCAGCAACATCATGGCGTGATCGAGTGCGACAGCGTCCCGGGCCGGACCGATTTCAAGATACTGATACCGCTGCCCTAGCAGCCAAGCAACAAGGAGCTGCATGAAGCCGATCTGGATAGTGGATGATGATCAATCAATCCGCTTCGTGCTGGAAAAAGCGCTACTGCGCGAAGACCTGCCGACCCGTAGCTTCACGAACACGCGGGAGGTGCTCGCCGCCCTCGAGGCCGCCGCCGACGATGACATGCAGGGCCCTCAGGTCCTGGTGAGCGACATCCGCATGCCGGGTGGTTCCGGGCTCGACCTGCTCGACAAGATCAAGGCGAAGCACCCCGGCCTGCCCGTCATCATCATGACCGCCTTCTCGGACCTCGACAGCGCCGTCTCGGCCTTCCAGGGCGGTGCTTTCGAATACCTGCCGAAGCCTTTCGACCTGCCGCGCGCGGTCGAGTTGATCCGCCGCGCCGTGGACGAAAGCCAGCGTGAAGAGGTCGCCGAAGAGCGGATGGCCGCGGCGCCCGAAATGCTCGGGCAGGCGCCGGCGATGCAGGACGTGTTCCGTGCCATCGGCCGGCTGTCGCAAAGCAACGTCACGGTGCTCATCACCGGTGAATCAGGCTCGGGCAAGGAGCTGGTCGCGCGCGCATTGCACAAGCACTCGCCGCGCGCCAGTGGGCCTTTCGTCGCCATCAACACCGCGGCCATTCCCAAGGACCTGCTGGAAAGCGAACTCTTCGGCCATGAGCGCGGCGCCTTCACGGGCGCGCAGACCATGCGACGCGGACGCTTCGAACAGGCCGAGGGCGGCACGCTCTTCCTCGACGAGATCGGCGACATGCCCTTTGACTTGCAGACGCGGCTGCTGCGCGTGCTGAGCGATGGGCACTTCTACCGCGTCGGCGGCCACAACTCGGTCAAAGCCAACGTGCGCGTGATCGCGGCGACCCACCAGGACCTGGAGCAGCGCGTCAAGCTTGGCGGCTTCCGCGAGGACTTGTTCCACCGGCTCAACGTGATCCGCCTGCGCCTGCCGGCCTTGCGCGAGCGCGGCGAGGATGTGCCCGCGCTCACGCGCCACTTCCTGCAACAGAGCGCCAAGCAGTTGGGTGTCGAGCCCAAGCGGATCTCCGACGCGGCACTCGCGCAACTCGCGACTTTCTCCTTCCCCGGCAATGTGCGCCAGCTCGAGAACATCTGCCACTGGCTGACCGTGATGGCGCCGGCACAGTTGATCGAAGCCAAGGATCTTCCGCCGGAGGTCATGGCCAATGTGCCGGTCGAAGTCGCGGCTTCCCTTCCCGTCGCCCTGGCGCCAGCGGCGGCGGGCGAACGGGAGCCGGTGGCCGCCTCGCCTGCTGCGCCGCCCGCCGTCGCGAGCGTTGGCGCCGCTTCGGCGCTTGCCTGGGAAAGCGGTCTCGAACTCGAGGCGCAGAGCCTGCTCGCGGCGGGACGCAACGATGTGTGGGACGCGCTCTCGCGCCGCTTCGAATCGCGCCTGATCCTCACGGCGCTGGCCAACACGCGCGGCCGCCGCATCGAAGCCGCGCAGAAGCTCGGCATCGGTCGCAACACCATCACGCGCAAGATCCAGGAGCTCGGCCTGGAGTAGCCAGCGCGAGCGCCGGCTTCAGCGGCTGCGCTGGCCTTCGGTCAGCGCGTCCAGCTGGAACTGGCCGCTCTTGTCCCACAGCCAGGTGTCGACGTAGGTGTGCGCGCCGAGCTTGCCGGGGCTCGGCAGGGGCGAGGCCTGGCGGATGAGCTCGGCGATCATGCCGCTGACTTCCGGCGCATGGCTCGGCGTGCGGCTGAAGTAGACGCCGGTGACGCGCCCGTCCTTGTCGACCTCCGTCTCCGTTACCACCACGGCGTAGACCAGTGGCGGGATGCGGCCCTTGTAGATCCGCTTCGGATACGCCTTGTAGATGTGCCGCGCGCCGATCTTGCGGTAGGCGCGCACGGCTGGCGTCTGCGCGGTGATGAGCCGCACCGTCGGCACCTGCTCGGTGGGCTTGGCCTCGTCGGCCGCGCTTTCCTTCGATTCAGGCGCCGCCGCCTCGCCGCCGCCGGGAGGCTTGGATGACGTGCAGCCGGCCAGCACCGCCGCGAGCAGCGCGAGCATTGCGAAGATGCCGCGCGCGCTCATCCCTCCATCTCCAACGTCACCGGCGCATGGTCGCTGGGCTTCTCCCATTTGCGCGGCACGCGATCGATGGTGCAGCTCTTGACGCGCGGCACCAGCGGCCCGCTCACCAGGATGTGGTCGATGCGCAGGCCGCGGTTCTTCTGGTAGCCCAGCATGCGGTAGTCCCACCATGAGAAGCTTTTCTCCGGCTGCTCGAAGAGGCGGAAGCTGTCCGTGAGGCCCAGCTGCAGCAGGGCCTTGAAATGCTCGCGCTCCTGCGTCGTGTGATGGATTGTCTCCGCGAGGCCGATGGGATCGAAGCTGTCGCGGTCCTCCGGCGCGATGTTGAAATCGCCGAGCAGCACCAGATCCGGATGCGCCGCGAGTTCGGCGCGCAGCCAGTCGCGCAAGGCGTCGAGCCACCGCATCTTGTATTCGAACTTCTCGCTGCCCGGCGCCTGGCCATTGACGAAATAGCCGTTGACCACGCGCACATCGCCGGCGGGCGTGCTGATGGTCGCGCTGATGACGCGCGAATGCTCGTCCGTGAAGCCCCCGATGTTCTTCACCACCTCGCGCACCGGCGCGAGGCTCAGGATCGCGACCCCGTTGTAGGTCTTCTGGCCGAACACGGCCGCATGGTAGCCGGCCGACTGCAGCACCTCGAGCGGGAACTTGTCGTCGCTCATCTTCAGTTCCTGCAGGCACAGCACGTCGACCGGGTTGGCGATGAGCCAGTCGAGCACATGCTGCAGGCGCGCGGTGAGGGAGTTGACGTTCCAGGTGGCAATACGCATAAAGAATTTATCCTATAGATTTAAAAGGATTTTTAAATCCTTTAATGCTTTGATACCCCCATGGATACCCCCAAATTAGTTTGCTTGGCAGGGGCGTTTGGCTCGTAGACCAGCGAAGCGTGGGGTAGCGAAACATGTGCTGCTGAGCGCAGCAGCTACGAAGTTTCAGCTAATCATTGTATTTCAACGGTTGCTGAAAACAGACAATCGGGTGAAATTGCCTTGACGATTTCACTGGAAGTGCTATTTTCAGCGTGTGATGAAAACGCACGATCCAGTGAAAACCAAGCTTCAGGGTGCAGACGCTTTGCGCCTCCTGTTGGAGGAGGTGCCTGCAATCGAGAGTGTTGACGTTCATGTCGTTGGACACGAGCCAGATGCAGGCGTCGACCTCGTTGCCGATGTGACGGCCTTTGGTCACCAGCATAAGCTGGTCGCAGAGGTGAAGTCGAGTGGGCAGCCTCGTCACGTGCGTTCGGCCCTTTTGTCCCTGCGCGACTACGTAGAGCGGCAGGCCGACCGCGTGACGCCGATCCTGATCGCGCCCTACCTATCGTCGCAGGCGCAGGATCTATGTCGAGAGTTCGGCGTCGCGTATCTCGATCTTGAGGGAAATGCCCGGCTGGCCTTCGGCACCTTCTTTCTTTCGCGCCAGTTCGCGAAGAGGCCCGTTATGGAGCGGCGGGAACTGCGTTCGCTGTTTAAGCCGAAATCGGTTCAGGTGCTCAAAGTTTTGCTTCGCGAGCCATCAAGGCGATGGCGGGTAGCCGAGCTAGCCGAGGTTGCCGGAGTGAGCTTGGGCCATGTCAGCAATGTTCGGAACGGCCTGCTGGACCGGGAGTGGGCGCAATTGGCCGAGGACGGGATGTTCCTAGCCGCTCCGGACGCGCTTCTGGACGCATGGCGCGATGCCTATGAGGCACCGTCCGGCCAGCGGCGGGCTTTTTACACCACCCTGCACGGCGCATCGTTCGATGCTGTGTTGAGGGATCGTCCGCCCGAGGGTAGAGGGAAGATTGCACTCGCGTCGTTCTCAGCCGCGCAGTGGCTGGCGCCTTTCGGCAGAACGGGAACTCACTATTTCTATGCTGACGCAGAAGGCCTTGAAATCCTGCGGTTGAAATTGAAGCTTTCGAGCGCCAGCAAGGGTGAGAACGTGGTCGTGACCGTGCTGGATGATCCAGGACTGTTCCGCGACACCGTGCAGCCCGCTTCGGGCGTGGTCTGCACAAGCCCGGTCCAAACTTACTTGGACTTGGCTGCGGCGGGCGAGCGCGGACAGGAAGCGGCAGACCACCTTCGGCAAGAGAGGTTGCAATGGCAGGAATGACACCTGGAGAGGCTCAACACGCGAGCGAGTACGACGACCGGACGACTGCGGCCGTCAAATCAGTGCTCGTTGAAATCGGGCAGATCCTCGGCAGCTTCAAGGGGCGTTTCGCCATCGTGGGTGGTGCCGTGCCATGGCTGCTGCTTGGCAATGAGGACATGCCGCACGTTGGGACGCTGGATGTGGATCTAGGCTTGGATGCTGCTGCCCTTGGGGACGGGGAATACGTCCATCTGGTCAAAGCATTGCTGGGCCACGGTTATGAACAACGCAAAGAACTCCGACGATTCCAACTGGTGCGTCAGATCCAAGCAGATGATGGTGGGCTTCCCATTGATGTGGTGATCGACTTCTTGATGCCCAGGGACGCGGAGATCGTGAAGAACGTGCCTCCGCTGATCAGCGACTTTGCTGTACAGAAAGAGCTTCGACCAGGGATCGAAGCGGTTTCTGGAAACCGCTGATCAGCGACCAGCAGAAGGCATGATTCGTTTCGCAGAAAATCAGTGGACTTCGATCCGTGCGCGCAGCAATCTCATCCTTTGCGACGTTCGTGAATGTGATGCACGCGATCTGCTGGCTGTGTTTGGGCAGTGCTTGTCCATCGCGTGCTATCAAGAACTGCAGCGCCTTGATCAGGGAGTAGGTCTTGCCAGCGCCTGCGCCCGCTTCCAGGCGAAAACTTTTGCCTTCGTTGAGGCAGGCGTACATGGCCTCAAGTGCGCGCCGGCTCGCAGCCGCTGCTGGCGACTCGACATCAGGCATTGGGCGCTCCGTTGGCGGCGGCTACCGCCGCTTCGGCGGCCAATGCCAGCACGGGATCGGGTACAGGCGTCTCGCCGCGGGCCAGCCAGCGGATGCCATCGAGGATGTACCTCGGGGCAGTCCATCCGGTCTCCGCTATCGCATGCTTCAAAGCGAACTCCGACTTCTTCAGTTCATCGGCCTTGGGTCTGGCCTGCAGTTCCAACTCCTGCGATGTCTTACCAGTCAGTCCGAACATCGCGGCGTTCGCGAGGATGAATGCATCCTCGAATGTCCTCCCGCAGGGCCCATCTTTCGCTTCAGCACATTGGTAGGCAATGCGGTTCCGCCCATTCACTTTGTCCTTGTCGGACTTCGCGAGGAGCCCGGCCAGCGAGAAGGGGGCGTCTTTGGAGAACCACGACTTCAAGCATGCGTTGCTTGAGTACGTGCCCTGATGGACTGCGCATGCCTTGCCCCCGGCCTTCTCGACGGCATCAAGATCGGTGACGATCAGGCTTCGAAGTTCGAGGAACTGGAGCAAATCGAAGAAGAGATGCGCGTAGGCGCCCCCGACCTCCATCACCGTCATGTACTGGCTGGACAACTTCGGACCGTCAGGCTCGACTGTCTCCAGCTTGGCGATGATGACGGGAAGCAAGAGCCTTTCGCTCAGCCCTTCCACAAGCACAGCCTTGTCGGCGAAAAACAGATCGCAACGCGTCAGCGTCATGTACTGGTGGAGGAATTGCTTCTCAGGCTCGGATGTTCCCTTCAGACCTTTGCGCAGATCCTTGATCTTGGTGTGGCGGACACCTGCCGGCGCCCCAGGAGCGCTCGTTCCAAGAAAGTACCGAATGCTTTCGAAGCCCGCTTCATTGGCCACGTGCGACGAATGGGTGGACACCACGAACTGCACCGGCCAAGGTGTCTTGTCCTCGGTGCTGGCGACCAGTTGCTGTGCAATTTTGGCCAACTGCCGGATAAAGACCTCCTGCATCTGCAGATGCAGGTGTGCCTCTAGCTCTTCGACAAAGATCAGATGCACACCTGGCTCAGTCGCCTCGGCCCGGAAGGCCTTGTAGAAACTGGCGAGCTGCAGCAGGATGAAGATCAGGTTGCGCGCTCCAAGGCCGTTGTAGGACTCTGGACTGAGACCGACTGAAGGCCTGCGCCTCGGCAGGTGAGACTGTCTGCAAGTTTGAACGGACGGGCGTCCGGCTTCGCCGATTTGATCTTCAGGGTGGACAACCTGTTTCCAGGCTCCATGACCGTAGCGTTGGCAACATGCACTCGTGGAGTGCATTGATACCCCCCAACGATACCCCCAGACAATCAAGATTTCAAGAAATCGTGTTGAACAGCAAATAACCTAGTGAGACTATAAGTTGTTGAAGTTATTGGAATTTTCGGAGTCTCTGAGAAATCTTGAGATCGCTTGAAAATCCAATGCCGACTTCAGGTGGCGATTTTCGTTCTTCGGTAGACCTCGTGCGGAGAGATGGCGCCTATTGTTGCGCCTTTCTCCGCACGCCCGCCCCGGGACCTTCAGCGATGGCGCGTGCGCTCGATATTCGGCAGCAGCACCGCGACGATGCCCAGCAGCGGCAGGTACGCGATCACGTCGTAGACGAAGTCGATGCTGGTGTGGTCGGCCAGCAGCCCGAGCAGGGCCGCGCCGAGCCCGCCCATGCCGAAGGCGAAGCCGAAGAAGAGACCCGACACCATGCCGACCTTGCCGGGGATCAGCTCCTGCGCATAGACCAGGATCGCAGAGAAGGCGGAAGAGAGGATCAGGCCGATGACGATCGTCAGCGTCGTCGTCCAGAACAGATTCGCGTGCGGCAGCAGCAGCGCGAACGGCGCCACGCCCAGGATCGAAGCCCAGATCACCGGCTTGCGCCCGATCCTGTCGCCCACCGGGCCGCCCACCAGCGTACCGAGCGCGGAGGCGAACAGGAACACGAAGAGATGGACCTGCGAGCTTTGCACCGAGAGGCCGAACTTCTCGATCAGGTAGAAGGTGTAGAAGCTGCTGAGTCCGGCGATGTAGAAGTACTTCGAGAAGATCAGCAGCAGCAGCACGCCGATGGCGCCCATCACCTTGCTGCGCGGCAGCGGCGCCGCGACGGGTTGCCGCGCCGCGCGGGCGCTCGCCGCCGCATGATGTGTCGCGTACCAGCGGCTCACGTTCACCAGCAGCACGATGCCCACCAGCGCCGCGAGGCAGAACCACGCGACGCTGCGCTGGCCGAAGGGCACGATGATTGCCGCGGCGACCAGCGGCCCGAGCGCGCTGCCGGTGTTGCCGCCGACCTGGAACAGCGATTGCGCCAGCCCGTGCCGCCCGCCCGAGGCCATGCGCGCGACGCGCGACGACTCGGGATGGAAGACCGACGAGCCCGTGCCCACCAGCGCCGCCGCGAGCAACACCACGGCGAAGCTCGGCGCGAAGGCCAGCAGCAGCAACCCCGAGAGGGTGAAGCCCATGCCGATGGGCAGCGAGTAAGGCGTCGGCTTGCGGTCGGTGTAGAGCCCGATCAGCGGCTGGAAGAGCGAGGCCGTCAACTGGTAGGTCAGCGTGATGAGCCCGATCTGGCCGAAGCTCAGGTGGAAGTCGCCCTTCAGCACCGGATAGATCGCCAGGATCAGCGACTGCATCATGTCGTTGATCATGTGGGAGGCGCTGATGGCGCCGAGGACGCCGAAGGCAACGCCCTGGCCCGGCGCGGGGGTGGCCGGGGCCTTGGGGGTGGAAGGAGGAGCGACGGTCGACATGGCAGGCGGCGCGTCGGCGCCGCGCGGGTGGATGCAGGATCCGGGAGTTTAGGAATAGGATGCCTGCCTGTCTCGCGCTGTTCGGGCTTCGATCTTCGCGGACAGGACATCGACATGACCCTTGCAAGCTCCGCCCCCGCCACGCTCGACCCCCGTTTCCTCGCCGAGGTCGATGGCAGCACGCTGCCGGTGTCCTGCCGCCCGAACGACTACCCGGCCGGGCACGTCATCCAGCCGCACGCGCATGCCAAGGGGCAGCTGATCTACGCGGTGCACGGCGTCATGGTGGTCGCCGCGGACGGCGGCCGCTGGATCGTGCCGCCAACGCGCGGCATCTGGATGCCAGCGGGCGTGCCGCATTCCATCCGCTGCATCGGCGTGGTCCACATGCGCAGCATCTACGTGCGGCCCGATGCCGCGCCGCACCTGCCCGCGCGCTCGCAGGCGGTCGGCATCTCGCCGTTGTTGCGCGAACTGATCCAGGCCGCGACCGAGATCGCGCAGCCCTATGAGGAGGGTTCGCGCGATGGCCGGCTGATGCGGCTGCTGCTCGACGAACTGCACGCGCTGCCTGTCCTGCCGCTGCACCTGCCTCAGCCTGCCGACGCGCGGCTGCGGCGCATCTGCGCGAGGCTGCTCGAGGCGCCCGACGATGCATCGACCCTGGCCGACTGGGCGGGCCGTCTCGCCGTTGACGTGAAGACCATCCAGCGCCTGTTCGCGCGCGAGACCGGCATGACCTTCGGCCAGTGGCGCCAGCAGGCGCGCCTGCTGCGTGCGCTGGAGCGGCTCGCGGTCGGCGACAAGATCGTCGACGTCGCGTTGGCGCTGGGCTACGACAGCCCCAGCGCCTTCGCCACGATGTTCAAGCGCCAGTTCGGCCAGACGCCCAGCGCGTTCTTCCGCTAGCGCCTCACATGGCCCAGCGCAACGCCGGTGCGTGCACGGGCGCATCCCACAAGGCCAGGCTGGCGGCGTCGAGCGCGCTCACGGTGATCGAGCAGCCCGCCATCTCCAGCGAGGTGACGTAGGAGCCCGTCAGGTAGCGCGCGACCTTCACGCCGGCCGCGTCCAGGATCTTGCGCGCCGCGTTCACCATCAGGTACAGCTCCAGCAGCGGCGTGCCGCCGAAGCCGTTGACGAGCAGCAGCACCTCCTGGCCCGGCCGGAGCGAAAGGTCCTTGAGGATCGCGCCGGCCAGCTCCGCCGCGATGTCGTCGGCCGAGGCGAGCTTCACGCGCCGGCGGCCCGGCTCGCCGTGGATGCCCACGCCCATCTCCATCTCGTCCACGCCGATCTGGAAGGTCGGGCTTCCCGCCGCTGGCACGGTGCAGGAAGTCAGCGCAACGCCCATCGAGGCAGTCGCCTTGTTGACCGCATCGCCCAGCGCCTTGAGCGCGCCCAGCGCATCGCCGCGCTCGGCGGCGGCGCCGACGATCTTCTCCACGACCAGCGTCCCGGCCACGCCGCGCCGGCCGGTCGTGTAGGTCGAGTTCTCCACCGCCACGTCGTCGTTCACGATCACCGTCTCGTTGTCGCAGCCGACCATCTCCGCCGCCATCTGGAAGTTCATCATGTCGCCGGAATAGTTCTTCACGATGAACAGCACGCCCGCGCCGGTGTCCACCGCCTGCGCGGCGGCCAGCATCTGGTCGGGCGTGGGCGAGGTGAAGACTTGGCCCGGGCACGCGGCATCGAGCATGCCGTGGCCGACGAAGCCGGTGTGCAGCGGCTCGTGGCCGGAGCCGCCGCCGGAAATGAGCGCCACCTTGCCCGGCTTGAGCACGCGGCGGCGCACGAACTGCCCGGCCGCGCCGAGCGTCACCAGATCAGCGTGCGCGGCGGCGAAGCCCTCCAGGGATTCGGCCAGCATGGAATCGACGTCGTTGATGAGCTTCTTCATGGCGAGCTTTCAGGGGGAAGGATGAGAGGCGCGCGCGGGCGCCTGCAGGCTGTCACAGATCGCGCCGATGATCAATGCCACCGACCGCGAGCCCGGGTCCACGTGGCCGAGCGCGCGCTCGCCGAGGAAGGAGGCGCGGCCCTTGATCGCATCCATCCGGGCGGTGGCCTCGGCGCTGTCGAAGGCGCACGCGCGCACGCGCGCCAGGAGCTCATCCCCGCCGCCCCGGGCCAGCACTTCCTGCACTGGCGCAAGAACGTCGAGCAGGGTCTTCTGGCCCACCTCGGCCTTGCCCAGCCTGGTCAGCGCCTTGATGGCGGTGTCGAGGGCAAGAGCCACCGCCGCAGGGGTGGGCGGGTCCGGCAATTCCTTGGCCAGTGTCAGCATCAGCGTGCCGAACACCGGGCCGGAGGAGCCGCCGATGGTCGACATGCAGGTCATGCCCATCGTGCGCAACGCATCGTTCAGCGACTGCCCGGCCAGCTCGTCCAGCTTGCCCTGGATCGCCAGCGCGCCGCGCCGCATGTTGAGGCCATGGTCGCCGTCGCCGATGGCCTGGTCGAGCGCGGTCAGCTCCTCGACGTGGTCGATCAGCGTCTGCGTCGCGTTGCGGATCAGCGCGGAATGGTTCATGGGTTTCTCCGAATGGTTGGCCGCCGGTCACGCGGCGATGCGCCGGCCGTCGGCGTCGAACCACAGCGGCCGCAGCAGCTCGACGCGCACCGCTTCGCCGGGTTCGAAATCCGCGCCGGACGGCGCGGCGGTGATCAGCTCCTGTTCGCTGCCATCCAGGCGCACATGCACCAGGTGCTGGTCGCTCAGCCGCTCGATGCGGCTGACGCGCCCGTCGCGGTGGCGGCCGTCGGCGACGCCGCGATGCAGCCGCAGATGCTCGGCACGCACGCCGGCCGTCACGGCCCGCGGGGGCGCGGCCACCGACGGCACAAGCGCGCGCGGGAACAGGTTGATGCGCGGCGAGCCGAGCCGCGCCGCCACCTGGCTGCTCGCCGGGTCCTCGTAGATCTGCCGCGGCGTGCCGACCTGCACCAGCACGCCGCCGTCGAGCACGCCGATGCGCGTCGCCATCGTCAGCGCCTCGATCTGGTCGTGCGTGACGTAGAGCATGGTCGCGCCCAGGTCCTGCTGGATGCGCTTGAGTTCGAGCCGCAGATCGTTGCGCAGCTTGGCATCAAGCGAGGAGAGCGGCTCGTCCATCAGGTAGACGGACGGGCTGCGCACCAGCGCACGGCCGATCGCCACGCGCTGCATCTGGCCGCCGGAGAGCCGGGTTGCCGGACTTTTCAGCTTGTCGTCGATGCGCAGCATGCGCGCCACCTCGTCGACCTTGCGGCGCAGCGCTTCCTCCGGCATCGGACGCAGCGGCGAGCGCAGCGGGAACGCAAGGTTGTCGAACACGCTCAGGTGCGGATAGAGCGAGTATTGCTGGAACACGAAGGCCACGTCGCGCAGCGCCGGCGCCAGCGCCGTCATCTGGCGTCCGCCGATGAACACCTCTCCCGAATCTGGCTTCTCCAGCCCGGCCACCAGGCGCAGCGTGGTCGTCTTGCCGGCGCCGCTCGGGCCGAGCAGCACGAAGAACTCGCCGCTGGCGATGTCCAGGTCCAGCCCGTCGACGGCCCGGACGGTGCCGAAGCGCTTGCAGATGCCGGCCAGCCGCAACTCAGCCATGGCGCGCTCCGTTGCCGCCGGCATGTGGCATGTCGTCGCGCGCGGTGCGCAACGCACGGCCCGAGGCCTGGTCGAACAGCGAGACCGCGCCGGCGTCGAAGGCGAGCCCCAAGTGGTCACCGCGCCTGGCCGGGCTCGTCACGTCGACCTTCGCGCGCACGGTGGTACCTTGCGCCGTGTGCAAGGTCACGATGGTGCTGGTGCCGAGGTATTCCGTGCCCAGCACTTCCGCGCGCAGGGCCGACCCCTGGTCGAAGCGCACATGCTCGGGCCGCACGCCGCACAGCAGGCCGCGCGCAGAAATTTCCTCGCGAAGCGGCGGCACGCTGATGCGCGCCGGGCCGATCTCGATCGCGCTCGCGCCCCGCGCCAGCGCCGCCTCGAATGGCAGGAAGTTCATCGCCGGCGCGCCGATGAAGTCGGCCACGAACACGCTGGCCGGCCGCTCATACACCTCCAGCGGGGCGCCGAGCTGCTCGATCACGCCCTGGTTCATGATCGCGATCGTGTCGGCCATCGCCATGGCCTCCATCTGGTCGTGCGTCACGTAGACCGTGGTCGCATGCAGCCGGTCGTGCAGCGAGCGCAGCTCGCGGCACATCAGCTCGCGGAACTCGGCATCTAGCGCGCCGAGCGGCTCGTCCATCAGGAAGGCCAGGGGCTGGCGCACGATCGCGCGTCCCAGCGCCACGCGCTGCCGGTCGCCGCTGGAGAGCTGCGACACCGGCTTGTCCAGCAGTTCCGCGATGCGCAGCGTGCGGGCCGCCTGCTCGACCTGGCGGTCGATCTCGGCCCGCGGCATGCCCTGCGACACCAGCGGGAACGCGATATTGCGGCGCACGTTCATGTGTGGATAGAGGGCGAACATCTGGAACACGAAGGCGATGTCGCGTGCCGACGCGCGCTTGAAGCTCACGTCCTCGCCGCCGAGGAAGATCTGCCCCGAGGTCGGCAGCTCCAGCCCCGCGATCATGCGCAGCGTCGTCGTCTTGCCGCAGCCCGAGGGGCCGAGCAGACAGAAGAACTCGCCGTCGCGCACGGTGAAGCTCGAATCCTTCACCGCCGTGAAGTCGGCAAAAGCCTTGTGCAACTGGTGGACGCGGATCTGGGCCATGGCTACTCCGGGAACTTGGAGACGACCATGAACAGCGCGGTGCCGAACAGCGTCGTCGCGAAGGACCAGGTGAAGAGCACCATCGCGAGCGGCTGCAGCATCATCACCAGCCCGAGCGTGATCACCATGCAGGCCAGCATCTCCATGCGGCCGCGCCGCAGCCAGCGCGGCCAGCGGCGGCGTCCGGACAGGGGGGTGGATGGGGTCATGCCGTGCTCCCTACTTGCGTACCGCGCCGAAGGTGATGCCGCGCAGCAGGTGCTTGCGCAGCAGGATGGTGAAGACCAGGATCGGTATCAGGAACAGCGTGGTGCCAGCGGCCACGGCGGGCCAGTCCTGTCCGCCCTCGCCGATGATGATCGGGATGAAGGGCGGCGCCGTCTGCGCCGTGCCCGAGGTCAGGAGCACCGCGAACGCGTATTCGTTCCACGCGAAGATCAGGCAGAAGATCGCGGTGGCGACGATGCCGGTCGTGGCCTGCGGCAGCACCACCTTGCGGAAGGCCTGCATGCGCGTGTAGCCATCGACCATCGCGGCCTCCTCGTACTCGCGCGGGATCTCGTCGATGAAGCCCTTCAGCAGCCACACTGCCAGCGAGACGTTGACCGCGCTGTAGAGCAGGATCATGCCCAGGCGCGTGTCCGACAGGCCCAGCTCCCGGTACATCAGGTAGATCGGGATCGCCACCGCGATCGGCGGCATCATCCGCGTCGAGAGGATGAAGAAGAGCAGGTCGTCCTTCAGCGGCACCTTGAAGCGCGAGAAGGCGTAGGCCGCCATCACGCCGAAGCCCACCGACAGCACCGTCGAGCCGAAGGCGATGATCAGCGAGTTGACAAAGCGCGGGACGTAGTTCGAAGGCCCCGCCACCACCATGTTGGCATTGCGCGCCACCCGGTCGCAGATGTCGCTCGGCGGGGGCAGGGCGGCGATGTACTCCGGCGTCTGGCGCGAGCGCGTGGTGAAGAGGTTGCAGTAGCCCTCGGCCGAAGGCGTGAAGAGGATCTTGGGCGGATAGCTGATCGAATCGGGCGGCGTCTTGAAGCCGGTGAGGATGATCCAGGCCAGCGGCACGATGGTGATGAGCGCATAGAGCGCCACCAGCACGCCCGCCACCAGACGCGTGCGCCCGCTCGGCTCGACGACTGAATGCGCGGTGCTGATGCCCTGTCTCATGGTTTGGCGCTCCTAGCGGTTCTTCACGTGGTTGAGGGCCTTGACGTAGATGTTGGCCAGGCCGAACACCGCCACGAAAAGGATGATCGCGAAGGCCGAGGAGTAGCCCGTGCGCCACTTCTCGAAGGCCTCCCGCTTCAGCGTGATGGAGGCCAGCTCGGTGGCCGAGCCCGGGCCGCCCGAGGTCAGCAGGTTCACCATGTCGAACATCTTGAAGTTCTCGATGCCGCGGAAAAGGATGGCCAGCATGATGAAAGGCAGCACCATCGGCAGCGTGATCGACCAGAACTGCCGCCACCTGGACGCGCGGTCCACCTCGGCCGCCTCATAGATGTAGTCGGGGATCGATCGAAGCCCGGCCAGGCAGATCAGCATCACGTAGGGCGTCCACATCCAGGTGTCGACGATGATGATGGCCCAGGGCGCGAGCCGCACCGAGCCGATCATCTCGAAGGAGGAGGGCGGCACGCCCGTGAGGAAGGACACGGCGTAGTTGAAGAGCCCCGTCTGCGGCTGGTAGAGGAAGGCCCAGAAGTTGCCGACCACCGCCGGCGACAGCATCATCGGGATCAGGATCATCGTGGTCCAGAAGCCGTGGCCCCGGAACTTGCGGTCGATCAGGTAGGCCAGCGCGAAGCCGATCAGCGTCTGCAGGAAGATGGTCCAGAACAGGAAGTGCGCCGTCGCCTGCATCGCGAGCCAGATGTCGGGGTCGGTCAGCACCGACACGTAGTTGTCGATGCCCACGTCCAGCACCGCCGCGTTCGGCCGGTTCGCGCGGAAGTTGGTGAACGAGAGCTTGATGGTCCAGATCAGCGGGAAGATGTTGATCGCGAGCAGCAACAGCATCGTCGGCCCGACGAAGAGCCACGCGATCGCGCGGTCCGAAAGGCCGCGCATGCGCACGGCCACGCCGGGCGGCGTGGCCTGCGCGGCGCGGGCGACGAAGGCTGCCGGCGTGGTCATGCCTACTTCGTCTTCCCGTCGTCCTTGAAGACCTTCGTCCAGTCGACCACCAGCGCGTCGAGCGCTTCCTTCGCGGTGCCCTTGTCGGCGACCACGTAGTCATGCACGCGCTTCTGCATCGCCAGCAGCAGTTGGGCATACGAAGGCTCGGCCCAGAAGTCGACCACCATGTCCATCGAGTCCAGGAAGGCCTGGGCGAAGGGCGAGCTCTTGGGGTAGGCCGGGTCGTTGAGCACCGCCTTCGCGGCCGAGGAGCCGCCGATGGCCTGCCACTTCTTCTGGACGTCGGGGCTCGCGAACCACTTGATGTACTGCAGCGACTCGTTCTTGTTGGCCGAATAAGAGACCACCGAGATGCCCTGGCCGCCGAGCTGCACGCCCTTGGCCTTGTCCGACGGGTTGACGAAGAAGCCGATCTTCTCGCCGCCCACGTTCGGGTCCTTGTACAGGCCGGGGAAGAACGCGAACCAGTTCATCATCATCGCGACCTGGCCCGACTTGAAGGCGTCGAGGCCCTCGCCCATGTAGGCATTGGTGAGGCCGGGCGGCGTGCTGCCTTTGTAGAGCGCCTTGTAGAACTCCAGCCCTCGCACCGCGTCCGGCGAGTTGACGAAGCCGTTCATCACGTACGGCTTCTTCGGGTCCTCGTACTTGAAGCCGAAGGGGTAGAGCACGTTGGTCACGCCCATCGTGATGCCTTCGGAGCCGCGCTCGGTGAAGAGGTAGGCGCCGTAGACCTTCTTGCCGTCGATCATGCGGCCCTGGAAGAACTCGGAGACCTGCCTGAACTCGGTCC
Source organism: uncultured Variovorax sp. (assembly GCA_966211435.1). Taxonomy (GTDB): domain Bacteria; phylum Pseudomonadota; class Gammaproteobacteria; order Burkholderiales; family Burkholderiaceae_C; genus Variovorax. The sequence continues at coordinate 61,500 of CBIHOG010000001.1, read as the reverse complement.
AGGTCTTCGGCGGCGCCAGGTCGCGGCTGAACTTCTGCCTGAACTCCGCCTGCAGCTCGGGCTTGGCGAGCCAGTCCTTGCGGTAGGTCCAGCCCACGGCGTCGGCCATGGCGGGCAGGGCCCAGTAGTTCGGCGTGTTCTTCGGCCATTCCGCGTAGCCCACCACGGTCGCGGGCGCGAAGTCCGTCATCTTGATGCCTTCCTTGGCGAAGAAGTCATTCAGCTTGACGTAGTGGCCCTGCTCGGCCGAGCCGCCGATCCACTGGCTGTCGCCGATGATGAGGTCGCACAGCTTGCCCTTGGAGTTCAGCTCGTTGAGCATGCGGTCGGCGAAGTTGGTCCAGGGCACGAACTCGAACTTCATCTTCACGCCGGTCTTGGCGGTGAAGTCCTTCGACAGTTCGACCAGCGCGTTCGCCGGATCCCAGGCGGCCCAGCAGAGCGTGATGGTCTTGTCCTGGGCGCGCACGCTCGCGGGGCTCAGGCTGAGTGCGGTCGCCGCGGCGAGGGCGATCACCCCCGGCAGCATCTTCGACATCGATTTCATGAGCTGTCTCCAAAAAGGTTCGGGGTTCAGGGACACACGCAAACACCGGACGTCCGCTCAGTGAAGGTTCTCGGCCGTCAGGATCTCGATGCGCGGCTGCACCACGTTGAGTGCGCCGCGGACGTTCTCGCACAGCGCGCGCAGCACCCGCGCAGCCGTCAACACGCAATAGTGGATGTCCTGGTGCAAGACATACGACAGGGCATTCGCGCTCAGGAGCGAGACGTGCCGGTCGGTGAAGTCGTGCGCCGCCACGCCGATGCGCTCGGCCAGGCCCGCGGCCCCGAGCGCGCGCGCCACGCCGGCGCTGCCCGACCCCACGTTGTAGATGCCCGCCACGCGCGCCGGATCGACACCCTCGGCCAGGAAGCGCGCGAGGGCCTCGCACGCGCCCTCGTCGTCGGCCGGCAGGTCGGGCGCGCGCAGCGTGCGCAGCCGCGGGAAGCGCTCCTCGACGACCTGGGCGAAGCCGATGCGGCGCTCGATCTCGGCCGACAGGCGCGTGGCCTGCGAGGAGAGCAGCAGCGTGTCGCGGCCGGGCTCGCCCGCCATGCGGCCCAGCAGCAGGCCCGCGGTGCGGCCTGCCGCGCGGTTGTCGGCGCCGATGTAGGTCTCGCGCATCGAGCCGGCCACGTCGGAGAACAGCGTCACGACGTGGACTCCGGCGCGCACCAGCTCGTTGACCGCACGCTTGATGGGCGGCAGGTCGGGCGCCAGCAACGCGATGCCCTCGCAGTCGCCGACTTGCGCCAGTTCTTCCGCGAAGCGAGCGGGGTCGGCGCTGTCGATGCGATGCGTGACCTCGGTGATGTGGGCATGCCGGAAATCGCCGGCCGCCTGCGCGATCTGCCGCTCCACCAGGTCGAGGAAGGGAGATGCATCGGCCGGCAGCACGAAGGCGAAGCGCGAACTCGCGCCCCGCCGCGGGCGCCCCGGCTGCTGGGGCGTGCCCAGTTCTCCGACCACCTGCATCACGCGCTGCACCGTCTCGGCATTCACACCCGGCCGCCGGTTCAGGACCCGGTCCACCGTGGCGGTGCCCACGCCGGCGGAGCGGGCGATGTCGGCGATGGTCGGGGCGGAAGACATGGGCGTGGGGGGCTTGATGGATGGCATCGTATTAACATCAATAATTAAATCAATCAGGGTTTTGGAGCAGCTGAGGTGGCTCGCAAGGCTGGCGCACGCGCAGGCGCACGCGGCGCCGTGCCGAGGCACGGCGGAGCAAAAGAGGGGGTGCTGCGGAAAGCGCAGCGGCGCTCACGGCGCTGGTCAGCGGCGTTCGAGCGTGACGAAGCTGAAAGGCAGCCCGTTCACCGAGACGTGCGACTCCCGCTCGGTTTCCTGCCATGCGGCGTCGAAGGTGGGCGCCCAGGCATCGCCTTCGTAGTCGCGCGAGATCTCGGTGACGGCCGCGCGCTGGGCGAGCGGCAGCGCTTCGGCGTAGATCTGCGCGCCGCCGATGACCCAGAGCTCCGGCGCTGCCTGAGCCATGTCCAGCGCCTCGCCCACGCTGCCGGCGCGCTCCGCGCCTTCCGCGTGCCAGCCGGCCTGCCGCGTCACGACGATGTTCCGCCGGCCCGGCAGGGGGCGGAACCTTGGCGGCAACGAATCCCAGGTCCTGCGCCCCATGACGACCGGGCAACCGGTGGTGAGACGCTTGAAGCGAGCCATGTCCTCGGGCAGGTGCCAGGGCAGGGCGTTGTCCTTGCCGATCACGCCGTTGGCGGCGCGCGCGTAGATCAGGTTGATGCGAGCCATCGGCTCACACCGCCACGGGCGCCTTGATCGGGTCGCCGTGCTGGTAGTCGATGAACTCGAAATCCTCGTACTGGTAGTCGAAGATCGAAGGCGGCCTGCGCTTGATCGAGAGCGTGGGGTACGGGTAGGGCGTGCGGCTCAGTTGCAGCGCGACCTGCTCCGCATGGTTGCTGTAGATGTGGCAGTCGCCGCCGGTCCAGATGAAGTCGCCCACGTCCAGGTCGCACTGCTGCGCGACCATGTGCGTGAGCAGCGCATAGCTCGCGATGTTGAAGGGCACGCCCAGCAGGATGTCCGCGCTGCGCTGGTAGAGCTGGCAGCTCAGCCGGCCGCGTTCCCCCGTCGCCCGCGGCGGCGCCACGTAGAACTGGAAGAAAGCATGGCAGGGCATCAGCGCCATCTTCGACAGCTCCGCCACGTTCCACGCGCTCACGATGATGCGGCGCGAATCCGGGTTCGTCTTGAGCGTGTCGATCACCTGCTGGATCTGGTCGATGTGCCCGCCGTCCGGCGTCGGCCAACTGCGCCACTGGACGCCGTAGACCGGGCCCAGGTCGCCGTCCTCGCGCGCCCATTCGTCCCAGATGGTGACGCCGCGCTCCTTCAGCCAGTTGTTGTTGCTCGACCCCGTCAGGAACCACAGCAGCTCCTGGATGATGGACTTCACGTGCACCTTCTTCGTGGTGACAAGCGGAAACCCTTCGTTCAGGTCGAAGCGCATCTGGTAGCCGAACACGCTTTTGGTGCCGGTGCCGGTGCGGTCGCTCTTCTGCACGCCGGTGGTGTCGACGTGGCGCATGAAGTCTTCGTATTGGGAGCGGATGGGGCGGTTCATTGGGCGTTCTCCGTCCGGATCACCCGACCCGGATTCAGGATGTTCCGCGGGTCCAGCCCGCGCTTGATGGCGCGCATCATGCCAAGGGCCACCGGCGACTTGTGTTTTTCCAGCTTGTCGACCTTGAGCGCCCCGACGCCGTGCTCCGCCGAGAAGGAGCCGCCGAACTTTTCGACCGCGTCGTACACCAGCGTGTTGATGCGGTCCTCGTGCTCGCGCAGGAAGGCCTGGTTGTCGCCGCCCGCCGGCGCCTGCACGTTGTAGTGCAGGTTGCCGTCGCCCAGGTGGCCGAAGTTGACCAGCCGCACACCCGGAATCTCGCGCTGGAGCAGCGCGTCGGTGTCGGCCACGAAGGCGGGGATGCGCGAGACCGCGATCGAGATGTCGTGCTTGATGTTCAGGCCTTCCTCCGCCTGCGCCAGGGGAATGCTCTCCCGCACATGCCAGAGCTGGTGCGCCTGCGTCAGGTTCTCGGCGACGACCGCGTCGGCCACGCAACCGTCCTCGAACGCGCCTTCGAGCAGCGCCTCGAAGCGCGCGCGCGCATGCTCTTCCGATTCGCTGTCGGAGTTTTCCAGCAGCACGCAGTAGGGCACAGCCTCGTCGTCGATGAAGGGCACGCGCAGCGCGGGGAAGTGTTTGGCAACCAGGCCGAGCGCGAAGCGCCCCATCACCTCGAAACCCGTGAGGCCCGGGCCCAGCCGCTTGTGCGCAAGGCCCAGCAGCGTCACCGCGTGGTCCAGCGACGGCACGGCAGCCCAGGCCGTGAGCTGCGCCGCCGGCAGTGGGTAGAGCTTCATGGTCGCGGCGGTGATGATGCCGAGCGTGCCTTCGCTGCCGATCATCAGGTCGCGCAGGTCGTAGCCGGTGTTGTCCTTGCGCAGGCCGCTGGTGCCTTCCCAGATCTCGCCCTGCGGCGTGACCACTTCCAGGCCCAGGCACAGGTCGCGGGTGTTGCCGTAGCGCAGCACCTGCGTGCCGCCCGCGTTGGTCGCGAGGTTGCCGCCGATGGTGCAGCTGCCCTCTGCCGCGAGGCTCAGCGGGAACAGGAAGCCGGCCTTGGCGGCGGCCTCCTGCAGCGACTGCAGCACGCAGCCGGCCTCGACCGTCATCGTGAGGTTGGCCGCGTCGATGCCGCGGACCGCGTTCATGCGCTGAAGGCTCAGCACGATCTCCTTGCCGCTCTCGTCCGGGATCGAGCCGACGGCCAGCCCGGTGTTGCCGCCTTGCGGCACGATGGGCGTGCCGGCCGCCGCGCAGGCCTTGACCACCGCCGCCACCTGCCGCACGTCGGCGGGCCGCACGACCGCCAGCGCCTTGCCGCGCGAGCGCTTGCGCCAGTCCTGCTCCCACGCGGTGAGGTCGCCCTCGGTCAACACGTTCTGCGCGCCGACGGCGGCGCGCAACTGTTCCAGCAATGCGCTCATGGCGCGGCTCCTTCGAGGGTTCGGGCGTGCGCCGCGTGGCGCAGGCGAAGACGGACATGCCAGGCGCAGGCGATGAAAAGGGCGAGGCAGAGCACCACCTCTGCCAGCGCCAGCAACTGGCCCACGCCGTTGGTGTCGCTCCACGCGCGCACCACGCCTTCGGCGAAATAGAGCCAGATCATCAGGCTGACCCAGCGGTAGGTGTACATGCGGTTCTTCAGCAGCCCGGCGAGCGGCACCACCAGCGGCAGCACCTTGAGCGCCAGCCAGGAGCCGCCCGGGCGCAACGGCGCCAGCCACAGCTCCCAGGCGAGCCCGAGCACGATCAGGCCGGCGAGGCTGCCGACCGCCAGCCAGCGGGTGGCGGAGACGGAGGCGGGGGAGGCGTTGGGGGCTGTCACTGGGGAAGAATCCGGAAAAGGGGTGCAAGGACCCGATGGCATGATACCGGCCATGAATCGCCAGCAGCTCTGGAGGGACCTTTCGCATTTTCCATGGCGCAACACGGCCGCGGTGCTGGGCGAGCGCTTTCGCGAAGACCGCCTGGGCCTCACCGCCAGCAGCCTGACCTTCACGACCACCATCGCGATGGTGCCTTTCTTCACGGTGGCGCTGGCGCTCTTCACCGTGTTCCCGATGTTCGCCAAGATGCAAGGCCGCGTGCAGCGCTGGCTCATCGAAAGCCTCATCCCCGAGAACATCGCGCGCCAGGTGCTGGGCTATCTCAACCAGTTCGCGAGCAAGGCCAGCGGCCTGGGCGCCGCCGGCCTCATCGTGCTGCTGGTGACGGCCATCACGCTGATCCTCACGATGGACAAGACGCTCAACAACATCTGGCGCGTGCGCACGCCGCGTCCGCTGGCGCAAAGGGTGCTCATCTACTGGGCGGCCATCACGCTCGGGCCGCTGGTGCTGGCCGCGAGCCTGAGCACCACGGCCTATGTCTTCTCCGCGTCGCGCCAGGTGATCGGCGGCGGCGGCATGCTGAAGCTGCTGTTCGACACCTTCGAATTCGTGCTGCTGGCCGGCGGCATGGCCTCGCTCTACCACTACGTGCCCAACACGCACGTCAAATGGGCGCATGCCTGGGCCGGCGGCCTTTTCGTCGCGGCGGCGATCGAGATCGCGAAGCGGGTCCTGGCGTACTACCTGAGCCTGGTGCCCACCTACTCCGTGCTCTACGGCGCCTTCGCGACGGTGCCGATCCTGCTGGTGTGGATCTACGTCGCCTGGGTCATCGTGCTGCTGGGCGCGGTGATCGCGGCCTACCTGCCGAGCCTGCTGGCCGGCGTGGCGCGGCGTGGCGGCGCGGCCGGCTGGCCATTGCAGCTCGCCGTCGAGGCGCTGCAGCACCTTGCCGCGGCGAAGGCCGCACCCGCCAAGGGGCTGGGCGCCGCCGAGCTGGTGGCCCGGATGCGCGTGGATTCGCTGCAGCTCGCGCCGGTCCTGGAGACGCTGGTCGCCCTCGACTGGATCGCGCCCATCGCCGAGGAACCGGACAACGAAGACCCGCGCCTCGTGCTGCTGGCCGACCCGGCCGGCACGCCGCTCGAACCCCTGCTGCGCGAATTGCTCATGCCGCATTCCCCGCCGCTGGAGAACTTGTGGCACAAAGGCCCTTTGGAGACACTCCGGCTCCAGGACGTGCTGCCGAATCGATAATGGCGCCGACTTTCATTACGCAATTGATTGACGTGGCTTCGACCCTTCCCCAGACCGACGATTCGACAGCGCTCCAGCCATGGGTGGTATGCCTGTGCGCCGAATGGTGCGGCGCCTGCCGCGAATACCGGCCGCTCTTCGAGGAAGTGGCGCGCGAGCATCCGCACCTGCGCTTTGCCTGGGTCGACATCGAGGACCACGCCGACATCGCGGACGACTTCGACGTCACGACCTTTCCCACCATCCTGATCGCCGGCGCGGCGGGAACGAATTTCCTCGGTCCGTTGCTGCCTTACGGCGAGACCCTGTCCCGGATGCTCGAAGCGCTGCAGCCCCCGCAGGCGGCGGCGCCCGAGGTCCTCACCTTGCTCGAAGCGCTGGCGCGCGAGCCCGCGGCGTTCACGGTTGCTTGAGGCGGCTGTCACGGCGTCGCCCCCATGAAGGTCCTCCTCTTCGGCGCCACGGGCATGGTCGGGCAGGGCGTGCTGCGCGAATGCCTGCTGGATCCGGATGTCACGCAGGTGGTCTGCGTCGGCCGCAGCGCCACCGGGCAGGTGCATCCGAAGCTGCGTGAGCTGGTCGTGGCCGATCCGGGCGACCTCTCGGGCATCCTCTTCGACCTGCTGCGCCTGGACGCCTGCTTCTTCTGCCTCGGCGTATCCGCCGCCGGCATGAGCGAGGAGGCGTACCGCCGCATCACTTACGACCTCACGCTCTCGGCGGCCCAGACCCTGGCGCGGCTCAACCCGGAGATGACTTTCGTCTACGTCTCCGGCGCCGGGACCGACAGCAGCGAGCGCGGCGGCAGCATGTGGGCGCGGGTCAAGGGTGCGACGGAGAACGCGCTCATGCGCCTGCCCTTCAAGGCGGCCTACATGTTCCGCCCGGGCGGCATCCAGCCGCTGCACGGCGTGCGCTCGAAGACGGCGCTCTACCGCTGGCTCTATGTGTTCGCGGGGCCGCTCTTCGGCCTGCTGCGCCGCGTGGCGCCGGGCTGGGTGACCACCAGCGAGCAGGTTGGCCGCGCGATGCTGGTGGTCGCCAAGCGCGGGGCGCCCAAGCCACTGCTCGAGACCATCGACATCAACGGCCTGCGCTGATGCGCGGCCCGCCGGGCTCAGGCGCCGAGGAAGTCCTTCAGCGCGAACAGCACCTCGTCCGGCGCCTCGCCCATCATCTGGTGCCCGGCCTTCACGTTCACCACCTTCGCATTGGCCGCCTTGCTCGCCAGCGTGCGCGCAGCGCGGGGCGGCGTCATCTGGTCCGCTTCGCCCAGCAGGAAGAGCGTGGGGCAGCGCACCTGCGCCATCGCCTCTTCCCCGTGCGCGTAGTCGTTGCAGGCCTTGAAGCCGATGTGGAATACATTGGCCTCGCGGTTGGAGGCGAGCACGCGCCGCATCAACGCGCGCGAACTGCCGTGCAGCCAGGTCCCGGGGCCGAGCGAGGAGGGCGGCGGCGCCATCATCGAGTGCGAGAAGTTGTTGACCATCGTGATCGCGCGCTGCGGGTCATTGAGCGCGCCGTCCAGCAAGGCGGGCGACACGGTCATGGGATAGGCGGTGCCGACCAGGGCCAGGCGCGTGATGCGCTCCGGCGCGCGCGCGGCGGCTTCGAGCGCGATCAGCGAGCCGAAGCTGTGGCCCACCAGCGCGGCCTTGGAAACGCCCGCCGCGTCCAGCAGCGCGAGGACGAAACCTGCGGCATCCTCGACGCTCGCGGGCGGCGGCCCCTCGCTGCGGCAGTGCCCTGGCAGGTCCGGCGCCAGCACGTTCCAGCCGTGGTTCGCGAACCACCGGCTCTGCAGAATCCACACGCTGTGGTCATTGAGCACGCCGTGGATGAAAACGACGGTGGGTTTCGCGGCGTCGAGCGCCTTGCCGCCGGTGTAGCAATAGCTCCGGCGGCCGTTGACCTCGAAATCCATCAGGCACCTGCCTTTTCCGCGGCCTTCAAGGCGCGCTTCAAGTCATCGATCAGATCTGCCGGATCCTCCAGCCCGATCGACAGGCGGATCGTGCCTTGCGAGATCCCCGCGCCAGCCAGCGCCTCGTCGCTCATCCGGAAATGCGTCGTGCTTGCCGGATGAATCACCAGGCTGCGGCAATCCCCCACGTTCGCGAGATGGCTGAAGAGCTTCAGCGCCTCGATGAACTTCTTGCCTTGCTCGCGGTTGCCCTTCAGGTCGAAGCTGAACACGGCGCCCGCGCCCTTCGCGCCATGGCGCAGCAGCTTGCCCGCCAATGCATGGCTCGGATGCGTCTCCAATAGCGGATGGCCCACCCGCGCCACGAAGGGGTGCGCGGCCAGGAACTCGACCACCCTCTGCGTGTTGTCGACGTGGCGTTCCATGCGCAGCGGCAGCGTCTCGATGCCCTGGAGGATCAGCCAGGCCGTGTGCGGGCTCATCGACGCACCGAAATCGCGCAGGCCCTCGCGCCGCGCACGCAGCAGGAAGGCGCCGACCGTGCTCTCCTCGCTGAACACCATGTTGTGGAAGCCGTCGTAGGCTGCGGTCAGCTCCCCGAACTTGCCCGAGCGCTCCCAGTCGAAACTGCCGCCGTCGACCACCACGCCGCCGATCACGGTGCCGTGGCCCGAGAGGAACTTGGTCGCCGAGTGGTAGACCAGGTCCGCGCCCCAGTCGAAGGGCCTGATCAGGTAAGGCGAGGTCAGCGTGGAGTCGACCAGCAGCGGCACGCCCGCCGCGTGCGCGATCTCGCTGACCGCCGGGATGTCGAGCACGTCCAGACCCGGATTGCCGACGGTTTCGCCGAAGAGCAACTTGGTCTCCGGCCGTATCGCCGCGCGCCAGCCATCCAGGTCGCCCGGCTTCACGAAAGTGGTCTCGATGCCGAAGCGGCGCATCGTGTAGTGCAAAAGGTTCTGTGACCCACCGTAGAGCGCGGTGCTCGCGACGATGTGCGAGCCCGCGCCCATCAGCGTCGCGATCGACAGGTGAAGCGCCGCCTGACCGCTGGCCGTCGCGATGGCGCCGATGCCGCCCTCCAGTGCCGCCACGCGCTGCTCCAGCACCGCGTTGGTCGGGTTGCTGATGCGCGAGTACACGTGCCCCGAGCGCTCCAGGTTGAAGAGGGCCGCCGCGTGATCGCTGGACTCGAAGACGAAGGAGGTGCTCAGGTGGATCGGCACCGCGCGGGCGCCGGTGGCGGGGTCGGGCGAGGCGCCGGCGTGCAGGGCCAGCGTATCGAATCCGGGGTCGGAATAGCCGGGCATGGAGGCCTTTCGAGGTCGTTTCTGCAATGCCCCGTTACGCGCAATGCCTGCAACGTTGTCGTGGGCCTGTGATCGGGCGGCTATTGTGGGCTATATTCAATTCGTCACCGCCGAGCCAAGTGAGGAGCAACACGATGAAAGTCAGCGACATCCTGCGCGTCAAGGGCAACACGCTCTACACAGTCACGCCCGACGAACCCCTGTCGGCGGCTGTCGCGACGATGGCCGACAAGGACATCGGTTCACTGGTGGTCATGGAGCATGGCGACCTGGTCGGCATGCTGACCTTCCGCGAAGTGATCGTCGCCATCGTCGCCAATGGTGGCCAGGTCGGCGGCACGCTGGTGCGCAAGGCCATGGACGACCACCCCGTCACCTGCACCGCCGAGACCGACCTCGACGAGATCCGCCGCATCATGCTGGAGCGCCATGCGCGCTACATGCCCGTGATGGACAAGCGCATGCTGATGGGCGTGATCAGCTTCTACGACGTGGCCAAGGCCGTCGTCGACAGCCAGAACTTCGAGAACAAGATGCTCAAGGCCTACATCCGCGACTGGCCGGCGGAAGACGAGTCCTCGTCCTCCTGAGCCTTATTCCTTGATGTTCGCGGCCTGAACGATCTTCTGGTTGCGCGCGTACTCAGCCTGGGCGAAGCGGCCGAGATCCTGTGCCGAACCGCTGCCCGGCATCGCGCCCTGCTCCTGCAACCTGGCGCGCACCTCCGCCTCCTGAAGCACGGCGTTGAGTTCCTGGAAGCGTGGCCTCAGGGGATCTCTTGCATCGACACCGTCCGGGTTGCGCTTCGCAGCGTGCGTAGCTGCCCGCCGTAGGAGTAGGTCTCGCAGTGCCCCAGCAACATCTTCCCGCCGTGCGGATCGGCGGACAGGCAGGCTGCCGAGGGCTTGTCGGACGCGGGCAGGATATCCCGCGCGCTGCCGCTCAGGAGGGTGCCGCCATCCACTGTGCCCGCCGCGGCGACCAGCGCCGGCCAGAGCGGATCGCCTTCATGCTTCTCCACGAAGACGAAGCGCTGGTAGTCGCTCGGCATGGCGCAGGCCTCGAAGCGCATTTCCGTGTGGACCGTCGATGTGCGCGTCAGGCATTGGCCGGCGCTGTTGCGTACCGTGAGATCCTCGCTGTATTGCAGCTGCGTATCGCTGCGCGCGGCGCCGAGCCTGCCGCACTCGTCGAGCACCCAGGCTCGCGCGGCGGCGTCGAAGCCCGCGCACAGCCGGGGCAGCGTCGCGATGTTGTCCACGCCCGGCACCAGGGGCTCGGTATGGGGCCATTGGCCCTTGATGGGGTAGTCGAACTTCAGGAACATCGGCTTGAAGGCCCCGGCGGGCGGCGAGAGCGTCTCGAGCCAGACCTGGTTCTCGGGGATGTTCCGCCGGGCACAGGTCTCGAAGCCGATGCTTGGATCCACGAAGGCATCGACGCCGACCTGGAGGACGAGCGCATTGCCGGGTCGCCTCAGCGCCATGCAGTTCGATCCCAGGTGCTGGCCGCCGCCCGAGCGCATGGCCTTCCAGCCTGGCTCGCCAAGGTAGTCGGTCTCGAAGCGGAAGATCTTGTACTGGTCGTCGCCGGGGCCAAACTGCACGCCGCCGGTCCCGACGATGCCGAGCGCCAGGGCCTTCGAATGCTTCGGCCGCACGCGGCCGTTGTCATGGACGAGCCCTGTCTCGGGCCGCGCCGCAAACCATGAACACGGGTTGGCAACGAAGCCTGTGCCGCCATCCGAACCGAGACAGATGTTCTCGCCGCCCTCGATGACGCCCGTCTTGATCACCGTCACCGGCTCGGCCCATGCGCTCGAACTCGCGATGGTGAGTGCGAGCGCGAGGCCCGAAGCGAAGTGTCCGAGGCCCAGAGGTTTCTTGTGTTGCATTGCCAATCAGCGGAGCTTGGAAAGGCTTGCATTGGACAATGGGCAAGGCGCGATCAGCGCGCGCTCGCGACAATTGATCAGGAATCATCGGCGCGGCGCGCGCGAGGTGAAGAAGCGCTGCAGCAGGCAGAAGACGAAGAGCAGGGCGCCGACCACGATGCGCGTCCACCACGAGCTCAGCGTGCCGTCGAAGGAGATCAGCGTCTGGATGATGCCCAGCATGAGCACGCCGAAAAGCGTGCCGGCCACGTAGCCCACGCCGCCCGTGAGCAGCGTGCCGCCGATGACCACCGCCGCGATGGCGTCGAGTTCGAGTCCTACCGCGTGCAGACCGTAGCCCGAGAGCATGTAGAAGGTGAAGACCACGCCGCCCAGCGCCGAGCAGAAGCCCGAGAGCGTGTAGACGCCCACCAGCGTGGAGCGCACCGGCAAGCCCATCAGCATGGCCGAATGCTCGTTGCCGCCGATCGCGTACACCGTGCGGCCGAATGGCGTGCAGTGCGCGATGAAGATCGCCGCCAGCACCACCACGATGGCGATCACCGCGCTGGCCGACACCGTCGCATCGCCCCACACCGGGATGCGCGCCTGCGAGACCGCCGCATAGAACGGGTTCGCGATGCTGATCGAATCGATGCTGATCAGATAGCACAGCCCGCGCGCGAGGAACATGCCCGCCAGCGTGACGATGAAGGGCTGCAGCCGGAAGCGCTGGATCAGCAGCCCCATGAAGGCGCCGAAGGCCGTGCCCATCGCCAGCACCAGCGGGATCACGATGGCCGGGCTCCAGCCGTGCTTTTCGACCAGCGAGGCCGACACCATGGTGGTGAGCGCGATCACCGAGCCCACCGACAAGTCGATGCCGCCCGACAGGATGACGAAGGTCATGCCCACGGCCACGATGATCAGGAAGGCGTTGTCGATCAGCAGGTTGAGGAAGACCTGTGCCGAGAAGAAGCCGTCGTAGAGCACCGAGCCCAGCGTGGCCATCAGCATGAAGATCGAGATGGTCGCGGTCAGCGGCAGGTACTTGGGGTTGAAGCGGCCGCCTTCCTTCACCTCCTTCCCCGTGGCGGCAGGCGCTCGGGACGCGGGCGAGCCCGCTGGGTCGACCACCGCGCTCATCGCAGCGCCTCCCGTTGCGCGGGCCGCACGGCCCACGCCCGCAGTGTCGCGCGGAACTCCGCCGACTGCAGCAGCATCACGAGGAACACCACCACGGCCTTCACCACCAGGTTGATCTCCGGCGGCACGCCGAGCGAGTAGATCGCGTAGGTGAGCGTCTGGATGATCAGCGCGCCGATCACGCTGCCGACCAGGCTGAAGCGACCGCCCGTGAGCGCGGTGCCGCCCAGCGTGACGGCGAGGATCGCGTCGAGCTCCAGCAGCTGCCCCGCGTTGTTGCCGTCCGCGCTCTTCACGTTGGAACTGATCAAGAGCCCCGCGATGCCGGCGCACAAGCCGCAGAAGGCGTAGGCCCCGGCCACCAGCCGCCGCGACTGCACGCCCGCCAGCCGCGCGGCCGTCGGGTTGATGCCCACGGCCTGGATGAAGAGGCCCAGCGCGGTCCGCGTGATGACCAGGTACAGCACGCCGAACAAGGCCGCGACGATGAAGAGCGAGAAGGGCAGCCCCAGCAGGTAGCCGCTGCCGAGGAAGAAGTAGGGCTGGTAGTAGATCGTGATGATCTGCCCGCCCGTGATGAGCTGCGCGATGCCGCGGCCCGCCACCATGAGAATCAGTGTGGCGATGATCGGCTGCATGCCGACCTTCGCGACCAGCAGCCCGTTCCACAGACCGCAAACCAGCGCCAGCGCCAGCGCGGCGGCGATGGCGAGCGGCATCGGGAAGCGCGTCACGTTGCCCGCCACCGAGCCGCCGATCATCCACGCGGCCAGCGCCGCCGCGATGGCGACCACGGCGCCTACCGAGATGTCGATGCCGCGCGTCGCGATCACCAGCGTCATGCCGAGCGACACCAGGATCAGCGGCGCGGCGCGATTGAGAATGTCGATCAGGCTGCCGTAGAGATGGCCGCCGCGCACCTCGATGTGCAGGAAGCTCGGATTGAAGGCGGTGTTGAGCGCCAGCAGCAGGAAGAGCGTCACCAGGGGCCACGCCAGGCGGTGCCGCATGGCGCGCACGAACATCCCGGGTGCGGTCGTTTCATCAGTCATGTTCCGCCGCGATCATCTCGTAGACCTCGTCCTCGCTGCTGCCGGCCGGCAGCTCGCCCACCTTGCGCCGGTCGCGCAGCACCACGATGCGGTGCGCCACCCGCACCACCTCGCTCATCTCCGAAGAGATGAAGAGCACCGCCATGCCGGCCCGCGCGAGCCGCAGGATCTGCTCCATGATCTCCTGCTTGGCCGCCACGTCGATGCCGCGCGTCGGCTCGTCGAGGATCAGGAGGCGCGGCTCGGTCGCGAGCCAGCGCGCGATCATGGCCTTCTGCTGGTTGCCGCCCGACAGCAGGCCGATGGGCGTCTCCACGCTGGTGGTCTTGATGCCGAGCAGCGCGACGAAGCGTTCGGCCAGCGCGGTCTGTTCGGCGAAGGACAGGAAGTGGCGCGCGCCCAGCCGTGCCTGCAAGGCAAGCGCGATGTTCTCGCGCAGCGACAGCGCCGCGACGATGCCGTCGGTCTTGCGCTCCTCGGGGCACAGTGCGAGCCCGGCGCGGATCGCATCCGCGGGGCTGTCGAAGGCGACTGCGCGGCCATCGATCCTCAGCACGCCGCGGTCCGGCGCCTCCAGGCCGAACAGCAGGCGCGCGAGTTCGGTGCGGCCCGCGCCGAGGAGCCCGGCCACGCCGACTACTTCGCCCGCGCGCACGCGCAGGTCCATCGGCTGCAACTGGCCCGCCTGGCCGAGCCCTTCGGCCTGGAGCAAGGCCGATGCCGAATCGTCGAGCGCCGGCAGCGCGGCAGGCCGCGCCGACTGCGCCGCCAGTTCGCGCCCCAGCATCGCGGCGATGAGCGCCTGCGGCGGCAGTTCGCTGGCTCGCCATTCGCCGACCCACGCGCCGTTGCGCAGCACGGTGATGCGGTCGGACACGGCATAGACCTGGTTCAGGAAATGAGTGACGAAGACGATCGCCAGGCCTTCGCCGCGCAGGCGCCGCAGGACCTCGAAGAGTTTGCCGGCCTCGTCATCGTCCAGGCTGGAGGTCGGCTCGTCGAGGATCAGGACCTTCGACGACACCCCCAGTGCCCGCGCGATGGCCACCAGCTGCTGGACTGCCACCGGGTAGCTCGACAGCAGGCGCGTGACGTCGATGTCGAGCCCGATGCGCGCGAGCAGTTCTCGCGCGCGCCGGTTCACCTCGGCCCAATCGATGCGCCATCCCTGCGCCGCGCCGCGGCGCGGGTAGCGCCCGGCGAAGACGTTCTCGGCCACCGAGAGATTGGGGCACAGGTTGACCTCCTGGTAGACGGTGCTGATGCCCAGCTTCTGCGCCTCCAGCGGCGAGGCCGGCTGGATCGGCGCATCCGCCAGCCGCATCTCGCCGCCGTTGGAGGAGAGCACGCCCGTCAGCACGCCGATGAGCGTCGACTTGCCCGCGCCGTTCTGCCCCATCAGCGCATGGATCTCGCCGGGGTAGAGCCGCAGTTGCACGTCGCGCAGCACCGGGATGCCCGCGAACTGCTTCTGGATGCCCTTGAGTTCGAGAACCGGCTGCATCCCGCGGGCCGCTCAGTACTTGCGCTTCGGGAATTCCTTGGCCGCCACTTCCATCGGGAAGATGCCTTCTTCCGTCACGATGCGCTTTGGCAAGGTCTTGCCGGCCTTGATGTCCTTGACCGCGCTCATCAGCTGCGGCCCGAGCAGCGGGCTGCATTCCACCGACACGTTGAGCTTGCCGGCGATCATGGCCTCGAAGGCACCCTTCACCGCGTCGATCGAGATGATGACGATGTCCTTCGCCGGCTTGAGCCCCGCTTCCTCGATGGCCTGGATGGCGCCGATTGCCATGTCGTCGTTGTGCGCGTAGAGCACGTTGATCTTCTTGCCGTCGGCCTTCAGGAAGGCTTCCATCACCTCCTTGCCCTTGGCGCGCGTGAAGTCGCCGGTCTGCGAGCGGATGATCTTGAACTTCGGGTCGGCCTTGATGATTTCCTCGAAGCCCTTCTTGCGGTCGATCGCCGGCGCCGAGCCCACGGTGCCTTGCAGCTCGACGATGTTCACCTCGCCCTTCTGGTCCTTCATCTTCTCGACCAGCCAGCGGCCGGCCTTGCG
Organism: uncultured Variovorax sp.; assembly: GCA_966211435.1. GTDB lineage: Bacteria > Pseudomonadota > Gammaproteobacteria > Burkholderiales > Burkholderiaceae_C > Variovorax. The sequence continues at coordinate 45,904 of CBIHOG010000001.1, read as the reverse complement.
GCCTTCCTCGACGAAGTCGGAGCCCATGAAGGTCACGTAGAGCGTGTCGTCCTTCGAGTTCACCGAGCGGTCGGTCAGCACCACCGGGATCTTGGCGGCCTTGGCCTCCAGCAGCACGGTGTCCCAGCCGCTTTCCACCACCGGCGAGAAGGCGATCACGTCCACCTTCTGCGCGATGTAGGAGCGGATGGCCTTGATCTGGTTCTCCTGCTTCTGCTGCGCGTCGGAGAACTTGAGATCGATGCCGGCCTCCTTGGCCGAGGCCTTGATCGACTCGGTGTTGGCGGTGCGCCATTCGCTTTCCGCGCCGACCTGCGCGAAGCCGAGCACGATCTTCTTCTGCGCGAGTGCCGTGGCGGGCAGGATGCCGGCCACCGATGCGGCGGCGAGCGCCGTGGTGAGCGTGCGGCGGGTGAGCTTCATGGTGTTGTCTCCTGTTGTGATGGAAAAACTGACTCTCTTTGTCGCTGCTCAGGTTAGCGCCCCAGTCGGTGCGGCCCCTATATCTTTCCAATCAATATTTGGCTTGAATCGATGTCATAAATGGCATTCACGTAAACCCCATGACCCCCTACACGCACTGGTTCATCCGTGCACGGCTCAAGACCCGGCAGCTCCTGCTGCTGGTCGCGCTGGCGGAGGAGGGCAACATCCACCGCGCGGCGCAGGTGCTCAGCATGACGCAGCCGGCCGCCTCGAAACTGCTGAAGGACATGGAGGACGTGCTGGAGGTCTCGCTCTTCGACCGCCTGCCGCGCGGCATGCGGCCGACCTCGTACGGCGAAACCATGATCCGCCACGCCCGCGTGGCCCTCGCGACACTGAACCAGGCCCACGACGAGGTGACGGCGCTGAAGGCGGGGCGCTTCGGCCAGGTCAACATCGGCGTCATCACCTCGCCCGGCCTCGCCTTGCTGCCGCCCGCCGTGGCGGCGGTGAAGCGCGGCCAGCCGAACCTGTGCGTGTCAGTCGAGATCGAGACCAGCCCGGTGCTGCTGGAACGGCTGGAGCAGGGCAAGCTCGACATCCTCGTCGCGCGCTTGTCGGCGGGGCACGACAAATCGAAGCTGCGCTACGAGGCCTTGACCGAGGAGCCGGTGTGCGCGCTGGTGCGACCCGGCCATCCGCTGCTGGGCGCGGCGGGCCTCACGCTGCGCGACGTGGCCGCCGCGGGCTGGATCGTCCCGCCGGCGGGCAGCGTGCTGCGCCACCGCTTCGACCTCATGTACCAGGAGGAGGGGCTCGCGCCGCCGGTCAACGTGATCGAGAGCGCGGCGCTGCTCTTCATCACGCGCATGCTGCAGCAGAGCGACATGATCGCGGTGCTCGCGACCGAGGTCGGGCGCTACTACGCGGCGCACGGCATCGTCGCGTTGCTGCCGCTGGCGCTGCCCTGCCACATGGATGCTTTCGGCATCATCACGCACACCGAGCGGCTGCTCTCGCCGGCGGCTCGGATCATGGTGAATGCGCTGAAGGCGGAGAGCCTCGCCGTCTATGGACGCAGGCTCGCGCCGGACTGAGCGGCGCGGGGGCTGGCCTTCAATGCAGCTCGGCCGCCGCGTGGATCGTCTCGCGCACGCGCGGATAGATCTGCGTGTTCCACTTGCTGCCGCTGAAGACGCCGTAGTGCCCGACGCCCGCCTGCAGGTGGTGGGTCTTGAGGTACGGGCGCACGCTGGTGCACAGATCCTGCGCCGCCACCGTCTGGCCGACCGCGCAGATGTCGTCTCGCTCGCCTTCCACCGTGAGCAGCGACGTGCGGCGGATGGCCGCCGGGTTCACCTTGCGTTCGCCCACCGTGAGCTTGCCGCGCGGCAGGTCGTAGGTCTGGAACACGCGCTCGACCGTCTCCAGGTAGAACTCGGCCGGCAGGTCGTTCACCGCCAGGTACTCGTCGTAGAAGTTGCGGATGGTCTCGGCCTGCTCCAGTTCGCCGTCGACCAGATGCTGGTAGAGCTTGATGAACTGCTGCTTGTGCCGCTCCGGGTTCATGCTCATGAAGGCGCTGAGCTGCAGGAAGCCGGGATACACGCGGCGCATCATGCCAGCGTGCGGCCATGGCACGCGGCTGATCAGGTTGCGCTCGAACCAGCCGATGTCGCGCTCGTTGGCGAGCTTGTTCACCGTGGTCGGGTTGATGCGGCAATCCACTGGCCCGGCCATGAGCGTGAGGCTGTACGGCGTCGCCGGGTTGTCGTCTTCGCTCATCAGCGCGGTCGCGGCGAGCGCGGCCACGCAGGGCTGGCACACCGCGACCATGTGCGCGCCAGGGCCGATGGCCTCGAGGAACTGGATGAGCTGCAGGGTGTAGTCGTCCAGCCCGAAGCCGCCGTTCCACAGCGGGACGTCGCGCGCGTTGTGCCAGTCGGTCACGTAGACGTCATGGTCGCGCAGCAGCGTGCGCACCGTTTCGCGCAGCAGGGTGGCGAAGTGGCCCGAAAGTGGTGCGGCCAGCAGCACCGGCGGATGCACCGCGTCGGTGAGCTTGCGGAAGTGCAGCAGGGTGCCGAAGGGCGCGACGAGCGTGGCTTCTTCCGTGACCGCGACTTCCTCGCCGTCGACCATCACGCTCTGGATGCCGTAGGCCGGCCGCGTGTGCGTGAGCCGCATGCGGGAGTAGACCTCCATCGCCGCCGCGATGCGCCGGCCGGCGCTGCGCTCGCCCTTGGGCTGCCACATGGCGCTGCCGAAATACTGGGCTGCGAGCCGGGAGGGCGAGAGCAGGTCGGCGTTGGTTTGGTAGGCCCGGTACAGCATGACCATGCTGCAGGCAAGTTGCGGGCCAAGGATCGCGGCGCGCACCTTTCTGGCGTCCCATGGCACAGGCCTTGCACACACCGAGGGCCGATCCGGCAGCCAAGGAGCGTCAGCATGGCCAAACCCGTCCTCACCATCAGCAGCAAGAACTACGGCGCGTGGTCGCTGCGCGGCTGGCTGATGTGTCGTCTGGCGGGGCTGGACTTCACCGAGAAGGTGATCCCGCCCGACGATCCGGCGATGAAGGCCGAGATGCTGCTGCTGTCCGCCTCGATGCTGGTGCCTTCGCTGCAGCATGGCGGCGTGAAGGTGTGGGACACGCTCGCGATCGGCGAGTACCTCAACGAGATCAAGCCCAAGGCCGGGCTGCTGCCCGCAGATGCCAAGGCCCGCGCGCACTGCCGTGCCATCTGCGGCGAGATGCATTCGGGCTTCAGCTCGATGCGCGGCTCGCTGCCGATGAACGTCAAGGCCAGGTTCCCGCACTTCAAGATCTGGTCGCGCGCGCAGACCGACATCGACCGCGTGGTCGCGATCTGGCGCGAATGCCTCAAGGCCTACGGCGGCCCCTTCCTCTTCGGCAAGGAGCCCTGCATGGCGGATGCGATGTACGCGCCGGTGGTCACGCGCTTCATCACGTACGACGTGTCGCTCGACAGCGCCTGTGCCGCCTACTGCAAGCGGATCATGGAACTGCCGGCGATGAAGGAGTGGGTCGCCGCCGCGAAGCAGGAGCCGGAAGAGATCGACGAACTCGACGCCGAGTTCTGAGCCGACCGCACCGGGCCCGCGCCCGGAAAGCAATGCTTGAATACTGTTGTTTTGTACAGTATTCTTCGTGCATGCCCGATGCCATCATTCCCGTGACCGCCCTCAAGGGCCGAGGCGCGGCGACGCGCCTTGCGCATCGCTTCGAGCGCGACGTGCGCGATGCCTACGACGACGGCTGGGGCACGCTGGAAGAGGCCGCCGCCGAGCCCCTGCCGCCGCTTGCCACCGAAGTGCGCTTCGAGGACGTCAAGTCCGTCCTGAGCGAGAACGACTCGCCGGACATCCATTTCGACCGTTCGCTCAACCCGTACCGCGGCTGCGAGCACGGCTGCATCTACTGTTTCGCGCGGCCCACGCACAGCTACCTCAATCTCTCGCCGGGGCTCGATTTCGAGACCAAGCTGATCGCCAAGCGCAACATCGTCGAAGTGCTGCGCGCCGAACTGGGCCGCAAGAGCTACAAGCCCGGCTACATCGCCATCGGCACCGCGACCGACTGCTACCAGCCCATCGAGCGTGAACTGCGGCTCACCCGTTCGGTCATCGAGCTGCTGAAGGAGACGCGCCATCCCTTCGGCATCGTGACCAAGTCCAGCGCCGTGGAGCGCGACCTCGACCTCATCGCGCCGATGGCGGCGGCCAGCCTGGCCGCGGTGTACATCACCATCACCACGCTCGACGGCGAGGTCGCCCGCAAGCTGGAACCGCGCGCCGCCGCGCCGCACCGGCGCCTGCGCACCGTGCGCGCCCTGGCGGAGGCCGGCGTGCCGGTGGGCGTGAGCGTGGCGCCGCAGATTCCCTTCGTCACGGAGGACATGGAACAGGTGCTCGAAGCCGCCTGGGAGGCCGGGGCGCGCTCGGCCTTCTACACCGTGATCCGGCTGCCATGGGAGGTGGCGCCCCTCTTCAAGCAATGGCTGGAGCTGCACTACCCGCAGCGCGCGGCGCGCATCATGGCGCGCATCCGCGAGATGCGCGGCGGCAAGGACTACGACGCCGACTTCGCGACCCGCATGAAGGGCAGCGGGCCATGGGCGGACCTGATCCGCCAGCGCTTCGAGAAGGCGACGCAGCGCATCGGGTTCAACCGCGAGCGCGTCCCGGTGGACCTCAGCGCGTTCCGACCACCTGGCGCAGCGGGGCAGGGCAGCCTGTTCTAGCGTCGGCCGCTTCGACCGGGCCCACGCCGCACCAGTCGCCGCCCAGCGCCTTCACCAGGAAGACGGAGGTCAGCATCCGCTGGCCGAGCACCTGCGCGGCCTGTCGCTCGACCGTCAGCAGCGACTGCTGCGCGGTGATCACGTCCAGGTAGGTGGAGGCACCGCCTTCGTAGCGGCTGGTCGCCATGTCCAGCACGCGGCGCGAGGTGTTCACGGCGGTCTGCGCCTGCGTCGACGCGCGGTCGAGCGAGGCCAGGCCCGTGATGCCGTCCTCGGCCTCCTGCATCGCGGTCAGCACCACGCGTCGGTAACTGGCCACCGTGGCGTCATAGCCCGCGCGCGTGAAGTCGACGTTGGCGCGCACGCGGCCGCCGTCGAAGATCGTCTGCGTCGCCGACACGCCAACCGACCACAGCAGGCTGGGCGCATCGAACAGCGCCGAGAACATGCGGCTGTCCACGCCTATCGACGGCCCGAGCGAGACGCTGGGATAGAAGGCCGCGGTGGCGACGCCGATCTGCGCATTGGCCGCCGCCATCGCGCGCTCCGCCGAGGCCACGTCGGGCCGGCGCTCCAGCGCGTCCGAGGGCACGCCGATCGGGATGGCCGGCGGGATGAGCGGCGTCAGGTCCGGCGCCAGCGAGAACTGGGGCGCGGGCGTGCCGGTCAGCGTGGCGATGGCGTGTTCATATTGCGAGCGCTGCTTCTTCAGCAGGTCGACCTGCGTGAGCGTGCTGTCCAGGAGCGCCTGCTGCTGGGCCACGTCCAGGCCGGAGACGGCGCCCAGTTCGTGGCGCGACGTCACGAGCTCCAGCGCGCGGCGCTGAAGGCCGATGGAGCGTGAAAGCACGTCCAGCTCCACGTCGGTCGAGCGCAGGTTGTAGTAGGCCGAGGCGAGGTCGGTCGTGAGCAGCAGCCGCGTGTTCTCCAGGTCGGCGACGGATTGCTGCGCGGAGGCGGTCGCGCCTTCCACGGAGCGCTGCACGCGCCCCGCCAGGTCGATCTCGTAGCTGGCGGTGAGCGACAGCGCGTAGTCGTCCTGCACCGTCGAGAAGTTGTTGGTCGCGTAGTTGGTCAGCGGCCGGTTGGCGGAAATCTTCAGGCGCGAGGCGCGAGTGCCCAGGCCAAGCTGCGGATAGCGCGCGGATTCGCTGCCGGCCAGCGAGGCACGCGCCTGCGCGAGCCGCGCGCTGGCGAGCGCGAGGGTGGGGCTGTTGGCCAGCGCCTTGCGCGCCAGCGCATCGAGCTGCGGATCGCCGAAGCGCAGCCACCACGGTCCCTTGTCCAGCGCGTCGTTGGGCGTGCTCTGGCGCCAGGGCTCCTCGATCTGCCAACTTACCGGCACGTCGACCGAGGGCTTCTTGTAGTCCGGCCCGGCGACGCAGCCCGCGAGAAGGGCCGCGGCGGCCAGCGTGGCGCGCGAGAGCATCACGCCTGTTCCTTCGCGACCGTCACCTGGTCGCCGTCTGCCAGCGAGTCCGACGGGTTCAGCACCAGCCGGTCGCTGCCGCCGATGCCGTCGAGAATCTCCACCGTCTCGCCGTAGTTGCGGCCGATGTTCACGCTGCGCAGCTTCACGCGGCCCTCGCCGTCGACCACTGCCACGCGCGTGCCTTCGGCGCGGAACAGCAAGGCGTTGGCCGGGATGGTGAGCGCACCGCTCGCGGCCAGCGGCAGCGAAACCTGCACGTAGGCGCCCGGCAGCAGCGTGCCGTCTCGGTTGGGCAGCGAGACCTCGACCTGCATCATGCGAGTGGTCGCGTCGATGGCGCCGGCGGTGCGCGCCACCTCGCCACGGAAGCTCTGGCCGCGCAGCTCGGCCTGCGTCACGACCACCGGCTGCCCGGCCTTGATGAGCTGGGCGTAGGCCTGCGGCACGTTGATGTACACGCGCAGAGGGTCGGTCTGCGCGAGCAGGAAGAGCGCGCGCCCGCCGCCGCCGCCCCCGGCATCGATCAGGTCGCCCACGTCCACGTTGCGCCGCGTGATGACGCCGTCGAAAGGCGCCAGCACGCGCTTGAAGCCCTCGGTCTGCCGCAGGCGCTGCATGTTCGCGTCGGCGGCGGCGAGGTTGGCCGTCGCCTGCGCCACGGCGCCGCGGCGCTCGTCCAGGTCCTGCTGCGAGACCACGTCCTTCTTGCGCAGGTTCTCCCAGCGCGCGACGGTGCTCTTCGCCAGTTCGAGCGCGGACGCGGCCTGCTGCCGCGCGGCCACGGCCTGCGACAGCTGCTGGTCGATCTCGGGCGTCTCGATCTCCGCCAGCAGCTCGCCCTTCTTCACGCTGGCGCCGATGTCCCGGGTCCAGCGCTTGAGGTAGCCGCTCGCGCGCGCCGAGATCGGCGACTGCACGAAACCCTGCAGCGTGCCCGGCAGCGCGAGCGTCTGGCCCTTGCCGGATTGCTGGGGCAGGGCAGTCTTCACGTATTGCGTGGCGTGCTGCGCGGCGCCGGTCTCCAGCGCGCGCGCGTTGGCCATGCGGACGAACACGGTGCGCGCCGCGCCGGCGGCCAGCAGAACCAGCACGGCGAGGATGAGGATGCGGCTGCGGCGCACCATCTGGCGCCGCTTCAGCAGCTCCTGGTGTTCACCGGCCTCGTCGACGGCGATCGGGTGGATGGCCAATGCCGCGTGGCGTTGCTCCGTCATGACTTCAAATCTCCTGGGGCGCGGCCCCGATCTGGGGCGGCGACGGTGGGGTCGAATGGTTGGCGGCGTCGCGCGCGGCCTTGCGGTGCGCGCGGCGGTTGTGGATGTCGGCGTAGACGGCCGGGACGAAGAAGAGCGTCGAAACGGTTGCAAAGATCAGGCCACCGATCACGGCGCGGCCGAGCGGCGCATTCTGCTCGGCGCCTTCGCCCAGGCCCAGCGCCATCGGGATCATGCCGATGATCATCGCCAGCGCCGTCATCAGCACCGGCCGGATGCGGGTGGCGCCGGCCTCGAGCGCGGCCGACAGCGGCGGCACGCCGCTGGCCAGCCGCTCCCGCGCGAAGGAGACCATCAGGATGCTGTTGGCCGTCGCGACGCCCATGGTCATGATCGCGCCCGTCAGCGCCGGCACGCTCAGCGTGGTGCCGGTGATGAACAGCATCCATGCGATGCCGCCGAGCGCGGCCGGCAGCGCGGTGATGATGATGGCTGCGTCGAGCCATGACTGGAAGGTGACGACGATCAGCAGGTACACCAGCACGATCGCCATCGCGAGCCCGACGCCCAGCCCGATGAAAGAGGACTGCATCGTCTGCACCTGGCCGCGCACCGTGACCTGGCTGCCGCGCGAGAGCTTCGGTCGCACGTCGTCGACAAGCGCCTGCACCTTCGACGCCACGCTTGCCAGGTCCGTGCCCTGCACGCTGACATAGACGTCGACCACGTTCTGGATGTTGTAGCGCGAGACGATGGCCGGCTGTCGCGCGGCCTGCGCGTCCACCAGGTTGCCCAGCAGCTGCGGTGCGCCGGCCAGCGCGCCGGTGCTGCCGACCGGAATGTTGAGCAGCGAATCCAGCGAGTCCACCTTGTACTGCGGCGACTGCACGGCGATGTTGTAGACCACGCCGTTCTGCGGGTTGAGCCAGAAGGCCGGCTGCGTCTGCGAACTGCCCGACAGCGCGATCAGCACGTTCTGCCCGACGTTCTGCGCCGTGAGGCCGAACTGCTGCAGCCGCGTGCGGTCCATCTGCAGGTTGAGCGCCGGGCCGTCCAGCCGCTGGTGCACGTGCGCATCAACGGCGCCAGGGATCTTGCGGATCTCCTTCACCAGCTCGGCGGCACGCGCGGCGTTGCCGGCGACGTCGTTGCCGCTGAACTGCACGTCGATGGCCGCGGGCAGGCCGAAGTTCAGGATCTGCGTGACGATGTCCGCCGGCTGGAAGAAGAACTCCGTGCCCGGGAAGCGCTTGGGCAGTTCGGCGCGCAGCAGCGAGACGAACTCCTCCGTCGGCCGGTGGCCCTCGTGCAGCGACAGCAGGATCTCGCCGTCCAGCGTGCCGATGGTGCCGGCATTGCTGTAGGAGAGATTGATACCGCTGTTGGGCACGCCCAGGTTGTCGAGGATGGTCTCGAGCTGGTCCTTCGGGATGAGCTCGCGGATCGAGGCCTCGACTTCGTCGGCGAGCCGCGCCGTTTCCTCGATGCGCGTGCCGGTGGGCGCGCGCATGTGCAGGCGGATCTGGCCGGCGTCCACGCCGGGGAAGAAGTCCCGCCCCAGCACCGGGTACAGCAGGCAGGACAGCAGGCAGAAGCCGAGGAAGAGCGAGATGAAGGCACCGCGCTTGGACAGCAGCGCCGACAGCACCAGCGTGTAGGCACGCCGCACGTGCTCGAACTTGCGGTCGAAGCCGCGGTAGACGCGCTGCAGCAGGCTGGGCTTGGTGTCGGCGGCGTTGGCATGCACGCCGCCCATCAGCAGCATGACCAGCGTCGGCACCAACGTGCGCGACAGCAGGTAGGAGGCCAGCATGGCGAACACGACGGCCTCGGCCAGCGGCACGAAGAGGAAGCGTGCCACGCCCGAGAGGAAGAACATCGGAACGAACACGATGCAGATGCACAGGGTCGAGACGAAGGCCGCCGGGCCGATCTCGCCCGCGCCCACCAGGATGGCCTCGTTCAGCTCGGTGCCCATGTGCAGGTGGCGCTCGATGTTCTCGATGGTCACGATCGCCTGGTCCACCAGGATGCCGACCGAGAGCGCAAGCCCGCCCAGCGTCATGAGGTTGAGCGTCTCGCCGAGCGCGTAGAGCACCAGGATGGAGGCCAGGATCGACAACGGGATGGTCAGCGCGATGATGAGCGTGCTGCGCCAGTTGCCGAGGAAGAGCAGCACCATCGCCGCCGTCAGCGCCGCCGCGAGGATGGCCTCGGCCACCACGCCCTGCACGGCGGCCTTCACGAAGATCGACTGGTCGAAGAGCGGCGTGATCTTGATGTCGTTCGGCATCGTCTGCGCCGCCGCCGGCAGCAGCCCGCGCAGGTTGGAGACGATGTCCAGCGTGGAGGCGCCACCGTTCTTCAGCACCGACAGCAGCACCCCGCGCACGCCGTCCTGGCGCACGATGTTGGTCTGCGGCGAGAAGCCGTCGCGCACGAAGGCCACGTCGCGCAGGTAGATGGTGGCGCCGTTGGCGGTGCGCACCGGCAGGTCATTCAGCCCGGCGATGGCCTCGGGCGAGCCGTTCATCTTCACGCTGTACTCGGCCCCGCCGAACTTCACCGTGCCGGAAGGCAGGATCAGATTCTGCGCATTGACCGCGTTCACCACGTCGGCCGGCGAGAGCCCGCGTGCCTGCATGGCTTGCGCGTCGAGGTCGACCGAGATCAGGCGGTTCTTTCCGCCGTAGGGGAAGGGCACCGCCACGCCGGGAATGGTGATGAGCTGTGGCCGCAACTGGTTGATGGCCGAGTCGAAGAGCGAGTTCTCCGCCCGCGTCGGGCTGGAGAGCGCGAGCTGGATGACGGGAATGCTCGAGGCGGAGTATTTGATGACCAGCGGCGGCGTGATGCCGGGCGGCAACTGGCGCACCTGTGTCTGCATCGAGGCGACGACCTGCGCGATCGCCGTCTCGATGTTGGCTGTCGGCTGGAAGAAGACCTTGATGACGGTGACGCCGGCCAGCGACTGCGACTCGATGTGCTCGATGTCGCTGACCGTGGTCGTCAGGCTGCGCTCGGTCTGGCCGGCGATGCGCTGGCCCATTTCCGAAGCCGGCAAACCACCGTAGTTCCAGATGATGCTGATGACCGGAATGTTGATCTCCGGGAAGATGTCCGTTGCCATTCGCATGAGTACGAAAGGTGTGGCAAGGACGATCAGCATCGCCATCACGATGAAGGTGTAGGGGCGGCGTAGCGCCAGCTGGACCATGGACACGACTTGTTACTTCCCGGCGTGGAGGGCGCCATCATAAGGAGAGAACCTATGACAATTCATGTCAACAGGAAGCTTTACTTTCCGTGTCCGCGAATCTACGCCTGGGGACGTGAACTGCGTTGCAAAAAGCGGAAAGATCGCCTTGCCGGAGGTGTGATCAAGATGCGTGCCAGGCCCTGGCGGTGTTCACCGCAGGTGAACACCTATGCCGCCGGTGGGAAGCCTAGCGCGGCGAACACGCGGATGGCCGCGTAGGCATCGTTGGCCGCATAGCGCAACTGCGCTTCGGTCAGTTGCCGGTTGGCCCAGTTCGAGGTCGTCGCCTTGCGCGATTTCGCGAAGCGCCGCTCGAAGACCAGGGCCACGGCGGTCTTCACGCCGACCGATTTGCGGAAGCCGCGGCGGCGGAACTCGGTGTCGATGTCGAACACGCCGGCGGGCTCGATGCCGAATCGTTGGCGGATCAAGCTCAGGTCGCCCGAGAGGCCGAAGCCGACCTTCAGCAATTCCGGCGACGCCAGGAGCCCGGCCAGCACGTCGCGGCCCTCGTTGCGGTGCGACTGGAAGAGCCATGCACCATCGAGCGTCGCGAACTGGAGCACATGCGGCCCGCCCGAGACCTCGTTCTTCACGAAGGTCGGCTTGGATTCGGTGTCGAAGCCCGCGACGCCGGCGGCCCGCAGCGCTTCCTCGGCGCGTGCGGCCTCCCGTTCCGTGTCGACCACCCGGATGTCGCGCAGCCCCAGGCCGTCGAAGGGTTCGAGCAAGGCGATCTGCTCCCGGCTGGGCAGGGGTGGTGGTTGGGGAATGTTCATGCGCCCTTCAACGCCGTGGCATGGTGGCGCAGGTGATCCGCCATGAAGCTCTGGATGAAGTAGTAACCGTGGTCGTAGCCCGCGTGCCGCCGCAGCGTCAGCGGCTGGCCGGCCGCGCGGCAGGCGGCCTCGAAGACTTCGGGATGCAACTGTTCCGCGAGAAACTTGTCGGCAAGGCCCTGGTCGACCAGGATGCCCGAGGGGTAGGGCGCCACGTGCTGCGACTGCATGAGCGCGCTCGCGTCGTGCGCGAGCCATAGGCTGCGGTCGCCGCCGAGGTAGCCGCCGAATGCCTTCTCGCCCCACGGGCACTGCGTCGGCGCGCAGATGGGTGCAAAGGCCGAGAGCGACTTGAAGCGACCCGGATGCCGCAGCGCCAGCGTGAGCGCGCCGTGGCCGCCCATCGAATGGCCGAAGATGCCGATGCGCTCGCTGTCGATGGGCTGCGTCTTCACGAGCAGCGGCAGCAGTTCGTGCACCAGCCAGCTCTCGGTGCGCCAGTGCCGCGCCCAGGGTTCCTCGGTTGCGTCGAGGTAGAAACCGGCGCCGATGCCGAAATCCCAACTCGCTGCCGCCCCCGGGAGCCCTTCCGCCGCCGCGCCGCGCGGGCTGGTGTCCGGCGCGATCAGCGCCAGGCCCAGTTCCGCCGCGAGCCGCTGCGCGCCTGCCTTGACCATGAAGGTTTCCTCGTTGCAGGTCAGCCCCGCAAGGTACATCAGCGCAGGCACCGGTCCCTGCGCGGCTTGCGGCGGCAGGAACAGCGAGAAGCGCATCGGCAAGCCGATCTCGCGCGAGGCCTGTTCGTGGAAGCGCAGCGTGCCGCCGAAGCAGCGGTGCTCGGAGAGGGTCTTCAAGGTATCGGTCATGTCTTGAGTTCGGAAACCAGTTCGAGCACCGCGTTGGCGAACACGTGCGGCATCTCTTGCGGCAGGTTGTGCCCTGCGCCCGGCACCACGCGATGCGAGCGCGGGCCGGTGAAGAAGCGCGCATGCGCCGCCGCGTCCGCCGCCGGCCGCACGCCGTCGTCCGCGCCGTCGAAGGTGATGGACGGCACGGAGATGGCCGGCTGCGCCGCCAGCCGCGCCTCGATCTCCGCGCAGGCCGGGTCGCCCGCCACCAGCCCGAAGCGGTGCCGGTAGGACTGGATCACCACGTCCACGAAATCCGGATGATCGAAGGCCGCCGCGCTGCGCTCGAAGGTCGCTTCGTCGAAAGCCCAGGTCGGCGACCACAGCCGCCACAGCAGCCGCGTCAGCGCGCGCCGGTCCGCTTCGAGCCCTGCGCGTCCGCGCTCGCTGTGGAAGTAGTATTGGTACCAGAGCCGGAGTTCCTTCTCCGGCGCATCCGGCACCATCGCCTTCGAGATGTCCTGGATGTTGTAGCTGTTGAGCGAGACCAGCCCCGCGCAGCGTTCCGGCCACAACGCCGCCACCACGCAGGCCGCCCGCCCGCCCCAGTCGTACCCCGCCAGCACCGCCCGCGGAATCGCCAGCGCGTCCATCAACGCCAGCAGGTCCGCTCCCAGCGCCGCCTGCTCCCCCGAACGCGGCGTCGCCGGATCCAGGAAGCGCGTGCCGCCGTACCCGCGAAGGTAAGGCACGATCGCCCGGCACCCAGCATCCGCCAGCAATGGCGCCACCTCCGCATAGGAGTGGATGTCATAAGGGAACCCGTGCATCAAGAACACCGGCGGCCCGTCCGCCGGCCCCGCCTCGAAGTACGAAACCTCCAGCACGCCCGCCTCAACTGTTCGCAATGGCCCCATCGTCATCATCCTGATCCCCTGAAAAGAAAGCGCGCCGCCTGGGGGTCAGTACAAGACCACTCCCCGAATGGACTCGCCGCGCTTCATGAGGTCGAAGCCCTTGTTGATGTCCTCCAGCGGCATCGTGTGCGTGATCAGGTCGTCGATGTTGATCTTGTTCTCCATGTACCAGTCGACGATCTTCGGCACGTCGGTGCGCCCGCGCGCGCCGCCGAAGGCCGAGCCTTCCCACTTGCGGCCGGTGACCAGCTGGAAGGGGCGGGTGCTGATCTCGGCGCCGGCCTCGGCCACGCCGATGATGATGCTGCGGCCCCAGCCCTTGTGCGTGCACTCCAGCGCCTGGCGCATCACCTGCGTGTTGCCGATGCACTCGAAACTGTAGTCGGCGCCGCCATCGGTCAGCTGGACGATGGCGTCGACCACGTTGGGCGTGTCCTTCGGGTTGATGAAGTGCGTCATGCCGAACTTGCGCGCCATGGCCTCGCGCGCCGGGTTCAGGTCGACGCCGATGATCTTGTCCGCGCCTACCATCTTCGCGCCCTGGATCACGTTGAGCCCGATGCCGCCGAGGCCGAAGACGACCACGTTCGCGCCGGCTTCCACCTTGGCCGTGAAGATCACGGCGCCGATGCCGGTGGTCACGCCGCAGCCGATGTAGCAGACCTTGTCGAAGGGCGCGTCCTCCCGGATCTTGGCCAGCGAGATCTCGGGCGCGACCGTGTAGTTGCTGAAGGTCGAGGTGCCCATGTAGTGGAAGATGGGCTTGCCGTCCAGGCTGAAGCGGCTGGTGGCGTCCGGCATCAGGCCCTTGCCTTGCGTGCCGCGGATCAGCTGGCAGAGGTTGGTTTTGCGCGACAGGCAGAACTTGCACTGGCGGCATTCGGGCGTGTAGAGCGGAATGACGTGGTCGCCTTTCTTGAGCGTGGTCACGCCGGGGCCGACGTCCACCACGATGCCCGCGCCTTCATGGCCGAGGATCGCGGGGAAGATGCCCTCCGGGTCGGCGCCGGAGAGCGTGTAGTAGTCGGTATGGCAGATGCCGGTGGCCTTGATCTCGACCAGCACCTCGCCGAATTTCGGGCCTTCGAGATCGACGGTTTCGATGGTGAGAGGGGCGGCGGATTTCCAGGCGACGGCGGCTTTGGTTTTCATGGCAAAGGGGGAAGTGGAGAGCTGCGGGGAGGGTCCCGCGCGTCACTTTATGCCATAGAACTCCAGCGCGTTCCCGCCCAGCATGCGGGCCTGGTCCGTGGACGGCAGTCCAGACAGCAGTTCCGCGGTGGCCGCATGCCACCGCGCATAGTCGCCGGCGAGATTCAGCACGGGCCAGTCGCTGCCCCAGATCAGGCGCGACGCGCCGAAGCGATGCAGGAGGTGCGCGACGTACGGGCGCAGGGTCTCGGCCGTCCAGTCCGGCGGGGCCTCGGTCGCGAGGCCGGAGAGCTTGCAGTGCGCGGCGGTCTCCTCCGCGAAGCGCACCATCTGCGTCGCCCAGGGTTGGAAGGCCTGCCGTGCGATGGCGGGCTTGGCCGCGTGGTCGATCACCATGCGCAACCGTGGATGCCGAAGCGCGAAGGCGAGCGCGGCGTCGAGCTGGTGCGGCTTGACGAGCAAGTCGAGGCACAGGCCGAGCGCCGTCATCGTCTCGATCGCCGGCTGCACGTCCGCTCCGAGGATCCAGCGCGCGTCCGGCATGTCCTGCAGCATCGGCCGCAGGCCCTTCAGCAGCGGGTTCGCGGCGAGGCGGCGGATGCGCTGCGGCGCGTCCGCAGCGGCGAGGTCGGTCCAGCCCACGACCGCCTTCACACGGCTGGCCGGATCGGCGGCGATGTCGAGCAGGCGCCAGGTCTCGGCCTCGCTCGGCGCGGCCTGGACCAGCACCGTGCCGTCGATGCCGGCCGCATCCAGCAGCGGCGCAAGGTCGGCAGGCGTGAAGTCGCGGTAGATGGGACGAAGATCGGGCGTGTCCTGCAGCCAGCCGTAGTCGCCGTGCACGGGCGACCAGTAGTGCTGGTGCGCGTCGATGCGCCTCATGGCCTCATGGCCTGGCGTCGCGCGCCAGCGCTTCCCACAGTGCGTGCGGAATCGGCACCGCGCTGCGCTCCACGCTCTGCGTGATTTCCGCCGGGCTGCGCGCGCCGACCACGACCGCCGCCGCGCAGGGGCAGGCCAGCGCGAACTGGAGCGCCGCCGCCGGCAGCGATGCACCGAAGGACGCGCAGATTCGCGTCATGCGCTCGACGCGTTCCCGCACTTGTGGTGTTGCCGGACGGTAGTGGAAGTGCGCGTTCGGCGTAGGGCCGCTGGCAAGAATGCCGGAATTGAAGACGCCGGCCAGGATCAGCTTGACGCCCTTGGCCAAGCAGGACGGCACCAGTTCCTGGCCGGCGGACGCATCGAGCAAGGTGTAGCGGCCCGCCAGCATGAAGCAGTCGAAGTCGCCGGCCGCAAGCGCATCGCGGCACACCTCCCATTCGTTCACGCCGATGCCGATGGCGCCCAGCACGCCCTCGCCACGCAGGCGCTCCAGCGCGCGGTAGGCGCCCTCCATCGCCTCGCGAAAGCGCGCCGGCTGGGCGGCGCCGTGCGTGTGGCGGTCGATGTCGTGGATGTAGGCGATGTCGATGCGGCCCAGGCCGAGGCGCTGCAGGCTGTCCTCGATGCTGCGCATCGCGCCGTCGAAGCTGTAGTCGAAGCGGGGTGCGAAGGGCAGGCCGCGCACGTAGCCATCGCGTTCGGCGGGCGGCTGCGGGTCCGCCGCGAGCAGGCGGCCGACCTTGGTCGACAGCACGAAGTCGTCACGCGCCTGCTGCCGCAGGAAGCGGCCGAGACGCACCTCGCTCAGGCCTTGCCCGTAGAGCGGCGCCGTGTCGAAGTAGCGCAGGCCCAGCTGCCAGGCTTGCTGGACGGTGTGTTGCGCCAGGTCGTCGTCGATGGGCGCGTAGAGATTGCCCAGAGGCGCCCCCCCGAGGCCCAGCCGGTGGCGGGTCGCAAGCCGCTCGATCACTGCATTGTTCATGGACGAACGACGCCCTTGCGCAACATCACGTTGCCGTAGAGGCGCGTCTCGCCCGTCTGCACGATCGCGAAGGCGCCACGCGCGCGGGCATAGAAGGCTTCGCGCTCCAGCGCTTCCGCAGCCACCGGGCGTCCTTCGGCCCGCGTCGCCGCGTCCTGGAATTCGAGAGCGATCGCCGGTGCCTCGTCCGCTGCCTCGACCACCCGCATCGTTGCCAGCGGCGCTGCCACGAAGTCGTCCAGCGGCAGCACCCCCAGCACCGCCGTCAGCACCTGTACGGCGCCGCAGCCGTCCATGCGCACCAGCCTGCGCGCGCACGCGGCGGCGGGGAAGTTGGCGTCGACGATGGCGATCTCGTCGCCATGCCCCATCGACGCGAGCGCGTGCAGCAGGTCCGGGCCGAGCAGGGGAGGCAACCCTTTCAGCATGGTCTCAGGGTGCCTTCTTCACGTTCCAGTACACAGGCACGGCGGCGTTCAGGATGCCGCTCAGCCTGGTGGAATACGCGCGCACCAGCGACATCTGGCCGAGCGGCACGTAGGGCACTGTCTGCAGCGCGCGAGCCTGCACGGCGGCTGCGATTTCCTTGCGCTTCGCCGCGTCGGGCGCGACCGCGAACTGGCCGCGCAGCTTCTCGATCTGCTCGTCGCAGGGCCAGCCGAACCAGGCCTTGTCGCAATTCGAGCGCAGGCCGAGGTGGCTGAGAGGGTCCATCATGTCGGCGCCGGTCGGGGCGGAGATGAAGAGCGACCAGCCGCCTTGCGACGGCGGGTTCTTGCTGGTGCGGCGCGCGGTGAGCGTGCCCCAGTCCATCGACTGCGCGTCGACCTTCAGGCCCGCGTCGCGCATCACCTGCTCGGCCACCAGGCTCAGCACGTTCGTCAGCCCCTCGGTGCCGTGCAGCACGACGACGGGCTCGCCCTTGTAGCCGCTGTCCTTGATCATCTGCCGGGCCTTTGCCATGTCGGGCTTGGGCCAGCCGGCGGCGGTGTAGTAGGGCGAGCTGCACATATAGAAAGAGCCGCAAACCTTGTAGAGCTTCGGGTCATCGACTGCGGCGCGCAGGAAGGTCTCCTGGTCGATCATGCTCAGCACGGCCTGGCGGACCTTCGGGTTGTCGAAGGGTGGCTGCGTCGTGTTCATGCGGAAGACGGCTTGCACGCCCAGCGAGTCCTGCGGGCTCACCTTCACGTTCTTCGCGCTCTCCAGGCCCTTGAGCATGTCGGTCGGCACTTCCTCGAAGATGTCCAATTCGCCGGACTGCACGGCGTTGATGGCCGTCTGCGGGTCTGGCATGTAGAGCCATTCGACGCGGTCCACGCCGGCGCGCTTGCCGCCGGCCAGTCCGCTGGGTTCTTCCTTGCGCGGCACGTAGCCTGGATTCTTGACATAGACGATCTTGGAGCCCGGCACCCATTCTTCCTTCTTCATGATGAAGGGGCCGGAGCCGGTCGGGTCGGTGATGGCGGTGGTGGCCGGTGTCTTCGCGATGCGCTCCGGCATGATGAAGGGCACGTTCGAGCTGGGCTTGCCCAGGGCGTCCAGCACCAGGCCCCAGGGCTCGCGCAGCTTCAGGCGCACGGTCTTGGGGTCCACCGCCACCAGTTCTGCCGTGCGCTCCATCAGTTGCTGGCCGAGGCCGTCGCGCTGGCCCCAGCGCTGGAGAGACGCGACCACGTCGGCCGACGTGACGGCCGCGCCGTCGCTGAACTTGAGTCCCTCGCGGAGCGTGAAGGTCCAGCCGAGGCCGTCGGGGCTGGTGGTGTAGCTCTCCACCATTTGCGGCTTGATCTGGAGCTTGTCGTCCATCGCGAACAGTGTGTCGTAGACCATGTAGCCGTGGTTGCGCGCCATGTAGTCGGAGTTGACGATCGGGTCGATGCCCTTGAGGTCGCCGAAGGGTCGCACGCGCAAGGTGCCTTGCGCATGGGCGCCGGCCACGGCGGTGAGAAGCAGCGCGGCGGCGAGCGCGCGCAAGGGGAACAGGCTAGGCATGGGATGTCTCCGTGGTTGTGTGCCCCGCGGGCCCCGGGGTGGGGTTGCCCGCCGTGCCGGTGATGGCGTGGCAGGCGACGTAGTGATCGGGCGCGGCTTCGCGCAGCGCGGGCTCCTCGGCGGCGCAGCGCGCATGTGCGAGCGGGCAGCGGGTGCGGAAGCGGCAGCCGCCCGGCAGCGCGGCGGCGCTGGGCACGTCGCCTTCGAGCAGCACGTGCCGGCGGCGCCTTCGTGGGTCGATGGAGGGCACCGAGCCGAGCAGGGCGGTGGCGTAGGGGTGGAGCGCGTTCGCGAAGAACGCGGCCTTGGGCGCTTGCTCCACGATCACGCCGAGGTACATCACGGCGACCTGGTCCGCGATGTACTCCACCACGCCCAGGTCGTGGCTCACGAAGAGGTAGGCCAGCCCGCGTTCGCGCTGCAGGTCGCGCAGCAGGTTGAGCACCTGCGCCTGCACCGAGACGTCGAGCGCCGAGACGGGCTCGTCCGCCACGATCAGCGCGGGCGAGAGCGCCAGCGCGCGGGCGATGCCCAGGCGCTGCTTCTGCCCGCCGGAGAACTCGTGCGCGAAGCGGGCGTGCGCGCCGGCGGGCAGGCCGACGCGCTCCAGCAGACCGGCCGCCATCGCCCGGCGCTCGGCGGCGGTGCCGACGCCATAGTTGCGCAACGGCTCCATCACGATGTCGAGCGCCCGCATGCGCGGGTGCAGCGAGGCCGAGGGGTCCTGGAACACCATCTGCATCTGCCGCCACACGCGTCGCAGCGACGCGCCGTCGCCCGCGTCGACACGCTCGCCGTTCACCCGCACCTCGCCTTCGGTCGGCGGCGTGAGCTGCATCATCAGGTTGGCGACGGTGGACTTGCCGCAGCCGCTCTCGCCCACCAGCGCGAGCGTCTCGCCGCGCCGGATCTTGAAGGAGACGCCGTCGACCGCGCGCACCTCGCGCTTCGCGCGGCCCCAGCCGGTGTCGAGCGCGAAGCGCTTGGCGAGGCCACGGACCTCGAGCAGCGGCGTCTCATCGTCCATGCGCGCCCTCCATCAACGGCGCGGGGTTGAAGCAGGCGAAGCCATGGCCCGGCGCGTGCCAGTGCACCGCCGGCTGCCGCAGCGTGCAAATGTCGAGCGCGCGCGGGCAGCGCCCCGCGAAGGCGCACCCCGGCGGCAGCGCGGCGGGGGCGGGCACGGTGCCGGGAATCTCCCGCAGGCGCCCGGCGCCGCGGCGCAGCGCGTGGCGCGGCATCGATCCCATCAGGCCCTGGGTGTAGGGGTGCTGGGGTGCATCGAAGAGCTGGGGCACGGTCGCTTCCTCGGCGCGGCGGCCGCCGTAGAGCACCATCACGCGGTCGGCCGTCTCGCAGACCACGCCGAGGTCGTGCGTGATGAGCACGATGGCCGTGCCTTGCTCTCGCTGGAGTTCGGAGAGCAGCGCGAGGATCTGGGCCTGGATGGTCACGTCCAGCGCAGTGGTCGGCTCGTCGGCGATGAGCAGGCGCGGCCGGCAGGCGAGCGCCATCGCGATCATCACGCGCTGGCGCATGCCGCCGGAGAGCTGGTGCGGGTACATGGCAGCGCGCCGCGCCGCGTCGGGGATGCGCACGCGCTCCAGCGCGGCCGTGGCCTCGCGCTTCGCGGCATTCCGGTCGAGCCCGCGGTGCAGCACCAGCGCCTCCGCCACCTGGCGGCCGATGGTGAGCACCGGGTTGAGCGAGGTCATCGGCTCCTGGAAGATCATCGCCATGCGGTTGCCGCGCAGGCCGCACATTGCGTCCTCGCCTGCCCCGCGCAGGTCCTGGCCCTCGAAGAGGATGCGGCCGCCTTCGACGCGCGCGCCGTGGGGCTGCAGCAGGCCCATGATCGCCAGCGCGGTGATGCTCTTGCCGCAGCCGCTCTCTCCGACGATGGCCAGAGTCTCGCCGGGGTGCACGTCGAAGGAGAGGTCGCGCACCACAGGGTGGAAGCGCTCCGGCCCGCGCACGGCGATGCGCAGCTGGTCGACCTGGAGGAGGGGTGTGGTGCGCATGTCGGTGTCTCGCCTCAGCGGGGCAGGGCGCGCGAGAGGCGCGGGTCGAGCGTGTCGCGGCAGGCGTCGCCGGACACGTTGACCAGCAGCACCAGCGCGGCGAGCGAGAAGCCCGGGAAAGCGAGCATCCACGGCGCGCGGCCGAGGTAGTTGCGTCCCTCTGCGAGCATGTTGCCCCAGCTCGGGATGTCCGGCGGCGTGCCGGCGCCGAGGAAGGAGAGCACGGCCTCCAGGATCATCGCCGAGGCGAAGACGTAGGTGGCCTGCACCAGCACCGGTGAGAGCAGGTTCGGGATGACGTGCCGCCACATCAGCCGCGGAAGGCGCGCGCCATTGGTGACGGCGGCCTGGATGTAGGGCTGCGAGCGCACCGCGAGCGTGAGGCCGCGCACCAGCCGTGCCATGCGCGGGATCTCGGGAATGGTGATGGCCACGATGACGGTTCGGATGTCGGAGCCGAAGAGCGACATCAGCGCGATGGCGAGCAGCACGCCGGGGATGGCCATCACGCCGTCCATGCAGCGCATGATCACGCCGTCCCAGCGTCGCATGAAGCCGGCCATGACGCCGATGGCGAGGCCCAGCGCAGTGGTCGCGATGGCGACGGCCGCGCCGATGGCGAGCGAGATGCGCGTGCCGTAGACCGTGCGCACCGCCACCGAGCGGCCGAGATGGTCGGTGCCGAACCAGTGCTCCCAGCCCGGCGGGCGCAATCGCTGGATCGGATTGAGGCTGCGCGGGTCCGGCAGCAGCACGGGAGCCAGCAGCGCGACGAGGGTCAGCAGCGTGAAGACGGCCGCGCTGAAGGCCAGCAGCCGGTGGCGCCGCGCGAGCTGGCCGAGCGCGGCAAGCCGGCCCGGCGCGCGCTGCGTGGAAGGAGGGGCGTCGCCCAGCACCGCCGCCATCGCGTCAGTAGCGGATGCGCGGATCGAAGAGCAGGTAGCTCAGGTCGACCAGCAGGTTGATGGCGGCGTAGGTGGCCGCGAAGAGCAGGATCAGCGCCTGCACGATGGGGTAGTCCCGGCGCGAGATCGCATCCGCCGCGAGCCGGCCGAGGCCGGGGATGTTGAACACGGTCTCGGTGACGACCACGCCGCCCAGCAGCGCGGCGACGCCGATGCCGACCACGGTGACGATCGGCGTGGCTGCGTTCTTCAGCGCGTGCCGCACCAGCACCTGCGGCTGGCGCAGGCCCTTGGCGCGCGCGGTGCGGATGTAGTCCTCCGACAGCACCTCCAGCACGCTGGCGCGCGTGATGCGGGCGATCAGGCCCATGTAGAGGAAGGCCAGCGTCAGCGCCGGCAGGCACACGCTGCGCAGGCATTCGCCCACGCCTTCGGCGAGCGGCGTGTAGCCCTGGGTGGGGAACCAGCGCAGCGTCATCGCGAAGAGGTAGACCAGCAGGTAGCCGACCACGAAGACGGGCGTGGAATACCCGGTCACGGCCAGGCTCATCACCGCGCGGTCGAGCCAGCCGCCGGCGCGGTAGGCGGCGAGGGCGCCCAGCGGGATGGCGATGCCGACGGCGATCAGCACGGTCAGCAGCGTGAGCACCAGCGTGGGCTCGATGCGCTGCGCGATCAACTGCGAGACTTCCTTGCCTGAATAGATGGAGACGCCGAGGTCGCCCGTGAGGACGTGCCAGGACCAGGTGAAGAACTGCTCCAGCATCGGGCGGTCCAGGCCGAGCTGCGTGCGGATGGCCGCGATCTGTTCGGGCGTGGCGTAGTCGCCGGCCAGCACGGCGGCGGGATCGCCCGGCGTGAGTTGCAGCAGCGCGAAGACGAAGACCGCGACGAAGGCCAGCACGGGCACCACAGCCAGCAGGCGACGCAGCACATATCCCATCTGGCGCTCCATTTCCGCAGTTGCGATGTAAAACGTTTTACAAATCTAGGCGAAGTGAACCGGGCTACGCATTGGGAAAAACATCATGAAGGGAAAATACCTAAGAGAAAACGGCATCGGGAGGAGGCCGGGAGCACGAAGTCTGGTTCAATAAAGTGAATCGTTTAACAGCACATCCATGGCAGACAACGCAGCGCCGGCCAACGCCACCATCCACGACGTCGCGCGTCTCGCGGCGGTCTCGGTCGCGACGGTTTCCAACGTGCTGAACGACGCGCGCCCGGTGGCGGCGGCCACGCGCGCGCGGGTGCTCAAGGCGGTGGCGGCGCTGGGCTACACGCCGCACGCCGCGGCGCGCAGCATGCGGGGGCGCGGCAGCGGGCTGATCGGGCTCATCGTCGCGGACATCACGAACCCCTTCTTCACCTCGCTCGTGCAGGCGGTCGAGCGCGCGGCCAATGACAGCGGCTATGCGGTGCTGCTGTGCAACAGCGACGAGGAGCCGGCGCGCGAGCAGCAGCACCTGCAACTGCTGCGCACGCAACGGGTGGACGGCATCATCCTCGCGGCCACCGGCCATGCGTCGAGCGAGCGCGCGGCGGTGCTCGGGCAACTGCAGGCGCCGGTGGTGCTGGTGGACCGCGGCTCGTCGGAGTTCGGCCGCGACGCCGTGATGCTCGACAACCGGCGCGCGGCGCTGGAGGCGGTACGCCACATCATCGGCTTCGGCCACCGGCGCATCGCGATGCTCTCCGGCCCCGCCGCCGTGAGCACGGCCGCCGAACGGCTGGGCGGCTACCGCGAGGCCTTGCTGGAAGGCGGGCTGGCCTACGACGAGCGATGGGTGCGCGACACCGGCTACCGCGAAGAGCGCGCGTACGACGCGGCCTGCGAGATGCTGCGCGCGTCGGACCGC
Organism: uncultured Variovorax sp.; assembly: GCA_966211435.1. Classification (GTDB taxonomy): domain Bacteria; phylum Pseudomonadota; class Gammaproteobacteria; order Burkholderiales; family Burkholderiaceae_C; genus Variovorax. Next base: position 22,965 of record CBIHOG010000001.1, on the reverse strand, counting down.
CCGACGGCGATCTTCGCGGCCAACAACCTCATCGCCATCGGCGTGATGCGCGCCATTGCGGACAGCGGCCTGCGCTGCCCGGAGGATGTGTCGGTGGTGAGCATCGACGACTTCGCGTGGGCGAGCGCCTTCCGCCCGCGCATGACGACGGTCGCGCAGCCGGTCGCGGCGATGGGCGAGTCCGCCGTGCGCATGCTGCTCGGCCGCATCGACCGCAGCGCGGCGGGCCTGCCGCCGCGCACGGAGATCATGGCGCCGATGCTGGTCGTGCGCGACTCCTGCGCCGCCCCGCCCGTGACGGCGGGCGCCACTGCTTGACCGAACCATGCACGATGAACTGATCCGGTTGTCCGCCGCGCGCGTGGCGGACCTCCTGCATGCGGGCGAGCTGAAGCCCTCCGAACTGGTCGAGGCGTCGATCGCCCGCATCGAGGCCGTCGACGGCGCGCTCAATGCGCTGCCGGTGCGCTGCTTCGACCGTGCCCGCGACCAGGCCTCGGCGCTGGAGCGCGGCGGCCTCCGGCCATTGCTCGGCGGCATGCCGGTGGCGATCAAGGACAACAACGACGTCGGCGGCGTCGGCACCTCCGGCGGCACGCCGATCTTCCGCGACCGCGTGGCCACGCGATCGGACCGCACGGTGGCTCGGCTGGAGGCGAACGGCGCGTTGCCCATCGCCAAGGCCAATCTCTCCGAACTGGGCGGTGCCAATACGACGAACCGCGTGTTCGGCGCAACGCGCAATCCCTTCGACCCGGCGTTGACCTGCGGCGGCTCCTCCGGCGGCTCGGCGGTCGCGGTGGCGACGGGGCAGGTGTGGCTCGCGCATGGCAACGACGTGGGCGGCAGCCTGCGCGTGCCGCCGGCCTTCTGCGGTGTCGCGGGCCTGCGGCCGACACCGGGGCGGATCGTGCGCAAGGAACTGTGCGACCCCTTCGACACGATCATGGTCGACGGACCGATCGCGCGCTCGGTCGAAGACCTGGCGCTGATGTTCGATGCGATGGTCGGCTTCGACGCGCGCGATCCGCTCAGCGCCCCGTCGCCGGAAGGACCCTTCCGCGCCGCGGCTCGGCAGCCCGCGCGGCCGGGCGAGCGGGTCGCGTTCAGCGCGGCGCCCGGCGGCCTCCCGGTCGACGACGAGATCGCGGCCGTGTGCGAGCGAGCCGTGCGGCGCCTCGCGGCGGCCGGGCTTGCGGTCGAGGCGGCCGAACCGGACACGGCCGGCGCGCGCGACGCGGTGCTCGCGCTGCGCGGCGACGGCTATGCGCGCACCTGGGAGCCCATGCTCGAGGTCCATCGCACCGACTTCACGCCCGACGTGCTGGGCGACATCGAACGCGGCCTGCGGCAGGGCGCGGACACGTTGCGGGCGGCGCAGCGCCAGCGTGCGGTGCTGCAACGAAGCATGGCCGACTTCCTGCGCGGCATTCCCTTCTTCATCTGCCCCGCGACGCAGGCGATGCCCTTCCCGGTCGAGACGCCGTGGCCCACCGCGATCGGTGCATCGAAGCTGGAAAACTACGTCGACTGGCTGATGATCAACTACACGTGGTCTCTGGTCGCCTGCCCGGTGCTCGCGCTGCCCGTGGGACTGAGCCGCTCGGGCCTGCCGGTCGGCATCCAGCTCATCGGGCCGCCGCGCTCCGAGGCCGCGCTGCTGCGCTTCGGCGCCTGGATCGAGCGCGAACTCGGCTCGCCCACCGCCCCCGTGGAGCCCCGCTTGGCCCAGGGCGGCGGCACCTGATAAAAACGGGCCATGAAGAAAATTCTCATCCTCAACGGCCCCAATCTCAACCTGCTCGGTACGCGCGAGCCCGAGCAGTACGGGCGCGACACGCTGGCCGATGTCGAGCGCCTGTGCCAGGAGGCGGGCGTCAAGCTGGGGGTGGAGATCGAGTGCCGCCAGTCCAACCATGAAGGCTTTCTGATCGACTGGATCCAGGAGGCCGGCCGCGAGGTGGCTGCAGGCCGCATGCTCGGCGTGGTGATGAACCCGGGCGCGTTCACGCACACTTCCGTCGCGCTGCACGACGCGATCAAGGGCGCGAGCGTGCCGCTGATCGAGCTGCACATCTCCAACGTGCATGCGCGCGAAGCGTTTCGCCACCATTCCTTCATCTCGCCGGCGGCGCGCGGGATCATCGTCGGGCTCGGCGTCAAGGGCTATCCGCTCGCCATCGAGGCGCTGGTGCGCGTGAGCGAGGCGGCATGAGGATCCGGTCCGTCCAGCCCTTCATCCTCCATGTGCCGGTCACCGGCAGCCAGATTGCCGACAGCACGCACAGCATCACGCACTGGGGCGTGGTCGGCGCACAGATAGAGACCGATGACGGCCTCACGGGCTACGGTTTCACTGGCACGCATTCGCATCTGCCGAGCGACCAGCTCATCACGCGCTGCATCGAGACCTGCCATGCGCCGCTGCTGATCGGCGAGGATGCGAACGACGTGCACCGGCTGTGGCGCAAGCTGGCGCGCGACCCGGCGCTGCAATGGGTGGGCCGCGCCGGGATCACGACGCTGTCACTCGCGGCCATCGACGTCGCGCTGTGGGACCTGAAGGCCAAGGCCGCCGGCGTGCCGCTGTGGAAGTTGCTCGGCGGACAGGTGCGCGAGAAGGTGCGGGCCTACAACACCGACATCGGCTGGCTCAGCATCGCGGACGACCAACTGGTCGAAGGCGCGAAGCGGGCGGTGGGGGAGGGCTTCACCGGCATCAAGATCAAGGTCGGCTCGACGGTGGAGCGCGACCTGCGCCGCGTCGAAGCCGTGCGCAAGGCCATCGGGCCGGAGGTGACGCTGGCGGTCGACGGCAACGGCAAGTGGAACCTTGCCGACTGCCTGCGCTTTTGCCGCGGCGCCGAGGCTTCGGACGTGTTCTGGTTCGAAGAGCCGCTCTGGTACGACGATGTGAAGGGCCACGCGGCGCTGGCGCGCGCGACCCGCGTGCCGGTTGCCCTTGGCGAGCAGCTCTACACGGCGGATGCCTTCTCGGAATTCTTCGCGCAGGGCGCGATTCACTGGGCGCAGCCGGACGTGACGCGCATGGGCGGCCTGACCGAAGTCATCCAGGTTTGCGAGACCGCGCATGCCTTCCGCATCCCGGTGGCGCCGCATGCCGGGGACATGAGCCAGGTGCACGTTCACCTGAGCTATGCGCATCCGGCTTGCGAGGTGCTCGAGTACATCCCGTGGATCAAGCACTGCTTTACCGACCCGGCCGAGGTGGTGGAGGGTTTCTTCCGCCTGCCGCAGAAGCCTGGCGCCGGCACCACGCCGACGGCGCAGGCCTGGCAGCAGTACCGCAGGCCCGCGGCATGACGGCCCGTGAACGTGCCGGCCTTTTCGCGGACACGGATGGCACCTTGCGCTGCCGCTGGTGCCAGTCGACGAAGGTCTATCAGGACTATCACGATCAGGAGTGGGGCTTTCCGGTCACCGACGACCGGCGGCTCTTCGAGAAGCTGTGCCTCGAAGGCTTCCAGGCCGGCCTGAGCTGGCTCACCATCCTCAACAAGCGCGAGGCCTTCCGGCGCGGTTTCGCCCAGTTCGACGCGGCGAAGGTCGCCCGCTTCGATGCTTCGGACGTTGAGCGCCTGCTCGGCGACGCTGGCATCGTGCGGCACCGCGGGAAGATCGAGTCGACGATCAACAATGCGAAGCGTGTGCTGGAACTGCGCAAGGAATTCGGCTCGCTCGCGGCCTATGCGTGGGCCTTCGAGCCCGCCCCGGGCTCGCGGCCCAGGCGCATCACGCATGCGGTGCTGCAGACCTTCAGCACCTCGCCCGAATCGGTCGCGATGTCGAAGGACCTGAAGAAGAGGGGATGGAGCTTCGTCGGCCCGACCACGGTCTATGCCTTCATGCAGGCGATGGGCCTGGTGAACGACCACGTCGAGGATTGCCATGCGCGCGAACTGGCGCTGCAGGCGCGCGGCAGGCTCAAGCTGCCGCGCTGAGGCTCAATGCGAGGGAGGCGCCGCCACCTTGCGGTGGTTGATGCGCCCCTGGCTGTCGACGCTTTCCAGGTGCACGTCGAAGCCCCACAGCCGGGCGACGTGCTTGAGCACTTCCTGCGAGTCGTCGTGCAGCGGCCGGTTGTTGTGCTGCGTGTGGCGCAGCGTCAATGAACGGTCGCCGCGCAGGTTCACGCTCCACACCTGGATGTTCGGCTCGCGGTGGTTGAGGTCGTACTGGCGCGAAAGCGATTCGCGCAGCTCACGGTAGCCGCTGTCGTCGTGGATGGCGGAAACCTCCAGCTCGGATTCGCTTTCCTTGTCGCGCACCGCGAACAGGCGGAAGTCGCGCATCAGCTTGGGTGACAGGAACTGGCCAATGAAGCTCTCGTCCTTGAAGTTGCGCATCGCGTAGTCGAGCGAAGTCACCCAGTCGGAGCCCGCGAGGTCGGGGAACCAGCGCTTGTCTTCCTCGGTCGGCTTCTCGCAGATGCGGCGAAGGTCGGTGAACATCGCGAAGCCCAGCGCGTAGGGGTTGATGCCGCTGTAGGCGCGGTGCCCGACAGGTGGCTGGAACACCACATTGGTGTGGGATTGCAGCCACTCCATCATGAAGCCGTCCGCCAGCAGGCCCTCGTCGTAAAGGGTGTTGAGCAGGGTGTAGTGCCAGAAGGTGGCCCAGCCCTCGTTCATCACCTGCGTCTGGCGCTGCGGATAGAAGTACTGCCCGATCTTGCGCACGATGCGCACCACTTCGCGTTGCCAGGGCTCCAACAATGGTGCATTTTTCTCGATGAAGTAGAGCAGGTTTTCCTGCGGCTCGGACGGGAAACGCTTGGCGGCCTCCTCTTCCTCGACGCCGCGGCTGCCACGCTTGGGCACCGTGCGCCAGAGGTCGTTGACCTGCTGCTGCAGATGGTGCTCGCGTTCCTCGCGGCGCGCTTGCTCTTGGCTGAGCGACAGTTTTTGCGGGCGGCGGTAGCGGTCGACGCCGTGGTTCATCAGCGCGTGGCAGGAGTCGAGCAGGTCCTCCACCGCAGCCACGCCGTGGCGCTCCTCGCACTCCGAGATGTAGTTCCGGGCGTAGACCAGGTAGTCGATGATGGACGACGCATCGGTCCACATCTTGAAGAGGTAGTTGCCCTTGAAGAAGCTGTTGTGCCCGTACGCGGCATGCGCGATCACCAGGGCCTGCATGGCCATGGTGTTCTCCTCCATCAGGTAAGCGATGCAGGGGTCCGAGTTGATGACGATCTCGTAGGCCAGGCCCATGTGGCCGCGCCTGTAGTTCTTCTCGGTGGAGATGAACTGCTTGCCGTACGACCAATGCCGGTAGATGACGGGCATGCCCACGGAGGCGTAGGCGTCCATCATCTGCTCGGCGGTGATGATCTCCAGCTGGTTGGCATAGGTGTCGAGCTTGTAGCCGCGCGCCACGCGGGCGATCTCGCCGTGGTACTGCTCGATGAGCTCGAAGGTCCAGTCCGAGGGGCTGGGCAGGGGCTCGCGCTGCTGGGTCTTTTCCTGGGTCGCGCTCATGTCGATGCCCTCTCTTTCTTGAACAGGTCGCGGAACACCGGGTAGATGTCCTGGGCATCGGCCACCTTGCGCATCGCGAAGTTCTTGTGCGACTCGACGAGCTGGGTGTATTCCTCCCACATGTTCTGCTCGGCCTCGGCCACCTGCACGTAGGCGTAGTAGCGAACCACCGGCAGTAGCTGGTCGCGCAGCAGCTCGCGACAGCGGCCGCTGTCCTGGTGCCAGTTGTCGCCGTCGCTGGCCTGCGCGCCGTAGATGTTCCACTCGTTGCTGGGGAAGCGCGCGCGGATGATGTCGTTCATCAGCGTGAGCGCGCTGGAGACGACGGTGCCGCCCGTCTCCGTGGCGTGGAAGAACTCCTCCTCGCTGACTTCGGCGGCCTGTGTGTGGTGGCGGATGAAGACCAGTTCGATCTTCTCGTAGTGCCGCGTCAGGAAAAGGTAGAGCAGCATGAAGAACCGCTTGGACATGTCCTTGCGCGCCTCGTCCATGGAGCCGGACACATCCATCAGGCAGAACATCACCGCCTTGGCCGAAGGCACGGGCACCTTGACGCGGTTGCGGTAGCGCAGGTCGATGGGGTCGAGATAGGGGATGTGCCTGGACTTGGCGCGGAGCTCCTCGAGCCGAGTCTCGGTTTCATGGATTTCGCGTTGCACCAGCGCATCCGCCACGCGGGGGCTGCGGCGCAGGTGGAGCAAGTGGGCCTCGAGTTCGCGAATCTCGCGCCTGGATTCGCCGCCGAGCGCGATGCGCCGCGCCAGCGCGCCGCGCATGGAGCGCACGACGTGCAGGTTGGTCGGCATGCCGTCGCTGGTGAAGCCCGCGCGGTGGCTCTTCCACTCGGGCACCTCGGCCAGTTGGGTGCGGATCAGATGGGGCAGGGCGAGATCCTCGAAGAAGACCCGCATGAATTCTTCCTTGGTGAGACGGAAGACGAAGTCGTCCTCGCCGCCTTCGCCGTCGCCGGCCTGCGAGCCCTTGCCACCGCCACCGCCGCCCCCTTGCGGTCGTTCGATGCGGTCGCCCTTGACGTATTCGCGGTTGCCGGGATGCACATACTCGCGGTCGCCGCCCTGGCCGTGGCCGAACACGGGTTCGGACACGTCACGCTTGGGCAGCGTGATGTCCTCGCCTTGCTCCAGGTCCCGGATGCCGCGGCCACTGACCGCGCGGCGCACGGCCTCCCCGATCTGCTCGCGATACCGCCGCAGGAAACGCTCGCGGTTGCCGATGGACTTGTTCTTGCCCGACAACCGGCGGTCGATGATCTGCTGCAGCATGGCCACGGCCGGAACTCCTTCTCAGCTCATCATGAGCTCTTGCGAACGCGCAGGTACCACTCGCACAGCAGGCGCACCTGCTTGGCGGTGTAGCCCTTCTGCACCATCCGGTTGACGAAATCCTCGTGCTTCTTCAGCTCGTCCGCGCTGCTCTTGGCGTTGAAGCTGATGACCGGCAGCAGCTCCTCCGTGTTCGAGAACATCTTCTTCTCGATCACGGTACGCAGCTTCTCGTAGCTTGTCCACAGAGGGTTCTTGCCGGCGTTTCCGGCGCGCGCGCGCAGCACGAAGTTCACGATTTCGTTGCGGAAGTCCTTCGGGTTGCTGATGCCCGCGGGCTTCTCGATCTTCTCCAGCTCGGCGTTGAGCGAGCCGCGGTCGAAGACTTCGCCGGTGTCCTGGTCGCGGTATTCCTGGTCCTGGATCCAGTAGTCGGCGTAGGTGACGTAGCGGTCGAAGATGTTCTGGCCGTATTCGGAATAGCTCTCCAGGTACGCCGTCTGAATCTCCTTGCCGATGAACTCCGCATAGCGCGGCGCCATCAGTTCCTTGATGTAGGACAGGTACTTCTGCTCCGTCTCCGCCGCGAACTGCTCGCGCTCGATCTGCTGCTCCAGCACGTACATCAGGTGCACGGGGTTGGCCGCGATCTCGCTGCTGTCGAAGTTGAAGACCTTGGAGATGATCTTGAAGGCGAAACGCGTGGAGACGCCGCTCATGCCCTCGTCGACGCCGGCGTAGTCGCGGTACTCCTGGATGGATTTGGCCTTGGGGTCGGTATCCTTCAGGTTGTCGCCGTCATAAACCTGCATCTTGCTGAAGATGCTCGAATTCTCCGGTTCCTTCAAGCGCGTGAGCACCGAGAACTGCGCCATCATGCGCAAGGTCCCGGGTGCGCAGGGCGCCTGGGACAGCGAGGAGTTGCGCACGAGCTTCTCGTAGATCTTGATCTCCTCGGAGACCCTGAGGCAGTAGGGCACCTTGACGATGTAGATCCGGTCGAGGAATGCCTCATTGTTCTTGTTGTTGCGGAACGCCTTCCACTCGCTCTCGTTGCTGTGCGCCAGCACGATGCCGTCGAAGGGAATGGCGCCGAAGCCCTCGGTGCCCTTGAAGTTGCCCTCCTGCGTGGCCGTCAGCAGCGGATGCAGCACCTTGATGGGCGCCTTGAACATCTCGACGAATTCGAGCAGGCCCTGATTGGCCAGGCAAAGGCCGCCGGAGTATGCGTAGGCATCCGGATCGTCTTGCGCGAAGGTCTCGAGCTTGCGGATGTCGATCTTGCCGACCAGCGACGAGATGTCCTGGTTGTTCTCGTCACCCGGCTCGGTCTTGGCCACGGCGATCTGCTTGAGCACCGACGGATAGCGCTTCACGACCTGGAACTTGCGGATGTCGCCGCCGTATTCCTCCAGTCGCTTCACCGCCCACGGCGAGAGGATGCGCTGCAGGTACCGGCGCGGGATGCCGTACTCGCGCTCGAGGATCTCGCCGTCTTCGGTCGCGTCGAAAAGACCGAGCGGCGTCTCGTTCACGGGCGAGCCCTTGATGGAATAGAAGGGCACGTGCTCCATGAGTTGCTTCAGCCGCTCGGCGATCGAACTCTTGCCGCCGCCCACGGGACCGAGCAGGTAGAGGATCTGTTTCTTCTCTTCCAGGCCTTGCGCGGCATGCCTGAAGTACGACACCACCTGCTCGATGGCGTCCTCCATGCCGTAGAACTCCCGGAAGGCCGGATAGATCTTGATGACCTTGTTGGCGAAGATGCGCGACAACCTGGGGTCGTTGCGCGTGTCCACCAGTTCGGGTTCACCGATCGCCTGGAGCATTCGCTCTGCCGCGGTGGCATACGCCATGGGCTCGCGTTTGCAGATCTCAAGGTATTCCTGCAGGGACAGGACCTCTTCGCGCGTACGCTCGTAACGAGCGGCGAAGTTGCTGATGACATCCATAGACACCTCCATCGAGTCAGCCGGGCGCTGCCCGGAGTTTCCGTGCTGCACACGTCGCATCATCGTTCGCAGGAATGGTGCCAGGTAGGGTGTGCACGCTTTGGATTAACTCCTCAAGCAGAGAACTTGATCAAAGCATAGAACAAAGACGGCCTCCAGCAAATTGGTTTTGAAGTAAGAACGATCGGTCCGTCTAAAAGTTCCAACGTGCACAGGCACATTGAGCTTGGTGTTGAGCATTAGGCACACATCGCGGGCATGGCGTAGGTCTGCGGCTTGACAAATCGCGAGGAAAGGCGCTGCCCACGAAGAAAGCGGCCCGAGGGCCGCTTTCTTCGTGGGACGGGCGACAGCTTTTTATTCGACCTTGCCGATCTTGCGCACGGCCTCGGTCATGGTGCCTGCGTCCGCGTCCCAGTAGGTCTGGAATTCAGGCGCATCGAGGTAGGCCATGGGGCTTCCGGCCTTGTCGATCACCTGCACGACCATCGGGTCGGCGGCCGCCTTTGCCGACGCGGCGCGCAGCTTGCGCACGACGTCATCGGGCGTGGCGGCTGGCACGAAGAGGCCGGACCACTGCGCGAACTTCACCTTGAAGCCTGCCTGCTCGAGGCTCGGCACATCGGGCAGCGCGGCGAGCGGCTTGTCACCCCAATGCGCCAGCGCGCGCAGCTTGCCGGCCTTGATCTGCTGCACCACCGTCGACGGGCCGCTCGCGACCGCGTCGACCTGGCCCGCGAGCAGCGCGACGACAGCCGGGCCAGCGCCGGTGTAAGGGATGTGCGTCATGCGAAAGCCGGCCGCATTCTTCAGCATCTCCATCGGCACGTGCATGGTGCCGTAGTTGCCCGAACTGCCATAGTTGTAGGCTGCCGGCCTGGCCCGCGCATCGGCAACGAATTCCTTCAGCGTCTTCCAAGGCGCGTCGGCGCGCACGACCAGTACCGTCGGATCGGCGGTGAAGCGCGCGATCGGCTTGAACTGGTTCATCTGGTAGGCGGGCTTGCGCTGCAGGATCGTGTCGGCCTCGGGAAGGATCGAGATCGATGAGAGGCTCATCAGAATGGTGTAGCCGTCTGCTGGCGCGCGCGCGACGAAGCCGATGCCGACCGAGCCGCCCGCACCCGCCCTGTTCTCGACGATGACGGACTGTCTGAGTTCGCGCGACAGCGCTTCGGCAACCGGCCTGGCCACCGTGTCGGCCACGCCGCCGGGGGGGAAGGGCACGATCATCGAGATCGGCTTGTCGGGCCATGTCGCCTGCGCGAGCGCGCCGCTCGTGACTGCGCAGCCTGCGAAGAGCAGCAGCGCGGCGCGCCGGAGGGCGCGTTGAGGACCTTTCATCGGGTTCGTCTCCATTGGTTTTTCTGGCCCAAATGCTACCAATGAGATACCAAGTTCACAATAGCGAACGTCCCGCGCCATCGGTTGTTAGGATGGTGCTTTCTCCTTTCGATCACCGGTCCGCCATCGTGCACAGCGCCCTGACCCTGCGGGAAACCCTTCTCGAGAACTTGAAATCGCGCGCGTGGCGGGCGGGCCACCGCCTTCCGACGGAGCGCGAACTGAGCGGGCAGTACGGCCTCAGCCGTTCGACGGTTCGGCGAGTGCTGGCGGACCTGAAGAGCCGCGGTCTCATCACGCAGACCGTGGGCAGCGGCACCTATGTCAGCGCCGAGGTCGGCCACGCGCTGGCGGAGCTCAGCCATGGCAGCACCCCGCTCGCGACCAGCCCGGCGGAACTGATGAGCGCCCGCCTCGCCCTGGAGCCCGCGATCATCGCGATGGTCGTGGGCAACGCGACAGCGGCCGACTTTCTCCGAATGGACGCGTGCTGCGACCGGGCCGAGGCGGCGGCAACTGTCGAGGAGTTCGAGCTGTGGGACGGCAAGCTGCACGAAGCGATCGCCGAAGCCGCGCACAACGCCTTCATCTCCACCGTCTTCCAACGCATGACCGAGGCTCGGGCGCAGAGCGAGTGGGGGATGCTCAAGCAGCGAAGCGCCACGCCCGAGCGCCGGCAGGACTATCAGCACGAGCACCGGCAACTGGTCGCGGCGCTGAAGAACCGCGACGGCGCGAAGGCTGCGCAACTCTGTGTCGACCATCTCGTGCACGTTCGCCGCAATTTGCTGGGGTTCTGAGACGCGCGCAGTGCCGGACCCGGGCAAACCCGTCCGCGCATTGACCCGCGATGGCCCCGCCGCTATATTGGTCTGCATTGGCAACACTAAAAACCAATCAATACCAATTGCCTGGCCGGAGGGGCCCTGCAATCAGCAGCGCGAGGGGAAGTCGGAACGATGAACATTCTTTGCGCAGGGGTTGCCCATGGCGTGGTCAAGGCCTCGGAAGAGGCATTCTTCGAAGCGACCGGAGCACGGCTTGCAGGCCGCTTCGGTTCTGTCGGCGTTCTCAAGCGCGCTCTGCTGGCGGGTGAGTCATGCGACGTGATGATCGCCACGGCCGCCATGGTTGCGGCGTTGCAGCAGGAGGGCCAGCTGGTGGCGGGCTCCGAGGCCGTGCTGGGATGCGTGCGCACCGGCTTGGCCGTGCCGGAGGGCGAGGCGCTGCCCGACATCTCGACGCCCGACGCGCTGAAGGCGCGCTTGCTGGCCGCGAGTGCCATCTATTTCCCCGATGCGCAGATGTCTACTTCGGGTATCCACTTCGCGACCGTGCTGGCACGCCTGGGCATCGCGGAGCAGGTATCCGGCCGATTGCACACCTTCCCGAGCGCGGTGACGGTGATGTGCGAACTCGCCGCCGCACCACAGCTCGGCGCGATTGGCTGCACCCAGGTTACCGAGATCAAGGACACGCCGGGCGTCGTGCTGGTGGGCGCCTTGCCGAAGGAATTCGATCTGGTCACCGTCTACACGGCCGCGGTGACCATGACCGCCGCCGAGCCTTCGCTGGCCCGGCGCTTTGTCGAATGGATCTCCGGGCCGCAGTCCCGCGCTCTGCGGCAACAGGTCGGTTTTGAATTGACTCAAGAAGGAAGAAGCTGATGGCCTTGATCGAAACGATGCGGCGCGCGGCGTCGCGCTGGCTGCCGGGCCTTGCCGGCCTCGCCCTGGTCGCGAGCCTCGCGGCATGCGCAACAGCGCCCGCCCCGATGCCGGTCGCGTCTTCTTCCGGCACTGCCGCGGCGGGCAAGGTGACGGTGCAGTGGCTCGGCCAGTCGGCCTTCAAGATCACGACGGTGAGCGGCAAGGTCATCGTCATCGACCCCTACCTCACCGCCAATCCGAAGACACCTGCCGCCTACAAGAAGCTGGAAGCGCTCGGCAAGGTCGACCTGATCCTCGTCACGCATGGCCACACCGACCACTATCTCGATGCGCCTGCGCTGGCCCGCATGAACAACGCGCCCGTCTGGGCGCCGGCGGGCCTGTCGCAATCGATGCAGACGCTCGGCGTGCTCCCGCCCGCGCTGGCCAACCGCATGAACAAAGGCGGCAGCATCACGCCCTTCGGGCCCGGCGGCGTGCGCATCACCATGACGCATGCCGAACACAGTTCGGAGCTGGTGTGGCGCAACGAGGCCACGGGCAAGGACGAGACCCACGTCGGCGGCGAGCCCTGCGGCTTCGTCATCGAGATGGAGAACGGCTTTCGCATCTGGCACATGGGCGATACAGGCGTGTTCGGCGACATGCGCCTGCTGGGCGAGATGTACAAGCCCGACCTGCTGCTGATCCCGATCGGCGGCGGCCAGTTCGTCATGAACCCGGCGGACGCGGCGATGGCGACGCGCGAACTCATCAAGCCGCGCATGGCGATCCCGATCCACTACGGCACCACGCCGCAGTTGAACGGCACGCCGCAGGAATACATGCAGGCGCTGGGCGCCTCGCCGACCAAGGTGCTGGCCATCCAGCCGGGCGAGGCCCTCAGTTTCTGAGGCCGACGCGCCAGCGGCGCGTCAATCAGTGTCTTCGCTCAGCGCCGGTTGCACCGTCGCCGGGGGAGGTGGGGGCAGCGCGCCCTGGCCGGCATCCCGCACGGCGATGCCCGACAGTGCCTGCTTGGCATCGTGCTTCGCCATCGCCGCCTCGATCGCGACCTCTTCCGCGCTGTTGTACTTGCCGCCGCCGATGCGCACCGCGCCGATGGCCAGCGTCGTGCAGCGGAAGAAACGTGACACGCCGTGCCGGTCCTCGGCCTCGAAGCCGCCGGCGGCGCGCGCCGGCTCGTCGAAGAGGGCGGGCGCCTTGCGCGCGAACTCCTCGACGATGCGCTCGCAGCGCTCCCGCCAGTCCGGGCTCTGGAAGAGGATGATGAAATCGTCCCCGCCGATGTGGCCGACGAAGTCGTTGCGCGCGTCGCAGTGCATCAGTGCGAGCTTGGCCACCATGCGGATCATCTCGTCGCCGAGCCAGAAGCCGTAGCGGTCGTTGAAGGGCTTGAAGTCGTTCAGGTCCGCATAGCAGGCCACGAACTCCGCACCGCTCGCGAGCAGCCGGTCGATGTGCAGGCTGATGGGAATGTTGCCGGGCAGGAAGGTCAGCGGGTTGGCGTGGCGGGCCGCCTCGATGCGCGTCTCGGTCACCGCGCGCACGAGCTGGTCGCCCGTGCCCAGCCCAAGGTAGCGGCCGTTCTCCGTGACGATGAAGCCGTCGCTCAGGTAACGCTGATCGTCCGAGGTGAGGATGCCCAGCAGATCGGTCACGTCGTCGTCCAGCTCGACCACGCGCGGCGCGCGGTTGGCATAGGGCACGCAGGGCTTGCGGCCATGCACTTCGCGGAAGTACAGGCGCGCATAGTCGTTCATGAACTGCTGGCGGTTGATGAGCGCCACCGGCTGTCCCTCGTCCACCACGGCGAGCGCATGCAGTTCCGTGTGCCGCTGGAATTCCTGCGCCACCTCGTCGTTGGTGGTGCGCGGCGAAAGGCCGGGCGCCTGGATGACCGTCAGGCTGCGCAGCACGCCCGGGCGCGTCTGCTGCTGCGCGTGCGGCATGACGGCCACGCGGCTGCCCTTCACCACGGCCAGCGCGGCGGCGGGAATCTCCGCTGCCAGCTCCGCGTGCGGGCGGCCGAGGAAATAGCCTTGCCCGAAGCCGATGTCCAGGTCGCGCAGGATGCGCAGGTCATCGCCGTTGTCGATGCCTTCGCCCACCAGGCGCGTGCCGAATGCGTCGCCGATGGCGCGGACGGCGCGGACGATTTCCAGCTTGTCGGGGCTCGCGGCAATGCCGGCGGTGAAGAAGCCGTCGATCTTGACGAAGTCCGGCTTGAGTTCGGTCCACAGGCGCAGGCTGGAGTGCCCGGTGCCGAAGTCGTCCAGCGCCAGCAGGGCACCGGTGCCATGCAGCATCTTCACGGCGTGGCGCAGCGCCTCGATGTCGCGGGTCGCCTCGTGTTCAGTGATCTCGACCGTCAGCACGCGCGGCGAGACGCCGCAGGCGGCGAGGGTGCGCTCGAGCCACGTCGGCTGGCTGCCCTTCATCGCACCCGAGAGCACGTCCGCGCTCATGTTGAGGAAGAGCCGGCCCGGCTCGCGCATACGGCCCCAACGGGCAAGGATGATGTCGACGCAGCGCAGCTCGAACTCGGCCTGCAGCGATTCCGTGGCTGCGGCCTTCAGCAGCTTGACGGGCATGTGCAGCGGCGTGTCGACGGGGCCACGGATCAGGGCCTCGTGCGCGAAGACGGAGCCGTCGCGCAGATCCACCAGCGGCTGGAAGACCGGGTACAGGCCGCCTTCTCGCAGCAGACGATGCAGCGGACCCTCAGCCTCCGACGTCCGAGCAGCCCTCCCCGAGTCATGAGATTTCATGAGGGGATGATAGGAAGCAGGTGTGTCGCTGCTGCTACGCCCCGAGGGCAGATGTGGAATGTTCCACGGTCGCGCCGGCTCTTTGGCGCCGGCGCGCGCTTTCAGCCTCAGCTGAAGAATTCCTTGGCCTTGCCGAACCAGCTCTTTTCGGTGGGACTGTGCTTGTCCCCACCCTTCTTCAGCGATTCGTCCAATTCCTTCATCAGCTTGCGCTGATGCTCCGTGAGCTTGACCGGCGTCTCGACGCGCACGTGGCAATACAAGTCCCCGGGGTAGCTGGATCGCACGCCCTTGATGCCCTTGCCCCGCAGCCGGAACTGTTTGCCGCTTTGCGTGCCGTCCGGAATGTCGATCGCCGCCGCGCCCTTGAGCGTCGGCACGTTGATTTCGCCGCCCAGCGCCGCCGTCGTGATGCTCACCGGCACCACGCAGTGCAGGTCATCGCCGTCGCGCTCGAACAGTTCGTGCTTCTTGAGCCGGATCTCGATGTAAAGGTCACCGGGCGGCCCGCCGTTCGTGCCCGGTTCGCCGTTGCCGGTGCTGCGGATGCGCATGCCATCGTCGATGCCGGCGGGGATTTTCACCTCCAGCGTCTTGTTGTTCTTGATCTTCCCCTGGCCATGGCACACCGTGCACGGCTCCGGGACGATCTTGCCCGAGCCGTGGCAGGTCGGGCAGGTCTGCTGCACGCTGAAGAATCCCTGCCGCATCTGCACCGCACCCTGCCCATGGCAGGTCGTGCAGGTGATCGGCTTCGTGCCGGGCTTGGCGCCGCTGCCTTTGCAGGTGCCGCATTCGTCCCAGCTCGGGATGCGGATCTGCGCATCCTTGCCGTCGGCCGCTTCCTCCAGCGTGATCTCCATCGCGTAGCTCAGGTCGCCGCCGCGGAAGACCTGGCGGCCGCCGCCGCGCCCGCCACGCGCACCGCCGAACACGTCGCCGAAGATGTCGCCGAAAGCCTCCGCGAAGCCGCCGAAGCCCTCCGCGCCCGGGCCGCCGCGCATGTTCGGGTCGACGCCGGCGTGGCCGTACTGGTCGTAGGCCGCGCGTTTCTGCGGATCCGAGAGCATTTCGTAGGCTTCCTTGCACTCCTTGAACTTCGCCTCGGCTTCCTTGCTGTGGTCCCCGTGGTTGCGGTCAGGATGGTGCTTCATCGCAAGCTTGCGATAAGCCTTCTTGATTTCCTCATCACTTGCGTTCTTGGGAACGCCGAGGGTTTCGTAATAGTCGCGTTTGGTGGCCATGTTCAGTGGTCTTGAGCGGAATCGGGACGCAGGTCGTCGTGAGGCGGATCGAAAGCGGGAAAAGGCTGGACCGCCCTCGCAGGTGGTCCAGCCTTCATGTCAGGACAGGGCGCTCAACCCTTCTTGACTTCCTTTACCTCGGCGTCGACCACGTTGTCGTCCGCCGGAGCGCTTGCAGCTTCCGGGCCAGCACCGGGCTGTGCACCCGCGGCGCCAGCCGCGGCCTGCGACTCGGCGTACATCTTCTCGCCCAGCTTCTGGCTCGCGGTCATCAGCGCGTTGGTCTTCTCGTCGATCGCCGCCTTGTCTTCGCCCTTCACGGCTTCCTCGACCTCCTTGATGGCGGCCTCGATCCGTTCCTTCTCGCCAGCGTCCAGGCTCGCGCCGTGCTCGCCCAGCGACTTCCGCACGCTGTGCGCCATGGCTTCGCCCTGGTTGCGCGACTGCGCGAGCTCGACCTTCTTCTTGTCCTCGGCGGCGTTCAGCTCGGCGTCCTTCACCATCTTCTGGATCTCGTCCTCGGAGAGGCCGGAGTTCGCCTTGATGGTGATCTTGTTTTCCTTGCCGGTGCCCTTGTCCTTGGCGCCGACGTGCAGGATGCCGTTGGCGTCGATGTCGAAGCTCACCTCGATCTGCGGCGTTCCGCGCGCGGCCGGCGGGATGCCTTCGAGATTGAACTCGCCCAGCAGCTTGTTGCCCGAAGCGATCTCGCGTTCGCCCTGGAACACCTTGATCGTCACCGCCGGCTGGTTGTCCTCGGCGGTCGAGAAGGTCTGCGCGAACTTCGTCGGGATCGTGGTGTTCTTCGTGATCATCTTCGTCATCACGCCGCCCATCGTCTCGATGCCGAGCGACAGCGGAGTCACGTCCAGCAGCAGGACGTCCTTGCGGTCGCCGGAGAGCACCTGGCCCTGGATGGCGGCGCCGACGGCCACGGCTTCATCGGGGTTCACGTCCTTGCGCGGTTCCTTGCCGAAGAACTCCTTCACCTTGTCCTGCACCTTGGGCATGCGGGTCATGCCGCCGACCAGGATCACATCGCTGATGTCCGACACGCTGACGCCGGCATCCTTGATGGCGGTGCGGCAGGGCGCGATGGTGCGCTCGATCAGCTCGTCGACCAGGCTTTCCAGCTTGGCGCGCGTGAGCTTGATGTTCAGGTGCTTCGGGCCCGAGGCATCGGCCGTCACATAGGGCAGGTTGATGTCGGTCGCGGCGCTGTTCGACAGCTCGATCTTGGCTTTCTCGGCCGCTTCCTTCAGGCGCTGCAGCGCGAGCACGTCCTTGCCCAGATCGACGCCTTGTTCCTTCTTGAACTCGGAAATGATGTAGTCGATGATGCGCTGGTCAAAGTCCTCGCCGCCCAGGAAAGTGTCGCCGTTGGTGGACAGCACTTCGAACTGCTTCTCGCCGTCGACATCCGCGATCTCGATGATCGACACGTCGAAGGTGCCGCCGCCGAGGTCGTACACGGCGATCTTGCGGTCGGCCTTGTCCTGCTTGTCCAGGCCGAAGGCCAGCGCGGCGGCCGTCGGCTCGTTGATGATGCGCTTCACGTCCAGGCCGGCGATGCGCCCGGCATCCTTGGTGGCCTGGCGCTGGCTGTCGTTGAAGTACGCGGGAACGGTGATCACGGCCTCGGTGACCGGCTCGCCAAGGTAGTCCTCGGCGGTCTTCTTCATCTTGCGCAGGATCTCGGCGCTGACCTGCTGCGCGGCGAGCTTCTTGCCGCGCACCTCGACCCAGGCGTCGCCATTGTCGGCCTTGACGATGCTGTAGGGCATCAGGTCGATGTCCTTCTGGACTTCCTTCTCCTCGAACTTGCGGCCGATCAGGCGCTTGACCGCGTAGATGGTGTTCTTGGGGTTGGTGACCGCCTGGCGCTTGGCCGAGGCGCCGACCAGCACTTCACCATCTTCCTGGTACGCGACGATCGACGGCGTGGTGCGGGCACCTTCCGAGTTCTCGATGACGCGCGTGGTGTTGCCTTCCATGATCGACACGCACGAGTTCGTGGTGCCGAGGTCGATGCCGATGATTTTGGCCATGATTCTGTTGCTCCTGATGCGAAAGATATGTTGTTGTGAACTTGTGGATAACCCGGCTCGATTCAAGGGACGGAGCGGGGATTTCCTGTGGATTTCGTGGGGTCAGCCCGGCGCGCTGACGGTCACCAGCGCGGGGCGCAGCACGCGCTCGGCAATGGTGTAGCCCTTCTGCAGCACGCCCACGATGGTGTTGGGCTCCTGCTGGACGCCTGGCACGACGGAAATCGCCTGGTGCTGGTGCGGGTCGAACTTGCTGCCGGCCGGCGGCGCGATCTCGATCACCTTGTTCCGCTCCAGCGCGCTCTTGAGCTGGCGCAGCGTGGCTTCGGCGCCCTCGCGGATCTGCTCGGGCGTGGCGTCCTGGATCGCGAGGCCGGCCTCGAGGCTGTCCAGCACCGGCAACAGGCCCTCGGCGAAGGATTCGATCGCGAACTTGCGGCCCTTGGTGATTTCCTCGTCGGCCCGGCGACGGGCGTTTTGCACATCCGCCTGGGCGCGGAGGTACTGGTCGGCCAGCTCGGCGTTCCTTGCCTTCAGTTCGGCGATCTCGCTGGAGGCGGCCGCCAGTGCGTCCGCTTCGTTGGCGGCCTGCGCGGCTTCCAGCTCTTCGGGGCTGGGCTCGCCTTGCAAGGTCTCGGAATTCGATGATGGGTTGTGCGGGTCTGACATGCTTTGGAAGCCGGCGGTCAGGCCGGGAATCTACAAGAACGGTGACAAAAAGGACGTTAGCCCATCAATTGGGGGCTCGCACGCCGCTTTTCAAGGCAAAAAAATGCGCCGGTGACGGCGCATGGCGAGCCCGGCGGTGCCGGTCCGGTCAGTGGGCGTCGAGCAACTCGACGTCGAACTTCAGCGTCGCGTTCGGCGGAATCACGCCGCCCGCGCCGCGCGCGCCGTAGCCGAGGCCCGCGGGGATGATCAGCGTCCGCTGGCCGCCGATCTTCATGCCGGCCACGCCTTCGTCCCAGCCCTTGATGACCTGGCCGGCGCCCAGCGAGAAGGCGAAGGGGTCGTTGCGGTCGCGGCTCGAATCGAACTTGGCGCCCTGGACGCCGTCGTTGTAGAGCCAGCCGGTGTAGTGCACGTGGACGTGCTGGCCGGCCTTGGCTTCGGCGCCGTCGCCGACGACCGTGTCTTCGTATTGGAGGCCGGAGGAAGTGGTGGGCATGAGGGGTGCTCCTAGGTTCGATGGAGATTGGAAAGAGCCGCGCAGTTTAACGATCCGCGATGACCGGGGCGGCAGGTGCGGGGGCTGCGGCAGGCGCAGGCGGGGGCGGGGGCGCCGCCTTCTTGACCTGGCTCGCCTGCCACTTGCCGGCGAAGGCCTGCAGGTCGGACAGGCGCTTGAGGAGGTCCTGGCCGCTGAGCGTCAGCGCGTAGCCCTCGCTGCCGTGGTTCACGAGGCCGGCCTCGCGCAGTTCCTTGATGCGGGTGTTGAGCGTGTTCGGCGTGACCCCGCCGACGCTGTCCTGCAGCAGGCGGAAGGTCTGTGCATGGCCGTCGCGCAGGGCCCAGAGAACACGCAGCGCATAACGGGCCTCCAGCAGCGCGAGCAACTGGCTGACGGCTCCGTTTTCCTTGCTACTCATCACTCTTCTCCAAGGGATTCCCGCGCTTTTCTTGTTGGTGGACGCGGGCTGGGCCCGAATCGGCCGGCGACTATATCGCAGAATATTTCATGCTACAAGTTTCATAGCTATAGCCGCAGGGCCATTGCGGCCTGCCAAGGGGGCTCAGCCGCCGGAATAGTTTGCCATCGCTTCGCCGAGGCGCACCGCCGCGCCCGGCGACCAGGCCGGATTGAAGGCCAGCGGCGGCGTCGGGAACAGCATCACCACCGTCGAGCCGAGCAAGAAGCGGCCCATCTCCTCGCCTTGCCTCAGCAGCAGCTGCCGGTCCGCGTACTGCCACTCGCGCACCTCCCCGCCGCGCGGCGGATTGACCACGCCGTGCCAGACGGTGGCCATGCTGCCGACGATGGTCGCGCCCACCAGCGCCAGAACGAAGGGGCCGCGGGCTGTCTCGAAGACGCACACCACGCGCTCGTTGCGTGCGAACAGGCCAGGCACGCCGCGCGCCGTGGTCGGGTTGACCGAGAACAGCTCGCCCGGCACGTAGATCATGCGCAGCAGGCGGCCGTCGCAGGGCATGTGGATGCGGTGGTAGTCCCTCGGGCTCAGGTAGAGCGTGGCGAAGCTGCCGTGCGCGAAGCGCGCGGCGAGCGATTCGTCGCCGCCGACCAGCGCGGTGGTCGAGTAACGGTGGCCCTTGGCCTGGAAGATCTGGTCGCCCTCGATGGTGCCGAACTGGCTGATGGCGCCGTCGACGGGCGAGACGAGGTCGGCTTGCGCCAGCGGCCGCGCGCCGGGCTTCAGCGCGCGGGTGAAGAAATCGTTGAAGCTCGCATAGCGCGCGATGTCGCTGTCCAGCGCCTCGCCCATGTTGACGCCGTACTTGTCGACGAAGCGGCGGATGATCCACGTCGTGACCGAGCCGCGCTCCTTGCCCGCGACCCAGCCGGCAAAGGAGGTCAGGGCCTGCTTGGGATACAGGTACTGGGGGAGGACGGGGAGGCGGTCGGACAAGCAGGTCTTCCGGAAAGGGATGGGAATTCTATCGAGCGCCCCGCGGCCTTTCCGCAGGACAACGACTACGCGGTGCCTACTCGACCTTGATGTTCGCGGCCTTGATGACCTGGGCCCATTTCTCGACCTCGGCCTTCTGGAAGGCGGAGATCTGCGCCGTCGTCAGGTCCGCCGGCTCCATGCCGAAAGACTTCATCTTCTCCTGCATGTCAGGCTGCGCGAGGATCTTGCGGATCTCCGCGTGCATCCGCTCGACGATGGGCGCGGGCGTGCCGGCCGGCACGAAGATCGCCTGCCACGACTGCACCTCGAAATCCTGCAGGCCGGCCACGCCGGATTCGGCAATGGTCGGCACGTCCGGCATCGAGGCCAGCCGCCTGGCGGAGGTCACCGCGATCGCGCGCAGCTTGCCGCTCTGGATGTGCGGCGCCGCCACCACGGTTGTGTCGAACATCATCTCCACCTGGCCCGCGATCACGTCCTGGATCGCCGGCCCGCTGCCCTTGTACGGCACGTGCGTGAACTTCACGCCCGACTTGTAGGCCAGCAGTTCCAGCGACAGGTGCTGCGAGGTCCCGGTGCCTGCCGACGCGGACGAGAGCCCGCCCGACTTCGCCTTGCTTGCGTTAAGCACGTCCTTCAGCGTCTTGTACGGACTCGCCTGGTTGACCACCAGCACCACCGGGTTGGTGCCGATCAGCGCCACCGGCGCGAAGGACTTCTGCGGGTCGTAGCCGATCTTGGGATAGAGGCTCACGTTGATCGCGTGCGAACTGATCGTGCCGCCCAGCATCGTGAACCCGTCCGGCGCTGCGCGCGACGCCAGCTCCGATCCGATGCTCCCGCCCGCGCCCCCCTTGTTGTCGATCACGACCGTCGTGCCGAGCACGGGCCCGAGCTTCTGGCCGATCAGGCGCCCGAGCACGTCGGTGGTCCCTCCTGCTGGAAAGGGAACGATGTAGGTGATCGGCTTCCCCGCGGGCCATTGCCCCTGGGCAGATGCGGCCAGCGGACCAAAGCCCGCGGCCAGCGACGCGGCATGAATGAACGTCCGACGTTTCATGATCAGTCTCCTTGTATTTGATAGCGGGACGCCGTGGATCCGGCTTTGACGCTCCACGGGTGTCGCCCCCGGCAGGGGGAGGAAGGCAAAGCGACACGAAGTGCGCGAAGCCCGGGGGGAACCGATCCGGCCAATCTATGGCTTGATGTTCAGCTTGGTGATCAGCGTCTTGAAGTAGGCGTTGTCCCTGGCCAGCGTCTCCTTGAACACCGCGCCGTCAGTGTAGACATAACCCAGGTTCTGCTTGTCCATCGCCTCGCGCATCATCGGCTCGGCAGCCGTCTTGGCGGTGATCTCGCGCAGCTTGGCCATCACTTCAGGCGGCGTGTTCTTCGGTGCGCCAAGGCCGCGCCAGGTGCCGATGGAGAGATCGATGCCGCGTTCCTTCGCCGTCGGGATCTTCTCGAAGCCCTTCACGCGCTGGTCGGCCATCACCATCAGCATCTTGAGCTTGCCGGACTGCACGTGCGTCGTCACCTCGGCCGGGCTCACGGCCACGGCCTCGATGTGGCCGCCCAGCAGCGCCAGCACGGCGGGTGCGGCGCCCTGGAAGGGAATGTGGCTGAACTTGGTGCCGGTCTTGTCCTCCAGCGCCGCCGCGGCCAGGTGCCAGATCGAGCCGTTGCCGGAGTTGCCCACGCGCACTTCCTCGGGCTTCTTCTTCGCGTCGGCAAGGAACTCCTCGATGGTGTTCCACGGCGCGTCGGCCTTGACCGTGATCGCGGCCGGGTCGGCGTTGAGCTGCGCGATGGGCTGGAAGTCGTCGTACTTGAACTTGGCGAGGCCGAGGTGGGGCAGGGTGAGCAGTTCCACCGTCAGCACCGCCAGCTTGTAGCCGTCCGGCTTGGCGTTGATGACTTCCGTCCAGCCGATGGCGCCGCCCGCGCCGGGGCGGTTGATGATCACCATGCTCTGTGACATGTGCTTGCGGCTCGCGTCCGCGAAGGTGCGCGCCAGGCCGTCGGTGCCGCCGCCCGGTTGGTAGGGCACCAGCAACTCGACGGTATGGTTCGGGAAGTCGCTTTGCGCGGCGGCCGGCAGGGCGGCGCCGAAGGCGAGTGTGCCCACGGCCGCGACGGCTGCGAGGGTTCGTGCGAACTGGTGTTTCAAGGTCTGTCTCTCTTCTCTCTGTTGTGAATCTTGCAGGCTTGGCGCGGAAAGGCGATCAGGGCATGTACTGACCGCCATTCACTTCGAGGATCCGCATCGGTGATGCGGCCTTCCATGGCTTTGCTCGTTTTCAGGTCACCGGTGCCGGGTTGAACAGCACCAGGGCGTTGTGCAGCTTCCACTGCTCCGCCCAGGTCTTCCTGCGGCCGCTCGCGACCTCGAGCATCAGGTGGAACAGCTCCCAGCCCACATCCTCGATGCTCGCCTCGCCATCGGCGATGGTGCCCGCGTTCACGTCCATGAGGTCGTGCCAACGGCGCGCGAGATCGCTGCGCGTCGCGACCTTGATCACCGGCACCTCGGCCAGGCCGTAAGGCGTGCCGCGGCCGGTGGTGAA